>NZ_JBHTIA010000003.1:0-1939380 GCF_042676625.1 Mucilaginibacter lutimaris
ACCCAAAGTGGCAACCCGAGGGATAATGCCATAGCCGAGAGAGTTAACGGGATACTCAAAATGGAACTGCTAAAGGAAAACTATCAGAATATTAATGTTGCTAACCAAAGCGTTAAACAGGCTATCGGTATTTACAACGCCTTACGGCCGCATTCCAGCTTAGATATGGTCACCCCCGAAAAAGCACATGCAATGACAGGGCCTATACCACGAAGGTGGCAGAACTATTACCCTAAAATAGAAATGGAGGCAGGCATGGAAAGCTAATTTGTGTAAACCTATTTTAGTACTTAACTTTAAAGTGTAAATCAACCCCAGTATTAACAACCAATAGTGTAAACTTTTTTCAGGACGGGTCAAATAAGTGGGGTGTCCCATTCCGTCCCGTTTTTTTAAAAATGGGACACCCCGGTAAATTTATATAAAAACCTTATTATAAATAAGTTATTGTATATTACATAAAGTGGACATTCACGAAAAGCTAACAGCTTAAATTCACAAGTACCTAATTATCAATTATTTAAAAGTGTCCCGTTGTTGTGTTACAAATAGTGGGACACCTGAAAATTGGCAGGGATTATGCTGTTTTTAATTAAATGTAAAATAATTAGCTTTGTTAGGTATAAACCTGATATATATACTTGATGAATATTGTTGCTGAGCAATCTACCATACCGGAGCTGATCCGTAATATTGTTGCAAACATACACCCCGAAGAGCATACATTTCTGATCCATAAGGTAAAGGATACCTGGGTAGAGATCTCTTACAAACAAGCCCTTGAAAAGATCGACGCGATATCGGCCTGGTTCCTGGATATCGGTATTAAAAAAGGCGACAGGCTGGCCCTTATCATCGAGAACGGCCCCGATTACGTTTATTACGACCAGGCCCTGCAACAAATTGGGGCGGTAAATACTTCTATCTATCCTACCTTGTCCGAGGCCGAAATAGAGTATATCCTGAACGATTCTGAGGCACGCACCATCATTACCGGCAACCCTTTTCTTTGCCGTAAGGTGTTAAAAATTGCCAATAACTGTAAATCGCTTATCCGTATCATACCCGCGTTTGAAGGTTTCGAAAAATACACCGACACCCTGCAACTTAACGCGGGCGTTATTGGCCTTACACAGGTTATAGAGGAGGGTTTAAAACTGGTTGATGCCAAACGCGCGGCCATTAATGCCGCGCGCGAAGCCATATTACCAACCGATCTTTCCTGCCTTATTTATACATCGGGCACTACAGGCACGCCCAAAGGGGTAATGCTTACTCACCATAACCTTACCGAAAACTGTAAGGTGAGCCTTTACCAGATCCCTATTATTACCAAGGACGATATGTTCCTGTCGTTTCTGCCGCTATCGCATGTTTTTGAGCGTACAGCAACATACTATATCTGCATGAATAAGGGCTGTACCATAGCGTTCGCACAAAGCCTCGAGCTTTTAGCCAAAAACATGGCCGAGGTAAAGCCAACCGTAATGTGCTGTGTGCCAAGATTGCTCGAGCGCATCCACGACCGCGCCATGAAGAATGGGCTTGCTGCCGGTGGCATGAAAACCAAAATATTTACATGGGCGCTTAAAGTTGGGCAGGAATACCGCCTGGCAAACGAGGCAGGTAAAAAACCGGGAATGATCTTAAGTGCGCAGCAAAAGCTGGCCAATAAACTGGTATTTAGCAAAATTAAAGAGAAAACCGGCGGTCGTTTAAAGGTACTGCTATCGGGCGGCGGGGCTTTGCCTAAAAACGTTGGCGAGTTTTTTGGCAATATCGATATTAAATTGTTAGAAGGTTTTGGCTTAACGGAAACGTCGCCAATTATGTCTATTACCGAGATCGACCGCATTATTTACGGCACAGTTGGCCGTATTATAGATGGCATTGAAGTAGGCATACAAAACGTTGATACCAAACACATTTACACCAAACAAACATACCATAACTTTAACCCAAATTTAGAAACAGAGGAGGGCGAGATCATCGTTCGGGGGCATTGTGTAATGAAGGGCTATTGGAAAAAGCCGGAGGAGACAGCCGCTGTTATTGACACCGACGGCTGGTTCCATACGGGTGATATTGGCCGTTTTTACAGGGGTAACCTTCAAATTACCGACAGGCTTAAAAACATGCTGGTAAATGCCTATGGTAAAAACGTTTACCCTACACCTGTAGAAAACACTTACTTAAAAAGCCCTAAAATAGAACAGGTATTTTTAATTGGCGATAAGCGCGAATACATTACCGCCATTTTAGTACCCGGCCGGGAACTATTGCAGGAAACCTTTAAACTGGGCGACGATTATTTTGAAAAACCCGACCAGTTTATTGAAGAGAAGGAAATTACCGAATGGATAAACCAGGACGTAAAGAAACTATCTAACGAACTGGCAAAATTCGAGCGGATCAAAAACTTTAAGGTAAAACGCACCCCTTTTAGTATGGAAGCGGGCGAAATTACCCCTACGCTTAAAGCAAAACGCAAGGTTATAGAAAAAAAATACGCCGACGCTATAGATGACCTATATAATGTTGAAGCGGATGTTGATTAATGATATACTGAGCGAATGCTAAAGGAATTTTTAGCAGTAAACAACTATCCTCAACTTAATCAGGACCGTTCTTTTCAAAGCAAACTAATTTTGCTGTTGCAGATCTACGGTATTATTTTTTTAATAAACATTTTGATAGCGCCTATTTCATTCATCGCTGATCATTTTGTGACCCACGTGCTGCATTATAAAAGTATCTCCCGCCAGTATCAGGAAACGTTATTGAGGATGTTCCATAAGTTTGGCTACCTAAAGGCTGTATTTTACATTAGTGTAATGGCGCCTGTAATTGAAGAGGCTATTTTTAGGTTACCGCTAACCTTTAAAAGGCAGCACGTAGCTATTGCATTTGGCTTTGCATTGGTTTTGATTGCGAAACTTATTCCCGGCCTTGCTAACCAAAGCTTATTTATAAATATCCTGGCAAGGGTAGCTTTGTTAGTCGTAGGGTACTTTACGTTAACAAAGTTTGGCCCCGCGTTAAAAACGCCTGGTAAAGGGTTTCAAACCCTGCTGATCGTAACGTCGGTAATTGTATTTGGGCTGATGCATATTTTAAACTATGTGCCGCTGCAATGGCATATAATTTACATATACCCGTTATATGTTATTCCACAATTGATGATGGGATGGGCCTTAACTTACATCCGGTTTAAGAATGGTTACTTTTGGGGTATGGGCCTTCATGCCCTTATCAATGGTGTGAGTATGGTACTTTACACTATATTCAGGCACAAACTACTGTAGCAGTTACGGTTTAAATCTCCAAAAATGCGTTAAATTCCCCGGGGCGGTTGGGTTATAAGACGCGCCGCCGCCAACGTATGCAGCATCACCAATAGCGAAACCGATAATACCGTAAGCCATTTCATCGGGATAGTTAGTTACCTGTAGCCAGGTATCGTTTGTTTCGTTATACTTCCAAACATCCTTCAATAGCTCATTACGCCCCGAACCAAGGCCCATATAATAAGTGCCGTTGATATTAAAGTTTACACCAAATACCCTAGCAACACCAATAAAATCCAACTTTTTAGTCCAGCTATTATTCGCAGGGTCATATTGCCAAATATCTTTTTTAACAGTAGTTTTATCGGCTATTGAAATGCCCATACCTACATAACCCTTATTGCCTGCCGCAAAGCCTTTGTTTAGGTATTGGCCGTCGCCGGGGTAGTCGGCTATTTTTGTCCAGGTATCACCTGCAGCGTCATATTTCCACATGTCGCTATACTTTTTAGTGAGTAAAATATCAACCCCAAGTCCCATGTAACCAACACCGTTTATACTGAATGCAACAGTGTTTGCTCTTTCCCCTCCGGGGAAGTCGGCCTTTTGTGTCCATTTATCTGTAGCGGGATCATACTCAAACATGGCCTTGTTACCAACGGAAGGGGTATTGGCTACGGCCGACCCAGACCCGGTACCTACATATACTTTGCCGTTTACAACAAAGCCGTTAAATCCCATTTTGCTTGCACCTGGAAACGGCGCTTTTTTTGTCCATTGGCCGGTAGCAAGATCATAAACCCAAAGGTTCACGGTTTTACCGGCCTCATTCTCTTCGTTTAAAAAATAGCCTTTATTATCAATGGTAAAGCTAAAGGCACTTATGGTATTCACCATAGTAAGGTTATCTGCCTGCTGCCAGCGCGCATCTGCCGGTATGATCGGGCCGGTAGGCTTTTCGGGTGCTGGGTTTGATTTTTTTGAACAGGAAAACAAGAAAACCGATAGGAATAAAGCGAGTGTTAACTTTTTAAGCATCATGACAGGTTATTAGATAGCCAAGATAATCATTCCCTGTTCTTTAAAAAACTAATTGATCTTTCTTGGCTTAAACTTCCAGAAATCTTTTAACTGGCCGGGGTTGCCTGTACCAATATAACCGTTACCATCAATGGCAAAGCTCACCATATCGTAACGGCTAAGGCCGGGTAAATTGGTGCTCTTAACCCACCTATCGGCATCCGCATCATATTTAAACCAATCGTCGGCAGTGGCCGTAAGCGTAGACCCAAAACCTACAAACGCCAGGTTACCAACCGCAAACTGCCCGGTAAAAGCCCTCGGGGTACCCAAGAAATCGGCTTTGCGGGTCCACTTATTGGTGATGGGGTCGTACTGCCAAAAATCTTTCTCAGCAATGTTTGGCGATGCCCCGCCTATACCCGCATAACCTTTACCATTACACACAAAGGCGGTAAGTCCAAAACTGCCACTGCCCGGGTAATCTGCCATGCGGGTCCACTTATCTGTGCCGGCATCGTACCTCCAAAAATCTTTATAGTTAATGTCGTAGGCGTTATTAGTACCCAAGCCCATATAGCCCGCGCCGTTCAACTCAAATGCTATTACATTCTCGCGCCTTACACCTGCAAAATCGGCCTTGCGGGTCCATTTATCGGTTGCCGGGTCATATTCCCAAAAATCGTTATTCTGTGCTATATCATCGCCGGGGATGGCAACCCTTTGCCCGTAACCCGTGCCCATATAACCTTTATTATTAATGGCAAAGCCGCGTATATATTCGCCTGCCTGGCCGGGGTAATCTGCTTTTTGGGTCCATTTATCCGTTTTGGGGTCGTATTCCCAAAAGTCGTTTAAAAGATCGGAGTAAAACCCGCCGGCAGCATTGCCTCCAAGTAAATACCCTTTACCGTTTATGGCAAAACCGAACGAACGCACCCTGCCCTCTCCAGGAAAATCCCCAAGCTGCGACCATAAACCGGGAAGCGCATTGGTTGAATCGGGCACAAAGGGTTTTTCCTTTTTACAGGCAGACAGGCCCGCAACGGCTATAAATAAAACGAATACCTTTTTAAGCATATAATTAACGATACGTAAATATATCATTTACTTATTGATATATCTACCTGATTATATACGCCCTAAGGTTGTAAAACGTTGCTTATGAACGGTTAAGCAATTGCTGAAAAAGGTCTATAAACTCACCTACATGGCGGCCATCTGCCAGGCCGTGGTGCACGGTAACAGATACCGGCATCAGTTTTTTACCGTCAACATCCGTAACCTTACCTAACGATACTTTGGGCATGCTATCCTTAAATGAAAAGCTGCGGGCATGTGTTAATCCGGTAAAATTTACCCATGGGATAGCTGAGATATGCAGCACATCATACAATGGCCTAAGCTCGAGCCCTGTGGTGCCTTTAACCCGATCTAACTCTTGTTGTGCATCAGCACTAAACACTTCAAGATCGGGCGTATAATTAATATAAGAAAAGCCAAAAGTGGTATCCGGTCTGGCAACTGTGGTAGAGCAATTAATGGTATCGTACAAGAATATCTCACCATCTTCCACCCGGTATTTAAAAGCTTCTATCTTATTCGCGGCTTCTAAAATACAATGCAGGTAATATAAAAAGAAAGACATGCCCCTTTGCCTTGCCACTTGGTAAGCAATGGTAACATCAACATTTACGGTAGCGCCAAATAAAGGCTCCTCAAAGCTGTTAAAAAAAATAAAATGATCTTTGCGGTACCAGGTATCCAGGTCTATTTTTGTTTTCATTTACAGGTACGCTAAAATATCTTTAATGGTGTCGGCGCTTTTAAAACGGTCGTTATCTATGCTATCCTCAATTTGCTCATGTGCCCAAGTGATATGGTAAGGCACATGTACGGCATACCCGCCTATATTTAATACCGGCATAACATCGCTTTTAAGCGAGTTACCCACCATTAATAACTCTTGTGGTTGTATATCCAGGTGCTTTATCAGCTTCAGATAATTGGCGTCATCCTTTTCGCTCATGATCTCGATATGGTGAAAGTATGGGCTCAAGCCCGATTTCTTTAGCTTTCTTTCCTGGTCTAATAAGTCACCTTTTGTAGCTACCACTAAACGGTATTTACCTTTAAGTTCTTCCAGCACATCTTCCACGCCATCCAACAACTCTATTGGCTGGTTCAGCATCTGCTTGCCCAGGCCTATGATCTGGTTCACAACCTCAATGCTCAGCGTGTTTTGGGTGATGTTCATGGCGGCTTCTATCATTGATAGGATAAAGCCCTTTATGCCATAGCCATACAAGCCAAGGTTACCGATCTCGATCTTTAAAAGTTCGCGCTCCAGTTCGTGCTGCGATGCGTATGACGAAAGCAGGGTGCAAAACTGCTCCTCTGTTTGCCTGAAGTAGGGTTCATTCACCCAAAGCGTATCGTCGGCATCAAAGGCGATGACTTTAATATTCATGCGGCAAAGATATTATTTAGTGATTTAACAAGAGCCTATCATTTCGTGATTTTACTCACCCGGTCATTGCTTCGCTCGACCACCCTCTCTCCACTACGCGGAAAAAGGGTTATTCTTTGCTTCCACTCCTTCGGAGAGTACCGGGGAGAGGCTTCTTCACCCTCTTTGCGCAGCAGAGAGGGTCGGCCAACGTAGTGTAGCCGGGGTGAGTAAACTCCACAGTTTGCTTCACATTTCAAATCTCACATCTAACCTCTCATATCTCACTCAAAAATCCTATTTTTGCCCCCTTAATAACACAATTTATAAGATGAGTATTGTACTTTCCGAACAGGAGATTTTTCGCCGCAGGTCTTTGGATCAGTTGCGCGAGCTGGGCATAAACCCTTATCCTGCCGAAGCTTTTGATGTAACCGCGTGGGCACAGGACATTAATGACAATTTTGAAGCTACGCCGGATAAGTATAAACAGGTTACCATAGCCGGCCGTATCATGACGCGCCGTATTATGGGCAGCGCTTCTTTTTTTGAGATACAGGATAGTACCGGCCGCGTGCAAATCTACATTAAACGTGATGACATTTGCCCCGGTGAAGATAAAACGCTGTACAATACCGTTTTTAAAAAGCTTTTGGATATTGGCGATTACGTGGGCGTTAAAGGCTACGTTTTCCTGACCCAAACCGGCGAGATATCGGTACATACCGAAGAATTGACCGTACTTTCCAAATCATTAAAACCACTCCCGGTTGTTAAACGTGAGGAAGATGGCACCATCCACGATGGCTTTACCGACCCCGAAATGCGTTACCGTCAGCGTTATGTGGATTTAACCGTTAACCCCGAGTACAAAAACATATTCATCAACCGCTCTAAAGTGATCAGCGCTATGCGTAATTACTTTAATTTGCAGGGTTGGATGGAAGTAGAAACCCCTATATTACAAGCTATACATGGCGGCGCTGCTGCACGGCCTTTCGCCACACATCACAACACGCTGGATATGCCGCTGTTTTTGCGTATTGCTAACGAGCTTTACCTTAAACGCCTTATTGTAGCCGGTTTTGATGGTGTTTATGAGTTTGGCAAAATGTTCCGCAACGAGGGCATGGACCGTACTCATAACCCCGAGTTTACCGCCATGGAAATTTATGTGGCCTATAAAGACTATATATGGATGATGGCGATGGTTGAGGAATGTTTAGAAACTGTAGCCAAAGCCGTTCATGGTATCCCGGTAGTACAGGTGGGTAAGCATGAAATAAACTTTGCAGGGCCGTACGAAAAATTATCGATGTACGATTCTATCCTGAAATATACGGGTATAGATGTATCTGCCATGAATGAGGAAGGCTTGCGTAAAGTTTGTGCCGACCTTGCCATTGAGGTTGATGCCAGTATGGGTAAAGGCAAGCTTATTGACGAGATCTTTAGCGCTAAGGTTGAACATAACCTGATCCAGCCAACATACATTACCGATTACCCGATTGAAATGACACCGCTTGCTAAAAAGCACCGCACAAAGGATGGCTTGGTAGAACGTTTCGAGCTGTTTGTGAACGGTAAAGAAATAGCTAACGCATATTCTGAATTAAACGACCCTATCGACCAGCGCGAACGCCTGGAAGAGCAGCTAATATTAGCGGGCCGTGGCGATGATGAAGCAATGGCGATGGACGACGACTTCCTTCGCGCCCTTGAATATGGTATGCCGCCAACATCGGGCCTTGGTATAGGTATAGACCGTTTGGTGATGCTGATGACCAACCAAAGCACCATACAGGAAGTACTGTTCTTCCCGCAGATGCGCCCCGAGAAAAAAGCCAAGGTGGCTACTGCCGATGATTTTATCAACATTGGTGTGCAAGCCGAGTGGGTGGCCGTATTAAATAAAATGGGCTTCAACAGTGTTGAAGCCCTAAAAGCAGGCAACCCAAACAAGGTGTTTAATGACCTTGGCGGGATGCGCAAAAAAATGAAACTGGAAATAGCTATGCCAACCAAAGAAGACGTAATGAAGTGGTTTGAATAATCAGTTCATGGTCGGGACCAATAAGAAAGGGACGCTGTTTCAGCGTCCCTTTCTTATTTGCAACCCCTGTCTGTCATCCTGAACTTATTTCAGGATCCTAAAGGACATTTCTTGAATTTCTGTCGCAGACTTTGCAGATAGATGCCGGAATAAATTCGGCATGGTGGCAGACTTATTTATGCTCTTTGTATTTTTCTTGATGTCTTCTGTGGTTAAAATAATAATTCGGCTATCCACATCTCTTAACAAAAAGATAAAGGCAATAAAACTTTCAATTAATAGTACTTGTTCAATTTTATAGCAGACACTCTATAATTGAATACCATGACAAATTCTATCCTGGAAATAACCGAGAACGAATACCTGATAAAGCTTAACAGGAGCAATTTCGACCTATCATTCATCCGCAGCCTTTTAAAAATTGTGGAAGTTTCTAAACCTGTAAAAAACAAACAGGAAGAAATAGAAGCCGCTTTTTACAATCATATTGTAGACAGGCACATCGAACCTTCGCAAAACCACTCATCTGAACCTGAGTACTACAGCAGCATCGACGAAAAATAAGCTTAAGTTTTTTAAAACTTTTGACGGAAACCGCCGCGCTGTACCTGCTGCTTATCCATTTGGGCCATCTGGCCTTTCATCATCTTTATCTGGTCGGCAAGCAGTTTATTTTTGTCGTCTTTTGCGGCTTCTTTCAGGTACATTTCGGCTTCGCGCTTGTTGCGTTTTGCCATCGAGATACCCGCGAGGCTTAGTTTAGCCAAAGCGATATTGTGCGACATGCCCATACCCAACTGCAGGGCTTTCTTAAAGTATTTCTCTGATTTTAACGGCGCCGTGCGCGATTCTATTAAACCTATAAGCAGGTTATAATAACCATGCTGGCTTTTGTAAAGTTGTTTTTCGTAATTAGTGATCTTAGCCAGGTATGCTTCTGCTTTCGCGGAGTTTTCTTTACGCAGGTAAAATTGCGCCATTATCATATTCTCGTTAAAGAAGAAGGTAAGCAAAGTAATGCCACCCAGTAAAAATACAGTTATCCCCCAGCCCCAAAAACCGAAAGCGCATAGCGTAACACCTGCACCCATTATAACACAAGCAATAATTAACCTAACTATATTTGACATAATTTGTATTAGTATAAAACAGAGTGCAAATATCGTTATTTGTAAGCTAAATAAAACACCAGTATTTAATATTTATGGCCGGAGAATTAGAACCATCGTGGAAAAAACATTTAAGCGCGGAATTTGAAAAACCCTACATGCACGATCTTAAAAATTTCCTTAAAACAGAAAAGGACGCAGGCTACATTACCTACCCACGCAATGCCGATATATTTAACGCGTTTAACATTACCCCGTTTAATGATGTTAAGGTAGTAATATTGGGACAAGACCCTTACCATGGCCCCGGCCAGGCGCACGGTTTGTCATTTTCGGTGCAAACGGGTGTGGCTGTTCCGCCATCATTAAAAAATATCTACAAAGAACTGGCTACTGATATACCCGGCTTCGTCATCCCCCAAACGGGCAACCTCACCAAATGGGCCGAACAGGGTGTGCTGCTTTTAAACGCTACTTTAACCGTACGTGCGGCAACAGCAGGCTCGCACCAAAAAAAGGGTTGGGAAAAATTTACAGATGCGGCCATCAAAACCCTGTCCGACGAAAAAAGGGGTATCGTATTTATCCTGTGGGGGGCCTACGCGCAATCAAAAGCCGCGCTTATCAACCCAAATAATAATCATCTTATTATCAAATCAACCCACCCATCGCCATTGGCAGTAAGTCATGGCGGTTTCTTTGGCTCTAAACCATTCTCTAAAACAAATGCTTTTTTAGAAAAGCAAGGGAAAACAGAGATCGACTGGCAGATTTAGCAGCGCGATGATAATAAGATAGTATTACACTTGCTGCTTTATCAAAGCAGGCTTATTGTTAGTTTTATTTATAATAATAAGCGCTATAATGAGGTTGGGCACCCAGCATAACCATGATACGATGCGATAGGCCGGGATAAAATCGTGAAACACAAAGGCCGATAACAATGGTAGCCAGATACGTAAAGTAACCGCCGCGAAGGTAAGCGCGTAATTGAAGATCATCCAATTTTGGTGCAGGCGGATCTGGCCCTGACGTATTGTGTTATAGGCCATTATATTACTGATGAGCCACAGTATAGCCAAAGAGCCGAATCCTAACACACAAACCAGGCCGCCGGTAGCAAAAAAAGCGATATACAACCCCGCTACACTGCTCAGTGTTACCGCAATAACGTGTATTTTACCTACAAGGCGATGTATATTTACGTAACGCTGGCGCAAACGGGCGCTAAACTGTGTCCACCCCGTTATTAGGGCTATGCCGCCGAAAATAATATGGGTATAAAAAGCAGCGTTCCAAATACCGTCATTTAAAATAGCTCTTGGTTTAGATTGCAATAAACCATTCGAGCGCATATCTACCAAAAAATAAATTAACGGATAAAGGCCTATAACAATGGCAAAAAAAGCGAAGGGTATCCAGGGCAGATTTTTAAGTTTCATTGCCTATTGGACGCCATTAAAACTTATCATGTTACATAAGATCATAAAATTACATTAGCAACCATAAAACACAAAAGCCAGGCATCAAAAAAAATTTGTCTTGATTCCTGGCTCTAAATATCTTGCCTCTATTCTTAATATTCCAGCGGCACTATTGGCTCTTTTTTACTGGTACTCATGATCATCATAGTTTGGAAGGTTTTCACCACGGTAATGCGGCTGATCTTTTCCATGATCAGTTGCTCATACGATTTAATATCGCGGACGTAAACCTTCAGTAAAAAATCGCACTGGCCTGTAACGTGGTGGCATTCGGTAACTTCCTTAATATTCTGGATCTCGTCTAAAAACGTTTGGATGGTATTTTTCTGATGAAAATCCAGCGAGATCTGTATAAAAGTTTTAATGCCTAAGCCGAGTTTTTCTTCATCTACAAGGGCATGATAACTTTTGATGTATTCCGCGTTTTCCAGTTTTCGCACACGCTCTAATGTAGGCGCGGGCGATAAGCCAATTTCGTTCGATAGCTGCAAATTCGTAATGCGGCCGTTCTCCTGTAAAATTTTAAGTATCTGTAGGTCTATTTTATCTAATTCTTGAGCCATGGTACGTGCAAATATAAAGCATTCTATATCCTACAAAATATAATTTTTTTAAAAACTATCGCAACAAAACATATTATAAATTTATTTGTATTTTTAGACAAGCCTAAAAATGTAATTAGATTTGCTTAAATGTATACATTAGCCGAGGAAAATTACCTTAAAGCCATTTATAAGCTGTCGATGATGGCTGAGAATGTTAGCACTAACCAGATAGCTGCGGAGCTGGCAACCAAGGCATCGTCGGTAACAGACATGCTGCGGAAGCTTGCCGAGAAGCTTTTGATCAATTATACCCGTTACCAGGGTGTTAGTTTAACGCAAACCGGCGAAAAGGTTGCGGTTAACATTATTCGCCGGCACCGGCTGTGGGAGTATTTTTTGGTGGAGAAACTACACTTTAAATGGGACGAGGTACACGAGATGGCCGAAGAAATGGAGCATATATCTTCTACAGAATTAATTGACAGACTTGATGAGTTTATGGGTTTCCCTACCCGCGACCCGCACGGCGACCCGATACCGGATAGTAAAGGCAACTTTAAACAAAATGATCTTAAACCTATTTCGGCGGTTGATGTTAATGCTTGCGGTATCATTTCAGGGGTTAGGGACCACTCTTCGGCATTTTTACAATACCTGGAGAAGCAAAGCCTTACCATTGGCAAAAAAATAACTGTAAAAGAGGTAATAGCATACGATAATACCGTAGTACTACATATGGACAACAAAGATTTACAAATAAGCCGAGATGTGGCCAATAACCTGCTAATAGCCTTATGACCACACAGCGACACGATAGCCATTCATTAGGCAACGTACACAATACCGTTACTACCGAAAACAAAACCGGCTGGCGCAAGCTCCTTTCCTTTTTGGGGCCAGCATACCTGGTAAGCGTTGGCTATATGGACCCCGGCAACTGGGCTACCGACCTTGCCGCGGGCAGCCAATTTGGATACAAATTGATTTGGGTGCTGCTACTCTCAAATATGATAGCCTTGCTACTGCAAAATCTTGCCGTTAGACTGGGCATTGTAAGGGGGCTCGATCTTGCCCAGGCATCAAAGCATACCTATCCGCGTTTTGTAAACTTTTGCCTTTATATTTTGGCACAAATAGCCATTATAGCCTGCGACCTTGCCGAGATCATCGGTATGGCCATTGGTTTAAATTTACTTTTTGGATTGCCGCTGATATGGGGCGTATCTATTACTTTACTGGATACCCTGCTCTTGCTATTCCTGTTAAATAAAGGTATGCGCAAACTGGAGGGGTTTATCATATCGCTGATATTTATTGTGGGTATGGCCTTTCTGGCGCAGATGTTTATAGTGCAGCCCAGCGTTATTGAAATTGCCAAAGGCTTTATCCCTACAAAACTTAATAATACATCGCTCTATTTGGCTATTGGTATTATTGGCGCTACCGTAATGCCGCACAACCTGTACCTGCACTCCTCGCTGGTACAAACCCGTAAGATAGACCGCAGCGAAGAAGGTATTAAAAGCGCCATCCGCTATAACTTTTGGGATACCACCATTGCGCTTAACCTCGCTTTTTTTGTAAACGCAGCTATACTGATCCTTGCCGCAAGCGCCTTTTTCGGTCGCGGATTCCATGAGGTTGCCGAAATACAGGACGCGCACAAATTGCTCACCAATATATTTGGTAAGCTGGCCCCTGCCCTGTTTGCTATAGCGCTGATTGCCGCCGGACAAAGTTCTACAGTTACAGGGACGCTCGCCGGGCAGATAATAATGGAGGGGCACTTAAACCTGCGCATTGCCCCATGGCTGCGCCGCTTGCTAACGCGGTTGCTGGCTATAATACCGGCTTTTTTTACCATTCTGCATTTTGGCGAAGAAGGGCTTGGCAAGCTGTTGATCTTAAGCCAGGTGGTGCTTAGTTTACAATTGGGTTTTGCTATTATCCCGCTTATCCACTTCACGTCAGATAAAAAACGAATGGGCAAGTTTGCCACCAGCGTACCCCTTAAAATACTGGCATGGGTTTTCGCTACGCTTATAGTTGGGTTAAACGTTAGGCTGGTGATACAGGAAATTGAAACCTGGGCGGCAGGCAGCCCGGGCTCTGCTAATTTGGTGCACTATGTAATATCGCCAATAGCGGTGGGGATAGGGTTATTATTATTATATGTATTTCTTCGCCCGCTGCTGTATAAGCATGCCGACCAGCCCGCATATATCCCGCATGGTATTGCCGCGAAATTGGGCAACCTGGAGGCTGTAAGCTACAGCAATATTGCTATTACCATAGATTTTTCGCGAAACGATGAAGACTGCATTCGCCATGCTTTGATGCAGGGTGGTAAAAAAGCGCATTACACTTTGATTCACGTTGTGGAAACAGCCGGCGCGCGCTACTACGGCGGGCAGGTGATGGATAACGAAACCCAAAGCGACGTAGACAATCTGGATAAATATGTAAACACCTTAACCAGCCTTCATTACAAAGCCGAAGCAAAAATTGGCTATGGTGGCGCTGCAACGGCAATTGCCGAGATCATCAATCAATCTGAAATAGATTTTGTGGTGATGGGATCGCACGGGCATAAAGTTTTAAAAGACCTCATATTTGGCACCACTGTTGATTCGGTAAGGCACAAGGTAAACGTACCGGTGCTGGTTGTAAAACCCGAGAGGAAGAGAAAAGACATTTAGAATCAGAATCAAGAGTCAAGAATTAAGAAGCAATATGGATAAAGGGTTCTTTGTAATACTGATCAATCTCGGTTCTTAATTCCCTATTATCTTGATTCCTTAATTAATCGCATATTTGCAGCGTAATGGAGCAGAATATATATATCAAAAATAAAAAGGCATACTTTGAATACCATATACTGGATAAGTATACAGCCGGCATCCAGCTATTAGGTACCGAAATAAAATCCATACGCGAGGGCAAAGCCAACGTAAACGATGCCTTTTGCACATTTATTGATAACCAGCTTTACGTACGGAACCTGCATATATCCGAATACTCGATGGGATCTTTCTATAACCACGAAGCCAAGCGCGACCGTGTGTTATTACTCAATAAAAAAGAGCTAAAAAAACTCCATACCCGTGGCGAAGAAAAAGGCCTAACCATTGTCCCCCTGGCCTTATTCATTAGCGACCGCGGCTTTGCCAAACTGGAAATTGGTTTGGCGCAGGGTAAAAAGACCTTCGACAAACGCGAAACCATGAAAGAGCGCGATACTAAGATCGAGATGGACAGGGCTATGAAAAGGTAATAAAATACCGTTATTCCCAAATAGCGTAGATATTATTTCTTAAACCCAGTTCTTGGCTTCACTCTTGTGTTGTATAATGAAAATTATACCATGAGCAAACAAGCAAATATAGAAGCGCAGAAAAAATTTGGCGAAGCCATAAATGCCGGAAACCTTGAAGCATTTAAAGATCTTGTTGCCGAGAATTCCGTAGATCATGACCCGGCAGAAGGTCAGGTGGCGGGCCCACAAGGCTACATCGATTTTTTCACCGAGTTACGCAGCGCATTCCCTGATCTTAAAATTGAAGTAAAGCACTTAGTTGCCGACGATGAAAATGTAAGCTTTGCTTATGAAGTTAACGGTACACATAATGGTGATTTTATGGGGATTGCACCTACCGGAAACTCCATAAAAGCCCGCGGCATGCAAATAAGCAAATTCGAAAATGGCAAAATGACCGAGCGTTGGGGAAGCTCAAACGAATTAGGAATTTTAAAGCAATTAGGTAAAAAGATTTAAAAAGCATGTTGTGAGTTGGCGGCAGGCAAATTATATGCAAACTGCCAACTCATAACTACCTACTGAACTACCACGCCCTATCACCCACCAATGGCACAAACCTGAATGTGTCCAGCACATGCCTTTCGTAATCATGCTCAGCAGTTTTGAGTACTGTTACCATCTTTTGGGATTTTTCGTCACCAACCGGAATGACGAGGATGCCGCCTATTTTAAGTTGTTTTAATAATATTTCTGGTACGGTGGGCGCGCCCGCGGTTACTATGATCTTATCGTAAGGCGCATCTTCGGCAATACCTATCGAGCCATCCCCCAAAAAGAATTTTGGCTTATAACCCATGTAAGGCAGTACCTGTATGGTACGCTCATATAATTTTTCCTGGCGTTCAATGGTAAAAACTTTCGCGCCAAGCTCTAACAAGATACAGGTTTGGTAACCGCAGCCTGTACCTATTTCCAATACTTTATCGCCCTTTTGGATGTGCAATAACTCGGTTTGATAAGCTACCGTATAGGGCTGAGAAATGGTTTGCCCGGCCCCTATCGGGAATGCAATATCTTTATAAGCCTGGTTCCAAAAAGTTTCATCAAAAAAATAATGACGGGGTACTTTACCAATGGCCAGCAATACCTTTTCGTCTTCGATACCCTTTTTTCGCAGTATCTCAACCAATCGTTTCCTTGCCCCTTGTTCGCGGTAATTATCAATAAATTTGTACGCCATTACAAAGGCAAAGTTATATAAAAAGCCGGCAAATTTGCCGGCTCGCTATGTAATATGCCACTACCCTGCAATAAAGCTTTGGCAGTTAACCAATAATATTTTTAACATTTATACAGCGTGTATTTACCACCAGCCATGAATGTTATAAGTAGTAACCCGTGGTTGGGCAGCGTAGGCTACAGCAACATCGCGGGCGGCATTTATAATGCTCATATCGTTCTTTTGCTCCTGTAGTTTAAAACTCCATTCACGGTTGTCAATTTCCTTAACCCGCTTACCTATTTGCGCAACAAATACCTTTACTTCTTTATAACAGGCCGATTGAGGATCTATCTGCTGCAAAATCTCTCCGGCAGCATTCGCCCCATCAACGTTTTGGTTTGCTGTAAAAACGGTTTTAGCCTGTGCTAATTTAACGGCACAGTCTTTCTCAATTTGTTTTTTGTAAATGGGCGCTACCAGGGCCATAGAGCGGCTATAACAATTGGTACATGCCTGTGGCACCGATGTTAAGTTGTAAATCGCCTCATCCATACGGCCGGTATTGGCAAGCGTTTGAGCTTGTTTAATAATCACGTCGCAATGGGTGTTGTAGTACGCAATGATCTTGGTTTTGCCTTTATCTACAAACGCCTGCAGTTTAGGGTCGTTAAGGTTAATGTTTTTAAATGCGTTAATATAGGCCTTAGCCTCATTTTCGCCAACGCCTTTTACCGATACTACCGTACTGGCAAACTTTGTACCCTCGTAGCCATCACCTATATATAGGTTAACATCAAGGTTTAATGCCGTCATCGGCGGCGCGGTCGACAGCATATCCTTGCTTGCCACAACAATATTCGCGGTGATGATGAAGCGCTGCCCTTCATCGCCCCCAAAACCATTTTGGCTTATGATCTGGTTCAGTTTGTTGCCAAGCATGTTGCGGGCAGCATCCGGCAGGCCGTCTATCTGGTCGGGTATGTAAGCGGCAAGCGTTACACGACCACGGTCATTAGCAGGTGCCGGCCTTTTTTGCGCGTAGCTCCCCATAACAATAAGAAGCGACATGCAGGTTATGATCAGTTTTTTCATGATTGTCTTATTTGATTTTATTTTTCACCAAGTACAATTACCGCTTGCCCTAAGCCTTTAGCTGTAAGCTTATTTACAATAGAATATGGCGCGGCAGCCAGCATCTTTTGCAGCCCGCGTGTAAACCCACGTGCATCAATGGCATTGCCATTTGCATCATACAACGGTATGCGTACCTGCTCAAACAACATGGCGTTCTCGGTTGCATCGGTATTGCTAAAGCGGCCTTTGAGTGAGTTGGCACGTACCCAATCCTCAATTACTACGTTCAGCTCTTTACCGCCGTATTCGGTCTCCAGATCGTTCTTCCACGAATCAAATTTTTTGATGCGGATGATGATCTCGCGGCCATTGGCAAACAAATCGTCGAAATGGCGTTGCAGGCCCGCGTTAAAATTGTCTAACTTATCGGCAACGGCTTCTTCAAGCAATACCGCAGTTTCTGCCGAGAACGAGGGGTTACCCGTGCCGCCGGCAGTTGCAACCTCCTTATCGCTGTAGGCATCTATACCCTGCAACGTAAAACGTATTGATTTTTTAGGCCCGGTTTTTAACACATCCCACGTAAGCTGCATAATAATGTCGGCCTTGGCCACTTTCTTTAATTTATCCATCGGGCTCTCGGCTACTCCCGCTCCACTTTTTGAAGTAAGGATAGCGTTTTCGGCACGTTCAGACTCCAGGGTCTTGATAACCGATTCCATGTTCTTAAGCGGGAAACCACGCTCGGCCATCATTCCGTTTATCTTACTTATTACTGCCAGCAGATCGCTGTTTTCCTGGAAAGCACGCTTGTAATCGGGGATCTTCACTTTGGTGCCCTGGTCGTCATAAGTTGTCATGTAACCATTTGTGTTGCACCAAACATCACTTGGCACAACCATAATAGTTGGCTTTTTTGCCTGCGCAAACCCTGCGGTTGCCGCGCCCAATATCATTAATAATGAAAGGGCTATTTTAATTATCTGTAGTTTCATTTATCAGAATAGTTTAATTTTTAAGGATGCCGTCGGCAATCATTTTCTCTTTTAAGGCGGGCCTGCTGATCTTTATAACATAACCGGTACTTTGCGCTACATTTTTAACCTTCTGCTGTGCTTTTGCCTTTTGGCCCGCACGCTCCTCTATATATAGCGCGTAAGTTTTGTATTGCGATACAAAGAAATTATTAAAGTACGCCTCGTTGTTTGCCTGTACATTAGCCTCATTCAGGATAGGCTTTACATCGCAATCGGGTTTACCCTCGCGCAGGCCGTTAAATAGTACTTCGCGTATGGCAACTTTTTTGGCCTCTTCAATAGCATCCTGTTTGTTACGAAGGCCTGAAAAGGCCAGCACCTGCTGCGAACCGTCAAACCCTACACCAAGGCATTCGGTTTTGTAGGTGTAACTGCTGTTTAGCTTTTTTTGCTCGGCACAGCTGCTAAATGCAAGCACGGCGGCAAGGATTATATAAAGTAAATTTTTATTCATGATGGTTGGGTTTAAAAGCCTGCACTTAATGATTTGATGATGCCGGCATCCTCAAGGTCTTTACGCAGCAGGGCCACATTAACAGATACCAGCACGCCTATTTTATATTGCTTGCCTACTTTCATGCGGTCTTCGGCAGCAACGGCGCCATCGCTTGATAGCGAAACAAACTTTTGATATTTACCGCCATCGGCAAAAAATTCCTTAAACCACTCATCCTTCTCCTGTTCTAAATTTGAGTTTGTAGTAAGCGGCGGTTTGCCCAAAATACCCTGGTCGCCGGCGAAGCCTTTAAATATTACGCCATGCACCGCGTTCTTTTTAGCCTGTTCAATAGCCACGTTAGGCTTTTTAGAGTACGACCATACCTTTAATAAGTAAGTACCCTGCACACCCGTGCCCGCCACTTCCAGTTCATAACGCCAGGCTTCGGTATCGGCATTTGCCTTTTTGTTTGTTTGCGCCATAACGGTGGTCGAAAAGCCCGTTATCAGCAGCATCAACATCACCCAAATTGTACTATGTTTTTTCATTATTTATATGGTTTTGTGTTATTTGATCTGTCGCAAAAGCATCCCCGCGTAAAATTTACCGCCGCCTTTAAAGTAGGTACGGTCAATAGCCGGTTTATCTTTATCCTTTTTGTCTTTCTTTTTATCGTCGTTATCACCTGTTGATAATTCTTCGCCCGCGTTAAAACGGTTATCCCATATCTGTTTTTTATCTACCGTAACCGTACCTTTTTTAACATAGGTGGTCAGCCCGGTTTTAGGGTCTACCGTTTGTTCCAGCACTTCAAATTTCTCACCGCCCTCAAGCCCCTCTTTCATACCTATCTTGGCTGTAACCGGCTCGCCGGAGTAAATAGGTGTTTTGGGCTTAAACACTTCGTACGCTTTTTGCAGTTTGGCAAAAACGTGCTCCACATTGCGCACAGTGGCAAGTTCTACTATCTGATCTTCGGTGCGGGTCTCTTTAAGGGAAAAGGTTACCAAACTGCTTGATTTCTCGCTGCCTATGTATTCCATCTGGAACAGGTTGCTATTATCAAACGCGGCCATACGTTTTTTATCAATTTTGCCTTTTTCTATCCACAGGTCGTTGTAAAAAACAGATGCTATAGAGTCGTTCCACTTTAGCTTGTACAGGTAAGATGTTGTCCATACCGAGTACCCTTCTTTGGCTTTATTATAAGCTATATCCAACACTTTGTAGGCAGCCGGCTGAAACAACGCGGGCAAGTTGTTAGCTTTAAGTTTAGCAACTTCGCGTATTGCAGCCGCTATAGGCTCGTTGCTTACAAATTTTAGCTTGGTTAATACAACAAAGGTGTTGCCTATAAGCTCTTCGCCGGCATCGGCTAAAGAGGCGGTACCCCTTGCGCTGCCTTTAGCAATATTGGCCTGCATTTCGGTAGCATCATAAGAGCCCCTTTCGCCTACCAGTTTCATATCGAATGAACCATCGGCCTGCCTGTTAAACCATTTGGCAACAAGCTGATTGGCTATTTTTTTGTCTTTAATTATCTTATCGGTTACTATTGGCATATCGGCAGCATCCTTATCTACTATGCCGGCGGTTGCTCCCGATAGCATATTCGCGCCAAAGGCAGCCATACCGGTTTTCTTAGTCCCTGATGCTACTTTTTCGGCATCTGTTAACAGGTAAGGGGTAGGGTTTATACTTTTCAGATCTATTTCGTGGTTGTTATACTTATCCGGAAATGGTGCCGCGTGATATGCCTTTATAACTACATCCTTACGCGGGAAGTCTTCCGATTCTAACAGGATGAGGTGTAGCGAGCTTCTGCGGTATTTTAATTCGGCAGACGGTGAAGTAGCCGCCGGGCCCTGTGCATTTGCCACAAAGCTTAACCCTAAAAAAAGGTTAAATACAAGTGCAAGTTTAATTGTAGGTTTCATGATCTTTTTTTGTGATGGTGATTTAAATATTCTACAAGCAGCCTATCTGTATTAATTTGAACAGGCTGGTTTTCAGCTTTAAAAGTAGATGCAATTGCTTTTTAAAGGCTGAGTTATAACCCTATTTATTTAGGGTGTTTTAACCCATTTTGATATTAAAAAGCATATAATATTCAGTCATATATCATATGATAATATTAACCGAATTTTTATAACGTTTTAGGTCTACTTCTTAAAAGAATACGGACCACCGCACGGGCGATCTATTTTAACATACTGATATTTTACCTTGGGAGGAAATAAGGCAACGAAAATTTTAAGTAGCAATAGTTTCATATTTAAGGGTTTAAGTTGTGATAAATATAAAATTATTTCGTGCTGTGAACAATAGGCGAATACACTAACCCATAAAAATACCCAATAGTAGGTAGATAAATATGCCTGCTATTGGATACTGTTATCCCAAAAGAAAAATCGTAAATCTTTAATTACTTCATATGTTTTTATAAACAATATATTTCACATACATTATTTATAAATAAGTAATACTTAACCCGGTTTTAGAGCCGTTTCTTGAAAATGTAGTTAAGTGCGCCTAATAAGGGTCAACATCTGGTTGTATAACGCTGCCTTTGCTCAGTTTAGTGGTTTGAAACTGCGTAATTACCTCCCTTATGATGGCTTTCGCTTTTACAATAGAGATGGTATCGCGCTCAAACTTCAGCATGATAGATTTGATATAATAGTTGCGGATGCGATTAATGAGCGGGGCTTCGGGGCCTATCACCCTATCGCCAAAATGCTTGCGCAATTCGTTGGCCATATACTCGGCCTGGTTATATAGCACCTCCGGATTCTTATGCTTTAGGTCCATACTGATAATGCGAAAGTATGGCGGGTACTTAAAGCTTTTACGCTCTTCCATTTCGGTAAAGTACAGGTCGTTATAATCGTTATCAATAACCTGTTTTATCACCCGGTGGTTGGGGTCGTATGTTTGGATGACCACCTTGCCCTGCTTGCCCCTGCGCCCCGCCCTGCCGCTCACCTGGGCAAGCATCTGGTAACTGCGCTCGTTGGCGCGATAATCGGGGTATTTAAGCAGGCTATCGGCGTTAATAATGCCAATTACGGTAACATCGGCAAAATCTAATCCCTTGGCAACCATTTGTGTACCAATTAAAACATCTATCTTTTTTTCTTCGAGATTATTTAAAATGGTTTGCAGCGAGTTGCGAGAACGGGTGGTATCAAGGTCCATACGTGCCAGCCGCAGGTTTGGCATCAGTACAGATAGCTCATCCTCTACCTTTTCGGTGCCAAAGCCTTTATACTCTAAATGCGTAGAGCCACATGCGGGGCAAATTTTGGGCGTATCCTCTTTATAACCGCAATAATGGCAGTGGAGCTTGTGTGTATGTTTATGGTAGGTAAGGCTAACATCGCAATTGATACACTTTGGTGTGTAAGCGCAAACCTTACAAATTAATACCGGCGCGTAACCACGGCGGTTTTGGAACAGTATCACCTGCTCCTTATCAGCAATGGCCTGCTGTATATCCTGCATCAACACACTGCTAAAGTGCGATTGCATGGTTTTGCGCTTGGTTTCTTCTGTTATGCTTACAACTTCTATCAGCGGTAATTGTACACCGCCGTAACGCTCCACCAGCTCAATAAAGCCATATTTATGCACACGGGCATTGTAATATGTTTCGAACGATGGCGTTGCCGAACCCAGCAATACCTTGCCCTTATAAATATTGGCCAGGTAAATTGCAGCATCGCGGGCGTTGTAGCGTGGTGCAGGGTCAAACTGTTTATAGGAGGTATCGTGCTCTTCGTCAACAATTAACAAACCCAGATCATTAAAGGGCAGAAAGACCGACGAACGAGCGCCAAGCACTACCTGATAATCTCCGTTAAGCACTTTCTGCCAAACTTCTACCCGTTCGTTATCGTTAAAGCGGGAATGATAGACACCTATTGTGCCGCCAAAATAAACCCGCAGGCGCTCTATAATATGTGTGGTTAAGGCAATTTCGGGCAGCAGGTAAAGCACCTGCCTGCCTGTTGCTATCATCTCCTCTATCAATTTAATATAGATCTGCGTTTTGCCGGATGAAGTTACCCCATGCAGCAGCACTACGTCTTTTTCTAAAAACTGCTCCTTTGTTTGGGCAAGGGCTATTTCCTGCGTCGGGCTTAATATAAAATTACTTAGCTGGTCTTCATCCTCGTCATATCCTAACCTGCTAACCGCTTTTTCTTCGGCAATAAAGACATCCTTGTCTATAAGCGACTTTATGCTGGAGTCGCCGCTGCCACTTGCCTCGATCAGTTCGTTTTTTGAAACTGCCTTTTGCTGTCGCGACAACTTGATAAAAGCCAGTACGGCATCCGCCTGTTTTGGCGCGCGCTTTTCCAGGATGGTGAAAAGTTCTTTCAGCGCTTCCTGATTATGATAAGCCGGGTTAAGGGTTAAATAAGTGCGTTTGCGGGGCTTGTACCGCTCGCTTACCTCCTCGGATATATTGATGATGTTTTTCTCAAAAAGCGTTTTAAGGATGGGCATCACCGTTTTTTGCCCCAGCAGTTTCGCAATGTCGCTAATAGTAAGTTCGGGCTGAATATCTAAGGCCTCGGTTATTAAATACTCCTTATCGTTCAGCGCGGTTTTATCATACTCAAAATCCTTATTAAGCATAATTTTTGTTTCGCTGGCCAGCTTTAGGGCAGAGGGCAGGGCGGCGTTCATTACCTCGCCCTCATTACACATATAGTATTCGGCTATCCAGTTCCAGAACTGCAACTGGCGCTGTGTAACCACAGGTTGCTCATCAAGTATATCTATAATATACTTGGCTTCGTACTTTTCTGGAGCGTGTTCCGTTATATTGGCTACAACGGCGGTGTATAATTTGCTTTTACCAAACTGCACTACTACCCTCTTGCCAACAACAATGGCGTTGTTAAGCTCGTAGGGTACGCGGTAAGTGTAGTTAAGGCTTATGGCCAACGGTAAAACAACCTCTACAAAAAGTGTTTTACGGGTAGGCTGTAAACCATCGGCAAATTCTAACATCGGCAATTATTTATTTCTGAAAGCAGCAAAAGCTAAAAATATCCATCCTATAATAAACAGCAAACCGCCTATTGGTGTTATACGGCCAATTACAGCTAACCCGGGCATATTAAGCAGATCGCGGCAGGCTAATAAATATAACGAGCCCGAGAAAAGCACAATACCTATTGTAAAAAGGTAGTAAGCGCTTACAATTATCCTGTTTTTGAAGCGGGTGAATGTTGAGAGGAAAAGTAATGCGAACACGTGGTAAAACTGGTATTGAACAGCGGTTTGCCAAACTTCCAGCTGGCGGGCTGATATGGAGGCCTTGAGCGCATGGGCGCCAAAAGCGCCGGCAATAACGGCCAATGTACCCAGTACCGATGCTGTAATTATTATTTGTTTGTTCATGCAGATATAAAATGCTAAGGTAACCAAATGAGGTGAAAGGTGAAAGGTGAAAGGTGAAAGGTGAAAGGTGAAAGGTGAAAGGTGAAAGGTGAAAGGTGAAAGGTGAAAGGTGAAAGGTGAAAGGTGAAAGGTGAAAGGTGAAAGGTGAAAGGTGAAAGNAAACAAGGTGTCCCATTCTGTCCCGTTTTTCGACAAGTGGGACACCCATTCAAAAATCAATAAGCGGTTGATAAATAATATATTACTGTCAAAATAGCTAAGTAAAACTTTAACTAAAATTGCAAATTGCAAAAATGTAAGTTATTGTAATACAGTTTGTTCCGTATTTGCAACGTGTAGTGTCTCAAAAAGTGGGACACTGTAAACTTTTTGACGTTAACCTTTTGCTTAAAAAGGTTAATACTGCCCAATGCTCAACAGCACCAAAGTACACGCGTAATCAGTAGCAATGCCGTTTTCGTGGGCTAAGCGGCGCAGTTCGGCGTTTTCGGTACCGGGGTTAAATATAATGCGTTTGGGGTGGGTGTTGATGATATAGTCGTACAGGGGCGGCTGGTTTTGCGGGCCTACGTACAGGGTTATGGTATCAATATCGGTGTGGATGGTTTCGGGCTTTTCGATAGGTACGCCTGCAACTTCGCCGGTTTTAATACCAACGTTTACAATACTGTGCCCTTTGCCCATCAGTCGGTTGGCGGCAAGGTAAGCGTATCGGCTTGCGTCGGGCGTGGCGCCCAGTATCAGTGTTTTTTTATCGGCCATGTTTTTATAACGTGCGTAGCGGGGGAATAGTTTGCGGTTGTGGGTTGGCAGGTTGCAGGTTTACATTTCGGTGAAACAAAAGAGCCTCGCTACTTCCGTCGCGAGGCTCTTTCAATATTTAGTCGTTACAATTATTTTGCAACGTACATTACTTCTTTTACTGCTTTAACCACACGCTCGGGGTTTGGCAGGTATTCCTGGATCAGGGTAGGGGCGTACGGCAATGGTACGTCGCCACCGGTTATGCGTAGTACAGGTGCGTCTAAGTAATCAAACGCGTCTTTCTGTACTTTAAATGCTACCTCGGTAGCTATAGAACCTAAAGGCCAGCTTTCTTCTACAATTACCAAACGGTTTGTTTTTTTAACCGAAGCAATAACGGTATCATAATCAATAGGGCGTACGGTACGCAGGTCGATAACCTCCGCGTGAATGCCTTCTTTTTCAAGTTCGGCAGCGGCAGCGTTAACCACTTTCATTATTTTACCAAAACCAACTAAGGTAACATCGCTGCCTTCTTTAGTTACTTTTGCTTTACCAATTTCTATATAGTAAGTTTCCTCAGGCACTTCACCTTTATCGCCATACATCAATTCAGATTCCATAAAGATAACCGGATCCGGATCTAATATCGCTGATTTTAGCAGTCCTTTTGCATCGTAAGGGTTTGATGGTACAACCACTTTTAAGCCCGGGCAGTTTGCGTACCAGTTTTCGAAACACTGGCTGTGCTGCGAGCTTAGCATACCCGCGTTACCTGTTGGGCCGCGAAATACGATTGGCACCGAGAACTGGCCACCACTCATCGACATGATCTTGGCCGCGCCGTTGATGATCTGATCGATAGCTACCAACGAGAAGTTAAAGGTCATGAACTCGATGATAGGTTTTAAACCGTTCATGGCCGAACCAATGCCTATACCGGCAAAGCCTAATTCAGAGATAGGCGTATCAATAATACGTTTTGCACCAAATTCGTCAAGCATACCCTGGCTTACTTTGTAAGCGCCATTATATTCGGCAACTTCCTCGCCCATTAGGTATACGTTCTCATCCTTGCGCATTTCTTCCTGCATGGCTTCCCTTAGCGCTTCCCTGAATTGTATTTCTCTCATTATGTTGTTAAAATGAAGTTTTTTACGACCGCAAATATAATCACTAATGTGTAAAATGCAATCGGGTGGCAGATATAATAAAGTAGTTACAATTGAGCGTTACGCTTTGTTGGCATCAGCGAATTGTAAAATCAGTTCAGGGTCGGGGATGTTGGCCAAGTATTCCGCCCTGCGCGAGTATTGCCCCACGCCGGGGTAATCGCCTTTGGCGTCGCCAATATTCAACATTAGTTGAAAATGGAGGTGAGGTGGCCAGTGGCCGTTTTCGGCAGCATTGCCAAAGGTTGCTATTTGTTGGTTTTTGCTGATGGCTTGGCCCACCTGTAGGTTCGCCAAACTTGTGCGGTTTAAATGGCCGTATAAACTACATAGCGTTAACCCATCTAGGTTGTGCTGCAGCATGATGGTTGGCCCGTAATCGCCAAAGTTATCGTTATCGGCAAAGCTGTGTACGGTTCCGTCCAAGGGAGCATAAACCGGCGTACCGGCATCGCCCCATATGTCTAGCCCAAGGTGTAAACGGCGGGGCTCATCATCGGTGTTAAATAATGGGCTGCGGTTGTAAATGGTGCGATGCTCCATATAGCCGCCGATGCCGTAGCGAGCATTATTGTCAGATAGCTTTTTGTTGATCCAACGGCTAAAGGCTTCGGTATCGGCAACTAACTTGGGGGTTAGTTCGGTATTAGCCGCAGTAAGGTCAAGCGGGTATAGCTTATCGCTTTTAACATCAAAGTCCACCACTTTGCCAATGGCACCGGGGCGGACTTTAATATAAGCTGCTAATTTTTCGGTAGCAAGCATAGTGTTTTATTTCTCTTCTTCTGTATCGGGCTGGCGTGGCTCGTGGCTTATTTTTTCGAAGATCTTGTCCATGCGCTCAACGTATTCGCTGGTATCATCCACAAAAAACTCCAGTTGGGGTATTACCCTTACCTGGTCTTTAATGCGTGCGCCAAGCTTATAGCGTATCTCGGATGCGTGCATCTTTATGGTTTGCAGGGCTGCCTGGTTATCGGTATTGTTGAAAAAGCTCAGGAAGATGCGGGCAATGGCCAGGTCGGGCGTAACCCTCACTTTGGTAATGGTTACCAAAGTATGCGGAAGATAATTCATCCCCTCGCGTTGAAATATGGCGGCGAGGTCCTGCTGTATTACCCCGGCAAATTTTTGCTGACGTTTAGATTCCATAATATTAAGTAACGCCGCTTAGGCGAATGAGTTTTTAATTTGTTTAGCGAAGGTAATGGGTTAAAGCTAATGAATTGAAAGTAGGTGGCAAAATAGTGTTGGTAAAAAGGCCTCACCCCGGCCCTCTTCGAAGGAGAGGGGGAAGCATGCCGGCTATTTTACTCACCCCGCGGCACTTCGTGCGCGACCCTCTCTTCGCTGCGCGGAAAGAGGGTGAAAAGCCTCTCCCCAGCCCTCTCCAAAGGAGAGGGAGCAGGTGAGTCAACTCGCAAGGCGACAAAACCTTTTGCCTTTTACTTTTCTGCTTTCACTTTTAAAGATCCGTTTTTATTTCATCAAGCCTTTTAACACTCAGGCTGGAACTGATGCCCGATGCAATAACAGCTATCACCGTTACGGTTAAAAATACCAAACCAATGTCGCTTAGCTTAAATGCCACGGGATAAGCATCAAGCACGGATAGCGCCGAGCCCATTTTGATAAAGCCGAACTGCTTCTGTATCAGGCAAACAATTAAACCCAAAGCCAGGCCTATTATGCAACCTATGAAAGAGATCATCATCCCCTCGAAGAAGAAGATGCGTCTTATCAGGTTTTTATCGGCGCCAAGGCTGGTGAGTATGGCAATATCCTTCCGTTTATCTATCACCAGCATGGTGAGGGAGCCAATAATGTTAAAAATGGCAATGATGAGTACAAAGGTCAGGATCATAAATATCGACCAGCGCTCGTAGTTGATGGTTTTATATAGCTCGGTGTTTTGCTCCTTGCGGTTACGCACCGTAAAGCTTTTACCTATGCGGTCTTCAATTGCTTCCTGCACTTCATCCAGGTTTGTGCCTTTTTTATAGTTAAGTTCCAGTGACGATACCTGGTTGGGCTGGTCGAGCAGGTCGCGGGTAAATTCTATCGGGGTGATGATCAGATCGTCGAAATCCTGCTGGATACCGAATACCCCCGATGGCTGAATAGTACGGAAAACAAAATCGTTCATGGGGTCGGTAGAGTTGCCCGCATTCCGCCTTGGCGAGAATATTTGCAAGCCTACAAACTGGTTTTTGATACTTACCCCTAAACTGCCCTGCACGGTTGCGCCTATTACCGCGTAATTTTCGCCTTTATCTTTTAAGGTGAACGAGCCAAACTGTATGGTGCTATCTAAAGTGCGGCCTTTTAAAAAATCATCGCTTACACCTTTTACCGTGGCAATAAAAGAACGGTCGGCATAGCGGATCAACGCCTTTTCCTGCAGCACCTGCGTGTAGGATGCCACGCGTTTATCTTTACCCAAGGCGTTAAAATAAGGGGTATTTGGGTCGAATGTTTTACCCATGCGCGGCTCAATTTTAAGCTCAGGCGTAAAGTTGCTGTATAATGAAAGGATAACGCTCTCCAGCCCGTTAAATACCGAAAGAATAATAATGAGCGCCGCGCTGCCTACCAGCACACCCAGTATTGATATACCCGATATGATGTTGATGGCATGCGTCTGTTTTTTAGAGAACAGGTACCTTTTGGCTATATAAACAGAGGTGTTCAAATGCTTTTGTGTTACAAATATGGGTTGGTTTGCTTCTCGTAACCTATTGTTGTTTCGGGGCCATGGCCGGGGTACACAGTACAATCATCGGGCAGGGCAAATAGTTTTTCTTCAATGTTTTTTACCAGGGTGCTAAAGTCGCCGCCGGGCAGATCGGTGCGGCCAATGCTGTTGCGGAACAATACGTCGCCACCTATCAGGATGCTGGCTGCTTTATCATAAAAGCATAAATGCGCCGGTGAATGGCCTGGCGCAAATATCAGTTCAAGCTCGGTATTGCCAAACTCAACCATGCCTGTTTCCGGCAGGTAGGTGTCCGGCAAGGGCGATGGCTCGTACCTGAAACCCATTGATGGGGCATAGGCCACAACGGCGGCCAAAGTATCCGATTCGCCTTCGTGAAATTGTGGTTTTAGGCCGTATTGCTCAAATACAAATTTATTACCCAGTACATGGTCTATATGGCAGTGGGTATTTAAAAGCAAAACAGGCTTAAGGTTATTATCTTTTATGAAATTAGTGACCGTGTTTTGCTCGGCAGCGGTGTACATACCCGGGTCTATGATGGCGCATTCGCCGGTATCGTCAAATAATATATAGGTATTTTCCTGGTAGGGGTTATTTACAAATGATCTAACGGTAGCCATGTTGCAAAAGTAGGTTAATTAAGCTTAAAGCGGAAAGGTGAAAGCCGAAAGCTTTTTTCCATTAATAGCTTTGAGCTTTAGTCTTTAAGCTTTCTGCTTATTTCCACCTAAAACTTTTGATCATTACATCCATATCCTTTTTAATAAAATTAAGAACAGGTTGGATCGAATCGAGCCTTGGTTCGGAGTTGAAATATAGCGCGCCGCGCAGGTAATGCTTAGTGCTGTCGGTTAAATAAAATTGCGCCGATGATGCCGCGTTGCCATCAATAGTATAATAAATTCCATAAACCTTGCGGTCGGGGTATGCTATTACACCTTCATCAATAGAGGTGGCTTTAATGGTGTGCTTAAAGCTCAGTTTGTGCGCATCTTCTATCAACTGGTTAAATTCTTTTTTCGAAGTAACTGGCTGGTAGCTTAAATGCAGCGTAGCGTTAAACTGCGGGAACTGGATGTTTTGCCAGCATGGTTTCGCGTCCTTTGATCTGTCGGGTTCTATTGTACTGTATTTAGGGTAATCAAATGTAAAAGGACAGCCTTCGGTGTATGGCCGATATTCCTTAGCCGGAAAAACGATACGATAATACCCACGCGGCTTAGGTGAATAATCGGCGTTGCCGCCACAGGCAGCTAAAAAAAGCACCAGCATTAAAAGCGCCAAATATCTCACGGATGTTTTTGTTTTGAGTTCCATATTTCCCAGGCCTTTTCGGCTTGCAATACTAACATTTCATATCCGTTTTTTGTAGCTGCCCCTTGTTTCGCGCCTTTTTTAAGAAAGAGTGTTTGTTCGGGATTGTAAACCAGGTCAAATAACAAATGATCATTTGTTACGCCCTCGTAAGGTATGGGCGGGCATTCGTTAACATTGGGGTGGGTACCAATGGGTGTGGTATTGATGATAAGTTTATTATCGGCCACATCTTTTACGGTTAAATCGCTAAATAAAATATTACCGGCTACGGGTTTGCGGGTAACGCATTTGTAAGGGATCTCTTTATTTTCTAACACGCATTTTACGGCCCTTGCAGCGCCGCCATCGCCAAGTATCAAGGCTGTTTGATGCTTATCGGTAAGTAGCGGGCTTAATGACATATCAAAACCATAAATGTCGGTGTTATATCCTTCCAGCCTAAAATCGTGGCCTTTTATGCCAACTTCGCCCGAGAACGCAGCCTCCAAGGGGCTTTCGGAGGTAACACGGATACAATTAACCGCGCCCGCGGTTTTAGCGTCATGCTCTATCCAGTCCAGGTATTGTAAAACGTTTACTTTATGCGGAATGGTTACGTTAAGGCCGCAAAGAGCAGGTGTTTGGTGCAGCAGGTTTGGCAGGTCGGCAAGGTTTTCTAAAGGGTAAAGTTCATATGTGCAATCCGTGATATTTTCTGCTAAAAATTTCTTGGTAAAGTATTTTTTAGAGAAGGAATGTGAAAGCGGATAACCGATGAGGCCATAATGTTTCATTGCCGGCTGATTTTAAAAATGTAATATTAGCAACATTGCGGCAATATGTATAGTTTTTCTGTTTATGCCAACGCCTTTATTTAATACATTCAAACTTTACAACCAGCTCCCAGCGTTTAGGGTTTTCTACCAGTTTAAACATCGGGTCGGCAGAGTCGTTATATTCGCATCTGCGGATATTGGTAAAACCAGCCTCGCGCAGTTCCTTCTCGGTCGACTCCCAATCCCAAAGCCAAAGATGCTCCAGGTAGCCAAATAAGTGCTTAGTAACTGCTTTAAAGCTGCGTGGCCTCACCTCAACCCCCATCATCATTCGTTTAATAAGCGTAATGGATGCATCAGGGTCGTGCTTAACGTCTTTATCGGTAATGTAATCTCTCACCAGTGTTTCCAGATCAGGCATAATAATTCTGAAGATGCCGCCCGGCTTAAGCATTTTATAAGTATTGCGCAGCGCTATCCTAAAGTGCTCCAGCGACATGTGCTCCAACACATGTGAGCAATAAACCCCATCTGCGGTACCATCTTTTATACCGGGCAAACCTTTTGTAATATCGCCGTATTGTACATTTTTATCAAATACCTGCCCCAGGCTTTTCTTTAACAAAAAACCTACAACCGGTGTGTTTTGTATGACAAGCGTTGGCGATACATCAAAATTTTTCCATTCGGGAGGGGCTGTTTGCCCGCAGCCATAATGAACGTATAATTTATTACCGGACATGTTTTTATCGGAATTTATTAATGAAACGATGACTTATTTACCGTTTTTAAAGGTAAATGTTTTAGATGGATTTTAAAGAAGATAAAGCCGTATGATTAGAACAATTATCTCTATTTATCGTACAACAAGGCAAAACAACAAGTTTATTATTAGTTTAGTAACAAATACATCACCTATGTTAAATAACCGTAATATACTATGCATTAGCGGTACCGAATGGAACGGTAATTATATTAAAGCGGTTGTTGAACTGATGAAGGTTTTGTCTGCCCAAAACCACATTTTGTTTGTAGAGAATGCCTATACTTATAAAGATGCCCTTGCCGGGGTAAGTGATAAGGACAAAATAGATTTTAAAAAAGTATTCGGTATAAAGAGCCGTATCCGCACCATTACAACAGACAATGGTGGTACCGTCCATATTTTGTTCCCTCCGCTGGTTTTCCCGGTTAACTTTTTACCCCAGGGCCAATTATATAATAACCTGTTAAAATTTAATGCCTGGCTACTGCGGCGCGTGGTAAAAAAAGCGCTCAGGAAACTGAACATGCAGAACGAGCTGATCAACTTTACCTCGTTTAACCCCGGCATGGGGCTCATGACAGGCCGTACATTTGGCGAGAAAACCCTTATATACCATTGTTACGACGAGATAAAAGGCGCGCCCTATTGGCTTGCCAGGCATGGCCTGCGGCTTGAAGAGGGCTTTTTAAAAATGGTTGATGCTACTATTGTAACCTCGCAGGGATTGTATAACAGTAAAAAGGACCTCACCAAACAGTGCTTCATAGTAAAAAATGCCGTAAAGGTAGATCTGTTCAAAAATGGGTTTAACAGCGTACCCAACCCAGGCAAAAAGGTGGTTGGTTACGTAGGCACTGTTGACGACCGAAGCGATTACGACCTGCTGCACCACCTGTTTACCGGTATGCCCGATGCGGAATTTGTGTTTGTTGGCCGTATCTTGAGCGAACGTGGGTTAGGCATCCTTAAAAAGTACCCGAATGTAAAAATAGAAGGGCCTAAAATGCCCGAGGAATTGCCGCCATACCTGCAAAGTTTTTCGGTTGGTATCATTCCTTTTGTAAAGGATGATTTTACAAAAGGAATTTACCCCATGAAGATAAACGAATACCTGGCAGCCGGCCTGCCGGTAGTTAGTACCGCCTTTGGTGATATTGCCGATTTTGCTTCACTTATTAAGATAACCGACGATAAAGAGGTGTTCTTGCAATATGTGCGATCTGAAATTGCTGGTGACACGCCTGCAAAACGGGAAGCGCGTTTAAAAACTGCCGAAAGCAATACCTGGGATAAACGTGCCGAAGAACTGTCTGCCGTAATTGAGCAGATAGAGGCGGGGGTAAAATAATACGCCTGCGAAGCCCAATTCATCAAGCGGAAAAATTTTCCGTTATTTGAGCATCTATATATGAACCCGTACCAACAGAAACGCCGCTGGAAATATTTTTTGCTTGCCTTTGCAGTGGTTATTGCCAGCGGGTCGGTCTTTTATACAAGTTATCTGGTTAAAAATATCGCCCGGTCAGAGCGTACACGCGCGCAGGTTTGGGCACTTAGCATGAAGCAAATTGGTAACACCTACGATAACGATTTCTTATCGTACGTGTTATCTGTACGGGATAGTTTAGTGGTGCCGGCCCTTGTTACTGATGCTAAAGGCGATTTTCTATTTACCCGTGGCCTCGACCCAACCAAAACCTTCCTGGGGTATGATAAAGAAGAGTTAAAGCAGCGCAAGCTAACTTACGACCCGCAGTATTTTAAGGACGAGCTTGCTTACATGAAAAAGCAGCATGCACCTATTAAGCTTACTACTGTTTTAAACGAAACCTGGCTCGTATACTATAAAGATTCGCCTTTACTTACGCAATTAAAAATGTTCCCGTACATTCAGCTGTCTGTTATCGCTATTTTTTTACTGGTGGCTTACACGGCATTCAGCTCGTCGCGAAAATCGGAACAGAACCAGGTTTGGGTGGGTTTGGCAAAAGAAACCGCGCACCAGCTGGGTACGCCCATATCATCGTTAATGGCATGGATAGAGCTTATTAAAGATAAGTTTAACGCCGAAGACGACCCACTGATGGCCGAAATGGAGAATGATGTAAAGCGGCTGGAGATAGTTGCCGACCGTTTTTCTAAAATTGGTTCTAAACCCCAACTTGAAGACAACCCGGTTTACGAGGTAGTGAAAGATTTTGTAGACTACTTTAGCGTACGTGTGAGCAACAAAATTAGTTTTGAGCTTACCGGTAACCGCCGCCTGGTTGCCGGGTTAAACATTCCGCTATTTGATTGGGTGCTGGAGAATTTGCTAAAAAACGCGGTAAATGCTATTGATGGCACAGGCAGTATTAAGGTGCAAATACACGGCAGCAAACAAAAAAAGCAGATCTTTATTGATATTACCGATACTGGGAAAGGTATCCCGCGGTCTAAGTTTGATACGGTGTTTCAGCCGGGGTACACTACCCGCCAGCGTGGTTGGGGGTTAGGATTGTCGTTAACCAAGCGTATAATCCAAAACTACCATAACGGGCAAATATTTGTTAAAGATAGCGAGATAGGTAAAGGCACTACATTCCGGATAGTTTTAAAAACAGTAAAATATGATAAGCAAGCCAAGATCTGACGAGTACGCGCCCTATGCGGCCGCATACGTAAATAAAGTGCCCGATGGTGCCGATGTTTTGCAGGTATTAGCCAATAACCAGGCCCAAACGCATAACCTGTTTTATAACATGACCGATGAGCAGGCTATGTATGCATATGCCGAAGGTAAGTGGACGTTAAAAGAGGTGCTTGGGCACATGATAGATACTGAGCGGGTGTTCTCCTACCGCGCGTTCGTGTTCTCGCGCGAAGATATCTCCCTGCCGGGTTTTGACCAGGAGACTTACGTGTTAAGTACAGATTTTAACAGCCGCAGCATCCAGAGCCTTGCCGATGAATTTAAGGCGGTAAGAGAAGCCACACTGTTTTTATTCAGGTCGTTTAGTGAAGAGCAATTAGGGCGCAGCGGTGTTGCCAGCGGGGCGCTGGTTAAAGTGGGCGCATTGGTTTATTTAACCGCCGGGCACGAAATTTATCACTTTGATATCATTAAAGAACGTTATCTTAAGTAACAAAGGCTCCTGTAGATAAGCCCGTGTTATTTTGCGGTACTAATTATCTAAACGCAACCTTTTTGTTTGATCAAACTCCGGCTGGCTGCCGGTGATGTTAGCGTAAACAATAAATTCCGAATCAATGGGTTTGTTGTGGTACATACTGGGTACCCAGTCAATAGCAAACTTATCGCCCAATACATTTAGCTTTTGCTCATTGGTTTTTTTACCATTAATAAGGAAAGAAACGGTGTAAGTAGCTTTGCCATCTGCACCAACATGTGCAACAAGCTCAGTATTTACGCCCTTTCCGTCATCTTCAATAGATTTAAGGCTATTGGCTAAGGTCATCAGGTAATAATCCATCGAACATATTGGCAGTGGGGCGGTAGCGTTGTTTTTAACTTCATTATCGTTACTTAAAATTTTTACGGTAACATTGGTTAGCTCATCTTTATTTATAAACGCAACTTTCTTTTGGTCGTAGTTGTAACGCATTGCTAACTGAAAGTCTTTATTAAAAAAATTCCAGTTGCCGGTACGTTCATCATTTTTATAATTTCCCTGCGCCCACAAGGTTTCTGTTTTAGGGTTTTGAACAGCAAAAATGCCATCTTTTGAACGCGTTTCGCGGTTTACATGATAAACTGCCTCTGCATCGTCATTTATTCTTGCTTTTTTCTCTAAGGTTTGTGCACCTGCCGATAGGCTTGCAGCCACCAGTAAGGATAGTAGTAGGTTCTTTTTCATAGGGTTTAGTTTATTACTATAAATGTAGTTATATTTTAATATTCAATACAAAAAAAACAGGGCCACCCCAGCCCTGTTCTTGTATATATAACCCCTACTTTTACTTTAATTAGGCATTTTATCTAACACTTCCTTTTTTTCTATACGGTACGATAGTACCAGGCCAAGGCCGCCAAATACGGCTATTAGTGCAAAGTAAATGGCTTCGTTCTCGCGTTCGGTTTGTACAAACACGGTGCGGTCAAGCACATAAGCCAGGAACAAACCTAAACCGGCGCCAATTAATAGCAGGCCCCATGTAAGGTTTTGGTAAGGTGCCGGTTTGGGCTTGTAGTTGCGCGGGTCCATACCACGCTCTATCATGGCCATGCGTTCGCGGTTCCTGATGTAAAAAATTCCGAAAATAAGGGAGAAAAATCCCAAAAAGCAAATGGCTACTAATACGCTATCTTCCATGATATTTAAATTTTAATGAGTTAATTTTTTTTGTTTGTGTTGCACCATTGCGGTGTATTTGTAAGCTATGACCACAGTGTTTTTAAAGAGGTTACACCCCGGAAGAAAAAATATTTAGATTTCAGATATTCGATATCGGATTGGCCGACATGAATTATTTGTAAAACCCTTATACATTCTACCGATTTTGTTTCGGCGTTTATGTTCAGTCAATAATACCATTACCGTATAAATCTAAAATCAACGTATATTTATATAGATCCGAAATCGAACATCTGAAATCAAAAATCGCGTGTAACCTGATCTTCTCGCGTGTAGTCAAAGTGTTTGTATAATATGCATAACAACCTTACGGATATTGAGCTAATAGAGCAAACCTTAAATGGCAACCAGTCGGCCTATGCCGATCTGGTAAAGCGCCATCAGCGGTTTGTGTTTACTTTGGCCCTGCGTTTTGCAAAAGGGCGCGAGGATGCCGAAGAGATTGCGCAAGATTGCTTTATAAAGGCTTACAAATCGCTAAGCTCATTTCAGCAGCAGTCAAAATTTAGCACATGGTTGTACAGTATTGTTTACACAACGGCCATGACTTTTTTGCGAAAGAAAAGATTGGACACACATTCGATAGATGCTGATGAAAGCTACATACAGATAGAAAGCAAACCGGGCGGTTATGATGAATATAACGTAGAGAATAAATCGCGGTCGTATTACTTAAACCAGGCTATTGAACAGCTTTTACCGGATGATGCTATAATAATAACCATGTTTTACAAAGGCGAACAATCTTTAGAAGAAATTGCAAAGGTTATGGGAATTGAGGCCAACACCGTTAAGGTAAAACTATTTAGGGCGCGCCAGCGTTTGAAGGAAAAGCTGGAGCGTAATTTAAAACACGAAGTTAACGAACTGATATGAACAGTATAGAAGAAAAACTTTGGAACTACATTGATGGAACGCTGCCCGAGGCCGATAAGCAGGCTGTTGCTTTGCTTATTGAGCAGGATGAAATATACCGTACCAAATACAATGAATTATTACAGCTTAATACCGAGTTCAAATCCATGGAACTTGATGAGCCATCTATGGCATTCACGTATAATGTTATGGAAACCATTCGTTCCGAAAAAGCCATGGACCCGCTTAAGGCCACTATAAATAAACGGATCATAACAGGCATTGCAGCGTTTTTTATAATTACCATAGCAGCTATGCTGGTATATGCATTAAGCTCGGTAGATTGGTCGGGAGCAAGGGGGAGCGGATTAAAAATGCCTGTAGAGTTAAATTTAAAAGCCGTGCACTTATCAAGTTATTTTAACGGCCCTTTTATAAAAGGCTTTTTATTTTTCGATTTAGTAATGGGTCTATTCCTTTTAGACTATTATTTGCGTCGTAAAACGCTGGCAAAAGGGCAATAGCTGTCAGGTTTTGTGTATAAATTGGCCGACACTTGACAGTGCCTGCTAAATTAACAGCATATTAATTTATTGTAAAAACAGCCTTTTTGTGTCATGTGGACACATTTAAAACAAAATTAAGATTTTGTTAAAGTTTGGTATAGTATTTGTAACTAATTGAGCATACCGGCAATCTTGCCGGTTAATTGTGATAAGGTTTAGGTTGAAAGTCTCCCGACGCAAGGTTGGGAGGCTTTTATTTTTTTAGGGCGCCCCCTCAAGCCTTGTTAAACCTTTTCACTAAAAATTCATCATACAATTACTACCTTAGTACTAAATTATACTAATGAAAAAAACGGTTACATACTTATTTACCATGCTTATAGCATGTGTAACTTTAAATACGTACGCGCAGCAGGAGCCCCGCATTCCTGAAGCAAGCTCTACACAAACCATCATACAAGATTTTGGCCTTGGTAAAATAAGCATAACTTACTCTCGCCCAAACGTTAAAGGCCGCAAGATATTTGGTGGCATTAACCCTTACGGGCAAGTTTGGCGCACCGGCGCTAACTGGGCCACAACAATTACTTTTAGCGAAAACGTTTTGGTAGAGGGCAATAAAGTACCTGCCGGTACCTACTCTTTATTTAGCATTCCCGAAAAAAATAACTGGACCATCATCCTTAATAAAACTGTTAAGCAATGGGGCGCATACAGCTACAAACAAGCCGACGACCTATTGCGCTTTAGCGTTAAACCAATAGATGTAAAAGAAAAGCGCGAAACCTTTACTATAGCGTTTGCTAACTCTACCACCAAAAGTACAGACATGTATATTATTTGGGACCGTACTGCGGTGCCTATACATATGCAGACCGATGATGACGCGCAAATTACCGCTAACATCGAAAAATTAATGCAGGGCGATATTAAGAAGCGCCCATATTTTAATGCTATACAGTATTATTACGAGAACGATAAAGATCTTAAAAAGGCTATGCAATGGGCTTTAGAAGCCGAGAAGCTTGAGCCTAAAGCGCCATGGTTTAAATTATGGAAAGCGCGCGTACAATTAAAGATGGGTAATAAAGCCGCCGCGATTGCAACTGCGCAGGAAGGTATAAAGCTGGCTAAAGAAAGTGACGACGACGAGTACGTTCGCCTTAACGAAGCGGTTATTGGCCAGGCTAAAGACTAATTTAAGCATACATAAAGCGTAAGCCTTAAACCAAAAGTTTAAGGCTTTTTTATTTGAAATAAACTGCTCGGGATGCGGGTATAGGTTTGGGGTTGCACAAATACAAGCTTTATTAACGGGAATGCTGTTTTAATGGCCAATCGCACACGTTCAATAGATGCGGTGATGTCTTCGGTATCGATATCCGGATCAAACTCTATTATAAGCATCAGTATAACATCATCCGGCGCCTGGTAGGTGGATAGCACATTTACCACCCGGATAACTGCCTGGTCCTGCTCGGCCAGCAGGCGTATTTTATGTTGGGTATCTCGGGCTATACCTTCGCCCATCAGCAGGCTCCGGCTTTCGCGGGCCAATATGGCCGATACGAAAACCAGCAGTATACCCACCAATACCGATGCTATACCATCCATATAAGGCATGTTGTAGTTATGGCCTATCAGCATAAATACAAAAACAATGGTTAGGCCCAATACTGCGGCTCCATCTTCAAACAGTACCAAAAAGCTTGATGGATCTTTACTTTTTACAATTGCCGACCACCAGCTTTGTCCGTTGCGCACCTTGTTAAATTCTTTAATGGCTATTACAAGTGACGCCCCCTCAAAAACGAATGACGAAGCAAGTACAATATAGTTCCAGAATGGGTCGCCCAATTCTTCGGGCTTGATGATATGGTTTATCCCCTGGTAAATAGAAATGCCGCCACCCAAGCCAAATATGAGGATAGATACAACAAACGACCAAAAATAAAGCTCTTTGCCATACCCGAATGGGTGGCTTATATCCGGTTGTTTATGGCTGCGTTTTAATCCGTATAAAAGTAAAACCTGATTTACGGTATCAACCATAGAGTGGATCCCCTCTGATATCATAGACGAGCTATTGGTAAAGCCGCCTGCAATAAACTTAGTTACAGCAATTAACAGGTTAGCAGCAAGGGCGCTGTAAATAGATGCATTGTTTTGAGCTTTCATACTTAATATAGTACAAATGCTAAAATGCCCGATGTGTTTGTTTTGATGTGCTTTTACTAAGCGGTTGCCGGTTTGACGTTTGTAAATTTATTTAAAACAGCAGCAATAATAATAACCGCTATACAGCCAATGGCATTTAACCACAAATAAGCCACCGTTTCGTAATAACCCATTACACAAATGATAGCTTCAGTAATTACTGCCGCTACAAATACAGGTGTACCCTTAATGTTTTTGATGTAGAACGCCACAATAAACACGCCCAGGATAGTACCATAAATGTAAGACCCTAACTGATTCACGGCCTCTAAGAGGTTGCCGATCTTACTTGCGTACAAAGCCATGCCTATACAAACCAACCCCCAAAATACGGTTGCCAATCGGGAGGCGTTCACATAACGTTGTTCGGTTTCGCCGGGTTTTAGGATGCGTTTGTAAATGTCGATAACTGTTGTTGATGCCAGTGCGTTTAGCCCGCTGGCCGTAGAGCCCATAGATGCCAGGAAGATGATAGCGATGAGCAGGCCGATAAGTCCTTTTGGCAAGTAGTGTATAACAAAGGTTAAAAACACATAATTGGTGTCATTAACAGTGTTATTGCCGCTGCTTTTTTTAATAATGTTAATTGCGCTTTGCCGGATGGTATCAGTATGTTTTTCGGACGCTTTTAGGTCATTTTTAGCGTTTAAAATCCGCGATTCATCGTCGCTTTCAAACGCTTTTATAAGCTCCTCGGTCTTTATCTTTTTTTGTGCGAAGGCATCTTCATATTGTTTCTCGGCGGCGTTAAACTGCGGTGCATATTGGCTCTTTTTTACCTGCTCTACCTCGTAATTGTTAAAGAAAACGGGCGGGCGGTTAAACTGATAAAAACTAAAAACAAGCACCCCTATCAGCAGTATCAAAAACTGCATGGGTATTTTAATTAGGCCGTTCATGATAAGCCCAAGCCTGCTTTGCCCCACCGAGCTGCCGGTTAAATATCGGCCAACCTGGCTTTGGTCGGTACCAAAATAGGAGAGCTGCAGGAAGAAACCACCTATAATACCACTCCAGATATTGTAACGGTTATTGGCATCGAATTTCCAGTCGATAACGTTCATTCGGCCAAGGTTGCCCGCCAGCTTAATGGCTTTGCCAAAGCCAACAGCATTTGGTAACAGCATCACCACAAATACGCCCGCTAAAAACATACCTGCGAAAATGATGCTCATTTGAAGCAGTTGAGTGTGCGATACCGCCTTTGCACCACCATAAACCGTATAAAAAAGTACTAAGCCGCCTATAAACAGTGTGGTGTAGGTAGTGTTGATGTGCAGGATGCCCGAAAGGATAATAGCCGGGGCATAAATGGTAATAGCTGTTGATAGTCCCCTTTGAATGAGAAATAGAATAGAAGTAAGGGCACGGGTTTTAAGGTCAAACCGTTGCTCCAAAAACTCGTACGCGGTATATACTTTTAACTTGTGAAAAATGGGGACAAAGGTAATACACAGTACGATCATGGCCAGTGGAAGGCCAAAGTAGAATTGTACAAAGCGCATCCCGTCGCTGTAGGCTTGCCCGGGGGCAGACAGGAAAGTTATAGCGCTGGCCTGGGTTGCCATGACTGATAAGCCCACATGGTACCACGGCAGTGAGCGATTACCCAGGTATTGGTCTATATTTTTACTGCTGCCGCTTTTCCATACGCCATAAATAACAATGGCGAGCAGCGTTGTGCCCAGTACTATCCAGTCGGTTAAGCTCATTCAAAAGATTTAGTGATGAGCCAAAATACCAAAATTAAAAAAACCAGCCATACGATAACTATACCGTAAAACTGGTTCCAGTTTTTTATAAAAGATGGGAGATCGCTATTTTCAGACCTCTTCACGGCCTTTCACCAGGAATTTGATAAATAGAGCAGCGGTTAATAAACCGAAAACACCACCTACAGGGATCCAGATAAAGCCTCTTTCAACAATAGCACCTACAAACATACCTGCAACTAAAGCAACAAGGTAAAATACGTAATCGTAGTTTTTTTCTTCGTGGTGATGTGGGTGATGATGATGTGACATAATATTTTATTAAGTATGATGTTGCAAATTTATGTTATTAATGTATTGATGCCTAATGGAAATTACTAATTCTTAGGCTTGCTGAGCAAATTAACAAACAACCTGTAAGCGCCCGGCACACCCGCGGGCAATTGCCTGAAGAATGCCAGCGATGTGTACACAAAACGCCCCTTGCCCAAATTTGTTACAATAAGCGAACCTTTGTTTGGTGCCATACCTGTATCGTTCATTTGAAGGGGAGTACTGTACTGGCTGTCAATATTATCTGCAAAGTACAATCCCCGCTCCTGGATCCAGTCGTTAAAATCGGCTGCTGTTATTTTGTTGGGGTAGTTTAATACCGGGTTGGCGGCATCTGTAAAGGTTACGTTAGCATCTTCCTCGGTTACGCGTTGGTTAACCACCGTGAACGGGTATGGGCCAATATTTTTGGTAACAAGGCCATTGTTGTTATTGTATTGCACTACAAGGTTGCCACCGTTCTTAACGTATTCCATTAGTTTGGGCTGCTCGTAGGCAAGGCGTTCGTTTACATTATAGGCACGCACCCCGGTAACAATGGCATCATAGGCAGATAGGTCGCCGTTAATAATTTCGCTTTCGGTTAGCTGATATACATCATAACCAACTTCGCGTAACGATTCGGGTATCAGATCGCCAGCGCCTGCAATGTAGCCGATTTTTTTACCTGCGGTTTTCAGATCGATGTTCACAAGTTTGGCCTGCGCTGGCGGAAAGATAGTGATAGCAGGAACATGATTGTAGCGAATATCTAACAAGCCCTGCGAAAACGTTTTGCCGTTGGCTGTAACTTCTGCCTGCAATATGGCTGTGTTTGTTTTACTATCCGTTGGTGATACGGTAAAGGCTACCGTCCACTCGTCACCTTTCTTTTTGTCGGCATAATCAATTTTAGCCGGACTGATTTTCCAACCAGCCAATGGTTTTAAGCTGATGCTGCCGCTTGCATTGTTAAAGCTTTTTAGTTTTATCTGTACCGTTTGTGGTTGGGTATTATTAAAAGCGTAAACTTTTTCGGCAATATTGGCGGTAACAGGCGGGGTGATTTCTAACGGCTGGTAAATCTCGCCGCGGGCAGGGTCTACGTATTTATACATCACCTTTCTTGAGTAAATAAGTTTTTTGCCATCTATAACAAATTCAAACATTGCCGTAGGAACATTAGTGTTTTCAGGACGCCCTGCCTGAGTATCGTATGCAAGGGTATAGCTACCAATTCCGTGAGGTGCCTCAAGCCAATAAGGTTGGGATATATTATGTAGCTCAATAGACGGCAAATTAATTGATACTAATTTGTTCGGCTCTAATACCGCCCCGTTTTTATTGTCCCTAACACTTGAGACCTCCTGCCCCGGATCGATTGTTAACGAACTTATAGGGAGTTTGTATGGAGTTAAGAGCTGTGCGGTAATTGGTAACTTATCGCCTACGGCATAAGTTGGTTGATCGGCATACGCCTCAAACCATAATCCCGCGCAGGAGGCTATCAGATCTTTCAGTTCTTTTGTTTTTTGCTTGTGCCAATAATCATAATCGGTATTGGCACGCTCGGTAAGCCTAACCGTCATAAAAGCTTTATTAGTGGCAACGGTCTGGTCAACATCGCCCAATAATGCAACCAATGCGGGTATAGAAGCCTGCGGTGCTTCGGTGTTAAAGGCTTTGGTAATGGCGGTTATTTTTTGCGCTATCGGGGCACCGAATGGTGTTCTGTTCCAGGTTACATCAACGCCATCCATCAGGTCGGTTTTTGGGGCATCGCCAAGTATCGTCTTAAAATATTCAAATGCATCGCCGCGTTGCCTGGCCGAGCCAAAGCCTTGCGATTTGTGGTTACTGCGGCTTTCGGCAGCTATCTCGCCATAGCTTTTACCAAGTATAGGGTTGTAGCCACCCACGTTTATTTTAAACTGATCGGGAGATGTTGTATTTACCGAGCCAAAGCTGAATGTATTCCAAAGCAAACGCTTTGCCTGCCAAACGGTGGTGTATTTTAATTGCTCGGGGTAGCGCTTTGGGTCGGCGGCAGCTGTAAAAGCTTCCTGAGCCAGTATAGCCGATGCGGTGTGGTTACCGTGCCCGCCCTCTCCGGTTGTAGGGAAACGGCAGATCATTACATCGGGCCTAAACCTGCGGATCACCCAAACCATATCGCCCAGTACTTTATCTTTATCCCAAAACTTCAGGGTCTCTTCCGGATTTTTGGAGAAGCCAAAATCATTAGCTCTGCTAAAAAATTGTTCCGCCCCGTCGGTGCGGCGGGCAGCTAATAACTCCTGCGTACGTATCAACCCTAAAAGTTCGCCTTGCTCGGTACCTATCAGGTTTTGCCCGCCATCTCCGCGGGTAAGCGAAAGGTAGCCGGTACGATAGTGTTTTTCCTGGGCCAGGTAACCCAGCAACCGGGTATTCTCATCATCGGGGTGGGCGGCAATATATAGCACGCTGCCAAGCACATTTAGCTTTTTAAGGTTCTGTAATATAGTCCCAATATCTGATGGTGGTGCGGTTTGCGAAAACGCGGTTGAGTACACTAAAAACAATACAAGGGTTATAGGCAGTATTCGCTTCATGGCCACAAATATATCTGAAACAAGTGTTTACGCAATATTTGGTATGATAATTATTCCGTCATAAATTATCAAATCCTTATTATTTAATCGATTGATTGAAATTACAATTGGATGATAAAAGAAACTTTAATTAATCAATCGATTAATTAATTTTGCACCCGACAAACAATAAGAATGGAAAAGGATAAAGTAGATAAAAAAGACCACATACTCGATGTTGCCGAGCGTGTTTTCGCCGAACAGGGGTACGATGGTGCATCAACCCGTATGATATCAGGCGAGGCCGGGGTTAACATGGCTATGCTTAATTATTACTTCGGTTCTAAAGAAGGGGTATTTCTGGCAATTTTTGATCGCCGCATCAGCAATTTTCAATCCGTGCTGCTTAGTATAGGTAACGATGACAGCATCAACTCCTGGGAAAAGCTCGACAAGTATCTCGATAACTACATAGATAAGGTGGTAACAAACAACTGCTTTCACATTATGCTTAACCGCGAGATCTCTAAAGCGAAGAAAAGCGACCTTACCGACCAGATAACGGATATTATGATGAAAAACGTAAATGTTTTTCTGGGCATCATAGCAGAAGGCATTAAAAAAGGAGATTTTAATAAGGATGCCGACCAGCAGCTTTTGGTAGCTACCATCTTCGGTACAAAAAATTATATCATAAATACCCCGCATATATCTTCAAAGGTGCTTGGCTATGATGTGCTGGACGTAGACGTTCAGAATGACCTGCTTAAGCCCCGTTTTAAAAAGTATATGAAAACATTGTTAAAAGCTTACTTGCAAAATGAAAATGACAACAATAAATAATACACACTTGAAACCCTCACAACTAAACAAAGCCCTAAGGGCCGCGGGTAGTTTGGCCATGCTGTTACTGGCATTGCTAATTGCCAACCCCGCCGCCGCGCAGGACAAAACCCTTACACTGGAGGAGGCCCTTAAGCTGGGGATTGAAAACAGCAAAGTGCTTAAACTTTCACAATCGCGCATAGACCAGGCTGTATCTCAATACCAGCAGGCCAGGGACCGCTCGTTACCAACAGGTAAAGCAAGTTTTGGCTACAATCGCGCCCAAATACCTGCCAATAAATTAAATTTTGGCGAAGAAAGTTTATCGCTGCCTACAAGCGCTAATGCTTACCTGGGTACGCTATCATTAAACCAGGTTATTTTTTCGGGTAATAAATTAAAGTATGCTCGCCAGTCAACCAACCTGTTAACCGAGGTTGCCCGTTTAGATGCTGTTAACGACAAAGACCAGATAGCGTACAATATTATCGACTCATACTACAACCTGTACAAGGTGCTGCAAAGCAAAAAAGTGGTTGAGCAAAACTTGGCTACCATTGATGCGCAGATTAAACAATCGCAGCGCTTTTTTGACCAGGGCCTGGTTACCAAAAATGATGTTTTACGTTTCCAGTTACAGCGCTCAAACATCGAGCTAAACGGAATTGACCTGGAAAATAACCGCCGTATTATTAACTATAATATGAATATCCTTTTAGGCTTGCCCGAAACTACACAGCTAAACATAGCGCAGATAGTTGAAGCAGACCGTACCGCGTTGCCGCTTACAAGCTACCTTGATTCGGCCATGACCAATCGCCCCGAGTTTAAACAGTTAGACTTACGCACACAGGTTGCCGATATAAATATCAAAAACATAAAGGCAAATACATTGCCAACGCTGTCGGCATCGGGCAGTGCTTACTATGTAGGTACATCTGCAAACCCACTGCCTAAAAGCGGTAATTACATTACCCCAATATCTATAGGTTTAACCGTGGGATGGGATTTCGGAACCCTTTGGACAAACAAGAACAAGGTTAACGAAGCTAAACTACAGCGCGAAGAGGTGGTTATTAACCGCGGCATCACCATGGATAACATTAAAAATGAAGTTAACCAAAGCTACCAGAACTATAAAGCCGCTTTAGACAGGATAGCCCTGCTGCAAACCTCTATAAACCAGGCGCAGGAAAACAACCGCATCCTCGAAAATAAATACCGCAGCAACATATCATCATCAATTGATCGTGCTGATGCACAAACCTTACTTTACCAGGCAGAAATAAACCTGGAACTGGCAAAAGCCGATGCAGGCCTTGCATACTATACATTATTAAAATCAACAGGAAAACTTAACAAATAATTACAATATAAGCGATGGCAAAGGAAACACAAGAAGCAGAACCTAAAAAGAAAAATAAGGTACTTCCTATAATTTTAGGGGTAGTTCTTTTAGGGGGTATCATATTTGGAGTAAAAGAATATATATACTTCAGTAAGCACGTAGATACTGATGATGCGCAGATAGATGGCGACATAAGCCCGGTTGTGGCGCGTGTTGGCGGCTATGTAGACAGCATCATGTTTGAAGAAAACACGCACGTTAACAAAGGCCAGTTACTGGTAAAGATTGACGACCGCGATTACAAAGTAAAATTAGAGCAGGCACAGGCCGCGCAGGTTGGTGCAAGCGCAAACATTAATGTAGGCGAATCGCAGATCTCGAGCACTGCCGCAAACTCGTCAAGCGCTAAGGCCGAGGTAGCATCTGCTAAAGCACGTTTAGATAAGGTACGTAAGGATTACGACCGTTATGCTAACCTGGTTCAGGACGGATCTGTTACCCGCCAGCAATTTGACCAGGCAAAGGCCGATCTTGAAGTGGCACAGGCAAACTACAACGCGTCACGCGATAAATACAAAGCCGCTGTTGAGCAAATTGCCACCAGCCGCAGCCAGTTAAAGGTTACCAACACTGGTGTAAGCCAAAGACAGGTTGATATTGATTACGCCAAACTACAGTTATCATATACCAATATTAAATCGCCTGCGAGTGGTGTAGTGGCTAAAAAGAATGTGCAGGTTGGCCAGTTGGTACAGGCAGGGCAAACGTTATTCTCTGTAGTGAACGATAACAGTATTTATGTTACCGCCAACTTTAAAGAAACCCAGTTAGAAAATATTAAGAACGGTTTAAAGGTTGACCTTAAGGTTGATGCTTACCCCGATCTTAAAATTGAAGGTACAGTTTACAATTTTTCGCCTGCTACAGGTGCTAAATTCTCATTACTGCCGCCGGATAATGCTACCGGTAACTTCGTAAAAGTTGTACAACGCGTGCCTGTTAAAATCAAGATCACCGGCAGCAAAGAAGAGATAGCGAAACTACGCCCGGGTATGAGCGTTGACGTTTCGGTAATTACAAAAGACTAAATAACATGGCTGAAACTGGCTTTAAAAAATGGATTATTACCATTACGGTAATTATGGCGTCGTTGCTTGAGCTTATCGACACCACCATTGTAAACGTTGCTATACCGCATATACAGGGTAACCTTGGTGCAACCTTAGAGGATATTGCCTGGGTGGTTACAGGTTATGCTGTAGCAAACGTTATTATACTCCCCATGTCGGGATGGCTTGGCGGGCGTTTTGGCCGTAAGCAGTATTTCCTTACATCTATCATCGTATTTACCATCGCATCTTTCCTTTGTGGTAACGCCACCTCGCTTGATGAACTGGTTATCTTCCGTATTCTGCAGGGTATTGCGGGTGGGGGCTTAATATCTACCGGTCAAACCATCCTGATAGAGACCTGGCCGCGCGAACAAATTGGTACCGCTACAGCCTTATTTGGTTTAGGCGCGGTAGTAGGCCCTACAGTTGGCCCAACCATAGGTGGCTGGATAACTGAGAACTATTCTTGGCCGTGGATCTTTTACGTGAACTTACCTGTAGGGGCGCTTGCCGCGTTCCTTGCCTATACGTTTATTAACGAAACACCAAAAGCCGAAAAGCGGCCTATTGACTGGTGGGGCATTGGCTTATTAGCGGTTGCTGTTGGCAGTTTGCAAACCATCCTTGAAAAAGGCGAGTCGGAAGACTGGTTTGCTACAACCTATATTGTGGTTTTAACTGTTACAGCCGTTTTAGGTACGTTACTATTTATCTGGCGGGAGTTAAGTACCGAGCACCCTATTGTAAACTTTGGTATAATGCGGCACCGCAGTTTCGCGGTGGGTATGTTTACCTCCTTTATACTTGGTTTTGGGTTGTATGGGTCGGTGTTTGTGTTCCCGGTGTTCTGTCAAAATTTGCTTGGGTTTAACGCGCAGCAAACGGGCGAGCTGTTATTCCCCGGCGGGCTATGTACCATATTTATGATGCCGTTTATTGGTAAGATGCTTAACAAAGGTATCCCCGCGCAATTTATGGCAACCGGTGGTATGTTCCTGTTCTTTGTATTTACCTGGATGCTGAGCAACTCTACCCTGGCAACAGGCGAAAGAGATGTATTGATACCATTGTTGATACGCGGTGTTGGTATGGCCTTGTTATTTGTGCCATTAACTACACTTGCCATGGCCGACCTGAAAGGACCCGAACTTGGGCAAGGCTCCGGCTTGAACAACATGATGCGCCAATTGGGCGGTTCATTTGGTATAGCGGCCTTAACAACCATTATACACATTCGCCAGGGTTTCCACAGGAGCACACTGATAGAACATGTTAACCCTTATAACCCCGCGTTTACCGAAAGGCTGCACATGCTTACCCAGGGTTTTATAGCTAAGGGTAAATCGGTACTTGACGCTACACATATGGCCTATGCTGCTATTGAGGGAACCGTTATAAGGCAAACCATGCTGTTAAGTTACGATGATGCCTACTGGATCTCGGGGTTGATCATGCTGTTCTCGATACCATTACTATACCTGCAGCCGTTTAAAAAGCTAAAGGCTGTGGCAGATTCCCACTAAAAACAAAGCCATTCTGTTCTTACGAACGGAATGGCTTTTCCAAAAAATCAACAATTAAATTTGTATTCCTCCCGGTTACCGACATTATAACTATAAAATTATAATGGTGACCGGGATTCGTAATAATCTAAGTGTTAAAAATAAGTGTTTTAAATCAACAAATTAAAATTTTAACAGAGATTATTTTTAAACAAACCGAAAATCTTTGTTTTAATTAGAAAATAATTTTGCCGGTTGCTGTTACCAATGAGGCTATCCTAACGGCATCAAATATCCGCTCTTCGGTAGTGCCTAATTTTATTAACGAATCTTCGTGCGCGTTAACACACATTTCGCAGCCGTTAACTGCCGATATGGCCAGGCTCATCAATTCAAAAAACTCTTTCCCGGTAACAGGTTTCATCATTAGCTGCATGCGTATGCGTGCCGGTATTTGGGTGTATTTTTCCTTTTGTGTAAAGTGCCTGAAACGGTAAAAGATATTGTTTGATGCCAGTAACGATGCGCATCCAATGGCTTCAGCTACATCAGCATCGGTAGCTTCATTTTGCTTCGCGATATTAGTGTAGTAAGCAACAAGCGGCCCGTTTTGGTTATTAGCGGCAGTGCTTAAACCCAATAAGGCGCATTCTTTAGCGCTTAAATGCTCGGATATTAAGGTGCTTGTAAAATTCAGTTTCAGATCACGCAGGTAGCGCGATTCGCCGGCTTCTAAAAGGCTTATGGCCGGGGTGCGGTATGTTTTATCGAGGCCTGTTGTTTCCAGCAGTTCCTGTACTATTTCGGTGCTTTCGCTCATGTTAGTAGATATTAAATGTTAAAAAAATAACCACAGAAAACACAGAGTTTTCACAGAGGGCACAAAGGTATTTCTCTGTGTACTTTGTGGTTTTCTCTCAGTGTGCTCTGTGGCTAATTTATAAACCTTTTAAGGTTAATTACGCTGTTAAAGTTTCCTGGCCTTTTTCCCAGTTACAAGGGCAAAGCTCGTCGGTTTGTAAACCATCAAGCACACGTAAAACTTCTTTAACGTTACGGCCAACGTTAAGGTCGTTAACAGATACCCAACGGATAATGCCGGTAGGGTCAATAATAAATGTAGCACGGTAAGCTATTTTTTCGTTTGGTTCTAAAATACCAAGCTCTTCTGCTAATGATTTTGACGTATCGGCAAGCATCGGGAATTTAAGGTCGCGCAGGTCGTCGTGGTGGGTTCTCCAGGCAGCGTGTACAAACTCGCTGTCGGTTGATGCACCAATAAGGCGGGTTTCGCGGTCGCGGAATTCACCGAAGTTTTTGTTGAACTCAGCTATTTCGGTAGGGCATACAAAAGTGAAATCTTTTGGCCACCAGAACATTACGGTCCAAACGTTGTCGTCGTTAACCAGGTAGTCAGAAGTTAATGTTTCAAACTCTTTACCTTTTTCAAGACTAACTACTGCGGTTTTAGAAAATTGAGGAAATTTTTGTCCTATCGTTAACATAATGGTTGTTTTGTTAAAATTTATGCAACAAATATAGGCAAAAAGGGGCTTGACAGCTTATCTTAAAAATCTATATGATATAGTTTTTATCTATGATGTAAATGGTTGGTATTGAGGTGATCTATTGGTTAGTATTTGAATTGATTGCAAGAAAGGCGGCGTTCAATATTGCTGCTGAACGCCGCCTTTATAATTAATATACCTACAAAATAAACTTGGTACTCAAAAAGTTCGAGTCGTTATCATTCACGATCTCGTTAATGATCTGTTTATTGGCATCATTAAGCTTTGTGGCAACCAGCGAGCGGATAGAGAACGACCTTAAGGCGTCATGTACCGACAGGGTTCCTTCCGCGCTATCCTTACGCCCGGTGAAGGGGAACACATCCGGTCCGCGCTGGCACTGGCTGTTGATGTTTACACGGCTCACCAGGTTTACAAACGGATCTATCAGTGCCGAGATCTCTTTGGCATCGTTACTAAAAATACTTACCTGCATGCCATGCGGCGAATCTATCTGGTACGCTATGGGCTCCTCAATATCCTCAAAAGGGATAACCGGGATAATAGGGCCAAACTGCTCCTCGCGGTAAAGTTTCATTTTTTCGATTACCGGGTATACCACCGCCGGGAATACAAACGAACCTGCCGTTACGCCGCCATGCTCGTTTATTACTTTAGCTCCGTTGGTAATGGCATCATCTATACATTCCTTCAGGTAGTCGGGTTTGTGTGGCTCGGGCAATGGGGTTAGTTTCACGCCATCGGTCCAGGGCAGGCCGGGTTTTAAAGCTTCTACCGCGTCGCTGAACAACTTCAAAAATTCATCCGCTACCGACTTATGCACAAATATGATCTTAATAGCGGTACAACGCTGCCCGTTAAATGATAGCGAACCCAATATACATTCGCTCACAGCCAGCTTAAGGTCGGCATTTTTGGTGATGATGGCGGCGTTTTTGGCATCAAGGCTAAGCACAGCGCGCAAGCGGTTAACTTTTGGGTGGCGTTTCTTTAGATCGTTGGCCACCTTGCTGCTGCCAATAAATGCCAGTACGTTTATTTTACCCGTAGCCATCAGCCCCGGTGTAACTACGGCGCCACGGCCGTAAACGGTGTTCACCACACCTTTGGGGAACGAATCTTTAAAAGCTTCCAGTAAGGGATAGTGCAGCAGGGTCCCATGTTTAGGTGGTTTAAACAATATGGTGTTGCCCATAATAAGGGCGGGTATAAGTGTGGTAAAAGTTTCGTTAAGCGGGTAGTTGAACGGGCCCATACAAAGTACCACACCCAGCGGCGAACGGCGGATCTGGGCTATCAACCCCTCGGCCATCTCAAACCGTGATGAATGTCGGTCAATGTCTTTTAAGCCATCGATGGTAGCATTTATATATTCAACGGTGCGGTCAAATTCTTTTGCCGAGTCGGCGTATGACTTGCCTATCTCCCACATCAGCAGTTTAATTGTAAGCGTGCGCTGTTCTATCATTTTGTACACAAACTTATCCATGCACTTAATGCGGTCGGCAATGCTCATGGTGGGCCATTCGCCGCGGCCATTATCGTATGCTGCAAGGGCGGCTTCCATGGCCTCCATAGCCTCATATTCGCCGCAAACGGGGTAGGTGCCTATTAGTTTACGTTTCAATGAGCCATCGGCCTGCGGAATCATCACGGGAGAATACACCTCGCTCACTTCGCCGTCCCACCGGCGCATTTCGCCATTTACAAGGTACTCGCGCTGGTGTACCTCTGTAATTTGGTGCTCGGCAGGTATGGCATCTTCGGGCACAAACATGGCCTGTAGCTTATCCTTAAAGTTTTCCATAGAGTAGTGGTTTTGTTAATGCAATATAATGCATTTTATAAAATACAAATATTATTTATTGCAGGTTAGTGTAAATTTTACACTGATGAACCTGAGCGCTAAATTTTATGGCTGATGTAAATTGACGGGCAGAATATTACATTTGTAACCCACGCTTAACATCAATTTAATTTACGCATGTACGATATTTGTTGCATAGGGCATATTACCTTAGATAAAATTGTTACCCCCAAAGCTGAGAAACACATGGCGGGCGGTACGGCCTTCTATTTTTCTAACGCCATCCGCAATATGCCTGTGAAGTATGGCTTGGTTACGGCCGTTGCCGATAGCGAACTCCCCAGCGTTGAAGCTTTACGCGATAAAGGTATTGAGGTAAAAGTTTTACCAAGCGCTTATACCGTTTACTTCGAAAATATTTATGGCGAGAACCAGGACAACCGCACCCAGCGCGTGCTGCAAAAAGCAGATGCCTTTATTGCTGATGACCTTAAAGATACCGAAGCCATAATCTTTCATCTTGGCCCGCTGCTGGCCGATGATATGTCGACCGAGTTAATTAAAGCTTTGTTTAGCAGGGGCAATGTATCGGTGGATGCGCAGGGATACCTGCGTGAGGTAATAGACAAAGGCGTACACGCCATTGACTGGGCCGATAAACGCGAAGCCCTGAAATATATTGACGTACTAAAAGTTAACGAGCACGAATTGGAAGTGCTTACCGGCATAGCCGATATAAAGCAAGGCGCCAAAATACTGGCCGAATGGGGCGTAAAGGAAGTGGTGGTAACCCGCGGCAGCCTGGGTTCGGTTATTTACCACGATAGTATTTATTACAACATCCCGGCCTACAAACCTACCGAAGTGGTAGATGCCACCGGCTGCGGCGACACCTATATGGCAGGTTACCTGTACAAGCGCGTTAAAGGCGCCGACATCCAAAAAGCCGGCGAATTTGCCGCCGCCATGGCAGGGTTAAAAATTGAAACCTCCGGCCCGTTTGAAGGTAGTGAAGAAGATGTTTTGAGGATGATGGAACGATAGGGGTATTATTTTCCTGATCTTATACTTTTTTTGCTCGCAATGGTAACTAATATTTTAATTTAGTTGAAAAACTAAGCTTATGTTGCGTAACCTGTTGTTAGTAACTTACCGGAACCTGTTCAAAAACAGATCTTACACCTTAATTAATGTAATTGGTTTAAGCCTTGGCATCGCGGTTTTTATCGTGATAAGCGCATATGTAAATTTCGAGAAGAGCTTTGATAACATGTACCCTGATGCCAACCGCATTTACCGGGTAGAGAGTAAGTTTTACCGCTCGGGCGAAATTACGGATAGCTGGGCAACAGCCAGTAATGGTTATGCAAAAGCCATGTATGATAACCTGCCGGGCATTGCAAGTTATGCCCGTATTAGTTGGGAGGCTAACGAAAGGGATGTACGATATCAGGATATAAAGCACCGTGAACAGCGCGTTTGCTTTGCTGATAGCAATTTTGTGTCCTTTTTTAACCTTCCCTTAGTTAAAGGCGATGCGGCAACAGCATTAAAAAATATTAACACCATTGTTATTTCAGAGGCATCAGCAAAAAAATATTTTGGCAGCGCCGATGCCGCAATGGGTAAAACAATGCAGTTATCTACCCGCTTTAACAACAATAGCTGCATGGTAACAGGTGTGTTTAAAGATTTGCCGGTTAATTCAACATTGCAGTTTAATATGCTGATATCTTTTGCTACCGCGCCGGATTGGATCAAGCAGTTTTGGTATCAGCATAACAATTACACATTTATTAAGCTAAAGCCAAACGCATCGCCAAAAGCCATAGAAGACCAGTTCCCCGCCATGGCCGAACGCTTTAAAACGGAGCAACCCTTAAAAGAACTTAAATGGGCGGTACAGCTTACCCCGCTGGCCAAAATCCATTTAAATACTATAAAACCATACGAAATGGAGGTTAAGGGTAACCGCAGTGCTGTTAACTTTTTGCAGATAATGGCTTACGTTATTTTGTTGATCGCGTGTATTAACTACATCAACCTGGCCACTACAAAATCTGTAGACAGGGCCCGCGAAGTGGGGATCAGAAAGGTAAGCGGCGCGCATACTTCTCAATTGGTGCTCCAATTTTTCATCGAATCGTTTATAATCAATCTCATATCACTTTTTTTTGCCGCGTTGCTTGTAATAGGCATAAGGCAATTGTTGCAACAAATTTCAGGGGATAGCAAAACTTACGAATTGCTAATAAATGGCCCGCTTATTATAAAAGTTACCGTCGTTTTTATTGGAAGTGTACTGTTATCAGGCATCTATCCGTCAGTTGTTTTATCGAGGTTAAAACCTATTAAGGTTCTTAAGGGGCGTTTTGCTTTTTCTAAAAGCGGTGTGTGGCTGCGCCAGGGAATGGTATCCTTCCAGTTTGCAGCATCACTATTATTATTGGCAGGTACGATGGCCGTTTACAGGCAGCTTAATTACATGAGTAGCGAGCAAACGGGCATAAACCTTAAGCAAACTATCGTGCTTAAAGCACCCTCTATTACAAACAACTATTTGCAAAAAGTGAATAGCTTTAAAAGCAGCGCTGCAAACTTAGCCGGGGTACAGGAAGTGAGTGTATCCGGCGCGGTTCCGGGTAAGCAAGTAGCTATGGCTGCCGCCTGCCGGAGGTACGGCACCTCAAAAGCAGAAGAACGTACATATGATATGCTGCGGGTTGACTTTGATTTTATGAAGATGTACCAACTGCAGCTAATAGCGGGTAGAGCGTACGACAGAACAAACACCGGCGACTCCACCAAAGTTATCCTGAATGAAGCCGCAGTTAGGCAATTTGGTTTTGCATCTGCCCAAGATGCGGTTGGTAAAAAGATCTGGGTAGAATCTTTAGATAAAGTACCTAACGAGATCATCGGTGTTATTAAAGACTATCACCAACAATCGCTAAAAGAGGCATACTTTGCAACCGTGCTGTTTATGGACCCTAAACTTACCTGGGTGCCGCTTAAGTATATTTCACTTAAGGTTAACCAGGCGCAATTGCCCAAAATAAGCCAAAACCTTAAACAAACATGGGAGGGATTTTTCCCCGAATCTTCTTTCGATTATTTTTTCCTTGATGATTTTTACGCCCGGCAGTATGAGCAGGATATCCATTTTGGGCAGGTGTTTATGCTGTTTTCATCCATGGCGATAATTATTGCATGTTTGGGCTTATTTGGCTTAACAACTTACTCTACCGCCTGCCGGCGCAGGGAGATAGGTATCCGCAAGGTATTGGGCGCATCTGCACAAAGTATAGTGCAAATGCTAACCAACGATATGCTGAAACTGATTGCAGCGGCAAGTGTAGTAGCCATACCATTGGCCGTATTGCTTATTTATCAATGGTTGCAGGGTTACGCGTTTAAAGTAGAAATAACCTGGTGGCAGTTTATATTGCCCGTGGTAACGTTAATGCTTATATCTTTTTCTGTTACCATATACCTTACCTACCAGGCGGCACAAACTAATCCTGTAAAAACCTTGAAAGATGAGTAGAGGGAGGTGCGCGTTCAGCTGACGTATAAATAACCGTCATTTTGTATCTAACATCCCGATATCGCATGCCAGCCAACTACCTTTAATAGTTTGCCCGTTTCGGCGGGTTTTGATAAATATAATGTAGCTCGTTGCATGTTATAATCGTTGGTTGTATCCATGATAAGATCGGGGCGACCGTCACCATCAATGTCACCTATAAAGATCAGAGTGCTTATCACATCGTCAAACATAGCGACAGAAAGTAGCACTTGATTGTATTCTTGCCCACCGATAACAGCCTTAATAAATAATTTATAACCAGATACATTGTAAGGTTCGCGCTTTAGTGAGGTAGATTTATTTGTACCTGTTGCATAAAGGATATATTTTATACCGTTGCATATAAAGTCTTCATGCTCGCCGGGTAATATATACTCATTCTTGAACGGGATAGCTGTTATTGGTCTGCTTTGCAAATAATCAAGACCAGAAATTAAAAGTATGGAAGTGTCCTTAACACTGGGAGAAACCATCCACCCCGTTTTTTGACCGGCTTCATCTAAGACGGCGTCGTTTTCGCGGGTCAGCTTAATTTGAGTTGGCCTGATATAATAACCGGTATCTGTTTTAAAGATCCCCATCCACTTATACTTAGATGAATGAGGGTCTACTTCGTCTTCATGAAAAACACCGCCGCCGGTAAGTATCCTGGCCGGGTAAATGGTATCTGCTGGAAAATCCATTGTCTTCCATTCATTTTGGCTGATAATACTGTCGGTCTTGTTAACAGTTATCTTCTTCTTTTTAACCGTAACAAGCTGTTTATCTGCCTTGCTTTTGCAGCCAACTAAACCAAGTGCCATAATAAATACTATAATTATGCGCATTACATCCCCAACTGGTTCATTACATATTCAAAAATAAACGTCCAGTTTTCTATGGCTTGCTGGGTGCTTTGGCCGCTGCCGTGGCCGCTGTCAAAATCCATGTGGAGGATGATGGGGCTGGTTTGTCCGGGGTTATTTTGCAGGGCGGCTACAAACTTTTTGGCGTTCATAGGGTCTACACGTGTATCGTTAGCGCCGGCGGTTACCAGCATGGGCGGTACGTTTACACCCATACGAATGTTTTGATATGGCGAATAACGCAACAACCAGCGGAACTGCTCCGGATCTTCGGCCGCGCCATACTCGGGGATCCAATAACGGGCTATCAGGAATTTATGGTAACGCAGCATATCCAGTAAAGGCACCTCGCAAACAATGGCTTTGAACAGGTCGGGCCGTTGCGTAGCGGCGGCTCCCATCAACAGGCCGCCGTTGCTGCCGCCAAGGGCAACTATCTTGCTTTCGGTAGTGTATTTCTCTTTAATGAGCCATTCCGCGCAGGCATAAAAATCATCAAAGCTGTTTTGCTTTTTGGCCAGCATCCCGTCCAGGTGCCATTGCTCGCCAAACTCGTCGCCACCACGGATGCCCGCGTTAACTACGATGCCGCCCGCCTGGATGAACGGCGCGTAAAAACCAAAATAGCCCGGCTTAATGCCCGACTGGAAGCCACCGTAAGCGGTTAACAGCACCGGGTTTTTGCCATCCATTTTTATATCCTTGCGGTGTACCACAAAGGCGGGCACACGGCTGCCATCTTTACTGATGTAGAATTTAATTTCGCCTGTTATCTCGCTCATATCCACAGGCAACTGGCGCTGGTAAAACAGCTTCCATTTATAATCCTTTGGCGAGGCCACGTACGTTTTTGGGGTAGAGGTAAACGTTACCAGCGATATATAGATCTTATCCTCCTCGCGGTCGTAACTTACGCCGCCAATGCTGCCTTTCTCGGGCAGGGGCATGGCGCGTAGCTTTTTGCCGTTCAGGTCGTATATGGTCAAACGGCTTTCAATGTCCTTTTTATCCTGTATGATGATGCTGTTTTTAGTGACCACATAAGCCTCCATCACCGTGCTGCTTTCGGGGATAAGCACCTTCCAGTTCTTAAATTCGGGATGTGCCTTGTCGGCCACCATCAGCTTGCTGTTTGGGGCCTTATCGTTGGTTTTTATGTACAAACGGTTGCCAATGGCCTCGGGATAAGCCTGCGATTTTTTGCTGCTGAAGATCAACTTTCCTTCCTTCAAGCTCCCGGTAGGGCGCATACGCAAACTGCTAGAGTAAAAATCGCCCTCTCCGCTAAAGGTTACATCGCTGTAGCGGTTATCGTAAATAAAGTAGCTGTTTTTGGCGTCGGCAGTGGTGCCAACAAATGTGGCCTTTTCGATCGGGTCGCCAACTTTTAGGTAGTAGGTTTTAAGCGGGCGTTGCTTGTCCACATCTTCCTGGCTGCGCAGGGTAACGTAAGCGTGCTGCTGGTCCTGCGCCCAATCGAACCCGCTGGTGTTGGTGACAGGAGCGTGGATCTGCTTGCCGGTGCGAGTATCAATAAAGTAAACCGTGTTCACTTCGGCACCGCTTTTTTGCGCGCTGATGGCCGCGCGTTCGCCATCGTAAGTATAGTTGGTGCCGCTGGTAGAGATCTTGCCATCAGGGTCGAGCGCCACAGGGTCCCATATCAAGATCTTTTTGCCATCAATAATGGTGTAGATCTTATACTGCTTGTCGCCCTTTTTCTTTACGGTTTGAAAAACGCGCTTACCAACCGTGTTTAGCGGGCCCTCATAATCCATATTAAGGTAAGCGGCAATCTTTTCTTTCAGATCGGGGTGTACTTTTTGGGTTTTCTTAAGGTATTCAACTCCGTAATCGTGCTGTTTTTTGGTCCATTCAATAACGTCTTCGTTCTTTTTATCTTCCAGCCAGCGGTAATTGTCGGTTAACTGCACGCCGTGGAGCGTATCAACAACGGGTATGGCTTTGGTTTTAGGCGGATCGAATTTCACTTGTGCATTTGCAGCCATAGTGGCGGTAGTAATTAGGGTGAGCAACAGGGTGCGTTTCATTGAAATATGGATAGGGATAATGAGCTAAATATAGGCAGATATTTTATACATTTATAAAAACCTTAACTATATGACAGTCAGCACAAAAAAATTTATTCTTTACCCTAATGCCCAATGGTATTTCGCTTTAGCCATCATCACTACGTGGGTGGGTTTCTCCATGTCGTATTTTGCGCGGCTTGAGCAGGTAACCATTTATCATCATATCCACGGTGCAACAGCCGGGCTTTGGTTGGCTTTAATGGTAGTGCAACCCATCTTATATAATCGTGGTAAGTTAAAATTACACCGAAAGTTGGGGTGGATAGGGTCATTAACCCTGATGCCGCTTATGGTTTTAGGCGGATTGAAAATGATGCAGTTGGGTATTATTAACCAGGCATCGTACCCGCCGGGTGTCATCTATCGCTTGTCGTTTATTGATGCTTATTCGCTCATCCAATTCATTCTGTTTTATGTGCTGAGTATTTACAACGCTAAACATATTCATGCCCATGCACGGTATATGGCTTGTACGGTGCTAACTATTTTGCCGCCTGCAATAACCCGGCTATTATTCTTTATCCCGTGGTTTAATAATTTTAACAAAACCCTTAACGGCAGCTTTACTATAGTTGAGCTGATTTTATTTATCTTGATTTGGGATGATAAAAGATCGGGAAAGTTCCGCGCGCCGTATTTTGTTGCGATGGCCATATTTGCCCTGCTGCACCTAACTATGAATTTGGTAAGCGGCTGGCCGTGGTGGAAAGACGCGATGGACTGGTATGCGAGAGGGAAATAAATGGAAATATAACCGTTTTTTGGGGATGACCGGCATGTGTAAATTAACCATAGTATTTAAAATGAAAGTGTAAACAGCATATAGGATTACACGCAAAAAAACAGGGTGTCCCATTCTGTCCCGTTTTTTAACAAGTGGGACACCCCAACAAAAATCAACAATATCTTTATCTACAGAATATTCTGTATTCTATATATAGAAGCACTTGATGTAAAATTGAAATGCCTTGCTTTGTTAATATTTGATAATCAGATATTTGTGAATTTATAAATGTAGTGTCTCACAAAGTGGGACACCTGATTTTAAAAGCCTTCACTTATAGTTGCTTCTTCGGGTATCACAACCTTTGTGCTATCCAATTTTCTTTTGGTCATTTTATCTACCCGCCACATTAAAAGTGTACTGATGATAGAGATAACTACAATTACATATCCAACCACATTATAGTTCTGTAAAGGCGCGCCTTTGCCCGGCTGAGATACTATTAAACCTGCTACGGCTGCGGCAATACCACCTGCAATTTGCTGCAGCGATGAATTGATGCTCATGAAGGCGCCGCGGTCGCTCATTTCGGGAATGGCGCTGGTTAATGCCGACGACGGGATAATACGGCTCATGATACCCATCATCATTAATATATTAAGCGCCATTACCAACCATAAAGGCGTTACACTAAGATTTGTGTAAACCACGCACATGATCATCATCCAAACGGATGCCACCGCGAAGATCTTAAACTTATCTACCTTATCGCTCAATTTACCTATCATGGGCATTATCAATAAAGAACTCAGGCCCGATACCATTAACAGCATGGTTAATTGATTGTAGTTAACCCCCAGGTTATTTACCGCGAAGGCACTGCCAAAAGGCATCATCATAAAGCCTCCTATTGATAGCAATGCGGTAGCGGTAAAGCCTACCCGGTAATCGGCCTTAGATACCGTATGCCATAAATGCGCCAGCGCCGACCGGTCCCTTTGAATAGCAAGGTGGGCTGTTAGTGGTTTTAGGTAAAAGCCAATAGCCGCCGCTATACATACGCTTAACCCGGCAATCATCCAAAAGGGTGCTTCCCATTGCCATAATGTAGCAATGTAAATGCCTATAGGTACACCTAATACCTGGCTTGCGCCAAAGCCCATCTGTATAAAGCCCATTACACGGCCGCGTTGCTGCAGGGCAAATATGTCGGTAATGATAGCCATAGAAATGGAACCGATTACCCCGCCAAACAAACCTGTTATAATACGGGCTGCTACCAGCGCAGCATAAGAATGCGCCATACCGCAGAAGATGGTACCCACAATAAAGCCAATGTAAAAGAACAGCAGCAATTTTTTACGGTCGAACTTATCTGCGAAGCCTGCTGTTAATAAGCCCGAAATACCTGCGCTAAAAGCATAAGCTGATACCGCGAAACCGAAGGCCTTGGGTTGTAAGTTGAGCGATTTCATAAGCATATCGCCCAGGGGCGACATCACCATAAAATCTAATATCACTGTAAACTGGGTGATAGCCAGTATAAATATTACAAATTTTTGGTAGCCCGTAAAAGGTACTGCCTGTTGGGTATTTTCCATTTTGTTTAGGTTAGTTCACAGCAGTAATAGCCGTGGCTGTTCATTAATTCAATTACCTGGGGGTGCTTTAGCGTATATGATACTATCCGCAAAACGCAATCCTCATCTTCCATATCCACACTCCAGCACTGCACGGCGGGGTTTCCATCAAGTATGGTGTGCAAAAAACTTTTATCGCCCTCGCAGTTAACGTTGGTTTTAAAGAGCAGTATGTGGTCAAAATTTTCTGTGTTCATAAGTTACTTTTTTAAGGCCTTTACAACCAGGTCAAATGCTTTCCAAAGTATTTCATCTGTTAATTTAAATGGCTGCCCGCTCAGGCTCTGCCCCTCATTATCAAAACGGATAAGGTTATATAATGGGGCGAAAGCAACAGACCAGTATATTTCAAAAGGCATGTGTTCTATCTCGCCCCGCTCAATAATGTTGGTCATGAATTTGCCCATTATAATTTTAAAATCACTCAGGTAATTACTCAAAAATTCTTGCTGGTAGCTTGATGTTCTTAATTGTTCAAAAAACGAATTCAGCAGTGGCCTGTCCCTGGTGTATTGAAAGCGGTTTTTCCATTGCGTTCTCAAGCCGTCTTTAAACGGCATATCGGGTGCAAAGTCTTTTAACATCGCGTCTGCCATTGCTGTTCCTTCTTCCATGGCAATTTTCAGGATCAGGTCATCCCGGTCTTTATAATAGATATACAGCGTAGCTACCGAAATACTACAGGCCTTAGCCAGTTTGTTCATGCTAAAGCCTTCCAGCCCATCCTTTACGATCAGTTCAATCGCTTTTTGCTTTACCAGCTGTACCTTATCTATGTTTCTGATGCGCATTTTTAATTATTTGACGGCACAAATATAAATGAATATTCATTCATTTATAAATTATTTGTATTTATTTCGCCTCCTCCCTAACAATATTGTGACCTTATAACTATAAGACGATTAACTGCCCATAACTTTTTATATTAGCTAAAACCAATATTTGTAAGCCATGAAAAATTTGTTGTTAACGTTAATAGCGGTATGTTTTGCTGCAAGCCTTTGCCACGGGCAGGTTGGTAAAACAGAAATTACCCGCTGGCAGGATGGTAAGGCAGGCGCGGTTTCTATTACCTGGGATGATGGATCTATAAACCAGTTTAAAGTGGCGTTACCAATGCTTAACCGGTACAAGTTTCCCGGTACGTTTTTCATTATCACCGGGCAAATACCAGGCTCGCAATACCAGGGCAAATTTATTGGCAGGCCCGTTAAAGAGATTATAACCGAAACTAAAAGTATCCCGACTGATAAAAAAAATTTGTATGAACGCGCATCGGCTGCAAGTTACCTGGGTTTGGTTGGCCCTATGGATTACTATTATAAAGCAGGTGCACTTGTTGATGACGGCAAAACCGATGAAGCCATTAAAGTGATTGATGAACTTTACCGCAAGGTGCGGAATGGTGAGTTTAAGCCCGGCATACAACATAACCCGGAGTATATGGATGCGCATGGTACTACTTGGGCGCAAATGAAAGATTATGCAGCGCAGGGGCATGAATTTGCCAGCCACATGATAACGCACCCGCGGCTGGCTATATTGAATGAAGTGAACATGAAATACGAATTGGAGAAAAGCAAGCTGGAGATGTTAAACCACCTTGGTGCACGGTACACTTTCTCCGGCGAGGGGCCGTTTGGTACCGAGAACGAAAGGGTAATGCAGTACGCCTATAAAGTTTATCCCGCGTTGCGGAACCGTATGCCCGAGCCATGGCTAAAAGAGATAAGCAGGGGCGATAAAAGTAACCCGGGCAATACGGTTAAAGAATATGTCCAGTTTCAGCGCGGTGCTACAACTAAAACGCCGTTGGCTATGATGAAAGCGTGGGTAGATACTACGGTAAATAGAAATAACACCTGGCTTGTATTAACCATTCACGGTGTTGAAGGAATTGGCTGGGAAGCCTTGCCCGCTAATGAACTTAACGAATATTTTGCTTATATCAAAAGCCGCGAACAAAACTTATGGGTAGCCACCTTTGGCGATGTAACCCGCTATATGCGCCAAAGGCAAAGCGCTAAAGTAAGCACCAAGCAAACTGCAAATAGTATAACCGTTAAATTATTGCACCCCTTAAATAAGGCTATGTATGATATACCACTTACACTTAAAACGTATATTCCACTAAAATGGAAGAAAGTTAAAATGGTACAGGATGGCATCATGAAAACTATTAAGCCAATAACTAACCCGGGAGAAAAGGGGCCTTACGCGCTGTATCGTGCCCGGCCAAACAGGGGGGCTGTAACGCTAAGTAATAGTAATTAAGGGAAAAGATAGCGAGGTGCAGGCACCGTAACCATATCAGGTATGTAATATACCCGATAGGCCGATGCACACAATTGATTTAGAAATCCCCCTTCTAAACCGTATAATCTGAGTTATTGAGATTAGTTACGCGTTCTCCCAGGCAGAGCCGTACACGTATGATTTTTTATCGCAAATATTGCATGAGTATCTTTTTATAGGTAACCAAAACAGTAGTGTTTTCATCCACGCGGGCCTTCGGGCCCTGTTGGTTAATTTACCTTTCTCACAATGAGGGCAGGGCTTCTTTCTTCTTGTTTCCATTTTAGGGGTATTTGCAAACAATAACAATTTATATTAAAAATACTGTTTTAAACATCTGTTAGCACATACATGCTTTTGCGTAACAATTAATTATTATGGCTGATGTTTAATTAATGCGATTGGCGGGTTAACTGTTACCCCATCGCATTCAATAGGCCAAATATGTGTTAAAAACCGCGTCTTTCACATATTTAAGGGGTGGACAAAATTAAGAAATATAGCTTTTGGTTGTATTAGAGCTTATTTATTATTTTTTCAAAGTCTTCTTCTTTTAATAAACCCATTTTTTTGCGGAGGCGTTGCTTGGCTTTTTTTACACCGTCTACTGTAATGCCTAACATGCCTGCTATTTCGCGATTATTAAGTTTTAATTTAATTAATGCCAACAAACGTACATCGGTACCAGATAAATTATCATAGGCCTGGCGCAGGTTGTAAAAGAAGGTGTTGTGAACTTTAGAAAATAACTTTTTAAATTCTTCCCAGTTATCTTCGGTCATGATGTGGGCCTGCATCATCTTATCAAGATTAGCGGCAACTTCAGATACGCTGTTTTTAGATTGAATGTTTTCCAGTTCCGCCTTTATCTCTTCAATTAAAAGATTTTTTTGGGTGAGATTTTCGGTGTAGCCGTTCAGGGCCAATGTTGCGTTTTTTAATTCTTCATCAACGCGCCGTTTCTCTGAAGCCAGCAGTTGCTGCTCTTTTTGGGCCTTATATATCCGGCGGTTGTATATTAATGCAATAATAATGAGGCTAAGTACAAGCAAAACAATTACGCTTGTAAGTTTAAAGGTGTCTATCTGCGAACTTTTTTTTAGGTTATTAAATTCTTCGCGGCTCTTTTGTGTCACCCATTGCAACCTTATACGTTCTATTGCCGCAATATTATCGCGCTTTGCTATTATTTCGCGTAACTTATCTGATCGGTCGCGGTATTGTATCGCTTCTCTAACATTATCATTCCGTTCTGCAATTATCGACCGTAATTCGTAGTACAATACTTTCTGACCAAGTACATCTTCGGTACATTTATCAAGCGTGTTATTTATCGTATCAAGCTGTAACGCCGCTTCTTTAAGTTTGCCCTGGTCTACATTAATGCGAACCAGCCTTAGCATAGCTATAGCCGAATTTTGCTTTTCATCGTATTTTAAAGATGTATTGTAATCTTCTCTTATTAGCGGCAGGGCTTTAGCATATTGGTGTTGCATAAAATAGACTGAACCAATATTGCCGGTTGCAATACCTATCCAGATGGTATCTTTTGTGTTGCGCGCCATATTAAGGGCCAGGTTAAAATAAGGTAACGCTTTTTCGTACTGGCCATCGTTGCGATAGGTAAGCCCAATGGTGTTAAAAATGTTAATACGGGTGCGTGATACTTCGGGATTGTATTTTAACGCCTGCTTAAGGTTCTGACGTGCATTTTCAAACTCGCCAAGCGAATAGTAAAAGTTCGCCGTTTCCGAGAACAGGTTACCCATACCCGGTACTTTATCAAACCCTACCTCACGAAAGTTCTCTTCAGATAAGAGATAGTATCTGCAAGCCTCGGTATTTTTTTTATACAGGAAATAGTAGTTCGCTTTGCGATGCTGGTAAATACCGGCCTCTAATTGCATTTTTTTATTTTGCGCCAGGGCAATGGCCTGGTCAAAATATTTATTACTTAACTCATTATAGCCGCGGTTAACCGAGTAATAATCGGCACGAAAATCATAGGTAGCGCACATAAGCGGCATATCGCTCAGGTCATCAGAAATGCGTACAAGGTCATCAACGGCATGCATGGCATCTGCCTCAGTCATTTTACGGCAAACCTTGTACATGGCGCGGGCAGCCTGTACCCGCCTGTTCATGGCGGTATCTTTAAGGCTAACAAACATATTGGCCTTATATATTGGTTTTTGTTGCTGATTAATCGCGTAACCTGGTGCGGGCGTAAAGAATATTAACCATAACGCCAGCATAGTTAATAGCCCTTGGGGCATTCGGGGTAAATGGTTTGCAGCCAAGCTAGTTAATAGTTATAAGCAGGGGGTAATTACTCATTAAATTTACCAAAGGTCAAAATATTATGCCAAATTAAAGCAGATAAATCTAACCTTTTAACAAGCGGTTATTCGCCATTTATTAGGGCGCTATTTTCACTATTGGGTTCGTGGATCTGGCTTAATGAGAGTGGCACCAGCTTGCGGGTTTTTAAAAATGTAAGTGTAACTATCAAAAGCGTCATGCTGCCACCAAACAAAACCGCGGGGATGGTACCTAAAAGTTTCGCAGCCATGCCCGATTCAAAATCACCTATCTCGTTAGATGAACCAATAAACATGGAATTTACAGCCGATACCCGGCCGCGCATATGATCTGGTGTTAAAAGCTGCATGATGGTACCGCGGATAATAACACTTACGCTATCAAAAGCCCCTTGCAGGAACAGGAATGTTAGCGATAAATAAAACACTGTTGATAAACCAAACCCAATGATACATGCCCCAAAACCCGCAACAGCTATTAACAAATTGCGCCAGGGTTTATTCATGGGCGAGAAACGGATCATGGCAAGCATAGTTAGGGCTGCACCCAACGATGATGCCATACGCATAACACCTAATCCTTCGGCACCTACCTTTAAAATATCCAGCGCAAAAACCGGCAGCAATGCTACAACGCCACCAAAAAATACCGAGAACAGATCGAGGCTCATGGCATAAAACATCATTTTGTTCGTAAATACAAAGTTTAGCCCCTCTTTTAAACTAACCCATATATTCTCTTTCGGGATAAATACCGGCGGATACTCGCGCAGCATATAAACCAGCACGAGCGATACAAGCATAAATAACAATGTTAATCCAAATGTTGCTGTAATACCCGTTAGTCCCGGTATAATATGATGTGCAAAGCCATATATAAAACCACCGGTGAGGGGCCCAAGTATAGATGCAACCTGCCAGCTGGAGCTGCTCCAGGTGCTGCCATTGGGGTAAAGTTCTTTGGGGATGCTGTGCGCGTAGATGCTGAAAGTTGCCGGGCCGTAAAAAGCGCGGGCTATGCCGTTGCAAAAGATCATGGCGTAAAGTATAGCCAGGATGCTATTGATGTGCAACCGCGACTCCACATTGCTTAGCGTTGTAATAAACATCACCAGCGATGATAAAAACACGCCGGCAAATATAATAAGCAGCATTTTGCGCTTTTCGTATTTATCGGCAACGTAACCGCCATACAGGGCTATGCCTACTGCAGGTATGGCTTCGCTTAAACCAATAAAAGCAAGTGCAATTTTGCTGTGTGTTAATTGATAGATGTAAAAACCCAGTACAACAGTTTGCATTTGGTAGGCAAACGTAAAACAAAAGCGCATGCCCAGGTACGATCTGAAATCCTTGTATTTAAGGGCGGCAAATGAATCGATTTTGGGAGTGGGGGTTCCGTCGTCTGGCACTGTGGTGATATATTAAATAGTGAGGCCGCAATTTACAACTGTAAGATGCGGCCTCAAAGCAATATCGGTTAAAAATTTAACCCGTGCTGGTCTATCAAATAAACCAGCGATGTTATGGAAGCTGCCCCCAGCTCAAGTTCGCGTTTATTCACATTCTCGAACACGTCGTTAGGGGTGTGGTGAATATCAAAATAGCGTTGCGAATCTGGCCTGAAACCGATTAGCATTATCGACGGTACCGTTTCTTTCAATGGCTCAATATCGGTTCCGCTGCCACCTGCAATAAGCCTGTCGGCCTCGTAGGGCTCTAATAATGGTTTCCATTTTTTATTAAGGTCTTTTAAGAAAGATGCAGAGGCTCCCTCAAAGCTAAAACCGCGTGGCGTAAAGCCGCCTTCGTCGGTTTCTATAGCAGCAATATGTTCCTCTTTGTTAGCGGCAGCAATTTCGGCATATTTTAAACCGCCCTTGTGGCCGTTCTCTTCATTCATAAAAAACACCGCGCGGATAGAGTTTTTGGGTTTGTAACCTGTTGCCTTTAAGATCCTTAAAACCTCTACCGATTGCATTACACCTGTACCATCATCATGTGCCCCTTCAGCCAGATCCCACGAATCGAGGTGGCCACCAACGGTAATAAATTTATTAGGGTGTTCGCTGCCTTTAATTTCACCAATAACATTGTAAGATCTTGCATCGGGCAGGGTTTGGCAACTTTGTTTAAAATAGAACTTTATAAGAGGCAGTTTGCGTAACCTTAGCATGTTACTCAACTTGTTTGCAGCTAAAGTAGATATAGCTGCCGCCGGGATCTTTTTGCCGCCTTCGTCATAAACTGTGCCGCCCGTGTGCGGGTAATCATCAAGAGCGGGGGTTATAGAACGTACTATGGCGCCAACGGCACCATATTTGGCAGCCGCAGCCGGGCCTGCAAAACGCTGAACACCTGCCGCGCCATAACCTGCACCGGTCTCGATAAAACGTTGATCGAACGGGCCGTTAAAGAAAACTATTTTACCCTTTATAACGCTTTCGCCAAGGGCATCCAATTCTTTAATGCTGCGTACTTCAATAATATTGGCAGTAATGCCCGCCGCCGGTGTAGCTACAGACATGCCCAATGCCGCAATAGGCACGGCTATCTTTTTGTTGCCATCAATAATATACGCCTGCTCTTTAGTTCCGCGTACCCAATGTGGTACCATTACTTCCTGCAAGTAAACTTTATCAAAGCCATAACCATCCATCAGTTTTTTGCTCCACTCAACAGATTTTGCAGCACCTGCCGAGCCGCTTAAACGCTGACCAATTTTTTTACACAGGTAGCGCAGGTTCTCATAGCATTGGCCGTTAACAAGGGCTTCGTCATAAAACTTGCGGATCTGTACCGAATCTTGTGCGTTAGATGATATAGCTGTTGCCAGTAATGCAACGGAAAGAAGTAAGGTTTTTTTCATAATAAGACGCGTTTTAGCAAATGTAATATTTGCCCAGCATTTAATGGGGCGCTTATGATATTTTATCCCAGCTTAAACCGGCATTTTTTGCCCGGAAGGCCAGGTTCAGGATTTGGTTCTCGGGCGCGGCCAGTTGCGGGTCTTTTTCAAATATCTCTATCACAAGGTTGCGGGCTTGCTGTAGTATCTCCTGATCGGTGGTTAGGTCGGCAACTTTAAGGTCTAATACACCGCTTTGCTGGGTGCCTTCTATGTTGCCGGGTCCGCGCAGCTGCATATCAATTTCGGCTATCTCAAACCCGTTGTTGGTTTTTACCATGGTGTTCAGGCGGATGCGCCCGTCGTGGCTAAGCTTCTCGTTACTCATTAAAATACAAAACGATTGTTCTGCGCCACGGCCAACGCGGCCACGCAGCTGGTGCAGTTGCGACAGGCCAAACCGCTCGGCATTTTCAATGATCATTATCGAGGCGTTGGGCACGTTCACCCCAACCTCTATTACGGTGGTGGCTACCATTATCTGCGTTTCGCCTTTTACAAAACGCTGCATTTCAAACTCCTTTTCGGCAGCCTTTAGTTTACCATGTACTATGCTGATGCGATACTGCGGCAACGGAAACTCGCGCGACATGATCTCTATCCCGCTTTCCAGATTTTTCAGGTCGAGTTTTTCGCTCTCCTTTATCAGAGGATAAACCACATAAACCTGCCTGCCCTTCGCAATTTCCTGCTTCATAAACCCAAACATGCGCAGGCGCTGTGCTTCGTAAAGATGTTTTGTTTCGATAGGTTTACGCCCTGCAGGCAGTTCATCAATAATAGAAATATCCAGGTCCCCGTACATGGTCATGGCCAGGGTACGGGGAATTGGCGTGGCCGTCATCACCAAAATGTGGGGCGGAATGACATTTTTTCGCCACAATTTCGCTCTTTGTTCTACCCCGAAACGGTGCTGTTCGTCGATAACCACCATGCCAAGGTTTTTGTATTGTACTTTGTCCTCAATGAGCGCATGGGTACCGATGAGGATATTTAGTGAGCCATCTTCCAGCTTTTCGTGGATAACTTTGCGAGCCTTATTTGGCACCGACCCGGTGAGCAGCGCTACTTCTATAAATCCATCGCCCACTAAACTTTTTATAGTTTGGTAATGCTGGTTGGCCAGGATCTCGGTAGGGGCCATGATGCAGGTTTGAAAACCGTTATCAATAGCTATCAGCATGCTCATTAGGGCTACCACAGTTTTGCCGCTGCCTACGTCGCCTTGTAACAGCCGGTTCATTTGCACACCACGCTGGGTATCCTGGCGGATCTCCTTTAGTACCCGTTTCTGCGCGTTGGTAAGCGGGAAGGGCAGTTTATGGTGATAAAACTCGTTAAAGTAAGGGCCAACTTTATCAAGGATGCTGCCTTTAAACTTTTGTGTACGCGTAAGTTTGGTTTTCAGGAGTTTTAGTTGCAGGAAAAATAGTTCCTCAAATTTTAAGCGGTATTGCGCTTCCTTCAACTGGTTGGCATCATTAGGGAAGTGGATGTTACGATAGCTCTCCTGCCTGCCTGCCAGTTTAAAACGGTTAAGGATATAAGCCGGTAAATTTTCGTGAATGTCCTTAGCGGTTTGCTCAAGCAGGGATGCTATAAGTTTTTGCAGGCCCTTACTATCCAGGCTAAACTGCTTTAACTTTTCGGTAGAATTGTATGCCGGTTGCAGGGTAAGGTTACCCTTTTGCTGTTGCTGGCCGGGCAGGTAAGGGTCCATTTCGGGGTGGGCCATTTGCGCCTTGTTGTTAAAAAATCCTGGCTTACCAAATATGATATAAACTTTACCGGGCACTATCATTTTCTCGGCCCATTTAATGCCCTGGAACCACACCAGCTCTATTGTGCCGGTATCGTCATTAGCCTGTACTACTAAACGCCTGGTGCGTTTTTCGCCAATAATTTCTTTTTTGTTTACCCTTGCCAATACCTGCACATAGGGCATATCTGGCTGTATATCCTTTATCTTATAAAACCGGGTACGGTCTATATATTTATAAGGGAAGTGCCTTAGCAGGTCTTCAAAATTGTTTATCTGCAATTCCTTTTTAAGCACATCCGCACGGGCTATGCCTACACCTTTTAAATACTCAATGGGTGTTTGAAAATGCTGATTGTTCAACTTTTATACCTATCAGGGTTTTAAGGCAATTACCGAGATCTCTACATTAACACCTTTTGGCAGGGCCGATACCTGCACGGTTTCGCGCGCCGGGAAATCAGCGGTAAAATATGAACCATACACCTCGTTAACCTGCGCAAAGGTTTGCATGTCGGTAAGAAAAATAGTGGTCTTAATAATACTGTCGAAACCAACGCCGGCCTCTGTCAGTATTGCTTTAAGGTTCTCCATCACCATGGTAGCTTCATCGGTTATACCTGTGGTAACTATTTCGCCTGTTTTTGGGTTAGACGGGATCTGGCCCGAAACAAATAGTAAGCCATTGGCGGCAACAGCCTGGCTGTATGGGCCTATTGGCGCAGGTGCGTTGTTGGTATTAATGATGTTTTTCATGATGTGGGTTGTATATGGCGGTTACTTTTTTAGAATGAACCATTGTATAAGCTTGTAAATAATGCCGGCTAAAAACATAATAATAGCAGTAGCATTAATAACATGCATTACCTTTAGGTTGAAGCTGGTTGGCCTGTTTGGGTCTTTTTTTCTAAAGAAGTACATAAAACAAAATTAATAAAAAAAAGAAAGCCCCCCGAGTTATTCGGGGGGCTTCTTAAATAATAATTATTCGGATATTATCTTTGTTTGAAAGAAACACGACGGTTAGCAACACGTCCTTCTTCAGTTGAGTTATCAGCAATCGGGTTAGTTTCACCGTAAGCTTTAACTTTTAATTTTGATGCAGCAACACCAGAGTTAACTAAGTAAGTTTTTACAGAGTTAGCACGGTCACGTGATAATGATAAGTTGTGAGCAGCAGTACCTTCAGATGAAGCGTAACCACCAATTTCAACAGTTTTACCAGATGAACGTAGGTCAGCTGAAGTAGCATCTAACACAGGGTAAGAAGAAGTTCTTAATACTGAGCTATCAAATTCAAACTGAATGTTTGAGTAAGCAGCAGCTGTTGCAGCAGTTGAATCAGCTTTAGGGAATACGATAACGCAACCAGAACCGTCAACAACGCTACCAGCAGGAGTGTTAGGGCATTTGTCAAATTGATCAGATACACCGTCACCATCAGAATCTTTCTTAAGATCAGTAACTGCGTTTTCAACGTTAGTTACACGGCCTTTAAGAGCTTCAACTTCCTGGCGTAAAGCTGCATCGTACAATTCGTCGTACATCATAGCTACCGGGTTAACCCACTCTAAGCTCGGTTTTGATTTTGAACCTAAAGTGAACTCTAAACCACCGTAACCGTAAGAGTAGTGGTCTTTTTTGTTGTTACCGGTTGTTCTACCGTCAAAGTTACCACCGTCAATAAAGTTTTCGGTATAACCTAAGTTAAGGGCAACCGCATCGCTCAGGCGGAATTTAACACCTGCACCAACTGGGATAACGTATTCTTTTACCCATTTGTCGGTACCGGCAGTACCAGCTGCACCATCTTTAAAGTTAAATGCAGTACCGTCAGCTCTAACACCTGTTGGGTTGTACATAGCCAAACCAGCACCTGCGTTAATGAAGAAGTTAACAGAGTTTTTACGACGGATGAAGTCGATAGTTGCAACGTTAACAACACCACTTAAAGTAGCCTGGTAAAATCTGGTTGAGTAAGAAGCTGGGTTAATAGTGTTTTCGCCGGCTACTTTACCACCACGTACGTCTAATTGCAGACCGAAGTTGTGGCCTAATTGATCACGTACAGAGATACCGTAACCTAATTGGATTTTGTTTTTTTGGTAATCATTTAAGCTACCGCCTGTTGCCATTGTTGCTGATGTTGCACCGGCGTTGATACCAATGCTCCAGGTTCTGTACTGGCCTCTGCCACCAAATACTTTGGCGGTAGTAGCGGTAGTTGTAGTGTCTGCCATGGTTGTTGTGGTAACGGTTTTAACGCTGTCTGTTTGCGCGCTAACCACACCAGCAACCAGCAGAGAAGCAAATGATAATGCTGCTGATTTCTTTAATGTAGAGTAATTCATAGTTTTAAGATTAAACGATTTAATTGTGATTTTTGTCAAAATTAGTAATTATGTTTGAAACAAATACCAAATCTTGTTCCAAAATTCACAATATCTACTACAATCAGTAGAAATAATTTGTTTTTATAAAAATTAATATTTTATAGTCTATGAAATATCTACCTGTTAACGAACAGTTATTTACAAATAATAGAAAAAATTTCGTTTCAAGAATAAAACCCAACTCTATAGCTATTTTTCACTCAAATGATGAGTATCCCAGAAATGGCGACCAAACTTTTATTTTTAAGCAAAACCCCGATTTTTACTACCTCACAGGCATTGATCAGGAGCAAAGTATACTGGTTTTATACCCCGATTGTCCTAATCTGCAATACAGAGAAGTACTTTTTTTAAGACAAACCAACGAGCATATTGCTGTTTGGGAAGGACACAAATATACCAAGGAAGAGGCTCGTAAAGCATCGGGCATACAAAACATATATTGGCTGCACGAATATGAAACTATATTACACGGTATAATAAACTACGCCGATAATATATATATTAATACTAATGAGAATGACAGGTATGTACATACCGTTCCGTATCGCGACCTAAGGTTTTTGGAGACCCTGCGCCAGAAATATCCACTGCACCATTATGAGAGGTCGGCCCTTATCATGCGCGATCTGCGTGTAGTTAAATCGGAAATTGAGGTAGAGCTCACGCAAAAAGCTTGTGATATTACCAGAGATGCATTCATACGCGTACTAAAATTTGTACAGCCCGGTGTAGCCGAATATGAGATAGAGGCGGAGATAACGCACGAGTTTTTAAGGCAGCGCGCAACCGGCCATGCCTACAGCCCAATTATAGCATCGGGCAAAAACGCTATTGTGCTGCATTATATCGATAATAACCAGGTTTGTAATGATGGCGACGTTATATTATTTGATTGGGCCGCCGAGTACGCAAATTACAATGCCGACATGAGCCGCTCTATCCCGGTGAACGGCCGTTTTACCAAACGCCAGCGCCAGGTATATGATGCTGTGCTGCGTGTATTCCGCGAAGCGAGCAAAATGCTGGTTGCCGGCACAGTTTGGAACGAGTATCATGATGAGGTGGGTAAAATAATGACAGGCGAACTCATAGACCTTGGCTTATTATCAAGAAACGAAGTTGATAAGCAAGACCCTAAAGCACCTTTATATAAAAAATACTTTATGCATGGCACATCGCACCACCTGGGTTTGGATGTGCACGATTTTGCCAGCCGCTATAAGCCATTTGAGGTAGGTAATATTTTAACCTGCGAACCGGGCATTTACATTCCGGAAGAAGGCCTGGGTGTCCGTTTAGAAAACAATATCCTGATCACCAAAGATGGTAACCGCGATCTTATGGCACATATCCCGATAGAGGCCGAAGAGATTGAGGAATTGATGAATGAGCGTTAGAGATTAATGACCAAAGATTAGAGAATTGCACCTAATCTCTAATTAACTGATCTCTGATCACTTCGCGTACGCCGCCGCGAACCTGTAGATATTAAAGTCATCATTTTTTAGGGCTTTAGCAATATCCTGCTGCAGCTTTTGTTTGTCTATCCCCGCCATTTTGTTTTGCCGGATAATGTTGTAAACCTTTTGGGTTAGCAGCAATTCGCGGCGGGTATTTTTAGGTTTGGGGTTAGATAATATAAAATCTGTTATAGCACCTATTCCCTCGTTTTTTGATGCCACAGTTTTAAATATGGGTAGCTTACTATCCTTATTTTGCTGCAATATCTTTTTTAGGTTATTGATGAATAGGTCGGCGCCATCGCGGTCGGCTTTGTTAATGATAAAAGCATCGGCAATTTCCATCAGGCCCGATTTAATGTTTTGAATCTCATCGCCAGCCTCGGGTACCAGCATTACAAAGGTAAGGTCGGCAAGGCCTGCAACCTCCACTTCCGATTGGCCCACGCCAACGGTTTCAACAATAATATGGTCAAAGCCCGATGCCCTCAGCACATCTGTCATCTCGATAGTTTTAGCCGACAAGCCACCCAGCGAACCTCGCGTAGCCAGCGACCGGATAAAAACATCCGGGTGGTTAAAATGCGATGCCATGCGTATACGGTCGCCAAGTAACGAACCAAAGTTGAATGGCGAAGTAGGGTCAATAGCCAGTACCGCTACCTTTTTGCCTTGCTGCACCAGGTTGTTTATTATTGCATTTACCAGCGTGCTTTTGCCTGCACCCGGCGGGCCGGTTATACCTATAATAGGTGTGTGCATATTAAAGGTAAGGCTTTGTAAAAGTTGGGCGCTGGCGGTAAGGTTGTTTTCCACAATGGTTAATGCCCGTGCAACCGATCTGAAATCGGTACAGGTGGGCATATTATAAGGTGTGGATGCAGCCATTGATCAAAGAAACAAAAATACACGCTAATTAATCAACCCATAATAATATAAATGGGCAGGCTTAGTTAATTATATTTGCAGCACACACCCATTATATATAATGAAGGTTTCGGGGTTTACATTTATACGTAATGCAGTTAAAAACGATTATCCGGTGGTTGAGGCCATTACGTCTATTCTGCCCGTTTGCGATGAGTTTATTGTAGCCCTTGGCAATAGCGACGACGATACCGAAAAATTGATACAGGGCATAAACTCGCCCAAAATAAAGATCATTAATACTGTATGGGACACCACCGTACGCGAAGGTGGGAAGGTTTTTGCCGATGAAACCGATAAAGCGTTTAATGCCATAGCAGCTGATAGCGATTGGGCCTTTTATATACAGGGCGATGAGGTGGTGCATGAAAAGTACCTGCCACTCATAAAACAGGAAATGGAAGATAACCTTGCCGATAATAAGGTAGAGGGCCTGCTTTTTAAATATTTGCATTTTTATGGGTCATACGATTACTACGGGCACTCGCGCAGGTGGTACCGCCGCGAAATACGGATAGTACGCAATAACAAAAACATCCACTCTTACCGCGATGCGCAGGGGTTTAGGTTGAGTGGCAGAAAGATACAAGTGAAGCTGATAGACGCTTACATATATCATTACGGGTGGGTAAAACCACCATCGGGCCTGGCTAATAAATTGCGTAACTTTAATACGTTTTATCATAATGACGAATGGATGGAACAAAACCTGCCCGAAACCTTTACGTTTGATTATAGCCACAAAAACCCCGACAGATTGGTACGCTTTACCGGTACCCACCCGGCAGTAATGAAAAAGCGTTTAGCCGCTACCAACTGGAGTTTAGATATCGACCTGAACGAACTGGATAAGAAAATGAGTTTCCGCCGAAAGGTGCTGCAAAAAATAGAAGACCTTACAGGCTGGCGCGTTAGCGAATACCGGAATTATAAGATTGTTAAATAGCACACAGTACAACGTTACATGGCACACAGAAACTTTACAATAGCACTTTTAATTTCAACATACAACTGGCCTGATGCGCTCGAACTTGTGTTTTTGAGCGTACTGCGGCAAACCGAAATGCCCGATGAAATATTAATTGCCGACGATGGTTCAAGAGAAGAAACCCGCGAGTTGATTGATAGTTACAGAGAAAAGTTTAATATTCCTGTTAAGCATGCCTGGCATGAAGATAAAGGCTTTCGTAAAAGCGAGGTGCTTAACATGGCCGTTAAGCTTGCCGAAGCTGATTATATTATAGAGATCGATGGCGATATCATATTGGACCGGCGTTTTATTGCCGACCATGTAAAGCAAGCCGCAAAAGGCTTTTTTGTACAGGGTAGCCGTGCTATGATAAATGAGCCGAAAACAAATGAGCTTTTAAAGAACAAGGATGTTAATCTTAACCCGTTATCTAAAGGGTTATACACACGCTTTAACTCGTACAGGATACCCTCGCTGGCAAAATTTTACGACACTAAACCACTTGACCCATTTAACGTAAAGGGGTGTAACCTGGCTTTTTGGCGCAAGGATTACATTAAAGTAAATGGTTATTATAATGATTTTGAAGGTTGGGGATGGGAGGACTATGAGTTTGCCGCCCGCTTAATAAATTCGGGAGTGTATAAAAAGCGCGTAAAGATGGTGGCTATTATGTACCATTTGTTTCATAAGCAAACCTCACGCTCCAGCTACTTTTCTAACGAGGTAATATACCGCCGTACCGTGGCAGAAAAGCTAACCTACTGTGATAGCGGCTATGCCGAAGTATAAACAAAGCGATAAATTAGAAACATGGCAATGGCATAAAGTAACAGCTTAATAATTTTAAATCGGTTGGTTCTAAAGTGATGTTGCTTTATACCTCCTTCGTAATTAAAACGTTCGCCGAGGCCCTGTAAACGGCCCCGCGAAATATTGCCGAGCAGTATGCCGGTTTCATAAATATTACGGAGTAACATTACATATATCGATAGCACAGGGGCAAATTTTTTGATACTCCGATGCACCCGTACAATATTTACTATATACTCAATTATAATAGTAGCAATTAAAAAAAAGAAAACGGCCATATGCAAGCGTTGGTGCAGGGTGCAAATAAGTCCGATAAGAGAGATCAACAAAGTTTCGGGCGTGTTCAAAAAATCATACCAGCGGTAAGTGTTGTTGCGCTGGGCCAGATAGCTGTTGCCTTTTCCGTAGCGGTAAAAACGTAAAAAATCTGTCGACCCGTCACCCCACCACGGGTGTGTGACTTCGGCCGCGGGCAAGCTCTTATAATTTTTAAATTTATTATTTTGCCTTACCCTTAAAAAAAACTCTACTTCTTCGCCTCCGCCGGTTTTAGGATAAGCATCAGAAAAGCGAATGTTGCCTACAGCCTTACGGTTCACCATAATGTTAGCTGTTGCGCCCCATGCAAAATCGGGCTTTTGCTGTGCAACGGTAAATATTCCCATTGAGCCATTTACACTAACTGCTTTTGCAAACAGGGTAGGTTCCGGCGGCATTAATACCACGCCAATAAAACCTGTTTCATAAGGCCACCCCTTTATAGCATTGACATAGGTTGTTAATAGGTTGTTATTTACACTAATGTCATCATCTAAAAATAATATCCAACTGGCTGCTCCTGCTTCGATACCTCGGTTACGCGTTGCAGATGCACCTATGTTTTGTTCGTTTATAAGCAGAAATACAGTTTGATTATCCACCAGCTGTAGTATAGCTTCATCAGGTTTAATAGAAGGGTTGTCGGCAATAAGATAAAATTTAACCAGTGCGCCTGAGGGTATTTTAAGGTTAAGAATGGGCAATAATGTTGCCGGGTTTAATCTATAGGATGGTATAATAACATCAATGCTTACAGACATGGTTGGTGTTTGGGCAAAAATACTTTAATTTTACAAACCTCGCCAATGGAGAAAAGCAAGCAAGTAAATTTAAATAATAAGCAGGGTAGTATACCCCCGCTTATTAGCATCATTATTCCTACATACAATTCAGCAACAATATTAGAAGATTGCCTGACTTCTATATTTAGTCAAAAAGAAAAAAGAATCCAGATAATTATTATTGACGGTGGTAGCACCGATGGTACTCTTGATGTAATTAAAAAACATCAGGAGCATATTAGCTACTGGGTAAGCGAACCAGATAAAGGTATATATGATGCTATGAATAAAGGTGCAAAAATTGCCAACGGTAAGTGGGTTTATTTTATGGGTGCCGATGACAGGCTGCTGCATGGTTTTAGTGAAATGGCCGCCTTGTTTACAGATGAAGATACATTATATTATGGAGATGTGGCCTCAAACGGTGAAATGCTTCAAGGACCGTTTTCTAATTATAGGCTTGCTAAATATTGCATGAATCATCAAACAATTTTTTATCCGGCAAGGGTTTTTAAAAAGTACACTTATAGCATGCGTTATAAAGTTTATGCTGATTATGCGCTTAATTTGCAGGTTTGGGGTGATAGGCAAATAAAAAAAGAATATTACCCAATAAAGGTAGTATGGTACGACCTTGGGGGATTTTCCGCAACTAATAATGACGAGCTTTTTAAAAAGGAAAAGCCTATGCTTATTCAACAAAGTATGGGTTTACTAATGTACATACGCTTTTTATATAAGCGATTGAAGGAGCAAAGTAAACCTGAAAGTAATTTTTTCTAAGTTAATATTTTAATTACCCTAAATTAACTGTGACTTTAATAAAAAGATTTATATTGCGTAAAAATTAATTATTTACCAGTATGAAAAAAACAGCTTACTTTTTATTAATTACATCCATTTTTACAGCTTTATTCATAAGTTGTCAGAAAGACAAAAACTCATCTTTAAACGATCAAAAAACATTGTCTGCTATCAACAATGTAAAAGCTGATTCATTGTCTAAAAACGATACGGGAGTGTATCAACGGCCCAAAGCAGTCAACACTACTTGTACACCGCTTCATTCAAGCTTTTTAGTAAATAGAGCATATACTGATTATATCATTATTGGCCGTTTCCCCGCCACCAAGGCTGACCCAAATGTTACGTTACCCCGCCAGGAATGGATAAACGGTAACTATAGGCTTGTAAACCAGGCAGACGGTAACTTAATATTATATAAAGGGGCACCTTCTGAGGCAAACCTTATATGGAAAAGCGCCTCTAATTCTGTCAATGGCACCACTAATAGATGGTTTAAGTTACAAACAGACTTAAACATGGTTGAGTACGATGTTAATACCGCTGTATGGAGTAGCAGAACACAACCTTATGAATGCCCTCCAAGTGGTGGCCCTAACTTCGGAAAACTGCCTGGTAATACCATGCTTGTTTTAACCAACGATGGGGATCTCGAAATAGTTGCAAATGCAACAAATGCATTTGGAGAGCCTTGCAGGGCTATACTCGCTATATCCAGAACTGCCGGGGGGGCAAAAAGCCCCAATATTGGTTCATTCTTTTTAACTTATAATGCAACTATTCCTCAGCCATTTGGCCCGGGTAGCCTTGATTATAACTAATATCTATTGGCTAATTGTTCGTTCGTTAAGTCAATTACAAATAAAAAAGAACCATTTTTGTGGTTCTTTTTTATTTGTAATTTTATTGCCTTAATGCAAATCCAAAACCGCAATTTATTCAGGCTTACCCGTCTTGTACTGCTTACGCTGCCTAAAATACTGCGGTTTTTTGCCAAATTCAGGAAGCCTGCAAAACGCCTGCTGCTGATCAAAGCTGACGCTATTGGCGATTACATCCTTTTCCGGAACTTTATTGAGACCACAAAATTATCTGAAAAGTACAGCGATTATAAAATTGACCTATTAGGTAACCAGCTTTGGCAGGACGTTGCCCTACAGTACGATGGTCGTTATCTTCACGAGAGTTACTTTATACGCCCGGGTAGTTATTACGAAGCTCCGCTAAAAACGCTTAAACTGGGGTGGCAGCTTTTTACCAATAACTACGAAGTTGTATTGCAGCCCACCTACACCAGGGTTTTTATAACAGACGGACTGGCCGCCTTAACAGCAGCCAAATATATAATAGGTTATCAAAGCGATAACGAAGGAATAACCCCACGCTATAAAAATAAAACCGACAAATTTTATACCCAATTGCTGCCATTACCCAATGGTGTATATTTCGAGTTCCATCGTAACCGCTATTTTTTTGAAACGGTATTAGACAGTGCATTGACCGTTAAGCAACCATCAATATCCATCCCAAATAATAGCCGTAAAGGTATCGCTATTTTACCCGGTGCAGGTGCATTTAAACGCGGTTGGGAAAAGGAAAAGTTTTTAGAACTGATCATACGCCTGCGCAGCCAAACCGCGCAGCCAATTTACGTGATAGGTGGCCCCGGCGAAGTGGAGAACGGTAATTATCTATTGCAAAACCTGCCTTCCGGAAGTGTTGATAACCGTATCAATAAAACATCGCTGCCACAGCTAATTGAACTGATAGGCAGTTCGATATTACTTATATCTAACGAAACAGGCGCAACCCATATAGCGGCAGCTACCCAAACGCCTTCGGTTTGTATTTTGGGCGGTGGGCATTTCGAACGCTTTGCCCCATACCCCGATGATGTTACGCATAAGCCAGTTTGTATATATGAAAAAATGCCCTGTTACTATTGTAACTGGCTTTGTATCTACAAAACAAACGAGCAGCAAGCCCACCCTTGCATATCAGCCGTAAATATCGATGAGGTTTGGCAGGCCGTAAGCCGGTTTTTATAACCATAATAGTTATTAATTAATTACCGTTAACTTTGTAACCATTATTTTTTTGAATGAAGACTTATTTACGGCTATTGGCCTTTGCAAAACCTATCGAAAAATTTGCAATCCCTTATATTTTAACAACCCTACTGTCCATCATATTCAGCACGCTTAACCTGGCGCTGCTTGCCCCTTTATTACAAACCTTATTCTCTGACAAAGCCGTTGGTATACGCCCACTTGGTCCAAAGCCCGCTTTCCTGGATATAATGGGCAATTTTAACTATTATGTTACCTACGCCATGAACGAATATGGTACATGGGGCGCATTACAATTTGTTTGTGGAACAATTATTATATCGGCCTTATTGGGTAACCTTTTTAAATACTTATCGCAGCGCATTATGGAAAACCTGCGTGTGCATACCTTATTAAACCTGCGCCGCACATTGTTCAGCAATGTAATGAACCTCCACATGGGCTTTTTCAGCAACGAGCGTAAGGGCGATATAATTTCTAAGGTTGCATCAGATGTACAAGTAGTACAATTTTCGGTTACCGGTACGTTACAGGTGGTATTTAAAGAACCGCTAACGCTAATAGCTTTTTTGGTGATGTTATTTTTAATATCGCCAAGCCTTACCTTATATTCTTTCCTGGTTATCCCTGTTTCGGCCTTTGTAATATCGCGTATTGTAAAAAGGCTCAAGCAACAAGCCGTGGCATCGCAGCAAACCTATGGTAACATGATCAGCTATCTTGACGAAGCGCTGTCGGGCATCAAAATTGTAAAAGCATTCAATGCTACCGAATTTATAAAAGACCGCTTTGATAACGAGAATAAAAAATACTCGCGCATTGTAAAATCAATGGCGCGCAGGCAACAACTGGCCTCCCCGGTTTCCGAATTTTTTGGCGTAACCATGGTTGCAGGAATTGTATTATACGGCGGATACCTGCTGTTAAATAAATCAACCGAGTTATCAGCGCCGGAGTTTGTTACCTTTATCGCCCTGTTTTCGCAGGTAATGCGCCCCGCTAAGGCTATATCCGATTCGTTTAGTAATATCCACTCGGGTATTGCAGCCGGCGAGCGCGTGCTAAGCCTTATTGATGAAAAGCCAATGGTTACCGATGCACCTGATGCTGTTAACCTGAGTGATTTTAATGAGGCCTTAAGTTTTGAAAATGTTTCATTCGCCTATGGCGAAAAAGATGTATTGAAAAATATAAATCTGGTAATACCCAAAGGGAAAACAGTCGCTCTTGTTGGCCCGTCGGGAGGGGGTAAATCCACCATGATGGATCTTATCCCACGGTTTATGGACCCGCAGCATGGCCGTATCACTATTGATGGTAAGGATATAAAAGAAATAAAGGCTACATCATTGCGCAGTTTAATGGGGGTGGTTAACCAGGAATCGGTATTATTTAACGACACTATTTTTAATAACATAGCCTTTGGGAAACCCGATGCCAAACGAGAGGATGTGGAAGCTGCCGCGCGTGTAGCTAACGCTCATAATTTTATTATCGAGACGGAGAATAGCTATGATACCAACGTAGGTGATAGGGGGACAAAACTTTCGGGAGGGCAGCGCCAGCGTATTTGTATAGCCCGCGCGGTATTGAATAACCCGCCTATTATGCTGTTAGATGAGGCTACATCGGCCCTGGATACCGAATCTGAAAAACTGGTGCAGGACGCGTTGAACAACCTCATGAAGAACCGTACCTCGCTGATTATTGCCCACCGCCTCAGCACCATACAAAATGCCGATATAATAGCGGTATTAGAAAATGGTAAACTAATTGAACAAGGTAACCACCAGGAGCTCATTAATAAGAACGGCTTATATCGCAAACTGATAGATATGCAAACCTTTAACGAGGGGTAGGGTATCAGGCCTTCTTGTTAAGCTTATCCTTAATATACTGCCAGTCGCGCATCAGTAATCCCTCGGGCATGGGGTTATTTTGCTTTTCTTTTTTGGCAACATACTTTTTGGCCTTGCGCAGTAAAAAGCTATCCTTAACTGCTGCAAAGGGGTTATAGCCAAGCTTAACCTTTGTAAACAAATGTAAAAAGCGCCCGTCGCTATAAAAATTATAGCCTAACTGGTCGGCAATGTATATTAAAGCGGCCTCATTGTAAAAGGCTATGTGCTGGCCGGTCTCGGTGGAAAAATAAGACCAGTCCTCCGGCTTTTCTATCTTAGCTGGCTGCAGTTCGGTACTAAATAAAAGGCTATCCGAATATTCGAGCATCTTTTTTATCTCAGGTATGGGGTTGGGCAGGTGCTCAAAAACCTCAAAAGCGGTAACTACTTCAAAACTTATGTTTGGGGGTAGGTCGGTTAAGTCAAAATATTCGGCAAAAAGGTTTTGGGCGTATAGGTCGGTGTGGTAAAAGTTAAAACCTTTATCGCGCATAAGGCGGGTAAATAAGCCGTAGCCACCGGCGTAATCTAAAAAAGTGCCCGTTTTGTCAAAGTTATTTACAAGCAGTTTACTAACCCGTTCGCTTAAATTGATATTACGGTATGGTAGCCCAACATCAAGCTTGGTTATGGCAGATGAGTAGGCTTCATCCAGCCAGTAGGGCTCTTCGGTTTGTATAAAACCTGTTTGGTTACAACGGTAATACTTTACATCATACTTTCCCAATAAGCGGGCGGTAAAAAGGTAGGTGGTTTCGCCTCCTGTTATTTTGCTTAGCATTTCTAAAGGTGCAAATTTTTGATAATATGAGAAGTGATTTTATCTGAAAACGGTTGGTTGCGATAAATAGTCTGTAAGGTACTGTAGCTTATAGTTTAAATAAACATATTTGCATTATGGAAGCGTTAGCCAACTCAGCTTATCAAACCCAATCGGCGGTATTGTTTATCATATTTAACCGGCCCGATACTACCGAACGTGTTTTTGCCCGCATTCGCGAAGCCCGGCCACCGCGCCTTTACATTGCCGCTGACGGGCCGCGCCCACAAAAGCCCGGCGAGGATGCGCTATGCAGGCAAACCCGCACCATTGCAGCAAAAGTTGACTGGCCCTGCGAGGTAAAAACGCTTTTTAGAGATGTGAACTTAGGGTGTAAAGAGGCTGTATCATCAGCAGTTACATGGTTTTTTAATAACGAGGAAGAAGGCATTGTTTTAGAAGACGATTGCCTGCCAAATAATGATTTTTTTAGGTTTTGCGATGTTATGCTGGAGCGCTACCGGCACGATACGCGCATAAGGCACATAGGCGGCGCAAACCTTCAGCAAGGTAATAAGCGGGGTGAAGCGAGTTACTATTACTCAAACATGACCCACGTTTGGGGATGGGCCGGTTGGCGCAGGGTTTGGAAAGATTACGATAAAGAACTAAGCCCATACCATGTTACTGATGTGCGCGCTCAGTTGGAAACCATTTTTGATGATAGTTTTGCCATTGATACGTGGATGGAAATATTTATTAAGATAAAGGCAGGAGAGATCGATACCTGGGATTATCAATACGGGTTTTTAAACTTTTTCAATAACAGCTTGTCCGTTATCCCTAATTACAACCTCATCAGCAACATAGGGTTTGGCGAAAACTCCACGCATACCACTGATGTAGGCAACCCCAACGCAAACATACCCCTGCAGGAATTTGGCGATATAACGCACCCACTCTATGTACTGCCTCAAAAACAAGCCGACTATTATACCTTAAGCCACGATTTTAACCTCGACTACCGGTGGCGCAGGCATAATAAAACCAAACGTAAATTAAAGCGCTGGGTACAGGGTTTGTTCAAATAAAAAGCCACCCACCCCAACCGGGTGAATGGCTCATAAGATCAATAGTTAAATTTTTATTAGTTGAACTTAAACCCTAAGCCCAACGAGAACACCTGGTTGCGGTAATCGGGTGCGAAATCGCTGTTAGAATAATTTTTATCAAGATCGATAGCGTAGCGGCCCCTTAACTCAACATTACGGTTTAGGTTGATACCTACACCAATAACGCCCGATATATAGCTTTTATCGCCACGGTACGTGTACTCTGGCTGGCTAATGGTATTAAAGCCGTCATCAAAAGTGTTGCGGGTAGATGTAATGAAGGTTAATTGCGGACCGATCACAAAGTTAAAACCCGGCACCAACCTAAATTTAGCTAACAGCGGGATATCCACATAATTGGTGCGTTGCTTAAATGTACCGTCGATAGTTTCGGCCTTATATCCCTTTTGCGAAAACAAAACCTCCGGTGCGAACGATAGCGGATAGGCAATAGGCACTTCAAAAGTTAAACCTGTGTGCCAGCCTGCAATGGTGCTGGTGCTAAAATCGGAGTTATAGGCATCAACAGTATTTGAAAAGTTTACGCCCGCTGCAAGGCCAACTTTTGGCGTATAAAAGTCGTCGCCTCCGCGCCGGTTTTCATAACGTTGCACGGGTGGTGGGCGCCTAACAACGCGGCGGGGGTAACGGCGGTCGTAACGTTGCGCGCTAACTGATCCGGCAACGGCAATCAGGCAAATGGTCATCATTAGAAATTTTTTCATCGGTTACGTTTTTTAATTGTTGGTTGTTACTGCAGCTTTGGCCGCAATATTTCTTGTTTGTTAATTTTATAACGTATAGAGTGAAATTCCTGGCCAAGGTTTATTCGTATATGCGATATAAATCATTAGCGGGGTAAAACAATTAGCCGTAATTGAGATTTAAGCTACATTTGGATAATAATGAAACAAAGAATTTACACTGCCGGTTGTCTTCTTTTAATGTTTTGCCTGTTTAGCCGGGCAGGCATCGCTCAAAATAAAAGCTTTATAGCCACCATAACCGAACAAAACCGCTGGGTAGATTCGGTATATAAAAAGCTGAGCCGTAAAGAACGCATTGGCCAGCTGTTTTATGTGCGGGCGCATACCAACAAAGGCAAGGCTTATGAAGATTCTGTCGCTGCTATTATCCGCGATGAACATGTGGGTGGCCTGGTATTCTTTCAGGGCGGGCCTGTTAGGCACGCCAATCTCATCAACCTTTATCAAAAACAATCAAGGGTGCCACTGCTGATAGCGATGGATGGTGAGTGGGGCCTGGGTATGCGTTTAGATTCATCGGTATCGTACCCTTACCAAATGACCCTGGGCGCTATACAGGATAATAACCTTATTTATAAAATGGGGCAAATGGTAGCTTATGATTTTAAGCGCCTGGGCATGCACATTAATTTCGCGCCCGATGTGGACATCAACAATAATCCAAATAACCCGGTGATCAATTACCGCTCTTTTGGTGATAATAAATACAATGTAGCAAAAAAGGGGATAGCCTATTTTACAGGTATGCAGGATGCAGGTGTTATAGTTTTTGCCAAGCACTTTCCCGGCCATGGTGATACCAACGTAGATTCGCACTTTGCCCTGCCTCAGTTACCATTTACCCGCGGCAGGCTGGATTCGTTGGAAGAGTACCCTTTTCGCGAAGCCATTAACGCGGGCATAAGCGGTGTGATGATAGCGCATATGAACATCCCGGCGCTTGATAGTACTAAGAATTTGCCGTCAACCCTTTCGCGCCCCATAGTTACGGGTGTTCTTAAAGATTCATTGAAGTTTAAAGGTATTGTAGCATCAGATGCTATGGAAATGCAGGGTGTTGTAAAAAACTTCCCGAATGGCCAGGCCGACGTAAAGGCATTTCTTGCAGGTAACGACCTGATAGAACTATCCGTTAACTCAAAAAACGGGGCTAAACTTATTCTGAAAGCTATCAGGAAGAAACTGATAAGCAAAGAGGAGTTTGAAGCAAAGATCAAGAAGTTACTGGCAGCCAAATACTGGGCAGGCTTAAATCAATATAAGCCGACCATCCCGGCAGGCATCCCGCAGGATATAAACCGCCCTGCCGCCGCCGAACTGATACAGCAGCTGGCAGATGCCTCCATTACGGTATTAAAGGGGGATAGCCGAACCATACGGCAGGACCCTTTGAAAAAAACGGCAATCATCAGCATTGGGTTAGACAGGCCAACGGTTTTTCAAATGGAACTATCAAAATGGTATGCTAATAGCATGATTTTCCACGTAGATAAAAACATGGGCGTACCCGAAATGAACCGGATGCTGCAAATGTTAAAGCAATACCCGCAGGTTTTTGTAAGCATACATGACACCCGCACCCGCCCCGCCAGCAAACTCGATTACAGCAATAACGTAAAGCTTTTAATATCTGAACTGGCTGCTAAACCAAACGTAGTAATGAGTGTTTTTGCTAACCCATATACGCTTGCCGGCCTGCCGGGGATAGAAAAAAGCGCCGGTATTTTAGTGGGCTACCAAAAAGATGATGCCATGCAGCGCTCGGCCGTAAAAGTAATAACCGGATTAATGAAACCGGCTGGCAAATTACCCGTAAGTGTAAATACGTTTTTCCCTACAGGTACAGGGGTAAGTTTTTAATTGCTTGCCAGGGCTTTTTTAAACGTAGTATCATTGGCGTTAAGTACGCGGTAGTACGCATTATTGCCCCATTTAAAACGGGCGGCATTGGCTTTTACCAGCGTTTTTATGCTTTCTTTAGATTGCTGCAACTCCAAAGGGTTAACTTGTTTAATGGTTTGTGAGGCATAACCCATAAAATTTTTTAGCCCATCATCACTAAGGTTGTATTGCTCAATAAAATTATCGGCAGTAGGGTATCTGGATAACACAGGTTGTAGCCTGTCAATAATATAAGCGGTAAAAAGCTGGTTTTGAGCAAGCTGATCAACCAGATTGGTGTTTTGAGTGGTATCTGCAGGTACAAAAATGTCGGGCATAATTCCTCCGCGGCTAAGTACTTTACGGCCTTTAGTAGTGTGGTAGGTTGCCGCCCCCAAAAAAGCGCTGTCGTTTAAGTTACTGCCGGCATTCATAAACTCGCCTTTATGCATCCTGTTAAGCAGTTCGTTACGATAGCTGGCCAGGCCGTTTGCATAGGATTTTTGTATAGATCTGCCCGATGGGGTATAATACCTTGCAACCGTTAGGTTTATAGCCGTACCATCGCCAAACGGAAACTGCTGCTGCACGAGGCCTTTACCAAATGACCGGCGGCCAACTATTGTGGCCCTGTCAAGGTCCTGCAAGGCGCCTGCCAGGATCTCGCTGGCCGATGCCGAATACTCATCGATAATTACGGTTAGGTCACCCTTTTCGTAGCTGCCCGAGTCGGTAGCAAAATAATCGGTACGCGGCTCGTGGCTGCCTTTGGTATAAACTATTAGTTTGCCTTTCGGTAAAAACTCATCGGCCAGGCTGGTGGCTGTATTTAAATAGCCGCCACCATTGCCGCGAAGGTCAAGCACCAGTTTCTGCATGCCATCGGCCTTTAATTTTCTAAGGGCATCCCTAAAATCAGTATCGGTGGTTGACGCGAATTTGCTTATTTTAACATACCCGGCGCCGCCAACGTTATAAGCGGCGTCAAGGCTGCTCAGGGCAACACGGTCGCGTTTTATCTGGAAATTTTTTATTGTGTGAGCCCCATCACGGCTAATGCCAAGGCTTATCTGCGTATCTTTTTCGCCCCTGAATGTTTTGCTGATGTGTGCTATATCCAGCCCCGTACCCGAAAAAAGTTTGCCATCAACAGTTATCACCCTGTCGCCAACCTTAACGCCTGCTTTTGCCGCGGGGCCATTGGTGTTAACCTGGGTAATTACAAGTGTATCGCGCAGCAACTGGTATTCTAAGCCAATGCCGGTAAAGCCACCCTCTAACCGCTCGTTAATAGAGCGGGCCTGTTGTGCGGGCAGGTAAACCGAATGAGGGTCGAGGTTTTGCAGCAGGTCGTTAACAGTTACGCCTTCAATACTGTCGGTATTTACCGAATCTACATACTTATTAGTGACTAGTGATAGCACACGCGAGATTTTATCGGGGCGGGCGCTCAGGCCAAGCCTTTGCCCTACCATATCGCCATTACTAAGTAATATGCCGATACCTATCCCTATCAAAATCAATATAAGCGTCCTGAAAATTATTCCCGCAGTTTTTTTCATGTGTAAATGGCCATCGCAAAGCTAATAAATAGCAGCTATTGCTTATAATTTATATCACCTTCGTTGCTTTGATGTTTTTTATTCAATTTTGTTAAAAAATATCAGCCTCACCCTGCCCTCTCCAAAGGAGAGGGTCCAAACAAGTGAAGCTTAAAGTCCTCTCCTTTGGAGAGGATTTAGGTGAGGCGTAACTTTAATGCCAAAAAATGGAAAGAAGCACCGAAAAAGATTCGAAATATAACGGCTTGGAGAACATGCCGCTGCATGAGCTTTTGCAGAACATTAATAACGAAGATAAAACTGTACCATTGGCCGTAGAGAAAGCTTTACCGCAGATAGAAGCACTTGCAAAAATAACTACCGACCGAATGAAAACAGGTGGCCGCCTGTTTTATATTGGCGCGGGTACCAGCGGCAGGCTGGGCGTTGTTGATGCATCTGAATGCCCGCCAACATTTGGTGTTCCGTTTGATTGGGTGGTGGGCATCATTGCCGGGGGCGATACCGCCATACGCAAAGCGGTAGAATTTGCCGAAGATAACACCACCCAGGCCTGGAAGGACCTGCAGGAGTTTAATATAAATGAGGGCGACGTAGTAGTGGGCATAGCAGCATCTGGCACTACGCCTTATGTTATTGGCGGCTTAAAAACGGCCAACGAGCATGGCGTTGCCACGGGATGTATAGTTTGCAATGCAGGCAGCCCGGTAGCCGCGGCAGCCCAATACCCCGTAGAAGTAGTAACCGGCCCCGAGTTTGTGACCGGCAGCACCCGTATGAAGGCGGGCACCGCGCAAAAGCTGGTTTTGAATATGCTCAGCACAAGTGTTATGATACAATTGGGTAAGGTAAAGGGTAATAAAATGGTTGATATGCAGTTATCAAATGATAAGCTGATACAGAGGGGAACCAATATGGTAATGGCCGAAACAGGCTTGTCCGAAACCGAAGCCGCGGCCCTGTTAAACCAATACGGGAGTGTGCGTAAAGCAGTGGAAAGTTTAAAAAATAAATAAAGAATTTAAGCCTCATCCTTAGGGGAGGTTTGGAGGGCGCTACATGCACGAAATAGAACCATATTACCGCTGGCGGGATGATTACGTAGCATCGGAGGATGAGAATTCGCCGTTTTACGCTACACAGTATAGCGAGTTTGAATTTGACAAGCAGGTGTATAATTATTTACTGCACCCGCAGTGGGATTCTTTTGGGTCGAACACGTTGTACTTAAAGGTTTTGTATGTGGATTACGACCGGGGTTACAGCATTATAGAATTTATTGGCGAATGGAACGATGCCATTAATAACGATATTATGCTGATGAAGCGTGAGTTGTATGACCTTATGGTTGATCAAGGTGTAAACAAATTTGTGTTAATTGGAGAGAATGTTTTAAACTTCCATTACTCTGATGATAGCTACTATGAAGAGTGGTTTCAGGAAGTGGAGGATGGATGGATAGCTGGGATTAATTTTCAGGAACACGTTATCCGGGAGTTTAAGAGCGCTAATATCGATTACTACATTAACTTTGGAGGCCAGCTGGATGAATTAAACTGGCGCGCGTTAAAACCTTTGCAGGTATTTAAAAAAGTTGAAGAGCAATTAACAAAAAGGCTAAACTAATCAATTGCCATAGTTGAGCAACCTTTGCGAAACATTAACAACAATAGGTGTTACTTTGCGTTCAAACATTATTATATTCGTATAAATAATTTTCTAAAGATAAATGGAAACTAAAACTAATAATTTCGAATACGTTTACGACAACGTAAGCTACGTTGAAAACCCCGAAGCATCCCGTAAATTCATTGCAAATGTTTTTGTTTGGATGTTTGTGGCTTTAGGGATTTCTGCCCTTTGTACCTACACATTTGCTTTCGTTCCCGAGCTATCAGGTATACTGCGCGACCCGGAAACAGGCCGTAATAACATTTTAGGTACTGTTACCATGTTTGCGCCTTTTGTGTTAGTGCTTATCATGTCGGGCAGGTTGCATAAAATGAGTGTTGTAACTGCGTCCATCATGTTTATAGCCTTTTCGGCCATCATGGGGATAAGCCTTAGCTATATATTTTATATTTATGGTTTTGGCACTATCTCGACAGCATTTATTACATCGGCCATTGTTTTTGGCGTAATGGCCATTGGAGGTTATACAACCAATCAGGATCTGACAAAATTTGGCTCTATCCTTATCATGCTGTTAATTGGCGGTATCATCGCCACCGTGTTAAACTTATTCATCTTCCACAGCGGAAGTTTTAGTTTATTAATTAGCTACGTATTGGTGGCAGTATTTGTAGGCCTTACCGCCTACGATGTGCAGAAATTAAAACGCATTGGTGCAGGCTTAGAGTACGGTAGCGCCGAAGGTAAAAAGACTGCTATAATGGGCGCTTTAACCCTTTATCTTGATTTTATTAACCTGTTCCTTTTATTGCTGCGCATATTTGGCGGTAACAGGAGATAATAGGTTTAAACCATATTGAAGAGCCGCCTGCAATAACAGGCGGCTTTTTTTTTTTAAAGAGTTTACTTACACGGTCATTGCTTCGCTCGACCCCTCTTTTCGCTTCGCGGAAAGAGGGGTCCAAAATAATCCCCGCTTTGCGCAACAGAGAGGGGCAGGGGGTGAGTTAATCGTTAAAGATTTTGGCTAAAGCCAGTTTTGCTTGTTTGCCATCCGTCTCATTTATGGGACGGCAATGAATTTGCAGTTAGCTTGATTAAATGTTTTATCTTGTAAAAATTGAAACACGGCAAAAATCATTGCCGTTGGCTTCAGCCAACGGATAGCAGGCAATTGCGTGTAATTTATACGCTTGCACTTTACAACATTATTATTCATCTTTGCATTGCTTATGGAGAAAGACGGAGGGATTAGACCCTGCGATGTCTTAGCAACCTGTTACTTAACAAGGTGCTACATTCTACTCAAACCAAATGAATGGCTTGAGACAGATAAGTGAAAGTCAATTCAACACCCGACTTTTCGAGTAAGCTGAGTTTTGAGATTTCATAGATAGTTTTTTGATTACACCGATTTCGGTTGCGATCATTTTTAATCGGTGCAATCATCAAAAAAAAATCGGTGCAATCATAAACATGGATATTAGAAAAGAACTACAAAAACGCATATTGGTTATTGACGGTGCTATGGGTACCATGATCCAAAGGTACGAACTTGGTGAGGAGGACTTTCGCGGGGAGCGTTTTCGTGATCATCCGTCGGACCTTAAAGGCAATAACGACCTGCTAAATATAACCCGCCCGGATGTGATCAAGGCTATTCACGCCGAATATCTGGACGCCGGTGCGGATATCATAGAGACCAATACCTTTAGTACACAAAAAATATCACTGGCCGATTATCACCTCGAAGAACTTGATTACGAATTAAGTTACGAAGGCGCGCGCATTGCCCGTGAAGTGGCCGACGAATACACTAAAAAAGATCCGTCGAAACCACGCTTTGTGGCTGGCGCCGTTGGCCCTACAAACCGCACGGCTTCTTTATCGCCGGATGTGAACGACCCCGGTTACCGCGCCGTTACGTTTGATGACCTCGCGCAGGCTTACTATGAGCAGGTGCGTGGTTTGGTGGATGGCGGCTCGGACGTGTTGCTGGTCGAAACCATATTTGACACATTGAACGCCAAAGCAGCGCTGTTTGCCATACAACGATATAAAGACGAGTGTAAAGCCGCAGGTAAAGATTACCCTGCGTTCCGTGAGACAGGGGGGATTATGATCTCCGGTACCATTACCGATGCATCGGGTCGTACCCTTTCCGGGCAAACGGTAGAGGCTTTCTGGAACTCTATCAGTCACGCAAACCTGTTATCGGTAGGGTTGAACTGCGCTTTGGGCGCTAAAGAAATGAGGCCCCATTTAGAGGAGCTTTCTGCAAAGGCAGGTGTATTTATCTCGGCTTATCCTAACGCCGGTTTGCCGAATGAATTTGGCGCTTATGATGAAACACCGCACGAAACCGCCCACCAGGTGGATGATTTTATAAAAGCCGGGCTTGTAAATATTGTAGGTGGTTGTTGTGGCACCACGCCCGACCACATTAAATGCATTGCCGAAAAGGCTGCAAAATATCCGCCAAGACAAATTCCTCAAATAGAGCCTTATTTAAGATTAAGCGGACTGGAAGCAGTAACCCTTACTCCCGAAACAAACTTTGTAAACATAGGCGAGCGTACCAATATCACCGGGTCGCCCAAATTCTCCAAACTCATCTTGGCCGAAGATTACGAGGCTGCCCTTACTGTTGCCCTGCAGCAGGTAGAAGGCGGCGCGCAAGTCATAGACATTAACATGGATGAGGGGATGATAGACTCGGAAGCGGTGATGGTGAAATTCCTGAATCTGGTTGCCAGCGAGCCCGATATTGCCAAGTTGCCCATCATGATCGATTCGTCCAAGTGGACGGTTATTGAAGCAGGCTTAAAATGTTTGCAGGGAAAAGGCATAGTAAACTCTATATCGCTGAAAGAAGGTGAAGAAAAATTTAAAGAATATGCGCGTAAGATCTTAAGCTATGGCGCTGCAGCCGTAGTGATGGCCTTTGACGAAACAGGACAGGCCGATTCACTGGAGCGCCGTAAAGAGATCTGTGAGCGCAGCTACAGGATATTGGTTGATGAGGTTGGCTTCCCGCCGCAGGATATCATCTTCGACCCGAATATATTAACCGTAGCAACCGGCCTCGAAGAGCATAATAACTACGCGGTAGACTTTATTGAAGCTACCCGCTGGATAAAACAAAACCTGCCGTTGGCAAAAGTAAGTGGCGGGGTAAGTAATATATCATTCTCGTTCCGTGGTAATAACGTGGTGCGCGAGGCCATGCACTCGGCATTCCTCTACCACGCCATTAAAGCGGGATTGGATATGGGTATCGTAAACGCCGGGATGCTGGAGGTATACGAGGAAATACCTAAAGATCTGCTGGAACTGGTTGAGGACGTACTGTTAAACCGCCGACCAGACGCTACAGAGCGCCTGGTAGAGTTTGCCGATACCATAAAGAGCAAAGGCAAAGAAGTGGTTCGTGATGAGGAATGGCGCAAAGGCCCGGTAGAAGAACGTTTGTCGCACGCGCTGGTAAAAGGTATCATCGAGTATCTGGATGATGACGTTGAAGAGGCACGACAAAAATTTGCCAAACCGCTGGAAGTCATCGAAGGCCCGCTGATGGACGGCATGAATGTAGTGGGCGACTTGTTTGGCGCCGGCAAGATGTTTTTGCCGCAGGTAGTGAAATCCGCCCGTGTTATGAAAAAGGCGGTGGCTTACCTGCTGCCCTTCATCGAACAGGAAAAACAGCGTGTTATAGATGCCGGTGAAGATAGCAGCGGCAGCCGCGCCAATGCCGGTAAGGTGTTAATGGCTACCGTAAAAGGCGACGTACACGACATCGGGAAAAACATAGTAGGCGTAGTATTGGCCTGTAATAACTTCGAGGTGATTGACCTTGGGGTGATGGTGCCCGCGCAAAAAATTATAGAAGAAGCAAAGAAACAGGAAGTAGATATTATAGGCCTGAGTGGTTTGATCACCCCGTCGCTAGATGAGATGGTGCATTTCGCTAAAGAGATGGAGCGCGAAGGATTTAGCATTCCGTTGATCATCGGCGGCGCAACTACCTCGCGCATTCATGCCGCGGTAAAGGTAGCCCCGCATTACTCGGGTGCTGCCATACACGTGCTGGATGCATCGCGCAGCGTAACGGTTTGCAGCAGCCTGATGAACCGCGATACCCGCGACAGTTATATACAGGGTATTAAGGATGAATACACCAAAGCCCGCGAAGCGCATGCTAATAAGAAAAACGACAAGCGTTTTGTAAGCATTGAACAGGCGCGTGAGCAGAAGTTTCAAATAGATCTTAAAACGGTTGCGCAAGCTCCTGCATTTTTAGGCACAAAGGTTTTTGAAAATTTCCCGTTGGAAGAGTTAGTGCCGTATATAGACTGGACGCCATTCTTCCACACCTGGGAGCTTCGCGGCAGCTACCCTAAAATTTTTGCCGACAAGTTTGTTGGCGACGAGGCCAAAAAACTTTTTGACGATGCACAGGCATTGATGAAACGCATAGTCGACCAAAAATTATTGCGCGCGAGTGGTGTTATCGGTTTTTGGCCGGCTAACAGTGTGGGTGATGATATTGAGTTATATACGGATGAGAGCCGCCAGCATTTGTTGACGCGTATTCATACACTTCGCCAGCAAAATGAAAAAGTTAAGGGCGAACCGTATTATGCCCTGTCGGATTTTATTGCGCCTAAAGATAGCGGTGTAGCCGATTACTTTGGCGGCTTTGCAGTAACAACAGGTATTGGATGCGACGAATTGGTTGCCGAATTTGAGGCCGACCACGACGATTACAACAGCATCATGACCAAAGCCATTGCCGACCGTTTTGCGGAAGCCTTTGCCGAAAAGATGCACGAATTGGTACGTAAAGAATATTGGGGTTATGCTAAAAATGAGCAACTGGATACAGACGAACTGATCAAGGAGGAATACCAGGGCATCCGCCCGGCACCGGGGTACCCCGCTTGCCCGGATCACACCGAGAAAACAACTTTGTTTGAGATCTTGAAAGCGGAAGATAACGCCCACATGCACCTTACCGAAAGCCTGGCCATGACACCCGCAGCATCCGTAAGCGGATTTTATTTTTCGCACCCTCAAGCCAGGTATTTTGGACTAAATAAAATAAGTAAAGACCAGATAGAAGATTACGCACATCGTAAGAATTTATCGGTTGATACAGTTGAGCGTTGGCTTGGGCCGAATTTGAATTATTAAGTGGTGTGGGTGCCAGAGCGAGAGCGAGACATAAATAAGATATAATGAATTATACCGATTTGGAAGCTTGGAAAGAAGCTCGAATTTTAGTGAAGCAGGTTTGCAGCCATATAGCATCCTTTCCTAAAGAAGAGATATATGGCTTGCAGTCTCAAATCAAAAGATCGGTAATTTCGATTCCATCCAATATCGCTGAAGGCTGTGGAAGAAGCCATCCAAAAGATTCGATGCGCTTCTTTTTTATAGCAAGGGGCTCAGCTTATGAATTAGAAACACAATTATATCTTTCTTTTGACCTAAACTTTCTTGACGATATTATACTTAAACAACTTTTAGATAAACTTATAAGGGTTAGAATGTTACTCGCTGGCTTAATCAATCATCAGAAATCTAAGATAAAAGATTAGTCCCACACTCATAACTCACACTCGCACCCACAAACATGAAGATAACAGAGCATATTCAAAATGCAGCAGGGAAAACACTTTTTTCCTTTGAACTAATACCACCTTTAAAAGGTCAAAGCATTCAGGGAATCTATGACGCTATCGACCCGTTGATGGAGTTTAAGCCGCCGTTTATTGATGTAACATCGCTGCGCGAAGATTATATTTACAAGCAGCACGAGACCGGCTTGCTGGAGAAACTGGCGTACCGTAAGCGCCCCGGCACAATAGCTATCTGCGCGGCTATCATGAATAAGTATAAGGTAGATACCGTTCCGCATTTGCTGTGTGGCGGGTTTACTAAAGACGAGACCGAGAACGGCCTCATCGACCTGCAATTTTTGGGTATCGATAACGTATTGGTCCTTCGCGGTGACGCGCGCCGCGGCGACGCTTCTTTTGTGCCCACACCAAACGGCCACTGCTATGCTACCGAACTGCTACAACAGGTGGTAAACATGAACAATGGTATTTACCTGCACGAACATTACGAAGGTATCATGAAAACCGACTTTTGTATTGGCGTTGCCGGGTACCCCGAAAAACATTTTGAGGCGCCAAACCTAAAAACGGATTTTAAGTATTTGAAACAAAAAATTGATATGGGTGCAGGCTTTATTGTTACCCAGATGTTTTTTGACAACCAAAAGTATTTCGATTTTGTGAATAACTGCCGGGCCGAAGGTATCAACGTGCCGATAATACCCGGACTAAAACCTATTACCACTTCAAAGCAATTGATCAACCTGGCAAAAACATTCCATATCGATATACCCGAGGCATTAAGTGATGCCATACACGACTGCAAAGATGAAAAGAATGTAAAAGATATAGGTATCGAATGGATGATAGAGCAGTGTAAAGAGCTGGTTAAATTCGGCGCGCCGGTACTGCACTTTTACACTATGGGTAATCCCGGCCCTACAAAAAGGATCGCCGAGGCGATATTTTAACTACTATAAAAGCAAGTCATTGCGAGGAACGAAGCAATCTCCGAATTATGTATAGCCGTATGTTTTGTCATGCTGAGCGATAGCGAAGCATCTAATCGCTGGCATGCATTCGGTGATTGCAAAGTTCAATAATAGATCCTTCGCTATCGCTCAGGATGACAAACAATAAAAACAAGTAAGGCCCGACTAATCGTCGGGCCTTACTTGTTTTACATCAAATGACCATACTTATATCCCTTGCGGTTTCATTTTTGATGCTGCAACTACTGCTTTGTAGGCGTTAACCACACCGCCTGTTTTTGATAAGGTTGTAAAATCAACTTTTTCGGTTTGACTGCCCGGTTTCAAAACCATAAGGCCGGTTACCGGTGTGGCCGATTCTAAGATGGCTTGCTTAACTTGTTTGGCTGTTAGTGTTGGATAATACTCTAATATCAATGCGGCAACACCTGCGGTAATTGGCGATGCAAAGCTGGTGCCATCGGCAGTGTTAAATTCGGCATCCATGTTTACTGATGTTACCTTAACGCCGGGAGCAAATACATCCACTTTCTTTTTACCATAGTTGCTGAACGATCCTGCAAGGTTCGCGTCGGCCTTATCGGCAGATGCACCCACGCTGATCACGTTATCGGCATCAAGGGCTGATCCGTCTTCAAACATGTCATTTGGAAACTCGGGTTTGGTATCTACATCCAGGTTATCGTTACCGGATGCCTGAATCAGCAATACATTTTTAGCGGCCGCGTATTTAAAAGCCTCGTCTACCCAAGCTTTATGCGGGGAGATCTTTTTACCAAAGCTCATGTTAATTACTCGTGCGCCGTTATCAACAGCGTAGTGTATGGCATTGGCAATGTCTTTATCGTACTCGTCGCCGTTTGGCACGGCTTTAATAGCCATAATGCGCACATTATCGGCAACGCCATCAATACCGTATTTGTTATTACGTACAGCGCCTATAAGGCCTGCAACGCCTGTGCCGTGCTCAGCATCGGCAAATTTAAGCAGGTTGCTGCCATATGGCTTGCCATCGTTTACATTAGGGTCGTCGCCTACAATGCGTTTGCGTGCATCCAGGTCTGGGTTAACATCATTGTTAAGCTTGGCAAGGTACTCGCTCAGGTCGTTAATGATCTTGGCGCTGGTTTCATCACCACCTTGCTGCTCAAAAACAGATGCCCACACATTTTTGCTTTGTTTAACAGTATCGGTAGCAGCTGTTATTTTAGCAAGGTCGGCTTTTTTAAATGACGCGCCCGCTTTTAAGTTAAGCGCCTTTTTAATGTAACCGCTGGTGGCCATCAGCGCGTTCATTACGGGTTGTAGCTGCTGTATCTCGGTTTTAGATTTGTTGTAGGTTTCGTTATGCTGTAGCTTTACCTTTTCCCAGTAAGCAAATTCCTTTTCGCTGCCGGCAGGTGCGCTGGTAAGGTTTTCGTATTTGATTTTAAGCCTGTTGTACTCGCGTACCTCTTCGGTAGTTTCGGTAAAATCGCACTTGCCGCCCGGGCCGCCTAAAAAGTTCCAGCCGTGTATATCGTCAACATAGCCATTCTTGTCGTCGTCAATTCCGTTACCGGGAATTTCTTTAGTGTTGGTCCAAAGTACAGGTTTAAGATCAGCCTGGGCGGTATCTATCCCGCTATCAATAGTGGCAATAACAACTGTTTTGCTTTTTTTGCCTTTAACAAACTGGTACGCCTGGTTTAAACTGATGCCGTAGTAACCGTCGGTTTTAAGGTCCATCAGATGCCAGTTCTTTGGCAGTTCGGCAGCCGGTTTTGGTGCAACCTGTGCGGTAACATCAATGCTTATTAACAGGGCGGCGCTTATTAATGCGCCGGTAATGGTCTTACAAAATTTATTCATAAAGGGATATTCGTGTTTTAAATTTTAATATCGAACACCGAATGCCGAATGATGAAGTTAAAATTCGGCGTTCGAAATTCGATATTCATTATTCGATATTATTGCTTTTCGGTTTCCTTAATTGTTCTACAGGTCAAATTTAATGCCCTGCGCTAATGGCAACGTTTTAGAATAATTTATAGTATTGGTTTGTCGCCTCATGTAAACTTTCCATGCGTCACTTCCGCTCTCGCGGCCGCCGCCGGTCTCTTTTTCGCCGCCAAAGGCACCGCCTATCTCCGCGCCCGATGTGCCGATGTTAACGTTGGCAATGCCGCAGTCAGAACCCGCGTACGAAAGGAAAGTTTCTGCCTCGCGTAAATTGTTGGTCATGATGGCCGATGATAAACCCTGCGGAACGCTGTTCTGTAGTTCAATGGCTTCCTCAATGGTTTTGTATTTAATAAGGTAAAGTATTGGCGCAAAGGTTTCGTGCTGTACAATTTTATAATGATTTTCTACTTCGGCAATACAAGGCTTTACATAACAACCCGATGAGTAAGCATCGCCCTCCAGCTTGCCGCCTTCAACCACAAATTTGCCACCTTCGGCTTTGCATTTTTCGATAGAATCGAGATACAACGCAACCGCGTCCTGGTCTATCAGTGGGCCCATGTGGTTAATCTCATCCAGCGGGTCGCCAATTTTTATCTGGCCATAAGCGCTAACCAGTTTCTGTTTAAAAGCGTCGTACACACTTTCGTGGATGATGAGCCTGCGGGTGCTGGTACAACGTTGACCGGCAGTACCCACCGCGCCAAATACAGCGCCAATAAGCGACATGTCAAGGTCGGCATTTTCGGTGATGATAATGGCGTTGTTACCCCCAAGCTCTAAAAGGCTTTTGCCAAGGCGCGCTCCAACAGCAGCGCTAACAGCCTTGCCCATACGGGTAGAGCCTGTAGCCGAAACCAGGGGTACACGGGTATCGTTACTCATTATCTCGCCTATCTGGCGGTCGCCAATAATGAGGCAGCTAACCCCCTCATCAACATTGTTTCTTTTAAATACTTCCTGCGCTATGTGCTGACAGGCGATGGCCGTTAAAGGTGTTTTTTCGGACGGTTTCCAGATGCAAACATCGCCGCAAACCCAGGCCAGCATAGCATTCCAGCTCCAAACGGCAACCGGGAAGTTAAAGGCAGATATTACCCCAACAATGCCCAGCGGATGATACTGCTCATACATGCGATGTTCGGGGCGTTCGCTGTGCATGGTAAGGCCGTAAAGCTGGCGGCTAAGCCCCACTGCAAAATCGCAAATGTCAATCATCTCCTGCACCTCGCCGTAACCTTCCTGCAGGCTTTTGCCCATTTCGTAAGATACCAGGGTACCCAGCTCCTTTTTATTTTCGCGCAGCGATTCGCCAATTTGCCTCACAATTTCGCCACGTTTTGGCGCGGGGATGGTACGCCATGTTTTAAACGCTTTTTGGGCGGTTTCTACAACGGCATTATACTCATTAGCATTAGCAAAGGTGGCTGTTGCTATTTTCTTTCCATCAGTTGGCGATATAATGTCTTTTACCTGCGCACCGGCGCTGCTGCCCCAGTTGCTACCCGTACTAAAGGCATGGTTTATATCGTTAATATGTAAATGATCAAGAATATCTTTTATTGCTAAGCTCATAATTGGTACTTTTGTCAAAGGTAAAAATCTTTAGGGCAATTCCTCAACTCATCAACTGCCGGCATAAATGCTTTTCATTTATTATCAGCCACTTGTATTAACACGTGTTAATAATGTTTGTATGTTGAAAACTTAATTGACTTATAGAGGCTTATTATTGTAATTTGAACTCATGTTTAAGCCTTCCGGATAAACATCCGCAGGGGAAATATGGTGTTCTGCAAAAAAACTTGAATGGAAGAAGAATTTGATTTTGGTTTTACCGAAGATCCAAAGTTTTCGGTAGAACGGTACGAAGAAATGATCCGAAATCATGACCAGTACTTTTTTGACGCGCAGGCGTTTGAGAACATTATAGACTACTACATAGAAAAGAACGACCCGGCAAAAGCCCTGCAGGTATCTGAATATGCCCGCAACCAGCACCCCTTCGCGGCCGTTTTCCTGATCAAACAAGCCCAGTTATTAGTAGTAACCAATCGCGCCGGCGAAGCATTTGCCGCGTTAGATAAGGCCGCCATGCTGGAAGCCAGCGACGCTGATATTTACATTATACGCGGAAACCTGTACGAGAGCATGGAGCGCAACACCGAGGCTTTAGAGAACTACGAAAAAGCGCTTGACCTTGCCGAAGAAACCGACGAGATATTACTGCACATTGCCTACGTTTACCAGAACATGGGCGATTATGAAACGGCCATTACTTACCTTAAGCTGTGCCTTAAACAAAACATGGAAAACCAGGATGCACTTTACGAGCTTGCATTTTGCTATGATGTTTTAGACAACCAGGAAGAGAGCGTACAGTTCTATCAGCAGTATATTGATAACGAGCCTTACAGCTATGCCGCATGGTATAATTTAGGCAACGCCTACACCAAATTAAGCCTGTTTGAGAAAGCTATAGACGCATATGATTATGCCATCCTGATCAAGGACAGCTTTGCATCGGCCTACTTTAACAAAGGTAACGCGCTGGTTAACCTCGAGAAATATGCCGAGGCTATTGAAGTGTACCGCCAAACATTTGAGTACGAGCAGCCCAATGCTGATACCTATTGCGCCATAGGCGAGTGTTATGAAAAGCTGGAGCAGATGGACGAGGCCCGTTCGTTCTATAAAAAATCGGTTAAGATGGATCCTAAGCTGGCCGATGCCTGGTTCGGGATAGGGGTAACACTCGATTTTGAAGAACGCTATTTTGAGGCCCTGCACTTCTACAAAAAAGCTTTGGACCTTGATATTGCCAATGCCGATTACTGGTTTGCTATCGCGGATGCCGAATACAAACTTGGTCATTTGAAAGAGGCCGAAGATGCTTACGAAAAAGTAGTTGAGTTAAACCCGCTTGATGTAGACGCATGGCTGGATTACTCGTCTATCATGTATGAGCAAAAGCGGCTGGTTAATGCCATTGAGGTAATATCGCAGGCTATTAAGAACAACCCCGACGCGGCAGAACTGTACTACCGTATGGTGGCCTACCTGTTTGCCAGGGGAGAATATAATGAAGCGCTGAATTACCTGGAAATGGCCCTCGCGTCGGACCCGGAGAAACACTACATCCTGTTTGATTACCTGCCCCAGTTGCAGGAGAACAAGGTGATCATTGATATTATAAACAGGTATTGTAAATAAGCAATCAAATCCAACCAGTTATAAACCAATCAAATGTTAAGAGCCGGACGAATAAACGTTCGGCTTTTTTGTAGAAGAATATTTTTTTAATTCCCTCCCCAAGGGAGGGTTAGGGAGGGGTTTCTACAAGCGACATAATTCAGAGCATTAATAAACTATCATTGCCGTTGGCTTCAGCCAACGGATAACATAAGAAAATAGTACTTGCTTTAGCCAATTTAACCAGCCGACTTTTAGCTAAGCCGATAATGGATGTTCCTATTCCGTCCCTTGAAAGGGACGGCAATGAAGTAAGATGGCGTCTTGCAAGCCATACAGGCGATAATAAAATAATTGATGTTCATGGTGTCGCTACCTTGTCACCATTTTAACGCTTTGATGTTTGATTATGAGTGTGTTGTGAAAAACGCACCTGCATGTGCAAACGTGAACGTGAACATATCCTGCCCGCCGGGGGGCGGAAAACAATACCCGACATTCATCCGTTGATATTAAAAACCGAATAGTTATGAATACTCCAGATAACCCGACTCCCGGCAGCAATTTTCCTATAGAAGGCGAAAACGGCGACCCGAAAGTGAACGCTGCCGAACAGGATGCCATAACCAACAAGGATGATACCGATAAAATAACCAACAAAGATGGGGTGGTTGCCGATACTGATGGCATTACCGAAACCTTGAGCGAAAGCGAACCTGCCACGGACCTGAACGCTGACAACCAGATTACCAATAACGATAGCGCAGGTACCAAACTGGAAGCCGATGAAAGTTTTTAGATTTTGTTGCATGCTTAAATACCCAATAAATGGTATTTTTTTAAGATTTTGAGGTGTTATTTTTATTTACTATATATTTAGTTTGCTAACCGGTTGACAATCATCAATACGGACATAAAATTATCACACCTAACACCCCTAAACCAATGGAACTTGTTAAAAGTATTTTTATTGTTGACGATCATCAAATGGTTATTGATGGGCTAAGATTGATAATTGATACCATTAACGGGTTTGATATTGTTGGCGAAAGTACCAGCGCCCACCAGGCATTAGATATGCTGGCTGATACCCACACCGATATTTTGTTAACCGATGTAAGCATGCCCGAAATGAGTGGTATTGAGCTTACACGGTTGGTAAAAAAGAAATTCCCGCATATTAAGATCATCGCGCTATCGATGTTTAGTGAGAGCCAGGTAGTTGCCGAAATGATAGACGCGGGTATCTCCGGCTATATCCTTAAAAATACCGGTAAGCAGGAGTTGATTGAGGCACTGAACAAGGTATCATCGGGCCAGAACTATTTTGGGCAGGATATTACCCTGCAACTCATGAAGTCCTTTAAACGCAATCAGGATGAGTCATCGCGCCTTACCGACAGGGAAATAGAGATCATCAGGATGATAGAGCAGGATTTTGGCAACAAGCAAATTGCCGATATGCTGTTTATCAGCGAGCGCACGGTTGAAACCCACCGCAAAAACATCCTTCGCAAGACAAATACCCAAACCGTTGTAGGTCTGCTTAAATATGCCTACGAGCGTAAGATCATCTAAAACCTCGCTTTTTATAATCCCTCCAATACCAATTGCGGTTAGTACGTAGTAAAATATGCCTTTTTAACGTGATTGTAGCGGGTTAAGAGTTTAAGCAACTTTGTTTTAAATAAACAAACACTTAAACATTAAAACGATGAAAAAAATTAAAGGGGCATTTATAATAACAATGCTAATTGCGGTTGCAGCAGTATCATGTAAAAAGGATGATGCTAAAACCGACAATAACACGGGTGGCGCGGCTACCGTTTCTGCAAGCAACTATGGTTTCGACGGAACTGCAGGTGCTTCATTTAAAAGCACTAAAGCAGGAATTGTGCAGGTAGGTAATTTATGGACGCTTAGCGCTATTAAAGATGGCAGTAACGAGTCTATTAGCATTGTGCTGGGCAATGTAACTGCAACCGGCACCTACAAATTAGACCAGGGCAACAACGACGGTAACGGAGCAATTATGCTAAAGGATTTTAAATCCGCAACAGGCGAAGGCGCATACAGTACCGATTTACCTGCAACAGGCGGTATGACAGGTGGCGGCGAGGTGAAGATCACCAAATTAACCGCCACCGAAACAGAAGGTACGTTTTACATAGTTGCACACAACAGTGCCGGTAAAGAAGCCTTTGTTGAGCAGGGTACATTCAAAGGTGCTTTAAATAAAAAGTAATAATCAACTAATTCCATAATGAAAAGATCGGCCCTTAATTCAAGGGCCGATCTTTTTATTATTTACTATGCGAGAATAACCACGGTATTAGTCCCGGTTCAGCAAAGGCATCGTCCCAGCTATTATGATCATCATTTGGGTAAATGGTAAATTTAGGGTTGGCGCCAGCGGCTTTAAGGGCATCAACCACCACCTGCGAATGATCGAAAGGCACCACACTATCCTTTTGCCCGTGGAAGATCCAGAGCGGCACCTTCTTAGCATACTTGCTTACGTTATTGGTGTTATCGCCGCCACAAATAGTAAAGGCAGCGGCAAACGTATTGGGTTTGCGTCTCAATATCTCAAATGTACCCATACCACCCATAGATAGGCCGCCTATGTAAACCTGCTTTTTGTTGATAAAAGGTTTATCAAGCATTTGCTCTACCAGCCCCAGTAAGGCGCTCATAGGCGGCGTAGGTTCGCCGCCCTCCTGAAAATGGAACGCGCGCTTACCCATGGCGTTGGTATCTATCTTTACATTAGACCAATAACCGTTTGCCGGGCATTGCGGGAACACCACTATTGCCGGGTAATTTTGGCGGATGGTATCGTTAAGGAACAGTTTAGGACCATATTTTATCTGCGCTTCGTTATCCTTACCACGCTCGCCTGCGCCATGCAATACAATTATAAGCGGATATTTTTTTGAAGGGTCGAAACGTTTGGGGAATAGGATGCGGTAGGGCAGGGTATCTGTCTTGGAGCTATACAGGCCCTTATCAAACGCCGAATTAATTTGTGCCTGGGCAAAAAAAGGAAATGCCAGGTAAAGCATACCCAGCATTGCCAATATTCGTAATTTTTTAATGATCATGGTAAACGTTTAGTGTAGTTATGATACTAAACGTAAAAAATCCGATTTCGATTTAAATCGAATTATTTATTTTTTGCTGCTACTATATCCGGGCTTTTAAAATCGAGCTTTTTAAGGCCGTTTTGAATTTCAGGCGCACTCATAAATAAGTTCCATAACAGGCCCGAGCGATAATTCTCTATCATCACAATAATTGGCCCCTGGTCAATAGCCAGGTATGATTTTGCGTACCAGTCCTTCGATTCGCTGAAAGCGTCGGTAAACCCATATTCGCCCCATATCTTGTCGCCCAGATCATAATAAAAGTGGCGTAGCGCTTTCATAGAGTACTCTGGTGTGTACGGGAAAGCCGATAAGGCGGCGGTTGGTGTAATAACACCAAGGTCATTATCGGGTGAATGGGCGTTATAACCTTCATAATTATCACTTGCTGTTAATCCCCATGAGTTTTCGCCATAGCCTTTAAACTTTTTAGGATTATCAATACAGTATGCGCGGTTAATAAGGGTATGGTTGCGGTTCTGCTCCCAATAATCCGCATAGCGGTCTGTTAGGCCCTTAGGGTTGAGCCCCAGGAATGAGTATTGCGAAAAGAATAGCGGGCCGCCATAGGCAAAACCTAATGGCAGTTTGTAGCCATAATATGTATGGCCGTTTTTAAAGAAGTCGCTTTGTGTCCAGCCGCGGTGGTAAACCTCGGCGCTAACCGGGTAGCGGTCGGCAGATGCTGCAAGGATGTAAGTGATCAAACACTCGTTAAACCCGCGGATAGGGAAATTCATGGCCCAACCGTTGTTTGGGCTCCAATGCCAGTACAGGTTGTCGCGGCCATCCCGGGTGTACCAGCTCCATTCAGTTTCGCCCCAAATCCAGCTGATTACGTCGCGTATGCGGCGTTCTTTTGGTGTATTGGCAGTGTAGTACTGTTTTGCGCAGATAAGGCCTTGCAGCAGGTACGCGGTCTCTACCAGGTCGCCGCCATCATCCTTGCGGCCAAAGCGGATGGTTTTGCCTGTTTCGCCATTTAGCCAGTGGGGGAAAACACCATGATAAGAATCGGCACGGAATAAAAACTCTACTATCTTCAGCATCCTGTCTACAGATTGCTCGTGGGTGATGAATTTGCGGTGATCAGCAGCTATCATGGCCATAATACCAAAGCCCGAACCGCCGGTAGTAACTACCTCGTCGCCATAGTCAAACGATTTATTGCTACGCTCGCGGGCAAGGCCACTCACCGGGTGCCCAAAATCCCAAAAGTAACGGAAGGTTTGGCGTTGTACCACATCAAGCAGGGCGCTGTCGCTTAGGTTTTTGATGATGCCTATAGGTTTAATGCCATCCTGTTTTACGGCAGGCTTTTGCGCCATTGCATGTATTGATGCAATAATAAGCCAGGCGCTTAATAATATTTTCTTCATTGGGTTGTTGTTCAAACTTAAAATAGGTTACACAATGCTTTTTATAGCGAGGGGCTTGTAAAGCCCAGCCCTTTCATACCGGTTTTTATCTCGGGGCAACTCATAAACAAGTTCCAAAGCAGGCCGCTACGGTAATTTTCTATCATCACAATAATAGGACCCTGGTCTATAGCCAGGTATGAATTAGCAAACCAAGGGTTGTTTAAATTGTAGGCGTCGTAAAAGCCGTAAGGTCCCCATAGTTTATCGCCAAGCTTATAGTACATAAACTTTAAAGCCGCCATTGATTGTGCAGGTGTGTAAGGCATTGATGATATAGCTGCGGTAGGTGCAATTACACCAATATCATTGGTTGGCGAACTGGCAGTATAGCCACCTTCAACGTCGCTTGCGGTTAATCCCCAGCTATCGTCGCTGTATCCGTAATAGTTTTTAGGGTTTGCCACGCAATAATTATAGTTTATTTCGGAGTGCGCTTTATTTTGTTCCCAGTAATTAGCGTAAGCATCAACCAAACCGTTTGGGTTTATACCCAGGAACGAGTAATGCGCGAAAAACAGCGGGCCTCCCTGCGAAGGACCTAATGGTAATTTTACTCCGTAATAAGTTGCGCCGTTCCTCATAGCCCCGCTTCCTGCCCAGCCTTCGTCATAAACGGTTTTTGGTATACTATGGGTGGCAGATGATGCTGCTAATACATATGCTATCAGTCCTTCATTCCAGCCGGTTATTTTCATGTTGATGGCCCAGCCGTTGTTTGGGCTCCAGTGCCAGTAAAGTGCATTTTGGTTGCCTTGCCTAAACCAGTCCCACTCCACATTTTTATATAGGGTGGTAATATCTGACCTTAGCGTAGTTTCGTCTGCGTTTGAGCTATTAAAATACTGGCGTGCCGTTAACAAACCCTGCATTAGTAAGGACGTTTCAATTAAATCGGCGCCGTTATCCTGCGCGCTAAAAGGTTGTACAGCACCCGACGTGCCATTTAACCAGTGTGGAAATGCACCGTGAAATGTTACAGCTTTAGTTTTTAAGAAACCTACAATTTTTTGCATGCGTGCAAGGCCTTCGGCACGGGTTATAAAATTGCGGTTAACACCAACAACCATGGCCATGATACCAAAGCCCGAGCCGCCGGTAGTAACCACATCGCCAGATGTATTGCGTTCTAAAGCGAGGCCGCTTACGGGGTGCCCAAAGTCATAAAAATATTTTAGGGTTTGTTTCTGTACCAGGTCAAGCAGCTGGTTATCTGTTATGGCCGCAAACTTATCTGTCGAATCTATACCTGTAGTGAGATTTATGGTCAATGCCGATTGCAAGTTGCCATTTTCTGTAGACTTTAAGCCGGTAGTTACGTCAATAGTGTACTTAGTTATAAAAGCTAAAGCAGGTTTTATAACTACAGTGTTGTCATTATCCTCGTAAGTGGTAGTGTAAGTAACATTGGAACCAGCCTTATCTTTAATAACAACAGCCGTAGCTACCGATGCCCTGCTAAGCGCAGCCGAAAAACTGATCTTAATAACCGGGGTTTTATCAATATTGGTATAAGTAAAGCCATTGGTTAGCCCGTTAACCTTTAGTGCATTAAAACTAAATGATGAAGGGGTAGTAACGGGTGGGGTTACCGGTTTTGATGGTGTTGTATCGCTTTTACTGCAGGCAAAAAGCAACATCAATAAACTTAGTGTGGCAAAAATCTTTAAATCTCTCATCAGCATCCTGTTTGGCAGCTTTACCTGCAATTAAATTTCAAAAAAAGAGGCTGCCCGGCATACGCCAGACAACCTCATACTCAATCAAATGTTTACTTTCCGCGACCTTCGAGTTTGGCAATAGAGCCAACTTCTATGTCGGTTAACGCTTTATTATAAATTCTTACTTCGTCTAATTTACCTGGTAAAAAACTTGCCCAGCCCTCGGCACCATGTGTTGAGGTTTGGCTTGGAGTGGTCATGAACTGAGGCGCCCCAAAAACAATGTTACCCTGGTTTTTAAAATTGAGCGGACCTGTTACACCCGGGAACGCGCCGTTAAAAACCCTTGAACCATTCACATAAACCTTGCATATTGAGGTTTTCTCGTCATAAGAAAACGCAATGTTCACAAATTTATTGAACAGGTTTTTAACCCCATTCACCTCCAGTGCTTTGTCGTCGGTTCCGTTAAATAAGTGGAAACGTAGCAATCCGTTATCATTTGTGCTTCCGTTTTCAAAAAAGATCTCGATGTTGCCCCAAAAGCCTGCTTTATTGGCAAGTGAGAATAGAGGGATGATACCTACAGATGGCGGAGGGGTGTTTACCCACTCTGTAAGGGTAAAGCTTTTAAGGCCGCTTACTGCCGCAGACGGGGCAGCTAATACATAGCTGTTTAAAGCACCCTGCATGGCATCGCGTTTAACGCCACCGGCAAAGGTTGTACCAGTAGCTGTTCCCTGCGTGTTTGATACGCTATCAACCAGCCCACCGTCAAAAGCCCAATAGCCAACTAAACTTTCTTTAGCAACCTGGTTAGCTGCTGTATAGCCGTTAATATCTAAAGGCGGTGCATAAGTTGATGGATCGAACTTTTTTTGGCATGACGACAGGCCAACACCAACAAGTGCAGCCATCAATATATATAGATTATTTTTTTTCATAACATTAAGTATTAATGGTTATTAATATCCCGGGTTTTGAGTTAAAACACCGGCAGAAAGATCGATCTCGTTTTGAGGGATAGGCCAAACTTCATTTTTGTTTGCTTTCCAGCCTTTAGGGCCAAATATGGTTTGCGCGCGGCCCTGGCGTATAACGTCAAAGTAACGGTCAAACTCCATAGCCAATTCTACCTGGCGTTCATGCCATATTGCCTGTTGCAAAGCAATTTTATCGGTAGTTGTAATTTTAGGCAGAATGGCGTTATTGTTACCACGCGCACGCGCTCTAATCAATTCCAAATCGGCTAAAGCGGTTCCGGCATCACCCAATTCATTAGCAGCTTCCGCGTTCATTAATAATACTTCGGCATAGCGTAAAACCCTTACGTTTTGGTCCTCGCCCTGGTTTTGAATGAATGGGTAACTTTTAGGTACATATGATTTTTGATTATACCTTGGGTTTGGCCCTGTGGCTTCAATAGCATCGCCCTGCGGTGTGGTTTCGCCACGGAAAATAATAGTAGCATCCATACGAGGGTCGCCTGGTTCAAAAGCATCAACCAACGCCTGCGTAGGGGTATTAAAGCCCCAGCCCAGGTTAAGGTTACCCGGTACACCTTGTATTTGCGAATACTGGCTTGTTGCAGCGCCTCCGCCTAAACTTTGTGCCTGTATCTCAAAAACCGATTCTGAATTATTTTCATTTGGAATCCTGAATGATTCTTCGAAATTAGGGAACAAGCTATAGCCAAGCCCTTTTACTGTATTGGTTAAACTTAAAACCAGGTCCCATTTTTTCTGATACATGGCAACCTTTGCATGTAATGATAAAGCTGCCCCTTTTGTAGCACGGCCAATATCACTTGAACCATAACTTTGTGGTAAAACCGCGGCAGCATCTGTTAAATCGGTTTCTATAGCAGCCCAAACATCAGCTTTTGGCGTGCGTGGCAGGTTATATTCGCTGGCATCTTTTGGTAAATGCAAACGCAGTGGTACATCCCCAAAAGCACGCACAAGCCTAAAGTATGCATAGGCACGCACAAATTTAGCTTCTGCCAGGTAACGGCTTTTAAGCGTAGCGTCCATAGCGATATTAGGCACGTTATCTAATACCTGGTTACAAAGCTGAATATCCTGATACTGCCCGTTCCAGAAATCCTGTATCTGGCCTTCTGTTGCAGTTACGGTAAAATTATCAAAAGCATTCATATAAGAAGCATCTGCAGGGGTGCTACCTTTTTCTGCTTCATCAGACCCTAAGCTTTCAATAGCCATTGGGGCAAACGCCGTATTATTCCATACACGTAAGTTGGCATATATTGAGTTTACGGCTTTTGTAGCATCGTCTGCGGTCTTAAAGAATTCCTGGCTTGGCTGCTGGCCCTGCGGCGGTACATCAAGGAAGCTTTTTTTGCATCCCTGTGATATTAGCAGCACTGCGCACGTGCTTAAAGCAAATGCACTTTTAAAGTTTTTTATAAACATGACTTTAAATATTTTAATTGTTAAAATGTAACATTTACACCGAAGTTATAAGTGGCGTATAGCGGGTATGCCCCATTATCAATACCGGCATTTATGCCCGGCTGGTCGCCCTGGCCACCAATCTCAGGATTGAAACCTTTGTAAGAGAATGAATTGAATACGTTTTGCCCGCTGGCAAAAATTCTAACCCTTTTCATAAATATTTTTGACGCAACGGCAGATGGCAGGGTATAACCTAACTGCACATTCCTTACCCTGAAGTAAGCGCCGCTTTCCACAAAGAAGGTGTTGGGTTTGTAGTTGTTGCCACCGCCTACGTTTGCCGATGGGTAGGTATTAGAAGTACCTTCTCCATGCCAGCGGTTGTCATAAAAATCTTTTGTAAAATTTTCTGAACCATAGCGTAAGCCTTTGTTGGCGTTATAAACATCAACCCCGGCAACGCCTTGTAAGTCAACCGTTAAGTCAAATGCTTTGTATGCAAGGTTAGCGCTAAAGCCGTAAAGGTATTTAGGGTTAGGGTTACCAATTGGCATACGGTCTTTGGCATCAATTACTTTATCGCCGTTCAGGTCTTTATATTTAAAGTCGCCCGGTTTTGCATCAGGCTGTAATGAGGCCGCTATTTCGGCAGCATTTTGGAAAACACCGTCAACCACTAAACCATAGTATTCGCCAATTGGCTGTCCAACAACTGTACGGGTAGCCAACTGGCCGCCTGTTGCTGCCGCGCCCCCACCATATATTGGGTTAGCGCCGGTAACGGTTGATAATACTTTGTTATTGTTGATGCTGAAGTTACCACTTAGGTTATAGGTAAAGTCGCTTGTGATTGTACCTCTCCAGCTGGCAGCAAATTCAAATCCCCTGTTACGGAAAGTAGCCTGGTTACCAATAACAGTACCGCCGCTTGTTCCTAACGAACCTAAAACAGGGATGGCGAAAATGGCTTGTTCTGTTTTCTTTTCGTAGTAATCGGCCTCAAATGTTAAACGGTTATTTAAGAAGGCCATCTCAACACCAAAATCCGTACCTACACCACGCTCCCAGTAAGTAATTGGAGGGACAATTTGTGTAATGTTTGCACCTGTTGCCGGTTGGCCATTATAAATAGCGGTAAAGCCGGCAGAGTTGTTAACAACTAAAGTAGAAAGGTTGGCAGGTACTGATGCGTTACCTATTTTACCCCAGCTGCCTCTAATTTTTAAGTTATCAAATATGTGCTGATCCTTCATGAACTCTTCGTTGCTGATAACCCAGCCCGCACCTACCGAAGGGAAGTAACCCCAACGTTGGTTGCCTATGAATTTTGACGATCCATCTGCACGGAATGAAGCATTTAACAGGTACTTGTTTTTAAAAGCATAGTTAACCCTGCCAAAGTAAGATTCGTAAGTTGCTAAAGCGCCGCTGTCATCAATTGTACGCGGGAAGTTTGGATCGGTAGTTGTACTGCCCAAACGTAAGTAAAGGTCGCCATCGCTTGTAAAAGGTACATTACGTGCCGAAGCTGAAATGTTGTAAGATTTATAGCGTTGCGATGACTGACCGGCCAAAACTGTTAAATGGTGATCGCCAAAAGTTTTATCAAAGGTCAGCGTGTTCTCCCATATCCAGTTTCTAACTTCTCCTCTTGATACATTAAGGGTGCTGTAGTCGTTTAACTGTGTTGCAGTGGCTTTGTAAGCAGGTACATAGCCCAATACTTCCGCCTGTCCAAATTCGCCGCCAAAGCTGGTGCGGAAAGTTAAATAGTTTGTGAATTTGATATCAGCGAACATATTACCTGTTATGCGGTAACCGTTGGAGCGCTGGTTAAAGAAATCTAACTGCGCTTTGGGGTTATTGGTAGCAGTACCAATAGGAAAATCATTAGGGTCTCCGTAAGCACCGTCATTATAGTAAACAGGTACTACAGGCGATGCGGTAAATGCTTTATAGATAACATCTCCGGGCACATCGCGAGATTTGCTACTCTGCAAAACTGCGTTATAACCCAATTTTAAAAATTTGGTAGCTTGCACATCCTGTTGCAGGTGCGCGGTCATACGATCATAGTTGTTGCCTGTAACAACGCCTTGTTGTGTTAAGTAACCTGCAGAAAAAGAGTAGGTGGACTTATCTGTGCTTCCGCTAACAGTCAGGTCATGTTTCATGGTAAACGCATCGCGTAGCACTACATTTAACCAATTGGTACCGTTACCAAACTTATTTACATCAGGGAAAGTAGTTGGGTCTGTAGGGAACTGGGTTGCATTAAGTTCGTTAATAAGGGTAGCATATTCTGTAGCATTGGCCAATTTTGGCTGGTTAGTAACCTTTTGCCAGCCTGCGTATGCATTGTAATTAATGGTTGGTGCACCTTTACCTTTTTTGGTTGTTATTAAAACAACGCCGTTTGCCGCCCTAACACCATAAATAGATTCGCTTGAAGCATCTTTAAGAATGCTAATGTTTTCTACATCATTAGGGTTTAAGAAGCTAATATCATCAAACCAGGCACCATCTACAACGTATAACGGATTAGCGTTACCGTATACAGTACCAAGGCCTCGTATCCTGATCTGTGGAGACGAGCCCGGACCACCTGCGTTTGAAATTTGTACACCGGCAACCTTACCCTGTAATGAACTTACAGCATTTGTTGATGATTGTTTAGCAATATCTTCGCCCTTTACGGTAGATACCGAACCGGTAACATCTAATTTACGCTGTGTACCATACCCTACAACCACTACTTGCTGTAGCTGGTTAGTAGATGATTGTAATTTGATGTCGAGGCTGTTTCTGCCGTTTACAGGGACCTCTTGTGTTGTGTATCCTATATAAGATACTTGTAAGATAGCGTTTGATGCTGCGCTTAATGTATATGTACCATTAGCATCAGTTTGGGTGCCCGTTGTTGTACCTTTAACGCCTACAGTTACGCCTATCAGCGTTTCGCCACTTGTAGCATCAGTAACTTTACCTTTAACGGTGATGTTCTGTGCAAAAAGTGCTGTTGAGAAAAAAGTAAACAATAGTAATAACCCTGAGATTTTGTAAATTCTCTTCATAGTGGTTAATTAATTTTTAAGTACTGGTTTAATTGGTAATTGTGGGTTCGAAGTTGAGGAGATAATACATTTTAAGCAAATAATGCTACACTACATTAATACATCAGCTTCAAAATACTTTCACAAATATTTTAAAAATGAAATATAAACTATTGATAAACAGATAATTGAAAAAGCTAATTAAGTGTTTTTTATACTACAAATATTATGCGTGCATACTAACTGCGTACATGGGGCATGAGAGGTAATGATGTAGTGTTATAGCTCGATGAGAAACTCTACAAGGTTTTTATCATGTTCTAAATTGAGCTTTTTACGCAGGCGATAACGCCTTATCTCTACACCCCGTAAAGATATATTCAATAACGATGCCATTTCCTTGCTGCTCATGTTCATGCGCAGGTATGCGCAAAGCTTCAGGTCGTTTGGTACCAGGTCTGGGTGGCCTTGTTTAAGTTTCTTAAAAAAGTTTTCGTGGGCTTCGTTAAAGCTGTTCTCAAAAACATTCCAGTCACGCTCGTCGTTCATGCCCTCCTCAATAACCTTGTGGATCTTTTTCAGTTGGTCGTCCGATAGCTTTTTGCCATTGCTATCTTTAAAGTGGTCGATCTCGTCGCTTATTTTTTGCAGCAACTCGTTTTTATAAACAATGTTCATGGCCGAGTTAGCCAGCTCCCGGCTTTTACTTGCCAGGTCGGCTTGTAACTGTTCGTTCTTAATGGTTACAATATGCTGTTCGTTTGCTATGGCTTCGCGCTTTAAAAATTCTTCTTTCTCCTGTTGTAATTTTTCCTGAATTTCCTGCTGATGGCGCTCCAGTTTTAATTTGTAGTAATATCTGCCGGCATAGTAAATTAAAATTGCTAGCAATACATATAAGGTAAGGGCTATTTTCCCGGCATACCATGGCGATAGTACTTCAAAGCTAAAGGTGGTTATGGATGTTACGTTTTCGTCGTTAATTTTGGCGCGTACTTTAAAATGGTAAGTACCCTGGTTAAGGTTTGTAAATTCTTTTTGGCTTTGCGGGCTCCACTCACTCCATTGCCGCGAGTAGCCTTCCAGGAAATACTGGTATTTTATTTTAGATTGCTTATAATAGGGCAGTGAGTACGCTATACGGATGTTATTCTGATTATATGGGATAGCTATCTCGTTATTATCAATATTCATATCCGTTATTACCAGTGTTTTGTCGGTAATATTCTCTACCTGCCTTATTAATACAGGAGGTAATTTAAAATTTGGCTGCCGCGATGCATCCTCATCGTTCAAAATCACAAAACCATCGTCTACACTTATAAGATAGATCTGGTTATTGATCATGCTAATGTTCTCGTAATTTTGCACCATCTGACCGTTGAGCATACTGAAACGGTTAGAATCTATAGTTAACCTGCCCGAAACCGACAGATCTGCCAGGGCCACGCGCCCGTGATTTATGAACCAGTATTTTTTACCGATTGCAGCTATAACTTTATTTGATGACGAAAATGTATTTAATTTTTTATTGAGCTGTTGATATTGGTAAAACCTGTCGGTAATGTCATCATAAACATAAAATCCTGATTCGGATGAAAATACTATGCGGTTATCGAGGTTAAAAACACCCACGTTATAACTATCGGGCAGGCCCGAGCTTTTATCATAATACTTTTGCGATGCAACGCGTTTGTTATCGGCACTTAACGTTATTTTATAGATGCCCTTATAAGCATGGCTTACCCAGATCTGGCCCTTATTATCGCGTTCTACATAACGTGAGGGTTCGCTAAAGCCTTCGATTTTGTGATCAAAAACCCAGTTGCCGGCGGCATCTTTACGGTAAATAACAAGCCCGTTATAGATGCCCTGTATCAGCTGGCCGGGATTGAATTTTTTTATGGTCCAGCCGCCGCTTAGCGGGTTTATTTTATTTATGGTATTGCCGGTTACCTGAAAAGTGCCATCGTTATGGCCGCAAAGCAGCTTACCATCCTGCAGCGATAGTTCCCAAACCTGCCCCTGCGAGCCGGGGATCAATTGAAAATTGAATGATTGAAACAGCCGCTTGTTGCCGGGTACTACCCAATCGCTATAAAAAAGCCCTTGATTGGTACCCAGGTAAATTTTGTTGTTATAAATGATACTGGAGTATACCGTACCAAAACGCCCGGTTTTATCAAAGTAAAAGTACAGAGGTGAGTTTACTTCAATACGGTCGATGCCATTGTCCAGCCCGGCCCAAAGGTTTTGTTCGGCATCAGTGTATAAACTTAATACCGTGTTGTTTTGCAGTCCGCTTGATTTATTGATGTGCTGTACCACGTTACCGGCAGTATCAATAATAACAATACCGTTTAAAATTGTACCATAGGCAAAGTACTTGCCCGGTATAATAGCGCCATTGTTTAGCTGGTAGTTTTTAAGAAAATCATTCGCCTGGCTTTGCCATGGTTTTATGGTAATGCCATCGTATATAAATAAACCATTTTTAGCGGTACCAATAAGGTATTTGTTATTAGCGAACGGAAGAATTGATAATACCCGGCTCCCTAAAATATTACTGCCGTTTAGAAAGGCCAGCTTACTGTTTTTTAATTCAAATAAACCGGCGTCAACCTGTTCGACAAAATATCGGCTGCCTGTTTTAAAAAGGAACAGAAATGGCTTTGGTGCTTTTACTACGGCAATTTTACCGGCGGCGTAAATATAAATGGAGCCAAAAGATTGAAAAATAACTTTATCCTTATCCACATATATCTTCCATGTTTCTTCTTTTACCGGCTGATATTTTTGAGGGACAAGGTGGGTAAGTGAGTTGTATTTAAGAAATCCCTTTTTGTTGTTTTCCCAGTAGCCAAATTCGCCAAAACCGCCGGAGTAGATCTTCCCCTTTCCGTCAGCTGCTACAGAACGTACAATAAGGCCGTTGGGCATGCGGTTCAACTGCCAGTACTTGCCATCGAATGATAATAGACCCTCGTCATTACCAAAGTACATAATGCCGTGCTCATCGCGCGTTACCGACCAGTTTTGATTGCCCGATTGGTACTGTGCCTTTGTATAATTTTGTACATAAGGCACACCAATGCTTTTAATATCCGCCGCGTAAGCGCAAGTGTTTATTAGGAAAAGAAAAGCAAACAGGAGTTGTTTACGCATAGGTGTAGCCGCACATGTTAGTGTGTCAAAAGTACAAATTGGCTTTGAATAAAATAGTAGACGACATTGGCTAAAGCCAGGGCGTATTGCTTATCAGTCGGCTAAAGCCTACGGTACCGGGAATGATTTGATTTGCCAGAGCGACGGAATAATTCATTGCCGCCCTATTTATGGGACGGATGAATTTTTGCTGTAGCCCTAATTATTCGCCAGCCAGTTGAACCGCGACTTTTTTTGCTGTGTTTACCGGCTGAGGCACTTTTACATAATACCCCGTACCATCATAAACACGCTTGCGTGGGTGTTCTTTACAGGCATCGCTACAGCAACCATCCATAGCCTCGCCGCACTCATCGCATTGTGTAAAGTGTTCGTTGCACTCGGGGTTGGCGCAGTTTATCATTTTTGGTGTGGTTTTACCACAGTTACGGCAGGTTGATATTACAACCGGGTTTACGCTGTTCACATCAACCGAAAGGCGGTTGTCAAATACATAGCATTTGCCCTCAAAATCTTCGCCGCCGGTTTCCTTACCGTATTTAATGATGCCACCGTGCAACTGGTAAACATCGCTAAATCCCTCGTGCAACAACAGGGCCGAAGCTTTTTCGCATTTGATGCCTCCGGTGCAGTAGGTAAGTATTTTTTTATCCTTGTATTTGGCAAGCTCGTTGATCATGGCCGGGAAATCGCGGAAATTCTCTATATCCAGCGTTACGGCGTTTTTAAATTTACCAAGAGAGTGCTCGTAGTTAGAACGCACATCAAGCACCACCACATCGTCGCGGTCTTTCATGGCCAAAAACTCCTTTGGCTCCAGGTGCTTGCCTGTTTTTTGTTGCGGGTTAATAATGTTTGGGTCGCGCAGACCCGAGTGTACTATTTCTGATTTATAGCGGCAGTGCATCTTAACAAACGATGGCTCGTCTACTACATCAACCTTAAAATCAATACCGGCAAAGCGTTCATCGGCATGCAGAGTATCCATATAGGTTTTACAAGCCTGTTCGGTACCTGATACGGTGCCATTTAAACCCTCGTCGGCAACTATAATGCGCCCCGTTAACCCAAGCGATTTACAAAATTTAAGATGATCGGCGGCAAATTGCTCGCCATCGGCTATTGTTGAATAACAATAGTAAAGTAGTGTATTATATTTTATCATGACAACATTGATACCGCTGCAAACGGTGTTAAATGAAGCGCAAATATAGTGAAAAGTTGAAAGTTCAAAGTCGAAAGTATGTAAGGTTAACTTTTGACTTTGAACTTTTGACTTTCAACTTCTACCTCAACCCATAAAATATTCTGATGCCTTGAATGTATTTTTTGTCGCCCGCGTAGGAGATACCATAATCAACCCGGAAAATAAGGCGCTGTATACCTACATAAAACTCTTTGTAATTAGGGTTGCCCTTAGTGGTCAAGTAATTGGCGCCAATTACTTCTTCGAGTTTTAGTTTTCTTATAAACGGTATTTTGTTTAATAACGAACCTGCAAAATTGTGTTGGTAGTGGGCCTCAAAGAATGCCCCGTTTGTACTATATGTATAAAACGGCAGGAAGTGGAAACTGCCGATGTAGGTAGGGTCGAAAGTGGTGCCCTGGTTACCTAAGTAATGATAATAATCCATATAGTACAGGTTGTTGTTCCTGAAGAAATCGCCGCCGGTTAGTTTAAATGATGAGAAACCGGATAAGCCTATCCTGATATTGGATTGCGATACATCTACCGATGCGAAATCGTAGTCCACATCAGACCCAAACGCACTTTTTATACCCTTACGGTAATTAACCGTTAGTGTTGGATATTTAGAGGGTAGATTAAATTTACCCGTAGGCCTGGTAACATATTGCTGATCGAATGTGAACGCTACCGATGTAGCAAATGTTAGCGCCTGATTTTTTGGGAACAGGAAAGAGCGGTCATCTGCCGGTGTGCCCGGCGGGGCTAAAGGGTTGTTGGATGTAAATTCTTTGTTTTTTACATCTACAACGTGCCCAAAGGCGTTGTTGTACATTTGGGTGCGGCTGGCATATTGTAATGCTGCGGACCACAATATACCGTTCTTTAATTCGCGCTGAAACCCAAAGCCACCGTACTGCGAGCGGTAGTATTTTACGTAGTTATTCTCGTAAAGTATGGTACTTAGTGTGTTAAAGTATCGAGAGCGTGTACCAACATTGTTGAGGTCCAGCACATCGCTGCCAAACTCTATATAAGATTTTTGGTTATGGAACGGGTCATTAAGGTACTCGGCATGCACATTGGCGCTAAAAAGTTTGTTGGCAAAGCCATAGCGTAACGCAGGTGTAATACTGTACGAATGCAGATCGTCTATCTTATGAGAATAACGTACCTTGGCATTTATACCAAAGCCTTCAACCGTATTGTAATAAAACGTTTGCAGGAACGGAAAAATGTAAAGCGAATCTGTTTCGGCGCGGTTGCTTGCGCGGTAACCAAATATGGTATAAGTAAAATAATTGATGTTGTTTTTAGTATGCTGTATGCTATCCAGGTAGGCATCGGTTTTTTGGTATGCGGCTATGCTGTCCTTTTTTTGATAGTCGCGCGTTTCCTGCCGGGTTAGGGGTAAGGGGCGTGTGGCGTTCCAGTATGCCGCTGTTTTAAGATTAGCGGCAGTATCTATCTTTAATATCTCACCATTAAAGTAGCCTTTAGGGTAAGCCGGGTTTATTTTATAGTTGTTATATATTCCCTGGTAATATCCGCCGAACTTAAACCCTAATACCGATCCTTTAAAATTTATTTGTACAGCGGAAGGCATCCATACGCTATCGGTTATTGGAATGTACTGCTGGCTTATCTTTAAAGTGTCTACAAGGTTTAATGATGCATGTTTATTGGTAAGCATCAGGTCTACACTGTAAATACGCCAGTCGCCCTCTACAATGTACATATTACCCTGAAAGTATTGCCCGTTCTCGCGTTTAGGTATCACTTCAATCTTATCAACGGTAAGCCCGTTTTGCACGGTACTGCCCACCAGCCTGTAATCGTAATGCCTCGCCGCATCGGTACCAATTGGCGAAAGGTAGGCCCGGGTGCTAAGGCCGTTTATTTTAAAAACATCGTTATAAAAATTCACCTGCAGGTCTGATGCCTTACTATAGTCAAAAGCCGTATTGATACCCGACTGCTTTGACGCAATGGTAACCTCGTGCATTTTATTGGGCAGGGCAACATTAAGGTTCGATAGTATTTCGGTTTGATAGAGTATACCACGGCCGTTAGAATCCAAATCGAGGGCCTGCCTAACCGCCTTGCTGGTTAAGGATTTTGGCGAACTTAAAAGTTTTTGTACCCCTTTAACATACACGGCACATGAGTAAGATCCGGCTTCTTCTAAATGTTGTTTACGCCTGGCTATCACTTTCGCCATGATGGTATCGCCCGGGTCCATATTTTGTTTCCACTTATCAGATACCTGGCTAAACTTAAAGGCCTCGTTAACTAATTGTATGTCGCGCGTTTCGGGTTGGTCGGCAATGGTTAACTTTTGTACCTGCTCTGCATAACCTGTAGCGCGGTAAATAACATTATATGTGCCGGGGCTGAGTTTTAATTGATAATGGCCTTCCTCATTAGCAGTTGTGCCATATGTGGTATTGCGAATATACACCGATGCAAACGGCACCATCTCGTTTTTTTGACCCGTTATACGGCCCGATAAAGTATATTGCTGTGCCGAAGTGGTAAAGGCAACGAGTATAAACAAGATAAAGGGTAGGTATCTTCTCATAGTGTGTTTTACGGTTAATACTGTTTATGCCAAAAATGTTTGTGTATACACGTAATTTACATTAATTGTTTACATACCCGGTACAATTGTTTGTTTATGTTTAATTTTGAGGCCTTAACACTTACATTATGTATAACACATTGCAACCGGTTTTACAGCAGGAACTTGCCGATATTGAAAATGCCGGCCTATATAAACGCGAAAGGATTATAACATCGCCACAGGGTGCGGATATTACGGTACAGGGTGGGCAGGAAGTAATAAACTTTTGTGCCAATAACTACCTTGGCCTGTCGGGTAACCAAAGGGTAATACAAGCCGCTAAAGATGCCATGGATACCCACGGTTACGGCCTGTCGTCGGTGCGTTTTATTTGTGGCACGCAGGACATACATAAAAAACTGGAGCAAAAGATCTCGGAATTTTTAGGTACCGAAGACACCATACTATATGCCGCCGCCTTCGATGCGAATGGCGGTGTGTTTGAACCCTTGTTCAACGATCAGGATGCTATTATTTCTGACGAGTTGAACCACGCGTCTATCATTGATGGTGTGCGCCTTTGTAAAGCCCAGCGCAAGCGGTACAAGCACGATGATATGGCCGACCTGGAAGAGCAGCTGAAAGCTACGCAGGACCTTCGCCACCGCATCATCGTAACAGATGGCGCGTTCAGCATGGATGGCACCATTGCCCAGCTTGATAAAATTTGTGTCCTGTCCGAACAGTACAATGCTTTGGTAATGATAGATGAAAGCCACTGTAGTGGTTTTATGGGCAAAACCGGCCGCGGCACACACGAGCATCATAACGTTATGGGTAAAATTGATATTATCACCGGTACTTTAGGCAAGGCCCTGGGTGGTGCATCGGGCGGTTTTACATCCGGCCGTAAGGAGATCATTGATATGCTTCGCCAGCGCTCAAGGCCGTACCTATTTAGTAATACGTTGGCCCCTGCAATTACCGGCGCATCTATAGCGGTATTGGATATGCTAAGCGAAACCACCGACCTGCGCGATAAGCTGGAAAGCAACACGCAGTACTTCCGCGAGAAAATGACGGCTGCAGGCTTTGATATTAAGCCGGGTGTGCACCCAATTGTGCCTGTTATGCTTTATGAGGCCAAATTGGCGCAAGAGTTTGCCGCTAAGATGCTGGAAGAAGGCATTTATGTTATAGGTTTCTACTACCCGGTCGTGCCGCAAGGCAAAGCCCGTATCCGTGTACAGATCTCGGCCGCGCATGATGTGGCTCATTTAGACAAGGCTATAGCCGCGTTTACCAAGGTGGGTAAGGAATTAGGGGTGATTAAATAGTTACGTATATTTGTAATTGAATTTTTTGAATAGAGGTTATAATGCAATCTAAAATAGATCAATATACTGCCGAGATAAAAGCTTTTACAGCTGCCAAAGCCGATGAACTGGAAGCGTTCCGTATTAAATATTTAGGAACCAAAGGTTTAATAAAAGACCTTTTTGAGGAATTTAAAACCGTTGGTCCAGAGGAGAAACGCACCTTTGGTAAGGTACTGAACCAGTTTAAACAGTTTGCTGAGGTTAAGTACAACGAGATCAAAGAATCTTTAGACTCCGGACCTAAGACTCAGGACTTAGGGCTTGACCTAACACTTCCCGGTGATGGTTTTGAGGTAGGCTCGCGCCACCCTTTATCTTTAGTGCGTAACGAGATCATCGATATATTTAAAAGGCTTGGATTTGTGGTGGCCGAAGGCCCGGAAATTGAAGACGACTGGCATAACTTCTCAGCACTGAATTTCCCGCAGGAGCACCCCGCAAGGGATATGCAGGATACCTTTTTTATCCGCAAGGGTGATGGTAGCGATGATATTGCTTTGCGTACGCATACCTCATCGGTACAGGTGCGCATGATGGAGAATGGCAAACCACCGTTCCGCGCTATTATGCCCGGCCGCGTTTATCGTAACGAAGCTATTTCGGCACGTGCGCATTGCTTTTTCCACCAGGTAGAAGGTTTGTATGTGGATGAGAATGTATCGTTCTCAGATCTTAAACAAACGCTGTATCATTTTGTGCAGGAGCTTTACGGCGAAGGTACTAAAGTGCGTTTCCGCCCATCGTACTTTCCGTTCACCGAGCCATCTGCAGAGATGGATATATCTTGTACTATTTGCAAAGGCTCGGGCTGTAACATGTGTAAATACAGCGGCTGGGTAGAGATATTAGGCTGCGGTATGGTTGACCCTAATGTGTTAGAGAATTGCGGCATCGACAGTAAAAAATATACCGGCTTTGCATTTGGGATGGGTATCGAGCGCATTACCAACCTTAAATATGTGATCCGCGATCTGCGTTTATTCTCTGAGAACGACGTGCGTTTCCTGAAACAGTTTACAACAGATATTATATAATGAGGAATTTACCGGCACTACTTATTATTTGCCTGCTGTTTTTAGGCTGTGGCAAAGCCGAAAACGTAGTGCCGCGTGTTCCGGTAAATGTAAAGATCGTGAAGACCGACCCCAGGTATACGGCGCTTAATGCACCGGGAGGGTATGCTTATATTTCGGGCGCGGGCGTTGCGGGTATAATTATATACCGGCAGGTAGATGGTTCTTATGTTGCATATGATCGCTGTAGTAGTTACCAGCCCGAAAAATTGTGTGCTGTTACGGTTGATGATACTGGCTTTACCGCCACCGACCCATGCAGCGGGTCTAAATTTTCCTTATCAGATGGGAGCCCCGTAAAAGCGCCCGCCACCAAATATCTAAGGTCGTACCTTGTAAATACCACGCAATTTGAGATATTTGTTCAAACTAATTAATGGAAGCCGATAAAATTAAAGATAGTATTAAGCGGGCAGCGCAAGATCTGTTCCGTAAATTCGGTTACCATAAAACGAGTGTAAACGAAATTGCCAAGCGCGCAAAAATTGCGAAGGCTACCATCTACAAGTATTTTGATAGCAAGGAAGCCGTTTTGCACGTGTTGCTGATGGACTATATCAAAGTAAGTGTAGATGAACTGATCAACACTAACACTGCCGATATGGACGAGGAGGCCCACCTGAGCAGTCTTATTATGAAAACCTGCCGGCTGTCATACACCGTTTGCAACGAATTTATTGGTTGGGATTTTATTCGCGAAAGCACCAACTCACAGGAGTTTCTAAAAAACCTGTCAAACGAGTTAGAAGAACTGCTGGTACAATCATTTACACAGTTACCCGGCATCCGCAAACACGAGGGTTACCATCAGCGTGTACGTTTCCTCATCAAGTGCAGTAAAAGCATCGTATTCAGTTTTGCGTTCACATCCGTAAGCGATAGCGATGTGCGCAAGAATTTTGTGTCTTTTCAGAAAGAGATACTGCCTTATTTGGTAAAGGCGGCGATATTGGTGTAATTAATAACCGGAATTATAAAGCAAAGGGCATGTGCGATTCCTTCCCAACGGGAGGGTGTAGGGAGGGGTTTAATCGCCTCTGTCTACCAAACCCCTCCCTGCCACAACGCACCCACTCACACCCCTCCCCAGGGAGGGAATTAAAACTTGCATTATTTCTAATATTTTTTTTGCACATCTCATTCTTTATAACTTACTTTGAATAACAAAGTACTTTTAAGTGAAAGAAAACGAAATACAAGACGAGCTTACATCCATCCGCAGTATGATGGAGCGCTCTTCAAAATTTATCTCGCTTAGCGGCCTTAGCGGTGTAATGGCGGGTGTTTACGCTTTGATAGGGGCGGGTGTGGCTTGGTGGATTACTTTTGGAGCCGACCGCTTCGATCAGCTTAATTACAATGCTTATAACGACATGGTTGATGGGCCATTGTATAGTAACTGGCAAAAGCTTGCAATAACAGGTATTATCGTTTTTATAGCATCAATTGTTACAGGTGTTGTATTAACCTTACGCAAGGCAAAGCAAAAAGGGCAAAGCGTTTGGGGCAAGGCAAGCAAGCAATTGCTGTTTAACCTCGCAGTGCCATTGGTAACGGGAGCTGTACTGGTGCTTATTCTAATCGCCAGAGGTTACTTTAGTGTAGTTGCATCAACCACGCTTATATTTTACGGCCTGGCTTTGGTAAACGCAAGTAACGTTACTTATAAAGATGTACAGTACTTAGGTATCATAGATATTTTATTAGGTTTGCTGGCTGCTTTACTGCCGGGCTATGGTTTGCTGTTTTGGGCCATAGGGTTTGGCGTATTACACATTGTTTACGGCAGCATTATGTACTTAAAATATGACCGGTGAAGATTCCATTTGAAAAACTCGACAAGGCCTTTGAAAACAGGCTGCGTTTACAAATAATGAGTGTGCTGGTGGTGAATGACCGCTACGATTTTAACTCGCTTAAGGAATTGCTTGATGCATCAGACGGTAACCTGGCATCGCACCTTAAAGCTTTAGAAAAAGAGGAGTACATCATGGTACATAAGTCATTTTTGGGCCGCAAGCCAAATACCAATTACGAGGCCAGCGCCAAAGGTAAGCAAGCTTTCAAACAGCACCTTGACGCTTTGGAGCAGATCATCAAAAATCAAAAAACGTTATAACTATATTTTTTTACCTAATCACTTTGTAATTCAAAGTACTTTTAATTAAATAAAATGATACAAGAACAAAAATCGGCTTTAACAAGTGTAATGGATTGGTTCAGGGAATCAATCACGGTTAAATTAGCTTTTATTGGCTTTTTAATATTGGTGTTGCTCATACCATCATCATTAATAGACGACCTCATCCGCGAACGCGCCGGCCGGCAGCAGGAGGTGGCAGATGATATTGCCAGCCAATGGTCGGGCGCGCAAACCGTTAAAGGCCCCGTATTAATGATACCTTACCGCAAGACGGTAAACTACAACGGAACCGATAATAAACCAGTTACTAAAGAGGTGGTGGAAAACCTTTACATATTGCCTGAAAACCTGAATATCAAAGCCGTATTGCAACCACAAAAGCGCCATCGCGGCATGTTCGAAACTGTTATTTACAATTCAACCATTAACATCAAAGGGAATTTTGCCAAGGCCGACCTGGGGATGTTCTCTATTTCGCCCGACAGGTTACTATTAGATAAAGCCCGCTTGCTGTTCAGCATATCCGACCTGAAAGGGTTAAAGACCAACCCGGTAATTACTGCGGGTGGGATGAAATTAACCGCTCAGCCATCATTTACCGATAGTGACCTGTTCAACAATGGTTTACAGGCCACCGTAAACTTAAGCGCGATAGCGGATGGTGCTTTTGATTTTAATTACACGCTTGAACTTAAAGGAAGCCAATCTCTAAACTTTTTACACCTGGGTAAAACTACCGATGTAGAAGTGAGCGGCAAATGGGAAAGCCCAAGTTTCCAGGGCCGTAATCTGCCTGATGATAGCAAGGTAGATGCAAATGGCTTTTTTGGGAAATGGCGGATGCTGTATTATAACCGCCCATACCCGCAGCAATGGGTGGCAGATAATACCATGTTCCGTGCTGAGAAAAAACAGAACGACGCCTCGATTGGTGTGAAGCTGATATTACCTGTGGACCAGTATCAAAAAATTACCCGTACAAGCAAATACGCCATACTTATAGTTTTGCTAACCTTTGTATCGTTGTTTCTTACCGAAATCATTCGCAAGCAACGTATCCACCCTTTTAATTATGTGCTCATTGGTGCGGCTATGATCATTTATTATATCCTGCTGCTGTCGTTTTCGGAGCAGGTAGGTTACAACACCGCTTATATTATTGCTTCCGTAGCAACCATTGGGCTGGTGTCGGTATTCATCTCATCGCTACTCAAAAATAAAGGGGCGGCGGCCTTGTTCGGCCTCATCCTGTCCATTATCTACATCTTCATTTTTGTTATCATTCAACTGGAAGAACTGGCCTTAATGATAGGAAGTATAGCTCTGTTCATTATAACAGCCCTGCTCATGTATTTCTCGCGCAAAATTAACTGGGACAAGCATTAACAAATCATAGAACCGCATTAAACGAATCAAAGAATTTTCAGGATGTCTAACCATTCTTTTCATTCCTTGATCCGTTTTGTTTCGGGTTCAAAAACATAAACATCAAATCTTATGCATACAAGTTATTACTGGATAGGGTATTTCCAGGCAAATGCCCGCCAAAAGAGAGTGAACTGGACAATCGCGCCTACTATTACGCAGGATGAGATTGCCGCCATCCTACCATCATTACAGGCTTGGCAACTGGGCGAAACATCCGAAGGCGAGCACCTTATAGCCGCATCAATCAAATACGCTTACCGCATTGGCGACCCTGATTATGTGGATGCAGTTGGGTTATTTATTAAAGAAGAGCAAAAGCATGGCAACAACCTAGGGCGTTACATTGATAAGATTGGCCAAAAGCGTGTAAAAAAAGATTGGGGCGATACGCTATTCAGAAAAGTGCGTTACATGAACACCAGTATGGAGATATGGACTCTTGCCGTTATTGTAGTAGAAAGTACCGCACAGATCTTTTACCAGGCCCTTAAAGATGCCACTCAATGCCGGTTGCTTAAGGACATTTGTACCGATATTCTGATAGACGAAGCCCCGCACATCACTTTCCAGACGGAACGGCTGGCTATCATTTTTGAAGGCAAATCAAATTTTGCTAAAAGCTGGCGAAAGGTGGCTTACAAGCACTTCTTCCATGCTACATCCCTGTTAGTTTGGCATGCTCACAAAAAGCTGTTTATAGCCGGTGGGGTAACGTTTGATATGTATGTGAAAAAGATGCAGTATAAGTACAAGAAAACCATCCAAGCCATAACCGCGGCCCCGGCAAATCATAAGACCATGATTTTTAATTACGGAAATTAACCACAAGCAGATGAAAGCAAATCCATTCCTTTATAGCCTGAAAATATGGTTAACCAGTGTTGCATTGGCGCCACTTATGTTCCTCGTTGTTGAGGCTTCTATGTTTGGCAAAAGTTACCGGACTATTGAAACCTTTTTTGATCAACAAATTGAAACGTATGCAATATGTGTAGTGTTTGGCGGTATCTTCTCCATAATTACCTGGCTGCTTTTCTTTTTGCTTATTGCAACCATAACATCTAATTTCCCTGTAAACCGGTGGATGAAATACATTATAGCATCCATTGGCGTAGTATTAACATTCGGAACTTTCGCAGTATTCTTTCCTGTTTTTGATGTTTATAACGAGTTTTTTTATTTGATGGTATCTAACTGCATTTGCATTGCAGCGGGTTCTTTATATTATCAATTACATGCCCCGGAAGAGCACGATGATTTGCAATTAGATATGTAGTCACAATATGTAATAACAACAATTTATCCGGCCAACTTTATAAATGTTTTGTTTGCGTTTAAATAAAAAAAGGAGAACCCTTCTACGTAATGTAAGTTTAAAGCTTATCACTCGCAGAAGATTTCTCCTCTTAAAATACAGGTTATTTACTTCCTGATAAAACCTAAAAGTTTATCTCCAGGCTTTGTATTGATTGATCAAACCATTGGTTGACGAATCGTGGCTGGTTACTTCAGCATCGTCTTTCAATTCCGGTAGTATTTTGCCTGCTAACTGCTTGCCCAGCTCAACACCCCATTGGTCAAAACTGTAGATATTCCAGATGATGCCTTGTACGAATATCTTATGTTCGTACATGGCTATCAGGCTACCCAATGTGCGCGGGGTTATTTTTTTAACCAGTATAGAGTTTGTAGGGCGGTTACCTTCAAAAATCTTAAATGGCGCTATCTTTTTAATTTCTTCGTCGCTTTTACCGGCTTTCTTCAATTCGGCAATCACTTCTTCTTCGCTTTTGCCGTTCATTAAAGCTTCGGTTTGGGCAAAAAAGTTTGATAGCAGCATGTTGTGGTGCTCGCCAAGCGGATTGTGCGATTGTGCCGGCGCTATAAAATCGCACGGGATGAGTTTTGTACCCTGGTGTATCAGTTGATAAAAAGCGTGCTGACCGTTGGTACCCGGCTCGCCCCAAATAACAGGCCCGGTTTGGTAATCTACATGTTTGCCGTTACGGTCTACATGCTTACCGTTGCTCTCCATATCGCCTTGCTGGAAGTATGCCGCAAAGCGGTGCATATATTGGTCGTATGGGAGAATGGCCTCTGTTTCTGCTTCAAAAAAGTTATTGTGCCAAATACCTATCAGCGCTAAAATAGCTGGTATGTTTTGCTCAAGGGGCGCATCTTTAAAGTGATTATCCATAGCGTGTGCCCCATCAAGCAAAGCCGCAAAATTATCGAACCCAATGCTTAAAGAGATAGATAAGCCTATGGCGCTCCATAAAGAGTAACGGCCGCCAACCCAATCCCAAAACTCAAACATGTTCTTAGTATCTATACCGAATTTGGCAACACCCTCGCTATTGGTAGATAGTGCCGCGAAGTGCTTGGCCACGTCCTCGTCCTTACCGCCATTTTTAATGAACCAGTCGCGGGCGCTGTGCGCATTGCCCATTGTTTCCTGCGTGGTAAATGTTTTGGAGGCAATTAAAAACAACGTGGTTTCGGGGTCAACCTTTTTTAATGTTTCTACTATATGCGTACCATCCACGTTAGATACAAAGTGCATGGTAAGGTGGTTCTTGTATGCTTTTAGCGCCTCGGTAACCATTACCGGCCCAAGGTCAGAGCCGCCTATACCAATATTAACAACATCTGTTATAGCTTTGCCCGTATAACCGGTCCAGCTGCCGCTGATGATGGCTTCGGTAAATTCCTTCATATGATCAAGCACGCGGTTCACATCCGGGATTACATCTTTACCGTCAACCAAAATTGGGGTATTGCTGCGGTTACGCAGGGCAATGTGCAGCACAGGGCGGTCTTCGGTAACATTGATCTTTTCGCCGGAATACATGGCTTCAATTGCCTTGTTTACACCACACTCACGTGCTAATTGCTGCAATAACGCAAGCGTTTGCTCATCAACACGGTTTTTGGAGTAATCCACCAAAATATCCTCAAACTGAAGTGAGAATTTTTCAAAGCGCTGATTATCAGTTTCAAATAATTCCTTCAGGCTTTTTGATACGATATCAATATAATGATCGGTTAAGTATTTGTACGACTGGGTGCTTGTAAAATCGATATTTGGCAGCATAGTTGTGATGTTTTCTGTAAAAATAACAAGTTAAAACTGAGCCCGGTATTAAATGTGAAAAAAGGACAGTTTGGTGTTATTTAGACAGTTATTAACAACCCCTACATAGTGTTTGTTTTACACTTATATAATTGTCATTTTAATAACAAATATTTATTAGTTTTTAGAAACTGAAAATAAATATTCGATATATTTGAGTGGTTAGTAAATAAACCAGGCTTTTTTCATCATTTCCTTAATTCGTTTTTTTTAAATACATATACCATGTTCGAAAAACTCTTTTTGCTCGTAAAAAACAACGCCGGTGCATCTGTTATGAACAACCCGGTAGTGCCTGCAGAGCACCGCGAGGCGGTGATAAACGAGGCGTCAAGCTCTATCATTGAGGTATTAAAAAACCAGATGGATAGTGGTAAATTAAAAGATCTGGTGAAATACTTTCAGTTTTCGGCCATATATGAAAACCCGCTTATTCACAGCACGGTTAACCGTTTTGCAAATAAGCTTAACAATTTTTATAACATTGGCACCACCGAAGCTTTGAAAATTGCCGACGAGTTGATACCTACAGTAATGCACGAACTAATGGAACAGTCAAAAGCCGGGCAGAACAAAGAGTTTGCATTGAGTACCATATTATCAAACGTTAGTGGTAACAATGTGGCAGATATGGGTACGCTATTAAACCAAATGCGTATAGCCTAAGATAAAAGCAAAAAGACTAAAGCTGAAACCGTAAGCGATAATTCACTTTCGGCTTTCAGCTTCTTGCATTGGGCCTCTTTTCATATATTTGCCATTATGACAAAAGAGAACATGCAGGATTTAAGGGATAGAACAACTTCCCTGAGGAGGCATCTTTGACATCGATACCAAACTCGATGCTATGCAGAAAGAACAGGACATAACCTTAGGGCCAAATTTTTGGGACCATCCTAAGGAAGCCGAAAAAGTCCTGGCATCCATCAAAACAAAAAAAGTATGGACCGACGCTTTTCAGAAAGTTGTTTCGGTTGTAGAAGATACCAACGTATTATTCGAGTTTTTCCAGAGTGGCGATGCTACCGAGGCCGAAATGAACGAGCAGTATGCGCAGGCGGTTACCGCGGTAGAAGAGCTTGAATTTAAAAACATGCTTAGCGCCGAGGAAGATCAGTTTAACGCGGTACTACAAATTACGGCAGGCGCCGGCGGTACCGAAAGCTGCGACTGGGCCGGTATGCTGATGCGCATGTATATTATGTGGGGCGAAAAAAATGGCTACAAAGTAACTGAGCAGGATTACCAGCCGGGCGATGTTGCTGGTGTAAAAACGGTTACCCTGCAACTGGAGGGCGACTTTGCCTACGGCTACTTAAAAGGCGAAAATGGTGTTCACCGCCTGGTACGTGTTTCTCCGTTTGACGCAAATGCCAAACGCCATACATCATTTGCCTCGGTTTATGTTTATCCGCTGGTTGATGATACCATTGAGATAGAGGTAAACGCCGGGGATATCGAATTTGAAACTTTCCGCGCGGGTGGTGCGGGCGGGCAAAACGTAAACAAGGTAGAAACTGCGGTACGTTTATACCATAAACCATCGGGTATTATTATAAAAAACCAGGAGTCGCGCTCGCAGTTACAAAATAAAGAAAATGCCATCCGTTTACTTAAATCTCAGTTATATGAGATAGAGATGCGCAAGCGCCAGGAAGCAAGCAATGCCATTGAGGGGAGTAAGAAGAAGATTGAATGGGGTTCGCAGATCCGCAACTATGTGCTGCATCCTTACAAACTGGTTAAAGACCTGCGTACCGATCATGAAACATCAAACGCCGCCGCCGTTTTAGATGGCGACCTGAATGAATTCCTAAAAGCCTACCTGATGGAGTTTGGCGGGCCGAAAGGGTAAATAATATAATATCCCTTCTTTAAGAGGGAATAACGCAATATATATCAAACGATGCTGCACACCACAGCATCGTTTTTATTGATGTAAATTGTAACTTGCCTGTATCAATTTCAACTGTAATGATAAAGCATATTTTAACCGCGCTAATTTTGACCGCCACTATAACTACAGTCTTTAGCCAGGAGCAGAAGCCATTTCCGTTGTATCCTAAAGGTGTACCCAACAGTAAAACCGCACCAGCTACCTATGCAGAAAAGAACGACAAGTTTTGGATCTTTAAAGTTACAAACCCAACGTTAACACCATATTTACCTCAAAAAGGCACCGCTAACGGCACTGCGGTAATTGTATGTCCGGGTGGCGGCTACTTGGGCCTTGCATCGGGGCATGAAGGGATAGATATCGCGAAGGAATTTAATAAAATAGGCGTAACAGCATTCGTGCTAAAATATCGCCTGCCAAGTGATAGTATTATGGTTGATAAAACCATAGGTCCGCTACAAGATGCACAGCGTGCCATACAAATAGTCAGGCAGGATGCCGCCAAGTGGGGCGTAAATCCCAATCGTGTAGGTATTATTGGCTTTTCTGCGGGAGGGCATTTCGCGGCTACAGCGGGGACGCATTTCAATAAAGTTGTTATTTATAACAAAGATAACATCAGCGTTCGCCCGGATTTTATGATGCTCATTTATCCGGTGATTACCTTCGGCGAAAAAGCCCACGTTGGATCGCGCGAGAATCTGGTAGGTAAAGATGCAGGCCAGGATCTTATAGATCTTTATTCTAACGAAAAGCAGGTAACGGCCAATACTCCACCCACATTTATTGTACATGCCGAAGATGACAATGTAGTGCCTGTAGAAAACGCTTTACTGATGTATGAGGCGCTCTTAAAAAACAAAGTAAAAGCCGAAATGCACTTGTTCCCCGCTGGAGGGCATGGCTTTGGGCTCATCAATTCAACCAGCAAAGCCAAATGGTTTGACTGGGCTAAGATTTGGATGGATGATAATGGGTGGCTCACTAGAAACCAATAAGATCCAATTTTTTCTATCGACTGTATCATAGGTAATATTTTTAACGTATAGTATAAACTAACACATTAAAAATACCGACATGAAAAAGTTAACATTTACTTCACTGGCTCTTATAACACTTTTATTTAGCGCCTGCTTAAAAAACGACGACAATTGCTGCCGCACAGGTTACCAGCAGTATTTTGTTGCCGAGCGTAATGGCTTATCTGTTTACGGCGAGCCTTTCAGCAAAAAGGTAGGAACCGATTCGATATCCATTTTAGGTCTTGGCCGCGATGCAGGTATTAAAATGCACATTAAATACACCGGTAAAGGTACTTATGCATTAACCGGCAATCAGGCAAAGTACTATCAAATTATAGGCAACGATACTGTAAGCCGTTATAGTGCCGGCGTTGCCGCAGGCAGCACGCTTGAAGTAACCGAAGTGGATTCTACCGCGAAGGCTATTGCCGGTAAGTTCACTTTAAAATTTAAGCGCACATTCCCTACAGCATCCAGCATTTATCCTGATAGCGTTAAATTTACAAAAGGCAATTTTTTAATTTACCTGCCAAGATAATTAAATAACAAATCAAGAATTTTTAAAGCCTCTCCCTTACGGGAGGGGCTTTTTAGCAAATAATTGTATTTTTGTCGCTCTAATAATTATTACATGAGCACTCGTACAAAAATTAAAGCACTGCTTGAAAGCGGCGAAGTAGACATTGATGTAACTGTTAAAGGTTGGGTACGTACTTTTCGTAACAACCAGTTTATTGCTTTAAACGATGGCTCTACCAATAACAACCTGCAAATTGTTGTTGATTTTGAAAACACCGATCCTGCAATATTAAAACGCATTACCACAGGCGCGGCGCTTAGCGTTAGCGGCAGGCTGGTAGCATCATTAGGTAAAGGCCAAAGTGTTGATGTAAAGGCAACAAGCATTGAAATTTTAGGTGACAGCGACCCGGAAAAATATCCGCTACAGCCTAAAAAGCACAGTCTCGAATTTTTGCGCGAAATTGCGCATTTACGTTTTCGCACCAATACCTTCGGCGCTATTTTCAGGGTACGCAATACGCTATCTTTCGCTATACATACTTTCTTCCAGGAGCGTGGCTTTGTTTACCTGCATACGCCGGTTATTACGCAGTCTGACGCTGAAGGTGCAGGTGAAGCGTTCCACGTAACCAACTTTGACCTGGCCAACGTACCACGTACCGATACCGGCGAGGTTGATTACAAACAAGATTTCTTTGGAAAATCTACAAATTTAACTGTTTCCGGTCAGCTTGAGGGTGAGCTTGGCGCGATGGCCCTGAGTGATATTTATACGTTCGGCCCTACCTTCCGTGCCGAGAACTCAAACACTACCCGCCACCTTGCGGAGTTTTGGATGATAGAGCCGGAGATGGCATTCTATGACCTGAAAGACAATGCCGATCTGGCCGAAGATTTATTAAAATACGTTATCCGGTACGCGTTGGATAAAAATAAGGATGATATTGAATTTTTAACCCAACGCCTGCTTGAAGAGGAAAAACAAAAACCTCAGAACGAGCGCTCGGAACTTACTTTGTTAGAGAAATTACAGTTTTGTTTAGATAACGATTTTGAGCGCCTTACTTATACCGAGGCTATCGAGATCTTAAAAGAATCTACCCCTAACAAGAAGAAGAAATTCCAATACCTGATAGAGGGTTGGGGTACCGACCTTCAATCTGAGCATGAGCGTTATTTGGTGGAGAAACACTTTAAAAAACCGGTGATCCTTACAGATTATCCGAAAGAAATAAAATCATTTTACATGCGCCAGAACGACGACGGCAAAACCGTTGCCGCAATGGATATCCTTTTCCCGGGTATTGGCGAAATTGTAGGCGGTTCGCAACGTGAAGAGCGTTTGGATAAGCTGGAACAACGTATGGACGAGATAGGCATCCCTAAAGACGAACTATGGTGGTATCTGGATACACGCCGTTTTGGGGGGTGCCCGCACGCCGGTTTCGGTTTAGGGTTCGAGCGTTTGGTGCTGTTTGTTACCGGCATGGGCAACATTCGCGATGTGATCCCTTTTCCAAGGTTCCCGAAGAACGCGGAATTTTAAATCGCTGATTTAAATGATTCTAAAGATTGCGCCGATTATTTATAATCGGCGTTTTTTGCTTTTTAATTTGCTTTTCGATGTCCAAAATAGTCTTAACAACAATCATAAACGCTCCGGCGCAAAGGTGTTTCGATGTATCGCGAGATATTGATGTGCATGTAGCATCAACCGCCCACACGGGGGAACGCGCCATTGCAGGCCGCACCAGCGGACTGATAGGAGCGGGAGAAACTGTTACCTGGCGGGCAAAGCATTTTGGGGTGTGGCAAAACCTCACGTCAAAAATCACCGAGTTTGATTCGCCCAATTACTTTGCCGACGAAATGATCGAGGGTGCTTTCAAAAGCTTCACACACAAACACTATTTTATCGGCGATGATAAGCAAACCATCATGCGGGATGAATTTATCTTCGCGTCCCCATTAGGCTTATTAGGAAAACTGGCTAATTGGCTCTTTCTCAAAAGATATATGACAGCCTTGTTGTTGAAAAGAAATGAGGTGATAAAGAAGGTAGCAGAAAGGGCTAAGCTTCTTGCATAAGCGTATTTACCGGCTTAGGCTTATTTAAATATCTTCTTAAAAACAACAACATCACACCTATCAATACAATGAGGATCATATAGCTGATAGCAAAAGTACGCTGACTGTTAATGTTGATACTGCTGGCAATGGCGTAACTAAAAATGGATGTAACAATGTACCCGCCGCCGCTGGTGATACCACCGGATATGCCAGCGTTCTCGGGGAAGCGGGTAAGGCAATAGGTGAAGTAAATGTTGTAGATAAAACCCATCAGAAAGTGTAATGCCACCACAAAAAACATGATAGGGAAGATGCTATTGAACATTCCTGCCGTAATAAACATCGCCACGGCAAAGGCGCCTTGCACAAAATTGGCTATGGTAAGCTTAGCCATAAAGTTGCGGGCTATGAGGTATTTGCTTAACATCCCGCCAAGTAGTAAAGCCACCCCCGAACTTAGTGCCGCATAGCCTGTGGCAACTGCCGAGTAGTGGAATACATTTTCAATAAGGAATGGGGCCGACATGCCAAAGATGATAGCCATAGAGTAACTTAAGCCCAGCACCACAATACCATAAGCAAAATCCGGCGTGCCGATCATCTTCTTATAGGTATCGGCAACGCTGCTTAAGTGAAATGCTTTCATCTCCTTAAGCGTTTCGCCACTGTAACGTAGCTCTAAAAGTAGCATCACAAACGCGTAAATAGCCAGAAAGTAAAAGTTGGCCCGCCATTCAAAACTATGTTGCAAATATCCGCCTAAAAAAGGCGCTATAACCGGCGCTGATGACCATACTACCGAGAGCAAACTGGTATAATGCTTTTGCTTATCACCTGTAAAGGCATCAATAAATAACGACCGTTTGGATACCATAATGATGGAAATTACCACGCCTTGTACAGCCCTCATCACAAATATCACTTCGATGCTTTTGGTGAGCACTATTACGATGTTAGTGATTATAAACGCGACTAATGACCAGAGGCAAAGCCTGTAACGACCATAGCTATCACTGATACTCCCCACAAATAGCTGCGACACGCCATAGCTGATCAGGAAGATAGTCATGGTGAGGCGGACGCTTGAAATGGGTATATGCAGGTCCTGAACCATAGATGGGAACGAAGGCACATAAACATCCATCGCAAAGCCCGAAATAGGGATGATCATGAACGCCAGTATGGCGCTAATGCCGCGGTTTTTGTCTGTTACGTATCTCATTTAGCGTCCCTTGTTTGGAGGTGGCAAAATTAGGAACTAATTCCGTGCGATTGTCAGATTGATGTGATAATGCGATATCACTCCTTTTTATAGTCTTTATGCACGATCAGGAAGCTGGCGCGTTCTTCTTTGTGGAATGGAATGTCCCAGTTACCCTGATAGCTAATTTTTACAGGTAGGAGTTGCTCGTTAAACCTGTTTAGCTCAATATTCATCTGCACATTAAAATCAAACAGCATATTGCTGTATTTCATATCGATGTATCGACCCAATATCTCAAAGTTATTGACGTCGAAAATGGTGGTCATTTCCTGTATCATCACATCATCAGCGCTGGTGCTTCGCTTGCGCTTTACTTTAAAACGGTACACAGGTATGCTGTCCAGATATTTCCCTCGTGCAAATTCATAGGTGTAAAACTGCCTTAGCTCCGGCCCGAAGATCTCTGTTTTACTGCTGATGAACGGTATGCCCGGCACTTTCCTGCCTGGTGTAAATACAAGGGTTTTTAATTTGGCTTTGTAGCCTTCGTTCTTACTTTTATTCTCAGCTGATGTGCCTTCGCTCTTTACAAAATCGGAGTTGTAGGCATTCATAAAAATATAGTCGAACATCTCTGCCGTATATAATTGGTACTTGCCATTCTTTTTAAAAACATTGCCGCTATCGCGCTTTGCTGTGTACTCAATATGATGTTTACCGGCGATGTTACTGTGCAATAACCTGCGGTAAACCTTGCCATTAACCTTGTTCTTTTTATCGTAGGTATAAATGCGATTCTCGGCAGTAAAGGCGTAGCTTTTCATGTTTTGAAACGCCTTATAAAAGCTGGTATCGTTCATCACAGCGTCAATAAAATCTTGGGTATTTAAGCGGTGCGATCGGATGTTAACTGCCGAATCGATTACGATTGTAAGAATTGTATCGGGATTAAAACGGGGGACCTGCTGCGCGTGCGAGCTGAAAGCGGAGAAAAGAAAACAGAAAGCGATTAGAATTTTTTTGTTCATAGTTCATAGGCGATGGTTCATGTATAGGCCCCGATCTGCTATGATCATGAACCATTGACTATGAACTTCTAAGTCAATTCCCCAGCTGCTTTACCGCAAGGTAAGCCATCAGACCTACGCTTTGCTCCAGCGCGCTTTCTTCCACATCAAAGGTTGGCGTGTGTACAGATGACGTAATACCACGGCTTTCGTTACGCGTACCCAGTCGGTAAAAGCAAGAATCTGCGGCTTGCGAATAGTATGCAAAATCTTCGGCAGCCATCCATATATCCAGGTCAAGAACGTTCTCTTTGCCTAAGTATTCTTCGGCATGGGCCCGGGTACTGGCAGTTAATTTTTCTTCGTTTATAAGGAAGGGGTAGCCTTTCATAATATTAAACTCACAGCTGCCGCCCATGCTTTCGGCAATACCCTCAGCCATTTTTTTGATCTTTATATGGGCTTCAGAACGCCATTTTTCGTCCATAGTACGGAACGTGCCTTCCAGGTAAACCTCGTTTGGTATAACATTGGTAGCACCATTGGCGATCACCTTACCAAAAGATAACACCGACGGGCTCTTTGGATCAGCATAGCGGCTAACGATAGTTTGCAGGGCTGTGATGATATGCGCTGTGATAATAACAGGGTCTACATTTTGTTGCGGTTGCGCACCGTGGCCGCCTTTGCCCCTTACAGTAACGTAAAGCTCATCGGTGGATGCCATGTACTTACCCGCGCGGAAACCTACCTTACCCGCATCAATAAGCGGCATTACATGCTGGCCTATTACAGCTGCCGGCTTTGGGTTTTCTAATACGCCTTCCTGTATCATAAGGCTTGCACCGCCCGGCAGTTTCTCCTCTGCAGGCTGAAAAATAAATTTAACTGTACCGCCAAATTCACTTTTCAGGCCGGTTAATATTTTAGCTACACCCAATAGCGATGAGGTATGCACATCGTGCCCGCAGGCGTGCATTACACCCGGGTTTTGCGATTTGTACGGTACATCATTAGCTTCTAATATGGGCAGCGCGTCCATATCGGCACGCAAGGCCACCACTTGGTCAGACGGTTTATCGCCTTTTAACAAGGCCACCAAACCTGTGTTAGCCATTTTATGATACTCTAACCCAAGTTCTTCAAGTTTCCTTGCTACAAACGCCGATGTTTCCACCTCGTGGAAAGATAACTCGGGATGCGAATGCAAATGCCTGCGGTTAGCCACTACATCCTCAAAAATATTTTTCGCTGTTTGCTGTATCTTTTCCTTAATCATTACTGATAACGGTTTTGGGTGGGTTGATCTTTTCTGAAATGATAAACATTACCGGGAACCAGGGCTTTAGTTGCTCCTTCATGCGTTCGGCCTCTATGCGGGTGCGGAAATCACCGGCACGTACCTTAAAGTTGGGCTCGCGGTATACGATATAGGTGCGCATTTCCGGGAACTCTTTGTTGAATTTTGCCTGCGCGTTAAATGCCGACGAACGGTTACTGCCGCTATAGATCTGCACCCTGTAGCCATAAGATGACGAGTAGCCTGAGGTACCGCCGCCGCCACCTTTGTTAAGTATGGCGCGTTTGGCAAGCAGTGTATCAAATAACGGCGGCGCTACCACTTGTACTTTGCCCCGGTTACTTTGTGCCGATACCTTGAACGAGGCAATTATCAGCACAAAAAAAAAGCAATATTTGATGAGGCTTACCGGAGCTTTATAATCAAACATTGCTTTTTTCATTTTTTAAATTCCCTATTAACCGTCATTGCGCGGTTATTTATTATGTCATGGTGAGCCTGTGGAACCATAAACGTGCTAAGTCTTCGACAAGCTCAGACTAACGTTTGTTCAACCTAAGGCCTTAATTTAATCCTTGGCCGTGGCAGCTTTTGTATTTTTTGCCGCTACCACATGGGCATGGGTCGTTCCTGCCTATTTTTTGCTCAACCTTTACAGGTGTTGGCTTTTGTATTTCGCGGGTATCTTCCATTGGCATGCCGTTAGCTTCGCTCACCAGCTCGGGTTTGGAAGTACGCATGTTTTTCAGATCGAGTTTTGGCTGAGGTTTTGCCTCACGTACCTGCTCGGGCTCTTGCTGAACCGGGATACCTCCCCTGAACAGGAAGCTAACCAGCTCTTTGTTCACGTTTGATAACATCTGACGGAACAATTCAAAAGCCTCGAATTTGTAAACCAACAGCGGGTCTTTTTGTTCGTAAACGGCATTCTGTACCGATTGCTTTAATTCGTCCATTTCGCGCAAATGCTCTTTCCAGGCATCATCAATAAGGTAAAGGGTGACGTTTTTCTCGAAAGATTTAAACACCTCTAAACCATGATTTTCTACCGCTTTTTTAAGCGGTACAGATACCTGTAAACCGTGGATGCCATCAGAGAAAGGCACCACTATATTCTCTACATACTGGCCGCGGGTATCGTAAACATCTTTTATAACCGGGTAGGCCTGTTGTGCAACAGCATCTGCTTTGCGTTTGTAAAAATCAGTTACCTCAATAAAGGTGCTTTCTACCAGTTTGGCAACAGGGGTTGCGCTAAATTCGTCGGCATTTACCTGGGTGTCTACCGAGAATAAACGGATGATTTCCATCTGGAAACCTTCGTAATTGTTGCCATCTTTATATTCGGTAACAACATCTTCAATTACATCGTAAATGGTGTTGCTCAAATCTACATCAAGGCGCTCGCCAAATAACGCGTTCTTACGTTTAGCGTAAATAACGGTACGCTGCGAGTTCATCACATCATCATACTCCAGCAAACGTTTACGGATACCAAAGTTGTTCTCTTCTACTTTCTTCTGCGCACGCTCAATAGATTTTGAGATCATAGAGTGCTGAATAACTTCGCCCTCTTCGATACCCATACGCACCATCAGGTTAGAGATACGCTCGGATCCGAACAAACGCATCAGGTTATCTTCTAACGATACAAAGAATTGAGAAGACCCCGGGTCTCCCTGGCGGCCTGCACGGCCACGTAACTGCCTGTCTACACGGCGGCTTTCGTGGCGCTCGGTACCTACAATGGCTAAACCACCTGCTTCCTTAACGCCAGGGCCTAACTTAATATCCGTACCACGGCCTGCCATGTTGGTAGCGATGGTTACGGTACCGGACTGACCAGCCTCGGCAACAATATCCGCTTCTTTCTGGTGCATTTTTGCGTTAAGCACGTTATGTTTGATGCCGCGCAGCTTAAGCATACGGCTCAGTAACTCCGAAATCTCTACCGATGTTGTACCCACCAGCACCGGGCGACCGGCCTGAGTAAGGCTAACAATCTCTTCGGCAACGGCATTGTATTTTTCACGTACGGTACGGTAAACAAGGTCTTGCCTGTCATCGCGGCTTATTGGTGTATTGGTTGGTATCTCAACCACATCCAGCTTATAGATCTGCCAAAACTCGCCGGCTTCTGTAACCGCTGTACCCGTCATACCACAAAGTTTGTGGTACATTCTAAAGTAGTTTTGCAGCGTTACGGTAGCAAAGGTTTGTGTAGCATCCTCTACTTTAACGTTTTCTTTAGCCTCTATAGCCTGGTGCAAACCATCAGAGTAACGGCGGCCATCTAATACACGGCCGGTTTGCTCATCAACAATTTTTACTTTACCCTCGTCAAGAATGTACTCGGTATCTTTTTCAAATAAGGTGTAAGCCTTAAGCAATTGGTTTACCGAGTGGATACGCTCTGATTTGATAGAGAAATCGCGCATTAGTTCATCTTTACGCGCTATCTTCTCTTCGGCAGGGGCGTCAGACTTTTCAATATTTGCTATCTCTGTGCCTACGTCAGGCATCACAAAGAAATGAGGGTCTTCGCCCGATGCTGTGATCAGTTCAATACCTTTTTCAGATAATTCTACCGAGTTGCTTTTCTCATCTATAATAAAGAACAATTCAGAATCAACCTTAGGCATTTCTTTGCCCTGATCCTGCATATAGTGGTTCTCTGTTTTTTGCAGAACAGTACGGTTACCGCCTTCGCTCAGGAATTTTATAAGCGCTTTATTTTTTGGCAATGCACGGTGCGCACGTAATAACGCTAAACCGCCATCATCAATACCGGTATTGCCTTCGTTAATAGCTTTTTTGGCTTCGTTCAGTACCGTATTTACATAAGCCTTTTGCGCGTTAACCAGGCGTTCTATGCGTGGTTTTAATTCGTAAAACTCATGCTCGTCGCCACGTGGTATAGGGCCCGAAATGATAAGCGGTGTACGGGCGTCATCAATTAATACCGAATCCACCTCATCTACCATGGCGTAGTGCAGCTTGCGTTGTACCAGCTCTTCGGGGCTGCGTGTCATATTGTCACGCAGGTAGTCAAAACCAAATTCGTTGTTGGTACCAAAGGTAATGTCCGCCAAGTAAGCTTTACGGCGTTCTTCAGAGTTTGGCTCGTGCTTGTCAATACAATCAACCGCCAAACCGTGGAACTCGTACAACGGGCCCATCCATTCGCTATCGCGTCGTGCCAGGTAATCGTTCACAGTTACAATGTGTACGCCTTGGCCTGCAAGCGCGTTAAGGTAGGCAGGCAGCGTGGCTACCAGTGTTTTACCCTCGCCCGTTGCCATTTCAGATATTTTACCCTGGTGCAGTACAATACCACCTATCAACTGAACATCGTAGTGTACCATGTTCCAGGTAACCTCGTTGCCCGCAGCCAACCATGTGTTATGGTGAATAGCTTTATCGCCTTTAATGATTACGTTGCTCTTTTTTGCAGCAAGTTCACGATCAAACTCGTTAGCAGTAACCTCAATGGTTTTATTTTCGGCAAACCTGCGCGATGTTTCTTTTACCACGGCAAAAGCCTCCGGTAAAATGTTCATCAGTATCTCTTCAAGCTCTTTATTACGGTCTTTCTCCAGTTTATCTAACTGCGTATACAAGGTAACCTTTTCGCTCACCTCCATATTCAGTTCGGTTTCGGTACGGGTTTTTATAGCCTGTATCTCGCTGTCAATACCGGCAAGGCCGGCAGCAATGGTTTCTTTAAATTGTATGGTTTTGGCCCGCAACTCATCATTACTTAATTGATCGAGTTTAGCATAGGCAGCTTTAACTTTCTCAACTATAGGCATTATGGCCTTAACGTCTCGTTCTGATTTGCTTCCAAAAAGCTTACTGAAAAAATCTAACATATTAATTTTATATAATGCACCAAACTCAATAACTGCGCCAGTGCAATTTTAAAGTCATTTTGACATACAAAGGTAAGAAAATAGTATCAAGTAGCAGGTATCATGTAGAAGTACATCGCCCTAAAATCAAAAAAATCCTGTTACTTGATACTAAACACTCGATACCCTTAAAAACCCTATATTTGTTCGTATGAACATCCTGCTCCTTGGTTCGGGCGGAAGGGAAAGCGCCTTCGCCTGGAAAATCTCACAAAGCCCAAAATGCGATAAACTTTTTATTGCACCGGGTAATGCCGGCACCGGCCAGTATGGCACCAATGTAAACCTAAAGGTTACCGACTTTGAAGGTATTAAAGCATTTGCACTGGCTAATGATGTTAAAATGGTTTTGGTTGGCCCCGAGGAACCGCTTGTAAAAGGCATCCACGATTTTTTCCTGGCCGATGAGGAACTGAAAAGCATCCCGGTTATTGGCCCGCAGCAGGAAGGCGCCCAACTGGAAGGCAGCAAGGACTATTCAAAGGCCTTTATGCAGCGGCATAACGTGCCAACCGCGGCATCGCGCACATTTACCCGCGATACCTTGCAGGAAGGGTTTGATTACCTGGCTACCACAGGCCTGCCCGTTGTTTTAAAAGCCGACGGACTGGCAGCAGGTAAGGGTGTTTTAATATGCCTAACCCTTGAAGAAGCCCGCCAGGAACTTTTAGAAATGCTTACTGAGGCCAAGTTTGGCGATGCCAGCTCTAAGGTGGTAATAGAACAGTTTTTACAGGGAATTGAGCTTTCGGTTTTTGTGATGACCGATGGCACCAGTTATAAAGTTTTACCTGAGGCCAAAGATTATAAACGCATTGGCGAGGGCGATACCGGCTTAAATACAGGTGGTATGGGCTCAGTATCGCCTGTGCATTTTGCCGATGAGGCTTTTATGCAGAAGGTAGAGCAGAGGGTGATCATCCCAACCATCGAAGGATTAAAAAAAGAAGGCATCCCTTATAAAGGGTTTATATTTATTGGCCTGATGAATACCCACGGCGAACCATGGGTTATAGAATACAACTGCCGCATGGGCGACCCGGAAACGGAAAGCGTTATGCCACGTATAGAAAGCGACTTTGTAGACCTACTTTTGGGCGTTGCCGAAGGCAACCTGAACGAGAAGGAGCTTATTATTTCGCCAAAAACCGCCGCTACTGTAGTTTGCGTTGCAGGCGGTTACCCCGGCGAATACCTGAAAAATAAAACTATCAGCGGAATTGAAAACGTGCGCGATTCATATGTGTTCCATGCCGGCACCAGCCTGGCTGGCGAAGATGTGCAGGCAACAGGGGGACGTGTATTAGCAGTTACCAGTTTACAGGATAATATGTTTGATGCCCTACAGCAAGCCACCGCCGATGCGGCACGCATTTATTATGATGGAGTTTATTTCCGTAAGGATATCGGGTTTGATCTGCTGTAGTTCATTTGTTAACTGGTTCATTAGTTTATTGGTGATATAGTCATAAATATATAAAACATAAAAGGCCTTCTGTATCTTACAGAAGGCCTTTTTATATCAGTTCAACCTAATGAACTATTGAGCCAGCGAACTAATCCACCAATTATATCTTTCCAAATAACTCGGCAAGTTTGGCTTCCAGGTCTTCGCCACGCAGGTTTTTACCTATTATTTTACCGTTAGGGTCAATTAAGAAGTTTTGAGGGATGGCGCGCACGGCGTATTCGCCGGCAGGGCGGCTTTTCCAAAATTGCAGGTCAGATACCTGTGTCCAGGTAAGGCCGTCTTTATGGATAGCTTTTAACCAGGCATCTTTAGCATTCGGCCTGTCTAACGATACACCTAAAATGGTGAAGTTTTTATTTTTGTAAGCATTGTATGCTTTTACCACATTTGGGTTTTCCTGGCGGCAAGGGCCACACCATGATGCCCAAAAATCTATCAGCACGTACTTGCCACGAAACGATGACAGACTTACCACCTTGCCGGCTGTATCAGCCTCGGCAATTTCGGGCGCTATAGCGCCTAACGCTACGGCCTTCATTTTTGGCAACAATTCGCCAAAAGATTTACCTGCTGCCGATTGTTTGATAGCCGGCGAAAGGGAAGCGTATAGTGGCTCGATATCTACGTAATCTAAACTGTAGGCAAGCGATTGCAGGGCGTTCATGCTTACATAAGAGTCCGGGTGATCTTTAATAAATTGTTGGTTGATAGTTTTCTCCTGCGCTTCAATAGCCTTCTCGGCTGCCTTTGCCTGCTTTAAATAAGCTTCAGATTTCTGGTCGGCCTCCGGAGTGGCTTTTTCTTTAGCCTCCATGGCTTTATAACCGTCGTTAACCGGCTTTAAAGCTACCTGGTATTGTTCATTTTCGATGTTGGTTTTTGTGCCGGTAACAGTTGCTTTGTCCAGTTCGCTTGCAGTGTTAACCGTAATGGTTCCGGGCTCAATATAAATAGATTTATAATCTCTTGAAGCATTCATACCGTTGCCTTTAGGGTTAAGTAATAAATAGCCCTGTACAGGTGCGGCAGCAGCGTCGCCTTCAAATTTAAAAGCGCCGTTCTTCAGCTCAACCGAATCCATAATGGTTTTACCATCCTTACGGTATTGGATATAAGCTTTGGCAGGAGCATTGTAGGTGCCTAATTTACCCTGAACGGTGTATTTACCACCTTGCGCAAAAGCCAGCGCAGGCAAAAGCGCAAGTGCGCTTAAGGTTATTTTTTTCATAATTGTAACAGTCAGTTTTGTTTAGGCCTAATATGCGGTTATTATGCTTAAAATCAAATTTTTCCAAGTATTTGCTCCAGCTTTTTATCAAGGTCGTCTCCGCGTAGGTTCTTGGCTACGATCTTACCTTCGGGGCTTATCAGGAAGTTTTGAGGGATAGATTGCACACCGTATAAACTCGCGGCAAGGTTATTCCAAAATTTAAGGTCGGAAACCTGCGTCCATGTCAGGCCATCATTTTTAATTGCAGCAAGCCACGCCGATTTACCGTCGGCTTTATCGAGAGATACGCCAAGAACTGTAAAGTTTTTGCCTTTATACTTATTGTACATCTTAACAACGTTGGGGTTTTCCTGCCTGCAGGGCCCGCACCATGACGCCCAGAAATCTAACAATACATACTTACCACGAAATGATGATAAACGCACGGGATTACCGTTCGCATCGTTTTGAGAAAAATCGGGCGCGAGGGCGCCAATAGCTGTTATTTTTAGGGCGTCTATAGACATTTTAAGCTGCTTGCCGCCTTCAGAATTTTTAAGATCGGCAGAGAGCAGGTTGTATAGTGGTTCAACTTCGGCAACATCAGGGTTGGGACCCGCAACGCTCGACAGTGCCAATAAGCTGATATAACTTGACGGATGCGCGGTTATAAAGTTCTTAATAACGCTCTTTTGTTCGTCCTGCAAAACCTTATACCTGGCCTGCATCGCATTTTGAAAAGCAGGCGAACGCTGTTGCTCCGCGCTTGCTTTTTTGCCTTCTTCGGTAATTACTTTCGCTTTGTCGATAATTACCTTTAGTTGGGCCTTCAGGCTTTTGTTATCATCGTTTATGGGCGATCCTACAACATCAGCAGTAGCAATTGAATCTTTACCGCTGATGTTTATTGTACCCTTTTCCAAAAAAAAGTTTAAGCCATCGGCTGTTTTCGACGGGCCTCCATCCGGGAAGTTTTGCTCCACATATTTGGCAAAACCCAGGTTCTTATGATCTATAAATAACGAAGCCGTTACCGGGTCCATAATTACACCCTCAAACTTAAATTCGCCGTTAACAATAGTGGCCGAATCTGTTTGGCTGTTGGCGCCAAGGTAGTAAACCAAATAAGCCGTAGCAGGTCTGGTTATGTTTGTCAGCTTGCTTTTAACTGTAAAGGGCTGCGCATTTTGCGCCATGGTTAAAGCCGGAAAAAATGCCGCTAAAGCGAAAAGAAATTTCTTCATTTAAATATTACTAAAGTACAATAACGTGTAAATGCCTAATCAATTGCGGGTTAATTCAATTTCTGAAAGGTGCGCCACCAAAGGTCGGGCATTTCGCCGGATACGGCTGTTTTGTAATCTTCGTACCGGCAGGGCACTAAATGGAAGCGTTCGTTTTTTGAGCCGCCGGTTGGGTAAGGCACCTGCATCCACCAGCGGTCGCTTTTTTTGCTTTTTACAAACACCAGTTCGTGCTCATCATGCGTAAGGCTGGTTTTGTAGATAAGGTACTGCGATTTGGGGTTAAGCGGGAAATCGCGTTTGCGGTTATAAACGCCATCAATAAAATACCATATCATTTGTGATAGCAGCATGGCGGTTTGGCCGTTGTTATCAAAAGCAGGGTTAAATTCGTAAAAACCTATAGAGGTAAGCTTATCGTTAAAACCGGCGTAGCGGCAGATCTGGCAGGCCTCTTCGCCGTAAAACCCGTTGGGTTTAGCGTTGGCATTACCTGCCGCGTCTGACGAACGGATGGCGCCCATGTCAAAACTTACCATATTGGCATTGCGAATAATAGGTTCTGCCACGGCTATGTTTTGGGTGAGCTCGCCAAGGCGGTGTACATCAAAGTAAAGCTTGTCCATCACACGTAAACTTTCCTGGCTGGCAAAGTAGGTTTGATAACCCATATTGCTGTAATTGAAAAGATAATTAGGCTCGTGCAGAAATACTTTATTCATGTACGATGCCGAGGTGGTTTCGATAGTTTCCTGAAACCCATCGTCTTCCAAATCGAATTGCGAATCCACCACCAGCATATCTACTTTTTGCTCCAGATTTTCGTAACCCAAGTATTGCGCGTAGGTGAGGTCCTGTCCGCCGCCGATAATAAGTGGGATGATGTCTTTCTTGATCAGTTCTTCTACAACGGTTTTTAAGGCGTAGTATGTATCTACAACCGTTTCGCCGCGGGCAATGTTACCCAGGTCGGCTATTTGGGTGTTATAACTACCCTCGTTTAACAAGTATAGTTTCTCACGCACGTAATCGGGGCCTAACGCGCATCCGGGGTTATTAGTAGCGTTGCGGTCCTCAAGCACACCTATAATGGCGATATCCGTTTTCTCTTCCAGATCCGGAAAGTCGACCGAATAATGGTTGATTCTATCACCAAGCTGGCTGGTGAAATAGCCATTCTTAGGCGTGATCTTCTTAAGATCGATAGGTGTAAAAAAATCGGCTAAAGACATTTTTTGATTTGAAAATGTATGGATCTGGCAATTTGAAACGCCTTTCAATACGCTCAACAAACATATTAATTTTCAAATTCCGAATTTGATTAATCTTCAAATTACTTTTGTGCACTTTTACACTTTCAATTTAACTCATTTTCAAATTTTCAAATAATGATTCTTGTTACGGGTGCAACAGGTTTTTTAGGGGCCGAATTAGCAAAGGAACTCATCCTGCGCGGAAACAGGATCCGTTGCAGCAAGCGTGAATCATCTACTATTCCTCAAATATTGGTGCCTTATGCCGGTAGTACCGAGTGGGTGGAAGCTGATCTGATGGATGCCGCCGCTTTAGAAGACGCACTTGAAGGTATTACACAGGTTTACAATTGTGCTGCCTTTGTATCCTTAAAACAGGCAGATAAAGAACCGATGATACGCACCAACGTACGCGGTACAGCTAACTTGGTTGATCTTTGTAACGAAAAGGGCATTCGCATGGTGCACACCAGTTCGGTAGCCGCGGTAGGCGAGGCTAAGCCCGGCGAGTTAATTACCGAGAACCATCACCTGGATTCGTCAACCGAAACAGATGGTTACGCGATATCAAAGCTGGAAAGCGAAATGGAGGTGTGGCGTGGCATTGCCGAAGGCTTGGACGCGGTTATTGTGAACCCCACTATTATTATCGGTGCAAGCGCGGGCACGGCCGGCAGCGGACAAATTTTTGAGACGGTGCGTAACGGTCTTAAATTTTACACCAAAGGTACCATTGGCTTTGTAGATGTACAGGATGTTGCAAAGTGCATGATCGCGTTGATGCAAACCGGCATTAGCGGCGAGCGTTATATTATTAATGCCGAGAACCGCCAATACAAACAACTTTTTGAAGAAATTGCCGCATGCATGCAGGTACGCGCCCCCCAAACATTAGCCACCCCATGGATGATGGAGCTGGCATGGCGTGGTGCATCCCTTGTTGGGTTTTTAACAGGTAAGGCCCCGGCTTTAGATAAAACCAGCGCACGCGCCGCATCAAACACCCGCGAGTTTGATAACAGCAAAATAAAGCAGGCCATTGGTTTTAAATTTAAACCGGTTAGCGAAACTATAAAAGAGGTTTGCCGGACACTGATTAATTAAGTGATTAATCCCAAAATATTTGAGCCCCTGTGTTCACGTTCACGTTTGCACAAGCAGCCATATTTTTGTAAATAACTTATAAAAAGCCACTTACAATTAATTTACTGACAAGATAGTGCCACCAATATGCATGCTTTTTTTATTAGTGATGGTAAACCTCTGCCATATCAAATATTAAACTTATCCTGCCAGCGCTTTACTCATTTTTGCGGCACTCAGCGCTTCTAACTTTTGGTATAAAGATGCAGCCTGGAACGGCTTAGACAAATAATCTGTCATACCGGCATCTTTTATCTTTTCATAAATATTATGAGAAACAGACGCGGTAAGTGCGATAATAGGGGTTTGCGCTTTAGTCCTGTCCTTTAAGCGCCGTATAACTTGTGTGGCTTGGTAGCCATCCATTACAGGCATATGCAGGTCCATCAATATCACATCAAACGTATTTTCCTTAAGCTTTTTAACAGCCTCCATTCCATTGCCGGCTACTGCAGCATTTATGTTCCATTTAGATAGCAGTTTCACCAGCAATAACGAATTTACCGCGTTATCTTCGGCAATAAGGATGTTAAGCCCTTCGAGGTTGCTGTTCGTTACCGTATGTAAGGAAACCGTGTTTACGCCGCCGCTGTACGTTTTAAACTGGATAGGGAATGCGAAAACCGAACCTTTATTTTTTTCGCTTTTAAGTTCTATAGCACTGTTAAATAACTTTAAAAGGCGTTTCACTATGGCAAGGCCCAGCCCAGTACCGCCATAATGGCGTGTGGTATCTGCAGATGCCTGTACAAAGGGTTCAAATATCACAGCCTGCCTGTCTGCAGGGATACCAATGCCCGTATCTGATACCGAGAAATTAACGGTTATACTTTCCTCCGATCTTTCTTCTACCAAAGCCTTAACGTTAACCCCGCCTTTTTCGGTAAATTTTATGGCATTACCTGCAAGATTGTATATAATTTGAGTAAGGCGGGTTGGGTCGGTTATTATCCATTGATCTCTCAACTGTTGGTCAACATCTAAAACCAGTTGAAACCCCTTTTCGGCGGCTTTATGCTGCAGCCCGGAGCATACCTTATTCAGCATGCCCGGCAAGTGTACCGGGATGGCCTCTAATTCTATTTTATCGTTTTCGCCTTTGTTATAATCAAGAATGTCATTTACAAGGGTGAGCAGGCTGGTGGCCGAAAACTCCAGTATATCCAGGTTCTCTGTCTGCTCTTTGGTGGCGGTGTCTTTTATAAGCCCTGTCATACCTATAACCGCGTTAAGCGGCGTACGCAACTCGTGCGACATGGTAGACAGGAATACAGAGCGCGAATCTGCCAGCGCTTTTGTTTCGGCAACGGTTGCCTGTAGCTTTTTATTCAGTTCTTCCTTTTCATTCACATTCTGCTGAAAAGCGCGGTAAAAAAGGTAATGAATAAGTACAATGGTAATAAAATTAAGAAAAACAATTACCTCAAAACCCGGCGAAGGCAATTCATTTGTTACCGCATCCAAATGCCAGTCGCTTCGTTTTGTAACCATAAGGCTGTACATTACCGGCGCAATGGCAAATACACTATATACAATGGCAAAACGATTGTTAATGAGATAATACCCTACAAAGGTTACCATAAATACAAATTGTAAGGTAACCAGGTTTAGATGCTGGCTAAGGATGATGAGATTAGACCAAATGCCTCCAATGCCAGATAAGATTATGGCATGCGATATCATATTAATACTGCCGGGCTTATATAACAAGTACTTAGTAAGCCCTATATACAGTACAAAAATAAAAGCGATACGATACAACTGATGGCCCTGTATTGCGCCATATACAAGGGGCAGCACTATCACAATTTTAAGCAGGGTAAGTAAAAGCGTGGTATAAACTATTTTTATCCTCGCGCGCTTTAGGTTATTTGGCTCGCGTAATAAAACCTTTTTTATAGAAAAATTGAAAAAAGGTATATAAGTATCCATGTAATGCAATTAGGAAGCATATGCTTTGTAACGCTAATTTACCAAAACATTCTATAAATATTAGCTCTATATCGCTGTAAATAAGCAATAAATAGCTTTTTGTGGTAATAATTAATACAGGTAAAGTAATGGGTAATTTAATTAACCCGCAGTAGCTATTTGCGAAGTTTTAGCAGCACTACATTCTCTACATGTTGTGTATGCGGGAACATATCTACCGGTTGAATTTTCACCGTATCATACTTTTCTTTCAGTATCAGCAGGTCGCGGGCCTGGGTGGCAGCGTTACAGCTTACATAAACAATTTTATCCGCTTCAATTTCCATCAGGCGGGCAACTACATCCGCGTGCATACCGGCGCGGGGCGGGTCGGTAATAACTAAGTCGGGTTTGCCGTGTTCCAACACAAAGTCGTGCACCAGCACATCTTTCATGTCGCCGGCGAAAAATTTGGTATTGGTGATGTTATTTATCTGCGAGTTTACTTTAGCATCTTCTATAGCCGATGGCACATACTCTACCCCAACCACCTCGCGCACGTGCCCGGCAATAAAGTTGGCTATGGTGCCCGCGCCGGTGTAAAGGTCATAAACCAGTTCGTCGCCTTTAAAGCCGGCAAAATCGCGGGTTATTTCATAAAGGCGAAGCGCCTGTATAGAATTTGTTTGATAGAATGATTTTGGACCAACCCTAAAGCGCACTACGCTACCATTTGCCGCAGGCATTTCCTCGTGAATAAATTCGGGGCCCTTCCACGCAATAACCTCCTGGTCAAAAATGGTATCGTTCATTTTTTGATTAAGAATGTACAGGAGCGATGTAATTTGCGGGAAGGCTGCGTCTACATAGTTCATCAGCAGATCTACCTGCTCCTGCTCCGCATGGGCAAAAACAACAATAACCATGATCTCGCCGGTAGATGATGTGCGTATGATCAAATTACGCAGGGCGCCTGTATGCTGCCTTACATCGTAGTAGCTAATGCCATTCTCTTTGGCAAACGCGTTGATGCTGTTACGCAGGTCGTTTGATGGCTCGGCCTGTAGGTAGCAGTGGTTAATATTCAGGATCTTATCAAAACGGCCGGGGATATGGAAACCCAGGGCATTCATATCAAGCGTTTCGTCCTCGCGGTTCTCGCCATCGTACAGCCAGCGTTTGTTAGAAAAAGTATATTCCAGTTTATTACGGTAGTATCTGTCAGCAGGCGATGGTACAATGGCATCCATATGTTCCACATCTATTTTGGCTATGCGGGTAAGTGCATCGTGCACGGCCTTTTGCTTAAATTTTAGCTGCGCATCATAGGTCATGTGCTGCCATTTACAGCCGCCGCAGGTGCCAAAATGCTCGCAAAAAGCAGGCACGCGGTATTCTGACGGGGTAATGAGTCTGGTGATCTTAGCTTCGCCAAAGCTTTTTTTGCTTCGGTAAACTTCTACGTCTGCAACATCGCCGGGAACCGCCTTTTCAATAAAAAGCACAAAATCTTCGGCCTTGCCTACACCCTTGCCTTCTTCGGCAATATCAATAACGGTTACGTTCTCAAAGAACTTAGGTTTTTTTGCAGATCTACTCATTAGGCTGCAAAGTTAAAGTATTTATTAATTTTTCAACTTTTGTTTATGCCATTCTATAAGTGCATTACCCGTAACCATGGTAAATCCACTTATTACCCATAAGTTATATCCAAGCCCATAACGTACAATATCGCTCGTCCATTCGTCCTGATGATTATATATTTGTTTATAACATAAGAACGAAAGCATCATGATAGTTGCTACAATACTACACACGAAAGATAGCCTTGATTTGCTATAAAGAGTTACCCACGCTACTAATAATAGCGGATTTGCAAACCACGATAACATAACGCCACCCATGTACATAGCAGCCCACCCAGTTAGCAAAGCACCACCAGCTAACACGCAACTACTTTGTGTGCAAAACCCATATTGGGGTAATGAGATTACAAAAACAATGATACTTGCTGAAAGGGTTATAATTTTTATACGGGATAAGTTATTCATATCGAATTTTAAAAACCATCGGCAGTTATAAATCGGGCACAAAAATTTTCCATTCCGCTGTTATTACCGGCAGATAAATGCAAATACAAAGGAGTTCAAATAAACATGTTCAGGATATTGTTCCAGAAATTATCCGGTTCAATATTACCTAAATCCATATCTATTTCAAACTGCTCATCAATAAGCTCCGAAAATTCAATTAGTTCCTGGCTCATAGCAATATAGACTAAAACTTACTATGCAAACATAATAAAATATATACCAAAAACCAAAACGGTATTTTGATTATTTTTTAGATCTTTAAGTGTAAAGATTTTAAGAGATTTTATAACAAAGCAGCACCACGCCGCTGTTGAAAATAGTGGTTTTGTAAGGGGCCATGTATAAACGGCTTGTAAATAAAGCCCGCCCGCTTTTAATGGCCAGAGGGTATATCCATATCAGATATTCATCTACAAGGTTTAATTTGATGAGCTGTTTAACCAATTTGCCGCTGCCATAAACTATTATGTCTTTCCCGTGCATGTTTTTTAAAGTCCTGATTTCTTTAGCTATGGGTCGTTTTGCCAGTCGTGCATTTTGCCAGCTTACTGCTCTAAGCGACTTAGAAAATATAACCTTTTCGTAGCGGTTCATCAGGTCTGCAAAATCTAAAACATCCCGCGGTGCCGAAATATTGACCTGTTGCGCCTGCCAGTAGGGTGCCATACATTCATAGGTTTTGCGGCCAATCAGCAAAGTGTCGGCATCACCCAACTGTTTGGTAATAATGTTACCCATCTCTTGGTCCCAATACGGTTCATGCCAATCCAGTTCGCCCTTTGGCCCGGCCATATAACCGTTAAGGGTTATATTCATAGATACAACTAACCTGCGCACTGTATTTACGCCGGGTTATAGCACATTACCGTAATGCCGCATTTAAATGGCGTTGCTTTAACAAGCTTAAGTGGCAAGTTGCTATCTAATTCATTATAAATACTTTTGCCCCTGCCTATGGCAACGGGGTTCACAAAAAGGTGGTATTCATCTATCAAATTGTGTTTTATTAATGCCGAGGCCAGGGTTGCACCGCCATAAGCTATAATATCCCTTCCCGCCCGGTTTTTAAGTTTATTAATTTCTTCAACAATATCGCCCGTTGCAAGGGTGGTATTCTCCCATGAGTTGCCGGTAAGGGATTTGGTGAACACCACTTTTGGGGCATTAACCATTTTGTGGGTAAAGGCATCTGCAGATGGGTCGGCAGAACGTTCTTTCCATACCGGTATAAAGCCCTCGGCCAGTACGCGGCCCAATATAATAGTATCTACAGGTTCGGTAATTTGCTGCACGTACTGTTTCAACCTATCATCCCAATCCCAGGTCATCCAGTCCATTTCGTTGTTGGGGCCGGCAACATAGCCGTCAAGGCTAACCTGCATTTGTAATTTTAACTTTCTCATTTGCTATCATTTTAATAATACAAATGTATTGCGTGCAAAAACAGAGGGTAAGGTGCAAAAAGGACTAATAAGAGGTTGTTTACGACTTTGTACTTCACTACATTTATATTTTATAAACCAACGCTTTGCTCTGTATGAAACATGTGTCTATCCTGATTACCAATGAGGCTGTGTTAGCCAGTATTGCCGACCCGCGTATTATGTTTACCGGTGTTAACGATTTTTTAGCAGCAGCAGGGAAGCCGCCTATGTTTAATGTGCAACTGATAGGGTTGGAGAGGGAGGTGCGGCTGCATGGCGGTTTATTTTCGGTACATACCGATGCTTTGATTAGCGAGGTAGAGAAAACAGACCTGGTTATTGTGCCTGCATTTGGCGGGGATATGGCAACTACTATTAAACGTAACGAAGCGTTTATTCCATGGATAACAGACCAGCACCATAAAGGTGCCGAGGTTGCCAGCCTGTGCGTTGGGGCATTCTTGCTGGCAGCTACCGGATTGTTAAATGGCAAAGAAGCATCGAGCCACTGGCGCTTTGCTGATGAATTTAGAAAGATGTTCCCGCAGGTTACGTTGGTGGATGACCGCATTGTTACCGAGCAGAAGGGCCTTTACAGCAGCGGCGGGGCAACATCATACTGGAACCTGCTATTGTACCTGGTAGAGAAATATGCCGGGCGGGATATGTCTATAATGGCGGCAAAGATGTTTGCCCTGGAGATAGACCGTAAGAGCCAGTCGCCGTTTATTATGTTTAACGGGCAAAAAACACATGAGGATGAGCCAATAAAAAAAGCGCAGGAATTTATAGAGGCCAACATTACCGAAAAGATCTCGGTAGAGGACCTTGCCCTAAAATATGCCATTGGCAAGCGCCATTTTGAGCGCCGCTTTAAAAAGGCGACCAATAATAGCCCGCTGGAATATATACAGCGTGTAAAGGTAGAAGCCGCTAAAAAACATTTGGAAAGCAGCCGCAAAAATGTAAATGAGGTTATGTACGATGTTGGATACTCGGACACCAAAGCCTTTAGAACCGTGTTTAAAAAGATAACCGGGCTATCGCCGGTAGAGTATAAGAATAAGTATAATAAAGCGAGTTGAACGCTGATTAAAAAGAAAAGCCGCGATAACCCGCGGCTTTTGCATTGTATTTGTCAGGATAAACAATTCATAGAAATTACTTTTTCACAAACTTAACCTGATATAGCTTGTTCCATTTCTTACCTGTAATAAAAATGCGTTTGGTTGCTTTATCATAAGCAATGCCGTTCAATACATCGGCTCCGGAATTACGCTGGGCTTCAGGATAAAGGCTGGTTAGATCTATTTTTTGCTCAACAGCGCCCGTCTTAGGATTTATTACCAAAATATAATCCTGGTGATAAACGTTGGCATAGATCTTTCCATCGATATATTCAAGTTCGTTGATCTCGTTTACCGGGCCTTTATCGTCGTAAACATCAATAAAGCCCTTTTGCTGATAGGTGTTTTTATCTAAGAACCAAATGCGGTTGGTGCTATCGTCCATATAAATTTTTGTACCATCGAAGGTCATTCCCCAACCTTCAAGGCCAACATTGTTGTCGAATTTACTAAGAAGCTTCAGCGTTTTACGGTCATACACAAAACCTACCTTTTCTTTCCAGGTAAGCTGCATAACTTTATCCCCAACCACCACAATACCTTCGGCAAAGTATTTTTTATCTATATCCTGTTTTTGCAGTATTTTGCCTGTAGCCAAGTCTGTCTTAACCAATTTAGATGGCCCGTCTACAGGGTTACCGCCAATAGGTTCGCCATAACCGCCTCCGCTCTCGTAAAAGCCGCCGTTGTCATATATCAAGCCTTCGGTATAAAGGCTTGTATCATGCGGAAATACCTTTTCAACCACAAAGCCCAATTCTTCCGGCGCTTTTGGTGCAAGCAGGTTAATATTGGTAGTAAGGTCCTGGCTTTTGCCCCCCTGATAAACTTTGGCGGTTATTACCCGGGCACCAAGTGCAATACTATCTGTTTTAACCGTTACTGCCGATGAATCTTTGGCTGCACCTACCCGTGTGGCGTCCAGTAAATACACAACAGAGTCTATCTTAACATCTTTGCCGTAACCAATTTTCAAGGCAATTTGCTCGCCGCTTTTATAGTTGCTGCCCGCATCGGGGCTGATGGTAAATTCGTCTTCTTTTTTATCAGTTCTACAGCTGTAGGCCAGCAGCGCTATAATGGCGAAAAGTGCTATACGTTTGTTCATCTTAAATGGCAGAAGGCCAAAAGGCATCTTCAATATGTTTTAATGTGTGGTTATTATTACGGTCAAACAGGATAGATATTATATCAAACCTCACTTCTCCCTGGTGGTTCATCAAATATATGTACTCGTCGGCTGCCTCTACCAATAAACGTTGCTTGCGGGCGTCAACAAAATCTTCGGGTTCGCCAAAGGCATTGCCGGTGCGGGTCTTAACTTCGGTAAATATAATGATCCCGGCTTTATAGACAACCAGGTCAATCTCGGCTTTGCCGAAAACCCAGTTCTCGTCCATTATCTCGTAGCCATTTGCTTCCAGGTGGGCTTTAGCCATTGTTTCGCCTTTTTGGCCCAGATCGTTGTGGGATGCCATTATTTTATAATTACTGAGCCTAAGTAATCAGATATGGTTTTCTCCACCTTTTTCATGTGCATGTATTGGTTCAGCAGAATTTCCTGGTCGGCCTCGCCGGTGGTGGTTTGCAGTTCTTTACGCAGGTTTTGCAAGATCTTGCCCACCTTTTGTTTTTTAAGGTGGAAGATAGCACCAAGAATAGTGGCCTTCATGTTGGCCTGTTCATCGGGTACCAGTATCTTGTGCATCTCATACCAGTTCTCGCTCAGGATATATTTTGTAGCGAGCATGGTTACAACCAGGTCAACAATGCCCTTATCAGGGTGGTGGATAAAATGCTGTTCCTCGGGTAGCACGCCGTTCTCTACCTCCTGGCGGTAGATCTCCATAAATTTTTTGGTTTCGGGCTGCTCAAACTCCACATCGCTTAACTCGGCTATCATAAACGGGCCGATATAGGTATTGGCGATACCATCCCAATCGATCATTTTATTGCCGTAATGCAACAGCAGGCGCACTATTTCCCGTTCCTGTGTGTCTGATTCTTTAGCGACATGCTCCTGTGGCTCATCAAAAAACAAAAGATCTTCGGGCGAAGGCTCTTGCTTGCGGTTTTGATTTTGCTGTTGCTGGCTATCCTTTTTGGCCTTTGCCTGTCGCATTTTGTTTAGTTCGGATAGCAGCGCGCGTTCATCAATCTCCAGCCGGTTACTACATTCCTTCAAAAATACCGATGCCTTGATAGAATCGGGTATCTTGGCGATGCTTTCTACGATCTCGCGAATGATCTCTGCTTTTTTTATAGGGTCGTTACCAACATCCTTCAGCAGGATCTCGGTTTTATACAGAATGAAATCTTTCTTGTTTTTATCTACGTGGGTTTTAAAGGCATTGGTGCCAAACTTTTGCACATACGAATCCGGGTCGTGCCCATCGGGAAACAATACTACCTTTACGTTTAAGCCCTCCTCCAATATCATGTCCAAACCACGCAGGGATGCCTTAATACCTGCCGCATCGCCATCATATAAAATGGTGATGTTTTTGGTTAGGCGGCCGATAAGCCTGATCTGCTCCACAGTTAGAGATGTACCTGACGACGCCACCACATTCTCTATACCCGCCTGATGTACCGAGATCACATCAGCATATCCTTCTACCAAATAGCAATTATCTTCATCGCGAATGGCTTTCTTGGCAAAGTACAGCCCGTAAAGGATGTTAGATTTATGGTATATCTCCGACTCGGGCGAGTTAACGTACTTGGGTACGTTTTTGTCACTCTTTAACGTACGGCCGCCAAAAGCGATAACCCTGCCTGTAAAACTATGGATAGGGAACATCACCCGCCCGCGGTAACGGTCGTAAAGCGAACCGTTGTCCCGTTTAACCGAAAGGCCGCTTTCCACCAAAAACTCTTCTTTATAGCCTTGTTTGATGGCTTCGCCTGTAAATGCTTCCCATTGGTCGGGCGAATAGCCCAACTCAAATTTTTTGATGGTATCGTTGCTAAAGCCGCGCTCTTTAAAATAACTGTAACCTATGCTTTTGCCCTCATCGGTATGCAATAAACTTTCGTGGAAGAATTTTGCTGCAAAACCAGATACGATCATCAAACTCTCACGTCGGTTCTGTTCCTCCAGGTTTTCTACAGATTCAACCGTTTCCTCAACCTCTATACCGTATTTCTTGGCCAGCCATTTCAGCGCTTCGGGGTAGGTGAACCTTTCCAGCTCCATTAAAAAAGTAACGGCGCTGCCCCCTTTGCCCGACGAGAAATCTTTAAAAATACCCTTAGCCGGCGATACCGTGAACGACGGTGTACGTTCGTTTACAAAGGGCGAAAGGCCCACATAATTGGCCCCGCGTTTTTTTAATTGTACAAATTCGCCAATCACCTCCACAATATCTGTGGCTTCCATTATACGGTCTACGGTGGGTTTGGTGATCATATTAATAAAGCGAACCACAAAAATAGTGGTTTCCACGTCTTGTTCTAAAGATATAAAAAAGTAATTGTTTTATTAATGGTGGTTTACAGGCCTAAAACAAGGGTGTCCCACTATTTGAGACACTATATGTAATTTAAACTCAATTTATTGATAATGAGTTATTTGTATTGTATTGAAATTACTTTTTATGTAATGTATTGCTTTGTATTTTTATAATAACCGGTTGTTTGATAGTGCGTTATATTTTTTAGCCAGGTGTTCCACTTTTTTAAAAACGGGACGGAATGGGACACCCTGTGTAAAGCTATATCAGGATGAGGTACTGTGGTGAAAACTTTGTTGGGTGGCGGCGATAACTCACCCCGCGGCACTCCGTGCGCGACCCTCTCTCCGCTACGCGGAAAGAGGGTGAAGAAAATAGAAGTATTCTCCCTTCTTTGCGCAGCAGAGAGGGGTAGGGGGTGAGTCAACTCACAAGCTTGGCAAGCTACTATCTCCCCTCGACATTAACTCACCCCGCGGCACTTCGTGCGCGACCCTCTCTCCACTGCGTGGAAAGAGGGTGAGGAAGTTCTTATTAAAATGAACACCCCTCTTTGCGTAGCAGAGAGGGGGCAGGGGGTGAGTCAACTCACAAGCTTGCCCTTATAGTATTTAACACCGCTATCAAATCCTTTTCAATCTCCTCATTGGTAAACCTTAAAACAGTTAAGCCCAAACCCTTCAAAACCGCATCCCTGTTCTTATCATAATCTTTTTTGTAAAGATGAACAGGGCCGTCGGCTTCAATAACCAACTTTGCTTCATCGCAATAAAAATCGGGGATGTAATATTCGTACTTCCCCATAACCGATTTTATACAGATGGGATGTTGTCTTAAAAACTTCCTGCCCATAAACTCCCGGTTCCGTAACATATTCCAAAGCTTGTTTTCAGCCGGCGTTTGTTTTTGACGCAGTTCACGACATAATTGAATGATGGATGGCATGAGGGAAGGTAACAAAATATCGGCGATTTACTCACCCCGCGGCACTTCGTGCGCGACCCTCTCTCCGCTACGCGGGAAGAGGGTGAGGAAGGTTTTTTAAAATTGCTCTCCCCTCTTTGCGTAGCAGAGAGGGGCAGGGGGTGAGTCAACTCACAAGCTTGGCAAGCTACTATCTCCCCTCGACATTTACTCACCCCGCGGCACTTCGTGCGCGACCCTCTCTCCATTGCGTGGAAAGAGGGTGAGGAAGTTGTTATTAAAATGAACACCCTCTTTGCGTAGCAGAGAGGGGGTTGGGGGTGAGTCAACTCACAAGCTTTGTAATCTACTATCTCCCTCGATATTAACTCACCCCGACATCGCTACGCTCGTCGACCCTCTCTCCGCTACGCGGGAAGAAGATGAAGAAAATAGAAAATATGTCACCCCTTCTTTGCGCAGCAGAGAGGGGCAGGGGGTGAGTCAACTTATTCCCCCATTATCGCCAGCAACTCATTCAACTCATCAACTTTTTCTGATGAGCCGAGGTGTTCATAGGCGCTAATGAGGTTACGTATAACACGTTTAATAATATCAGAGTTAGAGCAGGGTTCGTAAAATTGCTTGTCGAATTGCAGGTTAAGCTGTTTCAGGAACATGTCTACATCTCTGCGGCCAAAAATGAAGCCTTTATTGAAGGCATTAATGTAAAACAGGATGCCGCCCTCAAACTCTGTTTCGCGGCTCTCATCAAGGTAGGCCAAAATAAAGTGCTGCGGCAGGTTGACACCATAAACCGGTATATCCAGCTTTTGGGCTATAATAGAGTAAATAATGGCCAGCGAGATCTGATTGCCTTTTTTACTTTCAAGTACCTGGCTTATGTAGCTGTTCTGCGGGTCGCGGTGGTTGGCGGTGTTGCCGCTAAAGCCGTGTATGCTGTAAAATACATGGTTCATCAGCTTCACCTGTTCTACAGGGCTTGCCTCGTTCATCATCTGGATCCATATATCCCGCTTGATGGATTCGATTTGGTTGATCACCTTTTGCTCGTCCAAATCGGGATATTGGTAACGGTTTATGATAAGTATGCCCTGCAGCAGATCGAATGCGCCGCTTTGGTGCCAAAGTTTCAGGTCGTTTTTTAACGCGCCAAATTGTATCTCGTGTACCAGGTTTGCAATGCGTTCCTGTTGTATAGGGTCAAAAGCCTGCTCAAAGGCGCTCTCCAGGTATTCTACAGCTTCGTTGCCAAAAGAAAGCAACTTTTGATGCACATGTTCGTATACCTCGGCGTCGGTATCATCAAGCAGTCGTATTAAAGAGTTTACTTCTGTCGGATTTATCATATATCTCTCATGCTAAAATACTAAACCTTTTAATATTTTAATAGTTTTACGGCTATGTTCAATTTAACGTTCGCGAAAGATTTTCTGTTGCACAGGCTTACGTCAAAAAACCGTCATGGTTTGCACTCGCCCTTTGTGTACCGCCTGGCAGACCAGGTTATTTATGACAAGGCACAGAAGCCTGTATATGATAAGATAGAACATGAACGTGATATACTGCTTACCGACGACCGCTATATTACCGTTACCGACCTTGGCGCAGGCTCGCATGTAAACAACAACAAGCAGAAAAAGGTAAGCGACATTACCATGAACGCGCTTAAACCACCCAAGCTGGCCAAACTGCTTTACCGTTTAGCGGCGTCAACAAAGCCTGCCAGTATTATTGAATTAGGCACCTGCCTTGGTATTACTACCCTGTACTTACAGACAGCCGCGCCAAATGCCAAAGTATATACTTTAGAGGGCTGCCCGCAAACCGCGGGTGTTGCCAAAGATGTTTTTAAAAGGGCCGGGGCAAATGATATAAACGTAATAACCGGGAATTTTGATGATACCCTGCCGGGTGTTATTGCCGGGTTAGATAAACTGGATTTTGTTTACATAGATGGCAACCACCAGCGTGATGCCACCCTGAAATATTTTGAGTGGTGCCTGCCAAAAGTGCATGAAGATACCATGCTGATATTCGACGATATTTACTGGAGCGAAGGGATGAAGGAAGCCTGGACCCAAATAAAAGCACACCCGCAGGTGACTGCCACTGTAGACTTGTTTTGGATAGGCCTGGTGTTTTTTAAACCGGGGCAGGCGAAAGAGGATTTTAAGATAAGGGTGTGATGAACTGGGAATATAATACCATTTGGTTCGATCAGATTGATTCACATAAAAGATTCATTTGGGACTCCAAAAAAAAAATCACTCAAACTCCAGTACTGACAGGTGTAGAATATTTATTCTTGTGGCATTATAAAGTTACAGAAGGAAATTTTAACGAAATACCTGAAGCTAATGATTGTAGGTATCTTGATATTACTTTTTCTAACATAAAGGACTTTAGTGGAATAAAAAGATTTACAGATCTTAAAAGGCTGCATGTTGATTATTGTTTGAAACTTGAAAGCGACCGCGGCTTGGCAGATTTGAAAGACACCCTTGAATGGTTACATATAGAACAATCTAAAAAGCTTACATCGATAAATGAGATATCGGTTTTAAGTAATTTAAAAGTGCTAAGTTTGAATAATTGCGGGCCAATAGAAAGTTTAAATTTTATACAATTATTGCCCCATTTAATTGACTTTAGATTTGTAGGTACAAATATATTAAGCGGAGATCTTACTCCTTTAATTGAGCATCCCAATCTAAAAAGTGTTGGATTTTTAGATAAAAGGCATTATAATTTCAAATCGAAGGCAATTGACGCCATTTTTAAAGAGAAAGCGAACGAAGATTCTTTTAAAGATTACGTTTACAAGGGTGAATACCGCACATTTAAATACAAATAGTCGCACATCCACTAAAACGCTTCTCCTAACCCCACATACACGCCACTTTGCCTGCTTTCGCCGGGGCGTTTTTCGCCAACGCCGTAATCTACACGTACGCTGAGGCCCTTTTGCACATCAAAGAAATAGCGCAGGCCGCCGCCGTAGTTTGGTTTTAGCTCATCAAACTTAAAATCCTTATGAAACACTTCGCCTCCTCCTATAAAACCTACTATCCCAAAACGCTCGCTCATGCGGTATCGTAATTCCGTTTGGCCGGCCAACAGGTTACGGTCGCGGAAACGGCCGTTGTAATAGCCACGCATCATCTCGTCGCTGCCCAGGGTGGGGAGCAGGTAAAAAGGCGACTGGCTGCCCGTTAGGTTCTGGCTTTGCACATCAAACCCTAAAACAAACTTTTTACTTAAGGCTATAAAATGGGTAAGTTCAATATTTAAGAAACCGCCGCTGTAGCCGCTGTTACTCCTAACGCCATTCATAATATTTAAATAGCTGGTAACGGTAGTGCCGCTGGTGGTATAGGTGTTATTATTGCGGCTATCAAAAATAAAGCTCGGGCCGTAGTATAGTATTGTGCCGCCGTTTTTATCTTCAATGGCCGGGTTGGTAGTAAAGATGCCCCCGGGCTGCTGGTCCTGAAAACGGTAGTCGTATCCACCGGCAACTAAGCCCACATAAATATTGTTGCCAATTTTTTTCTCGCCGGTAAAAGTAACACGTACGCGTTTTTGGCCCAGGCGGTCGGCATCTGCTTTAGCGGTATTGTTGCCTATGCCATAAAAATCGAACGGAAAATTAATATAACCCACAGCGCCTGTGAAATGGTAGTTGTTGTTCGGCGCCCAGTAGCTGCTGCTTAAATTTAAACGGCTTTGGCCTTTGGTGGTTAAGGTGGCGTAAGCAAAAATATTTGATACGCGGGTGTTTTTGCTTAGCGTATCGGTATAAAAAGAGTAAAGTGCCGAACCGCCTGCCTCTAAACCGGTTTCGGGCGCCGAGCTTATTACCGGCAGTACCACAAAGCTGCCCCGTTTGCTGGTATCCTTTTCAAAATACATTTTGCGGATAAATTTTGGCAGGATCTTTACCTGCGCGAAAACGGGTATTACAAGTACGGATAATAATATAACGAGTATGAGTTTTTTCATGCGCTGTAGTGCAATAAAGGTAATTTTATAGCACTTGTTTTATAGAATTTGTAATTTAAAATTCTGATGTGCGCAAAATACCTACTTTTGCGAAATAATAACAGTAAAATATGATGAGTACAGCAAAAGGCCCTATATCTCAGTTCATCGAGAAAAACTACCTGCATTTTAATGCAGCGGCATTAATGGATGCAGCAAAAGGTTACGAAACACATTTAACCGAAGGTGGCAAAATGATGGTAACCATTGCAGGTGCCATGAGCACCGCAGAATTGGGCATATCGCTTGCCGAAATGATCCGCCAGGGCAAAATTGACATTATATCATGTACAGGTGCAAACCTCGAAGAGGATATTATGAACCTTGTGGCACACTCGCATTACAAACGTGTACCAAACTACCGCGACCTGAGTCCGCAGGATGAGTGGGACCTTTTAGAGAACCACTACAACCGTGTTACCGATACCTGTATACCCGAAGAAGAAGCATTTCGCCGTTTGCAAAAACATATCTACAAAATTTGGAAAGATGCCGACACTGCCGGTGAGCGCTACTTTCCACACGAATTTATGTATAAGATATTGCTAAGCGGTGAGCTTGAACAATATTACGAGATAGATCCTAAAAACTCGTGGATGCTTGCAGCGGCTGAACGCAACCTGCCGATTGTGGTACCGGGTTGGGAAGATAGCACCATGGGTAACATATTTGCATCATACGTTATAAAAGGCGAAATAAAAGCTACCACCATGAAAAGTGGTATAGAATATATGGCGTGGCTGGCCGATTGGTACCCTAAAAATTCGGGTGGTAAAGGCGTGGGCTTTTTCCAGATAGGTGGCGGTATTGCCGGCGATTTCCCTATTTGTGTTGTGCCAATGCTTTACCAGGATATGGAGATGCCCGAGATACCATTCTGGAGCTATTTTTGCCAGATAAGCGATTCTACAACCTCATACGGTTCGTACTCGGGTGCCGTACCAAACGAAAAAATCACCTGGGGTAAACTGGACATCAACACCCCTAAATTTATTGTAGAAAGCGACGCTACTATTGTTGTACCGTTGATATTTGCCTGGATACTGGGACAATAATTAAAAGCAATAAAGCCCTTAAATTTTAAGGGCTTTATTGCTAAATAGCAGTTAACGATTTAACCAGGTGCAACCCTTTTGTTGCTCCCTTAGCCCATTCTTAATAACAAAAAATATTAATGGCTTATGCAAATGAGTAATATCATACTTTTTGGGGTTAAAAATCAGCACGATATCAAAACGGCTATTTAAGCAAATTTTAGGGGGATTATAGGCAATTTAGAACGATTATAAATTAGATATTGGTGTCATTATATTGTCAGCGATAGTGTAATAAATTATACTTTTGTGCCTGAAAAAGTGGCTAAATCATACAGCTCTACGTCAGTTTAACACTTATAAATAAAAAATTATTTAGCATAAATACCTTTTATGAGAAATATCTCATTGATTTTTAAACAGTTTTCAAGGTCGGTTTTACTTATTGCCGGTTTGGTTGTGGTAGGCTTAACAGCCCATGCACAAACAGATGCAGCAAAAGGTGAAGCTATATTTAAGGCCAAGTGTACCGCTTGTCATAAGATAGATACGCGTATGACCGGCCCGGCCTTAGGTCCGCAGTTAACGTCTGAAACAGATGATGCTTACCTAACCAAATGGATCCAGAACAACCAGGCATTAATTGCTGCCAAAAACCCAAAGGCTCTTAAAATTTTTAATGAGTACAACCAGGCGGGTATGACAGTGTTTGCCGAGTTGAGCGATGCTGATGTTGGTAACGTTATTACCTACATCCGTGCCGATTGGAAAAAGATACAGGAAGAAAAAAATAAACCGGGTGGCGGCGGTGCTGCTGTTGCCGAAGATAAAGGCCCAAGCAGCCTTGTTATCTGGGGTTTATTAGGCGTTATTGTTATCGCTTTCATCGTTATCCTGGTATTAAATAAAGTTATTGCAACGCTTGAGCGTTTGCTGCTAAACAAAAAAGGCGTATTTGAAGAAGAGGTTGTAGCCGAAGAAGAGAAAGTTGCTGTAGATAAGTTAGCCACTGTTAAAAAGCTTCTTAAAAACAAAAAACTTGTATTCTTTATAGTACTTTGCGGTGTTATAGCTTTAGGCAGCTTTAGCTGGGTAACCATGTGGAACACCAACGTTCACCAGGGATACCAGCCGGTACAGCCTATTAAATACTCGCACGAGTTACACGCGGGCGCCATGAAGATAGAGTGCCAGTACTGCCACACCGGCGCGTTCAAATCTAAAAACGCTTCAATCCCATCGTTAAACGTTTGTATGAACTGCCACAAATCTGTTAAAACAGAATCGCCGGAGATACACAAAATTTACGATGCTTTGGGTTACGACCCTAACACCGCTAAATACGATAGCACTAAAGCAAAACCAATTCAGTGGGTGCGTATACACAACCTGCCCGATCTGGCTTACTTTAACCACTCGCAACACGTTACAGTTGGCGCAATTAAATGCCAAACCTGCCACGGCCAGATCCAGGAAATGAAAGAGGTATACCAATACTCTCCGCTTACCATGAAATGGTGTATCCAGTGCCACAAACGTACCGAGGTTAACGGTAAAGGCAACGCTTACTACGATAGTATACTTGCTGCTCACGATAAAATTAAAAAAGGTGAGAAAGTTACTGCAGCAGTGTTAGGCGGTATTGAGTGTGCTAAGTGCCACTATTAATAATTATCAAGAACAGTACATTACAGTTTATATAACTATAAATGGATAGCAATAAAAAATACTGGAAAGGTTTAGAAGAACTGAACAAAACGCCAGAATTTGTTGAGAAAAATAAACACGAATTTGCCGAGCCAATTCCTATTGAAGAGGTTTTAAGCGGAGGTGGCCTTATGGGCAAAACCCCCCGCCGCGACTTTTTAAAGGCATTAGGCTTTGGTGTGGGTGCGGTTACATTAGCGGCTTGCCAAAAAGTACCTGTACACAAATCGATCCCTTACTTAATAAAGCCCGAAGAAATTACACCGGGTGTAGCCAACTACTACTCATCTACTTATGATGGTAGCGCTATATTGGTTAAAACCCGCGAAGGCCGCCCTATTAAGGTTGAAGGTAACCCTAACGATCTTTTATCAAAAGGTGGTTTAAGCGCGCAGGCGCAGGCATCGGTGCTTGAGCTTTACGATACTACCCGTATTAAAGACCCTCAGTTAAACGGTACCGACAGCAGTTGGGCAGAGATCGACGCTTTTGTAAAAAACAAACTTGCAGCAGTTGCGGCAAGTGGTAAAACTATCAGCATCGTATCTTCAACAGTACACAGCCCGTCTACACAGGCCGTAATAGCTGAGTTTATAGCAAAATACCCTACTGCAAAACACGTACAGTACGATGCAGTATCATATACAGGTATTATTAAGGCTAACCAAAACAGTTTTGGTAAGGCGGTATTACCTCACTACAACTTTGATAAGGCTGACGTAATTGTAAGCTTCGGCGCAGATTTCCTTGGAACATGGATTTCGGGCGAAGAGTTTACCCGCCAGTACGTATCAAACCGTAACAATAAATCGCTCGAAGAGAAGAAGATGTCGCGTCACATCCAATTCGAGAGCGGTATGAGCCTTACAGGTACCAATGCCGATGTGCGTATCGCCATCAAACCATCTGAAGAAGGTGTTGCATTGGTTAACCTTTACAATGCCATATCGGGCACAACGTTACCGGGTTCAAGAAAATTAACCACAGCAAACGCAGATAAAGCGATCCTTTTAGTAGCGGCCGAACTTAAAGCAGCAAAAGGCAAAGCGCTTGTCGTTTGTGGTTCAAATGATGTTGCTACACAAGTATTAGTAAATGCTATTAACTCTTTATTAGGCAGCTACGGTACTACAATTGATCTGGATAACCCATCTCGCCAATATGCAGGTAATGATGGCGCTATAGTTGATTTTATCACCCAGGCTAAAGCAGGTACAGTGGGCGCGGCATTATTCCTTGATGCAAACCCGGCTTATGATTATCACAGCGCGGCAGCAGTTGTTGACGCGTTAAAGAATGTAAGCCTTAAAGTTTCATTTAGCGACCATGCAGATGAAACCGCGGCGCTTTGTACCGTTATTGCACCAAACCACCACTACTTAGAGTCGTGGGGTGATGATAGCTCTGTAGAAGGTTACTACACGGTAATGCAGCCGACCATTAACCCGGTTAACAACACCCGCCAGGCCGAGCAAAGCCTTTTGGTATGGGCCGACAGCGCTACTAAAGATTACTACACTTTTGTAAGAAATAATTGGAACAACAACTTATTAGCTAAAGGCGGTTTAAGCGGCCAGGCTGGTTGGGAAACCTTGTTACAAACAGGTTTTGTATTGGCAGCACCCGTTGCAGCCGGTTCATACACCTTTAACTACGACCTTAACGCCGTTGCGCAAACCGTGTTAAACCAAAGCGCTAAACTTGCCGAAGGTAATAAAGTAGAGCTGCAGGTTTACCAGAACACAGCCATGCGCGATGGTAAAAAAGCAAACAACCCATGGTTACAGGAGTTACCGGATCCGGTTTCTAAAGTTACCTGGGACAACTTTGCAGCAATGTCGCCGTCTGATATTAAAAAGATGGGCCTTGAAGAATTTGAGGTTGTTGAAATAACCGCTAATGGTTACACCGTAACATTGCCGGTATTATCACAGCCGGGCCAGGCGCCGGGCACCGTATCGGTAGCTGTTGGTTACGGCCGTACTGCGGCAGGCCTTGTTGGTAACAACGTAGGTAAAAACGCTTATCCTTTCCTTAGCTTTATTAACGGTACGTTCCAAACAAACGCATCGGCAACTGTAAAACCTACAGGCGATGTATTCCCGCTTTCGCAAACACAAACGCACCACTCTTTTGAGGGCCGTAACGTTATCCGCGAAGCAACCTTTACCGAGTACAAGAAAGATGCCCGTGCGGGCAGCGGTAAAGAGGGTGAAGAAGAAAAGATGTTTGACCTTTGGGAGAACACCAACGAAGATCATATCCACGCGCGCCCTGTTTATGACTGGGTGATGGCTATCGACTTAAATGCATGTACAGGTTGCGGCGCTTGCGTTGTTGCTTGTAGTGCAGAAAACAACATACCTGTTGTTGGTAAAGATGAGGTTGGCCGCCGCCGCGAGATGCACTGGATACGTATTGACCGCTACTACAGTTTTGAGAAGAACGGTGAAGCACAGGTTGACAAACGTTCCGGTAAAGTAACCCAGGAAAAAGAAATAGCTAAACTTGAAGATTTTAGCAACGTTACCGTTGTTCACCAGCCAATGCTTTGCCAGCACTGTGACCACGCGCCTTGCGAAACCGTGTGCCCGGTATTAGCTACCGTACACTCAAGCGAAGGTTTAAACCAGATGGCCTACAACCGTTGCGTAGGTACACGTTACTGTGCAAACAACTGCCCGTACAAAGTACGCCGCTTTAACTGGTTTAACTACTGGAACGACTCTCGCTTTGATAACTACCTTAACAACGAGCATACACAATTAGTACTTAACCCTGATGTTACTACACGTTTCCGTGGGGTTATGGAAAAATGCTCGATGTGTGTGCAACGTATACAAGCAGGTAAGTTACAGGCTAAAATAGAAAAACGCCCGCTTAGGGATGGCGAAGTTAAAGTTGCTTGTCAGCAAACTTGTTCTGCAAACGCTATCGTGTTTGGTAACAGGAACGACCCTAACTCTGAAGTTTCAAAAGCTTTGAAGAGCGAGCGTACTTACTACGTACTTGAAGAGCTTAACGTAAAACCGGGTATTGGATACCAGGTAAAAGTTAGAAACACCGGAACTGAATCTTTGGCTTAATTTTTACATCGAGATATATAACAACATATGGCTCATCAGCATGAATCAATAATCAGGGAACCGTTAATGACGGGTAAAGACATCACCTTTGCCAAGATCACTAATGACATATTGTTACCTGTAGAGAATAAACCCAACAAAGCTTGGTGGATAGGTTTTACCTTCTCATCATTAGGGGCATTGTTATGGGTAGTGTCTATCAGCTACACCTTTTGGTTTGGCTTAGGCGCTTGGGGACTTAATAAAACTGTAGGATGGGCCTGGGATATTACCGGTTTCGTATGGTGGGTAGGTATTGGTCACGCGGGGACACTGATCTCGGCGGTACTATTGATTTTCCGTCAAAACTGGCGTAACTCCATTAACCGTTCTGCCGAGGCGATGACCATCTTCGCGGTAATTTGTGCCGCTACTTACATTGTAGCACACATGGGCCGCCCATGGTTAGCATACTTTACCTTACCGCTTCCAAACCAGTACGGCTCACTTTGGGTAAACTGGAACTCGGCGCTGATGATGGACGTGTTCGCGATCTCAACTTATTTCTCGGTTTCATTATTGTTTTGGTACACAGGCTTATTGCCTGATATCGCTTCAATTCGTGACCGCGCAACAGGCTTACGTAAACGCATTTATTCAATACTATCTTTCGGCTGGACAGGTTCATTAAAAACCTGGCAGCGTTTCGAAACCGTATCACTGATACTTGCAGGTATATCCACACCACTGGTACTATCGGTACACACCATTGTATCCTTTGACTTTGCTACATCGTTAGAGCCGGGATGGCACACCACCATCTTCCCTCCATACTTCGTTGCGGGTGCTATCTTCTCGGGCTTCGCGATGGTGCAAACACTATTGCTGGTAACCCGTAAGGTATTAGGTTTAGAGAACTACATCACCATGTTCCACATCGAATCGATGAATAAGATCATCTTATTAACAGGTTCTATTGTGGGTGTGGCTTACATTACCGAGTTTTTCATCGCATGGTACTCTGGTGTTGAATATGAGCAATACGCATTCATTAACAGGGCAACCGGGCCATACTGGTGGGCTTACTGGAGCATGATGAGCTGTAACGTAATTTCGCCACAGCTGTTCTGGTCAAAATACCTGCGTACCAATATTAAATTCTCATGGTTCCTTTCTATCATCGTGAATATAGGTATGTGGTTCGAGCGTTTCGTAATTATCGTAACCTCGCTGCACCGCGATTATATCCCATCAAGCTGGGCTATGTTCTACCCAACCTGGGTTGACGTAAGCGTGTTCATCGGTTCTATCGGTTTGTTCTTTACCATGTTCCTGTTATTTATAAGGGTATTACCATCAGTAGCTATTGCCGAGGTAAAACTATTGCTTAAAACATCAAGCGAGCAGGCTAAGAAGAGACTTATTGACGAAGGCCACCTTGATGCGGCTGAGGTTCAGTATTACAAAGAATCGTTGGTTAAATACGATAGTGTTGATTTGGCTGATTACGAAAAAGTATAAAAATGAGCAAGACTAAAATGATATTGGGTTTATTTGATGACCCGGATGATATGATGCAGGGCATTGATAACTTGCAGAAGAATAGTATCCCTATCTATGATGTATATACGCCAATGCCTATCCACGGTATTGAGGATAAAATGGGCGTTAAAGATTCGAGATTAGGTTACGCGGCATTTTGCTTTGGCTGCCTTGGCGCTACAGTAATATTCAGCATTATTTACTACACCCTTGTGCACGATTGGCCAATGAACGTAGGTGGTAAACCAAGTTTTGCGATACCAAACTTTGTACCGTTTACCTTTGAGTGGACCATCCTTTTCACCGCGTTTGGTATGACATTCACGTTTTTTGCAGCAACGCATTTATTCCCCGGCCGTGCGCCGCGTGTAATGGACCTGCGTGCAACTGACGACCGTTTTGTTATAGCTATTGATGCTAAAGGAAATGTGCCGCACGAGGATATAACCAATTTATTAAAACAAGCAGGAGCAGTAGAAGTAAAGCATAACGAGAGAAAATATGTTAGCTATGAATAAACTTAGAATATTGGGCACAACGGCTATCGTTATTGCTGCATCGATCGTTATTACATCATGCAAGGATAAGCGTAGTACCGGTTGGGAATATGCTCCCAATATGTACGAGCATAAAGCATTTGAAGCAGATCAGGCTAATCCTAATTTTAAGGATGGCAAAACAGCGCAGGTACCGCCTGCAGGTACTATACCAGTAGGTTTTAAACGCTTTGATTGCCCGAATACCCGCGAGGGCTACGATAAAGCCAGCCTTGAGGTTACCAACCTTATAGCGAATACCCCTAAGAACCTGGCCGATGGTAAAAAACTCTTCACAACCTTTTGTTCGCCATGCCACGGCGTAACCGGGCAGGGTGATGGTTTAGTTGTGCAGCACGGTTATCCGGCGCCGCCATCTTATTCAAAAGGCCAGTCATCACGTGGTGGTGCAATGAAAGATCTTACAGACGGCAAAATATATCATACTATAACTTATGGTGTAAACGCGATGGGTTCTTACGCATCACAGGTTTCGCCGGAAGAGCGCTGGAAGATAGTTATGTATGTACACCATTTACAAACTTTATAAGATTAATTTTTAATGAAGACTCATAATAGTATAGAAGAACGTTTTCAATTCACCGGCACAACCAAAACGTTGAGTTTGGTTGGTATTGTAATTGGTATCATAGCAATTGCATTTGGCTTCATATCTGGTGGTGAACACGTACAACACACTTATAGCAACTTGTTGCTAATGTCTTACTACTTTGTTTGTGTTTGTACAGCAGGTGTGTTCTTTTGCGCTTACCAGTACGCCGCACAAGCAGGCTGGTCGGCATCCCTTATCAGGATACCTCAGGCATTTGCAAAGGTATTGCCCTTAGCAAGCCTTATATTAATAGCCGTTGTTACCTTTGGCTTATTTAACGAGCACGAAGTTGTTGAACACGGTAAAAAAGAAATGGTACCATACCTGTATGCTCACTGGGCTACACATGGTTTAACTACGCCGGGCAGCGAAAACTACGACGCTATTATAGCAGGTAAAGCGCCTTTCTTAACCATCAAATTCTTTTATGCCATGCTTATCATCCTGTTAGGCGCTTACAGCTACTTTGGCTGGGCCTTAACAAAATCTTCGGTTGATGAAGATACTGAAGGCGGCATGCGTAACTACGATAAAAGCTTTAAACTGGCTTGTATCTTCTTAACCATCTTTGGTTTCACCTTCCCCATCTTCGCGTTTGGTGTCATCATGTCGTTAGAAGCACACTGGTTCTCTACCATGTTTGGCTGGTATAACTTAGCAGCAATGCACGTAAGTGGTTTAGCTATTATTGCGCTGATCATGATATACCTGCAAAAGAAGGGTTACATGCAGTGGTTACATGTAGATCATATGCACAGCATAGGTAAACTTATCTTCGGTTTCTCTATCTTCTGGACATATGTATGGTTCGCGCAGTTCTTCCTTACCTGGTATGCTAACATCCCCGAGGAGTCTGTTTATTTTTATAAAAGGTGGGAGCCTGAGTACAAATTCTGGTTCTGGGTTAACATTGTAATGAACTTTTTAGCGCCATTGTTACTTTTAATGTCTCGTGATGCTAAACGTGTTACCAACCGTATGATGTGGACCTGTTTAATATTAGTTGCCGGCCACTGGCTTGATTACTATATAATGATTATGCCGGGCACGGTTGAAAAACCAGGTTTTGGTGTTGAGGAGATAGGTATATTTTTAGGTTTTGCAGGTTTATTTACCTTCTCGGTATTAACTGCTCTAAGCAGGTTTACATCGCTTATACCTAAAAAACATCCGTTCTTGCAAGAGAGTCTGCATCATCACATATAATAATTGTTAAATTTGCAACCGGATACAGCAATTCAAATAACCAATAAAATGGGATTCAAAAATTTATTCAATTCTAAAAAAATACTTTCGCTTTTAGCTGTGTTTATGCTCTTGGGCACCAGCATGCTTTTTGCCCAGGGTACCGAATCAGCCGGCGCTGCCGCTTCTCCTGCTGCAGATGCAGTTAAAGACAACGGCTTAGCTACTGCAGGTTATTACATCCTGCTTTTCGTTGTCGTTTGTTTTGTTGTTGGTATTGTTGGTAAGATACTTCGCGTGTACGACCTAACCCAGCAGATCCAAAATAAGCAGCCTATTAACTGGAACAATGTAATGGGTATTTTATGCCTTGTGTTCCTTGTTGCAGGTGCATACGGAGCTTATTGGGAGTTTAGCGTACATGGCAGCATGATCTTGCCAGGTGCAGCATCAGAACATGGGGTTAAGATAGACCAGATGTTTTGGACAACTACCACATTAACGATGATTGTATTTGTGGTTACACAGATATTGCTGTTTACATTCCTCTTCAAATACCGTTACAATAAAAACCGTCGTGGCCATTTCCTGCCGCATAACAATACTATAGAAAAGGTTTGGACCATTGCACCGGCAATCGTTTTAACTATCCTGGTAATATTTGGTTTCTTTACCTGGCAATCAATTACCGATAATGTTGATGCTAAAGGCGAGCCTGCTTCTATCAATGTTGATATTACCGGCCACCAGTTTGCATGGGAGTTACGTTACCCGGGCAAAGATGCCAAGTTGGGTAAAACGGATTACAGGCTTGTTAGCGGTTCAAATAAATTAGGGATCAATTTTAAAGATAAAGATGCTTACGATGATCTGCAGGCTGATACCATGTACCTACCTGTACGTAAATCTATCAGATTGAACATACATGCTCAGGATGTTATCCATAGTGTGTATATCCCTCACTTCCGTGTACAATTGAACGCGGTACCGGGGTTACCTACCTACTTTAAATTTAAACCAACCATTACTACCGCAGAGATGCGTACCAAACTGGATAAACCAAATTTTGAATACGAGATACTTTGTAACAAAATTTGTGGTGGTGCCCACTATAACATGAAAAAGATTGTACGTGTGGTTACTGAGGCCGAATACCAGGCGTGGTTAAGCCAGCAGAAACCATATTTGACTGACGCGATTAAGAAAGACCTTAAATTTGCCGCAGAGAAAAAAGAAGTACAACCAAACAGGTTAGCGTTAAACAATTAATACAAAAAGATTAGCGAGTATGTCAACATTAGCAGTTCACGATCACGGAGTAGCACATCACGAAGACGATCACGGACACCATAAAGCAACTTTCCTGAATACCTACATATTCAGCCAGGATCACAAAATGATCGCCAAGCAATTCCTTATTACAGGTATGGCTATGGCTTTCATCGCTATGATCCTTTCTATCCTGTTCAGGATCCAATTAGCTTACCCAGAAAAATCATTCCCTTTAATGGAAACATTATTAGGACGTTTTGCACCGGGTGGCCGTTTAGATTCTAACTTTTATCTGGCATTGGTTACCATTCACGGTACCATCATGGTATTCTTTGTATTAACAGCAGGCTTGAGCGGTACCTTCGCCAACTTACTTATACCATTGCAATTAGGTGTACGTGATATGGCATCGCCATTCATGAACATGCTTTCTTACTGGTTCTTCTTTATTGCCAGTGTTATCATGTTATCATCATTCTTCATACAAAAAGGCCCTGCAAGCGGTGGCTGGACGATATATCCGCCATTATCAGCATTGCCTAAAGCCATGCCGGGTTCCGGTTTGGGTATGACGTTGTGGCTCATCAGTATGACCTTGTTCATCGCATCGCAGCTAATGGCCGGTATCAACTACGTAAGTACCATCCTTAACATGCGTACCAAAGGTATGGACCTTTGGAAAATGCCACTGTCAGTTTGGGCGTTATTCCTAACTGCTATCCTGGGCGTATTATCTTTCCCTGTATTAGTTGCAGGTGTTGTACTATTGATATTCGACCGTAGCTTCGGTACAAGTTTCTACTTGTCAGAAATTGTACTGAACAGTTCACAGGTTCAGCCATTCGAGGGTGGTAGCCCTATCCTGTTCCAGCACTTATTCTGGTTCCTGGGTCACCCCGAGGTATATATCGTAATTATGCCTGCGATGGGTATCTCATCAGAGGTAATGTCGGTAAACTCGCGTAAACCTATCTTTGGTTACCACGCGATGGTTTACTCACTAATAGGTATCACCGTACTATCATTCATTGTATGGGGTCACCACATGTTTGTTACGGGTATGAACCCGTTCCTGGGCGGTGTGTTCATGATCACTACATTGATCATCGCGGTACCATCGGCGGTAAAAACATTTAACTGGCTGGCTACATTATGGCGGGGTAACATCCGTTTTACATCGGGTATGTTGTTCGCTATCGGTATGGTGTCATTCTTTATTTCTGGCGGTTTAACAGGTATCTTCCTGGGTAACGCTGCACTGGATATTAACCTGCACGATACTTACTTTGTGGTAGCCCACTTCCACCTGGTAATGGGTTCGGCAGCTATATTTGGTATGCTTGCAGGTGTTTACCACTGGTTCCCTAAAATGTTTGGCCGCATGATGAATGAGCGTTTAGGTTACCTGCACTTTTGGTTAACCTTTATAGGCGCTTACCTGGTATTCTTCCCAATGCACTTTATGGGCCTGGATGGTGTACCACGCCGTTACTACGCGTTCACTGAGTTCGAATCAATGAAACAGTGGTTGTCTGTAAATACATTCGTTACCTGGGCGGCAATCATGTCGGCGGTAGCGCAGTTAGCCTTCCTGTTTAACTTTGTATACTCTATATTCTGGGGTAAGAAAGCGCCTCAAAACCCATGGGAATCAAATACCCTGGAATGGACCACACCTGTTGAGCACCTGCATGGTAACTGGCCGGGCGAAATCCCGACCGTTTACCGTTGGCCATACGATTACAGCAAGCCGGGTGCCGAGCACGACTTTATACCACAGACGGTTCCGCTTTCTGAAACAATGAGTTCTAACCTTCCGCACGACTTTGAGGACAACCCAATAGGTTTGGAGGAGCACACTAAATGGGCATGTACTCAAAAAAGCAACGAAGAAGTAAAATAACTCTTCAATTTGAAGATTAAGCAATTTGAAAATTTGAAAATTAAACGGTTTGAAAACAATTAGTTCTCAAATTTTCAAATCGTCAAATTTTCAAATTGTTTAATTTAAAAGATGAGCATACAGGCACCCGGGAATAAGTTTCTAAAGTTTAACCTCATAACCATAATCCTGCTGTTTTTAGTGATACTGGCAGGTGGCGTAGTGCGTAGCACAGGCTCTGGTATGGGTTGCCCCGATTGGCCAAAATGTTTTGGCAGGTATATACCCCCAACCAGCATATCAGAACTACCGGTTAACTACAAAAAAACTTACGCTGACAAGCGACTGGCCAAAAACCAAAAGTTTGCCAAAATGCTGGATATTTTTGGATATAGCCAGCTGGCAATGCGTATCCGTAATGATAAATCTATTTTGGTGCCAGAGGAATTTAATACCGCCCGCACCTGGACGGAGTATGTTAACCGTTTGATTGGCGCGGCATCGGGTTTATTTTTACTGTTATGCGTTGTATACTCTCTTAAATACAGGAAAACCAACAAGCTTATTGTTTTCCTGAGCATATTTAACGTAATACTTGTAGGTTTCCAGGCCTGGTTAGGGTCTATAGTGGTATCAACCAATTTGGTGGCATGGATAGTTACCGTGCATATGCTTATTGCTTTGGCAATTTTGGCCATTAGTATCACAACATACCACATGGCAAAGGTGCAGGGCCGCTATAAAGTGGAACGCAAACCATTTATAGCCATAGTTACCCTGCTGGTATTAGCTTTGAGCATTTTACAAATAACATTTGGTACCGAGGTGCGGGAAAAAATAGACGCGGTGGCAAGCCATTTAGAAGGTAGCTACCGCGATAGTTGGGTACAGCGCGCCGGCGAGATCTTCGCCCAGCACCGCGATGTAGCCTTAATTGTTTTGGTAATGAACCTCGTTTTATACGCGCTTATCCGAAAAGGCTTTAATAAGCACTCTATACAGCAGCAGTTAATGAGCTTTACCTTTTTAATGATCATGCTGCAAATAGTGACCGGTATACTGTTATCTTATTGGGCTTTACCGCCTTTTGCACAGGCAACACATATTGTTTTGGCAAGTTTATTATTTGGCGCCCAGTTTTATTTATTGTTGAATTTATTTAGTTCGGTTAACGTGCAGGGGGCAGGCAAATGAAATGGAGTGATTTTTCTAAGCTGGTAAAAATGCGGCTAACGCTGTTAGTTGTATTTTCGGCGTCTATTTCATTTATCATAGCGGTAAAGGCAAATGGTGGCAACACATGGGGATCACTTTACAGTACAACCATGTGGATAAACTGGTTAAAGCTGGTAGTTGGAGGCTTTTTGGTTACATCGGCGGCAAACTGCTTTAACGAAGTTATAGAGGTTGACCTTGATAAATTAATGAAGCGCACAATGGACCGCCCAATGGCCGCAGGCAGGATGACCAATGGACAGGGTTTGGTTTTAGGTTTGGGCATGGGTATGGCCGGCACCTATTTATTGGGAAGTTTAAACATCCTTACCGGCTTACTATCGGTATTCTCAATTATACTATACGCGTTTGCCTACACTCCGTTAAAGCGCAAATCGCCAATTGCGGTTTTTGTGGGGGCGATACCGGGCGCTTTACCGGCCTTAATAGGTTATGTAGCAGGACAGCCGCATGGCCGGATAGACGAGATAGCCTTGACATTATTTGCCATACAATTTGTTTGGCAGTTTCCGCACTTTTGGGCAATTGCCTGGGTGCTGGATGATGATTATAAACTGGCAGATTTTAGGCTGCTGCCAACAGGTAAACGGAACCTTACAAGCGCTGTTATTACATTTACAGCCACTGTTATATTACTGCCGGTAAGCCTGCTCCCTTATTTTAACCATAATGGCGGCATTGTTCTTGCCGTAGTTTCGGTAATAATGAGCCTTATTTTTATATACCAGGCCTTTAATTTAATGCGTACGTTAGAGATTAGCAGTGCCCGTAAATTAATGTTCGGCTCTTTTTATTATTTGCCGGTTGTGCAACTAATATTTTTATTTGATTTTATAGGAAAATGATGACCCAGTTACAAGAAGACAGATATAACCTGGCACCCAAAAAATTCAACATGTGGATCTTTATATTCACATCGTTTATGTTTTTTGCGGCGTTAACCAGCGGTTTTATCGTTTACGCGGGCGGTAGCGCGGCACGCGGCCTAAATATTAAATTGCCCGATGCCTTTATGTACAGCACCGGTGTAATTGTATTAAGCAGCATTACCATGTTCTTAGCATCGCGCGCAGCTAAGGCCCTTGATCGTGGTAAGCAGCAGATTTACCTGACTTTAACAATTATTTTAGGCATCGCCTTTTTTATCATCCAGCTATCGGCCTGGTCATACCTGATAAAGAATGGCGTTTACTTTAGCAACCCTAATGCGTCCCAATCTTTTATTTATGTATTTACCGGGATGCATTTACTCCATATTTTTGCCGGCTTACTGCTGTTGGCCCATACGCTTTGGCGTAGTACCCGCAGCATAGAGCAGGTTAAAAATTTATACAGTATGCAGATGTCCTCAATATTTTGGCATTTTGTCGATATTATATGGATTTATCTGTATGTTTTTTTACTTTTGAACCAATAATAAAAACTCATGAGTGTACAAGTATCACCTATTGATGAAGTAAAGACAACGCCGTGGTCTGGTGGCAGATCGCCGTTTAAAGTTGAGTATGGTAAAATGATGATGTGGTTCTTCCTGTTATCAGATGCCTTTACCTTTTCGTCGTTATTAATTGCCTATGGCGCGCTGCGTTTCAGCTCAAACAGCTGGCCTGCTGCCGATCTTATTTTCCAATCTGTACCGGGTACATCTATTAACCACGGCGCACCACTTGTATTTGTGGGTTTAATGACATTCATCCTTATCCTAAGTTCTGTTACCATGGTGTTGGCTGTAGAGGCCGGTCACCGTATGGCTAAAAAAGAAGTAGTTGGATGGATGATAGCCACTATTATTGGTGGTTTTATGTTCCTGGGTTGCCAGGCGCTTGAGTGGAGCCACCTGCACCACGAAGGTTTTTGGTGGGGCAGCATCCCTCACGAATTAGGAGAGTATTTCCGCCATGGCGATGCGCTTTCTACCACGTATACCCAACAGTTTGCAAATTTATTTTTCACTATTACAGGTTTCCACGGTTTCCACGTATTTAGCGGGGTTATCATCAATATCATTATTACCATAAATGTATTGGCCGGTACTTACCAAAAACGCGGCAGCTATTTAATGGTAGAAAAAGTAGGCCTTTACTGGCACTTTGTAGACCTTGTATGGGTATTTGTATTTACATTCTTTTACTTAGTTTAAAAAATTAACTGATAAATATATGTCATCAGAATCAACAGAACTTCACCACGACGACCACGAGCATGGCGAAGGCATGAGCCGCAAAAAAATTGTACAGGTTTTCCTGGTACTTTTAGGTATTACTGTAATTGAGTTTATTATAGCGCTTTGGTTAGTACCTACCGGTAAAGTGCCTTTGCATTGGGCTAACCCCATCTATATAATTTTAACACTTGCAAAAGCATTTTACATTGTAGCTTACTTTATGCACTTAAAGTTCGAGAAGATAGGTTTAGCATTAAGCATCATTGTACCTATATTATTTATTATTGGTTTAATATTGGTGCTTACCAACGAAAGCCACTACTGGGTAGACCTGAGACCGAAAATAGGATAATGCGTAACACTTCTTTCTTGAAAAAAGTATTGATCCTGGTAGCCATATTAGCGCTACCGGGATTTTTATATTATTTACTAACTGCAAAGGGTAAGAACAGGTATAAACCGCTGTCGTTTTTTGGGCCTAAACAGGTGGCTAAAACAGGGCACAAGTTTCATGGTAATTACATACCCGATACCATTTATCATAAGCTAAACAACTTTACACTTACCGATCAGAACGGCAAAGAGGTATCATTAAAAAACTTTGATAAAAAGATTTTTGTGGCCAGTTTTTTTTATACCAACTGCCCAAGTGTTTGTAACGAAGTAAATAAGAACATAAGCGAACTGGTGTATGCTTATCGTAAAAACCCCATGATATATTTTACCAGTATAACGGTTGACCCAACACGCGATACGCCGCAGGCTTTAAAAAAATACGCGGGTAGATTTGAGGAAACCCGGAAATGGTTATTTCTCTCGGGTGACACTTCAACCACTTATAACCTGGCACGCAATGGTTTTTTGGTAAACGCTGTACAAGCCGGTAACGACGATTTTATCTATAGCGATAAACTAATACTAATAGATGCCGAAAAACGCATCCGCGGGTATTACTCAGGCACGTCAGCAGCCGATATCACCAAACTTAACGACGAAATAAAAGTGCTGATAGCAGAAGAGCTGCGTAAGGTTGATAAAGCACTTTATTAGACTTAAGGAATGAGAAATCAGAGACAGGACAGGGATGCTTGCCTCAAACAATTACAATAAAACAGGATCTTGACGCTAATGTCTTGATTCTCGACTCCCAAATAAAATGACCGATAAATTCATATTCCGATTCGTAGCCGGCGTAACCATATTTGTTATTGCCGTAGTAATAGTGTTAAACCGCCATCTTATACCCGGCCCGGCAACTCCACCTGCCTTTACACCTTATTTGCCGTTGCTTAATGCCATATTGAACGGTACATGCAGTGTGTTGCTGTTAACATCATTATACTTTATTAAGCAGGGTAATATAACCGTACACAAAAGGTTAAATATTTTAACGTTCTGCTTGTCGTCGTTATTCCTGGTATCGTACATCCTGTTCCATTACCTGATGCAGCACGACACCATCTATGGCGATCTTAATGGCGATGGTATTTTATCTGGCGATGAGCGCGCAGCCGCAGGAAGTTCACGCACTATCTATTTATCATTATTGATCCCACACATTATATTGGCAGCAGGTGTTTTGCCTTTAATATTGCTAAGCTTTTACCGTGGTTTGCAAATGCAGGTAGTAAAACATAAGAAACTGGTAAGATGGGCGTTTCCTATATGGTTGTTCGTTACATTATCGGGTGTTGTTGTATATTTGATGATCAAACCTTACTACCACTTTTAAAGGTTAAAAACATGAAAAAGTTAAAATATTTATACTTCGTATTAGCTTTTGGTTTAATGGTGATGAGCGTTGTGCCTGCCCGTGCCCAGTGTGCTATGTGTAGCGCCAATGTAGAAACCAACAGCAAAAGCGGCGATAATAAAACCAAGGGCTTAAATAACGGGATTATGTATTTGCTGGCCGCGCCATACCTGGCTGTTGCAGTGGTAGGATATATCTGGTACAAAAAGTATCGCCGTAAAAATGTTGATCTGAACATACATCCGCAAAAGCTTAATTTGAATTAGTTAATTGTTCATGGATCATAGTTCATAGTAGAATTGCTATGTGCTAAAAGTAAAATAGATTTTATTGAATGATAGAGGCTAAAACGCTTGATTTTTTAAAAGAGCTTGTTGATAATAACAACCGCGAGTGGTTTCAGGCTAATAAGGGGCGTTACGACAAGGCACGCGAAAACATGGTTGAGTTTGCCGCGAGTGTGATTGAGAAACTGCACAAAATAGACCCCACCGTTAGCGCCGACCTCGACCCCAAAAAATGCGTGATGCGTATTTACCGCGACATCCGCTTCAGCAAAAACAAAACACCTTACAAAAATAATTTTGGCATTAGTTTACCAACATTAGGTTCTAAGCTGGGTGGGGTAGAATATTACCTGCAGATACAGCCGGGAAAATCATTTATAGCCGGTGGTTACTGGATGCCAGAAGCCGCACATCTGAAAGCTATCCGCCAGGAAATCGATTACAACGCGGCCGACCTGAAAAAGATAATTGACAATAAAAAGTTTGTGAAGCTATTTGGCGATTTCAGGAAACAGGACCAGCTAAAAACCACTCCCAAAGGTTACGATGCCGATAACGAAAACATCGACCTGCTAAAACTAAAGAGTTTTATAGTAGCACACCAATTAAAAGATAAAGAAGTGATGGCTGCAAGTGCGGCACAGGATATTGTGGATATATGCAGTAAATTATACCCGCTGAATGTGTTCCTGAAGAATGCGATTGCTTAGTACCCTTAAACCCTATATAATATGAAACTTAAACATCTGCTTATAATAGCCCTGTTTGCGTCTGCGTTGCAATCATGTGTGGTTATGTCGCCCAAAAAGCATAAGGCCTTGCTGGCCGAGCGCGATTCATTAGCTACCCGCACAGCCACGTTAGAAGAACAAGTATCAAAGCTGATAGCCGATACCTCCCGCATACGCCAGGAACTGGCCACGCTAAAAGGTAATTATAGCGGCCTTAACGATAAGTATAACGCGCTCGACAAAAATTACAACGCGAGTTCATCAAAAGTAACCCAGCTATCTACAGATCTGCAAAAACGCGAAGCGCGCCTTAAGGAGGTAGAAGAAATATTGCGCAAGCGCGATGAAGCTACTAATGCGTTGAAAGATAAGCTGCAAAAAGCCCTGCTGGGTTTTCAGCAAAGCGGCTTAACGGTCGATATCCGCAACGGCAAGGTATATGTATCGTTGACAGATAAGTTGTTATTCCCTTCGGGCAGTATTGTGATTGATGAAAAGGGTAAGCAAGCCCTTAAACAATTGGCCGCGGTGCTTAACAAAGAAGCCGATATTAACATTGCCGTTGAAGGCCATACAGATAACAAGAAGATAAAAAACCTTGGCCAGATAAAAGATAACTGGGACCTTAGCGTGTTGCGTGCCACATCGGTAACCCGTTACCTTACCGAGACCGAAAATATAGATCCTAAACGTTTAACCGCTACAGGTAAAGGCGAGTTTCAACCTATCGATACCGCCAATACACCCGAAGCGCTTTCTAAGAACAGGCGAATTGAAATTGTGCTTACGCCCAAACTGGACGAACTGTATAATTTGATAACCAAATAAGGATCCTATTTCAAACCTTTCTCCAAAGGAGAGGGACAACAAAGTCCTCTCCTTTGGAGAGGATTTAGGTGAGGCTTATTGGGGGATTTTTTTTGCCTTATTATTTCGATATTGGGAGGTATCGATACAAGCCATGTTAAAAATTGATACCCATCAGCATTTTTGGAAATATCACCCTGTAAAAGATGCCTGGATAACTGATGACCTAAAAGTTATTCAGCGCGACCTGCTGCCAAATGATGTAGAACCGATATTACCGGAATACAACATTTCAGGATGTGTAGCTGTGCAGGCCGATCAATCGGAAGCGGAAAATGACTTTTTATTGGGATTGGCCGAAAAGCACAATTTTATAAAAGGTATTGTAGGTTGGGTAGATTTTAACGCGCGAGATATAGAGGAGCGGTTAGCATACTATAGTGATATAAAACTTATAAAAGGTTTCCGCCACATCCTGCAAGCTGAACCTGACGAGCAATATATGCTGAATAAACAATTTATGCATGGCATTAGCCTGCTAAATAAATATAATTGCACTTATGATCTCCTGATAAAGCAAAACCACTTGCCTTACGCTAAAACATTTGTTAAGGCTTTCCCCCAACAGCGGTTTGTGGTAGATCATCTTGCCAAACCAAACATAAAGGCTGGTGATATAAAGGGGTGGGATAAAAATATACAGGCGATCGCAAGCCATCCTAATGTATCCTGCAAAATATCGGGGATGGTAACCGAGGCCGATTGGACCGGTTGGAAAGCCGAGGATTTTATACCTTACCTTGATGTAGTCTTTAACGCATTTGGGCCTAAACGCGTGATGTTTGGCTCCGACTGGCCGGTATGTAACTTAGCTGGCGGTTACGCAGGGGTGATAAAAAGTGTGGAAAGCTATATTAACAGTTTAGCCCAAAACGAGCAGGAATTATTCTGGGGAAAAAACGCCGTAGCTTTTTACGGTTTATAATTAACCGGTTTAAAGGGCCATTCTTTTTTCATATTGGCTTTGATGAGGTAAACCACAGTACCTAAAGCAATAGCGCTTAACCCACCCAATACCATGTGGAAGCCCGTTGATATTAATATGGCCACCCACATCAATATCGCCAAAAAGATAGGTATAGGGAACAAGGGCATTTTATAGGGGAAGTTGGTCTCACTTTTTTTTCGGCGCAGCAGGTATAAGCCTAAAGCCTGCGATATAAACTGGATGAGTATCCGCATTGCCAATATAGCGCTGATCACGTCACTCAGTTTAAACAACAAGCTAAAAACGAATGCCACCCCGCCCAGGAACAGCAACGATACATATGGGAAATTACCGGTGGGGTGCAACTTTGCAAACACCTTAAAAAATGCGCCGTCGGCAGCTGCCGCGTAGGGGATACGGCTATAGCCCAGTGTAGCCGAAAACACCGAAGAGAACGCGACCAATAGTATCAAGCAGGTAACAATTTTTGCCGAAGTATCGCCGGATAATTGCTCCATAAATTCGCTTACAACAAACTTACTGTCTTTAGCGTGTTGCCAGGGTATCACACTTACAACGCTTACATTCATGAGCATATAAAGTATGGCAATACCCGCTATTGAAATAAACATACTCTTTGGTATGTTTTTGGAAGGGTTAACAATTTCGCCACCTAAATGGCAAACGTTATAGTAGCCTAAATAGCTGTAAACGCTTTTTACACTGGCAAAGCCAATCCCTGCCACAAAGGCGTAGTTTACCGTTAAACTATCATTAATGTGTTTAATGGGGGATAAGAAATTGCCATGTGCCAAACCTCCGGCTATTATCCACACCATGGTAAGCAAAACGCCTACCCAAAGCATCACGCTTATTTTACCTATCGATTCTATTTTGCGGTACAACAATGCTACAATGCATATTACTACACCGCCGCTCATCATCTTAGCTTCAATGTTATTTAGCGGGAAGAGGTACGAAAAATAAGACGCGAAACCAATGGCCGCCGAAGCAATAACCAGCGGGGCCTGTATCATGGTTTGCCACACAAATAAAAAACTCATGAGCTTGCCCGGGCCATTTTTGCCATAGGTTTCTTTCAGGAAATTGTATGATCCTCCCGCCATGGGGAATGCAGCGCCCAGCTCGCTCCAAACCATGGCATCAATAAAGGAGAGGAGTGCGCCGGCAAGCCAGGCATATAAAAAATATGGCCCGTTCATCATGCTGATAACCATTGGCAATGTTATAAACGGGCCTATGCCAACCATATCGGTCATATTTATCGCGGTGGCTTGTGCAAGGCCAAGGCGGCGTACCAGTGAGTTTTCAGCCATGCGTGTTTATCTACGCGGATAATTCAGTTAATAATACAAAAGTACTCTTAAGCATCAAGGTGCAAAATTTATTGGGTCAGTTATTTGTAAGGAGTTTTAAGCGCGTACATACAAAGGTGTATACGTTACACTTATTAAACAATTGGGATAAGTATTTAGACATTAAAAAATAATTTAAAAACTATTGGTAAAAGCATCTGCATTGCTGCACTTGTTAGAAAAAGTATTAAATATAAGTTAATCAATATAATATTGTTTGCCTTGCAAAGCAATGTATTAAACTTATAAATAACGCAAAGTGCCGGTGTAAACGATATTGGTTTGCATGTTCTGATTTTTTTGCATTTGAATTTTTCACCCTTTAAATCATTCATAACCATGAAAAAAATCTATTGCATTGTATTTGCAGCGCTATTTGCGGCGGCATGTACCAAAGAAAAAACGGCGACTATTGCACCGCAAAGCGCAAAAGCCCCCGAGAGCACCGCTTCTGTAACACAGGGCAGCCAACGCGACCAGGCCACCATTTCCTGGAGCGGGTACACCTGGAATGTTAAAGCACCAACCGGAACGCAGGGGCCCGGCCCCAACTACTGGAGTGGTAACAACGTTTGGGTTGATGCCAACGGGTGGCTGCACTTAAGGGTTTCTAAAAACCCGTCAAACAACCATTGGGAGTGTGCCGAAATTTCAAGCACCACCAACTTTGGGTATGGTACTTACCAATGGCAAATTGACGGACCAATTGCCAACCTCGATAAGAATATTGTTTTAGGCTTGTTTGATTACTCGGGCATTGATGGCCGCGACGAGATAGATATTGAGTTTGCAAGATGGGGAAACTCGGCATGGCCAAACTTAAACTACACCATTTTCCCTAAAGTGGGCGATGCGCCTGCACCGGCAAGTTACTCGCAGGAGTTTTCTCTACCGGGGGGCACATACAGCACCCATCGCTTTAAACGCACGGCAACCAGCGTAGTGTTTAAAAGCTTGTATGGTTTCCAGAATGGTGATACCAACCTGTTCCTCACCAAAACATTCAACAGCCCCGGCACATCTATCAGCAATAAAAGCATGCCGGTATTGCTAAACCTATGGTGCTACAATGGCCTTGCCCCATCAAACGGACAAAGCGTAGAAGTAGTGATACATAGTTTTACCTTCACAGCAAACTAACATCATAAATCTCTTGATTAAAATGCCGCCCGCTAAACAATAGGCGGCATTTTAATTATAGTGATGTTTCAATTTAATTATGGTCTGTTCTGCATTGAATAATCGGCAAGTATATGCGTAAATTTGCTGCGAGCCGGTATATTTAGGTATGGATATGTAACCTTGCTAAGGTATAAGCCTTGCGGGTAGGCCGGTTTAATAACCTGTGGAAGTTGAGGGTCTATCAGGTAAGATTCAAATTCATCAACACTTAATTTGCCGCTGCCAATATCAATAAGCTTACCGGTAATAATGCGCACCATTTTACCCAGGAAACGGTTTGCTGATATGCGGAAGCGCAGCCTGTCGCCGGCATCGTTTATAAAAAACCCTGCTTCGCTTATTTCACAAAGGTTGTGCAGGTTCCTGTCGGGCATTTTACAAAAAGCACGGTAATCGTTATAATTTAAAAGCAGTTTCGCGGCGCGGCCCATACTGTCAACATCCCAGTTATCTACGATATACATCGAACTAAACCGACTTAAGAAGGGATCCTTATACGAGTGGATAAAATAATCGTAACTGCGGGAGGTGGCGCCAAAACGGGCGTGATGCTTATCATCAACCGGGATAATGTCGAAAACTGCAATATCGTCTGGCAAAACATTATTTAAGCGGAACACGAGGTCAAAGTCCCAGGGCTCATTAATGTCCAGGTGAAAAAAGAACTGACTAGCATGCACATGGGCGTCGGTACGTCCGCATCCTACTATATGAATTGGCCGTTTAAAAATACGGCTTAAAGCCTGCTCAAGAATTTGTTGTACGCCAATACCATTGGGCGTAATTTGCCACCCGCTGTAATTTGTGCCGTGATAACCGATGTGAAAAAAATAGCGCAAAGGTATCAATCGGTTATTTCGTTGGCCCCAGTTTCTGCCTCATTAGCTTTATCCGGCTTAGGCAGGTTAGCCTTAAGCATCACCCGGCCCTTTTTAGTAAGCGTACACGCCGGCGAACGTTTGGTTTCTTCGCCTTTGCCAATTTCTATAAGGTTATATTTTTTGAGGTCTTGCAGGTCGGGCTTGGCTATGTTTATGGCCATGCCTTTTTCGGCAATAACCTTTAGGGCTGCAACCACTTCTTCGTGCTTCATAAGTATTAATTATAGCCACAAAGATAGCAATAAGAAATGCCATCTTTTTAAGCACAACATTGAGATGGCAGATTAAGCGATATTGTCAATTAATATTATTTTTTGAGCAATTGTAGGTAATTAAAATATGGTTGTTGGTGTTTGTATAGTATATTTATGTGTCCAAAGTACACTTGGATAATTAGCCAAATGAAAAAAGAATTGCCCTTAGGGCTTTGGACATTTATCTACATCAATCACCTTAAAAAAATTTAAAAATGAGCACGATCAAAGTAAAAGACGGAACCGAAATTTATTACAAGGATTGGGGAACAGGGCAACCTATCGTTTTCCATCATGGCTGGCCACTATCCGGTGATGATTGGGACGGCCAGATGATGTTTTTCCTGGAGCAAGGATACCGCGTAATAGCCCATGACCGCCGCGGTCACGGCCGGTCGAGCCAAACAGCAGTAGGGAATGATATGGAGACCTACGCGGCTGATGTAGCCGAACTAACAGCGGCACTTGATTTAAAAGATGCCATACATGTTGGCCACTCTACCGGCGGCGGCGAAGTGATCCGTTACGTTGCCAAATATGGTAAAGGGCGTGTTGCAAAAGCTGTTCTAATAAGCGCTGTTACGCCAACCATGGCCAAAAGCGACAGTAACCCTGATGGTATACCAATGGAAATTTTTGATGAGATACGCCAGGGGACGGCTTATAACAGGCCGCAATACTTCCAGGATTTTACAATGCCATTTTATGGCTTTAACCGCGAAGGCGCCAAGGTATCGCAAGGGGTGAGGGATAATTGGTGGCGACAGGGAATGATGGGCGGTATTAAAGCGCATTATGATTGTGTAAAGGCTTTTTCGGAAACAGATTTTACTGAAGATCTTAAAAGTGTTGACGTACCGGTTCTTATTTTACATGGCGAAGACGACCAGATTGTTCCGTATGAACTTACCGCTCTAAAAGCGGCGAAACTGGTTAAGAATGGTAAACTTATAACCTACCCTGGTTTCCCTCACGGCATGCCAACAACCGAGGCGGCTACTATTAATAAAGATCTGTTAGCATTTATAAAGAGCTAAAGAGGATCAAACCAACTTAGTTACATAAAACGCCTTGAATTAATTTTCAAGGCGTTTTTGTTTTTTAGGGTATAGCAGATAGTATAATTTTTCAATTTTGCTAAATTGATTTAGTTAATTACAAAAGCTTTATATACTTTTACAACTTGTCGCTAAAACGATTTTAAATGTCCAACTATATATTCAGGCTACTTGCTGTAATTCTTTGCTTTGCACAATCATTTCTTGTTCATGCGCAGCAGGTAAAGCCATTTAAGGCGGGGGATAAAGTGGCCTTTGTAGGTAACAGTATTACTGATGGCGGCCATTACCATTCTTACATATGGTTGTATTATATGACTCGCATGCCTTATACACGGGTAGATTTTATTAACGCCGGCATAGGCGGCGATGTTGCCAGACAAATTGATGAACGCTTGCAGGAGGATGTATTTGATAAGCACCCAACAGTGGTAACGTTAACCTTCGGCATGAATGACACGGGGTACCAATGGCTTACCGGCGCTAAGGCCGATTCAAATTACAAGATAAAAGTGGCTGCATCCTACAATAGCTTTTTAGAGATACAGAAACACTTGAAGGCACACCCCGGCGTGCGTAATATCATGATAGGCTCGTCGCCCTATGATGGTACTGCTAAAATTAAGCCGGGCATTATTTTCAATAAAAATGAGGCTATGCAGCGCATTGTAAGTTTTCAAAAAGATGCGGCTAAGGCAAACGCATGGGAGTTTGTAGATTTTAGCAAACCTATGATAACCATAAACGAGCAGCAACAACTGCACGATTCTACCTTTTCGATGCAAAGTTTCGACAGGATCCACCCAACCGTAGATGGCCACATGGTAATGGCCTACTTATTTTTAAAGGCACAAGGCTTTGCAAATAAAAAAGTTGCCGCTGTTAATATCAACCTCGAAAAAAATGCAGCTGTAAAAAGCGAGAATTGTGTAATAACAAACTTGGTATCTACCAAAAATGAGGTGAGCTATACTTATAAAGCAAACGCTTTGCCTTACCCTATAGACACTATTGTACAAAATATTGGTAAACAGGGGCGCTCACAAGCAGATGGGCTAAAACTGGTCCCTTTTCAGCAGGAATTTAACCAGGAGATATTACAGGTACAAAACCTGCCGGGGAACAATTATGCCGTAAAGATCGACGGAAAGCTAATAGGAACCTGGCCAGCCAGCCAGCTGCAAAAAGGTGTTAACCTGGCCGAGGTAAAAACCACCCCGCAATACCAGCAAGCCCTTGCCGTAATGCACTTAAATGAAGAGCGCTGGGCAATAGAACGCCGCCTGCGCGAGTATTGGTGGCTGCATTATTCGATATTAAAACCACATGGCTTGCTGCATAATGATGGCGAGGCAACTATAGATTCGGTACAGCGCTACGCTCAAAAAGATTTTTTTGTAGGTGCCGTGCTCAATACATATTACAAGGCTCGCTTTAAAACCGTGCGTAATGCATGGCAAAAAGAAATGGACCTGCTCACCAATCAAATTTACCTTATAAACCGCCCGGTGGCCCGCAAAGTAGAGATACTGGCGGCTAACACAAACCAGCATGTACTCACTCAAAAATAAGATCGTAAAATTTATTGCAACAGCCGCCGGGGCATTATTTATCGGCAACAATGCGTTGGCTCAAACGGCATATTATATTGATGGTTATCATGGCGGGATCTGGGGCCATTACCCCGATTGGAACACCCGCTTCATGGCCGACCTGCTCAAGAGCAAACCTAAATGGAAAATAAACATTGAGCTGGAACCCGAAACCTGGGCGAGGGCACGGGCGGTAGACCCGGCTGCATATGCCGATTTTAAGGCATTGTTTGCAGATCAATCCGTTAATGGGCGTATCGAGTATGTAAACCCAGCTTATGCGCAAAGCTATAATTATAACATATCCGGCGAGAGCATTATCCGGCAGTTTAGTTACGGTATAGGCCTGGTAAAACAACATTTTCCAACGGCTGTGTTTAGCACTTACTCCTCAGAAGAACCTTGTTTTACAAGCGCATTACCGCAGATCTTAAAATCGTTCGGGTTTAAATACGCGTCATTAAAAAACCCTAATACCTGCTGGGGCGGCTATACCCGCGGTCACCGTGGCGAACTGGTAAACTGGATAGGGCCCGATGGCAGCGCCATTATCACATCTCCCCGATATGAGGGCGAGGATTTTGCGCAAAAATCTACATGGCAAACGATAGCCTGGAATAATTCGCCCCAATACGTTAATGCCGCCTTTGCAGCCGGTATGCAGCACCCGGTTGGGATGACCCTGCAGGATGCCGGGTGGAAGAACGGCCCATTTATAGGCAAGGGTGTAAAAAACGGTATAACCAGCATTTACACCACATGGCGCAATTACTTTGGCAACATAGCAAAAAACGACGCGCGCCAGGACTGGAAGCTATCGCAGGAAGACATACAGGTAAGCCTGGTTTGGGGTTCGCAGGTTATGCAGCAAATAGCCCGGGAAGTACGGGTGTCTGAAAATAAATTGGCCCAAGCCGAAAAAATGGCGGCCATGGCCCGGTTATATGCAGGGTATATGTGGCCGCAGGCCCAGCTCGATTCGGCATGGCGCACATTGATGCTGTCTCAACACCACGATTGCTGGATAGTACCCTACAATGGAAAAAAAGGCGATACATGGGCAGATAAAGTAACGAATTGGACAGCCAGCACCAATGCCATTTGCGATAGCATAATTAGCGGGGCGGTTAGCGCCATAAACAAAAGCGGCGATGGCAAATATATTACCGTTTACAACACTACGGGGGTGGCCCGTAACGAAACGGTTTCTGTTAACATCCCCGCTGGCGGCAAACAGTACGTGGTTTTTAATAATAAAGGCATTCCCGTGCCGGCACAGTTAAATGGCGATAAAACTAAAATCCTTTTTAATGCGCAGGTGCCACCTATGGGATATGCTGTTTACAGCATAAAAGAACAGGCACCGGCAACAGCAAAAGGGGCAGCAATTGCCTTAGTAGACGGAAAGTATGTGCTCGAAACCGATCTGTATAAAATAATTATCGACCCTGCACGGGGGGGAGCTGTAAAGAGCATTGTAGCCAAAGCCTTAAATAACAAAGAATTTGTAGATCAGAATAACGCGCGTGCCTTTAACGAACTTAGGGGTAATTTTTACAACGAAGGCGGGTTCAAATCTACTACTGACAATCCGGCAAAAGTCGAGATCTTGGAGCAAGGCCCGCTGCAAATAAAACTCGCTATAAAGGGTACTATTAATGGCAGCGATTGTACCCAATTACTTACCGTAGCACAGGGGCAGCCACGTATTGAGCTCAGGATAACTATTAACTGGAAGGGCAACCCTGGTATAGGTCAGCCAACCTTGCCAAACACCTACAGGCTCGATAATCCTAAAAAGGCCTTTTACAACGACCGCGAAAAATTGCTGGCTTATTTCCCGCTTAGCCTCGCGCAGCAAAAAGTTTACAAGAATGCCCCATTTGATGTTACAGAAAGCAAGTTGAAGAATACCTTTTTTACCCGTTGGGACAGCATTAAAAACAATGTTATTTTAAACTGGGTAGACGTTACCGATAGAGATAATAAATACGGCATGGCCTTATTTACCGATCATACCACCAGTTATGCGCATGGCGAGGATTTTCCTTTGGGGCTAAACATCCAATACTCGGGCATGGGCTTATGGAACCGCGACCATACTATTACCGGCCCAACAACCATTAATTATGCACTGGTACCGCATGCAGGTAAATGGGACAAGGCCGCTATTCAACAGCAAAGTACCAATTGGAATGAGCCGCTACTGGTATCAACAAATTCGTCTGCTCCAGAATTAGCTGTCAGGTCGTTAATTACAGTACCCACCGGATATGAAATCTCTGCCCTAAATTTTGACGGCAAGGATTTGATCGTGCGCCTGTTTAATGTAGGTGTTGATAATAAAAACAGCACGGTTACTATTAATTGCCAGGCTGATAAAGTTGTTTTATGTGAGTTGGATGGCAGGGTTAAACAAGCGCTTGCTGCTTCCGAAACAAAAAATGGCGGTACGAGAGTAAATGTAACTATGCCAAAATTTGGCTTCCGTACCATCCGTTTAGTTAATGCACGCGGTTTAAAGCAATAGCGTAGTTTATAAAAAAAATTCCTAAAATTTGCTAAATCGTTTTTTCTTCCATAATTTGGCGTATTAATACCAATTAATAACAACCGGATTTTAAACCTCATCATCTCTGAAATTTGATGGCAGGAATAGGAAATAGTATTAAAGCTATTTGCCTTATAATTTCGGGCAACCAAATTATGCTCTAACAATGTTTCGTTATATAAAAAAATACTTTGCAGCAAGTGTTGCGCTCGGCCTTGCCGCGGTGCAACCCATTTATGCGCAAAACCTGGCAAAATACGTTAACCCTTTTATAGGTGCCAGTACCAGTACTGCCGATGCAGGGGTTTACCACGGCCTTGGTAAAACTTTCCCGGGTGCAACCACGCCTTATGGTATGGTGCAGGTAAGCCCAAATACCATTACAGGGGGCGATAATGGCTCAGGTTACAGTTACGAACAAAAAAGCATCGAAGGGTTTGCATTTACTCAAATGAGCGGCATTGGGTGGTACGGAGATCTGGGTAACTTCCTGGTGCTGCCAACCACAGGCAGGCTAAAAACAAAAGCCGGAACCATAGCTCATCCCGAAGGCGGCTACCGTTCTCAATACGATAAAAAAACCGAAAAGGCTTCGGCAGGCTATTACAGCACCCAACTAACCGACTATAATATCAAAGCCGAAATGACAGCCGCTCCGCACAGCGGTATGCTGCGTTTCACCTTCCCAAAAAATGATCAGTCGCGCATCCAGATAGATCTTGCGCGCAGGGTAGGAGGTACCTCAATCTTGCAATATGTAAAGGTGGTTGATAATTATACCATACAAGGCTGGATGAAGTGTACGCCTGACGGCGGGGGCTGGGGTAATGGCGATGGTCATGCAGATTATATGGTTTATTTTTATGCCAAATTTAGTAAGCCGCTAAAGGATTTTGGCGTTTGGAGTGCCGATATACCTAACGACTGGGTGCGCAAGCGCGAAGAGGTTGGCAGCGATAAGTACCAGGATAGGATAGCCAGCGCGGCCATTTTAAAGGGTATTAAAGAAAAGCAGGGCAAACACCTTGGTTTTTATACGCAATTTGCCACCAAAGCAGGCGAGCAGGTGCTGATGAAATCGGGGATTTCATTCGTAAGTATTGCCGGTGCAAAAAATAACCTGCTGACCGAAATCAAAGACTGGAACTTTGAAGCTACCTATCAGCGTGCCGTGGCCTTATGGGATAAGGCTTTAGCCAAAGTAAACATACAAGGCGGGACTACAGATCAAAAGACAGTGTTTTACACCGCGCTGTATCATACCATGATAGACCCGCGCATCATCAGCGATGTAGACGGCAAATATCCCGGAGGTGATGGCAAAGCACATTACACTACAGCGTTTAAAAAACGCACAATTTTTAGCGGTTGGGATGTTTTCCGCAGCCAGATGCCTCTGCAAACCATCATTAATCCATCATTGGTGAACGATCTGATGAACTCGATGGTGACACTGGCCGATCAAAAGCAGAAGAATTATTTTGAGCGTTGGGAACTGTTAAATGCCTATACCGGCTGTATGCTGGGCAACCCCATGACATCCGTTTTTGCCGATGCTTATGCAAAAGGCATTCGTAATTATGATGTGAATAAGGCTTATGCGCTCTCGGTAGGTTCGGTAGAAAAATTTGGTAATGGGGAGAAAGGCTATACCCCGGGCGGTATAGGCATAGCCCAAACTTTAGAGTATGCTTATAACGAATGGTGCGTTTCGCAATTAGCCAAATGGTTAAATCATCCGGCAGACGAGCAAAAATACGCCGCCCGCAGTTTATCATACCAAAACATTTTTGATGAGGATAAAGGATGGTTCCGCCCTAAAGATGAAACCGGTAAATGGGTTGCCTGGCCGGATTCTGGCCGGATGACACAATGGTACGGCACCTTTGAGACCAACCCTTACCAGCAGGGATGGTTTGTACCGCATGATGTGGATGGAATGGTAAAGCTAATGGGCGGCAAAGAAAAAGTATTAGCCGACCTGGATAACCTGTTTGCCAAAACGCCAGATAACATGATGTGGAACGATTACTATAACCATGCTAACGAACCTGTGCATCATGTCCCGTTTTTGTATAACCGTTTAAGCCAACCATGGCTTACCCAAAAATGGACGCGCGAGATCTGCCGCCGTGCCTATAAAAATTCGGTTGAAGGGTTAGTGGGGAATGAGGATGTTGGCCAAATGTCGGCCTGGTACGTTTTGGCAGCAGCAGGCTTGCATCCGGTAACCCCGGGCGATACCCGTCAGGAGATCACAAGCCCTGTTTTTGATAAAGTTACCTTAAAGCTCGACCCTAAATATGCCAAAGGACAATCATTTACAATAGTTGCTAAGAATAATTCGGCTGCAAATATTTACATTCAAAGCGCGAAGCTAAATGGCCGAGCGTATAACAAATGTTACCTCGATTACAAAGATGTAGCGGCTGGCGGTACCCTGGAGTTAACCATGGGCGCTCAGCCAAACAAAAATTGGGGGATTGTAAATTAACAGCCTATGAAAACCAAACGTTACCTTACTCTTTTAATAATTTTTAACCTGCTTGCAATGATGTGCTTTGCGCAGCAATTGCAGTTAGCTGATGCCGCATCAGGGGTAAAAAAGATCTCGTTTGGTGTGCCCGATAAATTTTCGCCCTACAGCTTTTGTGCGGCACCGCCGGATAGCAAAGCCCTCTTGAATTTACCGGCAGGGAGCATTCCCTTTAAAGTAGGTGACATTAGAATTCATGTAACCGGGCGTGGCACTGTAGTAGAAATTCCGCTACAGGATAGCGAGCAGCTTTACGGCTTTGGTATGCAAATAGGCTCGTTTAACCAGCGCGGGTTGCGTAAAAGGCCGATTGTAAATGATAATCCGTTGAACGACGTAGGTTACAGCCATGCCCCAATGCCCTACTATGTTTCTACAGGTGGCTACGGCATTCTTATCAACACGTCCCGCTATACTACATTCTACTGCGGCACAACCGAGAAAGTTAAAGGCGGGCTTACTTCAAACGGTCCTAAAAATGCCCAGTCTACCAATGAATTGTACAGCAATAATGCGGCAGGCAGTTATGTAACAATTGATATACCAGGTGCAAAAGGCGCGGAGATATTTGTTTTTGAAGGCCCCGATTTGCGTACCGCTATTCAGCGTTATAATCTATTTTCGGGTGGTGGCGTTATTCCGCCACTTTGGGCTTTGGGTGTGAAATATAGGGTAAAGGCCGATTTTAATGCCGGGCAGGTTTATAAAATGGCCAACTATTTTAGAGATAACCAGATCCCTTGCGATGTTTTAGGCCTCGAACCGCAATGGCAAACGGCCGCTTATAGCTGCTCGTATGTTTGGAACAATAAGCTATTCCCCAATCCGCAAAACCTGATCGATAGTTTAAAGAACAACAACTTTCATATCAATCTGTGGGAGCACGCGTTTGTGAATGAGAAAAGCCCGCTGTACAGCCCCTTGAAAAATGCATCCGGTAACTACGCGGTGTGGAACGGTTTGGTGCCCGATTTTGCTGCCGAGAATACACGCAACCAATTTGCGGCGTATCATAAAACCACTTTTGCTGATAAAGGGATAAGCGGTTTTAAGCTGGATGAGTGCGACAACTCAAATCTTACCACAGGCGATGCTACCTGGAGTTTTCCTGAGTTGAGCGAGTTCCCGTCGGGCATTGATGGTGAGCAGATGCACCAGTTATTCGGCTTGCTGTATCAAAAAACAATGTTGAAGATGTTCCGGGAAAATAACACCCGCACATTATTGGATGTAAGATCGTCTAACGCCTTTGCATCATCTTACGCTGCATCTTTATACAGCGATATCTACGGGCATCAAAATTATATCCAGATGATACCCAATGCCGGGTTTTCGGGATTGCTATGGTCGCCCGAGGTAAGGGAATCATCTTCTTCTACAGAATTGTTAAGGCGCACACAAACCGCGGTATTATCGGCACAAACCTTATTTAATAGCTGGTATTTGCAAAACCCGCCGTGGCTGCAGTTTGATAAACAAAAAAATAACCGCAACGAATTTATGGCTGATGCTAAAGAAGTTGAAGCAACAGTTAAACAATTGCTCAACTTTAGGATGAGCTTTATACCTTACCTATACAATGCCTTCGCCCAATACAAGTTTAAAGGAGTGCCGCCGTTCAGGGCGCTGGTGGTAGATTATCCGGCAGATAAGAATGTATACAACATCGATAACGAATATATGATAGGCGAAAGCGTGTTGGCTGCACCGCTTACGGGCGACGCCAACCAGCGCAAGGTTTATTTGCCTGCCGGTAACTGGTACGATTATAATACTGATCAAAAATACGCTGGTGGCAAGGAATATACCATCACCAATAAGGTAGACCAACTTCCTATTTTTATTAAAGAAGGTGCAATTTTACCATTAGCTAAGCCTGTGCAGTTTACTAACGCTGCCACCGTGTTTGATGTAGATTGCAAAGTATATGGCGCTAATGCCAAAACAGCAAATCTTTTTGAGGACGACGGCCTGTCCTTCAATTTTGAAAAGGGTGCGTATAATACCATAAGCCTCAGCTGGGAAAATGGTAAGGGAAAGATCAAGCGTTCGGGCAATTACAAACAGATCAGGTACCGCATTAAAAGCTGGTCTAAAATCAATTAAAAATCTTAGAAATATTCAATACTGACTAACAACTAAATCGATTAACAAGAAAGTGAATAACCATATCAGATCAACATCGGCAACAAAACGTTTTGCGTTTGCTGCCATATTATTTACCGCGTTGGGTTTAAAATCTACCGTTAAAGCGCAGCAAATAGCACCTTTTAAAACCGGCGATCGTATTGCCTTTGTAGGGAATAGCATTACCGATGGGGGCCATTACCACTCCTACATCTGGCTATATTATATGACGCATTTCCCCAACCAACGTATGACTTGTTATAACGTAGGTATTGGCGGCGACGATATTAACCAGATAGCAGCACGTATTGACGCTGACGCAATTGCAAGAAAACCTACCGTACTAACCCTTACCTGGGGAATGAACGATACCGGGTATTTTGAATGGTACCGCAGCGATGCGCAAGACTTTATTGATAAGCGCCTGGTAAACAGCTATAAAACATACGCTGATCTCGAACAGAAATTGAAAAAGCAAACCGGGATCCGTAAGATCTTGATTGGCGGCTCGCCGTATGACGAAACAACAAAATTTACCAAGAAAAATATTTACCCGCACAAAGGCGAAGCCCTTGCAAAAGTAATAGCCCATCAGCAGGAATCGGCCAGGAAGAATGGCTGGGACTTTGTAGATTTCTTTCACCCAATGGATGCCATTAACAAACGTGAGCAGTTAAAAGACAGCACATTTAGTTTAACCCCAAGTGATCGCATCCACCCGGATAATAACGGGCACCTGGTAATGGCCTATATATTTCTAAAAACACAGGGGCTAAGCAACAAGGTAGTGGCCGACGTTAATATCAACGCCTCAAACAAAAAGGTGCTAAAGGCTGCAAACTGCACGGTTTTAAATTTAGTGGGTAGTGCCAAATCATTATCCTTTAATTATCTGTCAAAATCTTTGCCTTATCCGCTGGATACCATTCCGCGCGGTTGGGGTAACATCAAAAAGCAATCCGACGCTTTAAAGGTAGTACCCTTTAATGATGAGTTTAACCGCGAAATGTTAACTGTAAAAAACCTGTCAAACGGCCGTTACGATCTTTTAATAGATGGCGAGCGCATGGGTAGCTGGTCGGCAACGGAGTTTTCAAACGGGATAAACCTTGCCGAAATAACCACTACGCCGCAATACCAGCAGGCTATCCAAATTCGTGAATTGAACGAAGAACGTTGGGAGATCGAACGCCGCCTGCGTAACTACATGTGGATGGAATATGACCTTTTAAAAGGTAAGGGATTATTATATAAAGATAATAACGCGGCTATGGATACGGTTAAAAAGTACGCCTTGAAAGATATTTTTGTGAACGGCAATAAAGATAATTATACACGTGCCCGCTATAAAAATGTGCGCGACGCATGGCAAAAACAAATGGACGTACTAACTGACCAGATCTACGCTATTAACAAACCGCAAACCCACCGTATACAGATTGTCGCCTCAAAATAATACTACTATAAAATGCACACAAAAAAGCTTAGTACACTTCTATTGATCTGCGCCGGTTCGTTTTGGCTAAAAGCAACCGCCGGTACGGTTGATACCGCCTTAACCCATAGTGCAGCCATGAATAAAGATATGAAAGCGGTAGTTATAAAACCTGCCGACTATTCTGCTGCAAAAAAATACCCGGTAATGTATTTATTGCATGGGTTTAGCGGAAATTATAGCGACTGGATCAAAAAAATACCGGCTATTGCCAAACTGGCCGATACCTACCATATGCTTATAGTTTGTCCCGACGGCAATTTTGCCGGCTGGTACTTTGATAGCCCAATGAACAAGGAGTGGATGTACGAAACCTACGTGGCAAACGAACTGGTTAGTTACATAGATAAACATTATGCTACTATAGCCAATAGAAAGGGCAGGGCCATTACAGGCCTTAGCATGGGCGGCCACGGCGCATTCTTTTTGGCCTTTAAGCACCAGGATGTATTTGGTGCCGCGGGCAGCATGAGCGGGGTGGTTGATATACGCCAATTTGCCGATAGTTATGGCATAGAGCAGGTTTTGGGTAAATACAGCGAACATCCAGATGTTTGGGAACAACATTGTGTTGTTAGCCTTATACATTTAATAAAACCTAATGCACTCGCCCTAACATTTGATTGCGGCTATGACGACGCCATGTATAGCGGCAACCAGGAGTTACATGAAAAATTAATTGAACGGAAAATCCCGCATGATTACACGGTTAGGCCGGGTGGCCATACATGGGAGTATTGGGGTAACTCTGTAAACTACCAGGCGTTGTTTTTTAGCAGATATTTTAATAACCAAAAGTAACCGGGTGCCATACTTTTAAAAACATTGTTAAGTTCGGCTATAAAACTTATTAAAATGTTAAATATATGAACGCGCGGAGCGTTTTTTGTCAAAATAAAAAAAATATCATAAAAACTTTGCTAAATCGTTTTTATGAGTTATATTAGCACATAATTATAAACCAACAGTTATAACCAATTATTAAATTTTAAGGCAGTTAAGTTCGGAGTAGTCATTGCTAATGCTAAAACGATTTTACGGCTAACTACAATATCGGGGGCTTTTGCGCCTTTAATGTTTTAACCTTATAGTATGAGAAAAATTTACTTTCAGGTGGTTGCTTATTCCTTCTTTCTGGCGCTGTTTTTACTTGCATCGTGCAAAAAGGACGGTTTCCTGGGGCAAACAACCACATCTAACTTAACAGAAGAAACCGTTTTTAAAGATAGTGCCAATACGGTACGTTTTTTGGCCGGCATTTATGCAAATGTTGGGTTTAGCGCGTCTGCAAGCCGTTTTACTTACGGGCCGGACATATTCCATCAAACGCCTAACGGCGGGCTTGATGCCTCGTCAGACGAGGCAGAGGTTTTTAGCTCGGGCGGTTCTACAGCTTTAGCCTGGGAAACGGGTACTGTTAATGCTGCTGTAATTACCGATGATGCTTATAAAACTTCATACAACAATATTAGGGCGGTTAACCAGCTGCTTAAAAATTTGCCCAAAGCACCCATAGTAGCCTTTGTTAAAACACAAATGACAGCCGAAGCGCATTTTTTAAGGGCGTGGTATTACGCTATTTTATTAAAACATTATGGCGGGGTGCATCTGGTTGGCGATAGTATATATAACTATACCGATAAAATACCGGCCGCGCGTAATACATACGAGGAATGTGTTAACTACATTCTGGCCGAATGTGACCTTGCAGCCCAGGACCTGCCAAATGCACAGAGTGGCGTAAACTACGGCAGGGCATCTAAAGGGGCGTGCTTAGCGCTGAAATCTCGCGTATTGCTATATGCTGCAAGCCCGTTATTTAACCAATCTCCATTAAAAGACATTAAAAACGTTGAATTAGTAGGCTACAAAGAATATAGTTTAGAAAGATGGAGAATTGCAAGAGATGCGGCTGCTGCAGTAATTGGCCTTGGCGCTTACTCGTTAAACACCGATAATTCTACCCCCGGTGTTGGTTTCCGCGACCTGTTTACCAAGCGATATAATACCGAGTATATTTTCCAGTTAATGAGGCCGAATGATAACGTGGACCTGGAAAACTTATTCCAGCCGCCATCGCGTACAGGTAAAAATGGTGCCTTCCCTTTACAGGGGCTGGTTGATGCTTTCCCGATGAGGAACGGTAAACCAATTACCGACCCATCTTCGGGCTATAACCCGCAAAACCCATATGCAGGCCGCGATCCCCGGTTAGATTATACTGTAGTGCGCGATCAAACGCCTATGCAAAACAGGCTTATATCGGGCTTTTCTCCGGTGAATATCTTTCAGGGCAATTACAATAACTTAAAAACCGGGCCTGATGCGGTACACGTTGGCACATCAACAGGGTATTACACTAACAAAATGTTATCGCCAAACGCGGTTGCTAATGATTTTATGCACCGTACAGAAAGGTGTTTGCCTTTGATACGCTACGCCGAAGTATTACTAAACTATGCCGAGGCGGCTAATGAATATAGCGGGCCTGATGCTACAGTGTACCAGGCAGTTGAATCGATAAGGGAGAGAGCAGGCTTGTCGCCGTTTAAATTACCCTCGGGCTTAAGCCAAACGGAAATGCGCCAGGTGATCCAAAATGAGCGCCGTATTGAGCTTGCCTTTGAAGAGCACCGTTTTTGGGATGTACGCCGTTGGAAAATTGCCGAACAAACCGATAACATCCAAACCAAAGGCATGGAGGTAAACCGCGATGGCAGTAACGTTACTTACAAAATTTTTGATGTGCGTAAGCGCAACTTCCGCCCGGCAATGTACTTATGGCCTTTACCACAGGCAGAGGTAGCTAAATCGCCCGAAATGATCCAAAACCCTGGTTATTAATGTTTATACATAATTTAATGAAAAATAATCATACTATAAAAAGAATACTTTTGCTGCTTGTTGTGGTGCTAATGGCCGCATCCTGCAAAACAGAAAAGGTGTTTCCAAAGCAGGAAGCGCTAAAGGACATAAGCGGAAGCTGGCAGGTTATTAAGGCAACCCGTAACGGTACTGACCTGGCCGGCCTGGTTGATTTTAGTCAGTTCAGGATCCAGTTTCAAAACGGTACTTACAAATTGATAGATAAGCTGCCGTTCATAGTGAACAAGGATGGTGCCTTCGCGCTTGACGACCCCATGTATCCGTTTAAAATAACATTTACTGCTGCGGGGGCCGAGCCATTGTCAACAGCATTTACATACCCTATTGTAAATGGTAAAAGGCAACTTACTTTAACCTTTAGCCCCGGCTGTACCAACAACACATATGTGTACGTGTTGCAACAAACTAATTAATACACCAGCAAAAAATATACTATGATATCATATTTACATATAAAAGGTAAAAGCTTATGGAGGGCATGTGCCTGCCTTGTAATAGGCATTATGCTTGCTTGCTGCGGCGAGGAAATAACTACAGTTGAAATGCCTGGTACCGCCACAGTTGGACAGAATGTAACCTTTAAGGTTAACTTTAGGATCCCTACCGCCGGCGAGGGTACAAACAACTACCTCATATTTGCCATGCTGGTACCCAAGGGATGGAAAATGGCCGAAAATGCCAAGGTTACTTATAATAGCCAGGCTTTAGGCGGCGGTACAATGGATCTTATACCTGCTAATAACCTTCCTAAAAATGGTGGTGGATTAAACTGGCCGGCGTATACCAAAAAAATGTTTGGCAACGCGGGTAACCTTATCGACGATTTGGAGTGGGTAGTTTACCAATCGTCGAATAAGTATGATTATGCCAACGGCTATACATTTGAAGGCAACGTAACGGTAAACATGAAAGTTGCCGCAGACAATAACCCTACAATAGTTAAATTGAGCTATGTAATATCTGATACCAATAACGCCTACACAAGCAACGAGTTTGGTACTTATTACAGCCAAAAAGATTCTCCGTCATGTTTTGAAGTTACAGGCGGGACAGGAGATCTGATAGATTTTTGTAACCCTCAGCTAACAGTTGTGGATCCGCCAAAGTCATTAGACAATGATTTTGTAACGCTAACCTTTGATGGTACAGTTGTGGATACCGAAGTTAGCAATCTCTCAGAAGTATACTTATGTGCCACCGCTTACACCAACGATGGTAAAACCATAAAGGTATGCGAGCAAACCGATAAAACCCGCATGTCGCAATCACCGGCAAACAGTAAAAGGTTCCGTATTACGTTTTGGCCTAAGGCATTCTTTAATACAAGCGATACGCAAACCATAACTAAGATGGAGTACTTCGTTACCGATAAATCGGGCGCGAAAAGCGTTGGGTATGGTAACACAAAAGACCCATTTGTTTACACCTTTAAGTGCCAATAAACAGCCTATAATAACACATCAACGCGTTTATGATAAGCAATTAACGCGTTGCTAAAACGATATTTTAATTTTTGCCAACAATTTAAACTTTATACAATGGCTAAATGCTACTTAAGTAAATATTTTACGGCCTTAGTAATACTGATGCTGGCGCTGGTAACAACCGGCCGCGCCATGCAGCAGGATACTACGGCAATGTATGTTGCCCGGGCCGGGATGGCCGGCGGTGTTGTGCTTGACGAATACGGCAAGCCGTTTAAAGGTGTAAAAGTATCTGTAAAGGGTAAAACCGATATGGTAACCACCGATGCCGCGGGCCGCTTTGAAATTACTGCCGAAAATAACGCGGTATTGGTATTTATGCATCCTAATTATAACGTACAGCAAGTTACAGTAAAAGGTAACCGCGAAATTAGGGTTAGGCTGATTGATACCTATATTAAGTCTCCGGAAAAGATTGACGTATTATACGGTACTGCCGATGCAAGCAAAAACCTTGGCGCCATATCTACAATTTATACAAACCAACTAACAACTACGCCTGCTACGCTTTATACTTATGCGTTACCAGGCCAGCTGTCGGGATTGTACACGCAGCAGTTCAGTGGTTTTGCAGCTCCACAAACTACCCCGCAAACCAAGAGCGATTTTATTGGTAACGTTGTGTTGCACAATAACTATTCGGCAAATGATAATACTGAGTTTGGCTTAGCCTTGCGTGGTCAGTCGCCTATAACCATTATTGATGGTGTGCAGCGCGAGATTGCTTCGCTTGACCCGGAGAGCATCGAATCTGTATCGGTTTTAAAAGACGGGCTTTCTAACATCCTTTTAGGTGTAAACAGCTCAAGAGGGGTATTGTTAATTACTACCAAACATGCTGTTGCCGGCGCACCGCGCATCTCGTTTACCGCGCAAACCGCCTTGCAAACACCACTGGGTTTGCCAACAGTTTTACCTGCTTATCAATACGCTTACCTATATAACGAGGCATTGCAGAATGATGGCAAGCTACCTATTTACAGCGGTGCTGACATTACCGCCTACCGCGACCACTCCGACCCGATACGTCACCCTGATGTGAACTGGTATAACACATTACTCCGTAAAAATTCACCTATGAACAGTTACAAGCTGAATGTGAACGGAGGGTCCGAGATAGCGAGGTATAATGTATCGTTAAACTACCTTAACCAGGATGGGATGTTTAAAACAGCATCAGAATCGCCATACAATACAAACAACAACCTAAGCCGTTACATCATCAACTCAGATCTGGTAGTTAACGTTACCAAAAAATTTGTGGTAGATCTGCAATTGTTTGGCCGCATCCAATCTGGCACACAGCCGGGCGCGGGTTATGGTAACATACTCGCCCAATTATACTCTACGCCAAATAATGCTTATCCTGTTTATAACCCCGATAACTCTTTTGGTGGTTCAACAACATTTGCAAATAACCTTTTGGCGCAGGCGCAATATTCTGGCTACCAGCGTACAACAAGTAACGATGTATTGGCAAACCTTGATCTTACTTATGATATGAGTAGTGTTACCCCGGGCCTTTCCGGCAAAGCAAAAGGTAACATGGCGCTTTCATCACAAGGGGTTTTAAACAGATCATTACAAAATAATACGTTCGCATTAAAAGCCGATGATGGTTACGCACCTGTAGGTTCATCAGTAGCACAAATAAATACGTTTAACAGCGTATCGAGCGCCCGCTATTCGTTCGCGCAACTATCACTTAATTACGACAGGACGTTTGGTAAACATAACGTTACCGGTATGTTGTTATATGATACCCGTTCGGTTAACCTGAATTTCGATTTAACCAGCACTACTACAAATGAAGCCTTTAAAGCAGGTTACAACTACGATGGTAAGTACTTTATTGAAGGTGCGGTAAACCGCAGCGGTTACGACAGGTACCCGCCAAATAAACAATTTGGGTTGTTTTATGCCGGAGGCTTAGGCTGGCAAATGGCTAACGAAAGCTTTATTAAAGATAACGCAAGCTGGATTAACTCGTGGAAATGGCGCGCCACATATGGACGCACAGGTAATGCCAACGTAGATAACTTTGGTTACTATAACTTCCTGCAAACCTACAGCTCGCCAAATGGCTATCAATATGCTACAGGTACACTGCGCGCCGGTGTGCAGGGTGTTTTTGCCGATCAGTTGGCTAACCCGCTTATTAGTTGGGAAAAGGCCGACAAGATTGATGTGGGGATGGATATTGCCTTGTTTGATAACCACTTTAAAATTACCGCCGATTATTACCGCGACAGGTATAAAGACCTTTTACAGGTGCGTGGCCGAAGCAGCTTATTGCTGGGTACGCCTTACTCGGTTGAAAATATTGGCGTAGTGTTGAACCAGGGCGAAGAACTTACATTAACCTATCAAAACCACGTTGATAACTTTAACTACTTTATATCCGGTAATGCATCGTTGCAATATTCAAAAAATGTATATAGCGATGAAACCCCAACACCTTACCCATGGTTGCGCCGCACAGGCCAGTCAACCGGTGCTATATACGGTTACACAGCACTGGGTTTTTTTAAGGATGCACAGGAAGCGGCAACAAGTGCTACCACAACAGGTTACACAGCACAGGCCGGTGATGTAAAGTATAAGGATCTAAACAATGACGGCGTAATTAACCAGTTTGACATTTCGGCCATTGGCAATAAAAAACCGCTGCTGTTTTATGGAGCGTCAATGGGTTTTAACTATAAGGGCTTTAGCTTCAGCATGATTGTTCAGGGTGTTAAAAACCGCGAGGTTATGTTTAACAACTCTATGCTGACCGGCTTTGTAGGTGTGGGTTTATTCGGTAATAATTACGTAGGCCAGGCTTACGATAATTTAACCGGCAGATGGACACCTGAAACCGCTGAAACAGCTACGCTTCCACGCCTGTCGTTAGGTAATACCAATAATTCGCCAAGTTCAACACTTTACCTGCGCAAAGGCGACTATTTAAGGCTTAAAAATGCAGAAATAGGTTACAACCTGCCATACCAATGGGTTCGTAAATTGAAATTAGCAGGCGTAAGGCTGTTTGCGAATGGCGAAAACCTGGTAACGTTATACGGCTACAAAGAGATAGATCCTGAAGTAAACAACGGCGCTTACCCGATACAAAGGGTAATAAATGCAGGTGTTACTGTTAAGCTTTAATTTTTGGCCATCGTAAAATTATGATCATGAAACATCAAAAAAATATTATAGCGGCAATAGCGCTAATACTGGCTATTGCAGGGTGCAAAAAATATGAGCAGTTCCCTGTTGATAAAGTTGGGATAGATAAGATATTTGACCCGCGCGACTCGGCAGGTACAAACGCGCAGAAATACCTTTACGGGATATATTCTGTATTAAAGAACGGCCACAACCGCGTTGGCGGTGATTATCTCGACGCAGCGTCTGATGATGCTGTATCTTCTGCATCCAGCCCCTCTAATATAGTTACTATACTATCCACAGGCTCGTACAACTCTTATAATTTGCCTAACGAAGAAAACCTTTTTGGCGCTTATTACGCGGGCATCCGCCAGGCAAACGAGTTTGTTACACATATTGATGTTGTACCTGTACTTGCCAAGTACAAGGGCTACTCCATGAAATATGTATGGAAGAGCGAAGCCCGGTTATTACGAGCATACTTTTATTTTGAATTGGTAAAGCGTTATGGCGGTGTACCATTAATGGGTAATAAGGTTTATACCATTACCAACGACCTCACATTACCACGCAACTCGTTCGACGATTGTATAAAATATATTGTAAGCGAGTGCGATGCTGTACAGGACAGCCTGTTAACATTCCCGATAGCCGACCCGGAAGCCGACAGCCATCGTGTTACCAAAGGAACTGCTTTAGCATTAAAGGCAAAGGTGTTGTTATACGCTGCAAGCCCGCTGTTTAACGGCGGCAACATCGACGCATCAAATCCATTAACGGGATATACCGATTTCCAGTCTTCGCGATGGGCCGCTGCTGCTAATGCCGCTAAGGATGTGATAGACCTGGGCACATACTCGTTAGTATCTGAGTTTAAGGATGTGTTTTTAACGCAAAATAACCCCGAGGTATTATTTATTCGCCAGGGCGATAACAGTAACAGTGTAGAATCTGCAAACGGCCCGGTTGGCTTCCCTGGAGCAAATGGCAAAGGTCAAACCAGTCCCACACAAGATCTGGTTAACGCGTTCCCAATGGCTAATGGTTTACCTATTACCAACGCATCATCCACCTACGATATCAACAACCCTTATAATAACCGCGACCCAAGGCTTGCTAAAACCATTCTTTACAACGGCGCGCAATGGTTAAACACTCAGATACAAACATTTGAGGGCGGGCTAAGTAAACCAAACAGCTCGCTACAGCAAACCAAAACCAGTTACTACATGCGTAAGTTCATGGGCAATTTTGAAGGCACCAACAACTATACCGCGCACAGTACCGACTGGGTGATCATGCGCTATTCCGACATTTTATTAGGGTACGCTGAAGCATTAAACGAGTTTGAGGGTCCAACAACCAATGTTTACAATACTTTAATAAGCATACGCAAGCGTGCGGGTATTAATGCCGGCGCCGATAACCTATACGGCTTAAAAGCAGGTATCACAAAAGATGAGATGCGTACAGTAATACAAAATGAACGCCGTATTGAACTTGCCTTTGAAGAAAACCGCTATTGGGATATACGCAGATGGAAACTTGCGGAAAACACTATGAACCAGCCACGCACAGGCTTAAGCATCGTAAAAGCAGGTACTGCTCTCAATTACAATCCTGTTAATGTGCTTACAACAAAGTTTGTTACGCCCAAGATGTATTTGTACCCTATACCGTACGACGAAGTGCAAAAGAACCCTAATATGAAACAAAACCCCGGATGGTAATTACCAGAACGGCAATTTAAACCAATTAATTAAGCAGTTATGAGAAAAATAATACTTTTCTTTCAAATAATATTCATGTTGCTACCGGGGGCTTTGTTTGCACAAAACACAGTGGTTACGGGTAGGGTGCGCGATATAACCGGGGTTTTGCCGGGTGTATCGGTTGTAGAAAAAGGCATCCCCACCAATGGAGGTATTACTGATGTAAACGGCAGGTTTTCTATCACATTAAAAGGCCAGTCCAGAACTATTATAGTACGTTTTATTGGTTACACCAGCCAGGAAGTAAAAATAGGCGATAAAACAACGGTTGATATAACCATGCAAACCAGTACTAATGGTTTGGACGAAGTATCGGTAGTTGCATACGGCACGCGTAAACGTATCACCAGTACAGGCGCTGTAAGCTCCATATCGGCCGGCGAAATACGTACTGTGCCAACAGCGAATGTACAGAACGCGCTTACCGGTAAATTACCGGGCTTTTTCTCGCAGCAAGGGTCGGGCCAGCCGGGTAAAGATGCATCAGACTTTTATATCCGTGGTGTAAGCTCGTTAAACCCTGCGGGTAACCAGCCGCTTATTATTGTTGACGATATTGAGTACAACTATGACCAGTTACAGCAAATTAACGTTAACGAGATTGAAAACATCTCTATTTTAAAGGATGCATCATCAACAGCGGTGTATGGTATTAAAGGTGCCAACGGTGTGCTTGTAGTTACTACCCGCCGTGGTAAAGGCGGCGCGCCAAAGGTAAATGTTAGGGTTGAAGGCGGTATGCAGCAGCCTACAAGAACGCCTAAATTTTTAGATGCTTATAATTCGGCTTTGCTAATAAACGAAGCGCAATTAAATGATGGCATACCACAAAGCTTTACCCAGGCCGATCTTGATGCGTTTAGAAATGGTAACGACCCATATGGCCACCCTAACGTGAACTGGTACGAAAAGATCTTTAAAAAGCAGAGTTACCAGGCGAATACCAACCTGGATATATCTGGCGGTACCAACGCTTTAAAATACTTTATATCTGGCGGTGCGTTAAACCAGACTGGTTTGGTACGCGATTTTGCCGACCCGCAAAGCCTTGTAAATACTAACTACTATTTCCGCAGGTACAACTTCCGCTCTAACCTGGATCTTAAGGTCAACAAAACACTTGATCTGCGTTTAGATGTAACCACCCGCTTCTCTGACCTTAACCAGCCATATAACCAAAATGCAGTGGGCGAGGTATATAATTTTGCAAAGCAAACTCCGTTTACATCGCCTTACTTAAACCCTAATGGCAGTTATAGTTACGCTTATTCGCCGTTTAACCCCGATCACCTGCCTACGCTAAATGCAAGGCTGGCAACAGGCGGTTATCAGCACTCACGCAGAACAGACTTTAACTTTTTATTTGGGGCTACACAAAAGTTAGATGCCATAACAGATGGTTTATCGCTTACAGGCCGTATCGCTTACTCAAGCATCGAGCAGTACACTAAACAAATATTTAACGAGGGCATCCCATCCTACCATTACGATCCCGTTACCGACCAATATTCGTTACGCCCGGGTGGTACATATGTGTATCAAAACTATGGTTTAACCGGAAATACCGATCAGAATACGAATAACTACAACTTACAGTTATTTTTAAATTACGACCGTACATTCAGCAATACGCATCACTTCTCGGGCCTGGTGTTGTTTAATCAAACAGCCAATACATTATACGCGGCCAATTCTTTATCAGGAGATCTGGTTGGTGTACCTCAAAAATTCAGGGGTGTATCGGGTAAGTTAGGTTATGATTACAAACAAAAATACCTGATAGATTTTAACGTGGCTTATAACGGAACCGACCGTTTCGCCGCAAGCAACCGCTTTGGTATCTTCCCGGCAGTAAGTTTGGGGTATAACCTTGTAAAGGAAGATTTCTTTAACAAAGCGCTGCCATTCTTTAGCTTATTTAAATTAAGGGCCAGCTACGGTTTAGTAGGTTCTGATGCTGCACCGGGTAACCGTTATGTATATAATCAGGTTTATAATAATGGTGGTGGTTACAACTTTGGCCAATCGCCGCAGCCTTATACTACCATTTATGAAGGTTCGTTGGGCAACCCAACCGTTGTTTGGGAACGCGCCCGCAAACTTGATATTGGTTTGGATATGAACTTATTTAACGATAAGATCTCGGTAACGTTTGATTATTTCAGGGATGTGCGCGACAAACAGCTGATAACCCCGGGCAGTATACCGTTAGTGTTAGGTGTTGACTTACCTGCCGTTAACCTTGGTAAAACCCAAAACAGGGGTTTCGACGGGCAAATAAGTTACCATGGCAATATTGGCAAGTTCCAATACAATACAGGCCTGGTTTTCTCATATGCCAAAAACAAAATATTGTTTAAAGACGAAGCCGCCCCCGCGTACCCATGGCTTGCACAAACCGGCTACTCTATTGGCCAGCAATATGGTTACCATTTCCTGGGTTACTACACCGCACAGGATATCGCAGCCATCAATGCCTACCAGTCAGTTAACGGCTCAAACGCGGGTAATTCAATTGCCATACCCGATAATGGTATACAATTGCAACCCGGAGACCTGCGCTACCAGGACCTTAATGGTGATGGTGTAATAAACGTATTTGATAAACGCGCCATAGGTAATCCAAACCTGCCAAACACTATCCTGGGGCTTTCATTACAAGGTGTTTACAAAGGGTTTAGCGTAAGCGTATTACTGCAGGGGTCGTTCAATTACAGTTTTGCTGTACTTGGCACAGGTATCGAACCATTCCAGAGCCAGTTTCAGCCAATACACCAGGAAAGATGGACGCCGGCAACCGCGGCTACTGCCAATTTCCCAAGGTTAGGGCTTAACCCAACATCAGTAAACAGCCCAACATCATACTTTAGCGATTACTGGTTGGTTAATGCCTACTACATCCGCTTAAAAACGATTGATGTTGGTTACCAGTTGCCTACCAGGTTATTGCCTTTCAAAATAAATAATGCCAGGGTTTACCTGAGCGCTTACAACTTGTTTACCTGGAATAACTACAATAAGTACCAGCAAGACCCCGAAATATCTACAAATACCGCCGGTGACGCTTACATCAACCAGCGTGTTATAAACTTAGGTGTACAACTGGGCTTTTAAGTAAACTATTTAAGAGGCAGGGTTAACGCAAATACGTGTTTATCCCTGCCTTTTTTATGAATGTTTATGCGGCTTTCAACCTAAACCAGCCTTCATTCACCACGTATTTTATACATTAGTAGTATGTTCCCTACCATTGGTCACCTGGTTGAATACCTGTTCCACATCCGGCTGGCATTCCCCATACAAACTTTCGGCTTTTTTGTGGCCCTGGCTTTTTTTGGGGCGTACATTGTTTTTACAGCCGAGTTTAAAAGGTACGAAGCCAATGGTAAGATACATGCTTTTAAACGTAAAATAGTAATTGGCCGGCCGGCATCGATGTTAGACATCGCGGCTAATTTTATCTTAGGGTTTCTTTTTGGCTTTAAAACTTTCGGCGCGCTTTTTAACTACGATCTGTTTGCTAAGAACCCGCGTGCCTATCTGTTATCTGCAAATGGCAACCTTTTTATAGGTTTGCTTACGGGTATTTGCTTTGCCGTGTGGATCTATATCGACAGAAAAAGCCACCGGTTAAATAAACCAAAGGTTGTTGAAGAAACCCGACACCCATACCAGCTAATGGGCCTTATTGTGTTTAGTGTAGGTTTCTTTGGGTTTATAGGGGCAAAGTTATTTGATGCGGCCGACAATTTTAACCTATTTGTACACGACCCGATAGGCGTGTTCTTTTCATCAAATGGCTTTGCTTATTATGGTGGCTTAATATTTGGCGCGCTTACTTATTTGTATATTGGTTACCGCTACGGAATGAAACAGGTACACCTGGCAGATATAGGGTCGCCGGGTATGATGCTGGCTTATGGTGTAGGCCGCATAGGTTGCCAGCTTGCAGGTGATGGCGATTGGGGGAGGGTTAACATACACCCCAAGCCAGCAGCACTTACCTGGTTACCCGATTGGATGTGGAGTTTTAAATACCCGCATAATGCTATTAACGCGGGTATCCCTATACCTGGCTGCACGGGCAACTATTGTAACCAATTACTACAGGGCGTATACCCAACGCCATTCTACGAGTTGGTACTTTGCCTGGCTATGTTTGGGTTGATGTGGGCATTCCGGAAAAAGATAAAGACACCGGGTTTAATGTTTTCCATATACCTGATCCTTAACGGTGGCGAGCGTTTTTTAATAGAACATATCCGTATAAATTTTAATTACAGGTTTTTAGGTATTACATTTACACAAGCAGAATTAATTGGCGTACTTATGCTGCTTGGCGGCATAGCCGGAATAATTTCCATTGCATACAAGCGCTATAAACCTGCCCGTAATATCCGTTAAACCTGTTTAATAATTATTTTGATGAAAAGATTTGCGATGTTTTGCATATGCCTTTGTACTGCGTTATCGCAAAGCATCGCCCAAAAAAAAGCGGTAAACCTTACTGACGTTAAGTTTACAGTAGCGGAAGCGCCTGAATGGTCGGCACTGTTAAAGCGTAATTCGGGCTGGTTTGGCGGCGATGGTATTTACACCATTCCCATGAATGGGGTTGAGGGGAAATATACCGGGCCAAATAGTAAAACCCTTTTTATATTTAGCGATAGTATGGTAGGGGAGATAAGGGAAAATACCTTAATGCCAGGGTATAGAATGATCCATAATTCGGCAGCGGTATTAAACGGTAACAAGCCTGTTACCGGTAACATGAAGTTTTACTGGAATACAGATGAAAAGAATGGAGCAGAATCGCTGTTTGTACCAGCCACACCAAAAGCCGACAGTACCGATTATTACTGGCTGGGCGATGGTTTTGTAAACCAGGCAAATAAGGCTACATACATATTTGGTTACAGGGTACGCAACATGTACCAGGGGCCGTTTGGTTTTAGAGAGGTGGGCAATACGCTTATTAAACTTACCCCGGGTACTAATCCGCCGTACAAAGCAAATAAGCAAATGGATACCCCGTTTTACCTTACAGATGGTAAAGATGATATAGGCTCATATGGTGCCGCTGTTTATGTAAATACCAAAGCTGCCGGCGCGGCTACTCCTGATGGGTATATATATATATATGGTGTGCGCGGACTTGCAAAAAACTTATATGCTGCACGTGTGTTGCCAACCGATTTTGAGAACTTTAAAAAATGGAGGTTTTGGGATGGGAAGGCATGGGTTGCAGAAATAGATAAAGCAGCTGTACTTACTACAGGTGTATCAAACGAACTGAGTATCTCCGCTCTTCCTGATGGGCGGTATGCGCTTGTTTTCCAACAAAACGGAATGAGTACAACAGTTGGCATGCGTATAGGAGCAAGCCCCATAGGCCCGTTTGGCCCCATCATAAAACTTTGGGATTGCCAACCCGATCTAACGGAGAAAACATTTGTGGTGTACAACGCTAAAGCCCATCCAACTTTATCTAAACCCGGCGAGTTGATAATAAGTTACAACATCAATTCGGTTGAGTTTGATAAAGATCTTAAAAAGCACCCTAACCTATACAGGCCACGTTTTATTCGCGTAAAATTTAATTAATGTAAATGCTATTTGGTTATTTAGAAATAATAACTACATTAGCTAAATCAATTTAGCATCCTTGCTGATAAACCGGTTATGAAAAAGTATTTATTGTTGATATTGATTATCATAATGTGTTCTTTTCAGGCGCAAAAACCTGTTAAGATCGTTTTCTTCGGAGACTCAATTACCGAGTACGGTGTAAGGCCGGATGGCTATATTACGCTGTTTCAGCAAAAGTTAAAGGATAATAACAAAGCCGCAAATTATGAGGTAGCGGGCGCAGGTATAGGCGGCAACAAAATTTACGATTTGTACTTACGTTACGAGGAAGATGTATTATCTAAAAACCCGGATGTTGTTGTAATATGGGTTGGCGTGAACGATGTTTGGCACAAACGCCTTTTTGGCACCGGTACCGATTGGGATAAATTTGGTAAGTTTTATACCGCGCTCATCAAAAAGTTTCAGGCTAAGGGCATAAAGGTTACCATTTGTACACCGGCAGCTGTTGGCGAAAAAACCGATTACAGTAATGAGCTTGACGGTGACCTCAATAAATACTCGCAGATAATACGGGACATTGCCGCACAAAATAATTGCGGACTTGTAGATTTCAGAAAAACTTTTCATGAATATGGGTTGAAGAACAATCCGCAGAATCTTGATAAAAATATCCTGACCGGGGATGGGGTGCATTTAAACGTAGCCGGGAACAAGTTTGTAGCCGATGCGTTTTATGATGCCCTTATTAAATAGGAGATTGGTTTTTGGTTTTATATTTGAGTTAAGAGTAAAAAGGGGGTGTGTGCCCCCTTTTTCAAATCCGTCTCCCGCAACATTCATCCGCTAATTTAAAATGAAAAGATCTTTAGTCTTTCTTACCCTGCTTATTGCCGGTGTTGCACATGGCCAGCACGCCAACCTGGTGCATTATGCCAATACTTTACAAGGTACAAACAGCAAATTCGAACTATCATACGGTAATACTTACCCGGCCACCAGTGTGCCATTTGCCATGAACACCTGGACACCTCAAACAGGTAAAAATGGCGAAGGATGGAAATATCAGTATTTTGAAAATAAAATTCGCGGGTTTCAGCAATCGCACCAGTGCAGCTCGTGGGTTAACGATTACGCGGTGTTTTCGTTAATGCCCGTAACAGGCAAATTAGTGGTGACCGATGACGACCGCGCTACAAGTTTTTCGCACAAGAACGAGATTACGCAGCCAAACTATTACCGTGTAAAGCTGGATAATAACATTGTAACCGAGATGACCACTACCGAGCGTGGCGCACATTTGAGGTTTAGTTTTCCGGCATCGGCCCCGGCCTATCTGGTATTGGATGGTTACACCAAAATGAGCCGGGTTAGTATCAATATGGCAGAGCGTAAAATTACAGGTTGGGTAAATAACTGCCGCTGGGCGCCAGAAAACTTTAAGAATTATTTTGAGATAGTATTTGACAGGCCGTTTAAAGCTTACGGTACCTGGGAGAATAAAAAGGGCGTTATAAACCCCAACAACAAAACTGACGAAGGGGAGGGCAAAGGCGCTTACATTGAATTTGCACCGGGCACGGTTGTGCAGGCAAAGGTGGCATCGTCATACATCAGCCCCGGGCAGGCAACATTAAACCTAACTACCGAGTTGGGGGAATTTAAAACTTTTGAAGATACCAAAGCGGCATCTACCAAAATATGGAACAAGCTATTTAACCGTGTATTGGTAGAGGGTGGTACCGAAGAGCAAAGGGCTACTTTTTACTCGTGCCTTTACCGGGCTAACTTATTTTCGCACCGGGTGTTTGAGTACAATAAGCAGGGTAAGCCCTATTATTACAGCCCGTATGATGGCAAGATCCATGATGGCTATATGTATACCGATAACGGCTTTTGGGATACCTTCCGCGCGCAATTCCCGCTAAATACCATACTGCATCCAACAATGGAGGGGCAATATATGCAGGCATTGTTAGCCGCACAAGAACAATGCGGGTGGCTGCCGTCATGGTCGTTTCCGGCGGAGACCGGCGGGATGATCGGCAACCACGCCATATCGCTATTGGCTGATGCCTGGGTAAAAGGCATCCGCACGTTCAACCCGCAAAAGGCCCTCAAGGCTTATGATCATGAAGCCAACAACAAAGGCCCATGGGGCAGCGCGAATGGCCGCGGAAATGCTAAGGAGTATAACACGAATGGCTATGTACCGTACTCCGAACGTACGCAGGGCGCAACAGCGCAATCGCTCGAATATGCTTACGACGATTTTTGCGGCTATAACCTCGCCAAGGCTATTAGCAATAAACCATATATGTCGCAATTCGGTAAAAATATGTATAACTACAAAAGCCTTTACGACCCGGGCACCCGCTTTATGCGCGCTAAGGATGAGAACGGTAAATGGATAGAACCTTTCGATCCGTTATCGTGGGGCGGGCCGTACACAGAGGGTAACGCGTGGCATTGGCAATGGTCGGTTTTTCATGATGTGCAGGGGCTGATAAACCTGATGGGTGGCAATAAAAATTTTACCGCTAAGATAGATTCGGTATTTTCACAACCATCTACTATTGTGCCGGGCGGCTATGGTTCGGTTATACACGAGATGACCGAGATGGCTCTGATAAAGATGGGGCAGTATGCACACGGTAATCAACCCATACAGCACATGATATATTTATACAATTATGCCGGCGAGCCCTGGAAAACACAATGCCATGCCCGTAATATTATGGAGAAGATCTATAATTCTACCCAAAACGGATACCCGGGCGATGAAGACCAGGGCCAAATGTCGTCGTGGTATGTACTTAGCGCCCTGGGCATTTACAGCGTTACCCCCGGTGTACCGCAATATGCAATTGGCAGCCCGGTATTTAAAAAGGTGACCATTACGCTGGAGAACGGGAAGAAATTTGTGATACAGGCGGATAATAACAGTAAGCAAAACGTATATATCCAGTCGGCAACACTAAACGGCAAACCTTACACACATAACTGGCTAAGTCATTCAGCCATAACTAATGGCGGTACATTACATTTTAAAATGGGGAGCAAGCCAAATTATAAAAGAGGTGTTACACAGGCTGATAAGCCATTTTCGGTATCCACAGCAAAATAATGAAACAGTAGGGTATTGTTATGGAGGGCTTATTATGGTATAATTGTGAACCAATTAATTAAACCCTCGTAATGTACATTAAACCCGCATTCACCGAGAAAAAGTATTATGTAATTATTGCTTTTGTTACCCTCCTTTTTTTATTATGGGGCGTAGCCATGACAATGGGCGATGTGCTGAACAAGCATTTCCAAAACGTATTACATATCTCTAAATCAAGCTCGGGGTTGGTACAGCTTTCCATTTTTGGGGCTTATGGGGTGGTAGGTATCCCCGCGGGTTTATTCATGAAACGGTTTGGTTATAAAAAAGGTGTATTGCTGGGGCTTTTTTTATACGCGTGCGGCGCGTTTTTATTTGTGCCCGCCGCCGATGCCGAGTCGTTTGGTTTTTTCAGGATAGCATTATTTATTTTGGCCTGTGGCTTAGCCACTTTAGAAACCGTTGCCCATCCATTTGTGGCCTCCCTCGGCGATCAGCGTACCAGCGACCAACGTATAAACTTTGCACAGGCCTTTAATGGGGTAGGTGGCATTGTTGGCCCACTTTTAGGGAGCTATTTTATTCTCAGGGCCGAGGCCGGGCACTCCAACGATCTGGTATCTGTAAAGCACATGTACATTGCCATAGGAGCGGTTATTACACTTGTTGGTATAGCATTCGCGTTTGTAAAAGTACCCGCGCTTGCAGACCCGCATGTAACAACTACTGATACCTACGCAACAGGCGAGATGCCTTATGCCGATAAAAAACTTTTTCAGCACAAGCATTTTGTATTTGCTGCCATTGCCCAATTGTTTAACGTTGCTGCACAGGGTGGTACGTGGGCCTTCTTTATCAATTACGGGCACGAGGTTATGCATTTAAGCGATGCACATGCCGCTAATTATTTCGCCTTAAGCATTTTTATGATGATGATAGGGCGCTTTACGGGCACCTTCCTGATGCGTTATATTGCCCCTAATAAACTGCTGGCCATATTTGCAGCCTGCAACATAGCAATGTGTATTATCGTATCACAAGGTTTAGGCTGGATATCGTTCGGCGCGCTTATTATGATCAATTTCTTCTTTAGCATCATGTTCCCAACCATATTTAGCCTTGGCCTAAAAGATCTTGGCAAACATACGCAACAGGGCTCGTCATTTATTGTGATGGGGGTTGTGGGCGGCGCTTTGTTCCCCCCGCTTATGGGGTTAATAGCTAATAAAAATGTAGCCACTTCGTACCTTTTACCTATAATTTGTTACGCCGTTATATTTACGTTTGCTTATAGTTATAGTAAGTTGAGGAAACGCGCATCATAAGTATTATTATTGCCTTAATACCCATTGCCGTTTTTAAAAATTTAATATTTACATTGCATTTGTAATAAATCGGTTTAGTAATGAATAAGAAAATATCCATAGTTGATATTGCAAACGCTTTAAATATCTCAAAAACCACTGTTTCGTTCATATTAAACGGCCGTGCCCAGGAAAAAAGAATAAGCGAAGAATTAGTTAAACGTGTGTTGAAATTGGTGAAAGAGGTGGGGTATAAGCCAAATTCACTGGCCAAAAGTTTGCGAACCGGTAAATCAAACATCATTGGTTTAATGGTTGAGGATATTTCTAACCCGTTCTTTGCCAATATAGCCCGCCTGATTGAGGACCGTGCTTACGAAAAAGGCTACCGTATAATTTATTGCAGCACCGATAACGATACCGAGAAAACGCAGGACCTGTTAACCATGTTTCAGGACAGGCATGTGGATGGATACATTATTGCTCCGCCTAAAAATATTGAGGATGATGTAGCCGCCCTGATAAAAAGCGGCTTGCCTGTAGTGATGTTTGACCGTTACCTTCCCAATGTTGATACCGATTACGTTGTTGTTGATAACCAGTTTAGTACTTACAATGCTACCCGCCATTTAATAGAGCAGGGGTACAGTAAAATAGCATTTATAACATTCGCATCCGAGCAAACGCAAATGCTCGACCGTGTTGAAGGTTACAAGAATGCCCTGAAGGAGGCCAGGTTAAAACCATACCTGAGAGAGATAGATTTTAACCGCAACGAGGAACTGATTATAGAGCCCTTAACCGCGTATCTTAAAAGGAACCCAGACTTTGACGCCGTGCTATTCGGAACCGACCATATTGGCACCTGTGGCTTAAAAGTTATTAAGCATTTAGGTCTCCAGGTACCTGCCGATTTGGCTGTAGTATCATTTGATGATTACGATGTATTTAAGCTTTATTCGCCGCCTGTTACGGCCATTGCCCAGCCTATAGAAGCAATTGCCGACAACGTTATAAGTTTGCTTTTGAAAAAGCTTGATGCCAACCATACCCAAACCACACAAAAAATTACGTTGTCTACCACGCTTAACACCCGGGATTCATCGAGGAGTATGCTTAAAGTAGCTATTACCAAATAATTAATTGAGCAGTGCAATTTTAACCGCACTGCGCTAATATTAATTGTTGTAAGCTTTTACCTGTAAGCTATATCTTTTACCAAGCAGTTTAGGGTCAACCTCCACAACAAGTGTTTTAGTTTCGCCCTGCATTAAAGAAAAGTAGCCGTCGCTGTATAAAGCCGGTAAAATTTGTTCCCCCTTATTGTTTAGCATTTGCGCCCTGATGCCAAAGGCCGCCGTAATTTTAGAGTGGTTGGTGATTTTATAAGTAAGCAGCTTGTTTACGCCATTCTTAGCTAAACTAATTTTGGGTTTGCTTACCTGCAAGCTTTTGCCTACAACGGGCATTCTGTTTAAGGCGGTATAATCTAAATAAGTATTACCTATCCAATAAAAATTTTCAGATACGATATTCCCCTTAGCATCGTACAACTTCAGTCTAAGGAAATGAATGTCGGATAATTTAGGCAATTTGTCATCAGAGAATGCCACAAACGCTTCGGCAAGGGAAGTAGATTTTACATCCAGTTTCTTGGTCTGAGTATAGCCGGATACTACCTGTCCATTTATGTTGTAAACTTTGGCTTCGGCAGTAAGTCCATTTATATCGTGTGGATAATTGTTAATTACTTTAACCGAATTTGTAGCGGCGTTCCATTGAATATGCAGCGGTTCGCAGGCGGTTTTGGCACCAAAGTAAGCGCCTGTTAAGTCGTAATAGTAATCATACGTTTGCCATATCATACTTGGGCAGGCCGATTGGCTCATCCAGATGAGCATACCGGTGGCGTCTTTCCACATATGGTCGTTCCAGGCCTCAAACATGGCTTTCATGGTTTCCACATTCAACATCTGGGCTTTCTTAGTAAAATCTTCCAGGGATATTGCCTTGCCATAACTATTGCTGATGGTATTGATATACTTAACCGGGTCTGAGCCGCCACCCAGCGCGCCATCAGTGCTAAAGTAATGCTTTGCCCACATGTTGGTTTTGCTGTTCACGGCTTCGGGGGTAGGGGCCACCCAATATTCTTTCGGCATAAATTTTTTAAAGCTTTCTGCATTCACAAACGTTGCAGTGCCCAGTTCGCTGCGCATCCCGTATGAATCTTTTGAAAAGAGATAGCTGTTATGCGGGTCAGTAAAATAAGTTCTCGGGTCTACATTGCTCCATATGCCGCTGCCCGATAGCATTTTGCTGCCGCCGTGGATAGAAAAGTTGGGGTTAGTTTCGCCGGCATTAGAGCGGGCCAGATATAACCTGTCGTCGGCGTCATTATCCTTTACTGCGGCTTTAATGGTATTGTTTAACACCCCGTTGGGGTCACCGCCCGGCACACCCTCGTTTGCACCACACCATATTACGATAGACGGATGATGCCTGTATTTTTTAACTTTTTCAATAGCGTTACTTTTAAAAATTCCCAGGCTATCTATCTGGCCAAAGTTGTTCAACCAAAAGTCGTCCCAAACCATTATGCCATATTTGTCGCAATAGTTGTAAAAGGCCTCGTCGGTAACTTCACCCGTCCAGTTCCTTATGATGTTAAAATTCATATCCTGATGAAAACGGATGCGGGTATCATAATCCTTGCCGCGTACTTTAAGCATATAATCGCTCATGCCCCAATTACCGCCTTTTAATAGTATAGGTACATTATTTACGTAAACCCTTAATGGCCCGTTAACCGATGTGGTGTCCGAGCTTATTTTTCTTATCCCAAATGTTTTAATAACCTTGTCTGAAACACCCATGCCTGCAACTTCAAAACTTACCTTACAGGTGTAGATGTTTTGTGTTCCATCAGGTTTACCACCGTAGCCGTTTGGCCACCATAGCTTTGGGTTTTTTATATGCAGTTGTGCAAATTGTTCTTTATCATAGCTAACTGTTTCATTACTATTGGCTTTTAGCGTTATTTGCGGCCCGTTAACTAATATATTACCCGGGCTTATCACAAACTTAACCGAGCCTGTTACCGGTTTAGCGGATGTGTTGTTCAGGCTAACCTTCAGTGATACGTCGGCTGCATTTAAATTTTTCATCTGTGTGCGGATCCATGGATCTGACACAGCAACCGGGCCTGTGGTGGTTAGGCTAACCGTATCGGTAAGGCCGCTATTTAAACCGGGTATTTCGGGCATCCAGTCCCAACTACCGCTGCTAATATAGGTAGGGGCTTCCCAATTGGCCATAGGGTGGTTATGTTCGGGGTCGTTACGCGGAGGTACCACTAATACCAAAATTACGTTGGGCGCTTTTTTATTCAGGTTTTTAGTGATGTTGTAGATGCCACGTTCCACAATGCCTTTAACAGTGCCAATATGTTCGCCATTTATATAAAGCTCGCCGCGTTTATGGATGCCGTTAAACTTAAGCCATACTGTTTTTCCGGGTTTAAACGCCGCGGCCGAAAATTCGGCACGGTACCAATACGGCTTGTTGTATTTAGCTTTATCAACCTTATAAATATTATCGGCATAATCCGGGTTCTTCTCTCTGCCCGCTTTTACATATGAGTAGAATACCGTTCCCGGAACAATTGCATTAATCCATGTATTGGTTTTAAAGCCCGGGGCTGCAATTTGTTTTAGCTTAAAACGGATATCATCCTGCGGAAATAGCTTCCAATTAAGGTTTACAGATTGTGCAAAGCTTGCAGCATGTATAAGTAATAAAAATAAGGAGCTGAATAAAAGTTTTAAAGTAGATCGCATTTCAATATCATCGAGGCGGATAAAGCCCGTTAGGCTTGTTTTAGGTAAATATTAAATTACAAAAGTGTTTGCGCCGGGCTTAAGCGGATGCGTTTTGGCTTTCCATACAAATATTCCCGGGGTTTTTGCCGGCAGGCTAATGTTTATCTTCCACTTGCTGCCTTGTGTAAGGTACTTCACTATCACTTTGCCGTTAGGGTGGGGTACTTCGCCACTTACGTTATTGATGGTGCCCAAATGAGGCTCTACCTTAATTTTAGCGAAACCCGGTGCATAACTGTCAACACCTAAAACGGTGCGGTAAAACTCAACATTTGGGCTGCTGCCCCATGCGTGGCAATCCGAGCGGGAGGTGGCGATATCAGAATATTCGGCCCAGGTGGTAAGACCCATGGCGATGTTTTCCCGCCATATGCCTATTAAGCTCATATAATCGTTCCCCAGGCCTGCTTTTACCATGGCCTGGTTCAGGTAATATTTAAAATAAACTGAACATTGGGTTAAGCTTTTATTGTTAGCCATGCCGTTGGCTACCGCAGGCATATCAGCCTTGCTTACAATTCCCGTAAGTATGGCTAACGCGTTAACATGCTGCGAGTAACCTTTTTTCTCTTTGGTATCGGCATATAATTTTTTAACCGGATCCCAATATTTGCGGTGGATTGTCGCTTTTAACTGCGCGGCTTTTTTCATGTACAAATCGGCATAGCCCTGCATACCTGCTTTAGCCTCCATTTCTGCAGCCCATTGGTATGCCCAAAGCAGTTGCAGGTCATATATGGCCGCGCTGCCATCCGGGCCTTTCACTTCGCCCCATAAATTACCGGCCCAATCTACAAAGGCCCAGTATGGCGTATCTTTTAACGAGCCATCGGCCTGCTGGTATTTGCTGAAAAAATCTAAAACGGTTCTTTCGCCAACCAGCTTATCTTTAATAAAGGCCATATCGTTGCGGTACATAAAATAATCGTGCAGCATGCCGATGTACCATAGCGAGAACGGAGAAATTATTTGCGTACCTTTAGTAGGATAACAGCTTTTGGTGATACCCTCCGCTAAGCGGGAATGATCAATTAAATTGATGGCGTTGCGTTGTAAGCGGTCATCATTGGTGTTAAAATACGATACCATGGCCTGTATACGGGTATCGCCAATGTATTGCAATTGTTCGTAATAAGGACAATCTGTATAGGTTTCCCACGCGTTGAGCCTTGCTGTTCGCCAGCCTATTTCCAATATCTTTTTTATTTCGGCATTATCCGTATTAAACACCGCGGTTTGTTTAAACGGATAACCAGTAAATGTACCGTAAAGGTCATCAATGGTAATCGGCTCATCTTTGGTTTGTATGGTTACCTTAATATAGCGGAACGTTCTAAAATTTAGGGTTGTAAACGATTGCCCTTTATCGCCGTTAGAGATAAGGCTATCTATGCGGCCAATAAAATCTTTACCCTCTATCACGTCACGGTTGCCTTTGCGACTATCGGTACGCCCCTTTTCATAAAGCGATTCGGCATAACCTAAGGATATGCCCGCATCTTTACCGCCGCTAAAATTTAATGTTATGTAAGCGTTGGTTTCAAAAGTTTGATCGAGCAATAAGGTAGCAGTAGTATTGGCCGGGATTGTTACCGGGCTTTTAGTTTCGGGAAAACCCTGCGGGGCTTTAATGCCTGTGGCTTTGCGTAATTTAAGTATGCGCTGATAGGTCATTTCCATTTGTGGCAGCGATGAGGGTACCAAAGCCCAGTCGATACCCCAGGCCATACCTTTAAGTTTTCCCTCCATTATTTTGCCTGCGGCAAGCCATTTGCTGTCGTCATAATCTACAGCGCGCCAGTCACCTTTAATGGTTTTATTCATATCTACCATTTCGCCTTTTGTAGCGGCAAAAAAGTAGCCCGGAACAGGCTGGTGAGCAACATCCCGCGCGGCTTTCCATGTATTATCAGTATTCAGTATCTCTTCTGCAGCAGAATTTCCCTGTACTATAAATGCAGTCCGTACAGAAATTTGTGCTTCCGGGCGATAATCCGCTTCGTTAAAAACAAGTGCCGATACCACGTTTTTACCAGCGGTAAGATAAGGCGCAATATCAACCGTTTCGTAATTCCAGAAATAAGTATCGCCACGCGCCGGGCCAAGGGATACCAGCGTACCGTTCACATATAATTTATAACGGTTATCTGCCGATACATGGATGCGGAAATTTGCCGGTTTAGATGGCAGATTAACACTTTTACGAAAGTAAAAAACACCATATTCCTTACCGCCGTCAAATGCGGCAGCGATCCAGTTAGCGTTCCATGGGCGGGTAATAGTACCGTTTGTAGCCTGGGCATAACTACTTTTTGCCGATAACATGCCGACAACTACTAATATTACAGCGAAAATTTGTTTCATTAAGAATGTGTTTACAATTGGTTTTGCGGGTGTAATTTAGTTTTATAAATCGATTTAGCAAAATATATTATCAGTTACTTACCTCTTGTTAAAAACAGCCATTATCTTTTGGAGAGCACCTTCACTATGCATCCTTTCGCCGTTCTCTAAAGATCGTTGTGCTGCTGTTGCTGCCCTTTTACACATATTTATTTCGTAATTGCTTATGGCCTCCTGTATGGTGTTGTACTTGCCGGATGTTAAGCTTTCACTCAGTTCCAGCGCGTCAAACATAGCTGTGTTGGCCCCTTCGCCTGCAAAGGGCGGCATCACATGCGCGGCATCGCCAAGTAATGTTATATTAGGCAGGGCTTCCCAGGTTTGATCCGGCGGCATACAGTAGATCAAGCGTGGTATAGCGGGCATTGCCGCGTTTTTAATAAGCTGGTGCCAAACGCTGCTCCATTCGCTGTATTCTTTTTTAAACCATACAAGCAGTTGCGTTCTATCCGTAAAATCCGGGCCGCCATCCTTTGTCCAATGCTCTTTCGCTTTTATGCTCAAGTAAAACCCCAGGTGGCCATTGCCCTTTTGGCCGCCTAAAATGTTTTTACCATTGCCAAACGCCATTACTTTACCACCATTTAATAGCGTGTAGATATGAGGTATTGCTTTTGCCGCATCAAAAACGTTTACCTCAACCATTGTAATGCCTGTATAAAAAGCTTTAATGTTTGTAACGTATGGCCTTATCCTGGAATTTGCGCCATCAGCTGCAATTACAAGATCTGCGTATGCAGTCGAACCGTTCTTAAAATGCAATAACCAGCCGTTATCCTGTTTTCTAAACTAATAAATTGGCTGTTCCATACAACAGTTTGGGGTTGTAACGAGTCTAAAAATATCTTTCGTAACACACCCCGATCTATCTCGGGATTAGGGGCTTCTTTTGTAGGTTCAATACCATGATCGCTGAAAATGATTTCGGCCTGTTCGTTCACGATTATCTTTTTATCGGCACCGTGGTGGATATTCTTCCTGAATTGATCTGATAATTCCGCTTTAATAATCGCGGTTAAGCCCGAACCTTCGTGCATATCAAGCGGAGAGCCCTGTACACGCGCATCTTTATTTATATCTCTTTCATACACCTTTACGTTTACGCCTTTAAGCTGTAAAAGCCTCGCTAATGTTAACCCGCCAGGGCCTGCGCCAACAATGGCTATATGTTTATTTTGTATCAGCATAATTGAATTTTTATGTTGAGTACAAAATTCAGTAATGCCGGGCTGCTACGCTTGTATAAACGCGACGAAATTATTGCTTATCATAGGCTTTTGTTTTTTTGCCTGCCGGGCAAATGCCGATGGGGTAGTGCCGCTGTACCGTTTAAATTCACGGCTTAAGTGAGGTTGATCTGAGTAGCCTAACTCGTGCGCCAGGCCCGCCAGGTTAACACCGGGGTTTTGCCATAAATGATTTCGCACCTGTTCAAAACGCATTAGGCCAGATACATCTTTAACGCTATAGCCGGATGATGACTTAAAATTACGTTCGAGCGTACGCACTGTTGCATGTGCCGCTTCCGCCACCTGGCTTACCAGTATAGTGCCGTTTGCCCTGCTCATGGCCGCCCCGGCTTTTAAAAGCAAATTGTTAGGGGCAATGCCTATCCTCGCGTCCACAAAATATTTTACAACCAGGGCTATCGCATCGGCTACATTGTTAGCCTCTGTCAATTTCTTTAATGCACCCTGATGTTGTGCGACAGGGTGTTCTAATAAGCGTATTCCATCTTTAGCGGGCGGCAACCCAAGTACGTTAAATACCGTCCATGGGTAGCACCTTACACCAATGATCTCTAAGCGATCTTTTGCAAAAAAATGAGCAGGCTGGTCCATAAGGCCCATCATAAAAGGCGATGGCAATGGCTGCGGTTCGCCGTTAAGCACTATGCTAAGATCGCCCCCGAAATAAAAAATAATTTCAGCGTAACCATCAGGCACAACCTCAAATGCCGGTTGTTGTTCATTGGCCTCTCTTATGTTATGCCAAAAGCATTTAATGGTATTCCGTAACTCTTCAGGAGGTGCAAATTCTTGATGGAACATAGTTAAAGATACAATTCTTTTGTTGATACTATTTAAGTTATAGTGTTAAGAGAGTAGCAAAAGCGACCCTTTAAAGTTTCGGCTATTCTGAAGACCAGTTAAACATTTTTATCTAAAAGATGCGGTTCAAGATTAATCGTAACATTATTTTTTATTTTTATTTTAAATCGATTGATTTAAAACCCCGGCGGCAGGAACTCTACACTTTGGGGAATTATAACCTCGCAAAAAATATTGATGTTTGCTTTATAAGCAAGTAATTGAACTGGTATTGTATTTGTCTTTACAGGGCAAATCGCAATCTGAAAAAAAATTTACTAAGCATTCATGAAATTCTCCTTTAAAATTACAGCAACGGCTTTGGTTTTAGCAGCCGTTACCAGCTTATCCTGCAAAAAAAGTACTACACAAGAATTTGTAACAGCTAAAGAAACCATTAGCAGCGCGTTGGGTAAACAGCTTGCGATGGACCTATACCGTTCTGTGAGCGGCGGTGTTAAAAACAATAACATACTTAAAACAGATGCCTCACAAAAAGGCAAAACGGCGGTGAATACCACACAGGAATGTGGTTTGCCATCTGTTTATTTTACAGATTCTACAGGTGTACATGGCGATACAACACGCGCTTACAAGGGCAAAACTATTTTTACAAGTATGTGCAATGGTGTATATAACAACAACTGGAATGTTGACGCGTATTTATTAGCCGATACTTTAAAAACAACAGAAAAGGGTAACGGCTTTAGCAACATTTACGATGTAACCTTAAATTACGACGTAAGGGCGCTTGATTATGGCTACAGGCAAATCAGCATAAACGGCGTTACTACAACATCTTCTTACAAATCTAAAATAAGTAACGGTGTTGTCACAGAATCGCATAAGATGGAAACTGTTTACAGCCTTTTAAGAATTAGCGCGTTCCGCACCGCATGGAACCCAAAATATGTTGATGGCAGGGTGTACTTTTCTACCAAAACTTTGGATACAGATTCTTCTACCGGCGCTAAAGGCGTAGCAAATGCTTATAATGGTTATATGGAATTTTATTCTAATGACACCATGAAAGCATTTTTCGACCTTAAAAATGGCAGTTATAAAGTATTTCAAACAAACCTTTTAACCGGCGAAACCAAAGAACTTTAAGGAATATATTTTAAATAAAAGCCCCTGAATATCAGGGGCTTTTACTTGGGGTAACTGTGCTGCCGATCGTTGAAATTATTATTAAAAGCAGGAATAGAGCTTTTATAACCATTCTCCCCAGCCCATGCGTTTCATCCATTCCTTTCTGATCGGATCTTTTGAATCGGCATATTCTTGTTCCAGGTTATCAGTTACCCGGTTGACCACCGTATAGTACGGCCTGGTTCCCGGTTCCATTTCGATCAGGTTAATTGTAGCATCCGAAACTTCCTGAGGATCCATAGCATATTCATCCATTTTACCTGACATGATCCCGCCTAATTTCTGAAGTTTATCAGTGAAGCCTTCCCCGTAAGCTTCGTAGATCTCTGTGCGGTCCGGCTGGGCACCTTCCTTTTCAGTAATACCGGTCCGGAATGGCCCTGGCTGTAGCGTAACAGTTTCAATGCCGAAATTCTGAACTTCATAACGGATCGTTTCAGTCATGCCTTCAATAGCGTATTTAGTTCCTGTATAGGGAGCTATATATGGTGCGGAGATAATACCCAGGCCGCTGGTTATATTAATGATCAATCCTGAACGTTGCTCACGCATAAGAGGCAAAACTGCCAGATAACCCCGAACAGTACCCCAAAGGTTGACTTCAAATAAGCGTTTCATTTGTTCCACGGAAAAAGCTTCAAATAACCCATATCCGGCGATACCCGCATTGTTTACCAGCACATCGATGCCTCCGAACTTAGCTACTGTTTGCTCTACCGCAGTATTCACCGAATCTGTACTAGTTACATCCATTTCAACAACGATAACATTCGGCAACGCGCTTAATTCTTTTGCTACTTCTGCATTTTTGCTGCTTACATTGCGCATTCCTGCTGCAACGTTATAGCCTTTTTTAGCCAGGTCAATGGCCATTATCTTCCCAAATCCAGCACTTGTGCCGGTTATTAAAATTGTTTTTGACATCTTCTGTGATCCTTATTTATATTTTTGCTATTAAATTTATTAAGCAAATTTGGCATATCTAACGGGTTACAGACGATGACATTTGAAGCAAAATACCTGTGATAAATATCACAGGTGATGATAAATATATAATATATAGCGAGGCCTAGGCGCCAATTATAAATGACTGTTTTTGGATTGTTTGTACCAAAGCAAATACATTGATCACATGTGGTTATAACTGTCATAATATTTGCATTTTCTTTAAAAACACAAATTGAATCGTGATTTAGAATATTTTTGATCAGCGCAAATTATGTTTGAAGTATTTGAACAATATCTGATCGAAAAAGCCGGCTTAAATGAGCAGGAACTTGCCACTGTGAAAGCGGTTAGTGTAAGCAGAAAGCTACGCAAAAGACATTATCTGCTTCAGGAAGGGGATATTTGCATCAACAACTGTTTCGTCGTAAAAGGGTGCTTGCGCTTATATAGCGTAGGGGAAGACGGTAATGAGCATATGTTGAGGGTTTGCGATAGAGAATTGGTGGATGAGCGATCAAGAGAGCCTAAACAATAACAAGCCCTCTAAGAACAATATAGATGCATTAGAGGATTCGGAAGTGATCCTAATCGGTCAAACCAATTACCTAACTTTACAACAGGATATTCCAAAGTTCCGTCAATTGGTTGAAAAGCTTAAGGCCCGTAGTTTCGAAGCTAGTCAACGGCGAATACTAAACAATATTAGTCTTTCAGCTGAAGAAAAATATCAAAGTTTTATTGAGACTTATCCTGATTTTTTTAACCGAGTCCCTCACCATATGATTGCTTCCTACCTGGGCTTTTCAAGAGAAACCCTAAGCCGAGTCAGAAATCATTATGTGTATAAAAAATAATAAGAAAGTGTATCGCATAAAAGAAAGGGGCTTCCCTTTGTATATTATAGGGCAAAAATCTGTAATTATAAAAAGCGCACCGACTCACCGAGTTGGATACGCTCTCTTATAATCAACTAAAATCAACGCTACATCATACAAAACAAATCAATTGGGCGTATATGCAGCGCCCAATTCATTTTCAGATGAATTTATGCCTGTATTGTAATTACTTAACGACCAGATTGCGCCGCTTGTAATATTGGCTATATACAAATCATATCCTCCAACAGTTCCGGAACGGGTGCTGGAAAGGATCACATTATTAGTACCGCAAGGGTAAGCATCGGCATACTCGGCATTGTTGTTATTAAACGGAAGACGGGTACGGGTGCTATTTGCGAAATATCCCAGGTAAACCTGATCATGATGGTCAGTGCTGCTGTACCACCTGCTGTATAGGAAGGTATTTTGGTCGCGTTTAATTGGATAGTATTCCTGCACGCCACTTACATTTGCCAATGCGGTTTTGTTCGTTCCATCAATATTGATCTTGTAAATATCTGACGCGCTTCCTGCTCCCTGAGCAAATATAAGGGCCGTAGCATCATCATTGTAATATGGCATGCCTTCTTCAATAGCCGGTGTATTTGTTACGGTATTGGTTATATTACCCGTAAGTTCCATTAATTTAAGATCGCCCGCTTGCTTAAAAGCTATCCTGTATCCGTTAGGGGAAAACTTAGGATCCTCATCCCTTATATTATTGCCCACAGTAAGATTTGTTGGCGCGCTGGAAGACCCTATCGTCCATAAGTAAATGTCCCAGTCGCCAGAACCCGCCGGCTGGCCCATAAACACGATCTTAGTCCCGTCCGGGCTAAAATGAGCATTCATTGGGTAATCAATATTCCAATTTTGGCTAACCCATGTTAAGGTGTTTGTATTAAAGTTGTATATGTACATCTTAGTACCTGCACAAGCATAACAAGAGTAGCTGTGGTAGACAAGTTTTCCGGAGATGGTAGGTTGCGCCTGTACAGCATTTGTTTTTGGATGCGTAACTATCGCGCTTTGTGTTTTCTCAGCAACAGTTTGGCTTTTGGAATCTTTTTTGCATGAGCCAAGCATTCCTGTTAAGAAAACAAGGGTTAATATTGCAATTCTTTTCATGTTATATAAATTTTAATATGGTTTAATTAAGATGATGTGTAGCTCTTGATTTTAGTTATGACTATTTTAAAAAAGTAATTCAGATCACGTTAATTAGGGGTATAGGCTGCACCCAACTCGTTTAAAGACGAATTGATACCGGCATTATAACTTGCCAACGACCATATATTTTTACTTGTGATATCTGCTATGTACAGATCGTACCCACCAGAGGTCCCTGCCCGGGTGCTGGAAAGAATCACGTAGCCTGTTCCGCAGGGATAAGCATCGGCATATTCTGCATTGTTATTATTGAATGGAAGGCGGGTGCGGGTATTATTTGCAAAATATCCCATATAAATCTGATCGTGATGATCGTCGGCGCTATACCACCTGCTATATAAGAAAGTGTTTTGGTCGCGCTTTATAGGGTAATACTCCTGCACATTGGCAACATTTGCCAAAGCAGTTTTATTTGTACCATCGAGATTAATATGGAAAATATCAGAATTGCTGCCTGCCCCCTGGGCAAAAAGTAAGCCTGTAGCGTCATCGTTGTAGTAAGGCATGCCTTCTTCGATTGATGGCGTATTGGTGATAACATCTGTTATATTAGCATCAAGGTCTAATAATTTAAGGTCGCCGTCTTGTTTAAACGCTATCCTGTAACCGTTAGGTGAAAATTTGGGGTCTTCATCTTTTAAGCCATTACCGGCAGTAAGATTTGTTGGAGCATCTGTATCCCCAACCCTCCAAAGGTAAATATCCCAGTCGCCGGAGCCTGCCGGCTGGCCCATAAATACGATCTTAGTACCATCCGGGTTGAAATGGGCATTCATTGGGTAATCGATATTCCAGTTTTGGCTAATCCAGGTTACGGTATTATTATTAAAATTGTATATATACATCTTTGTGCCTTCGCACGCATAGCAAGAGTAGCTATGATACACCAGTTTACCGGTAATAGCAGGTTTCGGGTTTGTGCTATTTAAAGGTGTATCAATCGCCGGTTTCAGATCTTCAGGATCAAAGGGTATACTGTTTTTTAATTCTTTTTGGCAAGCACCCAGTACCCCGGTTATTAAAACCAGTGCCATTATTAAATTTTTTTTCATTTTACTTAAGTTTAATAAAGTTTACAGATGAACGGTTACTTTAATAGCCGGGGTTCTGCTTCAATTGATTGTTTCTGTTAAGTTCACTTGCGGGGATAGGAAGTAACATTTTATCGTTGTTGGCTGCGTAATTAACCAGTTCGCGGTTGGCGTTTCCGCAGTTTAGTTTGTACTCCTTCAAGGCGTTCATCGTGCTGGTGAATTTCCCAGTTCTCACAAGGTCGTTAAACCTTGTACCCTCGAAAGCAAGCTCTAAACGGCGCTCATTCAGGATGTAATTTTTTACGGTCTCCTTATCGCTGATGGTTTTGCCGGCTAAATGGACACGGCTGCGTATTTTATTTAAAAGTGCAACCGCGCCATCGGCTCCTGAAATATTGCCCAATTCACTTTGTGCCTCGGCTTTTAATAATATAATATCAGCCAGGCGGATCAGGTAGGTATAATCACCGCTTGCATAGGCGTTAGCATGCTCCCATTTGAAAACGAAAGGTAGTTGACCTGCAGAGGCACATGGCTTCCAATACTCATCAGCCCACTCAGCGTTGGCCATCAAAATATTGGTATTCTTCCGCTCATTATCGCCTTCGTTGTCATAAGCTTTAACCAAGTCTACAGATGGAGTACAATATTTTCTCCAGTCGTCCCCGGTAAGTGATGGTGGTAAGAATAATTGCGGCCCCCAGTTAGCCTGGGGCGTGTTAGCAATAAACTGCACCTCGAAGATGGCTTCGGAATTGATGTAATGCGCTCCATCAAATAATTGGTTATAAATAGGATGCAGATCGTAACCGGCCGGGCTGTTAATAACCGCGTTGCAGTACTGCACAACTTTGCTATAATCGGGATTAGGCATTTGGGCGTACACCTGCGCTAAAAGTGAATTTACTGCACCTTTAGTAGCCCTTGATTTGTTTAAAGAAGCACCCTGACCGTAATCGTCCGGCAAAACAAGCGCGTCGTTCAAATCAGCAATAATTTGCTTGTATATTGCATCACGGGGTGCTGCCGGGACATTTACTTTAGATGGGTCGACAGAGCCAAAATCAGTTACAAGCGGGATGTTACCAAATAGCTTAAGCAGCTCAAAATAATAGTAAGCTCTTAAAAATTTCGCTTCTCCGGTAATTTGCGCCTTCCTGGCAGCGGTTAGCTGCGGGTCGTTTACCCCTTGTATCTTATCGATAACCAAGTTTGCGCGGGCTACACCGTTGAAAAGCTGCCTGTAATCAAACGTTGCGCGGCTATTTGAAGAGGATATATTTAGCGCGTCATACTGATTGATCTCCTGATCATCACCGCCTGAATAGGCGTTATCAGATCGTGCATCGCCCAGTAAAACCCTATCCCAGATAAAATATTCCTGGTACAAGGTATTGTACACACCTGTAAGCGCTGCCTCCATATCTTTTGCAGTTTGGTAAGCATTGCCTGTAGTAGCGCTTGATTCCGGCTTAACATCCAGGAATTTCTTGCATGATGCGCATAGCACTATACACATCATGTAGGTAAAGTATTTTCTTATATTTTTCATTTTCTTGAAAATTTAATGATGTTATAGTGTGACGTTTAATCCAACAATAAAGGCCCTCACCTGTGGATACGTTCCGAAATCGATCCCGGACACACCGTTTCGGCCACCAAAAGCACTTACTTCCGGGTCGAACCCACTGTATTTAGATGATGTGAAAATGTTTTCACCAGTTACGTATAAGCCCAGCTTTTGAATACCCAGTTTTTGGGTGATTGCCTGTGAAAACGAATACCCGATAGTGGCCGACTTAAGGCGCAGGTACGAGCCATTCTCAATAAACCTTGATGAGATCCTGGTGTTGGTTACATCATCAGCAACAGCTTTGGGAATATTGGTAATTTGGCCGGGGGTAGTCCAGCGGTTTAAAACGACTGAGGACTGGTTCCTGAAATCATTTAAGCTCTCTGTTTCTATCCGGGTTGCATTAAAAATCTGATTGCCCTGCACCCCCTGGAAGAAGATGTTGACGTTGAAATTTTTATAAGTTAAGGAATTGCTTACGCCGTAAGTAAACTTCGGATTGGCGTTTCCTATAACCCGTTTATCATCATTGTTCAACACGCCGTTGTTATCAAAATCTTCATATTGCTCCATACCGGTTTGTGGGTCAACACCCTTGGCGACATATCCAAAGAAGGTTCCTAAAGGGTATCCCTCTTTAATGATAGAGGCTTCTTCGCGTTGCTCAATTGCGCCAACAGGTAACACCTGGTCTGCTATGTAACCAACCTTATTGCGGTTAACAGATAAGTTTAAATTGGTTTCCCATTTCAAATCACCAACAAGGTTTTTTGTGCCCAGGGCAAATTCGATTCCTTTATTTTCGAGGTTACCCACATTCTGCAAAGCGCCGCTGAAACCACTTGATAATGCCACAGGCTTATCAAATAAAAGGTCGCGGGTTTGCTTTTTATAGGCATCAACAGATAGGTTAACTCTTGAGTTAAATAGCGAAATATCTATACCCAGGTTATTTTGAATAGTTGTTTCCCATTTCAGGTTTCTGTTTTCCGGTGTATTGGGGCCGGTACCAGAACTAAGCACGCCGCCTAAAACGTAGTTATACCCAACGCCAACCTGCCCAAAATATGAATAAGCGTCAATTCGGTCATTTCCTACCTTACCCCAGCCATATCTTATCTTAAGGTCGCTCAAAAAAGATATGTCCTTTAGGAAATCTTCTTGCGACAGCCTCCATCCAACAGAGAATGACGGGAAATAACCCCATCGGTTATCCGGCCCGAATACAGATGAAGCATCGGCGCGGAAGTTTCCTGTTACCAGGTATTTGTCGTCGAAGGCGTAATTAATGCGGCTAATGATGGCTTGGTTTGTTCTCGCGCTTCTTGAGCCTGTTGCGGAATTGATGACTGAGCCGCCGTTAACGGTTGTTACCGTTGATGAAGAGAAGTTTTTTGTTTCTATTGCCGAACTTTCAGCAGCCGATCTGGACATGGAGAAACCGCCAAAAGCCTCAATGGAATGCTTGCCGATTAACTTTTTAAAGGTCAGCGTATTTTCGTTAAGCCAGTAATTATTTTGGTTAATATTTAAATTGGCCAACCCGTTATTTACCCGTCCGTAATCTGTTTTAAACGGATCAAGGAAATAGTTGTAGCGGTTAGTTGCATAGTCATAACCAAAGAGAGATTTGGCTTTAAGAGAGCTCAGGATATTAACTTCTGCATAGGCGTTTCCAAAAAATCTTGAATTGTTATACCCGTTAACCGAGCCATCAGTATAAGCTGCAGGGTTGTTGAATGATAAACGTAAAGGATTAGCTGTGAACGAACCGTCGGGGTTAAAGATATCGATGACCGGTGATGATGTTAAAAGGTTCATGATTACACCACCTTTGCCGGACCATCTGCTATCAACAATGTTACTGTCAAACCATCTTGAAAAGAGTACGCTTGTACCTACCTTTACTATCTTGCCTACCTTTTGGTCTAAGTTCACCTTAAAGTTGTAGCGGTTAATAGAATTATTGCGTACCACGCCATCTTCTTTTATCCACCCGCCCGACATATAGTACTGCGTATTCTCGTTCCCGCCGTTTAATGCCATTTGATAATTTTGCGCGTAGGCATCCCTGAAGATCACATCCTGCCAGTTGGTATTGGCCTTGTACTTGCTCCAATCAGCCACCTCGTTCAATTCAGTCATCAGGTCGATATATTGGCTTCTGTCCAGAACATTCAATTTTTTGACAACTTTTGACACCCCGCCATACGTTGAGAGTGTTAAGGTTGGTTTTTGATTTTTTCCTCTCTTGGTAGTGATCAAAACTACACCATTAGCGCCCGATGCTCCGTAAATTGCTGCGGAAGAGGCATCTTTAAGTATCGTGATGGATTCTATATCTGCCGGGTTCAGGTCATATGTTGTAGCGCTTTGCACGCCATCAACTATATATAACGGCTCGCTGTCTGCTGTGATAGAAGTTGTTCCACGAACCCTGATAGAGATTCCTGCCTGTGGTTTACCCGATGGCCGGATAACTTCAACACCCGCCGCCTTTCCTTCCAATGAATATCCAAAATTTGTGGCCGGGCGATTTTCCAGGTCTTTTGAAGTTACAATACTAACCGCTCCGGTAAGGTCCTTTTTGCGCTGCGTGCCATAACCTACCACTACCACCGAGTTCAACTCTTTTGAGTCGGACTGCAAAAAAACGGATATGTTTTGGTTGGTTCCTACTATAATTGTTTGGGATATTTTGCCAACATAAGAGATAATAATCTCATCACCCGGATTAACATCCGTTAGCAAAAATTCTCCCTGTGCATTAGTTAAAGTAGTTTTTGCAGGTTTATTTTTCAGGGTGACTGTAGCGCCTGGTAATGGGTGCCCATTTTCATCGGTTACTTTACCGCGCAGATCAATGCTTTGACTGGTAACCGTTGAACCGGAAGCATGGTCAATTCTAATGATAACAGATCTGTCCTCTATACGGTATAACAGCGGTTGATTTTTTAACGATTGCCTTAACGCCTCTTCTATCGAAACGTTATTCAAATCTATAGTTACAGGTGTTGTAAGGCGTAAAATATCGTCGCTGTAAACAAAATCGTAGCCGCTTTGCAGCCTGATCTTTTTCAGGATAAGGTCGAGGCTCGCTTTCTCCTCTTTAATGGTGATATTTTGTGCGTAGCTTGCTGCGCTAACAGCCATAACTGAGATAAGCAGCAGTAATGTGGTCATCTTCATGACTAAAATAATTATGCGCGGAGGGTATAAACGGTGCGCGTTTATGCATAGTGCATTAAAATTCATAAGTTTGAATTGTTCGGGTCAATAATTTGTTTTCACACACGAATTGATTTTCCTTATGCGGCCTTGCCGCAAAGAAAGGGTGACCTGAATGAGTGACGTATCCCGAGGTCCAAGTCGGGGTACGTTTTTTATTCGTTCACCTCAGCGTATAGCTACCAGCGTAAAATTCTTCTCATATAATAGTTATTTAGGTTAGGAATTAGTTTTATCTTATTGATGCCTGATCACTTTGATTGAATTTCCTTCGAATTTGAAATCGACCCGTTCTGTGGCACGGAAAAAGTTAATGATGGTGTTTAATTGCCTCGTGCGGCTTACCGCCCCGGTAAATTTGATATTTTTGAGATCATCATTTTGCCAGGTAAACTTTACATCATATATGCGCGAAACGTGGGTTAACACGCTTTCTAATGATTGGTGATTGAACACCAGTTTGCCCTGCAACCATGCAGTTACTTCTTCCAGATCGCCGGCTTTAACATCCAACTCATGACCAACAAGCGCACCCTGCTCGCCTGGTTTAAGTAAAACGCTTTTTTTGACACCTGCGGAATTGATGCGCACCGCCCCTTCTAACAATGTTGTTGTAGCCACATCATCATAGGCGCGTATGTTAAACTCGGTCCCTATATCTTCTATGGTCTGGTCCCTGGCTGTTACTATGAATGGTTTTTCGGCGTTGTGTTTTACCTTGAAATAAGCTTGCCCGGTTATGTTTACTTTACGTTGTTTGCCTGCAAACTGCACGGGATAAGAGATTGATGATTGCGCATCCAGATAAGCTTCTGTCCCGTCAGATAAAATTAGTTTGTATTTGTTACCGCTGTTGTTGGCCAAGGTATGCATTGATACCGCCGTGTCTGTGCTGCTTTGAGCTTCGTAAACAAGCCCACCTTTTTGTTGATCTATTTGTATACCGTCTGAATTATAGGTAGCATCCTGTTTTAACGGATCTATTGTTATTTTCTTCCCGTTAGCAAGGGTCAGCTCAATACCTTGTTGCTTAGGCACGGTGCGCTGTACGGCAACAGCAAGTTGTTTAGTCGATGTTTTATTGTAAAAGATATAACCACCCACGCCAAGCATCAACATGATAGATGCTGCTGCTGCAATGCGCTGCCACATGCTGAACAGGCTCCGCGGTCTTTCAACCGCTAATATTGTATTGATTCGATTTAAAAGGCTCTCGCTTTCATCTTCGTTGAAAGGTGCTTTATCGGGTTTAAATAGTTCCCATTTATCTTTTAGCAAGTTGTTTACCTGCGGTTCATTCGCCGGGTCGGCCATTAATGATAATAGCTCGGCACGTTGTTCCGCAGATATTTTGTTTGAGTTTAGCAGATCAAACAAATAAGTCAGTCTTAAATTCGGCATTTTATTAGATTACAAGCAGCGCCCGGTGTGTTTACCAAAGCGTTATTTGCACTAAAGACACAGAATTTGTAAAAAGGGGATATAGAAATAAAAAAATGTGAACTTTTTATTTACTCATTATTAAGCAGCTAGCCCCGCTACTTTCCCATAATGCCGATAGCAATAAAAATCGCGGAAAGTTCTTTATGGGCCCGCACAAATTCGGCTACAGATTTAATAGCCCATTGCTGGTATTTTTTTACAGATTCGGCAGATAACCCAAGCTCATTCGCTATATCGGCGTTTTTTCGGCCTTCTTGCTTGAGTAGAAAAACTCGATGTTGACTGGGAGGCAGTTGAGCGATGGCTCTTTCGATTAAGTTTTGGTTTTCAGGATCTGATAATGGGTCATCCAAAGCTATCACCTCTTCATCATTCACTATCGATAAATTATAGGCATCCTGTTTTTTTTTGTCGCCAACATTTTTTCGTATACTGTTTAGCGTATAGTTGCGGGTAAGTATAAATAAATAAGCCGTAAATTTTTCTACCTCATGCAGCTTGTGCTTATTCTGCCATATCTTAACAAATACATCCTGCACAATTTCCTCTGCCAATTCTGTTGAGGCAGTAAGTAACACCACGTATTCAGCAATTTGGTTATGGTAAGCATAAAAAAGTGATGCGAAGGCTTTTTCATTACCTTTACCAATCTCTACTAGTAATTCACTTTCATTATGTACGCTTTTAATTGCCAAAATAGAAATATTTAGAGCTAATTTAATTAAAAACTGTGAACTCAACGCATATTTAGGATGATAAGAAATGAAGGAAGCTCTCGAACCCTTTCCTGGAAGAATTAAAGAAATTGGCTGGTCAATTATATGATTCGACTCCTGCTACTTAAATATTCGAGTTTATAGGCTTTGTTAGGTAGCGGGAGCAGGACTCAAACCTGCAACCTTCGGGTTATGAGCCCGAGAATGGCTTTTGACATGGCTAACTTCAACTGAAATTAATCCACTTACCATTATTTAACTTGCAAGCTTTAGTTGCTTTTTTATCTATAAGCAAGCAAGTGCAGCTAAGAAACCGTTAACAAAAAGAAAAAGCCTGCTACGGGTTCTCGTAACAGGCTGATTTTCAAGTAGCGGGGAGCAGGATCGAACTGCCGACCTTAGGGTTATGAATCCTACGCTCTAACCATCTGAGCTACCCCGCCGGAAAAATATGGTTAACTAAATTTACTTTAGCTGTCTTTTGCAGTCGTATCAATGATACTTCCGAAAAAGGTTTGCAAATATAGTAGAAATTCGCTTCCTTTAGAAAAAATGTTAACTTTTACCCCCGATTGATTTTTGTAACTGTTGAACCCCTATGTCCGAGAAGAAGAAATTTAATATTGAGTACGAGATAAAATCGTCACCCAGAATACTATACACTTTCCTGAATGAAGCAAACGGCCTTACCCAATGGTTTGCAGATGATGTAAGCGTTCGCGACCAGATCTACACTTTTACCTGGGATGATGAGAAGCAAAATGCCAAACTGGTAGCCTTAAAAGAGAACAAGCTGGTGCGTTTTAAATGGATTGACGACGAGCCTCAATGTTATTTTGAAATGGAAATTATACAGGACGAGTTAACCAATGATGTAGCCCTTAGCATTACCGATTTTGCTACCGAAGAAACCATTGCAGAGCGTAAGCAGATATGGGATAACCAGATCGATTACCTGATAAGTACACTGGGCGCTTAAGAATTTATATTTCCTTATTTTTGTATCCCGAAACTGCGCGGCGCGTATGCAATTATTTACGCGCGTAAACGTTTCTGTCCCTGTATACAGTTGCCCTGATGAAAAAAATACATCTGTTACTGCTTAAATCATTTATAAGGCCTTTTATAGTGACCTTATTAATAGTGATGTTTGTATTGCTGATGTTGTTTTTGTTTAAATACATCGATGACCTTATTGGCAAGGGTTTTCAATGGTATATTATCCTGGAGTTGATGATGTACAACTCGGCCACCAATCTGGCAATGGCATTGCCGCTATCTGTATTGCTTTCTTCTATCATGACGTACGGCAGCCTCGGCGAAAACTACGAGCTTGTGGCAATAAAATCTGCAGGCATATCATTACGCAGGGCTATGTACCCAATGGTTGTGGTGGTTTTTGTGTTAAGCATCGCCGCCTTCGCCTTCTCAGATTATATGCTCCCGGTAGCTAACCTTAAATATTATTCGCTGCTGTACGATGCCCGTAAGCAAAAATCGGCCGACTTACTTCCCGAAAATATCTTTAGTAACCGCTTCCCGGGGTACACTATCCGCGTAAAGCACAAAGACCCCGATGGCCAGACCCTGCACGATATTATGATATATCAAAAGGGCATACCCGAGACCAACATGAACGTTACCTTTGCAAAATCGGGCTTAATGTACCGTTCTAAAGACGATCTTTTTCTGATACTAAAACTAAAAGATGGCATAATGTATCAGGAAGAACCCGGCGACCAGGGCAACAGTATGCCAAGGCAGCGTTTAAGGCGCTTCAGGTTTGGAGAAACCGAGTACAAGTTCGACCTTTCCGACTTTAAAATGACCCGCACCGATCAAAGCGAGTTTAGGAATGCATCGCAGATGATGAACCTGCGGCAATTGCAGCATTATGTAGATTCTACAAGAAAGGTTGTTGACAGCAATGTTAAAATAAATTATGCCCTGCTATCGGCCTATATGAAATATACTACCGTTCCGGCTAAATCAAAAGTTAAGGCACTGCCGGCCGATAGTGTAAAAATGAACAGCCAAAGCGATAAGATCAACATGCTAAATAACGCGTCGAGCGAGGTACACCAGATACTCGATGTATTAAGGAACCGTGCCGAAATGCATAAGGAAACCAACCGAGGCATACGCCGCTACGTGCTGGAGTACCAAAAAAAGTTTACCCTTGGCGCGGCATGTATCGTATTGTTTTTAATAGGTGCGCCGCTTGGGGCAATTATTCGTAAAGGCGGGCTTGGCCTGCCTGTGGTGGTGTCGGTTATCTTTTTCCTTATATATTATATTATTGGCACCATTGGCGAAAAGTCTGCCAAGGAGGGCGATCTTTCCCCGTTGGTAGGAGCGTGGATCTCTATTGTTATTTTGTTCCCGATAGGCCTGTTCCTGAGTTACAAAGCAGCAACAGACTCGGCCTTGTTTGATACGGACCTGTATAGACGTTTCTTTAAGCGCTTTAGTCTGCGTAAAACCAAGCCGGCATAGTTTTACAAAATACCGACTGTATTAAACTTATTATCGTATAAATTTGTACTGCATCAGCGCAGGTATTATTACCTCAGCTGACCTCCATTAAGAAAAACTAAGATGCTAAATACTATACCGGAAGCCATTGAAGCCATTAAAGCTGGTAAAACCATTATTGTAGTTGATGACGAAGACCGCGAAAATGAAGGTGACTTTTTAACTGCCGCCCGTAATGCTACCCCGGAAACCATTAATTTTATGGTTAAATATGGCCGTGGGCTGGTTTGTACACCTATAACCAAACAGCGCGCGTACGAGCTTGAGCTTGAGCCAATGGTAAGCCATAACACCACATCGCACGAAACTAATTTTACGGTATCGGTAGATCTGCTGGGCAATGGTTGTACAACCGGTATTTCGGCAACCGACAGGTCAAAAACTACATTAGCTTTAATTGACCCGGCAACCAAACCGGCAGATTTAGGCAGACCGGGGCACATATTCCCATTAATAGCTAAAGAGGGTGGCGTTTTACGCCGTTCGGGCCATACCGAAGCAGCAATTGACCTGTCTGTATTAGCGGGCTTTGAGCCGGCGGGCGTTATATGCGAAATAATGACGGAGAACGGCGACATGGCCCGCCTGCCCGAGTTATTGGTAATGGCTAAAGAGTTAGACCTTAAGATAGTTTCTATAAAAGACCTTATCGCTTACCGTTTGAATACCGAATCGATGGTGCGCAAGGAAGTATCTGTAAAGATGCCTACCGAGTGGGGCGATTTTGATATGATAGCCTACACCCAACTGGATACTGGCGAAAATCACCTTGCCCTGGTTAAGGGCGAATGGGGGCCAAATGAGCCTGTTTTAGTGCGTGTACACAGCTCTTGTGTTACAGGTGATATATTTGGGTCGTGCCGGTGCGATTGCGGCCCGCAGCTGCACAAAGCTATGGAGATCATCAGCAAAGAGGGTAAAGGCGTTATTATTTACATGAACCAGGAAGGCCGTGGCATTGGCCTTATCAATAAGCTTAAGGCATATCATTTACAAGAAAACGGCTTGGATACGGTTGAGGCCAACATCAAACTTGGTTTCCAGATGGATCAGCGTGATTATGGTATAGGGGCGCAAATTTTACGCAGCCTGGGTATCTCCAAAATGCGCTTATTAACTAATAACCCCAAAAAGCGTGCGGGCCTTATTGGCTATGGTTTAGAGGTAGTTGAGAACCTGCCTATAGAGATAGCGTCAAACCCACATAACGAGGCGTACCTGCGTACCAAACGCGACAAGATGGACCACGCCATTATGCGCGAACATTAATTTCAGTCGTCACCTTCTGTATCTTCATTGTTCTTATCGTCTGACGGTTTAGACGGGGTGGGCGTTGGTGTGCTTGTTGCCGGCACCGGAGGTGTATTTGCTGGTGTCCTGTCGCGGCGGCGTTGCCTGAAAATGTTTCTCAGGAACTCGCCAAAGGTGTCAAAGTCCCGCTGGTAAACTAAACCAATACCATTTACATACTGTACCCCCAATTGGTCGTTAATGCTGTTTAACGTGGTGCTGTTTAGCGCTCGGTACGAATAGCGGCCCCTTAAGTTGCCATCCTTGCGGATCAGGTACTGGATCTCGAAATCTTTTGTCAGCGTCCTGAAATCGGTATTCAGTAAACTCTGGCGGTTATTGAACAGGTCGCTGGTGCCGCTGTTAGAATATAAACTACCGTTGATGATCAACCGATCGTTCAGGAATTTTAAAGATGCACTCGCGTCATTAAAAGATCGTATGTTCAAATCGAAATATTTGATGTTGGACTGGGAGATGAAACTATTAAGCTTATTAAAGGCAAATTCGCTAACGGCCTCGCCGGCTGTACCCAATACCTGGTTAGTTAAATTGCTGCCCGTGCCGGATGCAAAGCTTCGCCTTACAATAATGCTTAGTGCCTGTTGGCTGCGGTTGTTATTATCGGCAAGGTAAGTGTTCAAATCATCCTTAATGGACGGATCAACAGGGAAGTTGAAGTTAAAATCAATGTTTGGCTGTAACAGGGATTTGGTCAGGATCAACTCAGCCTGTACCAATACCTGCTTAGGCTGTGGCGCCTGTAAACCTGCTGCCGTGTAAAGCGGCGCTATATTGGTGCGCACCTCGTACACTGCCTTCAGGTCAATCTCGGCGTTTGAAGGGTTCCCGGTCCACCTGATGTTACCGCCCTGGTTCACCACAAAGTTTTTACTGATAAAGTCCTTTGCCGTAAACTCAAACTTACCCGATGTAATGCCAAAGTCGCCAAACATCTCAAAATCGCCCAAGCTGTTTATTTTTAGGTTTAAGTTCCTGGCTTGCCCGGTGCCCTCTAAAACACCGTAATCAGTACTTATCCTTACTGTGGTTTGCTCATCAACGGTCAGGTCAAAGTTCAGGGTAACGCCATTAAAAGCATTTTTCTTTTCTATTATTTTTTTAGTGGTATCGTTGTGGTCAATCCATCGTATAAAATCATAATCGGCCGCGGTTGATGATGTATTAAGCGGGATATTAAATACCGTACCGGCTTGGGTACTGGCCTTAATATCAATGTTCATATTATCTATAGGCCCGGTAAAACTAAATGTACCGCTGCCATAAGCCGTGCCATAGTACAGGTGGTTGTCTTTAAACGTTGTATTAAGCGCCATAAGGTTTTTTGCATCCAGCACTATGTTAAGTGTAGGGTTAGATATGTTATTGAGGTCTACGGTACCATTTGCCTCACCTGTGCCGCCGCGTATATCCTTCAAAATCATTTTATCTATCTTGATAACGCTGTTACTAACCGTTAGCTTATCGTTAACCGTATAGGCTGTTTTAAGATAATTTACAGTAATGCCTGTATTGTCTAATGATAACGAACCGTTTAATTCGGGCTTTGATGGCGTGCCTGTGAGTTTAAGATCTGCAGATACCGCCCCCTTTACATCAGATACCAGGTCTTTTATGAATGGCTCAAATATAATAGCCTCTGTATGGTCCATTTTTATATCAAAGTCCAGCTTATCATCCGTTTGTTTGCCAAGGGTATAAATACCGGCAATGTTCATGGTTTCGGTACCCCGGTTATTGATGTTAAGCTTTACATTGGCCTGCCCCCGGTCGTTATCCAGGTTGGATACTATCTTTACATCGCCCACCAGCGTCTTATTCATCATTAACGAGTCGACGCCCAGGTTGGCTTCCACGCCTGGTTTTTTGGTGATGGATGTAAGCACTACATCACCATTCAATGAGCCCTTTAGTAAAATGCCCGATGCCTTGGTCAATTGGTTAAGCGTGGCCATGCTAAACTTCTCAAATTGCACTTTTAGTTTATCCGCAGCATTATCAGACACAAAGCCGTTTATCCGCACTTTTTGTATGCCGTTAGAAAGTTCAAAGCCTGATATTTGTGTTTTGCCATCCAGCAAACGGATACGCACCTGTTCCTGTATTTTCCAGTTCTCTCGCTCCAGCACCACGTCTGATGGGAGGATTTTTAGCTTAGCTGTAGTGTCGCGGCCAAACTCTACCAGGCCGTAGAGGTCTAACTGGTTGGCTGCGTCTTTATCAGATAACTTCACGTTAAAGTTCAGGCTGTCGTTTTTCAAAAAGTTGGTGATGTTGATGTTTTTAATGTAAAGGCTATCCGTTAGGTCTATCCGGTTAAGGGATACGTTCAGCCCCAGCATATCATCGCTTGTGCTTTCATCAATAATAAAATCGTGAAACACAATTTTACCCAGTTTAATGGTTTTAATATATCCGTTAAGGGTCGCGGTTTTATTACCCGAGTTAAATTTGCCTACAAAAGTACCCTGCTCCGGTATCTTCAGGTCGGGCATAAATATGGCCGTAAAGGGGTCAATATTCTTAAGCGTAAGATTAAAATCAAAGTTTTGCGGCTTAGGTGGCGTAATATCTGTTTTAAGCGACGGGATATATTTTTTGGCGATGGTTTTATAATAAGATGGCAGGGTGGCCAGGTCATATGTGCCCTTAATGCTGCCATCTGCCAGGTCGGATTTAAGAGAGATAACCCTCGCGTCGCCTTTGCCTTTTGCAGTCAACGCTACGGTATCTACCACATAATTATTCTGCGGGTTTACAATACGTATTTTTGTTAACAGTATGCTGCCATCCAGGTTATCCAGGTTATTGCCCGAAAAATTGGTGTTGAGATCTGTACTAATGGTAATGGTATCCTTAAGCAGCTTTAGCTGGCGAAGTTTAGCGTTGGTAATATTACCCTTAAAATCATAAATTGGCAGCTTTGGGTTAAGGTTAACGCTTCCTGCAAGGGCAAGTTGCAGGTTTTTATCATAAATAGATAATTTACCTGCAGCCGTTTTATGGTTGAATGTGCCGTTGGTTACAATGTTGCTGTAGGTGTAACCTTTAAACTGAAAGGTTGCGATCCTGGCGTCGCCGCGCGCGTCAAGTGTTTTAAGATCGTCGCCACGGCCGGTAACATTTGCCGATAGGGTAGTACGGCCAACAGAGTTGTTATCTAACAAAGCGCCCAGGTCAAAATTATTGGTAGTTATCTTGCCACTGTAGCTTGGTACACCTGCCTTGTTTATTTTAAGGTTTATATCGGGGTCAAAGCGGCCCAATTTGGTTTTAAAGGTTCCAAAAGCTACAAAGTCATTCTGCACACCTGTAAACCGCCCTGTAAAGTTTACGTTGCCAAATTTGCTTACAATGGCGGGTACTTTAGCGTTTGGTTTCCCTGTAAAATGCTGGTACAAATAATCGAGATCTTTTTTGTTGGTAGCGATATGGTCAAATTTTAGCTGCAGGAAGGTGTTCTCCCAATCGGGCAAACCCGTAAGGTTAAAATCTCCCTTAATAAAAGTTGCCTGTGCGGCGGTAATAGTTACGTTTTTGGCTTTAAGGTTATTTACCAGGCCGCGTACCCGGCCATCTATCCCTAATTCAAAAGTGGTTTTATCAAGCGAACTGGTGAAGTAGGCTATGTCTTTTGAAGACAGGTGCGATGTTTTAAAATCGGCATCCATATTTACCTTGTTCTCAAAATCATCAAAGTCATTAAACGATTTAAATTTCATCCTGAAAAAATTCCTGACGTTTGAATTCGCCGTTTGAATATTAAGGTTTTGAAGTAATATCTGATTGGTATCTATCGTAACATTCGAGTTGAAATTTCTTACAAAGAATCCGCTCTTTTCTTTTAAAGTTAAGCCACCAACACGTGCCTTAAAAAGGTGGTTCTTTAGGTCCATATTGCGGATAATGGTGCTGAAATTACGAATATCGATGTCGTTAAAATTTACACCCTTTACCAGCTCGGTGCGCAGGTTGTTCTTATACTTAAAGTGGAAATTGTTTATAGCTATCTTATCGAAAGTAAGTGTCCAGGGTTTACTCTTGGTTTTTGTAGTATCGCCCGAGTTAAAATAATCGAGCACAAACTTTAGGTTGGTGGTGCTGTCTTTTAATTTTTTAAGGTTAAACGAGCCGTTATCCAGCTGTATAGACGCGAAATTTATCTTTTTTTGTTTAATGCTGTTGAATATTGAAAATTCGCTAAGCTCTACCGCCAGCTTTGGGGTGCTTAGCAGGGTATCCTGTTGCTTATCAAGTATGTACAAACCCTCTAACACCACCGATGAGAACGGTTTGATATAAAGGCTTTTAATATCAACAGTGGTATGAAGTTCTTTAGAAAGGTAAGCTGTAGCTTTTTTTGCAGCCCATGTTTGCACGGGCTTGTACTGAAAAAGCAATAGCGTTATGCTTATCAGCAACAAAATTATCAATACGATGCTTAACGCTATTTTGAGTACTTTTTTAATAACTTTGTATTTTAAATAGAATTCAAAACTAAAAATTCAAAAATGCACTAAGTGTTTTACTTTTTGAATTTATTTATGACTTATTCAAAAGGCGACCGGTTTTAACTTTTTACCTTTTGATTTTTGACTTTATAAATGTGCCTGTAATATTAGCTATCGAATCTTCTTGTGATGAAACCTCCGCATCTGTTTGCGTGGATGGGCAGATACTGAGCAATGTTATTGCCAATCAAACCATTCATGAACTTTACGGTGGCGTTGTACCCGAGCTTGCTTCAAGGGTTCATCAGCAAAATATTGTTCCTGCTGTACAACAAGCACTATTAAACGCAAAAGTAAATAAAAATGATATTGATGCAGTAGCTTTTACACGCGGGCCGGGGCTTTTAGGTTCACTTTTGGTGGGTGTATCCTTTGCCAAAGCATTCGCGCTGGCTAAAAACCTGCCGCTTATTGACATTAACCACATGCAGGCGCATATACTGGCGCATTTTATTGCCGAAAAAAAGCCATCGTTCCCGTTCCTTTGCCTTACCGTATCCGGCGGGCATACGCAAATAGTTTTGGTTAAAGACTATTTTGATATGGAAGTGATAGGCCAAACACTTGATGATGCGGCCGGTGAGGCGATGGATAAAACCAGCAAGATACTTGGCTTGCCTTATCCCGGCGGGCCGCTGATAGATAAATACGCGCGCACTGGTAACCCCGATGCTTATACATTCCCCGAGCCGCAAATACCCGGCTTTGATTTTAGCTTTAGCGGGGTTAAAACAGCTATACTGTATTTTATAAGGGATAACGTTGCCAATAACCCCAATTTTATACAAGAGAACCTGAATGATATTTGCGCCTCGGTAGAAAAACGTATAGCTACCATACTGCTTAATAAATTAAAGCGCGCTGCCCGCGAATATAATATTACCGACATTGCTTTGGCCGGTGGGGTATCTGCCAATACAGGCTTACGCGAGGGGTTGACGAAAATGGGTGTGGATAATGGCTGGAATGTTTTCATCCCTAAATTTGAATACTGTACCGATAACGCGGCCATGATTGCCATTGCCGGTTACCATAAATATTTAAAAGGCGAGTTTGCCGGGCAGGAGATAGCCCCGTTGGCAAGAATGCCGATGTAGTTTGGGCGTATAGTTGATGGTTCATAGCAAACGGCCATCTGCAAAACGCCATGAACTATTAACCATGAACTAATTACTATGAACATTCCTTCACTTATATTTTGGGCTGTATTTGTACTACCGCTGGTTGCTTTTTTAGTTTGGCTGATGCGCCAGGATAAACGTAAAGGCATTACCGGCCTTATTGTATTGGCCATAACCGTTGTAGGCTGTATTGCTTATATGTACTGGAAAACGGGTGGTAAGTAAAAAAATGGAAAATAACTGGAGATATAAGTCTTTAGAAAACCTTGAAAACCGCCGGGTTACAGTAGCCAAAGATTCTACTACTGTAGTTAAGCGTTGCACGCAACTTTTTGGTAAGCCATTAAATGAATACTCCATTGAAGATATGCGGATTATGCTTGGCCAGCAATTTGGTTTAGATTATTTAATTCCTTTAGTCCTCGAACAATTAAAAATCGACATCCTCTCAGAAGGGGATTATTATCCAGGTGATTTATTGACCGCAATTTTAAAAGTTAATATTACCTTTTGGACAAAGAATAATTTGTTATTAAAAGAATTGATTGATTTGATCAAAAGTAACCAGAAAGTATTATTCAAGTCAGAAATTCCAGTACATTTATTAGGGCAATATTATCAGCAATAAGCCCCCGCATTGCGGCGAGGGCCATTGAGAAAAAAAACACTTACAAAATATTTAACCAGTTTTCTGCTCTGAGTTAGATTTTCTTTCTGAAAATGCGGCGCTGGCCTGTATTGCTGTTGAAGGTAAATATGTAAAAGTACCCGTTAGATCTTTCTACACCACCAACCCGATAGCCTGTAGGTACGTCGTAATTTTTAAATGTCGCGCCCCCATCTACCGATACATTAAAACGCCCGTCGCCGTACACGACAAAATCTCCGAAAGATTTGACGTAATAAACGTTATCATCGCTCAGTTTTGTCCACGTAGCACCCTGGTCGCTTGTCTTGTAAAGGCGCTGATCTGTCATTGATGCGGTTGACGGGCTAAACAAGCAGAAGATGTTATACCCAGAAGCGGTTATAAAATCCTGATTGCCGCTGCCAAAAAAGTACAGACCTGTTGTAGCCGCTCCTGCCGTCCAGGATTTACCCTGATCAGCTGATTTATAAATTTTAGGTTGCGTAGGGCTGCTTAAATAATTGCTTGACATATCAACCGCGTACCAGTATTTACCAAAACTGTCTGATGTAAGATAATCTAACGTGTTCCCGTTTGGCTTGGTAGCCTGAGATAAGGTCCAATTATCGCCCGAATCTGACGAGGTAAATAACAGGGCTCCCTGCATACAGGCTAAGTTACCACCGCGTGCTGCTATAAGCCCGGTTACACTCATGTTAGGAGATGCCGGCCACGGCGAAAGTTTTTTCCATACGGTACCATCAGTACGAAATATACCCTGGTTGGTGGTTATATAATAGTAAACGCCATCGGTTTTTATTAAATGTACTTCAATTGCCGCGCCATTTGCCGATTGCATTTTATTGTAAACGTTGGTGTATGACGTTCCGTTTTCGCTATAGTATAAATACGTTGAATTGGCACCACCTGCAAACATAAAGCCATTGCCCATTGCAGCGGAGATGTTACTTTCTTGTATAGAGGCGGTAAAATCCATATCCTGCCAGTCGCCGGTATTTGTTGTTGGGTTAAGAAGCGTAAAATTAGATGGACTTGTAAGCTCGCCGCCGTTTAGCACATTTAAGGTTATTTTGCCAGTAATAGCTGATTGCGGAACGGTAACCTTTATTTGGGTTGCGGTTGCTTCGGTTACCGTTGCTGTAACTGCTGTACCCTGGGCCCCGCTAAATTTTACTATATTCTCGCTTTTTTCGGTGCTAAAATTACTGCCGGTAATAGTAACCGTTTCGCCAACCTTGGCAGATGCAGGTGTAAACGAAGTAAACGTTGCGGCTTGTATATAGGTAAATGCAGGGCCTGTGGTAATTTCGCTGTTTTTTACTTTTAGAGATACAGCACCGGTAGTACCTGCAACAGGTGCTTTAACTGTTAACTTGGTTGTAGTTGCAGATACAACTTCTGCTTTGGTGCCGTTAAACTCTACAATATTATCTGCGGTTGTGGCACTGTAATTTACGCCGGTAATTGAAATAACATCGCCCGCGCGGCCTTTAGTAGGGGCAATGTTTTCAATGGTAGGTTTGTCTGCAACAGGGGTAGGGTCTTTAATTTCCGATTTTTCTTTGGTTACCACCGAGGCGAAGGTGATGGTAAATTCACCTGCCGAGCTAAACTCGCGTCCATCCGCAGTTTTAAATTTGATATCCCATTTAACAGTGACGTAAGTATCGGTAACAGTAATGCTTATAGAACCCGATAGCGCATAGTAGGCATTACCTTCGTTATAGTATTGTACATAGGTTTGGCTGGTAGCGGCATTTAATTTTATGGTTTTAGTACCCGGGTTTAATGAGGTACCTGCTTTTTTGCTCAGGGCAATTGCGCCATTTTTAAGATCATCTATAAAAAATGTGAGTTTATTGCCGTTGGCATCAAGCGTGGCCGATGTTTCTAAGGATTTCACCGCATCCCCGTTGGTGGCGTAAAGGGTTGATTTAATATTGTTCTGACTAATGGAAAAATCTTTTCCGTCAATCTTTCCTTTTACAGACGATGTTTTTACCTCCGGTTCTGTTGGAATGGGCTTTATTGTGGTCTCTTTTTTACATGATGAGATAACCCCCATTAAAAGTAAAATAAGGCCCGATTTTTTTAGCAGTTTTTGTAAGTTTTGGTTCATGGTTGTAAGGCATTAATTTTTGTATAAAACTCAATAAATTAAAGCCTTGCCCAAATACCGCGTTCCCGGCATATTTATATACGTGCCGGTACGCACAAAAAAGCCCCCCTAAACAGGAGGGCTTTTGCGGTTGATAACGTTTAAGCGCAATACAGGAAATTGCCATGGCCCGCAGCCCTGCAATAAGCAGGCTGGCACCCAATTGCTGTGCTGCCCCCTACAGGGAATGCTGAACCACCAACGCCATCGCAATAAGTTTGGGTTGTGCCAACACCTCCTCTGATCTCTTTCTGTTCGTTTCTGGATAATTCTTTTTTAAGACTTAATTTTCCAATTGGTTTTGATGTGCTCATAATATTTAATTATTGGTTTATAATTAAATTTAAGAATATAGTTTCCATTAATGCAAATTAATTTTGAGTAACCCAAAGTAAAGCAGCCTTTTAACTACATCAATTATTAAGGTTTCATAAGCAGGATAATCTTCTTCTATTTCTTCTTCAGAAAAGTATTGTTTCATTTCTGTTAAGAGTAATTCAACCGAAAATGAAGTTTTAAGCGTTTCAACAACTATTAGGTCTAATCCATCAGGGTAATATTCTTTTATACCTGCCTGCAATACATCGGGTAATAATATTACTGTCAGCGCCAATTTTTCCTGCCCGAAATTTCTTTCAACAATTGAGGGAATGTCTTTATGATAATCGTATTTCCAGTCCCAGCCAACCTCAAATTGCTTATAAGGTTCCTGAATATCAACTCGTGTTTGCAGCAGGAGATGCTTAGGTAGCGAAAAGGTTTGCCGTATGAGTTTATAGGCGTTAATGTTTTGTATGTACAGCTTGTTTATAGCTTCAGCATCGCTATAGATGTTATTTGACAGATAATTGCTTTTTGTTTCTATGTTAAAAACCTCAAGCAGGCGTTCTTTATCATCGTTATTTAGCGCACTTAAATTTACCAGCTTATTAAAGATGTGTGGCCTGATGTTTTTATCGAAATCTATTAGCTGGTGAATATGCAACTTCTTATTCAGATAGTTAACAACCGCCTGTGTGCGATGAAATGCGGGCTGCGCTGTTGATGCAGATGAGTTTGATTTTAATACGCCGTGTAAGCTAAAACCAGGTGTATTGTATATGACCGACCGCATTTTAACACCTTTATTGCGCATTAAATTGATTATACGGTAGTAGTAGTCGGGATAATCGTTTCTAAGCAATTTTGCCAGATGATCGCACACATGCGCATATTGTTTGAACCCACCTACCGGGTGTATCATTTTCAGGTTGGGGTAATCCTCAAACCTGATGTAATCTTTAAATACCGGGTCTTCTACCGGGGCATTATAATAAGTAATTGGAATATTCAATTTTTGGGCAAGCTGACAGAATAGATATTGTTCGAAAATAAGATTTAGGCTGCCGGTGTTCATTTTCTCTAAATCTGATGTATTGTTGTCAATAAATTCGAAGGCTTTGCTGCAGTACTCTTTAAAAAAAGCCAGGTTATGCCCGCCCAACAAACCGGCATTACTTGCCCGGGCTTCTTTAAACTCAAAATATTCGCGTGAAAACAGTTCGGGAACGTAGGAAAGCTGATTATTTATATTGTCTAATATCTCGGCATAAAATGGAAGACCCTTATCCAAGTTTTGAGCTATAAGTGGGGCATTTAACAAATCTTGATGAGGTATCTGCCATAAATAAACATCACCATCCAGGTGCAGAAAAGGTTCGGTTTGGGTGCTGTAAGTATATATTTTTGCCAGCGCCCACAATTCCGGATGATAATTATTGAGCGTGCCTTCTAAAGCTATGGATACATTGGCATAAGGTAATTGTAACAAGTCAATCAAAACTTCTTTTCCAGCCTTGTCAGTTACCAGGTTAACAGAACCAAATACACTTTTAGCCTGCAGGCAGCTTAACGCCCAACTCATCCAATGATACTCGCACGATAGCCAGCCTGCTTTCATACTTAATACATCCTTTTTGTTTACTTGTGTCGGCCCGGTCCAAAAGGTCTGTAAAATCTTCATAAATATATTCTTAGGAATACGTATAGACTTGTTTTATCTAATGTAGTTAAACCTTAAGATAAACTGCTACTATGATTTGCGCGGACACAAAAAAAGCCCTCATGTATTAAACATGAAGGCTTTTTTGTAAACAAGTATTGATTTTATTTAAACTTCAGTTAAGCTTTCGCCTGTAACGGTCTCTTTTATCTTTGCTTCCAGTTCTTCAGCCAGCTCAGGGTTATCCAATATTAATTGTTTAACCGCATCGCGGCCCTGGCCTAAGCGGGTTTCGCCATAGCTAAACCACGAGCCTGCCTTTTTAATGATGTTGTACTCTACCCCAAGGTCAATGATCTCGCCTGCTTTAGAAATACCCTCACCAAACATAATATCAAACTCGGCAATTCGGAACGGTGGTGCAACCTTGTTTTTAACGATCTTTACCTTAACGCGGTTACCCGATACTTCATCGGTATCTTTAATTTGTGAGATACGGCGTACATCCAAACGTACCGAAGCATAGAATTTTAAAGCGTTACCACCGGTAGTGGTCTCGGGGTTACCAAACATCACACCAATTTTATCGCGCAACTGGTTGATGAAGATACAGCAGCAACCGGTTTTGCTGATGGTACCGGTAAGCTTACGTAAGGCCTGCGACATTAAACGGGCGTGTAAACCCATTTTAGAATCGCCCATCTCGCCCTCTATCTCGGCCTTTGGCACCAATGCCGCAACAGAGTCGATAACTAATATATCAATAGCGCCCGAACGGATCAGGTTATCAGCTATCTCTAAGGCTTGCTCGCCATTGTCTGGTTGCGATATCAAAAGGTTTTCTACATCTACGCCCAATTTTTTAGCGTAGAAGCGGTCGAAGGCGTGCTCAGCATCAATAAATGCTGCTATGCCTCCTTTACGTTGGGATTCGGCTATGGCATGTATAGCTAACGTAGTTTTACCAGACGACTCCGGGCCATAGATCTCTATTACCCTGCCTTTTGGTAAGCCACCTACACCTAAAGCAATATCAAGGCCTAATGAACCTGTTGATATGGTTTCGGTTGCTTCAACAGCGGTTTCGCCCATTTTCATGATGGTGCCTTTACCGTATGATTTTTCCAGCTTATCTAATGTTAGCTGTAATGCCTTTAATTTATCTGCGTTGCTCATCTTAAATTATTGTGAAACAAATATAATACAATTATTTATAAATACTAATATTTTTAGTATTTATTTTTAAGTGTTTTAAAAGTGGTGTTGTAAACTTACCTAACCGGCTACATCCAATCAAATATCTTTATCAACACTGCGCTTTGCCAGTTCCTTACTAATGGCGTTCAGCGCTTTTTTCTTCTTTATGTCTTTGGTCTTACGTATTCGGGCTGCTTCGGCGCGCAGCAGGGCTGTTTCGGTGTTTTGTTGCTCATAGTATTTGCAGAACCAGGTAAGCGGGCAGATCTCGCACTTGGGCGTACGGGCCACGCATATATAGCGGCCATGCAATATCAACCAATGGTGGGCAATAGCAAGGGTATTTTCGGGTAAGTTTTGTACCAGTTGTTTTTCAACAGCCAGTGGTGTAGTGGCACGTATAGTTAACCCAATGCGGTTGGCAACCCTAAATACATGTGTATCTACCGCTATGGCCGGCGCATCAAACACTACAGAGGCAATTACATTAGCTGTTTTACGGCCAACGCCCGGCAGCTTTTGCAGATCGTTAATATCAGAAGGCACCTCACCACTAAAAACATCCATCAGCATTTTAGCCATGCCGGCCAGGTGTTTTGCCTTGTTATTTGGATAGCTCACACTGCGGATATAAGGGAAGATCTCGTCGGCATCAGCAGCGGCGAGCGCGGCAACATCCGGGAAACGCTGGAAAAGGGCAGGGGTAACCTGGTTAATGCGCTTATCAGTACACTGCGCCGACAGGATAACCGCCACCAGCAATTCATAGGGGTTGGTATAATGCAGCTCGGTTTCGGCCGCGGGCTGGTTCTTTGAAAAGTATTCTACAAAATGGCGGTAGCGTTCGGCTTTAAGCATGGTTAGTTCATTAGTTCAATTGTTCATTGGTATTTGCGTGGTGTAAATATCAATGGTGCAAAATTATTAACTATCTTATAAACTAATGTACTAAAATAGCAGGTTTATAATGGGAGCACCGTGGCGATTTACTCACCCGGTCAGTGCTTCGCTCGACCACCCTCTCTTCACTGCGTGGAAGAGGATTGAAGAATTCATTGCCGTTGGCTTAGCCAACGGTTGATGAGATATAATTCCCGGCTTTAGCCAAACTATGACGCTTTTTGGCTAAAGCCTGCCTGGTATAATTTTTATCCGTCCCTTAAAAGGGGGGCAATGAAAGAATTGCACAATCGTAAAGCAAATAAATTTCTTACCCTCTTTCCGCTTGCGGAGAGAAGGTCGACCAGCGTAGAGAAGTCGGGGTGAGTAAAAGCGTTAGGGATTGAAACGGATACCAGCCTTGAGCCTAAGGCCTGCAGGCGTATGAGTGAGAAGCCCGCCCGCAGGGAACCCCCCAATAACTGAAACCATCCCACCAATAAACTAATGAACCAATAAACAAATAAACCACTATAAAATAGAAAGGTTCATAAACCAAACCATGAGCGTTATACCCGGTGGGATGACTTATGAACCAGTACTTTGGCGTAGTACTACTTAGCGACGGCTTTTCGAATAATCGAGGATGTGGTGGATGGTTTGCAGTTTGGGCTTCTTTTTGAGAAGGTCCAGATCTGCACGGATAGAATGATAAAACATCACATCATCCACATCCAGGTTTTCTTGAATTACCTCTGATTGTTTCACCTGAGCTTTGTTAGTAACCGCATTAAAAATTGAAGTAAAGGTTTCACCCATAAGCTGTTGTTTGTTTAATTATAAAAGTAACGAGAATTATTTATTAATATTTTATAAAGATGAAAATTAAATGAAATTTTTTTTAGGGGTTAATTTTAGTTTGATCTGTACGTTTCAAATTAAGAATATTAACTCAGGCAATGGAAATTTCATTTTAAATTCGAGTTTTAAACGACAGGAAGCATTGGGATATTGTTACGGTCGTAATAAAAAAAGCCACCCCATGAGGGGCGGCTTTGTAACAATATTATTATAACTTATTTCCTTGATCCCGAGAGTTACTGAAACAAGTTCGGGATAACGGGTTATTGACCTAATTCTTCAGGCTTAGCTCTTTGTTCTGCATCATTTTGCGCAGGTTGTTTAGGGCGTAACGCATACGGCCCAGCGCGGTATTGATGCTCACATCGGTAACGTCGGCAATTTCTTTGAAGCTCATATCGCCAAAGTGGCGCATAATGAGTACTTCTTTTTGCTCGGATGGTAAAAGTTGTATAAGCGATTTAAGGTCCTTATGCGTTTGCTCGCGCACCAGCTTGTCTTCGGCGCTTTCGTCATAGTTGCCAAGTACTTCAAAAATGTCGAAGTCGTCGCCGTTGCTAACCATAGGCGCGCGTTTTTCACGGCGAAAATGGTCTATTACCAGGTTGTGCCCAATACGGGTTACCCATGGCAAAAACTTACCTTCCTCGTTATATTTACCGGCTTTTAGTGTATTAATAACTTTAATAAACGTATCCTGGAAAATATCCTCGGCAAGGGCTTCGTCCTTAACAAGCAAATAAATAGAAGTGTAAATTTTTGATTGGTACCGCCTGATGAGTTCAACAAGCCCGGCCTCATCGCCGCCAATGTACAGATGGATTAGATCCTGATCACTTTTCAATTGAAAATCCATAGAAAGCTACTAATAAACTAAATTAAATTTTTTGTCGTTATTAAAAGTAGAGTTCTATCGATAGCGTTTCTTTTAGGGTTAAGAAAAATGTTACCCTCAAATATAATGATCTTAAAAAATAAAAGCAAATATTTTTTAACCGGGTATCGTACGTTTTATTTTGAGACCAATAAGTCACTCGAATGCAAACTCTTTTATTAATAACTAATTAACTTCTACAATTACCCAAACCCATTTGGATTAAGCTAAATATTTTAGGATTTTTGCAGCCGGAAAATGTTCATGGATGATAGTTCATGGCTCATAGTCCGATAGCGTAAAATCAAAACAAGTTTAACCGCTTTAGGGTTAGACTTTCATCTGTGGCCAGGGTTTAATCATGTTCGTAATTTCCTATCATGATCTACCAACCTGCGCCATCAATTATAGTTATGATCAAAGAAGCAGAAAAAGATCCGCAAAAAAATATCATTATAAAAGGGGCGAGGGTGCACAACCTTAAAAATATGGATGTGGCCATTCCCAAAAATAAGCTGGTGGTTATTACGGGCATGTCGGGCTCGGGCAAATCATCTCTTGCATTTGATACCCTTTACGCCGAGGGTCAGCGCCGTTACGTAGAGAGCCTGTCGTCATACGCGCGCCAGTTTTTGGGCCGTATGAACAAGCCCGATGTAGATTATATAAAAGGCATCGCCCCGGCCATCGCGATAGAGCAAAAAGTTATCACCAGCAACCCGCGCTCTACCGTTGGTACCAGCACCGAGATCTACGATTATCTGAAGCTGCTTTTCTCGCGCATCGGTAAAACTATATCACCTATATCAGGCGGCGTAGTAAAAAGGGACAGCGTTACCGATGTTATAAATTTTATAACTTCCCTGCCTGATGATACGCAGGTAACCATACTTTGCCCGTTGCATCCGCATAACAACCGCAGCATTAAAGAGGAGCTGGCTGTTTTAATGCAAAAAGGATTTGTAAGGGTTGAATTTAACGGCCAGGTATCGCGCATCGAAACCTTATTGGAAGACGAAACCATCGACGGTGCATCTATGGTGATGGACGAAGAGGCAACGCCTGCTGCTAAAACCAAAAAAGCAAAAACCAAAAAGGGCGAAGAGGAAGTATCTTCATTGCCTGCGGTTTCTGTAGTTCGTATTGTAATAGACCGTATCAGCAAAAGCGAGGACGACGAAACCATTAGCCGCCTTGCAGATAGCATCCAGACAGCGTTTTTTGAAGGTAAGGGCGATTGCTATGTGCAATATGATACAACGTCAGCCCCCTCTAAATCTCCCCCGATAGGGGAGACTTCAAATCCTAAAGCCCTCTCCTTCGGGGAGGGTTTGGGTGGGGCTTCCGAACGTTTCTTCTGCGACCGTTTTGAACTGGACGGTATCCGTTTTGAAGAGCCTACGCCAAACTTTTTCAGTTTTAACAACCCATACGGTGCCTGCAAAAAATGCGAAGGCTATGGCAAGGTAATCGGCATCGATGCCGACCTGGTTATCCCCGATAAAAGCAAAAGCATTTACGAAGGCGCTATTGCCCCGTGGCGCGGCGAAAAAATGCGCGAGTGGAATGATGTTTTGGTGAAAAGTTCGCTGAAATTTGATTTCCCTATCCATCGCCAGTATAATCAATTGACAGAGCAGCAACAAGAGTTGTTGTGGACGGGCAACCAATACTTCCGTGGGTTAAATGCTTTCTTTAAGGAAATGGAGGAGCAAACCTATAAAATTCAATACCGTGTGCTGCTATCGCGCTACCGCGGTAAAACAACCTGCCCGGAGTGCAAGGGAAGCCGCCTGCGAAAGGATGCCACTTATGTGAAAATTGAGGGTAGATCCATAACTGATGTGGTGCTGATGCCTTTAGATACTGCTTTAGAGTTTTTCAGCAACCTGCAACTGAGCGAGACAGACGCTAAAATTGGTAAACGCCTGCTTATGGAGATAACCAACCGTTTAAGCTTTTTAAATGATGTTGGGTTGAGCTATTTAACACTTAACCGGTTATCCAACACGTTATCGGGTGGCGAGTCGCAGCGTATTAACCTGGCAACCTCATTAGGTAGTAGCCTGGTGGGTTCCATATATGTTTTGGACGAGCCAAGCATCGGCTTGCACCCGCGAGATACCCAGCGATTGATTACCGTGTTAAAATCGCTGCGCGATGTAGGTAATACCGTTTTAGTGGTAGAGCACGAAGAAGAAATTATGAAAGCGGCCGACCATATTATTGATATTGGTCCCGAAGCCGGCACGCATGGCGGTAACCTGATATTTACCGGTACGTACGACCAGATCATTGTTGATGACGATAGCCTTACCGGGAAATACTTGAGCGGCCGCGAAGAAATAGCCATTCCGCCAAGTCGCCGTAAATGGAGCGATTATATTGAGATAAAAGGCGCGCGCGAAAACAATCTGAAAAATGCCAGTGCAAAGTTCCCGCTTGGGGTGCTTACCGTTGTAACAGGTGTATCCGGCTCGGGTAAAACCAGTTTGGTTAAACGTATTTTCGCGCCTGCGTTGCAAAAGACCCTGGGTAACTACAATGGTGAGCAAAACGGCGCTTTCGACAGCATTGAGGGCGACTATAATAAAATTGAGCAGGTAGAAATTGTTGACCAAAACCCAATAGGCCGTTCATCACGCTCTAACCCGGTTACCTACGTAAAGGCCTGGGATGAGATCCGTAACCTTTACGCCGGTTTACCTGCTGCCAAGGCCGCGGGCTTAAAACCATCGGCATTCTCTTTTAACGTAGAGGGTGGCCGTTGCGATGTTTGCCAGGGCGAGGGCGAGGTGAAGATAGAGATGCAGTTTATGGCGGATATCTTCCTTACCTGCGAAGCCTGTAACGGCAAGCGGTTTAAACAGCACATCCTGGATGTTACCTACAACGAGAAAAATGTATCTGAGGTGTTGGATATGACCATTGACGAAGGCCTCGTGTTCTTCGCCAAAGAGCCGAAGATCCTGGCCAAAATAAAACCGTTGGTTGATGTTGGTTTGGGTTATGTGCAGTTGGGCCAATCGTCGAACACATTATCGGGCGGCGAGGCACAGCGTATTAAACTGGCATCCTTCCTGGTAAAGGGTAATAACACCAACAAAACCTTATTCATATTTGATGAACCTACCACAGGTTTGCACTTCGCGGATATCAAGAAGCTGCTAAAATCATTCGACGCGTTGCTGGAGCATGGCAATACCATCATTGTAATAGAACACAATATGGACGTGATAAAATGCGCTGATTGGGTGATAGACATCGGCCCCGAAGGTGGCGACCGCGGCGGTAAAGTGGTTTTCGAAGGCCTCCCCGAAGAGCTTATAAAAGTTAAAGACAGCTTTACCGGTAAGTTTCTGGCGGAGAGATTTGAGAGTTAGAGATTGGAAAACAGAAATTAAATATTAGGTTAAATAAAGGCGATGAGCATCACTCATCGCCTTTGTTATTTAAAAATTTCTGTCATTTCGAACGAGCGATAGCGAGGAGCAATCTTGTTAGTTATGAAATGTTTACGGCCTGCACGTCCGACAAGATGGTCTAACAAGATTTCTCGTCGCTGCGCTTCCCTCGAAATGACATGGTTATTTATTTTGTGATCTTACTTCTTCACATACGGAAACGGAACCTTTATCCTGATATCCGCATCCTCACCTGCTTTATTGGTGAACTTTGCTTCCTTCATTACGCGGAGTGCCTCCTCATCGCAGCCATAGCCTAAGCCTTTAACAACAGAAAGATTTTTAGTGCCGCCGCTGCCGGTAACGGTTAGTTCCACCGTTACAAAGCCGGTGATATTGGCGGCTTTAGCTTGCTCCGGATAAACCAATTTACTAAAGATGGCATCGTTACCACCAACAGGCATAATTGGCGACTCATCCTTCGGCACCGCCACATAATACAGGCTTTTTGGATTGGGATTATCTGTAGAAGAGGGCACTTTGTAATTGATGCCCCATTGCTTTAAATATTGGTGCAAAGGCGGCAGCCCCATCTTTTTACGACGAACGTCTACAAAAGCTTCGTCGCCAATAGGGAAGATTTGTATCCCTACTCCGGGTGTTTCATGCAGCTGTGTGCCATAAACCTGCGGCTGGCCTTTGCCTGTCAGTAACCTGTCGACCATTAAAGGTAACAGCGACGGATTGAGTTCCCCTTTATCAGCAGCGGCGGTCAGTATGGGCAGATATTTCTCCTGCGCATCGGTATCATTATGCTGGATCACCATAAAAGCTACCTTACTCAATTCGGCGCCAACTAAAGTTTTGCCGGGATAACCATATTCGCTGATGATGGTTTCTATCTTAGCCAGGTTAGCCCTGTCGGCAATATCCTGTTTCTTCATCAACTCGTTATCCTCTTTAGAACCCCGCCCGTATTTTTTAGCCGCCGCGATAGCCGCCACACGGTACTGCTGGTCATCCTTATAGATAGCAGCTAACTCGGCAGCCAGTTTCTTGTTGGTTTGGGCGAAAAGGGAGCTTGTTAAGAGTAGGAAAAGGATGGTAAGTTTTAGGATTTTCATGGGGGGAGCAGGATTTTTGACTAGATGGTTTTAATGTTTATGATTACAATTTTGATATTGGAAAAGTTTTAATCGCCGCCACCACAGCCGCTACATCCCGAACCGGAACAGCCGGAGCATCCGCTTCCACAGCCACTGTCGCCACCGCTATCATGACCGCCGTGGTGCCCGCTATGATGCGAACTCCAATCGCCGCCGCTACATCCGCCGCCGGCAGTGCTGCACCCGCTATTGCCTCTCCCATCCTTATTCTTCCACCAATCCGGGTTCGATTCTAATTTATAAACTCCTACGATTGCGGCTATCACAATACCAATTATCAAAATCCCGGAAAAGATCCCATCGGTAGCCTGTATGAAAATAGCGCATGCCGTAACTAAGCTTATAATAGCGGCGCTGTAAACAGTTATACGCGGCTTTTTAATCAGCCAATACTTTGATACGTTTACTCTTTGAAAATTGATATCGCTAAAGCGGGTTTGATTGTCTTGCCAGATGTCTGCAGGGGGCTTAACTCCAAATTTATCGGCGTATAATTGGTGCGATGAGGTGTAAAAGTCGTCAAACTTTTCGGCCTCCTTTTTGCCCCCTTTGGTAGGGGTATGATGGATCTCGCGCTCAAGAGTGTTTTTACAAAGATCTATCCAGTATGACCGGGTGTAAGTTAAATGCAGGTGCCAGGCCTGGTCCACCGGATCTGAAGGGGTTACGCCCTGTGTTGAAACACAGCACAGAAAAATGAACTTCTTGTATTCTTCAATAACCCGTTTTGCATAGGCTTTAGTCCAGCCGTTCTCTCGGGCAAGCCTGTCCGAAAATTTGAAAGCCACTCCCGGCTCATCCAACTCAAATTGCTCTATCCGTAGCCAAAGCTCGTTTTCTATCGATGTCATTTAAGATATAAATCACTTAAAGATATACAAAACAAAGTGGTTTATAAAAAACATATACAAGAGATATTGCGAATATTCATTGCTATGGAAAAATCCTCCGTCGAAATTGACCACACGCATATCGAAGATTGCCACGCTATCACCCGCAAAGACGTCATAGCGAATAAAAAGTAAAAAGCCTTTCCAAACGGAAAGGCTTTTTACTTTTTGCTTTCGGCTTTTAGCTTAGTTAGCCATTTGCCTGCGGATAATGTTCAACGCGCCGCCGGCTTTAAACCACTCAATTTGTTGTGCATTGTAAGTGTGGTTTACCGGGAAACTTTCTGTTGTACCATCTGCATGGTGTAACACTACGGTTAACTGTTTGCCCGGGGCAAAGGTGGTTAAGCCGGTAATGTCGATAACATCGTCCTCTTGTATTTTCTCGTAGTCGTTAGGGTCGGCAAAAGTGATGCCTAACATACCTTGTTTTTTAAGGTTGGTCTCGTGGATACGGGCGAAAGATTTTACCAGTATGGCACGTACGCCTAAGTGGCGTGGTTCCATGGCAGCGTGCTCACGTGATGAACCTTCACCATAATTCTCGTCGCCCACAACAACGGTACCAATGCCTGCGGCCTTGTAATCGCGCTGTGTAGCGGGAACCGGGCCGTACTCCCCGGTCAGTTCGTTTTTAACGCTATCGGCAGTATTGTTGAAATAGTTGATAGCGCCAATAAGCATATTGTTAGATATGTTATCCAGGTGACCGCGGAATTTCAACCATGGGCCTGCCATCGAAATGTGGTCGGTAGTACATTTACCGCGTGCTTTTATCAGCAGGCGTAAACCTGTAATATCGGTACCTTCCCAAGGGGTAAACGGCTCCAATAATTGCAGGCGCGATGAAGTTGGACTAACCAAAACCTCAACCTGGCTGCCATCTTCGGCAGGTGCCTGGTAACCGGCATCCTCTACCGCATAACCACGTACCGGCATCTCAATACCTTGAGGCTCATCCAGTTTTACCTGTTCGCCATTTTTATTTGGCAGGGTATCGGTAAGCGGGTTAAAGGTAAGGTCGCCCGCAATAGCAAACGCGGTAACGATCTCGGGTGATGCTACGAACGCGTGTGTATTAGGGTTACCATCCTGGCGTTTAGCGAAGTTACGGTTAAACGATGTGATGATAGAGTTTTTGCGTGTAGGATCATCTGTATGACGTGCCCACTGGCCAATACAAGGGCCACAGGCGTTTGCCAATACAACACCGCCCATTTGAGCGAAGGTGTCTAAATAACCATCGCGCTCTACGGTGTAGCGTACCTGCTCAGAGCCTGGGGTGATGGTAAATTCGGCTTTAGTAACCAGATTTTTATCAATAGCCTGCTGGGCAATAGAAGCCGAGCGGGTAATATCCTCATAAGATGAGTTGGTACAGGAACCTATTAAACCAACCTCTAATTTTTCGGGCCAGTTGTTCTCGCGAACCGCCTGCGCGAATTTAGAGATAGGCCATGCCAGATCCGGGGTGAAAGGGCCGTTAACATGCGGCTCCAACTCGCTCAGGTTTATTTCTATAACCTGGTCAAAGTATGCTGAAGGGTTATTGTAAACCTCTTCATCGCCGGTTAGGTGTTCTGCAACTGCATCAGCCATGGCGGCAATTTCTTCACGTTTGGTACCGCGCAGATACTCTGCAGCTTTTTCGTCGTAACCGAAGATAGAGGTAGTCGCACCGATCTCGGCACCCATGTTACAGATGGTTGCTTTACCGGTAGCCGACATAGAGCGTGCGCCCTCGCCAAAATACTCAACAATAAAGCCGGTACCACCTTTAACGGTAAGGATACCCGCAACACGTAAAATGACGTCTTTTGCTGATGTCCAGCCGGAAAGTTTACCTGTTAGCTTAACACCAAGCAGCTTAGGGAATTTTAGCTCCCATGGTAAACCTGCCATTACATCACATGCATCGGCACCGCCAACACCAATAGCCACCATACCCAAACCACCCGCGTTAGGTGTGTGCGAGTCGGTACCTATCATCATACCACCCGGGAATGCGTAGTTCTCTAAAACAACCTGATGGATGATACCTGCACCGGCTTTCCAGAAACCGATGCCGTATTTATCAGATACAGATGAAAGGAAATCGTAAACCTCGCGGTTAATATCAACCGCGGTATTTAAATCGGCAACTGCGCCAACTTTTGCTTGTATCAGGTGATCGCAATGTACGGTTGATGGTACTGCAACCTGCGGGCGGCCTGCCTGCATAAACTGCAATAGCGCCATTTGCGCGGTAGCATCCTGCATAGCAACGCGGTCTGGTGCAAAATCAACGTAGTCGGTACCGCGTTCAAATGCTTTTTGAGCATCACCTTCAGACAGGTGAGCGTATAATATTTTTTCGGTTAGTGTTAAATGTTTACCGGTCGCTTTGCGGGCAGCATCCACGCGGGTGCTGTAGCGATCATAAACCTTTTTGATCATGTCTAAATCAAAAGCCATAATGTTTGATTTTTAGTAGGTAATAGAATAAGATCAGCCTATTGGCCGACTTGCGGCGAATTTACAAAATATAAAGTTTATTCACAGTCAGGCCTTTGTACAATTGTTATTTGGATATGTTCTAAATAAGCCTTCATTAATAATAGTTATTAATTGAAGTACATTTTAAACTCCCAGCAGCCAATTCAAGTTGCCGCTCACTTCCCGCCCACCTCAATTAATTTATCATTGCCACCGTTACTGGTAATTATGTAAACCTTGCCATCGGGAGAGATAGCAATATCGCGCATGCGCCCATATTTGCCCTTGTAAAATGAACTGATGGTGGTTACGCCTGTACCTTCTGCATTTAACTTTAGCTGTAATAATTCGCTGTTCTTTAACACGGCTAACAGCAACGAGCCTTTCCATTGCGGTATGGCATTGTTATTATAATAATCCAGGCCCGAGGGAGCAATGGTTGGTGTCCATGCCTGTATGGGTTCGGCAACCTGATTTACCTGGCAAAAGCCTTTTTCATCGGCAGTGTTACAATAACCTTCTACATTGGGCCAGCCAAAGTTGCGGCCTTTTTGTATGATGTTTATCTCATCATCGGTAGCGTTACCATGTTCCGAACTGTAAAGCCTGTCGCCAACAAATACCAGGCCCTGCGGGTTGCGGTGACCAAAGGTCCACACCGGGCTGCCCGGGAACGGGTTATCGGCCGGGATGCTGCCATCAAGGTTAATACGCTGGATTTTACCGGCGGGGTTATTCATATCCTGAGCCCTTGATGACGTGGCCGCGTCGCCGCTGGTGATAAACAGTTTTTTATCGGGCGAGATAGCCAACCTTGTACCATTATGGGTACTTGCCGCAGGGATATTGTCCAGCAAAACCACCGGATTTATCAATGTGCCGCCGCTGTAGGTAAACTTTACTACCTTTTTGGTGTATGTGCCGCCTTTGCTGTAGTTATAAGCGACAAATACTTCGGGCGTGTTGGCAAAGTCGGGGTGCAGCACCATGCCCAGCAGGCCACCTTCGCCTTGCGAAACTACGTCGGTTAGGTTTTTAATCAGTGTGATGCCACCTGTGGAAGGGTCGATGCTGCTGATCTTGCCGCCACGTTCTGTTACCCACAACTTATTGTCGGGCCCCCACAAAACCTCCCATGGGAAAGTGAGCTTATCGGTCAAAACTTTATCGGTAAGTTCTGCCGTGCTGCCAGGTGTTTCGGGAGTATTTCCGTTGTTGTTATCGGTCGAACTTTTTTTACAGGCGCTAAATAATAAGGTGCCTGCTAATGCTGCTAACGCTATCCATGCTCTCATGATCCTGCTGTTTTAATGTACTGATAGTTAGGTAACAGGGATGGACGGGAATTGTTGTCTTCTCCAAAGGGGAGGCCTGAAAAGCATTCCTTATAGTTTACTCACCCCGCGGCACTTCGTGCGTGACCCTCTCTTCGCTGCGCGCAAAGAGGGTGAGAAAAAGCGTTCAATAAGTATATATGAAATAACCACCCCTCTTTGCGCAGCAGAGAAGGGGCAGGGGATGAGTCAACATCTTCGGTTTGCCCACCTATTAAAATCCATTTCAACAGCTTAAAGCTGCAAACCTATACCCTTCCTTACTCCAATGCTCCATAGCCAAAGGCAGCACATATTCCAGTTTATGGAAAGCCTTTACACTATCATGAAACAGCACAATCGAGCCGTCTTTTACATTGTTTAGTACGTTCTTGAGCGCGTCTTCTTTTTTAAGGGCCATATCAAAATCGCCGCAAAGCACATCCCACATAATTATCTGCAGGTCGGGGCGGGCCTGCTTCAGTAGTTTTATTTGTTGTCGTTTTATACGCCCATAGGGCGGGCGAAACAGCGGGGTATTTAAAACCTGGTTAGCTTTTTCAAAATTTTCGAGGTAGGTTTGGTTATCCGTTGCCCAGCCCCTTAAGTGGTTATAGGTATGGTTGCCAATAGCATGGCCGGCTTTTTTAACATCGGCAAATACATCGGGGTGCTTGCGTACATTATCGCCAATGCAAAAGAATGTGGCCTTTGCATCATACTTTTTTAAAATATTTAATACGTATGGTGTAACAATGGGTATAGGGCCGTCGTCAAAAGTCAAATAAATGCTACGGGCACCCGGTTTAGTATCCCATATTAATTGAGGATACAGCTTTTTTAGCCACCAGGGGGTTTTTACCAAATACATTCGTAAAGCGTTTAAGTATTTTATTTTTTTAACAATAAATCAGAGCTTGCAAAGTAAATTGCCTTACTACAATTGTATACAATTATCATGAAACTAAACTTACCAATCACAAAAGTAACTATTGCTTGCTTCATATTAATTTTAACGGCAAACTTCGCCGTTAAAGCGCAAGAGGTAATTACTTTGCAAAAAGCCATAGACCTAACGCTCGAACGTAATTTAACCATCAAACAAGCGCAGTTTAGCGAAGCGATATCTGAAGAGAATTTAAAGCAATCCAAATATAACCAGCTGCCAAATTTAACCGCGGGGCCGCAGGCGTCATTCAATTTTGGCCGTAACATCGACCCATCTACCAACCAGTTCATTAACCAGCGTATTTTTGCCTTAAGTGGTAACGTATCATCGCAGTTAACACTTTTTCAGGGAGGGCAGTTACGCAACCAGATCATAGAAAATAAATTGTTACTTGGTGCCGACCGTAGTAATACCGCCAAGGTAAAAAATGACCTTATACTTAATGTAGTTACCCAATACCTGCAAATACTTACCAATCAGGATCTGGTGACAGCAGCCCAGCAACAAATTGATATCGCTAAAATAACTTTGGACAGGGCACAGAAAAATTTTGATGTGGGTAACCAAACCCAGGCCGATCTTTCGCAGGCTAAGGCTTCGCAGTCAACCGCCGACCTTAATTACACCACTGCAGAGAACCAACTCGAGCTATCTATACTTACTCTAAAGCAATATATGGAGATGCCGCCGGCAACAAATATTACCTTTGAGAAACCTGATATCAGTAAGTTTAAAAATATGCAGGCTTTGCTTGATCCTGAAGCAGTTTTAAAAACAGCTTTAGCCGTTAACCCTGATGTGATGCTGGCCGATGCAAGGCAAAAAGCCGCTGAGCAGGATATTAAAGTTGCAAGAGGGAACTATTTCCCAACGATTGTGCTATTTGGGCAGGCGGGCTCTAATTATTCTGATGCGCGAAAAAATGTTACACTCGCACCAAACGGTATAGATCCTATTTATTCAAACTACCCATTCTTCAGGCAACTGAGCGATAACTTTAACCAATCGGTAGGTTTAAGCTTACAGATCCCGATCTTTAACCGTTTTAGCGCCCGTACATCGGTGCGTAAGGCAAAGATCACTAATGAGAATGCCATCGTAGCATCGCAGCTTGCCAAAAACAATCTGAGTAAAATTATTTACCAGGCTGTATGGGATGTTAAAGCCGCCAATAAAAAATACCAAAGTACGCTGCAAACCTATAACGCCAACAAGGATGCCTTTAACGTTATACAACAACGCTATAATGTGGGCTTGGTAAACTCGCTGGATTATAATACTTCATTAACCAACCTTAATAAATCGCAATTCGATTTGATCAACGCGCAATATGAAGTTGTGTTCAGAAACAAAGTAATTGACTATTATCTCGGAAACCCTATAACACTTTAAACAAAAACAATCCTGAATTATCATGGGAAAAACTACTAAATATATTCTTTTTGGCCTTGTGGGGCTGGTGGTGCTATTAATAGTGGGCAAAGCCACAGGCATAATTGGCAAGCCGCAGGTAACGCAGGTTGCTGTTGAAAAAGCCGATAGCCGCGATATTAACGAAACGGTATCTGCCAGCGGTAAAATAAAGCCGCACATCGCGGTTAAAATTAGCCCCGAAGTATCCGGCGAGGTGGTTGAGTTGCCTATTAAAGAAGGCGATGTGGTTAAAAAAGGCCAGCTGCTTTGCCGCATCCGCCCGGATATCTTAAAATCGGGTTACGACCGCGCGGTGGCATCTTACAATACACAAAAAGCATCGGTGGGCAATTCGGCGCAGATGTTAAAGCAATCTGAAGCTACATTTACCAACCAGCAATCGATATACAAACGCAGCAAGGAGCTTTTTGATAAAAAAGTGCTTACTGTAGCTGAATTTGAAAAGGCTAAGGCCGATTATGACGGTGCTAAGGCAGCGCTTGAAGCAGCCAGGCAAAACGTGGTAGGGTCTAAATTTGGGCTGGAGCAATCACAGGCATCTGTTAAAGAAGCGCAGGACAACCTTGCTAAAACAACCATCTACGCACCTGTTGATGGCGTAGTGTCAAAACTATCTATTGAACAAGGCGAGCGCGTTTTAGGAACCCAGCAATTTGCCGGTACCGAGATCATGACCATATCTGACCTAAGCAAAATGGATGTAAATGTTGACGTGAACGAGAACGATATTAACCGCATTGCTATTGGCAACCAGGCTCAGATAGAGATTGACGCTTTCCTGGGCAAGAAGTTTGCTGGTGAGGTTATTGAGATAGGCAGCTCGGCCAACGTGGTAGGTACAAATGCCGACCAGGTAACCAACTTCACTGTTAAAGTACGTATCACCGCGCAATCATATATTGATTTGTTGAAGAAAAATGCAGCGAACCACTCGCCGTTCCGCCCGGGTTTAACCGCTACGGTTGATATTCAAACCAATCACGTGAAAGCATTATCGGTACCTATCCAATCGGTAACTACCCGCGATGAGAAAAAAGACGTTAAACCGGCCGACAACCAGAAAGACGATACTAAAAAGACAGGCGCTGCACCATCAAAAGAGTATGTGTTTGTGTTGCAGGGTAACAAGGTAAAACAGGTACAGGTTACAACCGGTATACAGGATGATACCTACATCCAGATCTTAAGCGGGCTTAAAGGAGGCGAAGAGGTAGTATCTGCACCGTTCGCGGCCATATCAAAAACATTAAACGATGGCATGATAGTAGAAAAGGTAGATAAATCGAAACTATTTACCGGAGAGGCTAAGAAATAATTTTAAAGACTGAAAAAGTTAAGGGCGAGAGGTTACACCTTTCGCCTTTTTCGTTTAACGGATGTTGCCAGAGGTGGGCTTGCCGAACTATCTGCAAACCGTATATACCCTTCGACAAGCTTAGGCCAATATCTGTATATGTTTTTCAATAACATTTCTTTCATATAAAATGGTGTCAGAGTTGTGTCACCATTTTAAGGCTCAATACATTCATTATGAGTTAATTGTGAAAAACGACCATGGTTGTGCAAACGTGAACATGAACACAGGACGTCGTAAATGTACTTATATAACCAACCCGGAAAGGCCGTTTGCCTTTAACCTTTGCTTACACCTTAGCCTTTCTGCATAATATTTCATTAATTTGCATCACGGGAAAACCAATTGCCCGTTTGGTTCATTACTGACTTAATGCTTAAGCAAAAAAACAAAATTGCCGTTGTGGGCGGCGGAAGCTGGGCCACGGCAAATATCAAAATGCTTACCGATAACACTACCGGGAAAGAAATTTTTTGGTGGATGCGTAACGGTGAAGCTGTAGAGCACATTCGTAAATTTGGGCATAACCTGCACTACTTAAGTTCGGTGGAGATAAAAGTGCCTGCCGCAAATATCTCAACCGACCTTAAAGCACTGGTACATACTGCCGATTATATACTTTTGAATGTACCGGCCGCTTTTTTAAAAGAGGCTCTGGCGGGCATTACCCCGGCGGACTTAGAAGGTAAAAAAATAGTGTCGGCCATTAAAGGGATAGTGCCTGATGAGAATAAGATAATTGGCGAATTTTTAAACGAGCATTATAATATTCCGTTTGATCATATACTGGTTATTAGCGGCCCCTGCCATGCCGAAGAAGTAGCGTTAGAGAAGCTGTCGTACCTCACCATCGCCTCAAAGAATGAAGCCCTCGCTGCCGAGTTTGCCGATATGCTAAGCACCCGTTATATTAAAACCATCGTATCCGACGATATATACGGTACCGAGTATGGCGCCGTGCTTAAGAACGTTTACGCTATTGCCAGTGGCATTTGCCATGGCGTAGGGTATGGGGATAACTTCCAGTCGGTATTGATATCAAACGCTATACGTGAACTGGAGCGTTTTGTAGATAAAGTGCACCCTATTGACCGCGATATAAAAGAGTCGGCCTACCTGGGCGACCTGTTGGTTACCGCCTATTCGCAATTTAGCCGCAACCGCACGTTTGGTAATATGATAGGTAAAGGATACACTGTAAAATCGGCCCAGTTGGAGATGAATATGATTGCCGAGGGATATTATGCAGTAAATTGCCTACACCAGGTAAACAGGCAATACAATGTTGATATGCCCATTTGCGAGGCTGTTTACGCTATTTTATACAAGAAAAGCCACCCCGTGCTTGAAATGCAGAAACTGGCAGAGAAATTGAGTTAGTTAAGACAGATACTTAACCAAATAATTTCAGATGAAAAAGCTATTTAAATCAGCCATGTTTGCCGCTTCATTATTTGCAGCATCGTCGGCTTTCGCGCAAACACATAAAGATACTACGCTGGGCCAAAAAATTGGTACCACGGCTAAAAAAGGTTGGCACGCTACAAAAAAGGCAGGTAGCGCAGTAGGTAACAAGACCGCGGAGGTTGCCTCAAAAGGCGCATCGGCAGTTACTGATAAAAAGTACGATGAAAAAGTAGGGCCGGGAGGTCAAACCATTTACATCGATAAAAACTCATATTACTATTACGTAAATAAAAAAGGCCGCCATATTTATGTGCCTAAAGCCAAACTGGTTGATAAGCCTGTAAAATAAAATATCAAAAGCACCGGCTACAGTCGGTGCTTTTTTATTATCTTTTCTGCAATATGAAAAAACATGCTTTAATATTGGCTATGCTCTTCGCATCAACTATGCTGATATCCGCCTGCGAAAAAAAGGAATCGAATAAAAAAGTGCAGGGCGAATGGAAATCGAAAGATGCAAGCACTACACTTAAAATAACCGATAAAAAATTTATTATAGATGGCGACGCGCAAAATGCCGAAGACTATTTCACAAAAGGCGACACCATTTTTACATCTTTTGAAGGCAACCAGCCCTATACCAAATTTGTAATAAAAAAGCTTGACGGGCAACACATGCACCTGCTATACCCGGATTCTGTATTGGTTGAGTTTAGCCGTTAAAAACAAAAACCTCCCGGATGATGAACAAACGAGAGGCTTTGTAAACAAAACTAAACTAAAACTATGCTTTCGGGTAACTAATCCGAAAGCTCTTATGAAACTAACTAACTAAACTTAGAATCTTCTGCGGCGTTCGGGGCGCTCTTCGCGGGGTTTGCCGGAGAAATCACGGAAACCGCCGCTACCGCCGCTGTTCCTGTCCCTGTTAAAACCACCGTCGCGGCGTCCGCCACCACTATTTCTATCGCGGTTGTAACCGCCGCCGCCTTCGCGTCTTTGGTAACCACCTTCACGTCTGTCGCCACCGCCGCTTCTCGGGCTACTGGTGCCTTCGCCAGATATTTCTATCCTAACTTCGCGGCCTTTAAACTCAACGCCTTTAAAGTTATTAATTACCTGGTCAACATCGCCGTTGTTTACTTCAAAAAACGAGTAAACGCCTTTAACATCAATTTTACCAACGTTGCGGCCGCTTATTTTAGAGTTGTTACAAATATAACCCAGCAGGTCGCCGCGGTTAAATTCATCAACACTGCCTAAGTTGATAAACAAACGTGTATATTCTGATTTGCCGCCAGAAGCGCGCATACCGCGCTCGCCCCTTTCGCCATCCCTGCGGAAATCATCTGCAGGCGCGTTAAGGTCTGGTGCATTTTGATAATAATCTAAAAATCGGTTAAACTCTAACGATGCAAAACGTTTTATTACATCTTCTTTGCTTAACTCAGCAAACTCGTCCATAATACGTGGGATGTATTGCTCAATTTGCGCTTCGTTAACTTCTACTTTGTGTACTTTATGTATCAGGGCAAAGAGTTGTTTTTCGCAAACATCAAAACCTGTAGGTATTTCGGCTTTTACAAACTTTTTACCAATTACGCGTTCTATCTGGCGAATTTTACCAAGCTCCTTACTGTTGATGATAGCGATAGATACACCCATTTTACCTGCACGGGCTGTACGGCCGCTACGGTGGGTATAGTTCTCAATCTCATCGGGCAAGCTGTAGTTAATAACGTGTGTAACATCATTAACATCAATACCACGTGCTGCAACATCAGTAGCAATTAATAATTGCAGGCTGCGTTCGCGGTAACGTTTCATTACCTTATCGCGCTGTTGCTGTGAAAGGTCGCCGTGTAAAGCATCGGCATTATAACCATCTTTAATAAGCGATTCGGCAATTTCCTGCGTTTCTATTTTGGTACGGCAAAATACAATACCAAAAATCTCGGGGTTATTGTCAACAATGCGTTTAAAGGCAGCATATTTATCGCGGGCACGTACAACGTAATACTCGTGCTCGATATTTACATTACCAGTGTTTTTTTCGCCCATGGTTAACTCAAAAGGGTTATCCATGTATTTTTTAGCGATCCTTCTAACCTCAGAAGGCATGGTGGCCGAAAATAGCCAGGTTTTTTTCTCGTCCGGAGTGGTAGATAAAATACTGTCAATGTCTTCCTGGAAGCCCATGTTGAGCATCTCATCAGCCTCATCCAATACTACGTACCTAACCTGCGAAAAATTGATCGCCTTTCGGTTAATAATGTCAAGCATACGGCCCGGGGTAGCAACAACTATCTGTACACCACGTTTAATTTGGCGTAACTGATCTTGTATACTTGCACCACCGTAAACGGCAACAACGTTAACGTTGTTCATGTGCTTGGCGTAGTTCTTAATGTCGTTCGTGATCTGTAAACAAAGTTCACGTGTTGGGCATAAAACAAGCGCCTGCGGATGATTTTCTTCGAAATCGAGCAGTTCTAATAGCGGCAGTCCAAAAGCAGCTGTTTTACCGGTCCCTGTTTGGGCTAATCCGACAAAATCGTTGCTGCCTGTTAACAATACCGGAATTGACTGTTCCTGGATTGGTGTAGGATTTTCAAATCCTAACTCAGAGATGGCATTAACAATATCATGACGGATTCCCAGATTGATAAATGGGTTCATGAATTAAAATAACGTATTTGGCTACATCGCCAAATCGGCTGCAAAAGTACAATTAATACTTTATAAATCAAACACTGATTTTTAAATTTAAAATTATCCTAATTTTAAGCCCTTATTTAGCTGTAAGTTATTAAAAGTCAACAACTTTTTTACGCAATTGATTTTGCTGATAGTGTTACATGTACACTTTGTTGTATTTTGGTTGATTTTAAAAAGAAGTTAGAAAATGTTAAGTGGTTGTACTAAAGTTATTGCACATCGGCTGTAATTCATATCTTTAGGCACACGTAAAACCTTACCATCATGAAATATATGAGTAAAGCGCTGTTATCAGTCGCGTTGTTATTAACCTCGATAGCAGTTTATGCCCAGCAAGATCCCAAAAAGATATGGCATCTACCATCTACGGCCGCAACACGGCAGTGGGCAAGTACGCTAACATCCGCGGTATAAAAATATATTACGAAGTTTATGGCCAGGGCGAGCCCTTATTGATCATTCATGGTAACGGTGGCTCCATCAATAACTTTGTTTACCAGATCCCTTACTTCGCGCAAAAGTACCGGGTAATACTGGCTGATAGCCGCGCGCAGGGTAAAACCGTTGATAACGCCGACTCATTGAGTTATGAGATGATTGCCGATGACCTTAATGGTTTACTCGATCACCTGAAAATTAAAAACGCCAATGTAATAGGGTGGAGCGATGGCGGAATAGAAGGGTTATTACTTGCCATGTACCACCCGGATAAGGTGAAAAACTTGCCGTGACCGGCGCCAACCTGAGGCCGGATACCACGGCCGTTGACCCCTTTGTTCAGAAGATGGTATTAGCCGAAAACATCAAAGGTGCCGATTCACTGAAAAGGATGAAGAACGTGCCTGCCGAGATGAAGAACCAGTTGAAGCTTATGCACCTGCTATCTTACGAGCCAAACATTAAAACCTCGGACCTGAAAAAGATAACTTGCCCAACCCTGGTTATAGGCGGCGACCATGACGTAATTACCACCCGCCATACACTGGAAATTTTTGAGGGTATTAAGAATGCCTACCTGTGGATCTTGCCAAACTCGGGCCACTCTACACCGATATTTTATAAAGATATGTTTAACCAGATAGTAGGCGACTTTTTTGCAAAGCCTTTCCGTACGATAGAGAAAACAGGAAGGTTTAACTAAAAAATAAACCGTTATATTTGTTTAGAGGAGATAATGATATGAGCACGGCCGAACTTAAAAGTGAGTTAATAGATAGAATTGAGCATGCTGATGATGTGCAAGTAAAGCAACTGTATGGGCTAATGCTAAATTACTTTAATGGGCATAATGATATTGAGGAATGGGATATGCTTCCAAAATATCAGCAGGATAGATTGAATAAAAGTTTAGAACAGGCAGATGCGGGGTTAGTGAAACCTCTTGGCGATGTTACTAAGAAAATCCGCGAAAAATTCGGATTAGATGGTTAGAAAATTAGTTATTACTGATTTTGCTGAAGAAAGTTACGAAGCAGTAGTTAAATATTTGCTAAGCGAATGGAGTGTAAAGGAAGCCAATAGTTTTATGATAGATTTCATCAAGTTTGCGATTTTTTAATAAAAACGCCAGAAATATATCCATTTATCAATGTTTCGAAACGAATACAAAGGTGCGTTTTAACAAAGCAAAATGTTATTTATTTTAGGGATGATAACAATGAGATTGTAATTCTTGACGTTTTCGATACACGACAAAATCCTGAAAAACTCAATAGAATATTTTAAATAAAAAAATGCCCCGGTTAACGACCGGGCGTTTTTTGTTACCTCAATCTGTCTGTCGATCTTACCAGCTTCTCATCACGCTGAATAGCCTTTATAGCAAATATGATGAGGATGATGCTTAGCGAAGTAAGGAACAGGCCGATGCCCATATTTTTGTATTCGAGGGTTATAGGGCCAACTACCCTTTTAACGGTTTGGGCCATCCAAAAGCTGTAGCCTATTAATACTAATATGGCCACATAGCTAATAGTTATTTGCTGCTTGCGGTTCTTGAAAAGGAATATCAGCACCAGTGGGATCAAAGCCGCAATAACCGTAACAATAGTTAACGGCAGGAACGATTGGATCTGATGGTCGACGCCGTTCACAATTTCGTAAACGCCGGTAACGGTTACATTAACCAGTTTGCCATCCACAAAAATATTGTGTGCAAGCGGGAACACAAACAGCGCGAAAAGCACGAGCGAAGCAAACAGCAGGTATATAGATTGGATACGTTGTAGCATTTTATTGATTATAAGTTACAAGCAAATATAGAATGGTAATTGGTAAAACTAAAATGCTAAATGATGTTAACTTTGCCCTGTGGCAAACATCCAACGATACTTTCTTGAACTGGCTTACGATGGTACAAACTACCACGGCTGGCAGGTACAGCCAAATGCCATCACCGTTCAGGAGGTGTTAGACAAAGCACTTACTACTTTGCTGCGCCAGCCTATAGAAACCGTTGGCTGCGGGCGTACGGATACCGGCGTACATGCTAAGGAATATTTTGCGCATATTGATGTTACGACTATAGACCATAGACCAGTGGCCGTGGACAAACGTAGTTTAAACGCCCTGCTTCCGCCGGCAATTGCCATTTTAAATATTATTCCTGTACAAGCCGATGCACATGCCCGGTTTGATGCCACGCAGCGCTCTTACGAATATCATATCCACTTTGATAAAGACCCGTTTTTAAACGGTTACTCGTGGCTGATACGCGACAAGCCCGATATTGAGCTGATGAACCGGGCGGCGGCAATAGTCATGGAATACACAGATTTTAGCTGTTTTAGCAAAAGCAATACGCAGGTTAAAACCAATAATTGTAAAATTGTCAGGGCGGAATGGGTAGAAGCAAAGAATGGCATAGTTTTTCATATCTCTGCCGATAGGTTTTTGCGTAACATGGTACGTGCTATTGTAGGTACACTATTGCAGGTAGGTCGCGGGGATATGCAGCCCGAAGAGATCCGTAAGGTAATAGAAAGTAAAAACCGCAGCAAGGCAGGTACAAGTGTACCGGCATGTGGGTTATATTTAACGGAGGTGAAGTATCCGTATTTGTAGGATTGCGAATTCGGATTTAAAAAAGCTACTATACAAAAACGTAATTTCGAAATTGAACATTCGAAGTTTCACATAAATAAACAGAATGGCAGAAGTTACCGGCAAAGCGCTCGACTGGAAATTATTGGGCAGGGTTATGCACTACGTAAAGCCCTATAATCGCACTTTTGTGGTGGCGGCTTTTCTAACCATTTTTTTGGCTGCTATCGCCATTGTACAACCTATCCTGATTCAAAGGACGCTTGACGTAAACATTTTAGCGAACGACTACAACGGCCTTGTTTTTATGGTTGGGCTAATGATAGCGCAACTGTTTGTACAAACCATTGCGCAGTATTATCAAACCTATTTAACTAACTCGCTTGGCCAGTCGGTAATTCGCGACTTGCGTAAGGATGTTTTTAACCACATCACCAGCCTGCGTTTAAAATATTTCGACCGTACGCCTATCGGTATGCTTATTACCCGTACGGTGTCTGACCTGGAAACTATCGCGGATATTTTTTCGGAAGGGTTGATCTCCATTATGGGAGACCTGTTATTGGTTGTAGCCGTTATTGGTTATATGCTGTGGCAGGACTGGAAACTGGCGTTAATTACCCTTATTCCTATGCCGCTGCTTTTCGCGTCCACCTACGTATTTAAGGAAGCCATAAAATCATCCTTTCAGGAAGTGCGCACGCAGGTGGCGCAATTGAATACTTTTTTGGCCGAGCATATCAGCGGCATCAGCATCATTCAGTACTTTGCCCGCGAAGAGCAGGAGATGCGCAAATTTAAAGCTGTGAATTTGAAGTACCGCGATGCTAACATTCGCTCTAACTGGTATTATTCCATTTTCTTCCCTGTAGTAGAGATCTTATTTGCTATATGTATCGCCCTGTTGGTTTGGTATGGTTGTAAAAGGATACTGAACGACCAGCAGATGCACGCCTTATCGGCATCGCCAAATGGCATTACACCTGGTGTAATTACAGGTTTCATCGTATTGCTGAACATGCTTTTCCGCCCGATACGCCAGTTGGCCGATAAGTTTAACACCCTGCAAATGGGTATGGTAGGCGCCGACCGGATATTTAAAGTTTTGGACACCGACGAGGTGGCTACCGACGATGGCAAACTTGCACCTGCAGCCTTACAAGGTGACATTGAGTTTAAAAACGTTTGGTTTGCTTATAACGAGGAGAACTGGGTTTTGAAAGATATTAACTTTCATATCAAGCCCGGCGAAACGCTGGCTTTGGTGGGGGCTACAGGTGCAGGTAAATCATCAACCATTAATATTTTAAACCGTTTTTATGATATTGGCAGGGGGGAAGTTAAAGTTGACGGGCACGACATCCGCGAATACGAGGTAGATTACCTGCGCTCTCAAATTGCCACCGTGATACAGGATGTGTTCTTGTTTACCGATACCATTGGCAATAACATCAGCCTGAACAATCCAGACATAACCCGCGAGCAGATCATCGCGGCGGCAAAAGATGTGGGCGCGCACGATTTTATTGAACGCCTGCCGGGCGGCTATGATTATAATGTAATGGAACGCGGGGCGACGCTGTCGGCAGGGCAAGCCCAGTTGATCTCGTTTATCCGCGCGCTGGTATACAACCCGGCCATACTGGTGCTTGATGAAGCTACATCATCGGTAGATACCGAAACAGAATTGCTGATACAGAACGCCATTAACAAACTGATGCAGGGCCGTACCGCTATTGTTATTGCTCACCGTTTATCAACCATTCAAAACGCCGATAAAATAATTGTGCTGGACCATGGCGAGATAAAAGAAATAGGCACCCACCAGGAATTGCTAAGAATAGATAACGGTTACTACCGCAAATTGTACGATCTGCAATTTAACTCGGCGGGTATAGCCAAACCTATTGAATAACTATTTAGATTCCAGGCGTCTTGCATCATCGTCAGACGCATCCGGCTGATCTTCCTTCGGCGGGTTTTTAACAGGTGTTACCGGTTGCTCTCGGTTTTCATAGTATTTCGCTACATTTTCCTGTTCGGGTTCGTCAGCATGATACTGCTTATCTTCTTTTTTCACTACACTTTCGTGCCCTTTATCATTAGGCCTGTTGGTAGGGGTGTCTGATGGTGATGGTTTATTGTGGTCGTTTGCTGGCTTTGTCATGATGAGATAACAGTTAGGGGAGGGTTTTGTTTATTTACAACCATGTCATTGCGAGCGATAGCGTGGCAATCTCGTAGTATGCAGAGCGGCAATGTAAGGCTACGAGATTGCCACGTGGCTACGCTCCTCGCAATGACACATAGGTTACTCACGTTAATAATTGTTAATTATCTGCTGTAAACTTTTACCTTTAGAGCAGGTTTGTTAATTTCGCAAATTATCTACAAAACGCATGGAAGAATTTGAAGCAAGTGCATCGGCAAAAAAAACCAAAACGATATATATATCTACCGTTTTTGGGATTGCCATGGTTTTATTGATGATAGGGTTGCTGGGCTTAATATTGGTGCATGCCAATAATTTGTCGCGCTATGTAAAAGAAAATATTGTGCTGAACATTTTTATGGATGATTCGGCGCACGAGACAGATGTACTGCAACTGCAGAAACAGCTGGATGGCAACCCCATGGTTAAGCAAACCCAGTATGTAAGTAAAGAACTTGCCGCGCGCAATTTGCAGAAAGACCTTGGCGAAGACTTTGTAAAGTTTTTAGGGTACAACCCGTTATCTCAATCATTAGATATTTACCTGAAGGCAGATTATGCCAATAATGCGGGCATCGAAAAATTTAAAGCCGAACTACTGAAAAACAAACTGGTTAAAGAGGTTAAGTATCAGCAATCACTGGTAGACCAAATGAATGCTAACCTTACCTCTATCAGCTTAATTATACTGGCTTTCGCCGGCATTTTTATAGTCCTGTCAGTAGCGTTAATTAACAATACCATCAGGCTGGCCATTTACTCGCAACGTTTCCTTATCAAATCTATGCAATTGGTAGGCGCAACTAAAGGGTTCATCCGCAAGCCGTTTTTGCTTTACGGTATCTGGCATGGCTTGTTGGGCGCGCTTATCTCTATTGTTATATTAATAGGCACGCTATTCGTTGCTAACAAACAGATACCGGACCTGGTGATCCTGCAAAGCCCTGCCGAATTTGGGATGGTATTTGTAGGTATTGTGATATTGGGCATCTTTATATCGGCCTTTAGCACGTTCCTGGCGGTTAACAAGTTTTTGCGCTTAAAAATATACGATCTGTACAGGTAGTCATTGTGTCATTGGTCATTAAGTCATTAAAGTCCTAAGCAATCACTAATTCACTAATTCGATAAATCACTAAATAAAATATGGCACTGCAACAATCAAAAACAGCTGCAAACAAAACACAGGCCCCGGTTGCCGAAACCGCGCCTTCTCAGTTCATATTCGGTAAAGACAATTACATGTGGCTTATCATCAGCATATCTGTGGTTGCTTTTGGTTTTGTACTGATGAGCGGTACTACCGATATTTACAGTACTACCAAAATTGTAATTGCACCAATTGTAGTGCTGGCAGGTTTTGGTTTAGGCTTTTATGCTATCTTAAAAAAGCCGGCCGCTAAGTAATGAATATCATTCACGTAATTGTCCTTGCTATTATTGAGGGCATCACCGAGTTCTTGCCTATATCTTCTACAGGCCACATGATCATCGCATCATCAGTAATGGGCATCCAGGCTGATGATTTTGTAAAGCTTTTTACGGTAGCAATACAGTTAGGTGCTATCCTTTCTGTAGTGGTATTATACTTTAAGCGCTTCTTTCAGTCGATAAATTTTTACTATAAACTATTTGTGGCGTTTTTACCTGCTGCGGTTTTTGGTCTGCTATTTAGCAAAAAGATCGACGCGTTAATGGAAAGCGCTTTAACGGTTGGTATTACCCTGTTTATCGGCGGTGTTATTTTGCTTTTTGTAGATAAATGGTTTAATAAACCCAATGTTGAGGAAGAAAAAGAGGTAAGCTATTTAACAGCTTTAAAGATCGGTTTCTTTCAGTGTTTGTCCATGATCCCGGGTACTTCACGCTCCGCTGCAACCATCGTAGGTGGTATGAGCCAAAAGCTTAGCCGCAAGGCCGCTGCCGAGTTTTCTTTCTTTTTAGCCGTGCCAACCATGTTTGCCGCTACAGGTAAAAAATTATATGATTTTTATAAAGAAGGCCACACTTTTACCGGCGAAGAAATGAAACTGCTGGCAATTGGTAACGTTATAGCATTTGTGGTAGCACTACTGGCTATCAAAACATTCATCACCTTTTTAGAGCGCCGTGGCTTTCAGCTTTTTGGCTGGTACCGTATATTGGTAGGCGGTGTGATAATTATCCTTTACCTAAGCGGCCATAATTTACAGGTGATATAAATCCATCCGTATTGAGCACTTCCTTTTCATCCATACAAGACTTTGCCGACGGGCAACTCCTACTTATCAATAAACCTTTAGAGTGGACAAGCTTTGATGTGGTAGGCAAGCTGCGCAACTCTTTTAAGCCCTTAAAACTTAAAGTGGGGCATGCAGGCACGCTGGACCCATTGGCTACCGGGCTGCTCATTATCTGCACCGGCAAAATGACCAAGCAGATAGACACCTTCCAGGCCGAGGAAAAGGAATATACCGGTACTATGGTGCTTGGATCGGTTACCCCCACGTATGACCTGGAAAGCGAGCCGGAAAAATTATTTGAAACAAGCCATCTTACTCACGAACAAATAAAAGCCGCCTGTACGCAATTTATTGGCGATATACAGCAATATCCGCCTGCCCACTCAGCTATAAAAGTTGACGGAGAGCGCCTTTACGAAAAGGCTCGCCGTGGAGAAGAAGTTGAACTAAAACTCCGCAACGTAACCATTTCCGAATTTGAAATAACAAGGATAGAATTACCCGAGGTTGATTTCCGTGTGGTTTGCAGCAAGGGCACCTATATCCGCTCGTTGGTAAATGATTTTGGGAAGGCACTTGATAACTGCGCATACATGTTGGCATTAAGGCGCACTCGAAGTGGTAACTACAGGATAGAGGATGCTCATGAGGTTATGGAGCTGGTAAATACCATCCGTGAGCTAAAGGCGAGTGAGCAAGGCAGGCCTGCTTTGTAAATTTTACACTTCAATAAACAAAAAGCCCCGTACTCCTTTTACATTTGTGCCGAAACAATGAAGATCTACCACCATATCGACGAATTTACGGCCGTTAAAAACGCGGTAGTTACCATTGGTACGTTCGATGGTGTTCACATTGGCCACCGAAAAATTATTTCACGTATTAAGGAACTGGCTGCAGCAACCGGTGGCGAAACGGTGATCCTAACTTTCTTTCCGCACCCCAGGATGATCCTGCATCCAGAGGATGAAAGCCTGAAACTGATCAACACCATAAACGAAAAGGCTGAGCTACTGGAGCAATTGGGTGTCGATCACCTCATCATCACCCCGTTCTCGCGCGATTTTTCTAACCAAACTGCCGAGGGGTATATCCGCGATGTACTGGTGAATAAAATCGGCACCAAAACCATTGTTATAGGTTACGACCACCGCTTTGGTAAAGACAGGCAGGGCGGATTGCATGACTTGCTTACCCTTGCCCCTCGATATAATTTTGATGTGGTTGAAATTCCTGAGCAGGACATCAACGATGTGGCCATCAGCTCAACCCGCATCCGTACTGCATTGCTGGATAATGATATTAACATAGCCAACGAATGCCTTGGTTACCCGTTTTTTATTACCGGTAAGGTTATCCGCGGCGATCAGTTAGGCCGGGAGTTGGGTTACCCTACTGCCAACCTGCTTATCGAAGAAGGTTACAAGCTGATCCCTGCCGATGGTATTTTTGCTGTAAAGGTAAAAGTTGCAGGTAAGGATTACACAGGCATGGCATACATAGGCCACCGCCCCACCGTTAACGGCATGACACGTAACATCGAAGTGAATATCTTTGATTTTGATGCCGAGATCTACAACCAGCAGCTCAGGATGGAGTTTTTGCACTTTGTGCGCGGCGATATTAAATTTGAATCGCTTGAGCAATTGGTGGTGCAGTTAGGGAAAGATAAAGAAGATGTGCAGGCATTATTAGTTATCAACGGCCCGCAATTCAATACGTAGTTTCATTTTATTTTCATCATAGCGCCTTAATTTCCCGTACCGTTATTTATTAATTAAGTGTTAAGTAACATTGTTTCTTATGGCTTATTTTCTAAATTCGTGTATCTGTATTATGGCTAAACTGAATATCGACAAGCAGGAAAGTGAGTTTTTGAACGACACCATCGCGCATTGGGAAAAACACCACCTGCTTGATGCGGCCCAGGCAGAAAAACTCCGCAACTCTTACGAAGTAAAAGGTTTCGATTGGATGCGTCTGGCCAAATACAGTATTTGGGTAGCGCTGTTTTGCGGCGCCATCGCCATAGGCTCGCTTATTGTAGATGATGCCGTTATAAACTGGATTAAAAACCTGTACGATACGCCCGATATTGTCATCAGCATCCTATCAGGCGCAACCGCGGCAGGGTTATTTTATTTAGGCCGCAGGCGCGAGCGGTTATTCCCCGAGAAAATCTTTAGCAACGAAGCCACCATTTTTTTAGGCGTTTTTTGCACCGCAAGCTGTATAGCCTATCTGGGCAAAACGTTCGATAACGGCTCGGGCCATTATTCTATCCTGTTCCTGGTATCGGTATTTGTGTATGGCTTTTTGGCCTACCGCATGAGCTCGCGTTTAATATGGCTGTTCGCGCTGGTATCATTAGGCAGCTGGTTTGGTACCGAAACAGGTTATCAAACCAATTGGGCGCTCTACTTTTTGGGCATGAACTACCCGCTGCGCTTTGTATTATTCGGGTTGCTGCTGGTAGGGGCATGCCACCTGCTTAAAGGTAAAAAGTGGTTCGCCTACTTTTGGGAGTTAACCTACGTTGTAGGTATGCTTTACCTGTTCATGTCGCTGTGGCTGCTAAGCATTTTTGGTAATTATGGCAGCTTGGATGTTTGGTGGCAAATTAAACAGATCAGCCTGTTTTACTGGGGCATTATTTCGGCTGTGGTGGCCGGCTTATTCCTGCTGTACGGGTTGAAGTTTAAAGACGCTATAGCCCGCGAGTTCGGTATCACGTTCCTCATTATATTTCTGTACACCAAATACTTCGAGTATTTTTGGGATGGTACTAATAAAACGCTTTTCTTTGGTATACTGGCGCTGTCTTTCTGGTTGGTTGGCCGCAAAGCCGAAAAGATCTGGAACATTAATACTTCCAAACCACAGATCTCAGAAGAGAACGCTTAACTTTCTCAGGGTGTCCCACTAATTGAGACACTAACAGCGTTTTGTAGATAATCAATTGAAAATCAGTAGGTTAATTTAATTAGAATTTAAATTTTATTTAAATCGTTTCTTTAAGTAAAATACAGAAAATTCTTTAATGTAATGACTTGTATATTTTGGCAGAGGTGTCCCACTTGTTAAAAAACGGGACGGAATGGGACACCTTACCGATGCTTAAAATATACCAGGTAGATCTGCTTAAAAATATGGTAAGCAGCAAACGAAAAGAAAAGTATTGAAATGCCTATATCTACCGCCCTGTTGCTCAGCTCAAATTTCTTTTGGAGGTATTTGGCAAACTTAGCGTACAGGTACAAAGCAATGAAGGCGCCCGCTGCCGAACCAATACTAAAGATAACCAGCGCTAACCTGCCATCTTCGATCCACTCGTGCGTTATTAAATAAGTGCCCGTTACCATCCAAAAGGGGATTTGCATGGGGTTTAAAAAGCCAAGCAGTATGCCGTATTTAATACTGGCGTGGTTGCTGTAAGTTGTTTTGGGCGGTTTGTTACGGTTAAGCCAGGTAATAGTACCCAGCGTGCCAAACAGCACTACCATCACCCAGTCTATAATGGTATCCAGCCTAACTTCTTCAGACAGCCATTTGGCGCCCTGCATCACCACATAGGTGAAAAAGAACTCTACACAACTAAACGCGATAATAAACTGCAGCGCCTGTTTCATGCCGCGGTTTATGGTTATCTGCATTAAGGTAAGGTTAATATTACCGGGAGGGACGTAGCCAATAAAGTTGGCGATGATCCCGATAAAAAAGGTTAGAAATATCATTAGGGTAAAGGTAATATTTAAAGGGGAAATCAAACGGGATTGAGCGAATTAAAGAGAATGTCTGAACCTGAATTACAGAATTAAAAAATTTACAAAATGCCAGCCGTAGCGATGGGTTTAAAACCCATCGCTACTTAAAATAAAAAGCACAACACTCACATAACACACCCCTAACCCCTCTCAAGAGGAAAAATGATAACCTTAAGTTACAGAATTAAATAATTTGAAAGATTTTACGCCGTCAGCAGAACAGCTTCGTCCGAAAGTGTGAAGAACGATGGCGGCTGTGTGCGCGGCAGGGGCATTGGGGACTTTTGCAGAAGGGTTGACAAAGTGCGGTAGGGCAAAAGATTTCCGGCCCGTGGTTCTGAGCGGTTCGCGGCGTAGGGCTTGTGCGGCAAAGAAGCCTTTCTGCTGACTTGAATTATTCACTATTACTGTTTTTATTGGTGTTCATGAGCTCGCTATCGCTCGATTTTTGCTTCTTTTGTTTCAAGACAAAAGAAGTAGCCCTCCGCGGCGAATGAGCGGGCCGGCGTTAATAGCAGCACAAACCTATCTTATGTGCGATTGCCACACTATCGTTCATAATGACATGGCGTATAACACACCCCTAACCCCTCTCAAGAGGGGAACTCTTGTCTGATACTATTCCGCTATATTTCGCATATTTGCATCCAATATGTCTGCTCACAAAATAGTATCGTTATTACCCGCCGCTACCGAGATAGTTTGCGCATTAGGATTAGAAAGCAGCCTGGTTGGCCGTTCGCATGAGTGCGATTACCCGGAAGGTGTAAAAAAACTCCCTGTTTGTTCTGAGGCTAATTTCCCTAACGGCTTGAGCAGTGCCGATATAGATGTAAAAGTGAAAGAGATTTTGGCCGATGCTTTATCTGTTTATACGGTTAAACGCGAGGTAATAAAAGAACTCTCTCCAGATGTGGTGATCACCCAGGCACAATGCGAGGTTTGCGCGGTATCGTTGCCTGAGGTTGAGCAGGCATTAGAAAACTATTTAGATAAGCAGGCGCAGATCATTTCCCTGCAACCCAACAGCCTCGATGAGATCTTTAACGATATAAGTACCGTTGCCAAAGCCCTTGATGTTGAAGCAGATGGCGAACGCCTGTTAGAAGACCTGAATGAGCGTGTCGACATTATTCGCCATAAGCTAAAGTTTATGGAAAGCAAGCCCACCGTTGCCTGCGTGGAATGGCTGGAACCAATGATGATCTCGGGTAACTGGATCCCCGAACTGGTGCAGATTGCAGGCGGTACACCCATATTGGCACAGGCCGGCAAACATTCGCCCTATGTAAGCTGGGATGATATCCGCGAAAGCGACCCCGAAATTATCCTGCTGATGCCTTGCGGTTTTTCTATTGAGCGTACCATTCGCGAGATTAATATCCTGTTAGAGCAACACGCTTTCTCGGATTTAAAGGCGGTTAAAAACAATCGCATCTACATTGCCGATGGCAACCATTACTTTAACCGCCCCGGCCCAAGGATAGTGGATTCGGTAGAGATACTGGCCGAGATCATCCATCCCAAGCAATTTATATTTGGCTACGAGGGTGAGGGGTGGATCAAGTTTGCACTTTAAAAAAACTTTTAAAAAGTATTACTACATCTTAAAAGCAGTATATTTACGGTTACAAACCTAAATATAAACTAATGCGCCGTTTATTTACCCTATTATTGCTTGTTGCAGTAAACGCTGCAACTGTGTTGGCCAGCGCGCCTGCTTTCGATATCAAAAAACTGCACCTCAGCTGGGAAGTTTTAGATAACAACTATCAAAACAAGCACGTGTCGTTAACCTCCATGGTTATAGCCAACAATGGTGCGCAAACCATGCCTGCCGGCGGGTGGAAGATCTATTTCAACTCCTCGCGCAATTTTATTGCCGACGCGGTTAGCGGTAATGCTAAGGTATTGCAGGTAAATGGCGATCTGTACAGCATCACCCCGAACGAAAAAATGAAGGAGGTGAAACCCGGTGAAAGTATCCGTATAGATTACGTATGCGAGGCTATTGTAGTAAACTTTACCGACGCCATTGAGGGCCCGTATTTTGTTTGGGATGCCGACCCTGCCAAAGGTTACTCGCCCGGCGATTTCATCATAAAGCCGTTTAACCCCACTTACCCGGGCCTCATCACGCCCGAAATACTGTATAATCAAAACAAGATCGTGCAGGATATCCCGGCATCTCAACTGCAAAAAATTATACCCACTCCTGTAAGTTACCAGGAAAACTCGGGCAGCTTTATCGTCACCAATGCAATTACCATCGTAAGCGACCCGTTATTCGCCAAAGAGAAAGCGTACTTTATTAACGGCATCGAGAAGCTATTGGGTAGTAAACTTAAAGGTGGTTCAACGGGTAAAAAGATCATTTTTAAGAAAGATACAGGTTTGGGCGCGGAGGCATATACGCTTAACGTTACACCAAATGATATAACCATCGCGGCATCAACCCCGGCGGGTTTATTTTATGGTATCCAATCGTTCAAAACCGCTATCTCGGCATCACCATGGATGAAACCGCAAGCCAGTATCCCCGTGCCTTGTATGAGCGTTAAAGACGAGCCCCGTTTCCCTTACCGTGCCGTGATGCTGGATGTTGCCCGTAATTTTCAGAGCAAGCAGCAGGTGCTTAAACTGATAAACCTGATGGGCGTTTATAAAATGAACACCCTGCACATGCACCTTACTGATGATGAGGGCTGGCGCATCGAAATTCCATCTTTACCCGAATTAACGGCCGTTGGCTCAAAACGGGGCCATACTTTAGATAGCAAGGGCTTTCTGCCGGCATCACACGGCTCAGGGCCCGATTTTAGCAATACTGCCGGAACAGGTTTTTACACCAGGGCCGACTATATGGAAATTTTAAAATACGCCACCGAGCGCCACATAACCGTATTGCCTGAGATTGAAACGCCCGGCCATGCCCGTGCTTCTATCAAGGCGATGGATGCCCGGTACCAGCGCCTGATGGCCGCAGGCGATAAAGCCGGTGCCGAGCGTAATTTGCTGCGCGATTTTAACGATAAGTCCGACTACCGCTCGGTGCAGTACTGGAATGATAACGTGATAGACGTGTCGCTGCCATCAACCTATAACTATATCGAAACCGTTGTGGGCGACCTCGTGAGCATTTACAAAGAGGCAGGGGCGCCGCTGCCGGCCATTCACTTTGGTGGGGATGAAGTGCCGGCCGGCGTTTGGGAAAAGTCGCCCGCGTATTTGGCGCTGAAGGCAAGCAACCCGGCCATTCAAAACACGGGAGACCTGTGGTATTACTTTTACGGCAGGGTGAACGATATTCTTAAGAAGCGGAACATCACCCTTTCGGGTTGGGAAGAGATGGCCCTGCGCAAAACCCTTGTAGATGGCAAAAGTACCTACGTGCCAAACCCGCAATTTGTGGGCGATAAAATGCAGGTTGACGTTTGGAACAATGTGCTTGGCGACGGGCAGGAAGACCTTGCCTACAAGCTGGCCAACGGCGGTTACAAAACGGTGCTTACCTGCGTAACCAACCTGTATTTTGATATGGCCAATTACAAATCGTGGGATGAGCCGGGTTATTACTGGGGCGCGTTTTTAGGGATAGATAAATTCTTCTCTTTTATCCCTTACGACTATTTTAAGAATGCCGATGTTGATAAGAACGGGCAGCCAATAAACCGCAACATTTTTATAGGCAAGCAACGCTTGACAGATTATGGTAAAACCAACATTATTGGTTTACAGGGCGCGCTTTGGGCAGAAACGGTAAAATCTCCCGAACGTATGGATTACATGATCTTCCCAAAGCTGATAGGTTTGGCTGAACGTGCCTGGGCCAAGGACCCGACATGGGCCACCGAGCGCGACACCACCAAAGCACGCGAAATGTACAATGCCGACTGGAGCAAGTTCCTGAATATATTGGGCAAGCGTGAGTTACCCCGACTGGCCTATTACAACGGCGGTTACAACTTCCGCATCCCAAAACCGGGTGTAATTATGGAGGACGGCAAATTCAAAAGCAATATACAGTTCCCGGGCATGACCATCCGTTACACTACTAACGGTAAAGAGCCCGATGCAAACAGCCCGGTTTACGAAAAACCCATCCCCGCAAACGGCATTGTAAAATTCCGCGCGTTTGATGCGAAGGGCAGGGGCGGTAATGTAGCCGAGGTGCAGAATAAGCAGGATACGGCGATGTAGGTGAGCGGTTCATGGATCATAGTTGATGGTTCATGGAAGGACATAATAATAAAGGCTGCCCATCAGACAGCCTCTTCTTTAGCTTTTGCCAGTCACCATCATGACGATTCTTTCTACCATGATCTATCAACTATGATCCATGAACTTCTCACAAATTCACATTCACCCCAAAAAAGTAATTACGCAACGGGGCGGGGTTATAGTAACGGTTGCCTACGGCATTTAAATCATTACCCAGGCTGTATCTTTGATTAAGCAGGTTATCAGCACCCGCGTAAAGCTCAAGCCTTGTTTTATGGCTGATAGTACGTTGCCAGGATGCTTTGGCCTGCAGCAGGTGGTATTTAGCTGCATATACCGTGTTAGCATCGTTCAGGGGGGTGTTTGATGTGTAATTGTGTTGCACAAATAAAGCGAAGCTTTGTGGCAATAGGGCTTGTAAAGATGAAACAAAAACCTCGCGTGGTACACCTGTTAAACGGTTGCCCGAGTAGCTTGCGCCTGCCACTTGGTAATCCCTGAATTTAAAGCGGCTTACGGTAAGCGAGGTGTTGAATTGCAAGCCTCGGATTATGCCGCTGTTTTTTCTTTTGATGAGCCAATCGGTAAAAGCCAGTTCAAAACCGGGCTGGTTGGTGCCGCCCGAGTTAATATAATATTCGGTTTCGTTGGGATTGAGCCTGCGCACGATAGACCTGTTTAACCGGTAATAAAACACCGATGCGTCAAGCAGCAGGCTCTCGTCCTTATTGCGCAGGCGGAAACCCGTTTCGTAGTTCCAGCCGGATTGTGCCTGCAAATTGGTATTAATAATGTTATCAGTCGGCCTAACCTCGGCAGTAGTTGGCGTAGAATATCCGCGACTGACCGATGCCCGCCAGATAAAATCATTGGTGATCTGGTAGGATAGCGCCAGCCTTGGCATCACCACTGCATCAAACTTACGGTCGGTAAAATCAGCCTCGTTAAGGGGCGCCAGGTTACGGAATTTGTAGCCGTAATAGTTCAGGCTTGCCGCGGCTTCTACATGCAGGCGTTTAAAAATATCCGCCGCGTAACGGGCAAAAAAGAAGTGTTGGTTGGTGTTTATCTTATCTATTTTTTGCACGTTGCCCTTTTCGCCGGCATTGTTATCATAGTTGCTTATCTGCGAGTTGGTTTGCTGCCACTCGGCACCCAAGTTCAGTTTCCAGTTAAAGTTTTCCTTCGGGATGGCAGCCAGTTCAAAATAGGAACGTGCGCCGTAAGTGTTCTCGATACGCTGCTCGTAATTGGTAATAAAAGGGTTGGCAAAATCCACATGGTTGCCAAATATAGACAATACATTACGGATGCGACTGGTCAATTGCGCATCGTTAACCAAGCCGCCTAAGAGCAGTTTGGTGTTAATGCGGATCTTTTGCTGAATGGCCCCCGGCAAAGTAGCCGTTGGTAAGCGTGCGCTGCGCGGGTCGGCCTCCATTTGGGCCAGGTTTAAGCCGCCCGGTGTTTGGTAATTCAGGTCGGAGTACAATAAAGTTGCGCGAAGCTCGCTTTGCTGGGCATATTGGTATGCGTCGCCTGCTTGTATATAGGTGCGGTGCATACGGCTGTTTTGGCGGTATCCATCATAAGTTTGGTACGATTGGTTAAAGTTGAAACGGTTTTTAGCACCGGTATTTTGCAGCGAAACTTTCTGGTGGAATAAGCCATAAGAACCACCATTGATACCTGCCGAAAGATAATTACTATCGGTACGGTTAACCGGGCTAAGCAATACCACACCACCGGAATTGGCCCCGAAAAGGCTGCCATCCGGCCCTTTAAGCACCTCGATGTGCCTTATATTACTGATATCGATGGCATTGAGGTATGTGTTGCCGCCTGCATCAGTTAAAGGGATCTCATCAAAGTAAACCTTCACATCCCTCACCCCAAACGGCGACCGCAGCAAACTGCCACGGATAGACAGGCGGTAGCTTCCCGGCGAACGCTCTTCGGCACGGATGCCCGGCACGGTGTTCAGCGCGGTAACAAATGAATTATCGGGTTGCAGCCTTAACTGCGCCGAACCCAGCACGCTTACAGATGCAGGCACACTTAACACAGGCTGTTCAGACAGGTAGGCTTTTATGGTGACCGGTTTTAGCTGCCGCAGGGTATCTGCTATTGCCTTGGGTTTGGTTTGCGCTGTGGCGGTGATAGAAATAGTAAAGAACAAGAGCAAGCCGAAGTAACGTTTTATCATATGCGGGGATGTGGTAAACAAAAATAGCCCTTTACATGGTATCGGGCTATCTTTGTGTTGATATTTATAAGTTTATTTAGCGCTCACACGCCATATGCGGTTACTTACATCATCGGCAACCAGCAGCGAGCCATCTTTAGCGACAGCTACGCCCACCGGGCGGCCATAAACTTCTTTCTTATTCAGGTCGGCAATAAAGCCGGTTAAAAAATCTTCCATTTTTGGGGCGGGCTTTCCGTTGGTGAACGGCACAAAACCAACTTTATAACCGGACAATACCGCCCTGTTCCATGAACCATGCTGACCAATAAAGGCGCCATTATCATATTTAGCCGGGAATTTTTTACCTGTATAAAATACCAGCCCTAACGATGCCGTGTGCGGGCCTAATGATACATCGGGTGTGATGGTTTTGGCCACCATGTCCGGGCGTTTAACCTCTAATCGTGGGTCTTCGTGTTTGCCAAAATAAGCCCATGGCCAGCCGTAAAAGCCTCCTTCTTTAACGCTGGTAAAATAATCTGGTACAAGGTCATCGCCAAGGTTATCACGTTCGTTAACGGCTGCGTAAAGCACCCCTGTCCCCGGTTGTAAATCGATTCCTGCGGGGTTGCGTAAACCCGCGGCATAAATACGTTCGCCACTGCCGTCGGGGTTTATCTCTAAAATATCGGCGCGGCGCTTTTCAACCTCAAGGCCGTGTTCTGCCACGTTTGTGCCCGAGCCTACCGCCACATATATTTTAGTACCTGCGGCATTGGCCTTAATATTACGCGTCCAGTGGTTGTTGTACCCCCCGGCGGGTAAGGATAATATCATTTTACCCATGGTGGTTATTTGGGTTTGCCCGGGTTTGTAATCGTATTTCCAAAGGCCATCGGTATTGGCTACATAAAAGGAGTTGCCTAATACCAGCATACCGTAAGGCTGGTTTAAATTCTTTAAAAATACATTACGCGTATCGGGCAAGCCGTCTCCGTTGGTATCGCGTAAAATAGTTACCTGGTTGGCGCTTTTGCCGAGGTTTTGTGACGCGGCCGCCCCAATTACCTTGGCGCCTATTTTTTTAACGCCCTTCATCTCGGTGTTGGCCTCGCTTACAAAAATGTCTCCGTTAGGGGCCACATAAATGTTTCGCGGGTTTCTTAAGCTATCGGCAAAAAGGCTAACCGCAAAACCGGCGGGTGCAACAGGCATTTTACCGGCCGGCCACGGTATAACCTTACAATAGTTGCGTACAGCCTTGGTCTTATAAGGCGCGGGCAGGTTTACTTCTTGTTGGGCGGGCGTATTAACCTCCGCCGCTTTTGAGGCATCAACCTTTTTTTGTTTACAGCTTGCTGCCAGTAATGCTATGCCTGTTATATATGCTATGTATGTTTTCATGAGGTATGCGTTGCTTTAAATAACCTGCAGGCACTCTTATTTGTTTTATACTCCCAAAAGGTGTAAAGGCTTTATCAAAAAACATAAAAGGCTAATTATCTGCCAAAAAATAATAATTTTGGATAAGCCTGTATATCAGCACCAATGCTAACCAATAAACGTGCTTTAATACTATCGGCGCTTGCCATGTTGTTAACCTTAAAGGTTGGGGCGCAAAACAGCCTGGGCGACCCTGTGCTTTATGAAGACTTTGGTTTTGGCGGCGTTTACTCCCCTGTAGGCCCCCCATTGCCTGCCGGTAATACTACCATGGCCCCAGGCGGGAGCGACAGGTGCCCGCTGCCCGGCAGATATATGATATTAAACACATCATCAAATTGTTACGGAGATACTTTTTCAACCATCAATTTCGACCACAGCGGCACAAACCCTTACGGCTATTTGATGATGATAAACGGCGATGATAAACCGGTGGTTTATTACACCAACAAGATAAGCGGGAGTAAATTTTGTCCCGGTACCAAATACCAGTTGGCGGCGTTTTTTAAAAATATTAATACCCAGATGCCGCGCCCGGCCGGTTACGTAGACCCCAGTATTAGCTTCACAGTTAAAACAGCTAACGGGGCAGTATTGGCAAACGAAGTGATAGGGCCATTTACCAGCGACACCTTTACACAATACCATATTGATTTTGTTTCTCCTGCCGATGGGTCCGACGTGATCATTTCTTTAAACAACGCATCCTTAACCGGCACCATTGGCAACGATTTTGCCATGGATGATATTACCGTTAAACCATATGGCCCACAAATAGAAGCGGGTATAGGTTCTTCAACAGGTATTACAAAAACCACCCAATGCCTGGATGACCGGCCGGCCAGGTACATCCTTAAATCGCATGTATATACTTACACCAACCCTCAATACCAATGGCAGCTAAACTACAACAAAACAGGCTGGAAGCCCCTAACCGGCGAAACCAATGCCGACCTTAATTTAGCTATTGATTTTTTGGCCCCCGCTTCGGGTACCTATCAATACCGGGTTGGGGTAATAAGCGGGCCGGGGGCATCACTCAACTGCCAAACGTTTTCGGAGCCAATAGTTATTACCGTACAAAAGAACCCCGAGTTTAAACTGCCGCCTATAACTTATGTATGCGAAGGGCAGGCGCTTTCTATACATGCCGATGGTGGCACAGATTATTTGTGGACTTATCCCGATGGCCGCACATCAACATCGCACTTTTTAGATGTTACGCCAAATGTTACAGCCGCAGATGAGGGAACATACACGGTTACGGTTAGTACCATAGGCTGTTCAAAAACATCGTCAACGCAAGTTAAGGTATTGCCCGCATTTAATGCCAGCGTTGATAACGAGAACCCGGTAATTTGTAAGGGCCTGTCTGTACAGTTAAATGTTAACGGGGGCAATTCCTACAAATGGTTTAAAGATGAGGATAGCCCGGCAACCGGTTTAGATCATGATGACGTAAAGAACCCCGTTGCCAGCCCTACCGAAACTACCAAATACAGTGTTTTTGTAAGTAATGAGGGGTGTATCCAGCAGCGAATTGTAACCGTAACTGTTATACAGCCGCCGACTGCCAATGCCGGTACCGATAGGACAATGACAGAGGGCGAAACCATAACACTACAGGGAGCGGTTACCGGTACAAGCCCCCGTTATTTTTGGACCCCGGCTGATTATATGGACGACCCAACATCGCTAACGCCTAAGATTTCCCCGCCCGAGGACATAACGTACACGCTGCATGTAGAGTCGGCAGAAAATTGCGGCGTATCGTATGAGGATGAGATGCACGTTAGGGTGTTTAAAAAACTGGTTGTCCCATCTACATTTACACCTAATAGCGATGGCGTGAATGATACATGGCGCGTTGCGAATTTATCTACATATCCCCAAAGTGTGCTTACCATATATACCCGCGAGGGGGGCGAGGTGTTCCGTACTGTTGGTGATGCCAAACAATGGAACGGGATTTTAAATGGTAAGGCGCTGCCGCCCGGCACCTACTATTATGTTATTGACCTAAAGAATAATTTGCCCAAAAAGTCCGGGTGGGTTCTGCTTATGAAATAGCCCTCGCCACATCCATGTTAATTAAATTGAACGATTAAGCCCAATATTGCTAAAAAGCTATATTTTTGACGCTACTGTTTGTAAAACAGTGCCCTATGCCAATTAATAAACTGAAATTTTTAACCTTCTTGCTTTTCTTAATTACTAATGTGCAGGCATTTGCGCAGGTTGTAAATGGTAGCCTTGGCGACCCTGTTTTTACTTTTGATTTTGGCTCGGGCAATGATATGAAATTTCCAACCACGGGTTACACCTTTGTTGGCGGTTCGTGCCCCGAGGATGGGAAGTATTCTATATCTAAAACAGAAGTAGGTTGCCACCCCGATACCTGGCATGTGGTGCTAAAAGACCACACCGGTAACGATGGTTACATGATGGTTGTAAACGCCGATGCCGTGCCGGGTAAAGAATTTTTTAGTAAAGAAACTACCATTGAAGGAACAAACGCCGGTGCGCTGTGCGATAACACCACGTACGAATTTTCGGCCTATGTGCTAAACCTGATAAAGGCAGGGCAGCCGGGCTTTATAGAACCCAACATCACTTTTAGGGTTGAAACCCTATCAGGCGATATCATAGGGATGAACACAGAGGAGATCCACCCAACTTACGACCCTAATGGCTGGGGTAAATACGGCCTTACTTTTACTACGCCGCCCGGTGTAACCACTGTTGTGGTAAGAATGATAAATAATGCCCCCGGGGGTGCGGGTAACGATTTTTTGCTTGATGATATTAGTTTTAGGGCTTATGGCCCGGTTTTGCAGGCAGGCTTTGCAGGCGATATAAGCATTACACAAAATAATGTTTGTGAGGGACTGCCTGCCAACTATACTATAAATGCTACTCAGGCAGCCGGATATAACCAACCCAAATATCAGTGGCAAAAAAACTCAGGTAACGGGTGGGCAGATATCCCGGGCGAAATTAATACATCTTTAAACGTTGTGTTCCCCAGTGCTCAATTAGGTTCGTATCAATACCGCCTTGGCGTTGCCGAGGGCAGTAACATTAACTCGCTTAATTGCAGGGTATACTCTAACGTAGTAACTATAAATGTTACCTCATATCCTGCAGTATCAAACATTCCACCGCAGGCAGTTTGCGAAGGCGACCCAATTACCCTAACCGCCACAGGCGGGGCAACCTACAAATGGACGGGCCCCGGTATAACAAGTACACAAAACCCTTTAGTCATACCATCGGCAAGCGCTGCTAACACGGGCACTTACCATGTAGATGTAACATCGGCAGCGGGCTGTATAACCCCAAAAGATGTAACAGTTACAGTTAATGCAAAACCGGTTATACAAGTAAGCGGCACCCAAACTATTTGCGCAGGTAGCGGCGCCCAAATTACCGCGTCGGCAACAAATGGGGTAAGTTATAGCTGGTCGCCGGCCGCGGGGTTGTCTGATGCTAATTCGGCAACGCCGTTTGCCAGCCCTTCGATTTCAACGTTATATACGGTTACCGTTACCAATGCCAGCAATTGTATTAACACTAATACGGTACAGGTTAATGTTTTGCCCCTGCCTGTGGCCAATGCAGGTGATGATAAGGCGATATTTGAAGGCCAGGTTACCAAGCTGGAGGGCAGCGCCACAGGCGATGTTGCCACCTATACCTGGTCGCCGGCCGATTACCTGGACGACCCGCACTCTTTAACCCCAATGGCTAACCCGCCGCATAATACTACTTATACGCTTACGGTAACATCGGCCAATAATTGTGGCGAAAAAAAGGACGAAGTGTTTATACGGGTGTATGAAAAGATCGTCATCCCGTCATCGTTCACCCCAAACAACGATGGTATTAACGACATCTGGAATATAGAAGCCCTAAGTACTTATAGCGATGGGGTAATATCAATTTATAACCGCGGCGGCAAGCGTGTGTACCAAAGCAGGGGGTATGGCAAGCCCTGGGATGGCAAACTGAACGGAAGCCCCTTACCCGCCGGGACTTACTACTACATTATCGATCTTAAAAACGGCACGCCCAATCTTTCGGGATGGGTGCTGATCATGAGGTGATTATTTAAAATTTAATGAATTTGTCCATCTGCTCGTTGGTGTACTTCAGGGTATCCTCCGGTGTGATGTTGCCCTGCTCGTCCATCTCTTTACGGATAGATGCGATGTGGATCTTTAAGGGCATAACATGCAGGTTAAGATAATGGCATACACCGGTAAAATGATCTATGCCGCGTATGTTACCATACTTGCCCGAAGATAGGCCAACTAATGCCGCCTTTTTATCATAAAAGCTTTCGGGGAAGCTGCAGGCATCAATAAAAACCTTTAAAATGCCGGGGTAGCTGCCATTATACTCGGGTATAACAAACAAAAATTTTTCGGTATCAGTCACTATCTTTTGGATCTCGCCAAACGCTTCGCTGCGTTTGCCATACAGGTCGGTTTCAATAATATTTGGCGGGAGCTGGTCAAGCGATAGCAGGGTGGTTGGCTGCCCCTTGGCGGCAAGTTCCTTTTGATAATATTGGGCAAGCTTTAAGGTTGAACTCCCGGCACGGTTAGTAGATGCTATAATGGTGACCATATTTATTTAGTGAGTTAGTGAATTGGCGAATTAGTGATTAATTTTAATGGTAGACAAAGGTTAATTGCTTGACATTAAGCAAGAAAAATTCACCAATTCACTAAATCGCTAACTCACTAATTAGCCCCAACAATGTTTGTAAGTTGGCAAAACTGTTAATTTCTCAATTGTTTAAATCCGTATCTTTAGCGGCGGATATAAAAACAGTACAAACATAGAAATTTATGTGCCTGTTTTTCGTTTGTAATAAACCGCAGACTTAATTTTTTTTTTATAGAACATAATGGGTAAAATTATCGCTTTAGCTAACCAGAAAGGTGGCGTTGGTAAAACTACATCATCAATAAACCTTGCCGCGAGTTTAGCAGTGTTGGAATACCGTACTTTATTGTTAGATGCCGACCCGCAGGCTAACTCAACATCGGGCATTGGTTTCGACCCGCGCAATATCAAGAACAGTATTTACGAGTGCATCATTAACGATGTAGACCCCCGCGAAGCTATACAAAAGACAGAAACACCAAACCTCGACCTATTGCCCGCGCATATAGACCTGGTTGGTGCCGAAATAGAGATGATCAACCTGCCTAACCGCGAGTATAAAATGAAATCGGTTTTAGAGGCGGTTAAAGACGATTACGATTTCATCATTATTGACTGTTCGCCATCGTTAGGTTTAATAACTATTAACGCGCTTACAGCTGCCGATTCGGTAATTATACCGGTACAGTGCGAATACTTCGCGTTAGAGGGTTTGGGTAAATTGCTTAACACCATTAAAATTGTGCAATCGCGCCTGAATACCGCGCTGCAAATAGAGGGTATTTTGTTAACCATGTATGATGTGCGCCTGCGCCTTTCAAACCAGGTGGTTGATGAGGTGCGCACCCACTTTGAAGATATGGTGTTTGATACTATTATACAACGCAATACCCGCTTAAGCGAAGCGCCAAGCTTTGGTATATCGGTAATTATGCACGACGCTAACTGTAAAGGTGCCGTTAACTACCTTAACCTTGCCCGCGAGATCATCCGCAAGAATGGCCTGGTTAGTAACGAGGAACTGGCAACTACCGTAACAGCTTAATAACAACAATGAGTACAGAAAAAAGAAACGCTTTGGGAAAAGGGTTAAGCGCCCTGTTAAACGATTCTCCAAGCGTAAATCAAAATAAGAACAGTTATTCCAATTCGTCTAAACCAGCTAACCCGGTATCAGAAACAGATAGCCTGGGTTCGGTAAACGAGATCAGGATAAGCGAAATAGAGGTAAACCCGTTTCAGCCACGTACCGAATTTGAAGAGCAGGCGCTTGCCGACCTGTCGGCCTCTATAAAATTACAGGGGCTTATACAGCCTATTACCGTACGTAAGGTTAGCGCGCATTCATACCAGTTAATATCGGGCGAGCGCAGGTTACGCGCCTCAAAAATGGCCGGGTTCACCCAGATCCCCGCATATGTGCGCACCGCTAACGACCAGCAAATGCTGGAGATGGCCCTCATAGAGAACATTCAGCGCGAAAACCTGAATGCCATTGAGGTGGCCCTGAGCTTTCAGCGCATGATTGACGAGTGTAGCCTTAAACAGGAAGAACTTGGCGACCGTGTAAGCAAAAACCGGTCTACCGTTACCAACTACCTTAGGCTTTTAAAATTGCCGCCTACCATCCAGGCAGCAATCCGCGATGGTGGCATCAGCATGGGCCATGCCAAAGCTTTGTTAGCTGTAGAGGACCCTACGGTGCAACTTTATGTTTTTCAGCAGATCATTAAAAATGAGCTGTCGGTACGTAAGGTAGAGGAAATGGTGCGTGAGATACAAAGAGCGCCTCAAAAAAAGGAAGGCAAGCAGCCCGAACCGCTTACATACCAGCTGCAAAAAGTACAGGACGACCTCGCATCAAAGTTTAGCACCAGGGTAAAACTTAAAGTTAACGCCCAAGGCAATGGAAGTATCGAAATTCCGTTCTTATCCGAAGACGATCTGGGCCGTATACTTGAAATGCTGGATTGGTAAACACATGCTAAAAAAACTTTTAACTACTGTATTATTTTTAGGGTTTGCCTTTTTTGCGATGGCCCAAACCCCGGATACAACCGTAAAAGCAAAAACCGATACAGTTGTTAAAAAAGCTGAGCCTGTAAAAAGGAATTCTTTTGCACCACCAATAAAAAAGGAAAAGGAATATCATCCGGATAGTACGCATAGCCCAAGCCTGGCCGTAAAACGCTCGCTTATCATCCCGGGCTGGGGCCAGCTTTATAATAAAGAATTGTGGTATTTAAAAGTGCCCGCTATTTATGCAGGCCTGGGTTTATTGGGTAACGCAATTATTGTAAACCAAAAAAACTACAAGGTTTTTGTGGCGCTGGCAAAAATAACCCGTACAGGGGGCGTGCCTGCGCCCGGCGACAGGCTATATGATTCGTACATTAAATATAAACGCGAGTACGACCTTTATGTAACTAACTACGGCGCGTCAAGCACCGACCTTGAGAACGCTGCCAACGGTTATCAGCGTAATTTCCAGATAAGTATATTGGGTGTTATTGCTGTTTGGGGCATTCAGGCTGTTGAGGCCTACATTACCGGTAAATTTATTAATGCCTACACCGTAGATAATAACCTTTCTTTTAAAGTAACCCCAACTTTAATGGGCCAGCCTGTTTATGCAGCTTCGAATATTAACAGTACATTTATGCCGGGATTAAGATTAACCCTAACGCTTTAAATAAGAACAAAGCTTATAGTTTAATAATTTACGGATGAAGATCGCATTGTTAGGTTACGGTAAAATGGGTAAGATAATTGAAAAGATTGCCCATGACCGCAAGCACGAAATTGTTTTAAAGATAGACCAGGACAACCTGGATGAGCTGACTATCGAAAATCTGCAACAGGCCGATGTAGCCATTGAGTTTAGCACCCCTGCTACCGTGTTGGGTAATATCGAGAGCTGCTTTAAGGCAGGCGTACCTATAGTTGTGGGTACCACCGGCTGGCACCACGAAATAACCCAGATAAAGGAACAGTGCGAATACCATAAGTCATCCTTTGTATATGCTACCAACTTTAGCGTTGGCGTAAATGTGTTCTTTCACGTAAATAAAATTTTAGCCAAGCTGATGAATAACTACCCGTATTACGATGTGCAGGTAGAAGAGATCCATCATACCCAAAAGCTCGATTCGCCAAGCGGAACGGCCATTACTATAGCCGAAGGTATTATTAACAACCTCGACAGTAAAAAAGAGTGGAAGAACGTTTTAATAAGTGATGATAAGCCCGATGACGAAACGGTTGCCGGTAACGAATTGCTCATAGAGTCGTTACGAATAGAGAATGTACCGGGTACACACACCGTTATTTACGATTCTGAGATAGATACCATTGAGTTTAAGCATACCGCCCACAACCGCAATGGCTTTGCCTTAGGCGCGGTGCTGGCCGCTGAGTGGATAAAGGATAAAAAGGGTTTTTATTCGGTTGAGGATATGTTTGATTTTAATAACTAATTTGCCGCCCAATATTTAAATAATGAACTGGAAATTCTGGAATAAAAATAAATCGACAGAAAAGAAGAAGAAAAAGAGCGCCGCACGTGAATGGACCGACGCTATAATTTTCGCGGTTATTGCCGCTACGCTTATCCGTACGCTTTTTATAGAGGCCTATACCATACCTACGCCATCAATGGAGCGCTCGCTGTTAGTAGGCGACTTTTTGTTTGTAAGCAAGGTTAACTATGGCGCCCGCACACCTATGACGCCCATTGCTTTCCCGTTTGCACACCATACTATGCCAATATTGGGTACAAAAGCTTACTGGGATGGCGTTAAATTGCCTTACTACCGCTTGCCGGGCTTAAGCGAAATAAAAAAAGGCGACGTAGTGGTATTTAACTACCCCATGGAAGCCGACTCGCCATACTTCAGGCCGGTTGACAAGCGCGAAAATTACATTAAACGCTGCCAGGGCGCGCCGGGCGATACCGTAAGCCTTATAAACGCGCAGGTGTATGTAAATGGTAAACCCGCTCCAAACCCTCCGGGCGCGCAAACCGATTACACCATTACTACCAACGGTATGGACGTAAACCCACAGGTACTGGCAGATCTTAACGTAACTAATTATGATAACGTTGCATCACCTACGATGACAAAGGATGCGGCAGCAAAGTTAAAAGCCTACTCTAACGTAAAATCTATAACGCCAAATTACAAACAGCCGGGCATGGCAGATCCGCTTAACCCGGTTTATCCGGCTTACCTGCCCGAGTATCCAAAATATAAGCTAAACCCGCTTGGCAAAGATCCTGACTGGAACGTAGATAACTTTGGCCCTATCATTATACCTAAAAAAGGCTGGACCGTAAAATTGGATAGCCTGACTCTGCCATTATATGGCCGCGCCATTGAAGTGTATGAGGGTAATAAATTAGAAGTTGAGCATGGTAACGGTAAAATAACGATAAATGGTGTGGAAACTACCACCTATACCTTTAAAATGAACTATTACTGGATGATGGGTGATAACCGCCACGACTCGTTAGACTCTCGCTACTGGGGTTTTGTACCGGAAGACCACATTGTAGGCAAAGCCCTGTTTGTGTGGATGAGTTGGGACGATAACGCCTCGTTCTTCAGCAAGATCCGCTGGAGCAGGTTGTTTATGGGTATCCACTAATTGCCTGATATGATATTGAAAAGCCCCGCTTGAAAAAGCGGGGCTTTTTGATTTTATCCTAATTCCCTCCCCTGGGAGGGTAGGGAGGGGTTCATCGGCATGCCAAACAACCCCTCCCTGCCAACGCACAGTCATCGCGCCCCTCCCCAAGGAGGGAACTGAAAAAGTTTAAACGGGAGATGTTATACAATATAAAATATAACAACAAATTTTAAATGCTCACTCCCCCTCATACTTCAACCCAATTTGTTTCCTGGCTTCATCTATAATTGCAATCATCTCACGAGACGTTTTATGTGTGATGATGGGGCTTTCGGTTTTGCCCGCTTTTATCAGATCAACAAAGTGCTGTATCTCGTAGTTAAGGCCGCCTGCGGTGAATGGTTCATCGAGTACAACCACACGACCATCCAGGTAATTGATGGTGGCTTTCGCCGGGTTCCACCAGTTTTTATGGATGGTGATATGACCTGTGGTACCGCAGATAAGCGCATCACCTTTGCCATGCAGATCAAACCCGCCGTAAAGCTGCGCGTAGCCGCCTTCGTGCCGGGTTTGGAAAACGCTGAACATATCTATTTCCATCCCGCTGAAGCGGCCCATAGCCTGTATTTCTTCGGTTTTGCCAAGCCAGTCGATAGCTAAAAAGGCCTCATAGATCCCTATCTGCATCAGCGCCCCGCCTGCCAGCTTGTGGCTAAAATTGGGATGGTCGCGGCTAATATCCGCAACGGATGAACCCGCACGCACGTAGCCCACAGGGCCAATTGGATCTTGCTTTAAATATTCTTTTAGCTTTTGGTAAAGTGGATAAAAGGGCGGTTTCATCCCCTCCATAAATAGCATGCCGGTTGTTTTTGCAACCGCCAGCACATCCTCCAATTGCGGCAGGTTTAAGGTAGCGGGCTTTTCGCACAAAACATGCTTACCCGCCTGCATGGCTTTTATGCTATAAGCTGCATGGGTATCAGGCAGGGTAGCAATGTAAACCGCATCTATGTCGCTCGCTAAAAGCTCATCAGCGCTGCTATAGGCTTCGCCACCGTATTGCGCTACAAATGCCTCCACTGTTTCGGGCCTGCGCGAGTAGGAGGCTGCAAGCATATTACCCGACAAGGCGTTTAACCCCTGCATAAACCTGTGCGCTATACGCCCGCAACCGATAATGCCCCATTTTGTCATAAGTCAAAAGTAAAAATTCGAAATTAAAAAAGCCCCAAGCTATAATGCTCAGAGCTTTTGACTTTTTACTTTTGAATTTTGACTTATTATTGATACTGTATGTAAATAGGGTAAGGGCTATATCTCGATAACACCTCTTGTGGGGTTAACATGTGGTGAGGCGCTTTCTTAATATCGTTTTTGTAGAATAGTTTAAAGCCTGTAAATTGTACCGGCTCCTGGTTGATGAAATAGCGGTAAGTCCCGGTTTTAAGATCCGGTTCGCCCCAGCCATCCATATCCATTACCACCTGCACTTCGGGGCGTAATTTGATGTTTTTGTAGTTGGTAACCATCTTTTTAGTAAAGCGGTGAACAATTAATATTTTTGGAGGCAGGCCATTCTTTTTAACAATGTTAGCTAAGTAGCCCGATACGTAGTTGATATCGGCAGCATCATAGGTGCCAATTTTTTTACCCGGCTTAGTTCCATCTTTCATAGAAAACTCAGGATCCATACCAAAATGCACCTGTGGCATTTTTAAGTATTTTTCAAATAAAGGCAGCTCGGCCTGTATGTTGCTCAATGCTACCTGTACATCTAAAAAGACAATGGCATGTGCTTTTTTGGCAAGCACCAGTACACTGTCAATTTGTTTAAACGGCATGCGGTAGCGGTATTTACCATCTTTACCACCATCGCCCTGTGCTACAACGGCAATGTAGTGTAAAGCAGGCTGTACGGGTGTTTTAGGGTCGGCCTTTTCCCACGCTTTTACTTCGCCTTTTAACTTGGCAAGCATTTCGTTAGGCGGCAGTTCGCCCAGGATGCCCATTTTTTTAGAATACAAATTACCGTAAAACGATACCACGCGTTTAAACGGCAAAATAGCGCCACCCAATGGATAAGGCTGGTTTTTTACAGGCCAGCGGCCGCTGGTATCGTTGTGGGCGTTAAACTTTAATAAAGAGTCGTATTTGGCTTTATCAATTGGCGGGTAGGTTGATTTTACAATACCTAAAGTATCGGCTTCTTCGCTTTCGCCTTTAGTTTTTGCTGTGGTATCGGCTTTTTTACCGGCCGTTTTGCCGTCGCCGTTTTGGCCGCAGCCGGTAAACAATGCAAAAGAACATACCGCTATTAATGCCGGTACAAATACGCTTTTTAATTTCATAGATATGGGTAAGTTGATGGTGTGCCTAACGTTAGGCACGGTTAAATATAGTGCTTGTAAAGATAAAACCTACAGGCTTGTTAGCTTTTATTTTTGTGAAATTTACCAAATACGCCTAAGGGCAGTTTAGGGCCTGCTGTAGCCTGTAGATACAGCTCGCCAATCTCTAAATTCTCCACTTTAGGGAACGCATTTTTGATGAGGTTCTCGATAATTACCGATGAGAAACCCAGCGAATAAGTATTCAGGATAAGAAAGTGTTCCTCGGGGTCGAGCAATTGTATCACGTCGCTCATCATCTCGTTGATATTATCTTCCAGTTTCCACTTTTCGCCGTTAGGGCCGTTGCCGTATGCGGGCGGGTCAAGTATGATGCCGTTATAGGTTTTGCCGCGTTTAACTTCGCGCTTTACAAACTTAAGGGCGTCCTCCACCATCCAGCGGATGTCCTTTAAGCCCGATAACTCCTGGTTCTCATTGGCCCAGGTAACCACTTGTTTTATGGAATCTACGTGCGTGGTATCTGCCCCTGCCGCTTTAGCAATTAACGATGCGCCGCCGGTATAAGCGAACAGGTTAAGCACCTTCGGCGTTGGTGTCTTAAATTTTTTGATATTGCCCGATATATAATCCCAGTTAACAGCCTGCTCCGGAAAAATGCCCAGGTGTTTAAATGAAGTTAAACCCAGGCGGAATTTAATGGCCACATCGTTATTTTTATATTCGATGTGCCAGCGGTCGGCGGTTTTAGGGTCTTTTTTCACCCAGTCGCCGGCCGTTGCGCTGCGGCCTTTAAATTTAATATGGTGCAGGCGCTGCCATTCGGCAGGGCTAAGGGCTTTGCTCCAAACGGCCTGCGGCTCGGGGCGTATCAGTATGGTATTGCCAAACCTTTCCAGTTTTTCAAAGTCGCCGCAATCAATCAGCTCGTAATCTTTCCAGTGGGTTGGGGTAAGGAGTTGGATCATTTTCTATCAGTTGCAGTTATTAGCGGGCAGTTTGCACCACCACCTGCCGATTAAATTAATTGCAAATATAGTTATTAAACTAAGAAGGCTGCCAAAGCAAACCGGCAACCTCTAACTCTTATCAATTCTTATTCATTTCTGCTGTGATTATCTTCTCTAATTCGCTGAATGAGTTTGATATTGGCGCATCAAATGTTGTAATGTTACCCTGTTTGTTTATCACCACAAATTTAGGTACCGAATTAGCTACATAATTAGTATGTACAGAGCCATTGTTATCTAATAGCTGCAGCCAGTTTGGTTTGTCTTCGCGCATAGCTTTTCGCCATTTTTTATCTTCGTCAAAAACGGAGATGCTCACAAAAGCAACTCGTTGGTCAGCCTTATACTTCTCCACAAATTTTTTAAAGTAAGGGGTTAATACCCGGCATGGTGCGCACCAGCTCCCCCAAAGGTCAATCACTATAACTTTATTTTTAAAATCGGTGTTACTAAATTGTTTGCCAGTACTGTCAACAGCGGTAAAAGCGGGGGCAGGCTGGCCTATCCTGTTTTTAAAAAGCTCATCTGCCTTTGCTGCCATAAGCTCATTCAATACCGCTTGCTTTTTTAAATCCTCAATCTGGGCGATGTATGGTGGTAAGGCTTTCCGGTAATTATCCAGTTCTTCAAAGGTACGCGCATACCTGAAAAGTTCGCGCAATTTGCTGTACAATACGCGTTGTTTAACTATCCCCTGGTACCGGGTTGCTATAATATTTATAAAACCTATGTTTACCAGAGCTTGGTTATTACTATATCCTTTTAATTCTTTACGGTTTTCAAGTGTCTGTATATAGATGTAATAGTCTACAGTGGTCAGCCACCGGTACGAGGGTAGATCGAGATATTCGGGGTTATAAATGTTTTTTAAAACACCGGCATCCGCGTGGTTTGCAATGTACTTAACAGACTGCTGGTACGTAAATGTTTTGGTATCGATAACGTGATTTACCAGCATGTCCAGCTGTTTTATGGCCGCATCCTGGTAGATCTGTTTTTCAAATAAGGCGGTATAGGCCTCTTTATTACTTGCATACTTAAAAACGCTGCCGGCAATAGAGTCCGACAGGTGTTTTACGCCATTGGCATATGCAATTAACTGTTCATCGCCAAGTTTATAAAAGTTTGTCGTATCGTTTTTGACAGATAAGATAGAATCTCTTTTAAAAAGATATTTATTTGGTAAAGCGCCATAGCCGGTTACTGCATTACTTTGGGCAGCTTTAGCTCTGGTTTCACAGTTGGCAGTGATGAAAAGGTTATACCCCGGAGCCACAAAAATGTCTGCATGGTATTGGGCGGAATTTCTGGAGAGTAGCGCGAGTTGAGGTTTGGTTACTTTTGTAGTTTTTAAATAAAATTTACCATCATCACTTATGTTTATGGTATCTATTATATCTCCTTCATCATAATTAATAATTGTAAGATAAAGCTGCTTTTCTTTAAAGTTTTTGAGCTGGCCCTGTATTATGAAAGGCTTTAATACCGGCTGGTTCTGAGCAAACAAGAAGCTGCTGCAAAAAAGCAGCAACTGTGTAAATAGCAATTTTTTCATAGTAGGTGTGAAGTACCTAAAAATATAAAAAAATTACAGTTTCTCCTTTGCGGCCTGCATAAATTTGCTGGCAAATACAAAGTCGTTAAGTTCTTTGTTATCAGTTTTGGCAATTTCTTTGTTGGAACCTTCCCACCATTTTTGGCCCTGGTGAAGAAAGATTATATGATCGCCGATACCCATTACCGAGTTCATGTCGTGGGTCACCACCACGGTTGTCATATCATATTCTATGGTAAGGTCGGCTATCAGTTCATCTATCAGGATAGATGTTTTTGGGTCGAGGCCGGAGTTTGGCTCATCCACAAATAAAAACTTTGGCTGCATGGATATAGCGCGGGCAATACCCACACGTTTTTTCATACCTCCGGATAATTCGGCAGGATAAAGCTTATTACGATCCTTCAGATTAACGCGCTCCAGGCAAAAGTTAGCGCGGTCGCGTTTTTCGGCCATGGATTGATTGGTGAACAGGTTAAGCGGGAACATGATGTTCTCCTCCACCGTCATGCTGTCGAACAAAGCCGAGTTCTGGAAAAGCATGCCTATCTGCGTACGGATGGGTACACGTTGAGTAAAATCCATCTCGGTAAAATTGTCACCTTCAAAAAAAACCTGGCCTTTGGTTGGTTCATGTAAACCCACAATACATTTAAGCAAAGTAGTTTTACCCGAGCCGGAGCCGCCTATAATAAGGTTGTTTTTGCCGGTTTGGAAAGTAGCGCTGATGCCTTTAAGCACCTCGTTCTCCCCAAAGGTTTTATAAATATCTTTGATCTCGATCATAACATTAAACTGGTGATCATAAGGTCGGCAAATAAGATCCACACACAACTGTAAACTACACCTGCCGTTGCCGATTGTCCAACTTCAAGCGCGCCGCCTTTGGTATAAAACCCCTGGTAAGAGCATATAGAAGCAATAATAAAACCAAATACAAAAGCTTTAACTAAAGCTACCCTTACGGTAAGCCCATCAAAACCATCGTTAACACCCATCAGGTAATCTGCCGGGGTAATGCTGCCGGTAACTATACAGGCAATATAACCGCCTGTGATACCTAAAGCTATAGAAATGATAACCAACAGCGGAACCATGGTTATAGAAGCTAAAATTTTCGGTGCAATTAAATAGCCGGGTGCATTTACACCCATTATCTCCAGCGCGTCAATTTGTTCGGTAACACGCATGGTGCCAATGTTAGATGCAAAGTTTGAGCCTACACGCCCGGCCAGTACCAGTGATGATATGGTTGGGCTAAACTCCAGGATGTTAGAGTCGCGAGAGATGCTGCCTGCAATACTGCGGGGTACCAACGGGCTTGATAGCTGGAAAGCTACCTGTATGGTTGTAGCCGCGCCAATAAATACGGATATGATGCTTATGATGCCCAACGAGCCGATACCTACCGATACCATTTCGCGCATAACCTCGGCCCAGTAAACCTTAAATTTTTCGGGCTTTTTAAAACTCAAACCCAGTAACAGTATATATTTTCCTAAGCTTTGAAACATTTGTTAATCGTAGATAATTCGGTTAAAAATACATTTTTTAATATTAAGCTATATTGCCGCCTCAAATTCAGTTAATTTAAATTGATATTTAACTATGAAAAACGCCCTTATCACTGCAGCAACTAAAGGCATTGGCCGCGCTGTTTCAATCGCTTTTGCTAAACAAGGAATAAACCTCTCAATTTGTTCTCGTAACGCCGAAGATTTATCAAATTTTAAAAAGGAGTTACAGGATATTAACCCTCAAATTACGGTTATAACCAGCGTTACGGATTGCAGCAAGCGCGACGAACTAAAATACTTTGCCGCATTCACCGAGAAAAAGCTGGGTTTCGTCGACATTATTGTGAATAATGTGGGTATGTACAAGCATGTTACTATACTTAACGATAGCGAAGATTCTTTCCAAAAACAGATAGATACCAACCTGCTTCCGGCCTATGAACTGTACCGTTTCTTCGGTAAAAGCATGGTTTCTGTCGGTAAAGGGCATATCTTCAATATATGCTCTGTAGCAGCTATAAACCCTGTAGTAGAGGCAGGTGTATATAGTGTAACTAAATATGCACTTTTAGGTCTTAATAAGGTAATGAGGCTCGAAATGCAGGGGCATGGTGTTAAAGTAACAGCAGTGATCCCGGGGTCGACATTAACAGATTCGTGGAACGGTATTGAGGTTGATAAGAACACCATGGTACTCCCCGAAGATGTAGCATCGGCAATAGTGAATATATTAAATATGAGCGCCGGGGCAAATGTTGACGAAGTGGTTATTAAACCTGCACCGGGCCAGATATAAGCCTCTCCTTAAACCCCACTCTGGGAGAGGGCTTAAAAATAAAAGTCTCCCCTATTGGGGGAGATTTAGAGGGGGCTCACATTTAAACTAAAAGATAATGGAAAAGAAACTTTACAGAGACGAACGCCACAAAATGATTGGTGGTGTTTGCGCAGGCTTAGCCGACTACTTTGGCGTTGACGTATCAATTGTACGTGTAATATTTGTAGTATCAATGTGCCTAAAGGGCGTAGGCCTGCTGCCTTATATAGTTTTATGGATAGTATTACCAAAACGCCCGTTTGGGTTTTACGAACCTTTTAAACCTGGCGTAACACCGGGCTACAACCCAAGCTATCAACAAACTTACGGTGATGTAAAGGTAGATTATACCGTGCCTAAGCCACCGTTTCCCGGCCAGCCGTTCCCGACATACCAACCGGTAAAGAAGGCCTCAAACGTAGGGGTTATGTTTGGGGTGATACTGATAGCCCTTGGTACCATATTTTTGGTAGATGAGTTAAATATTATACCCGATTGGGACTTTGAAAAACTTTGGCCTGCCATACTGGTAGTAGCGGGTGCAGCCATCATATTTGGCGGAAAAAAACAACCATGGGAAAAAGAAGGCTGGGCTGCCGATAAAAGGGAGGCCGATTTTACTGAGCAACCCAAAACCGAAACAACAGAAGATAACCAAACCGATAACACTCCAACTGTATAGTCATGAAAAGCGAAAAATTAATACCGGGCCTTATCCTGGTCCTTTTAGGAACCGTGTTCCTGTTAGATAATTTCCATGTAATAGATTTCCGCTGGGGCAACATATTGCACTTATGGCCGGTATTCCTCATCATGGGCGGCGTAAACCTGGTGTTTGCCAATAATAAAGCGCCCTGGGCTACAGCCCTTAAAATAGGTGTAGTTATATTAGGTTTCGCCTTGTTAATATTTGGCCATTTTGAGAACCGCTGGTGGCAGCGTAACAGCCACTGGAACTTTAACGACAAAGGATGGTACAAGGATAATGATGACGACGATGATGATGATAATGGCAGCGATAGCACCGGCATTGTAAAGGTTGAAGGCAGCAGCACATACACCGAGCCATATATAGCTACAGCCACATCGGCAAAACTTAATTTAAGTGGTGGCGGCACAGCTTACAGCTTAAAAGATACAACCGACCAGCTTTTTACCGCCACCACTAAAGAGCGCTTCAACAGGTATATCTATACTCATACTATGGAAGGTAATACTGCGGTGCTTAACCTTAGCATGAAAGATAAAAAGGGCCACATTGAATGGGATTCTGACAATAACAATAAAGCTACTATCAAACTAAATGTTAAGCCGGAATGGGATATCAACATTAATGCAGGCGCTACCGCGCTTGAATTTGACCTGTCGAAGTTTAAGATAAAAAGTGTTAATATAGATGGCGGCGCCGGTTCTTTTAACATCAAACTTGGTCAACCGCTTGCTACCACCAATGTTGATGTGGAAACCGGAGTTTCTAAAGTAGTGATAAGCGTGCCGGAGAACGCTGCATGCCGTATTACTTCAGACTCGGGTTTATCTTCAACAGATTTTGTAGGCTTCATCAGTAAAGGCAATAACGTTTACGAAACCCAGGGTTTTGATGCCGCCGCGAAAAAAATAATTATTCACATGAAAGGTGGCCTGTCTAAATTCAAGGTAACTCGTTATTAATAGTTTTTATTGCCGGATGGTTTGCACCTAATGTTTAAATTTGAACACTATGCAAGCATCCGGCAATACTAATTTAAGGCCCGCCTTCAACGAGGAATATATCCTTGTCATCAACGGCAAACCCGATGGGCCTTTTACCATTGCACAATTAAAAGAGCGCAAAATAAAGCCCGGCGATTTTGTAAAGACCCACGAAATGGACGATTACAAAGAAGCCCACGAAATAGCTGCACTAAGGCAGCTTTTTGGCTTTACACGGCAACCGCTGCCCATGCAGTACTTCGGTAGTTTCGACCAGCGGGCTATAGCTATGGTTATAGACTGGCTCATCGTGCTGGCAGTATTTGTACTAACCGCTTTTGTGGTGATGCTTGTGTTATTAATAGCCCTCCCGGGCGATGATAATAAGATACTAAGGATAGGAATCACTATTGGTATTGTCGCGTTAACACCTATCGCCAAAGTCATTTACAACGTAAAATTAGAAGCCGGCCCCAAGCGCGGTACTTTAGGCAAGCAACTCATGAAGATACGGGTGTGTGATCTGTACGGCGAACAAATAACCACTAACCGGGCTGTAAGCCGTAACCTGGGTAAATATCTGTCTACTGCTATTTTTTTTGTAGGCTATATTATGTGCTTTTTTACCGCCAAACAGCAGTGCCTGCACGATATGCTGGCTGATACTGTGGTGATTAAAGACAGGCTGGATGGCTAATCTAACCTACATTGTTAAAAAATGTTAATCGCTACGAATTATTCGTAGTTTGACTAATTAATTAGTTATGTTTGTGATGTATTACTAAACAACCTTAGTTTTTAACATATATCACAGTTTATGAAAAAGTTTTTCACCCTATTTTTTTCGATGTGTGCAGTCGCAATATTAGCTAAAGCACAAAAACCGGATAGTACCAAAGCTGTAGTGCATTACAAATTTTCGCACCTGAGGGATACCACCAAACCCAACGAGCCCTATACCGAGAACATGATCTTGTTCCTGGGGAAAAGAGCAAGCGTCTACAAAAGCTTCGACCGTAAAACGCAGGACGCCATGATGCGTAAGCAGGTAGCCGAGCAGGTAGCGGCAAGTAACGGGGGCCGTATCAATATAAACATTAAAGGCGGCCGGGCCTCCAATACCGAGTATTTTACATTTGCTGACCAAAAGAAATTCATCAGGAAAGAAAAGCTGGTAAACAATTACCTGATTGAGGAGCCAATGCCAGTAATTAAGTGGAATACCACCAATGACACGGCAAGCTTTTCGGGCTTAAAATGCCAAAAGGCAACAGGCCATTTCGCGGGTCGCGATTATACTGCCTGGTTTTGCCCGGATGTACCCTTCTGGAGCGGGCCGTGGAAATTAATGGGTTTACCGGGATTAATTGTAGAAGCTTATGATACTAAAAAAGAGGTAATATTTAAGTTTGACGGACTGGATAACGCAGACAAGCTGGAAAAACCGGCGCAGGGCAGCGAGCCGGGTACCATACAAACCGGCGGTACAGTTGTAAGACTGGTTGGCATGGGCGATGATACCGATGACCCTGCAGTAATAGCATTACCGGCAACCGGCATTAAAGCCAGCGAAAAGGAATTTACCAACCTGAAAGACGCCATGAAAAAGGACCCACAGGCATTTATGCAATCGGCTATGGCTGCATCCGGCGCGACGTTTAAAATGGCTCCCGGTGGTCCTAAAGATAAAATTCAAATTGCCCAGGGCCCGGTTATAAACAACCCATTAGAATTACCCGAGAAAAAATGAGGCAGGTATATAAGTTTGGCGCGGTGTGCATTTTTTGCATGCTGTGCTCTGCTATTGCCTTTTCGCAGGTAGTTAAAGGCACGGTTACCGATAGTTTGGGCAAGGTGATCTCTTATGCCAGCGTTAACCTGAAAAGTGGCGACAATTTAATTATCGCGTACACCAGTACTGATGATAAAGGGAATTTCACCCTTCAAATACCTGCGGGTGCCGACAAGAACGGACTTAAGCTGGAGGTGAACTGCGTAGGGTTTGCCCGGCAGGCAAAAGCTGTTAGCGGTGCAAATGCCGTTTATAACTTTAAGCTTAGTCAAGCTATCAATCAACTGCAAACGGTTACCATTAAAGATAAAAACCCGCGCCTGCGCGTGCATGGCGACACTACCGATTACAAAGTATCGGAGTTTAGCAGCCCCCAAGACAGGGTTATAGGCGACGTTATTAAAAAGCTGCCGGGGATTGATGTGGCTAAAGACGGCAAGATAAGCTACAACGGCAAGGCCATCTCAGGGGTGTACATTGGCGGCGATAACTTGCTTGACGATAAATATAACATCGCCACCAATACCATTCCCCAGGGCGTGGTTGATAAGGTACAGGTAATGGAAAACCATCAACCTGTAAAAATGCTGCGCGATAAGGTAGTGAGCGAGGATGTTGCCCTTAACCTAACCATTAAAAAGGACGCGAAACTGCAACTGGTTGGCCAGGAAACGGTAGGGGCTGGCTTACCCGACAAGTACTACGCCGACCTTAACGCCATGATGTTTAAGGATAAATACAAAGCCATCAACTATATTAAAGCCAACAACACCAGTAATGATGTAGCAGGCGACCTGGTGTCGCACAACCTTTCGGGCTACCTCTCGCGGTTAGATAACGATAAGCCGGGTACCGTACTATCCTTGGGTACCGCCGGCGACCCCGACCTGCCCCGGAACAGGTATTTGTTTAACCAATCGGCTTTACTTAATTTGAATAACCTGGTAAAACTTAAAAAGGATGTGCAGTTAAAAGCCAACCTCTCATACCTGTACGATAACCAGAAACAAAACTACAGCCGTTTTAGCGAATATTATTTACCCACAGATACCATCCGCTACGCGGAGGTACAGAACAACCGCCGCAGGCCCGATATTTTGCACAGCCAGCTAACTGTAAATGTGAACAGGGACAAATATTATCTTAACAATAGTTTTATTGCCGACTATAGCCGTAATACCGGCTACTCGGCGCTAAATACAAACGGGACGCCCGTTAACCAGGTTTTCAAGGATAATTTAATGGACCTATCTAATGAGTTTAGCCTTATGAAGACCAGCAAAAGCAATAAGATCTTCGAATTTTATAGCTACCTTAACCGCAGCACCGAGCCCGAGAACAGGGTGATAGAACCTAACTTAAACCCCGAGATATTTAATAATGGGGTAGCTTATAAACAGCTAACCCAAACGGTTGATATCCCAACATGGTTCACAAATAATTATGTTGGGTTTAAAATTCCGGGCAACTATTTTACACAGAGTTATAAAGCAGGGTTTAGCCTGCAATCGCAAAAGTTAAAGTCGGAGCTGAGCCTTACACAATCCAACAATTCGATAAATGCCGTTTCCGATAGTTCGGTTAACAACCTTAACTGGCAGCGCCGCAAGGCTTATGCCGAGGCTGGTTTTGACATCCCGGGAGATAAATTAAAGCTTAACGCTACCCTGCCCTTAAACCTGCAGCAAATAAGCTATAAAGATAGTTATTACAGTTTAGACAAAAGCTTAACCCGCCTTTATTTTAACCCAAGAGTATCTGTTAAATATCAAACATCGGTAGAGAATTACATTTCGCTGGCTTATAACTTCAGGAATGACATTGGTAATATTCAGGATGTGTACAACGGTTATATCCTTAAAAACTACCGCTCGCTTTACGCCAACAACGCCGATCTAGCGGAGCGCAAAACACAGAACGCTATGCTGGGCTTTAATTACCGCAAAGCTATAACGCTGTTCTTCTTTAGCGTTAACGCGGGCTACACACATATGAATGCCAACAACATCGCGTCGAGCATCCTTACCAACAATATCCAGCAGCGCATTGTATTACCGTTCGATAATAATATCGATTCGTGGACGGGGAACGCTTATATCAGTAAATATTCGTTTGGGCTGCGCACAACGTTCAGCGCGGGGGTATCGGTACAAACTACTAAGCTGAACCAAATCCAGAATAACATCATTTTGCCTTACAACACCGTATCAACCACCTACAGTATTGGCGCCGATACCAAAGTGAGCGACAAAGTAAACTTCAGCTATGAAGCAAATTACGACCAAATAACCAGCAACTCATCCGCGGTGGCAACCAAAAGTAAATTTGAGCGGCTGATACAGCAGGGTTCGGTAAACTACGCCCCGCTAAGTAACCTGTTCTTTAGCGCCTCAGCGGATCATTATTATACCCATCAGCAGCAGGCCAACGATCTGAAATATATTTTTGCCGATGCATCCATGCGCTACAAATTCAACAAGTTAAAATTGGATGTAGAGCTAAGCGCGCAAAACCTGTTCAACACCAAAACCTACAGCGCGTTGTTCCTATCGGCAAATACGTTTACCAATAGCTCGTATACCATTCCCGGCAGGTTTTTACTGGCTAAGGTGATGTTTAATTTGTAGCTTGTATAACCTGTTAAGTGCAGAGAAGGGCGTTAAATTAAATGAATATTGAGTTTACTTGTGTTCTTCTTCGCCAAGGAAAGGGGTATCGTCCTCATCATATGGCGATGGCATTCGTTCTATCAGAAAGTCGCCGCAAACAATACCATTTGCAATAATATAATGATTTCCTGCATCCGTTAACTGGTCAACAACTACACTGTGTAAGCCGCCGCTCCATTGGCCTAGCGATAACATGTTTAACATCACCGGCTGTCCGTCTGCCTGCAGTAAATGGTCGCGTTGTGGTATCAACTGGCCTGCCATTTTTATTTTACCGCCGGCTAATACAATAGGTTGATCCTGGGTAACGATCAAATCGTTGTCACCAATCTCAAGAAAAGCGATCCCACCTGCCGGATAACCGCCGGGGCTACCGCTACTAAATACAATTACTGTAGGTACAACCTCATCGGGTGTCCAGGCTGAAGCTGTATCATTAATGTTTAGCTTTTCTATTGCGGTTGAACCGTTTGGTGTTGTGATAGAAGTACCGTACGCAAAGGCCATGGTTTAGATTTTTATGGAAAGATAGGTATTAATTTGATAATATGTCAGTCTTGTTGAAGACCTGTGTGAGCGGCTAATGGTTCGGCGGGCCAGCAGGTTGCAGATCACGTGCATAACACACCCCTAACCCCTCTCAAGAGGGGAACAAAAAAATAGCGATGGGTTTTATACCCATCGCTATTTAAGTATGCAAACTGCACACCAATAACTGCCAACTATATTACACCGCGTCAGACAGTGAAGTAAACGTAAAGTCGCGAATACGCATTGGCGGGATAAGGGCGCTTTGGCTGCTTTCGCCGCTTACGGTGCGCTCGGTTTTGCCAAGGGCATCCAAGTTGTTCAGCATAATAACAGGGCTCTCGTTAAAGCGCATGTTCTTGATCGGAAACTTAATTTTACCGTTCTCGATATAAAACGTACCATCGCGGGTAAGGCCCGTGTAAAGCAAAGTTTGTGGATCTACCGGGCGAATGTACCACAGGCGGGTAACCAAAATCCCTTTTTCGGTACCTTTTATCAGGTCCTCCAGGCTTTGGGTGCCGCCTTCCATAATAATGTTGGCAGCGCCGGGCACAGGTTTAACACCTTTCTTTTGCGCCCAGTAGCGCGAGTAGCTTAAATTCTTTACAACACCTTTTTCTATCAGGCTCATTTTATCCAATGGCATGCCTTCGCCATCGTAGGTGGTAGCAGGCAGCTCGGGGTTGGTAGGGTCGGCGTAGATGTTTACGCGTTCATCTACCATTTTTTCGCCCAGGCGGGTTTTGCCACCCGGTTTGCTCAAAAAGCTGCGGCCTTCGTCGGCACTGCGGGCATCAAGGCTGCCGTATAATTGCTCCAACAAAACAATACCTGCTGCAGGTTCTAATATCACGGTGTACTTACCCGGTTCAATGGCTTTAGCGCCTATGGAACCGGCGGCTTTTTTAGCGGCTATTGCTGAGAAGGCGGCCACATCCATTTTGCCTACATCGTTATAATCTTTAGTAACATAACCCGAGCCTTGCCCATCTGCGGTGCGCATAGTGGCCGAGAAGTTTACATTGGTGCCTTTGTTGTATACAAACAGGCCCTTAGAATTCATCATGGCGCTGCTTGCCTGGCTATCCTGCAAAAAGCCTGCGGCGGTAAGTTTGTTTTGCTTGGCTATGTTAAGGCTGTCCTCTACCCATTTGCTGCGCTGAGCAGGGGTAATGGCGGCTGTTGCCTCAACAAAGGTTTGGCCGTGTGCAGGGTAGGTTTGCGGGCCAAGCATAGGCATATACTCCGGGTTTTCGGGCGCGAACTGCGCCAGTTCTTCCGAGCGTTTTACGGCCTTTTGGATAGATTCGTCGCTATAATCATTAAGCGTAATAACGCCCAGTTTTTTGCCAAATGCCGATGATATGGCCATGCTGCTGCTGCTTATAAAGCCGCTGGTAGATACATTATTGCGGGCAAAGCGTACGTTTGCCGAATCTGAACTGTAAATGCTAACCTGGCATTCATCAGCTTTTGAATAGCTAAGCACCTTTTTTAACAGGGTGCGGCATTCGTTTTCAGTTAATATTGCCATGTTACTATATTTTTCTTGCTGTGTTAATTACGTTAACCCCGTTAAAGCGGGCTGTTGATGAACCATGAGATACCGCGCTGGCCTGCATTGGCTGGCCCTTACCGTCAAAGAAAGATCCGCCCAGGCGGTAATCGTCTTTATCGCAAACGGCCGTGCAGGCATTCCAAAACTCCTGCGTGTTGGCCTGGTAGGCAACATCGTTAAGCATGCCAACTATTTTACCGTTTTTTATCTCGTAATAAAGCTGCCCGCTAAACTGGAAGTTGTAGCGCTGCTGATCTATAGAGAACGAGCTATCGCCAATAATATAAATACCTTTCTCCACATTTTTGATCATATCTGCCGGCGACATTTTTTCTTTGCCCGGTTGCAATGATATGTTTGGCATACGCTGGAACTGTACATCTTTCCAGCTTTGGGCGTAGCAGCAGCCCTGCGATTCTTTTAAACCGATGATGTGCGCCTGGTCGCGGATGGCCTGGTAATTAACCAGCACACCATCCTTAATAATATCCCATTGTTTGGTGCCCACGCCTTCGTCATCGTACCCAACGGCGCCAAGCGAACCCGGCTGCAGCTTATCGGCCACAATGTTTACATTTTTACTGCCGAAATTGAACTTGCCGCTTTTCCACTTATCAAGCGTTAAGAAACTGGTACCGGCAAAATTTGCTTCGTAACCCAGCACACGGTCAAGCTCCGAAGGGTGGCCTACCGACTCGTGTATGGTTAACCACAGGTGACTTGGATCAAGCACCAGGTCGTATTTGCCCGGCTCCACAGTTTTTGCCTTTAGCTTTTCGGCTGCCTGTAAGGCTGCTGCGCCGGCATCTTCCAGCATGTCGTAACGGTCGCGGTATAGGGTGGTTTGGCTTTTTATCTTTTCGCTCTCCTTCGGCATCAGGTACTCGTAACCCATGCCGCGCGGCGCGCTAAGTGAACTGCGGGTTTCAAACTTGCCGCTCTTCTCATCAATTTTGGTAACCCCAAATACCGGCCAGATGCGGTGGATATCCTGGTCGATATACGAGCCATCTGTAGAAGCAAAGTATTTCTGCTCGTTCACCATAAATAGTATCGAGTTAACGTAGTTGGCGCCATTTTTAAAGGCAGCATCGTTAACAGAAAGCAAAAGGTCGGTTTTCTCTTTCATGGGCACCTCAAAGGCATTACGCTCTATAGGTGTTTTCCAGGTAACCTCGCCATAGCCTTTTTGCGGGGCCAGCTGTACCGGCTCGCTTTGCAGTCGCGAGTTTTCTTTGGCAATGGCCACAGCCGTTTGCGCGGCGCGGGCAATGCTGTCGTTATCTAATTTATCGGTAGCGGCGAAGCCCCAGCAGCCATTGGCAATAACGCGGATACCCATGCCGTAGCTTTCGGTATCAACAATGTTCTCAATGTTTTTGTCGCGGGTAACCACATACTCGTTAAGGTAGCGGCCAAGGCGCACATCGGTATAGGTGGCGCCTTTAGCGCGGGCAGCGTTAAGGGCCACATCGCTCATGCGTTTTTTTATGGCCACATCAACATCGCGCATGCGCGTGCCGGGCACAACGGGCGAACCCAGTGCCGTGAACTGGCTAAGCATAGATGCACTAATGCCCATGCCGGTAAGGTAAAGGAAGTCTTTTCTTTTCAAAGTGGGTCAGTTTAATTGCCTAAATATAGTAAAGCCCCCTCTAAATCTCCCCCAATAGGGGAGACTTTTTTTTAAGCCGCTTTCCATCGTAGAGTGGTTAGGTTTTGGTTCCCCTCTTAAGAGAGGCAAGGGGTGTGTTATATGAGCGATATGCGAATTGTCATGCTGAGCCCGTCGAACCATTAGCACGCGCAGAGGTCTTCGACAAGCTCAGACTGACTGGTGGTAATTATATTAAAAGCAAGTGCAGTGGTATTCATTTGCGGTAGCCCGCTGTTCGCTATATAAGGTCTAAGGGTTAGAGGTGAAGTCCCAATAGAAAACTATTGGGACATTTTGCTTTAGCAATTTTCGTTGAAAGATTTATAACCATTCACTGTTTTTAAAAGGAAATCCGATTGGTAATTCAATTCGCTCTTTTTTTGGCAAATAGACACGTGAGTAATTTCCTTTTTTTGATTGACCATCTTTAGACGGTTTTGCAGAAAAGTTATCCTGGATAACTTGTTGCTTATCTGGTGATTTTATCACATTCTAATTTAATGTTTTTTGCGATTTTAATTTAGGGAAAGTTTCAACATTATATTTATTTATCCACCTTACTTGTTAATATGCAGGTTGCTCTTTGATTAGTTATATCCCCTCGCTGGCGCACGCATGCCGTTGTGTTATAACAAAAGGTATATATATTGTCTTGAACCTTGATATTTAGGATTAACGAGATTAAAGAATTTTAAAAATTGTGGAAATCGAATAAATCCCCTTAATCCCGGTCCAAGACAATTGAGCCTGACAAACCTAACGCCACCGTCCTTAATGCGGCCTTAGCGCGTTGCGGATAGCACAGGCATTGCCTTAGCACACCCTTCAACAGCGACGCGGTACAGCCGCGTGTTTTTTCTTTTGGTACTTTATCTTTTTTGCGACAAAAAAGAAAAGTACATCCACAGGCTTTGCAATTTAGAACTGCCATTCCTAACGGAGAGCTAACGGCTCTGTATAGCAAAGAGGTTGCTTCGTACCTCGCAAAGATGTGCTGGGGAGAGTATCACTCGAAAAGACGTAACTCAGTTGTATATCATTTTTTTCGATGTTCATGGTGTCGCAACCGTGTCAGTACTTTATCAGCGAACAGGTTGATTATTAGCGGGTTCATGATTTGTGCTGCACTTGTGCAAACGTGAACGTGAACATTTTCTGCCTGGAATGGCAGATTTACAGGTCTTATCGCTTTTATAACACACCCCTAACCCCTCTCTTAAGAGGGGAACTGAAATACTAACCTACTAACGGTTTTTGATCAGGACATAGGTATTGGCCCATTTGTCGTGCCAAGCCTGTTTGCGGTCGTCCCAAAGTACGGCCAGATAGCCTATCATGATAACCAGGCCCGAAACAAACTTGCCAAGGTTACGCAGTAGCGCCCTGCCAAAGCTCAGCTTACGGCCTTCGGCATCAACAACCAGCAGCCTGAACATTTTTTTACCAATACTGCCCTGTAGCGGCGAAAATTCGCATATGGTATGGTATAACGCCACCACCAAAAAGCTGGTGAAATTAAATTTAAGCATAAATACCAGGTCGTCTACCGTTGCATTGCCTTCCATGGCCCTGTTGTAAACCGTTGCAAAACCCGCGGGCCTTAAAAAAGTTATGGGGTACGACATGATGAACGTGTCGGCAATATAAGCCATCAACCTCCACCCAAAGCCGCCAAGGTTATCCTCGGTAGGGAAATATATACCGTTAGCCTCAAAGTAGTTGAAAAATTCGGGCATATCTGCCGCGCGCTGCCAGTCGTCGGCACCAGGCGATAGTACCAGGGTATCCAGGTCGATACCCATTTGCATTAACTCTTCTATAGTAAAAGGGCCTTTTTCTTCGTTGCCCTGCGATATATAGTAACCGTCTTGTGCCATTGTCGTAAAAACTGTGCGAAAGGTAAGCAAAAATGACTTTACCTGGTTAAGAATTCATGGCATAAACAATAATGTTTACCCCAAATTTGGTGTTGTCTTCGGCCAGGAAGCGCTTGTTGCGGAAATCGTAATCCCACTCGCAGCCGTAATCTTTACTGCTGTACAGCACACCAATGCGGCCATTTATTTCAATGGCTTTCAGGTAATCGTGTACAAGGTCGTCGCCCCAGCCGTTCAGCTCAAAGGAAGTGGTTGGCGGCCCTTTCTCAAACTTAAAAAAGGAGTTGTAAAGCTTATGGTTATTCGGGATCTTTTTTAAAGCAGCCGGCCCAAACAAAGCAGCCATTTGTGCCTCAAAGGATTTGGCGAACAACCCATCGATATCGTGATTGCAATCATCAACAAATACAAAGCCGCCGTTTTGCACATATTTTTTAAAGTTAGCTTTCTCCTTAGCATCAAACTGTACCAGTTTGTGGCCGCTGAGGTAGCAAAAAGGATAGGCAAATATATCGTCACTGCTTAGCGGGATAACCTTTTCATGCTCATTAATAGGGATGGTAGTGTACTCCAGTAAGGAGTTAAGCAGGTTTGATGGCATCCGCTGATCGGTATCCCAATCACCGCTATGGTAGCTTAACCTTGTAAAAGTAAATTTTTGTCCGTACGCCATCTGTAATTAAATCCCGATCGTTATCGGGACTAAAATTAGAACAAAAATATTGCCCGCATCTACTTATTAACAGATGAACTTGTAAAGTTTTAGATACTTTGTTGAAGTTTTGATAAAAAAGCATGGTAATTAGCTGAAAGGATAATATCTTGTAGCCTTGTCAGCCTCTCCCCAACCCTCTCCGAAGGAGAGGGAGCTAAAACCCTCTTTTTGCTCGCGAAGAGAGGGTCAGCAAGCAAAGCGATGTCGGGGTGAGTAAACGGAGCGCTGAAAAGCTTAAACATTGAACACATTGGAACTTACCGAAAAAAATATACAAGCCCTGCTGCAAAAGCTGCCGCAATTAAAAGCCGAGATACAAAAGGTTATTGTTGGGCAGGATGCCATATTAGATGAATTACTTGTCGCTTTTTTAGCCGGGGGCCATTGCCTGCTGGAGGGGGTGCCGGGATTGGCGAAAACGCTTATCGTAAAAACCATGTCGCAGGCGCTGCACCTGGCGTTCAGGCGTATCCAGTTTACGCCCGATCTGATGCCTACGGATATAATAGGTACCGAGATACTGGAGGAAGATCAGTCTACCGGGAAACGTTTCTTTAAGTTTAACAAAGGCCCGCTCTTCGCCAATATTATTCTGGCTGATGAGATCAACCGGACGCCGCCTAAAACGCAGTCGGCATTGTTGGAGGCCATGCAGGAGTTTGAGGTAACTTATGGCGGGCAAACTTACCCGCTGGATAAGCCCTTCTTTATCCTGGCAACCCAAAACCCCATAGAGCAGGCGGGGACTTATCCTTTACCCGAAGCGCAGTTAGACAGGTTTTTGCTGTTGATCAAGATAGGCTATCCCACACCCGAAGAAGAATTTGCGATACTAAACCGCACCACAGGCACCAAAAAGGCAGATGTGCAGGCCGTAATAACCGCCGAGGAAATTATACAGGCGCAAGCGCTGGTAAGGCAGGTAACCATTAATGAAGACCTAACCCGTTATGTTAGCGAGATGATCCGCGCTACCCGGCCTGATACAACAACTGTTAATTATGTGAAAGAATGGGTACGATGGGGCGCAGGCCCGCGCGCCGGGCAGGCTTTGATATTAACGGCCAAAGCAAGGGCGTTGCTAAAAGGCAGGTATTCGGTACTGATGGAGGATATACACGCCATGGCCCCGGCCGTTTTAAGACACCGCATACTCATGAACTTTAAAGCCGAAGCAGAGGGCATCAACTCGGACAGGGTGACCGAAGAGCTGATAAAAGTTGTAGCGCGCAAAGGGGCTTTGTAGTGCCTAATCCCGCCCTCTCCAAAGGAAGGGTCCAGAAAAGAAATTTGTAAATTATTTAATTAAAGTCTCCTTCATTAAGGAGATTTAGAGGAGGCTAAATGCTCGACCCTAAAGTATTAATGACCATTAAGGATTTGCCATTGCTGGCGAAAACGGTTATTGATGGCTTTATGAATGGGTTTAATAAAAGTACTGTTAAAGGCCCCGGGTTAGAGTTTAGCCAGTACCGCAGCTACCAACCGGGCGACGACCTGCGCTGGCTGGACTGGCGCATGTTTGCCCGCAGCGACAGGTACTACATCCGCGAATCGGAGGTGGAAACCAGTATCTCTATTAGGTTTTTGGTGGATGCAAGCGCATCTATGAACCACGATGACGACGGGGTTAAGAAAATAGCATATGCCAAAGCATTAACTGCTTCATTAGCCTACCTTGCCAATCTACAAGGCGATTCGGTAGCGTTGAATGTTTTTAAAGATGGCGAACTTTTCTCGATGCCATCCAAGCCCGATCCGCAGCATCTTCAACGCTTGTTTCATAACGTTCAACAGGTTGACCCGGCAGGGGCGTTCACTAAACCCGTACATTATAGGGAACTTTTTGCAGGCGATGGCCGCAAGGAACTATTGGTTTTTGTGACCGATATGTACCAGCAGGATGGAGAAATAAACATGCTGCTCAATTCTTTGTCTGCTTTGCGGCACGAGATCATCGTATTTCATTTGATGGGACAAAACGAACTGGATCTCGACTTTAAAGGTTTTAGTACGCTTGAGGACCTGGAAACCGGCGAAACCATACAGGTAAATACCCAACGTGCTAAGGATACTTATAAGCGGCGTTTGCAGGAACATTTAACCGCTATAAAAAGCAACCTGGCGGCAAAGCGCATCGTATATCAAATGGTGAGTACAGCGCAACCGCTTGATGAGGCCTTGCGGGCATTTTTGGTGCAGCGTAAAAAGGGGGCAAGACAATGATGCAGTTTTTGAACCCTGCCTGGTTTTTTGCATTGGCAGCTATCAGCATCCCGGTTATAATCCACCTGTGGAATATACGGCCGGGCAAAACGTTAAAGGTTGGTAGCATATCGCTCATAACCGAGGCCTCAAAAAGTACCAGCAGCAGTTTTAAACTGCTGGATATTTTGCTGCTATTACTGCGTTGTTTACTGTTGGCGTTGTTGGCAATGCTGCTGGCATGGCCTGTTTGGCAAAAGGCTGCATCAACACAAAAGGTAAAGGGTTGGCTGCTCATCCCAAAGGAGAATTTTAAAGAAACCTACCAAAAGTTTAAACCTGTGGTCGATTCATTAAATAAAGCCGGATATGAGTTCCATTATTTTGACAGGGGATTTGCAAAAAAAGATTTGTACAAGCTATTAACCGATACTACTATAAAAGATACCGCCGCCAATGTTAATTACTGGAGCTTGGTGAGGGCTTTAGACAGCAGGGTGTCGTCGGTTATGTCGGTATATATTTTTACACCGAATGGTATCAATTATTACAAAGGCAGTAAACCGTCAGTCGATTTAAACCTGCATTGGCAAACGTATAGCGTGGCAGACTCGGTTAGTAAATGGATCGCCTCAGCATCGCTAACAAATAACGGGTCAATAAAATTAACTATCGGCAACAGCAGCCCTGCCGGTACAAGTTACACTAACCAAATTTTGCAAAACGGTGGTAACCGGGATATAAGTGTAAGTAGCCAAAACGGGCACCCGATAGTTAGTTTAAAAGGTTCAAACACAATTGCTGTTGAAACAGGTACAACACGCATAGCTATTTATACCGATAAATATGGTGTGGATGCCAACTATTTAAAAGCAGCCCTCTCAGCAGCGATTAGCTTTAGCGGAAAGAAAGCTGTTATTAAACAGTATACCAATGCATCGCAGATTCCTGGCGGACAAACCTGGTTATTCTGGTTGTCGGAGCAGGCGGTAAGCAGCTCTGCAAAAAACAGTAAAAATATTTTCAGGTATGAGGCTGGCAAAGCTGCGGATGTAAATACGTGGGTAGAACCGGGGCACATCGCGTTAGCACGTTCTATAGCCTCCAAAGCTGGTGATGAAGCTATCTGGAAAGATGGGTTTGGCAAACCTGTGTTAGGTTTAGATGGTAATACTTACAATTTTTACAGCCGTTTTAATCCCTTGTGGAGCGACTTAGTTTGGAATGACGCATTCCCTAAGATGGTACTCAAGCTGATTGAACCCCATAAGCCTCAATCCGCGAAATATGATAAGCGCGCGTTAAGCAATGCGCAGATTATGCCTTATAAGGTTACTGAAAATAAAAGTATAGCATCAGCTAAGCCGATAGAACAAACTGATATGTCGCGATATTTTTGGATGTTATTGGTAGTTGTATTTATTGCCGAGCGGATCCTCGCGCACAAAACTAAAACCATAAGCAATGGCTGAACAAGGCGGGTTACATAAGATACAAAGCCTGCGCCGCCGTTGGGTAATTTACCAGGTGCTGGAGGATGTGCTATACTCGCTGTACGCGGCTTTGTATGTTGGTGCGCTGGTGTATTACTTATGGTCGCCAAACCTGTTATGTGGCTTTATTACTTTTCCCGTTACACTTGCAATTTTACTGGCTGTTAACCGCCCGTGGCGGATGACGGACGAAAAGATAGCAGCTTTTTTAAATAAAGAATACCCCGAATTACAAGAGAGTAGTCAGCTTTTGTTGTTACCTGCCCATGAGTTAAACCCATTGCAGGTTATCGCTTCTTCAAAAACAGCAGCTGTATTGGCTGATCTGAAAATATCTCACAAGCCTTTTGCTAAACGGTTAGTAACGGCATTTTTCGCGCTCATTATAGCTACCGGGTTAATATGGGGATTAGGAAAGATCTTCCACATCGAACGGATATTTTACGGACCAAACCGCCCGGTTGCTGTTTGCGCGCCCGGCACCATGGATATGGCCGAAAACGTACTGCCTCAAATCAGCGGTATCGAAATTAGTATTACCCCGCCTGCTTATACGGGCAAACCAAAACGCACGCAGGATAAGTTTAACCTATCGGCAGAGGAAGGGGCTACAGTTGGCTGGGTTATCAAAACCAATATCGCTGTTAAGAAAATAGCTATTCAGTTTATAAAAAATGGCGAAATAACATTGCAAAGTAGTAAGAGCCATACCGAATGGCGTGCTTCCAGGCAAATTATTAAGCCGGGTTTCTATCAGGTAAATATCGATGGTAAGCTATCCGATTACTATTATATTCAGGTGGTTAAGGATGGGGCGCCGGTTATCCATATTAAATCGCCAAAGCAATATACATATATAGATGCAGGCGAAGCGCCAAAAGTAAGCATCAACGCTACCGTAAATGATGACTATGGGGTAGCTGCATCAACCATTATAGCAACTGTTGCCAAAGGCCGTGGCGAGGGCGTAAAGTTTAAAGAGTACAAATTGAGTTTTTCGGAGGGATTTGACGCGCACAAACCGCAATACAACCTTCAAAAATTAATTAACCTGCCAAGCCTGGATATGCAGCCCGGCGATGAACTGTACTTTTATATACAGGCGCAGGATACGCACAAGCAGCTTAGTCGCACTGATGTGTATACCGTAAGCATTCAGGATACTGCCGAATTGTTGAGTATGAATGGCGTGCTATCGGGCGTAAACGTTAAGCCCGAGTTTTTTAGAAGCGAGCGCCAAATTATTATCGATGCCGAGCAATTGTTGAAAGATAAGGACAGCATCAGCGTAGAAAAATTTAATGCCCGCAGTAACGATCTCGGTATCGACCAAAAGTTGTTGCGCCTGCGTTATGGCAAGTTTTTGGGTGAAGAAGGTGAAGATGCTATTGGTGCGCCAAATAATGACCCCGCCGACCCGTCAGATTTTAGCAACGCTACCAAGATACTGAAAGAATATACCGACGACCACGATAATGCCGAGGACGCGGGCTTTTTTGAACCCGCTATAAAAGCGCAGTTAAAAGCCACTTTAACCGAAATGTGGAAGGCCGAATTACAGCTTCGCCTTTACAAGCCGCAGGCGGCATTGCCTTTTGCGTACAAGGCATTACGGCTGCTTAAAGACCTTCAGCAAAAGTCGCGATCATACGTAGCAAAAACGGCTTACAACCCTCCTCCCTTTAAGCCCGAAAAGCGACTAAGCGGTGAGCTTGACAAAATTATCCAACCCATAAACAAACTGGAAATTAAAGCTCCTGCCGACCAGATGGAGGCACTAAAAAAAGCAGTAAACGTATTAGAAGAATTGAAAATTAATCTGGTACTTAGTCGGGCTAACAACCCGTTGCTTCAAGTTGCTAACCAGGAACTAAGCATGAGGGCATCAGCACAACCGGGCATTTACCTGCCAGCGCTAAACGCTATGCGCCGCATATTATCGGCACCAAAGGCAAACCTTACAGATGTAAACACGGTAGAGCGTGCTTTGCAAAAAACGTTAACAGCGCTTAAAGCGATGCCGGCATCCAAAAAAAGTCCGGCAGATATGGGCCTGTCTAAACAGTATTTTAAAAACCTAAAACAAGCTAACCGTTAATGCAGGCCAATTGGACATATATCGTTACTACGCTTTGCGTTTTGCTGGCTATTGGCTTTACATGGCAGGAGTACCGCCGTGTCAATAAACGAAATTTGTGGCTGCGGATATTGGCGGTTATTATTGCCGTGGCGTCGCTGGCATGTATTGCTTTACCAATTACTTATAATGGGGTAAGCAGCAGATCTGCCGAACGTAAAGTTATTTTACTGACCGATGGTTTTGATGTGGATAGCATTAAGGCGGCAGACACAAGTGTGGTTACTACCGATATTGCCGATAAAAAAAGGTATCCTAAAGCGAAACTCATTAACAGTTTGGATGAATTAAATAAAACAGACCAGCTGCATGTTTATGGTTACGGATTGCGTGCAGATGAATTGGCACAACTGGATAGCATGCCATTTATATTTCATCCAGCGAAAGCCCCTTCCGGAATTAGTCATGTTAGTTGGAACGGCCATCTTAAAGCTGGGGAGCCGTTACATGTGCAGGGGATTTATAACAACACATCGGCACAAAAAGTAAAATTGGTTTTAAGCGGATTAAATACAGGTTTGGATTCGGTTATACTGCCGGCAAATACACAAACATCATTTAGCTTAAGCGCCTCTCCTAAAACTACAGGGAAAATGGTATTTAGCCTGAGTACCGATACTGCTGTACAGGGTAGCATCCCCATACAAGTTAGCGCTGTTAAACCTTTAAAAATTTTAATGCTTTCGGCTTCGCCGGATTTTGAGAGTAAGTTTTTGAAGAATTGGCTAACAGGAAACGGCTACGCTGTTGCTTTGCGCTCGGTTATCAGCAAAGGCAAATTCAATAGCGAATACATTAATATCGCCCAGTTTAATTCAGATAAACTATCGGCGCAAATATTTGATGAATTTGATGTGGTAATAGGAGATCTGTCAGTATTAAATGGTTTAAGCCCGGCCGAAGAAGGGGCGCTGAAACAAGCTGTTACCGATAACGGCCTTGGCCTTATTGTACGCGCGGATACTATAGAAAAAACATCCTGGCTGCAAAGGCAGTTCCCGGTAGATAGGGCGGGGGGTAAAGAGCCCGGTGCTGCTTCGGTTATTATAAACGGTAAAAGCAGTATTGGTAAGCTAAATTACGGCATGGCAAATATTATCTATAGAAATGGTACTAAGCCATTGGTAAAAACTGCACACGGGGAAATATTAGCAAGCAATACAATAGTGGGCTCGGGACGGGTGGTTTTTACTACAATAAATTCCACTTTTAGCTGGATGCTTAGAGGTAACAATGCGGACTATAACGCGCTATGGTCGGCACTGATCACAAATGCCGCACGGAAGGACAACGCGGTACAGGATGAAATTGAGTTTTTATCACCGCCTTACATTGGCAGTCCTGTTCAATTGCAGTTTGCGCAAGGCAAGGCATCCCCCGTTATAATAAATAATGAAACTGTTGCAATTGTACAAAGCCCCAATGTGCCATTTGAATATACCGCGCAGTATTGGCCCGCGGCAAGTGGCTGGCAAAATATGCAGGGTAAAAGCTGGTATGTATTTGCCAATAGTGATTGGAGGGCAGCACAAGCGGCCACTAAATTGTCGGCTACTGAAAAATATGCTAAGTCCCACGAAATAAGCGGCAATGTAACAAAACAGATACAGCAAAAAGTTCGGATTGATGTGCCTAAAATATATTTTTATATCTTGTTGCTTGCAGCATGTACTTTCCTTTGGGTAGAAACAAAGGGCCTCTCCTAAACGGCGAAGCCCTCATGGAATAATCCTCTCGGAAGGGAGAGGACTTAAAAAAATATTTGGTTGAGAACCCTCTCCGAAGGAGAGGGCAGGGAGAGGCTATAATTGAAATTAATTTTTGGAGGATAAACTTTGAGAAGAAGAGACTTTATTTTTTTAACCGGCGTTGGCGCGGGGGCAATGATGCTCCCGTCGTTAGATGGCTTTGGTAAAAACATTGATGTGCAGCAGGCGCTTGAGGGCGTTGATGTGCGCATTAAAAAAGAGCTGGCCGATGTTGGGCTTAATACCGCAAAAAGCGCGGGCGCAAGCTACGCCGATGTGCGTATAGGCCGTTACCTTAACCAGTTTGTCATCACCCGCGAAAACCGCGTAACCAATGTTGCCAATACCGAATCGTATGGCATCGGCATCCGCGTTATTGCCAATGGTTGCTGGGGTTTTGCTGCAACAAACGAGGTGACCAAAGAGGGCATAGCCAAAGCTGCTAAACGTGCCGTGGCCGTTGCAAAAGCTAATGCCAAATTGGGTAGTGCGCCGGTACAACTGGCCCCTCAAAAAGGTTATGGCGAGGTAAGCTGGAAAACACCTATCGAGAAGAATGCCTTTGAGGTGCCCATTAAAGAAAAGGTAGACCTTTTACTTGGCGCTAATGCTATAGCCATGAACGGCGGCGCCAACTTTGTAAACTCAACCATATTTGCGGTTAACGAGCAAAAATATTTTGCCTCTACCGATGGTTCGTATATAGACCAGGATATCCACAGGCTGTTTCCTTCATTTAACGTTACCAAAATAGATAGCGCTACAAATTCGTTCCAGACCCGCCGTTCGTTAAGTTCGCCGGTTGGTATGGGTTACGAATACCTGGTGCCTATGGCATCAGAAACGGTTGCCGGTATCACGCCCCGCTATAAGAAGCGTTACGATATGATGGAAGACATGAAATTTGCTACCAAACAAGCCGCTGAAAAAATAGCTGCTAAAACGGTAGAGCCGGGTAAGTACGATTTAGTGCTTGATCCAAGTCACCTTTGGTTAACCATCCACGAATCGGTGGGCCACCCAACCGAGCTTGACCGTGTGCTGGGCTACGAAGCTAACTTTGCCGGTACCAGTTTCCTTACTTTAGATAAATGGAAAAGCGGCAAGTTTAACTTTGGTAGCAAAAACGTTAACGTAACCGGCGACAAAACTGAAGTCGGCTCCCTTGGCGCAGTTGGATACGACGATGAAGGCGTTGCCACCAAAAAATGGGACATCATAAAAGAAGGTACGCTGGTAAACTACCAGGCCATTCGTGATCAGGCGCATATCATTGGCTTAAAAGAATCGCAGGGTTGCTGCTACGCGCAAAGTTGGCAGGATGTGCAGTTCCAGCGTATGCCAAACGTATCGCTGCAGCCGGGCAAAGCACCGCTGGCGGTTGACGATATGATCAAGAATGTAGAAAAGGGTATTTACATTATTGGTGATGGATCATTCTCTATAGATCAGCAACGCTATAACTTCCAATTCGGAGGGCAGCTATTCTATGAAATTAAGAATGGCAAAATAGCCGGTATGCTCAACGACGTTGCCTACCAGGCCAATACACAGGAGTTTTGGAACTCATGTACCGCGGTCTGTGACCAGCGCGATTACCGTTTAGGCGGATCGTTCAACGATGGTAAGGGGCAGCCCAGTCAAAGCAGCGCGGTATCGCACGGATCGTCAACAGCAAGGTTTAACGGTGTTAATGTAATTAACACAAAAAGAAAGATCGGATAAAATATGCCTATATATACAAAAGAACAAGCACAGGCTTTATTAAAGAAAGTGCTTAGCTATTCAAAAGCCGACGAATGCGAGGTAAACCTTGGCGGCAGCGAAGGCGGTAACGTACGTTATGCGTTAAACGCGGTTTCAACAGCGGGTGATATTAGTACTGTTGGCCTTAGCGTAACATCTGTTTATGGTAAAAAGGCTGGGTCGGCTACTATAGACCAATTTGATGATGCATCTTTAGAGCGCGTTGTGCGCCGCTCGGAAGAACTGGCGCAGCTTGCCCCCGAAAATTCGGAATATATGCCGATGCTTGGCCAAAGCGAGTTTAAAGAATCTATAACCTATAACGCCAATACAGCAGCCATGACGCCCGAGAGCCGTGCCGAAATGGTGGGCAAAAGCTTACAGGTTACTAAAGATGCCAAACTTTTTGCGGCAGGGTTTTTAGAAAATTCGAGCGGTTTTAACGCGGTGATGAATTCTAAGGGTTTATTTGCTTACAACAAAAGCAGCGATGTCACCTTCTCGGTTACTACCCGTAACGAGGGGGGGACAACATCTGGCTATGCGGCACGCGGCTTTACCGATGTATCTAAACTGGATACGGCTTCGGCAACGCGCGTAGCTTGTATGAAAGCCAATGCATCTGTAGGTGCCCGCGCCATTGAGCCGGGGAAATATACCGTAATATTAGAGCCGGTAGCGGCAACATATATGCTGGAAAATATGTTCCGGTTTGATGCGCGGAGCGCGGAGGAAGGCCGTAGCTTCCTGAGTAAAAAAGGCGGGGGTACGCGTTTGGGCGAGCAGTTGGTTGACCCTAAGGTTACTATTTATTCAGACCCTTTTAACTCCGACCTGCCCGGTGCTACCTGGGGTGGTGACGGTCTTCCGCGCGAAAAAACGATGTGGATTGATAAAGGCGTAGTAAAAAATCTTTCGTACTCGCGCTTTTGGGCGCAAAAGAAAGGCGTGCAGCCTGTTCCGGGCCCAAGCAATATTATTATGGAAGGCGGTACCCAAAGTCTGGAAGAATTGATAAAAGGCACCGAAAAAGGTATCCTGGTATCAAGGCTATGGTACATCCGCATGGTTGATCCGCAATCGTTGCTATTAACAGGGCTTACACGCGATGGTACATTTTATATTGAGAACGGTAAGATCATGTTCCCGGTAAAAAACTTCAGGTTTAACGAGAGCCCGGTTATTATGCTGAACAACCTCGAAGCCCTTGGCAAACAGGAACGCAGTATCAGCGTAGAAAGCTACCGCAGCTACCTTATCCCGCCAATGAAGATCAGGGACTTTACATTTAGCTCCCTGTCTGATGCGGTGTAAATAGAAATTTATTATATTATGAAAAGTTGCAGGTTGCTATAGCTTGCAACTTTTCTGTTTAAGGATGACTTAAATAACCAAAAAAGTTTAAATTTGAATATGGAAACATTAATTGTACATCCTGAAAATCAAGAGCAATCTGATGCCTTAAAGGCATTTATGAAAGCATTCAAAATTTCATTCGAAGAGGAAAAGGATGAATACGACCCTGCATTTGTAGATATGGTGCTGAAAGGTGAAGAAGAAATTAAGGCTGGAAAAGGTATTAAAGTGGACACAGGTAATTTATGGAAGTAATATTTACTTCTGCTGCTTTAGCTCATCTTGAAGAATGGAAGAAAAGCGGCAATGTAGGTGTGCAAAAGAAAATTAGTGAGTTAATATCTTCGATGAGAGAAACTCCATTTGAAGGGATAGGAAAGCCAGAGCCATTGAAACATGCGTTAACGGGGAAATGGTCAAGGCGTATAAATCAAGAACACCGCATAGTTTACAGTTTCGATAATGACACCCTGAGTATATATTCTTTAAAAGGGCATTATTAACCGATAATATCCATCGCCATTGCTAAAAAGCAGTGGCGTTTTTGTTTCTTTGCAGCCCCAAAACTTTTATCATGCAAAATTTTCCGGTCAGTAACTCTACACTATCGTCAAAGCAAATCGGTTTGTTTTTGCAGGATAAATACGGATTTAGTGCAGGCGCTACCTGCAAATTACTAAAAACGGGCATCAACCATAGCTATTTAGTTACTGACGGCGAGAGCAAGGCTGTCTTCAGGATCTACAGCCTTAATTGGCGTACACAATTAGAAATATCCGAAGAGCTCAGGCTATTGAATTTGCTGCGAGAAGCTGGTATCTCGGTATCCTACCCTATAAAAGATGCTGCCGGAAATTACATTCACGAACTAAATGCCCCCGAAGGGACACGCTATGGCGTGCTTTTCTCTTTTGCAGCAGGGGATAAGCAATTGAATTTTTCTGCTAATTTTCATTACAAGGTTGGCGAAACCATGGCCCGCATCCACCAGATTACCCATAGTATGCAGTTACAAAGAGTGAAATATACGCCTAAAGTTATATTGCAAGATCCGTTAGAATACATCAAGGAATTTCTTCCTGCCAATAGCGAAGAAATGCAATGGATGGTATCAACCCAAGTGTTTCTGATGGATGAGTTGGGCAAAGCGAATACAACACAATTAAGGGTAGGCGCGGTGCATATGGATATTTGGTTCGATAATTTTAACATCACCAAAGAAGGGCAGATAAACTTATTCGATTTTGATTTTTCCGGCAATGGATGGTTGTGTTACGATATTGCATACTATATATTGCAGCTGCATAGCACGGAAAAAGTTGTGACCGAAAGGGATGAAAAATTGAACAGCTTTTTAGCCGGATACGAATCGGTTATTAAAATATCAGACGAAGAAAAGCGTTTGCTACCTATGTTAGGGGTGAGTATGTATTTCTTTTATCTCGGTATACAGGCGCAGCGGTTCGATAACTGGTCGAACGTGTTTTTTAATGAAACCTATTTAAAACGGTTTATCAATCTGCTTGTAAAAAAGTATTTCGACGAAAACGTTGTTACCACAAATACTGTTAATCTATCATGACAAGTACAACAAAAATTGGCTGGATAGGCCTTGGTTTAATGGGTAACCCTATGTCGCAGCAATTGTTAAAAGCAGGTTATGAGGTAACCGTTTATAACAGGCATAAAAACAAAGAGGCTGTTTTAAAAGAGCAGGGAGCAGGTACGGCCACAACACCTAAACAGCTTTTACATCAAACAGATGTTGTTATAATAATGGTAACCGATGACAAAGCCATTAACGAGATATTTACAGGTGAAGAGGGTTTATTAAAGGCTGATGTGGGCGGTAAAGTAATCATCAACATGAGTACCGTTTCGCCAGCAATAAGTAAAAAGATGGCGGCTTTATGTAAGGCACAGGGCTTAAATTACCTGGACGCGCCTGTGTCCGGCAGTGTTAAACAAGCCGAAACCGCCCAGTTGGTTATTATGGTTGGTGGCGAAGCAGATGTGTTTGAGCAAGTGAAGCCTGTATTAGAAACTATCGGGAAATTAGCAGTAAACGTAGGCGAAACGGGCTCCGGTAATGCTGCGAAACTGGCTATTAACACCTTGCTTAGCTTTTACACACAGGGACTGGCGGAGGCTATCATCCTCGCGAAAAATAACGGTATAGCGCCCGAAACTTTGCTGAACCTCATAGGTAACGCCGCAATTGCAAACCCGTATACTAAACTAAAAGGTGACGCCATAGTTAACGATAATTTTAAAGCAGCTTTTAGCCTAAACAATATTGTGAAAGACCTTAAGCTATCGCGCGATATTGGGCTAACCACACCATTAGGGGAAGCGGCATTAAAGACGTTTGAAGCTGCAAGTGCAAACTTTGGCGACGATGACCTGATTGCTATTTACAAATATTTGGAGGCAAATAAATAGCTTATTCCCGTTTCTTTTTTAAGCTGAATGAGGGTTTGTTAGATTGGGTCTTATCTGCACTATCATAAAGGTTTAAGGTGCGCTTGTTAAATATGAATGAGTACGCTTTCTGACCTTCAGTGTTCAGGTTAAAAATGATCTCGTCGTGGCTGTGCTGAGGGTCGGCGATGAGGTCGTTTTGTACAAAATAGGTAGTTAGGCCGGGTAAACCGGTTACATTGCCATTATCATCAAATTTTGCCAATATCTTCTTGCCCGAGGCGTCTGTACCCTCATAATCACCGGATAGTATTGCCTGATTGATCATAAAGCTCATTCCCTGCGCTAAGCCCCCGGCTGGTTTATTTTGCATGGCTTTTATGTATTGGGCGGTGTTTGTTTCTTTGGTTTTTTCGTTATAGCTGTAAATAATGAGCGTGGTATCGCCATTTTTTACCTTGTAGCTCAACTCATCGTTGCCAAGTTCAACGGTGGTAGTATTTTTACCTGCCTGGAAACGCAACGCTGTATTAGCGCCTTCGTGGTTATTTAACACAACAGGCACCATAATGCTATCGCCCTTAAGCTGTGCTGTATCGATATACATTACCGTAATGCCAACCCCTTTTTCAACGGCCTCCAGCGGCGATTTACTTTTCTTTACTTTTTTAATGTAGTCCTTTTTTACCCATAAACCGTTTATCAAAGGTTTAAACTGGTGCATCAGATCCTGCGATTGATCTAACCGGCCTGCGGCAGTAGTATCCTGGTCGCTATCGCCTGTTGTACTTTTGCAGGATAAAAATATACTGATTATAAGCGGGAGGTAGAAGATCCTTTTCATGTAGCCGTATTAATAACCCCAATATAAGGAATTATGCCGTTTTTTCTTGTCTTAATGACACAATAAAACAAATAACTGCTAAACTAATCGGTATGTAACGGGTTATTGGTATATGGCTTCAGGGTTCTTTGCTATTTTAGATGATATAGCCACGTTGATGGATGATGTGGCCGTGACCACTAAACTGGCCACGCGCAAAACAGCAGGCATTTTAGGGGATGACCTTGCAGTTAACGCCGAAAAGGCTACCGGCTTTTTAGCAGACCGCGAGTTGCCCGTATTATGGGCTATCACCAAAGGTTCATTTATTAACAAGCTAATTATTGTCCCTGTTGCGATTTTGTTAAATGTATTTTTTCCGATAGCAATTAAAGTAATATTGGTTTTAGGCGGATGTTACCTGGCTTATGAGGGAGTAGAAAAGGTAGTTGAATTTTTGTTTCATAGTAAAAAGCCTACTCACGCGGTTATTGAAGAAAGCCATTCGGATGAGGGCATCGCCGAAAAAGCCAAGATCAAATCGGCCATACTAACCGACTTCATCCTGTCGGCCGAAATTGTGATCATAGCCTTAGGGACAGTGTTGGAAAAGGAACTTATTATACAGATTATCACGGTGTCGGCCGTTGCATTTCTGGCTACTATTGGTGTGTACGGTTTAGTAGCTATCATCATCCGCATGGACGACGCCGGCCACAAGCTGGTTAGAACATCAGGTGGCAATGGCTTTATTTATTTTATCGGAAACTTACTGATCAAGGGTTTACCCTTAGTTATTAAGTTACTAAGTATTGTGGGGACTGTTGCGCTGGTGTTAGTTGCCGGCGGTATATTTATACATAACATAGGCTATTTGCATCATATACTTCCCGATCTTCCATCAATCATTAGGGAATTAGGTGCAGGCCTGGTAATTGGTTTGGTTATCGTAATTGTTTTTAAAGGCGGAAAAAGTGTGTTCAATAAGCTAAGTTCTACATAGATTTCATCAGTTTAAGGGTACTCGTTTGTAGAGTTGTAAGCTTAAAGCAACATCCTAACAACCTTGCTATTTCCTTCAAACATTATCCTTAAATTTGTAATTCATTAATTCTACTCCTGCATGAATGCTGATGCTGTAAAAATGCTGCAAGGCCGTTACTGTAACTCATTAACAAACTATTCGCGTTTTGTAACCCGCGAGGTTGCTATTGGCGATGTGCCAATGGGGGGCAATAACCCCATCCGCATTCAAAGCATGACTACAACTGATACCATGGACACTCTTGGTACGGTTGAACAAACCATCCGCATGGTTAATGCAGGCTGCGAGTATGTGCGCATTACGGCGCCAAGCATAAAAGAAGCGAATAACCTTGCCGAAATTAAAAAGCAACTCCGCATGCGCGGCTACAATGTGCCGTTGGTTGCTGATATTCACTTTACGCCAAACGCTGCCGAAGTGGCTGCCCGTATTGTCGAAAAAGTACGCGTAAACCCCGGTAACTATGCCGATAAAAAGAAATTTGATACCATAGAATATACCGATCTGGAATACCGCGGCGAACTGGAACGTATCTTTCAAAAATTTACCCCGCTGGTAAACATTTGTAAAGAGTATGGTACTGCCATGCGTATTGGTACCAACCACGGCTCGCTGAGCGACCGTATCATGAGCCGTTACGGCGATACATCGCAAGGGATGGTAGAAAGCGCTATGGAGTTTATCCGCATGTGCGAAACACTGGGCTATTACAACTTGGTAGTAAGCATGAAGAGCAGTAACCCGCAAGTTATGGTGCAGGCTTACCGTTTATTGGTACAAACCATGGTTGCCGAAGGTATGAATTACCCGCTTCACCTTGGCGTAACCGAAGCCGGCGACGGCGAGGATGGCCGGATAAAATCTGCCGTAGGTATTGGTACTTTACTTGAAGATGGCCTCGGCGATACCGTCCGCGTGTCGCTTACCGAAGAGCCCGAGGCCGAAGCCCCGGTTGCCATTGCGCTGGTGAAGCGCTATTCGCTTCGAAGTCAAAAGTCAAAAGTCGAAAGTCAGAAAGAAAATACAACCTCCTCTCCTTTGGAGAGGGATGGGGTGAGGCCTCATTCCCCGTACGAATATAAAAAACGCGAAACCTACGAGGTTAACGCGTTTATAGGCGGACACATGGTGCCAAGGGTAGTTGTAGATTTGTCTGCCGCAAACCTGAAAGACCCCGCTGTGATGAATGATGCCGGGTATCTGTACTCGGCGCTGCTGGATAAATATAATATGGCTGAGCAATCGGTAGATTTTGTTTACATGGGCGATAGCTTGCCGTCTTTTACTTTACCCGGTAACTTAAAGCAACTATATAATTACGCAACCTGGCAAAAGCTAAGCGATAAAACGCTTTGCCACCCGGTTTTTACTTTAGAGGAATACATAAGCGCAGATACCGACCGCAGATCGGCCCTTAATTTAGTTCGGATTAAAAACGCCGACCTGGATACAGATGCTTTTGGACTGATACCGCTTGATAAAAGCCTGGTATTTGTGTTGGAGACGGATGAACTGCATGGCATGGCCGACCAACGCTCCTTTTTTATGAAACTCCAGGTGTTGGGACTGGATGTACCGGTGATTGTTAAACGCAGCTATATAAGCCTCACCCCAGCCCTCTCCGAAGGAGAGGAAGCAGGAAAAGAAGTCTCACCTATCGGGGGAGATTTAGAGGGGGCTACTACGCTGCTACAACTTTATGCTGCAACCGACCTGGGTGCATTATTAGTTGATGGTTTTGGCGATGGCATCTGGATTGATGCTCCTCAGGTGCCAACCGGTATTATAACCTCAACCGCGTTTGGTATTTTGCAGGCAACCCGTTCGCGTATCTCAAAAACAGAATATATATCCTGCCCAAGCTGTGGCCGCACATTGTTCGACCTGATGGTTACCACACAAATGATCCGCAGCCGTACAAGCCACCTGAAAGGATTAAAGATCGGCATTATGGGCTGTATTGTAAACGGCCCCGGCGAAATGGCCGACGCCGATTATGGTTACGTAGGCTCGGGCACGGATAAGGTTACCCTATACCGTGGGCAACAGGCTGTAAAGAAAAACATTAACTCGGCCAATGCCCTTGATGAACTTATAGGCATCATTAAAGGCGATGGCAACTGGATAGAACCGGCCGAATAAAGTTTTGATAGCGGCGGCGTAACCCGCCAAGCTACTGCGATCAATAAAAGAAAGTCAATTCAGGATCCGGCTTTAACCTGTGGCATGGGCGGTCGAGTCCCTCTATAGGATATTTCTGCTTTGATGGTTCTTTTACCGGCAAATATTTATTTAACAAAAACGTAACCTCTATGGTATCCGGAACCATTTCGCCTTCATAATTGAAAAAGTCGCTATGGTTATTCGCGTGTATATGTACCAGTGAATGGGTTTCTTGCAGTTTTGCTATAATGTTTGCCGCTTCATGCAGCCTTTCTTTAAGAGAATGGAACTCAATATAAATTTGCACCGCGTTATTTAACAAAGGATATATGGTTTCATCCTTAAATACCGCATACTCATAACCCTCCACATCAAGTTTAAAAATGATGCTTTTATCTGCTAAACCATATTTATCGAAGTGATATTTAAAGGTTTTATATTTCGGGGTATCAACGTCGCTTATTCCTTCTTCAATAAAATCAATTTTATACTCCGGTAAGGTTGCCTCTGTTTTTTTCCATCCCAGGTAATTTTTTAAATGACGTAAAAAATAAATAACCTGCCCCTTAAAAAGCTTTTCAAAAATTGGTTTAAGATCTTTTAGCGTGGGGTCAAAAGCAAGGGTTGGTTTATTTGTTGTTTTATAAAAGTCCTTTTCAAAAACAACGTTGTAGCCTACGCCGTAATTAATTAAGTAATCAGCATCGTTAAGGCTTGGTGAATGAACAATGTAACCACCATCAAACTCATGGCCCAACCTTGTTAAACCGGATACCTCATACGGGCGGAATAATTTTAAAATGTTATTGTTTTTCAATTGTATAGTGTTTAAGCGATTATGCAGTAGTTATAAAAATATTATAAAGTGAATATATGATGTTTTGTTTCAGTTGCAATAAAAGATTACACGCTATTTTTTACTGCCAACCTGTCACCGAAAAGTAAGTTATCCTGACGGTTTGTAAGCTAACTGACACCCTACCATTATTTTTTCTGCCAAATGCATATTGGCACAGGCATTGATAAATAGGTGTGGAAGCATTAATTATCAAGAAAAAACAAATCATAATATGTCTAAAATAATTGGAATTGACTTAGGAACAACAAACTCCTGCGTATCAGTAATGGAAGGTAACGAACCTGTAGTTATTGCTAACAGCGAGGGAAAACGTACTACGCCTTCTGTTGTAGCTTTTGTTAACGACGGTGAGCGTAAAGTGGGCGACCCGGCAAAACGCCAGGCCATTACAAACCCAACAAAAACTATTTATTCTATAAAGCGCTTTATGGGTAACAACTTTAACGAGGTTACCAGTGAAGTAGGCCGTGTGCCTTATAAAGTAGTTAAAGGCGACAACAACACCCCGCGTGTTGAAATTGGCGACCGTAAATATACCCCGCAAGAGATCTCTGCAATGATACTTCAGAAAATGAAGAAAACTGCTGAAGATTTTTTAGGAACTGAAGTGACTGAAGCGGTTATTACCGTACCTGCATACTTTAACGATGCACAACGCCAGGCTACTAAAGAAGCAGGTGAAATTGCAGGTTTAAAAGTTCGCCGCATTATTAACGAGCCTACTGCTGCTGCCCTTGCCTACGGTTTGGATAAAGCACACAAAGACATGAAGATAGCGGTATTTGACTGTGGTGGTGGTACGCATGACGTATCTGTACTGGAGTTGGGTGATGGCGTGTTCGAGGTAAAATCTACCGATGGTGATACTCACTTAGGTGGTGACGACTTTGACCAGGTAATTATTGACTGGATGGCAGATGAGTTTAAAAGCGACGAAGGTGTTGACCTGCGTAAAGACCCAATGGCTTTGCAACGCTTAAAAGAATCTGCTGAGAAAGCTAAGATCGAATTATCAAGCTCAACTCAAACAGAAATAAACCTGCCATACATTACCGCAGGTGCCGAAGGCCCTAAACACCTTGTTAAAACTTTAAGCCGTGCTAAATTTGAGCAATTGGCTGATAGTTTGATCAAACGTACCATAGAGCCTTGTAAAACCGCTTTGAAAAATGCAGGTTACAGCACATCAGATATCGACGAGGTTATACTTGTAGGTGGTTCAACCCGTATCCCTGCTATACAGGATGCCGTACAAAAATTCTTTGGTAAAGCCCCTTCAAAAGGTGTTAACCCAGATGAGGTTGTTGCCATTGGTGCAGCTATACAAGGTGGTGTGTTAACCGGTGAGGTTAAAGATGTATTGTTGTTAGACGTTACCCCGTTATCATTAGGTATCGAAACTATGGGCGGTGTAATGACTAAATTGATAGAGTCTAACACTACTATACCAACCAAAAAATCAGAAACGTTCTCTACAGCGTCTGATAGCCAGCCATCTGTTGAGATCCACATATTACAGGGCGAGCGCCCAATGGCATCGGGCAACCGCACCATAGGCCGTTTCCACCTGGATGGTATACCACCGGCACCTCGCGGTGTGCCTCAAATTGAAGTAACCTTTGATATTGACGCGAACGGTATATTACATGTATCTGCAAAAGATAAAGCAACCGGTAAAGAGCAAAAGATTCGTATCGAAGCTTCATCAGGCTTAACTGATGCCGAGATCAAAAAGATGAAGGACGAAGCTGAAGCAAACGCTGATGCTGACAAAAAAGCAAAAGAAGAAGTTGAGAAACTGAACTCTGCCGATGCCCTGATCTTCTCGACCGAGAAACAATTGAAAGAATACGGTGATAAGATACCTGCCGACAAAAAAGGCGCTATTGAAGCCGGTCTCGAAAAATTGAAAACAGCTTATGCTGCTAAAGATCTTGCTGCTATTGAACCAGCACAAGAAGAGCTTAACGCCGCATGGACTGCTGCATCTGAAGATATGTACAAAGCATCTGCCGAAGCAGGTGGCCAGCCAGGCGCTGACGCAGGTCAGGCTGCAGGTGGCCAGCCGGAAGGTGGTGCCGACAACGTAACAGATGTTGACTTTGAAGAGGTAAAATAATTACCCTAATATATAGTAAAACGGCCCCGATTGATCGGGGCCGTTTTTATTTTGAAAATATTTTGCTTGTCAGTTTGAGCATGTCGAAGACTTATATTCGCGGCAAATGGTCCGACAGGCTCACTATGACAGCTCAACCCACCTCGCAACGACGCGTGGGGCTAAAATAAAGGCCATCCGTTAGCTAACAAATGGCCTTTATTTTATGATTGAAATTTTCTATGATATCAGACTATTAACCTTCTCCACCAACTCCGATAGATCAAAAGGTTTGTTGATGATGGCATCGCAGCCGTAGGCATAAAGGTCGGCTTCGTGATTGATATATGCCGAAAATATAATAACAGGTACATTGCCAAATTTAGGATGCGCTTTAATACTGCGGCAAAGTTCGCCACCGTTTTGGCCCGCAACCCTAAAATCAAGTATAACCAAATCGGGCTCGAACTGTTCAACCAAAGGCATTACATTTTCGCTTGCGCCTGTACTTTTTACTTCAAAGTTTTCGTAAGTAAGAGTTTCATGAACGATATCAAGAATGTCCTGGTTGTCATCCAATACTAAAATACGCTTAACCATATCAGTAAGTAAAAATTAAAAAAGTATGTAAAGATATTAAAGTAAGATGAAAAATATATGATGGCAGGACGAAGGCATCTATAGGTAGTATGCTACCATATCTTATTTGACCGGCTATGGCCCAAAGATACCACAATTAACTTATTAATAGGAAATATTATAATGTTTAGATTTAATTTACAAGCGGTTAATAGCATGTATTAGAGTATCTCAGATAGCAATAAAAAAGCCCCCGTTTATTAAACGGAGGCTGGTATAGTTTATATTGTGCTGTATTAATATGGATACGCCTTACCCGGATGTGCACGTTTCCATGCGCGGCGGCGTTCCAGCCAGGCAGCATGTTTTCTTTTTTGTTCGCGTTTGCGGGCTTCATTACCAATAATGTAACCACCACCAGCGCCAATAGCGCCCCCAATTACGGCACCGCCAACGCTTTTACCAATTAGCGCGCCTGCAACGGCACCACCGGCACCACCTATAATAGCGCCTTTACCTTGTTTACTTATTCCTTTGCTTTCTTGCGCTTGTGCACTAAAGTTAACCGTAGTGGTTAATGATAGTAACAAGCCTCCATATATGAGTAACTTTTTCATGGTATGTATCTTTATAATATAAAACACTCTAACAAATAGTAAGCCATAAAACTTACACATATATAGATTGATTATTATACCAATAGTTTAACCATTTATTTTAAAAAGCTAAGTATAGCTGCCGAAAACTGTATAGTTTTCCCTGCACTATTATGATCACCGGGTACGGTTATAAACTTAGAACCTGGTATCATTTTTTGTAAAACCGTAACGTCTCCGTTTGTGGTATCATCAGCACCATCTATTAATAACACAGGTATTTTTACACCCGCAAGTTCTTTAGCACTTGTACTTGGCTGGTGTTTTTGCTGGTAAGCCAGCGCCAGGTTATCGAAATTATTCTTACGGATCCAAACCATCATATCATCTACATCATACACTGTGGTATCACCCATTAACGCTTTGTACGCATGAATGCGCCTCGGCCATTCGGGGTTAGTATAATCTACACCCATACCGCCCATTACAGCTTTATTGATGCGTTTATCAAGCACCATTAAGCGCGATGTGATGATGGAACCGCGCGAATATCCTACCACGCTGTATTTCTTAAAGCCCAGGCTTGATGCAAGGGCCATTACATCTTTAGCTTCTGCGTCGTTGTTGTAACCTGCATCGGTATGTGGCTTGTCCGACTGGCCATTACCGCGCTGGTCCAGTATAACAACCTGGTACCCTGCCTCAATTAATGCTGGATAAAGCGAGCCATGTTTCCAGCCCTGGCTGGTACCGGTAAAGCCGTGCAGTAATATCACGGGAAAGCCGTTTCCTTTTACTTCGTAATAGATCTTCGTGCCATCGAAAGAGGTGAAAAATTTACCTTCGGGTGTTTGGGCATACAAGCCCGTGCAGCAAATTATAGCGAAAATTATTAGCGATAAGATCTTTTTCATACCATTAAACAAACAGGTTTAAAACTAAAACGCCAGCCAGGCCTATTACAGATACCAGGCTCTCCATCATTGACCATGATTTGAACGTATCTTTTATACTCAGGTTAAAATATTCCTTAAAAAGCCAGAACCCCGAATCGTTTACATGTGAGAACGCCAAGCTGCCGGCACCTATAGATAGCACCATTAAATTGGGGTTTACGTGTTCACTCACTACTAAAGACGATACGATACCCGCGGCAGTCAAACCCGCAACAGTAGCAGATCCTAAACTGATGCGGATGATGGCCGCTATAACCCAGCCCAAAAGCAGGGGAGGCATATTAAAAGCCTTAAGGCTGTTAGCAATCTCATTACTTACGCCGCTGGTGGTTAGCACCTCTTTAAACGCGCCGGATCCGGCTATAATAAGCAGTATAAGCGAAATGTCTTTTACGGCATCAACGTAGTTTACACCTAACTGGCCCATGCCGCGGCCTTGTTTTATGCCGAGTGTATACGTAGCAACCAAAAGGGCTATAAGCATAACAATTGACGGGTCGCCAAGAAATGCCATTACTTTTAAAGCCTTTTCGTCCTTAATGCCCAGGTAGGGGAAAAATGCTGTCAGCATTAATAAAATTACCGGTAGCAATGCTGTAAAAAAGCTTATAAAGGCGCTTGGTAACTTATCGGCTGGCATTTCTTCGGCGCGGAACGTTGCCAACGGTTCAGATGGGATCTTTTTCAGGAAACCTGCAAATACCGGCCCTGCAAGGATAATGGTTGGTATAGCTATACAAAGGCCATATATAAAGGTGGTAGCCATGTTAGCGTGAAATAATGCTACTAACGCCGATGGCGATGGGTGTGGAGGTAAAAAACCATGCGTAACAGATAGGGAAGCTATCATAGGCAGGCCAATAAAAACCGCGGGCAGCTTATATTTATAAACTACCGAAAATATTAACGGTACCATCAGCACAAAGCCGATACCGTAAAACAGAGGTATACCAATAATAAAGCCTGCCGCCACCAACGCCCATTGAATGTATTTTTTGCCCACCGCATTTACCAATACTTCGGCAATTTTTTGCGCTGCACCACTTACCGCTACCAGTTTGCCCAGCATAGCCCCGAGGCATATAATGATGAGCAGGCTGCCCAATATATCGCCAATGCCTTTTTGTACCGATGCCGTAACTTTATTAACAGGTATACCCAGCATTAAGCCTGCGGTTATGGATACCAGCAGGAAAGCCAGGAAAGGGTTCACCTTAGCCCAGCTAACCAATAATATGAGCAGTACTATGCAGAACAGGATAACCAGCATTGTTTTGTATTAAAATTTATAATTGTATTGCTTGCTTAAGAAGCCGATGCAACTAATGTAGTAATTATATTAATTGGATGGTTCGCATTTCTGCCTTTCATTAAATTGTCTGTTAAAGGCTTAGTAGTAAACTATTTTACAATTGCTTTACCACTTTCATTCAATTAAACTCCGTTTATTTGCTTTATGACAAGCCAACGCTATTTCTTCCTGATACTGATATTGGGTTCTCTTACCGCACTCGCGCCTTTCTCAATAGATATGTATTTGCCTGGCTTCCCGGATATTGCCAGATCGCTGCATACCAGCCCCGAGAATGTGGCTTTGTCGTTATCCAGTTTTTTTATCGGCATATCTGCCGGGCAGTTGCTTTATGGCCCCCTGCTTGATAAATACGGCCGCAAACCACCTTTGTATTTTGGTTTGGCGTTGTACATTGCGGCATCAATAGGCTGTTATTTTTCGGCAAGTATAGAAATGCTTATTGCCATGCGTTTTATACAAGCTATTGGCGGCTGTGCTGCAACGGTAGCATCTATTACAATGGTGCGCGATATTTTTCCGGTGGAAGATAACGCCAAAGTTTTTGCTTTGCTTATTTTGGTTTTGGGGGCATCGCCCATGATAGCCCCTACAGTTGGCGGGTACGTTACCGGATATTTTGGCTGGCAATTGATATTTATTATCCTGGCTGTAATTGCAGTACTTATAATATTGGCGGTATTCTTTTTCCTGCCCGAGAGTTATAAAGCCGACCCAAACTATTCTCTTAAACCCAGGCCAATTATAAGCGGTTTTATAACCGTTATTAAAACACCGCAATTTTATACCTATGCAATTAGCGGGGGTATAGCCTTTTCGGGGTTGTTTGCCTATATATCTTCATCGCCGTTGGTATTTATGGAAGTGTTTAAAGTAAGTAGTAAAGTTTACGGATGGATCTTCGCTATACTCTCTGTAGGATTTATTGGAGCCAGCCAGGTAAACAGTTTACTGGTTAAGAAATATAAAAGCGCGCAAATAGTGAATGTGGCACTTATTGCCATGGTTATTATTTCGGCTTTGTTTGTTTTTGGTTCTTTGCAAAACTTATTAGGGCTTGCAGGTACTATCATCATGATATTTTTGGTTTTATGCTGCGTAGGGATAGCCAGCCCAAACACCTCGGCTTTAGCCTTAGCCCCGTTCGAAAAAAACGCAGGTACGGCGTCGGCTCTTTTAGGCGCTTTTCAAATGTGTATTGGGTCGGTAGTATCGGTAGGTATTAGTTTGTTTAAAAGTCAGTCGTCTATACCAATGTCGGCAATTATGCTGGCGGCATCATCACTGGCCCTTTTTGTAGTATTAATTGGGCGGAGAAATATAAAAGAAAGGTTAGAATCTAAGGTTTCTTCGTTTGCAGCCCATTAAAATTTAGCGGTAGCGATATTAAAATAGTGCATATTTAATATCGCGAACAATTCTGCCAACTGCTATGCTGCCCGAATGTGAAGCTACAGCAACAAGCGTTACATTCATAAACGTATTTTTTAGGAATAATGCTTTATACTGGCAGCGGCGCTGCAACAATATATTGATCTGGTAAGCGGCTTATATTTGAATGATAATATTAACAAAGAGAGCGCCTTAAAGGCGCTCTCTTTGTTTGATCTATTTTTTAAGCGATTTTATTGTTTTGCGTTCGGCATTTTTTACCTCGTCTTTTTCGCTTAAGGGTCTGTCTGTTTCCAACTCGTGGTTAGCAGTTGAAGCTGATTTGGTGGTGGCTTTTTTTGTAGTAGCCGGCTTGCTTTGTGATGTTGCCATATTATATCCTCCTGGTTAAATAACTTTAAGAGATATAAAAAGTTTATAAAAATTAATTTTTAAGCGCGTTTAAACACCTATTCCTGTGCGTGAAAGTTGAAATAGTAAATTATTTTTTTAACTGGCGGAGCTCAGTCTTAAGCTGGTTAATTTGCTGTTGGGCCTGCCTGTTCTCGAGGTAGAAGTAAATGGCGCACCCCAAAAATATCTTACCCAAAATAAACACCGCCGCAAATACCCATTTCCATGCCTTATGCACTTTCATGTAGCTGTTAGCAGCTTCTACTTCTATGTAGTGCGGGCCGTTATCAGGCTTAGCATATCCATTTTGGTTAGTTTCCTTTGTTTGATTATATAACACTGCATCGCTGGGTTGGCGCATCATGATCTCATCGATGCTGTTAGATATTCTACCCCAGGTGTGCGTGGGAGGGGTTATGGCCATGCTTTGGGCAAGCAGTTCCATATCTTTCTCTAATTCCTCAAGTGCGTTGTTTACCTCAGGATACTTCGTTTTCATTTGCAGCAGTTCCTGTACCTCTTGTTCGGAGGCAGAACCTGTTACATATGCTTCCAATATGCCGCTATTAATGTACTGCTGTATCATTACGGTTTTTCCTGATAATAGTGAACGATTCTCTCAATAGTTGCCTTATGGCGTCTTCTGTTTTATTTAATTCTGTAGCTAAGTTAGCAGTTGTTTTACCGTGGTAGTGTACACCACAAAAAACAAGTTGCTGTTCCTTATCCATCATGTCTATAAACTTATTGCCGGTTATAGCTTTTTTAGAAGTTATTTCAGCTTCATCAGTACAATCTTCAACCGTGCTTATAAATGACGATAACTTTTTACGGGTAAGTTGCTGCAAACGCAGGAATGAATTTGCGCCGGGTGCCAGTATTTCTTCAATATCTGTATGCTGCAGGTCGTTAAAAATCTCTACAAGATATTGTTCGGCAACGTTGATCTCTTTTACAACCTCTTTAATGTAACCCAAAAGCATAGCTCCATACTTGGCGTACAAACTCTGCTTGCTTTGTTTAATGGCGGGCGATGAAGCTTCAGTATATGTTAACTGCTGTTTCAAGTTTAATCAGTTGGTTTAATAAGGGTCTGCAAAGGTATATAATCACCCTAAAGATATTTAAAAACAAGGTATAGTTAAAAAAATTTCTTTAATAGTTGTTCTTTTTGTGCCCAAACGGGTGATTTATAAAATGTTAATTAACGTTAAATACGCATTTGCCTTAAGTAAGTATGGCCGGTTTTGTATAGTTTTAAGCATGCAACGCTGCCTTATCATTTTCGCGTTTTTGATATCAACCTCAGCTCGGGCCCAATTTATTTTAAAAGGGCGTGTATTTGAGAACAAAACCCGCATTGGCCTGGCAGGGATACGTGTAGATAATTTAAACAACAATAAAACCACACTTACCAATAATACCGGTAATTTTGCAATCCCTGCCAAAAACGGCGATATGCTTGTTTTTAAAGGCTTTGCCTACCAGGTTGATACCCTGGTGTTGACGAAGATGAATGAACAGGAAATTTTTATGGAACCTGTTACTAACCAGCTTAACCAGGTAAATATTAATACTACCGTAACTAAAAACTTTAATACCTATTATGACCCGCTTTACCATGGCCAGCCGGTAGTTTACCAACGCGACCGGGAGCAAAGGCCTGTGGGAGGCATTATATGGCGCTTGTGGTGGTGGAAAAAAGATGAAAATAAAAAATCCAAACTTGAAAAGTTACAACAAAAATTTGCTGTGATGGATAAGATACAGGCGGTGTTTCAACCCGGCATCATTGCTCAGTATATTCCTCTAACGGGAGAGGACCTGAATAATTTTATAACCCTGTATACCCCAACCCCCAAAATAGTAACCGAAAAAGATTTTAACCTGGTCAATTACCTTAACGAGTGCTTAAAAAAGTATGAGAAGCTACCGCCAGATAAACGCCAGCCACCAAAGCTTACCGAGTGATTATTTATAACGCAATACCACTGCTATAAGTGAAAGCGTCATTAAAAGCACCTGTAAATTGTGGTATAACAACAGGAAGTTTATCAGCATTTTTGCGGATGTAATGCCCCGCAATACCTGTTAACAATGCCGCTGCACCCCCTATCAGCATACCTTTAAAAATACTCTGTTTATTCTTACGGAACACTGCTGCCCCTGCAAAAGCACCTGATGCAACATGCCAACCTAACTGGCGCATGTCTAAAATATCTGTCGCTTTCCTTAATCTCCTTCTTTCATTCTCGGCCGCAGAAAATAAAGAAGTTGCTATACTGGTTATAGGCGATTGAGCAAACCTGATTATGCTTAGCGGACTGGAGTAATATCCATTGCTGTAATAATTAGCTATAGCCGGTGCGGCACTGGCACGTACGCCTGCTACTGCGCCTAATCCTAAAGTTTGCCAAACTGGTCTGTTGCTTTGCATAGTGTTTTGTTCTGATATATAAGCAACAGGGGAGTGAGTGGATGGTTTGGGATAATCCATTAATCTGCGAACTGTATCAAACAAAAAAAGCGATGATCAACATCGCTTTTCAAATTTTTACATCGCTTTTTTAATACTATCCTGTTTGGCCTTCTCCTTTTTCTTGAAGAATCCGCGGAGCAAAAAGTTATGTTGCACTGCTTCCAGGTCATCATTTAACTTAACTGAGCTCTGCTGTAGGTAATTAAGCGTACTCTGTACTTTTACCGCCGCTTTAGGGTCGTTTAAAAGCACTCCAAGGGCGTTATCGGTTGTATTTAGTTTATTGCTTGCCTTGTTAAGGTTATCGGTTAAAATGCTGGCATTATCTGCAGCCTCTTTTAAACGGCCAACCGATGCGCGGATTCTGTTAAAGGTAACAGTATCGGTAAGCAGGTTATCTGCAAAGCCGCCTTTTGTATTCATTTTATTGCTAAAGCTATTCAGTTGCGACGACATTTTGGCCGCGTTTTGTGTTGCGGCCTGTAAGTTGCGCATAGTTTGTTTTAACTGGTTACCCATAGTGCTGTCGGCTAATAAGGCCCCAACTGTGCCCTTACCTGCCAGTATCTGGTGACTAAGCGCTTTAAAATCGGTAGTAATAGCCAGCAGGTTCTGGTTGTTTTGCTGTAAGGTTTTAAGCACATCGTCGGTAGATAGCATTTTTTCCGACTGTAAAACCGCGCCGTCCTGTATTGGCGGTGCCTGCGGCGAACCACCATCAATTACGATGATCTTGTTACCGATCAATCCATCGCTGCTGATGCGTACACCCGCATTACGGTGTATGTATGGCTGCGAGCTCGATTCAATGCTCATGATCACGTCCACCTGCGAAGGGCCGGTAAAATGGATATTTTTAATGGTACCAACCTTAACGCCCGAGAACCAAACATTGTTACCTTTCTTTAAACCCGCAACGTCATTAAATATCGAGCTGATGGTTATGCTTTTAACAAAGGTTTTTTGCTGACCGCCAAGCGTAAGTATACCTATTACAAAAACGGCCACGCCGAGTAGGACAAATACGCCTACAGTTATCGATCTTCTATTTTCTGCTGCATCCATTATATAGGGTACTAATATCTATTGTATAAAATTATAATCATAAAAGGGTGTAACACGCGGGTCGGTGGTGTTAAACACCTCGTCAAACGTGCCCACACGTTGAAACTGCCCGTCTAAAAGCATCGCGACACGGTCGCCGGTCATCTTAGCACAGGTAAGGTCGTGCGTTATAATGATGGATGAGGTGTTATAGCGTTGCTGCACCTCGTTTATCAATTCGTTTATTTCAATACAGGTAATCGGGTCGAGACCGGCTGTTGGCTCATCATACATCATTATTTCCGGGTTTAGTATCAGCGTACGGGCAATGCCAATACGTTTACGCTGCCCGCCCGAAAGCTCTGATGGCATCTGGTTAATAGTTTGCGAAAGGCTAACGGCCTCCAAAACCTCGGCCACTTTCTTGTCTATCTCGGCCCGGGTAATTCCTTTACGGTTGCGCACCAGCGGAAACTCCAGGTTCTTACGCACCGTCATACTATCATATAATGCACTATTCTGGAAAGAGAATCCAATACGGATGCGCAGTTCCTCAAGTTCTTTTTCACTAATGGTAGTAACCTCTTTACCTAAAACTTCTATTGTGCCTGCATCAGGGCTTAAAAGGCCTGATATAAGTTTAATTAATACCGATTTACCGGTACCCGAACGGCCAAGCACTACCAGGTTTTCGCCCTGAAAAAGGTCGAGGTCTATACCGCGCAGCACATCGTAATCCGCGAATGATTTTTCAACCCCGCGTAGTTTTACTACTGCGTTAGTCCTGTCAATATTTGCCTTTTGCTTTTCCATAACTTAGCGGAACCATCCGGCTATCTGTACAATTAAAACTTCTTCAATAAATACCAGGAACATAGCCGTTACTACCGCGCCATTTGCCGCCTTACCAACACCCTCTGTGCCTTTGGTAGAGTTATATCCCTGATAGCATCCCACAATACCAATTGTAAAACCAAATACAATAGCCTTACTTAACGATGCCCAAAAATCAACAAAAGTAAGGGGCTCAAATGCCTGCTCCATAAAAGTAGCGTAGCTGGTGCCTTCATTTTGGCTAACGTTTAAGTATCCGCCCAGAAGCGCGATAAACGCAACATAGGTAGCTAGCAGCGGTATAGTTATAGTGGTAGCGATAACCCGGGTACAAACCAAAAATTTAAAGGGTTTTGTGCCCGATACCTCCATGGCATCTATTTGCTCCGTAACACGCATAGAACCAAGCTCGGCACCAATACTTGATCCTACTTTACCGGCCGCTATAAGCGCCGTAACCAGCGGTGCAAGGGCTTTCATGATAGCGATGGAAACCAGCGACGGTAACCACGACTCGGCACCAAAATTGGTTAAAGAGGGGCGGCTTTGTTTGGTAAATATTACCCCAACAATGAAGCCGGTAAGCGTGATCAGGGTAAACGACCTAACGCCCGTTTCATAACATTGCCTTACAACTTCCCTAAACTCGTAAGGAGGTAAAAAAACTTCTTTAAAAAAGCGCAGGATAAAAACATATATCCTGTGCAGCATTAAAAAGAATTCTGCCAGTTTACTCCGCGTTTGTATAAAACGTTTAGGTGCAGGTTTTGAAGATGTATCTACGCTATCCATTAATTGGGCAAAGGTATAACTTATGTAAGATATAGATACTTGAATGCCCCATTTTGTTTTAAAAAGATATTCAGTATAATGTAATAATTATGCTTAAAAGGCACTATTTACATGTTACAAAACGCATGGCTATAACTTAACAAACAAAGCATAATAGTACAGGCACAATAATTTTGTGGTAATTTAGGGCATTGTATATTTAATTATGAAAAGCATTTACCGTAACGGCTTAATTATAATATTATTAATATGTAATGCTCCTGCTATGGCACAACTATATAACCCTTGCGATAAACAGGCTACGCACGAGACACGGCAGCTATATTACAGTATGCAACGTTTAGTTAGCGCGGGTACTATTTTTGGCCATCACGACGATACTGCTTACGGGATAGGGTGGTGTTACGAGGAGGGGCGATCTGATGTGAAAAGTGTAACCGGATCATACCCCGCATTATACGGGTGGGATCTTGCCAAGATTGAGCATGACAGTACCCGGGATATTAACGGAATGCTTTTTAAACAGCAAAAGAAGCTGGTACGCGAAGCCTACAGCCGTGGGGGCATCAATACCTTTTGCTGGCATATGGATAACCCAACCAACGGTAAAACTGCCTGGGACACTACCAACCGCACCATAAAAGATATTTTACCAGGCGGTGCATATCATGATACTTACGTAAAATGGCTGGAAAAAGGCGCCAATCACCTGGCCGATCTGAGAGGGGAAAACGGAGAGCCGATACCCATTTTATTTCGACCGTTTCATGAACTCACCGGCAACTGGTTTTGGTGGTGCGCCAACACCAGCACACCCGCGGAATTTATAGAACTTTGGCGGTTTACCATTAATTACCTGCGCGATACTAAAAAACTGCATAACCTGCTCATTGTATACTCGGCGGCAGATTTTAATAGTGAGGCAGATTTTATGCTGCGTTACCCCGGTAATGATTATACCGATTTTATTGGCTTTGATAACTACTGTTACCAGGATGTTGAGGATTACCGGCAAAAGCTGGATATGCGCCTGGGGATAGTTGATGCTGTTGCTGCCAAAACACATAAGCTGGCTTGCCTGCCCGAAACAGGTTATGAACAAATACCACAAGCCGACTGGTGGACAAAAGTATTATTACCCACACTTGCCGGGCACAAAGCATCCTATGTAATGGCCTGGCGCAACGGCCGTCCCGATCATTATTATGTACCATACCCCGGCCAAATTAGCGAGCAGGATTTTAAGAAGTTTTTTGCCGATGGCAGGGTTATTTTTGAAGATAGGCTGGCCCGCTTAGGGGTTTATGGCAGATATATATCGGCACCATAGTTTCCGGTCAATAAAACTTAATGTGAGGTAACCTGTTTAATAAGCAAATTGTATATTATGAATGCTTATCAGCAAAAGTGGTTGGATGTATTACAGGGCGCCGGCCTAAAGGACTGGAAGATAGAGGCACGTGGCGAAGATATTGCTATAGATATGCCCCATGTTACCGATCTGAAACTGATCAGAGACAACCTGCCTGCCACATTAGGCGCTATATCACTGGATATTAACCTGCCGCACGAGCGCCTTAAGTTTATATTTCATAATGGTTACGAGAACTTTGAGTACGTGCTTAACCCTAACGAAGCAGACCTGACAAAGGAGTAATTATATTTTTGCCTTAGTAGCAAAAATGGTTACGCAAAGCCCCATTACAGCTATAAGGGTAAATGATGCCTTTAGCGTAGCTATGCCGGCCACAAATCCAATTACAGGAGGACCAATTAAAAAGCCTGCGAAACTAATGGTAGACACCGCGGCCAATGCTACCCCGGGCGACATGGTTTTTGATTTACCTGCTGCGCTGTAAACCAATGGCACAACAGACGATACACCGAAGCCTACCAGTAAAAAGCCAAAAATAGCTGTATAAATATACGGGAATGCCACAGCTATAAGCAAACCTGTTGCGGTAAGCATCCCGCTTATTTGCAGGGTGCGTTTAAGCCCGAAGCGATGCGCGAATTTATCGGCCACGAAACGGCCGGTAGCCATGGTAAACATAAACGCGGTGTAGCCGGCACCCATTAAGGCGCTTTGGGCAAGTACTACTTTTTTAAAGTAAATAACACTCCAATCAAACATGGCACCCTCGCATATCATCGAACAAAAGGCGATGAGGCCTAATTTAATAAGCGAATTATCGGGCATTACAAATACAGGGCCGGTGCTGGTTGGCTTATCGTTTTTAAGATAGCGCGAAGTAAATATCACTACTACAATTACCAGCGCCATTATAAGGCTAAAATGTTTGAACGGAATTACCTGCTTGCCAATCATGAACGTACCTATGGCGGCGCCTGTAAAACCGGCCAAACTCCATAAGCCATGGAAAGATGCAAGAATAGGGCGTTGGTAAAGCTCTTCGGCAGCTACGGCCTGGGTATTAACAGCTATGTTTACAGCATTGCTCGAAAAGCCAAACAGCAGTAAGCAAGCAATTAATTGAACCGCGTTTTGCGCTATGCCTAATGATACCAGCGAAAGGCTATATACTACTAAAGCGCTTATAAGCAGTTTGCGGCTGCCTATACGGGTAATTATCCATCCCGAGAATGGAAGGGAACACATGAGCCCAACCGGCAGCGCGAATAACACGCCCCCAAGCCCGGCATCGCTTAAGTTAAGGTTTTGTTGTATGGTGGCTATGCGCGATGCCCAACTGGCAAAGCAAATGCCCGCCATAAAAAACATGGCACCCACCGCCATGCGTAATGTTGTGCGCGAAAAATTATAAACCGGGGTTATTGCTTCCAAAATTATGATGGTAACTTTGTGTAATTATTACACTAATACGCAAAGTTACTATCTTAATTCCATTAAAAAAACCTGTGTAATAAGCAGGCTTCTGTAACTGATATATAAGGTTATTTGCTGATATTAAATGACCCTAAAACGTGCTTGTAAGTTGTTGTTCCATCGGTCATATCAAGGCTAAAAGTTCCTTTGATAGTTCCTTTACCTGTACTTTGGTTAAAGGAAGACTCGGTTACCTTTACTTTGCCAATAGAGAGTGGATCCATGTAATAGTTTTCGGTTTGCAAAGCAAAAAGATCATAGGTGCCTACCGCTGTATCTGTAAGGCCGAATGTAATTATAGATGATTGGCTTTCAATAGCGCCTACAGTTATAAATCCCATTAAGGCTGTTATAGAAACATTGTTTTTGTAGGTTTTAATTGCACCGCCCGCGGTATACCTAATTTGGATGGTGTTTGTTGCACCAACAGGCAGGCCATCTCCTGTGTTTTCAGTGCCAGTACCGGGGTTTGTTCCAGTACCAGTACCAGGGTTTGTACCTGTGCCGGGATTTGTGCCAGTACCAGTTCCCGGGTTTGTCCCTGTTCCGGGATTTGTGCCAGTTCCGGTTCCCGGGTTTGTCCCTGTTCCAGTACCCGGGTTTGTACCCGTGCCAGTTCCATTATCTGTACCGGTAGCAGGTTTGGGTTTACCAACAGTAGAAACGGTACCCTCGGGATATACCGGTGCGTCAACTTTACATCCGCCAATTGCGAACGCCAGAACAAGAACTATAAATAGTTTGGAGTAGAGTTTATTCATATAGTTATTCAATTAATCAGGGTATAAATATAAAATATATTTCGGGCTAATTAATGCGCAGCGCTAATAAATTTCTTACCTATACTGCTGATTAATATATGAGTTAACTCTTAGCAGTCGCCATCAGGTCCGCATGCCGGGCCTTCAATAACATCCAATTTGGGTTTGTTTTGCTCATCGTGCCATTCACCAAAAGCCTTTTCTAAGGTTTGAGTGAATACCGGTACCGCCTGGGCGCCGGATACACCATATTTATTGTTCATTACAAAAAATGGCACACCCTGGATGCCTAAATATTGCGCTTCGGCAATATCGTGCTTCACGTTATCGGCAAAGGCATCAGTGGCAAGTGTTTGTTTTACTTCGTCGGCAGACAGGCCGATAGACGCGCCAAGTTCTGCGAGCGTATCAACATCATCCATGTTTTTGCCATCTGTAAAATAGGCCTTAAAAAGTGCTTCTTCGGCGGCATCACCCAGATGGTGTGTTTTGGCAAGATGCGTAAAACGGTGGGCGTTAAAGCTGTTGGCTACAACGGCTTTATGCATGTTATAAGTAAGGCCAACTTCGGCGGCCATTTCCGTAACATGGTTGTTCATTTGCCGGGCATATTCCAAAGTCCACCCTTTAGCATCTGCCAGGTACTGGCTGATGTTCACCGAAGGATCAGTAACCATATCTGGGTTAAGCTGAAAGCTCTTCCATTCGATCTCTACTTGGTCTTTATGCTTAAATTGTTGTAATGCATCTTCAAAACGGCGTTTGCCAATATAGCAAAACGGGCACATTACATCACTCCAGATCTCGATCTTCATTATTTTCAAATTTTCATAAAATTACGGGTATTGGCGGTTAATAACGTAAGCACAAAGTCAAAAACAAAGCCGATAACCAAAAGGATACTGATAGAAAAATTAATAAAACGCCGTATAGATATTTAAATATCTTTTTTATAATTTAGGCTTAGTAACCTAATTAACTTATACTATAGCAGGCCTTTACGGATAAGCATGAATAAAAAAACTAAACCATTGCTGTTTTGGGCCGGTATTATACTGCTCTTAATTCCGGGGCTTATACATGCTTATTTGTTAATGCCATTCCCCGGCAGCCAGGGTATTAACGCTATTACATTTTGCTATTACCTTGAAAAGGTGATACAGCCGCTACGCATTTTAGGCGCCATATTAATATTGGCCTACCTGGGGCTTTACCTCATAAAAGATAGCACTAAACAAAAAATCATAAAAGTTGGCGTACTGGCCCTGTGCCTTATCAGTTTTTACTTTACTGATAATATGTACAAGGCCGAGATCATGTTTAAAGAGTCGCGCAAAGTGGCATTTGCAAACGCCATAAAAAGCCGCGTACCGCATAGCTATTTGGTAATTGGTGTGGTTTATAAAGGTGTGGCAAAAGCTTATCCTATTATATATTTAGGTTATCACCATAAAGTATTGGATACTATTGCCGGCAAGCCCATATTGGTTACCTACTGCACCATGTGCCGTACCGGCCGTGTTTATAACCCGGTTATCAATGGCAAACTGCAAACCTTTAGGCTGGTTGGGGCAAGGCATTATAATGCCATTATTGAGGACGAAGCCACAAAAAGCTGGTGGTATCAATCTACAGGGAAAGCTGCTGTTGGCAAATTAAAAGGCGCGCAATTAGCCGAGGTGCCTTATGAGCAGTTAACCCTTGGCGCATGGCTTAACAAGTACCCGGGATCGCAAATTTTGCAGCCCGATGCCATTTACAGTAACGATTATGCCGACCTGAAAGACTACGACCGCAAACAGGCGGTTGATAAAGATACCACGCTTCGGAACAAAGATTCGTTGATGCGGAAGAGCTGGATGTTAGGCGTTATTGTTGAAGGCCAGCCCAAGGCCTATGATTGGCGAGCAATGGTGCGTAAACGTACGTATAATGATAAAATTAAAAATACCAGCCTGCTCATAGCTGTTGAAAAGGACAGCATGAACTATCATGCCTGGAACAGTACCGTAAATGGCAAGCCTCTGCATTTCCAGGTGAATGCGGACGGGCACCTTACCGACGATGAAACCTCCTCTATTTGGGATTGGAAAGGACTGTGTACAGCGGGCTCATATAAAGGTAGCCAGTTAGCAACTATACAGGCATACCAGGAGTATTGGCGCTCATGGAAACAATTTCATCCCAATACCCTGTTCTGGAAGGAGGAGTGACTGTTTTAGGTTCCTGAACCCGTGACTCTCAGGATCGCTCAATAAAAACGTCATCCTATGCAAACATAGGATGACGCGTGTATTATGTGGAAAGCTATTTCGTATCCCGTTCCACCAAATCCATCCCACATTTACTGCATGTACCGGGTTTGTCTGATGTTATCTCGGGGTGCATAGTGCAATAATATTTGCCTTTGGGCTTGGCATCTTCAGTTGCTTTGGCATCCTTTGTTGCCAATGAGTTGCATGCCGCAAACCCTAATGATGCTGCTACTGCTAAAATGATAATGGATCTTCTCATAATTATTTGTTTTTAAGAAATGCTGAAAAGCCAAATGCCGATACTACAAATACACCCAGCGCTGCAAGCATGCTTACAATGTCGCGAATGTTTTTACCGGCCCAGCTCATGCCAAAATACTTGTGTAAAAATATAAAAGATAATCCTTCGGCGCGGTCGATTCCTGCAACTTTGGTAGCTAACTGTGAGGTAGTAGTTTCAATATACCAGTTCTCGCCGTTAGGATAGGCCACTTTTTGTACCGGCAGGCGCTTGTTTATAAACCCATACTCGTTATCAAACTGGCGGATTTGGGTGATTGTGCTTTTACCTTTTACCTTTACAGGTGGTTCACCTGCTCTGTAAAAATCACTTAGATAGTTGGCGTAGATAGCGTCGCCATCAGCAAGTTGGTTTCCAGTTGATGTGTTATAGTAGTAAACATTCTTTTTAAAGTCGCTTAGCTGGTAGTAGCAGCTATCTGCATATTTTATCAGTCCGATGGTCTTCATGCTATCCACAGGTAATTGCAGGTTAGAGACGGCGAGGTCTTTTGTGTTGATGACCTGGTTGTACGCTTTAGCCTGCGGTTTTATGTTATGCATTTTAACAACTAAATGAAATGCACCGCTTATAATAAACGTTAACATCACAAAGGAAACAATAAGCCCTAACTGCCTGTGATAGCGATGTATGAAGCGGGTATCAGTCCGATCATCACGCCGGCGATTTTCTGTTGCGGTTTTAAATTTTTTCCAAAACAAACCATATACGGTTAAGCCGGTAAGTAGTGATAAAAGCATCACACTAATAATAACTAGTAGCACTACTATCCTAAATTGCTCGCCGCCTATATCCGACAAAAACTCCCAGGTATGTAGTTGCTCAAAAATGGTTAGCATTACCTTACGGGAATTGTTATTGAACGTGCCCATGCGGCTTTGCAAGGTTTCTACATATACGTCCATGCCATCCGGCCTGTCGAACGCTACTTTCCAAACGGGCAGTAGGTGGTTTATCGGCTGATAACGCGCATCAAAGTTTTTTTGCATAGTGATGCTTTTTACTTTTGATGTGTTATCCTGCGTAAAGTACCGGGCAAGGTAAATGGCGTATTGTTTGTCGCCGTCTTTTAAGAGATCTCCACTCGAGGCTGAATAATAGTTTGTGATGCTATCCTTCCCCAATACCTGGTAGTAAGCCTGGTTATTAAAAGTAATTAACCCAAAATTGATGAATTGGCTTATCGCGTTTTTATCAAGCACCTGTCTGATGGAGAGCGCGGGCTTTACAATTTGTTGTGGTTTGTAGGTTTCCCTCGCAATTGTTGGCCTGAACCAGTTCGACATAAAGGGGTGTGAAAGGCCGCTCAGCGTCCACATCATAACAGGGATAAGGGCTATTAAGCCCAATATCCTGTGCCATTTATAAAAGTTTTGTTTTGCTGTTGCCATAATTTAATGTTTTGCAAATGAATAGCTAAGGCCCAGTGTATAAACCCTTGGCGGAGCGGCGTTATAGGTATCGCCATACTGGTTGCTGGTGACTGTAGTGGCGTAAAGCTTGTTGGTTAAATTAAGTACGTTAAACCAGATGCCCGCCCCTTTCAACAATCCGCTCTTTACATCAAAGCCCGTGCGCAGGTTGAAAATATCGTACCCTGAGTATGTTTTGGTGTTAGCCGGATTTGTAAAATAAGATGCGATGTGCTGCCACTCACCCGCTATTCTGAAGCCGTTGATGTAAGCCGGTTTATAGGTAATTTCTGAGTTGGCTATCCAATTTGGGGCATTGCTCATGCGGTTGCCATTATAAACATTAACCGTACTTGCACCTGTGCTAAAGTTGGTCGCCACTTCATTATAATCTACATACGTATGCCTGGCGTTTGTGCCGCTGAACCTGAACCCTAATTCGCTAACCGGCGCATATGCTACCGAATATTCGATACCGCGATGACGTGTTGCACCGGCATTTTGATTTTGGGTAGTATTATCAGGCAGTAGTTGGTTAATTATCTCATTACGGCCTTCCAGATCATACAAGGTAACCTCCACATACATTTTTTTGTTAAGTGCCGTGAACCAACCGCCTGCCTCGTAGTTGTTAAAAGTTGCTTGTTTAAGCGGGGTAAGCTGTCGTGCGCTGTAAAGGTCGCCAGTTTCCGGTGGTTGGAAACCTACGCTGTAATTGGCATACAAACCTTTGTTATTACCAAAGTTATAGGTAAGCCCAAGCTTTGGCGCTACAATATTGAAATTGTTAGTTTCTTGCTGTTTGTATTTGGTACTGCCGGCAGCTATGCCATTAGTGAAGTTGTAATGGATACGATCATAACGCAGTCCCATTACAATACGCAAAGGCTCGGCAGGTTTAAGTTCGTACTGGGCGTAAGCAGCGGTGTTGAACAATTTGATACGATAATTATCGATGTAACTCCCGGTAGGGGTGTAGCCGGTATAAGTGTTATTGGCAACATCTTTTTGTATATCTAAAAACTTGGCGTAGTAGCTACTTGGGCTGTTATCGGCATATACTCCCAGAATCAACTTTGAATGCAGGAAATCAAAATCTTGCCTGTGCTGAGCCAATAAACCAATACTATGAAAGCTCTGGTCGTTTTCCTGCCCGTTAGAGCTTAGGTAATTGCCCGCGTTGTCCCTTACATCAGATATAAAATAACTTGGCAGTTGCGCGGTAGAATTATTCCTGTAAAACAGCGTGAGGAACGTGCTGCTTTGTGTGTTCCAAGTATGCTCCAGTTTGGTGTTAGCCCTAAAGGCCTTCACCTTACGGTAGGTAAAGCGCTGGTTTGCACCATAAGCGCGACTGTAAAATTTGGCGCTATCCAAACTTCCCGGGGTTTGGGTATTAAGGTAATTATAAGCTGCAGATGTGGTTAAACGGGTAGCGGCATCAAAATCATACGTGGTTTTAAAGTTACCCGAGTATTTGTCAAAGTCGCTGTAATCTTGCCAGCCATCGCGTAATTTGGCAACGTAACCGCCTACATACAGGCCAAATTTGCCTGTGCTAAATCCGCCGTCGGTATCAACCCTACGGTAGTGGTAATTGTCGCCTTGTACCGATACATTACCTGCATACCCCGCCGGCGGGCCTTGTGTAATAAAATTGATGGCCCCTCCAATGGCGTTACTGCCATAAAGTGACGATGCCGGGCCTTTTATCACCTCAATATCGCGCACGCCGCTCATGTTTATTTCGTAAAGCGAATTATGGTTGAATATACCCGTTGGGCGGATCGGCAACCCATCTTCCATATATAAATACAACGCGTTGTAAGTGATGGGCTGGCGTATGGCCATGGTGTGCTGCTCGTTCCCCAGATCAACCATGTAAACGCCGGTTACTTTGTTTAATAACTGGTAAAGGGCGGTAGCCTTAGTATCATGTATTTGGGTGGCGTTAATTTTGCTTATGGCAATTGGCGCATCCTGCCTGGCCTGCCGCTCGCGGCTGGCCGATACAACCACCTGTTGCAGATCTATTGTAGAGGGGTCTAATGTAATTTCTATTGAAGTTGCGTTTGTTAAAGCGTAAAGTTTGTCGTTAAAACCTACCATTTTAAAACGGAGGGTTTTTACGCCATCGGTAGTTATAATAAATTTGCCTTTGGCGTTAGTAGTGGAAAGCATGGTGCCGTTATCGGCATTGCTAATCATTACGCCCTGCACAGCCTCGTGTGTGCGGGCATCGGTAATGGTGCCTGTTAATTTGTTTTGGCCAAAGCATAACATTGGCGCAATACACAACAGGATATATAGTTGCGTAAATAATTTCATAAAAGCGTGTGTAACCTGGTGTATCAACCAGGCATAAATAATTTACAGCGCATGCAAAAGCATAGCAGGTAAGGGCCATAGCCGGTACTATAAACTGTATTGAATAGAAGAGATGTTTTTATGCGAGCCGCGGCGGCTGGAAGATGCTTGCCACTTGTTGCGGCAGTTGGATACGGTAGTTGGGAACTTTGGTTACCGATAATAAAACCGGGTAAAACTTAACCTTAACAGGCTGATTGTAATTGGCCTCCTGAAACAGGTTTTTTTGTGCCTGTCTATCTTCGGTGTTCTGCTTTTCTTCGGCTTGTTTTACTTTTTTCATAAAGTAGCACTTGCCGTTGCAATGCAGCTGCGGTTTATTGCGGTTCTCACAAAGTTTCGTCGCGATGTAATTCCTGTTCAGCTCGAACCCCGCGTATACAAAAAAGCGCGTGAAGTTGGCCGAAACCAGGGATACAATTAATAAATATGCGGTTAAACGTTGTAACATGCAGCGCAAAGGTAAGCGTTGTTATTTATTTAACAAGCTTGTTATTTACAATACGTTAAAAAGCCCCGCCGGGTTGGCAACTGTGTTATTTTAAATAACCGTCAATAGCGGGGCCGTAAACGTTACGGGCAACTATATTACCGTCTCGGTCTACCAGTATGTTTGCCGGGATTTCTTTAAGCTCAAAGAAAATGGCAAGTGGCGAGTTAGTAGCTTTAAGATCGGAGTATTGCGGCCACTTAACATTATCGTCCTTAATGGCTTTTTTCCACGATGATATGCCATTGTCTAATGAAAAGCCAATAATTTTTAGCCCGCGCTTGGCATATTCGGCTTCTTTACCTCGTAACTCTATATTAATAAGCCTGCATGGCCCACACCAACTTGCCCATACTTCTATTAATGTAAAGCGCTGCTGTTTAAAAAAGTTTTTATCTAAATGTGTAACCTTACCAAGTGTGTCAACAACATTTATTAGTGGGAATGACAATTGTTTGCCCGCATAGGTTGGTTGTGCGGTGGGGCTATCAAGGTTTTTTAATAAGTTAAGTTTATCAAACAATTCTTTGCCGTAAATGCTGCTTTTTAGTTTGAACGTAAGCCCGTTATAAAGGGCTATATATTTTTTGTAAGAAAAATCGGGGGCAGATGGCAGTAAATAAGCCGTAGCCGGATTGTTTTTTTCGTTCTCCGCCAGCGTTTTGTATGCTTGTCTTATAGCCAAATCTACTTCTGCTGCCTTTCTTTTGTATTCTGTAGTGAGTGTTGGGTTTTGCGAAGAATCTGCCTTATTTAAGTAGTTAGCTTTTTGGCTGAAAAACGTTACTTGTTCCGCAACAAATTTCTTCCATTTGTTATGTATAGTAGAATTAGTAGCAATATCTGTTTCATATGAATAACGTCCCGGGCTAATTTCTTTCAAAAAAAGGTGTACATTATAAGCGGTACTATCCAAGAAAAACTTTAACCCCGAGCCTTTAAACTCAAGCATGCCAGCAACCGGTTCCGCAATTTCGCCCTTTATAAGGAAATTATTTTTCTTTATCACTGAACGAAAAGTTTTTTTAAGCTTGGAAATCGACAAGTAGACAGTATCACCGTCATTTAAAGCACCCTTAAAAGCAGGCGGATTTTTTACATCGCCTTTTATTTCAAAATGTACTTGTGCGTTTAGTGTAGATGATAGAATAAAAAAAAGGGGAAATATTCTAAAAAATTTCATAAAGCAAAAATTGACAACTATTGCATACTAATGGAAGTATGCAATAGTTGTATGAATTTATTAAGGCGTAGAAGAAGCATAAGTTGATGTATATGCCGAGCAAAGTGGTGCTCCGTCACAAGCACTTTTACATGCTGATGAGCAATCACTTGAACTTGCTGAAGCACTTAAATTTATTGTTGATTAAATCTCCTAACTACGCCAGGATATTTTGGCGACATGTATGTTAAGTGCATGTTCCTTACTTTCTCGAGAAGTATTTTGTTATTGTAGATAATAGTAATTTGTAACATCTTTTATTGGCTGGTTTTATGAATGATTTTTGGAAAATATAATAAGTGATTAATGCATACTTTTTCCAGCTTTATAAAGATAAATGCCCATAAGCAATAAAACATAATTAATTTCAAATCGGGTAGTTTTACGTGGTTTAAATAATAAAATTTGTAATTTTTCCTTTAAGTTAATTCAATTTAAAAGTGTGTGCCAAATAAAAGCCCCGCCGGGTTGGCAGGGCTTAATAGTTTAAACAAATTATTAATCGGCCAGGCCCGAGGTACATCCATAAACGCCTGTATAACCATGCGACCTGCAATAGGTCTGCGAATCGGCAAGCGAATCGCAGCATATGCCGTAGAATGCTATAATTTCGCTCAATGGGTCTGATGTAACACCACACGACACATAATTTACGCATGGATGTGGCCCTGGTTGAGTAGGATCGGGCGGGAGGCCTCCACCTAATACGTTTTTCATTTCTTTTCTACTGAGTTTTTCAAATTTCGACATAAGTTTAGTTTTAAAGTGAATGTATTTGCCATTATCAAGCATGACTATTGCTCTCCGCAAGTAAACAAGTGTTAGGCTTGTTACACCGCATTACTGTATGGGTTAACAATGCATCCGTAAATACCCTGGTACCCATGCGAGCGGCAATAGGTTTGGGCATCGCCAACTGTATTACAGCATACGCCCCAAAACGTATCGTAGCCTTCGGAATTGTGGCCACAAACTACTATAAACTGGCACGAAGGGTTGGGGTTAGTGGGATCTAGAGGAAGGCCACCACCCAAAACATTTTTCATTTCTGCTCTGCTGAGCTTTGCAAATTTTGACATCGATAAAAAAATTATTATTTAACAACCTGCCTTAACCACGCCACGGCACCGGCGACATACATAAATGCATGCTCTTCACTTTCTCGAGAAGTATTTTATTGCTGTATCAGCAGTTATTTGCTTTTAGTCTTAGGGGATGAAACAAGGGTAGAATATACTATAAGCAACATATATTGCTTATAGGGTTTATTATTGCCTCGTGTGATAAATGCATTTATTTATAAGCAATATTGCAAGTGTAAATTCTTATAAATATCAATTAACAAGAATGTTAACTCTTTTAATTTTTTGGGTGCTGTATGTAAAATTTGCAAGAGGGGCTAACTTTTATAAAAATCTTAAACAAATAATAATTTAATAATATATTTGTTAACACCACGCCCCGGCAAATGGCGGTATGTGCTTAGGTGCATATTCCTTTACTTTCGCGAGAAGTTTATTATGCGGGGCGTGGCTTTTTTTGCCAATAAATAAAAAAGCCCCGTTAAACGAGGCTTCTGGTTGGCCAACCGGCCAATAGATTTAATATTTATTTAACGCGTTTTAAAGTAAAGTGCAATTGATCGGCACTTACAGTAAGGTTCATCGAGACAGAATCCGGATACACTTTACCTTTGTGCGGTACATCCATGCCGTTAACATTCACATTAAAGCTAAAATCATCGCCTTTAATTTTCCCATCCTCAATATTTACATCTCCCTGTGGCGATTGTGCGGTACCTGTTAATTTTTCACCATCTACTTTAAATTCATAGCTTACCGGGAAGGTGTTGCCATCGCTCATGGTTAAGTTTCCTGTCCATTTACCATTAAGGTCGGCAAAAACTGCTGCTGCCATGCATATCATAAAGCAGCATGATAATAGGGCTGTTGTAAAGATCTTTCTTTTCATATTGGTTATAATTTATAGTCCTAAATATAACGTTTTTATATAAAATTAATGCTTCCCGTTCATTAATTCTAAATAATCAAAATCTTAAAATAAAATAGCGGGAGATGCACTGCACCATCCCGCCATCCAAAAAGCAATACCAATAATTATTCAAACTTATCGGCCACTACTTGTATCTTTTTGCCGGGCATTTCCTCGGCTTCGAATGTTAGGGTTACTTTGCCTTCCTTGCCTTCAATGGTTACGGTAACATGTTTGTCGGGGCCATCGCCGGTCATAAGGGCTTTAATAACGGTTTTACCTTCTTTAAAGGGCACTTTCCAATCGCATGTGCTTGAGCTGATCTTACCGGTCATCTCACCCTCGCCCGGTGCTATGGTCAAATCAGTTTTAGTGATGGTCACTTTTGTATCTTCATCCTTGCTTCTTAAGATAGCGCCTGTATTGTCTACATAGCTGGTGGTTGATGATGTAAGCGTTGCTGTTTTATCGCATTGCGCAAATGCCGATACGCTACCTGCTGCCGAAAGTAACAGGGTGAGAAGAGTTGTTTTTAAGTTTAATTTCATTTTTTGATATATTTATAAAGTTTAGTTATTCGAATTTATCTGCAATTAATACAATCTTTTTGCCGGGCATTTCTGCTGCCTCAAAAGTTAGGGTTACCTTACCCTCTTTGCCTTCGATGGTGATAACGCAGTGTAGCTCGTTGCCGCCATCAACCATAGTGGTATTAACAATGGTTTTCCCGGTTTTAAAAGGATCAGCCCAATTGCAGATGTAAGATTTTACTGCGCCAGCCAGTTCAATTCTTCCGTTGGTAATAATGCTGATCTCCTTTTTGTCGAGCTTTACTATGGTCTCTTCATTTTTTGTCTTCTCTATTGCGCCTTTGTCATTCAGGTATGTTGAAGCTAATGCCTCAAAAGTTACCGTTTTGTCGCATTGCGCTAAGGTTGTGGTTACACCCGCAAGCATTAGTAGGAGCGTAACAATGGCGTTCTTTAAATTCTTCATTAATTTTTGTAAAGATATATGTTTTATATAGTATCATGCAATACATAGTACTATTATTAATTTTATATAATTGATAATCAATGAAATAATTTTTATGAAAAGCTTTAGAAATAGCGGGGAGAGGAAAAAAGAGCCGGGAGTCGAAACGGTTACGAGAGATCAATCCCTAACATTTTGGGCGAGTACTTGCCTTATTACAGCAATGGGACAAACCCCTATGTGTACTTTAATGGCACATAGGGGTAGAAGAGCTTACGCGCTTACAGTTAGCGTATTATTAACTACGTTAACAGTGTATTTTTTAAGTGAGGTAACGGCCGGGCCTTGTACTACCGCGCCAGATGTGTTGAATTCGCTGCCGTGGTTGGGGCAAATAAATATGCCCTGAGCATTGTTATAATTAATATTAGTGCCCTGATGTGTGCATGCAACCTGTACCGCAGTGAAGGCGCTTGCTTCGGAGCCTGCAGCCAGGCGAACCACTATAACTCCGTTTGAAACTTTAGAGCTGCCCACACTTTGTAATTCGCTATTGAGATCCACCGAGAATATGTTGCCGCTGTTAGGCGGATTATTATCGCCGTTGCCCGGGGTTGGGTCGGTAACCTTGGAGCCGCAGCCAACTATACTACAGCCGGTACATACTGCCGCCACTCCAATCCCTAATTTTGCTAAAAACTCGTGCCTTTCCATAGTAAATGTATTTAGTAATTTGATTTATGTTTCTTGTTAAAATCGAAAATGCGGGATATGGTAAACCCTAAACGGAACTGGCCCTTGCTCCAACTGGATTGTGTGTTGGTTACGTAGTTAAATTCAGATATAGCCTCGGCATTAGTAAAGTTAATAGTGAACACGTGGCCGCCGGTCTCTATCTCGATACCTACGCCAAGGCCATCGTAAAATTTAGGGTCTATGCTGTTATCTCTAAAGTTGGAGAAAGGGTGCACATAATCTAACACCAACCCCAAGCGTTTACTGAATTTTAGCCTGCCTGCTGCCGAGAGGGCAAAAATGTTTTGCTCGTTACCGGTTATAAAAGGGTAAGGTAAGTTAGTACGCACAAATATGGGCGACACCTGTAAGGATAGCGCCGGTGAAAATTTACGCGCTATAATAGCTTGCGCCAGGTAATTGAAACGGTTACTGTAATCATCAAAAACGTTGGTGTTTACATGATAGGGTTTAAGCGCTGTTTTGCCTATCAGCGTTACAGCTACGGGTATGCTGTTATCTGTTTTTTGATGCAGGATGTTATATTTTAAACCAAGCTCTATCAATTGCTCGGCTTTGCTTCGGCCAAAATCAATGTTCAGGTTATCTGTTAGGCCATATTCAAAACCAATGTAGATGTCTGATGAGTTATCAAGCCCCCAAAGGGTTTTGCCGCCACCGGCCGCACCGCCAATGTCGCCAAAACGGTGTATCACCAAAAAGTTAAGTTCTTTCTTTTTAACGGTTTCGGTAGTTTGCGATAAAATGAGGCGTGTAGCCTTAAAAGTTGCTATAACCGGCTCGCCTTTAGTGGGCGTACTAAGGGTTTTCATCAGCGAATCGGTACTGCTTGCCGCGGCAGCTGTCAAATCTGTTTTGGTTTGTGCTTTTAAGAGGCCGCCCGTAAGCAGCAGCAAAATAAGGAAGAGGGATTTTTTCATGATAGTTGAAATTGAAGTTTACTATTTGTAAGGCATGTACGCCGCAGTTACCTTTATTTTGATGGTTTCGGCAATGTTTTGAAATACCAGTTTGGGGATGTCTATACTATGGTCTTTACAGGCAACCATAAACTCTGAGTTTAAGCTGATGGCACCATTGGCTACGGTAATGGTGCCCGGTATTGTGCGGGCCTTCTTTACACCATGTGTTTCAAACACTCCGCTGGCCGTTACCGGGTACGTTCCGTCTTTGCTAAGATCGGGTTTGCTGGTTAACTTGCCTTTGAATGTTGCCTGCGGATACTTATCACTCTCCATATAATTTTCATTGAAATGCTCCTGCATCAGGGCTTTATCAAACTTAAACGACCGGATAGGTATGCTAAAAGCTACATCGCCGGTGGCGGTGTTTAATACCGATGTCCCCTTATCGCTCCGGGCATCAATATCTTCTATCGGCGCCTTTGAATAGAGTGTTACCACCGCGTTTTTACAGACATAGGTATCCTGCCCCGCCTGGTTTGCTGCAAACCAAACGAGTAATATTACTCCGATATATTTCATGTTTTCTCTAAGGTTTTATTCCCGTATTAATATGCCACGTTACCCCCACGGCAACCCCTGCCGATTTTAGATTTACCTGCCCGTAACCAATACCTGTGAGCGGTACTTTAAAATATGGTTGCACACCCACACCAAATTTTGAACTTATCTCGCGCTGATAAGTAGCATTAAGGTTTAGTACACCCAATATATGTTTGTTTTGGTTACGTATATTATAGCTTGTAGGCCCGCCCGGATACGGCCCCGCATAATTATAAGTGTAATCTTCCCGCAGCATAAAGTACGATGACAGGCCTGTGCCCAGGCTAAGCTTGTTACGCCCGTTGTTGTAAAGCTGGTAGCCCAGGTTTATAGGTATATCTAATACTGTACAACTTGCGGTAACGCTTACCGGGTTGGTGGTAAACTTGTATGCAGTAGCATAGTTTGCAAAATCAGTCATGTACGGTTTATCGGCATATATTGCACCGGTAGTGATGCTCCACTTGCGCGATACGCCCATGGTTAACAATACCCCTGCATTTGTACCAACCTTATTATCTGCAAAACCCTTGGTACTGTTAATATCCGGCGACGCGATAAAACTAAGCGAGAATGTAGGCCTGAAAGCGTAAGCCGCCGGGCCCGACCTGCCCCCGCCAGCCCTTACCTGTTTTTTATCAGGTTTAATATCATCCACTACCGAAATTAGCGGCGGCCTCTTTTGCGCAACAGCGCTATCTTTCAAAGTATTATTTGCAGCAAGTACAACAGCTTTTCCGGTAATCAGCGTATCTAATGCCGCTTTGTTATTTACCAGCGCAGGGATGTTTTTGTACGTTGTTACGCTATCTGCCCCGGCTAAGGCATTATGATTTACAGCAGCATCCTGTTTGGTACCCGATATTAGATGGGGCGCTACCTGATTAAAGCCATTACCGGTAGTATTACGGCCGCCCGGTACAGCAGATAAGGTGAAGAACGATTTACTTTTACGGCTCAATTCATTTGCACTCATCGCACTACTATCATTTGCCGAAAGCGTATTACTTTTGAGATCTGCCAGTTGCTGTACAGGCGGGCCGTATTTACCGGAGTCTTTTTGCATAGGCTGTTCTTTTTTAACAGCCTGTTGAGTGTTTTTATCAGGCTTTGGTGCAGGGTTTAAGTACAACCAGCCAATAATCAATACAAACATGGCCGCGATAGTGCCGGCCAGTACCAGTAAATTAAACACAAGGCCCCTTCGCTGTTTGCCATCGAGCATGGCTTCCATAGCATCCCAGTCTTCCTCGCGATATTGCGCGTTGTCGCCCGGCTCGCTTAAGCCCTGGCTAAACAATTTGTCAATACTATCTTGGTTTTCTTCTTTCATCGCTTGGTTACGTTGTTTATAAACGATATGGACAGGTTGGGGGTATTTTTATGGTTAATTGGTACTATGTTATCGTTTGCTTGTTTATTAATTGTGCCCGGCGTTTTATTGCTGTTGGCTATCATTATTTTTAATTTTTCGCGCGCCTTATGCAGGTTTGATTTTGATGTGCCGACGCTAATATTCAACATTTCGCCTATTTCTTCGTGCGTATAACCTTCTATGGCAAATAAGTTAAATATAGTGCGGTATGCACGAGGTAACTGACTTATCATATCCAGTAATTCATTATAATTTAAATTTTTGTCGGCAAACTCCGTGTCGTTAAGATGCTCGGCTTTGTCGAGTTCTTCCGTGTAAGCCACCTTTAGATTTGCCCGGTAATAATCTATAGAGGTATTAACCATAATACGGCCAAGCCATGCTTTAAAGGGCTTGGCAAGGTCATACTTCGATAAGTTTTTAAACACCTTGTAAAATCCCTGGTTCATGATCTCCGAAGCTTCGTACCGGTTATTGGCATACCGTAAACAGATGCCTATTGCAAAGCCGTGAAAAGCCTTGTATAGCAGCTTTTGACAAAGCCTGTCATCTTTTAAACAGCCCCTTACCAGTTGATGTAGTTCTTCTTCGCCCATATTTCGGGTTCTGGTTTACCTTAAATTTTACCTTATCTGCCTATATCACGATAAAACGCGACGAAAGGTTGCCACGATTATGAAAAATTTATTGATTTATTGAATTATTGATGCATTGAATTTTTACTAAAGAAAAATAGAGAAAAATTCATGTAGATGATACTGCCAATTGGCTATATTTAAATAATGAAGAAAGTTATTTTTCTATTTATTCTTTTTGCGGCCTGCAAAAGCCCCGAAAAAAAAGTTGTAACGGTTGAAAAGGATACCCTTCAAAAAACAAAGGCAGCCGATACTAATTTTATAGTAAGAGAAGCAAAAAGGGATTTTTATCATGCGGTATATATAGAAAAGGACCGTAACGCTGCGCAATATAAATGGTTGCTGGGTTTTAAGTATGACCATTACGACAGCATAAATTATAAGGAAACGTACAAAATAATGAAGATTAAGCACCCTAAGCCACTCAGAAAATATGATCTGGCGGGTTTGCCTAAGCAATGGGTGCCATTAAATTTATATAAGGGTAAATATTACCTGTATGCCCCAAGTGATGGCGGCAACACCAGGATAAAAGCAATTACAGATAGTACTATCATATACTACGATATGGACGGGCCTACTGTGCAGGCATTGCTGAATTTTAAAAAACTTAAGGCCAATAAGTATTTCTTAAAATCGCCGCCGTTTTACCAGTTTGTGCGGTCATCTAACGTTACTATTTATGTTATCGATCCCCAAAATATGATAACCGTTTGGGAAGATGCATCGTTGCCGTTAGCTTATCGGTATACCATGTATGTGGCTAAAGAGCATGCCACCAATTTTGATATGGTGGTTAACTATTGCAAAACAGATAAAATGCCGGAGTATGATTTTGAAAAAATAGACTATAAAAAGCTGATTAAGGGACTTTAATTACCCGGTATTTTATAGTAGTAGATTGGGGCATAAACACCCTCGCTTGTAGTATAGTATCCTTTACCATCGGGTGTAAAGGCAATGGCTTCGCCTTGCTTTTCCTGTTTGTACACCAATTCTCTGGGTGCGGTTTTAAGTACCTGCCAAATAGGATGGCCGGTTTGGCGCTGCCAGTAATAAACTTTTTCGTAACTTTTTACCAGTATCTGTTTGCCATCAGCAGATACATCGGCAGCGGTTATCCACTTAAAAGGTTTTATGCCGCTAAAGAATAGCTTACCTCTAAAGGTTAGGGTAAGCGTATCATTGGCATTATATTTTAATGGGGATGTATAAACGCCTACACTGTCGCCGCGTTTAGTAATAATATAAAGTAGTTTTTCAATCGGATCAATAGTCATGGCCTCGGCATCTTTAGCACCATCCGGATATTTTAGATTAACAGGTACAGGTGTAATGTTAGCAAGGCTATCAATCCCCCATGCTTTTCGCTCTTCGGCACGGTAAACGGTAATAAACTTTCTGATACTTCCATTGTCACCTATGTCGCCGATATAAACGTAGCTTTTGCCTTTAACGGGGCCGGGCCCAACGGCAATGTCCTCGCAATCGCGCACACCAAATCTTTCCTTTTTATCGCCCGTAAAAAAAATGGTTGTTTTAAGTTTACCATCGGGTGTCATGGCAAAAAAGCGGCTGGTGTCGCCACTGTCGTTATGGGCGTAATAAATGTCGGGGTTTAAAGCTGATGCTACCAGGCCCGATGTTTCATCCATATCTTTAGCGTATAAATGGCTTTCGGGCAGGTGCTTGTTGTCCACCAAACGGTGTTTGGCAAATGCCGCAATAAACAATAGGCACAATACAGGTACAAATATTTTTAAGGCTTTACTTTTAAACATAATTAAGCTACTTAAACAAAAAACGGCCCATATTATTATGGGCCGTTTTATTTATGCTTTTAAATTGACACTTATGAGTTTTGCGGCGCCATAGCATTCTCTTTGCCAAAACTCATTTCGGCATCCGGTTTAGATACGTCGGTAATGGCTACTTTGCCACGCTCGCGGCGTAATATCCTGTTGAATAAAGAGATCTCCCTGTCGAATAAAAACCGGAAGAATAATTTGGTCCACGAGGTATGATAGTATAAAGTATCGTAGTACTCAGGCGCGGTTTTCCGTATCTCGGGTAATTTATTCCAAGGTATAGAAGGGAAATCGTGATGCTCGTTGTGGAAACCTACGTTAAAAGCTACCGCGTTAAAATTACCGTAGTAGCTATATGTTTCCTGCTCAACACTGTGGGTTAAATAGTGTTCCTGGATCCAGCGTGCACCAAGCGGGTGCAGGCCTACCGAGAATGAGAAGCTTAGCAATAAAAACGCTAAAGAATGCCAGCCCATAAACTGATAAATTACAACCGTAAAAGCTATTTGCAATACCCAGTTGGTTAGTATCCAGCCATCAAACGGGTGTATCTCGCGAAGACGAGATAAACGGAACAATTGAAAAATTGGGAAGAACAATAACCATATTGCTTTACCAAAGAATGAGTTACTGATAAGTTTAGCTTCCCAACGGTTGGGCAGATCGGCATCCAACTCATGCACACCCTGGAAGGAATGGTGTTTAATGTGATATTTTTCAAAAGATATAGCACTTGGCAATATTTGCGGTAGGTTAGCAAACATTGATGCCCAACGGTTTGCGTTACGGTTCTTAAATAATAACTGGTGGGTACATTCGTGTATCATAACAAAAAGCGCGTGGTCTGCAAAGGCGCCTAACAAATAAGCCGCGCCAAAAACCAACCACCACGATTGGTCGCGGAGGAACCATGCCAGTATAACCTGAAAGGCTACCAGTCCAATTATCGCCCAAATTGTTTTTGGGTTCTTTCCTATCAAATTCCTTAGCTGCGGAAACTGCTTTAGTATCTTTTTTGTACGTATGCGATGCGGTTCCGATTCTTGGGAATAAACAAAATCAGTCTTCTTCATATTTGGTTAAAACGATGAAGATAAGAATTACGTGCCATAAAAATCATTTTCTTGTAAAAATTGTCAAATTTATCCATCATGCATTCGTTAAAATTAATCACAAGGAAAGGTATTTCTTTTTAAAGTTGATTTGTTAAATTCTAATGGTCAGATATTTAATTAGTTATTAATATTATGTGGTGGATATATGCTTTGCTTTCGGCGCTGTTTGCAGCCTTAACCGCAGTTTTCGCGAAAATCGGGATAAAGGGGGTTGATACCGACCTGGCCACCGCGATACGTACAGTAGTAATATTGTTAATTGCATGGGCTATTGTATTGTTTAAGGGAACACAGCACGGTATAAATGGATTAACAAAGTTAAACTGGACGTTCCTGGTTCTTTCCGGTTGTGCTACCGGTTTATCGTGGATCTTTTATTTTAAGGCGCTACAGGTGGGCAAAGTATCGCAGGTAGCACCGGTTGATAAGCTGAGCGTAGCCATCGCTATCATTTTATCGGTTTTGTTTTTGGGCGAGCCGCTTACGCTTAAAACAGGGCTGGGGGCCTTGCTCATCATATCCGGTACGTTGGTCCTAATATTTTAGCAATGTAACATTTACGAAACTTAACTAAAAAATAAGTTTAAATCCAAAGTTTCTTGTCAGTTTTGCATCTCGAAATAAAGAGGTTATATGCGGACGTTTTTTCTACTTGTCTTTCTGTTTGTTACAACATTAAATATTAATGCCCAAAATGCGGGTGGTAAAGCTAAAATTACAGGCAGGGTTACTGATGCTGTTAGCAAACAACCGGTTGACTATGCAACCGTTTCGATATTTAAACAAGGCAGCGCGAGCCCCTTTAATGGTTTAAGTACCGACCCTAAAGGTGATTTTAGCCTAAATAACATCCCGGCAGGTGATTACCGTTTAACCATAGATTTTTTAGGGTATAAAAAGCACGTTGTTGAGCACGTTATTGTTGGTAATGGCGGTACAGTTGCATTAGGCATTGTAGCATTGGAGCCTATTCAAAATCAGTTAAAGGGGGTTGAAATTGTGGCCAAAGCCCCGGTTATTGAAAACCGGATAGATAAAATGGTTTATAATGCGCAAAATGACCTTACCGCGCAAAGCGGGGCTGCAATTGATGTGCTAAAGAAAGTGCCGCAGGTTACCGTAGATATTGATGGCAATGTGGAGCTGCAGGGAAATGCTAACATCCGTTTCCTTATAAATGGTAAACCCAGCAGTATTTTTGGTGCAAGCCTTGCCGATGCCTTGCAGGCCATACCAGGCAGCCAGATAAAAAGCATAGAGGTAATAACCAGCCCCGGTGCAAAATACGATGCCGCCGGCACGGGTGGTATCATCAATATTATTTTAAAGGATAGTAAAGTACAGGGGATAAACGGCAGCGTTAACCTAACGGCCGGTACCCGCCAGGAAAATGGCTCTTTTAACCTTAATGCCCGTAAAGGTAATTTTGGCGTTAATGCCTTTTTTAGCGGGAACGCACAGCTTAATACTACAGTGCTAACCACTAACAATCGTTCATCTGCCGATGGGCAGGGGAACATAACCCGCCTGTTTCAAAAAGGCAGTTCTGACTCTAAAAGGAGCGGTTACCAAAGCGGCTTAAGTTTAAACTGGGATATTACACCTAAGGATGTATTAACCGCTGCTGTAGGGTTTGATCATTTTGGCAATCATAACAACGGCTTAACAAACCAGCAGGAAAGTATTACAGATGCAAGCAGTAATTTAATAACAAACCTGCTAAGCCTGCGTAATTCGGATAGCCGGTTTAACGCCTACGCTACCGATTATAGCCTTGCATATAAAAAGAATTTTAAGAAAGAAGGCCAGTCGCTTGAGGTGTTATTCACAAGCAGTTACAGTAAGAACACCGCGAAGTATTCACAGACGCAGGATTACCTGAATAATGACAGGGAAACTACAGGTATACGTGGTAATAACCCGGGTAACGACAGGGAGACCAACATCTCTATTGATTATACACACCCTATAACCAAATCCTTTACCATTGAAGGAGGTGCAAAGGCCGTTATTGAAAACCTTACCAACACTACTGTTACCGATACTTTACTGAGTGGTAACTATGTAAACAACGCCGAGCAAACTTATGGCTTTAATTATAAACGCAATATTTACGCGGGATATCTTTCGGTATCAACATCACTGTTCAATAACTTTTTGGATGTTAAGGCAGGGCTACGGAGCGAGTATACTACTACTAAATCCAACCTGGCGGGTGTTTTAATACCCGGTTATAATACCTTTGCGCCATCGGCAGTTATATCCCATAAATTATCGCCAACACAAAGTATTAAGCTAAGTTACTCCTACCGTATAGAGCGGCCAGATTATGGGGAGATAAACCCATTCTTTAACATCAGCGACCCTAAAAACATCAGTACAGGTAACCCCAATTTAAAGCCCGAAAAAAGCAACACTTTTGAGTTGGGCTACAACAAATCGTTTGATGGGGGCGCCAATATATATGTGGGTAGTTTTTACCGCCATAATACCGACGACATACAACAATACACTACCCGTTACGATCTGCTAACCATAAACGGTAAAGATTATACCAACGTATTGTTAAACCAGCGTGCCAACCTGGGTACACAGGCAACTTTGGGTGGTAATATATTTGCATCGGTGCCGGTTACTAAAAAGCTTAACCTGCGTACCAACATATTCCTGGCGCAGCGCAGCAACAAAGCGCCGGGTTTAGATTCTATCAAGGCATTCCAATACAGGTTTAACTTAAATGCCAGCTACCAGTTTCCGGGTAATTTTATGGCCGAGGCATTTGGTAACTACAACTCATCATCGCGCACGCTGCAGGGTACACGGCCACACTTCTTTTTTTACACCATGGCTGTGCGCAAACAGTTTTGGGATAAAAAGGCAAGTATAGGGTTGGTTGCTAACAACGCGTTTAGCCAATACATCAACCAGGAATCAACCACTAAAGGCCCGGGCTTTAACCAGGCAAGCATCAGGCAGCTGCCTTTCCGTTCGTTTGGTATAACGTTAAGCTATAAATTTGGTAAGCTGGAGTTTTCCAAAGACAAAGAAAAGGATGGTCATGACGAAGGCGGAAACAATATGCCATCAGAACCATCGGGCAGGTAATTTAAAAAACAATTAAGCGTTTAAAAGTATTACTATAATGATATATCTCTAAAAGCATTATCGTTATGAATACTGCTGATAAACACTTTAAATGCATAAACAGTAGGACTGGTTATGTAATTTTCTATTCATCGCTGAGCACCAAACTAAGCCCTGAAGAAATCAAAGCCGAACTCGAAAAAATTAAAGCGCAGGTTGCAATAAAGAACCGTATTTACGAGGGTACTTTATATTGGGAAGAGGTAAAGGACGAGTAAATCACCGTTTTGCATAAATCTTTACCATTGGGCTTGTTTGTATTCTTTTGAATATCAGTATATTTATATGCCAATTGTAGCGGATCAACCGTCCGTAATTTTATACCGCATATAAATATCCCGCACCATGAAAAAAATTTTCTGCATGTTGTTTATTGCCTGTTGCGTAAACGCGGCAGTGCAGGCACAGGTTGCACCTCAAAACGATCTTAAAGGTATTGTTGCCAAACTGCAATCGCTATCTGTTGATAGGGTTATTGAGAAAGCCTATCTCCATTTCGATAAGCCCTACTACAACCCGGGCGATACGGTTTATTTTAAAGCGTATGTTACCGCAGGCGAACAGCATCAGTTATCTAAAATTAGTGGTGTGCTGCATGTGGACCTCCTGAGCAAAAGCGACTCGGTGATGCAATCCATTATCCTGCAATTAAAAAACGGGCTTGCCTGGGGTGATATTGCTTTACCCAACTACCTTTCAAAAGGGAATTACAGGATAAGGGCTTATACCCAATGGATGCAAAACGCGGGGAACGCCTATGTTTTTAATAAAACCATACCTGTTAATGGTAAAAGCATTGCGCAGGCATACCCCGCTAAAGTAACAGATAATAAAACCGATGTGGAGTTTTTTCCTGAAGGGGGCACCTTTGTAACTGCTGTGCCTTGCCGTATGGCCTTTAAAGCCGTTGGTAGCAATGGCTTGGCGGCATATGTAAAAGGCACCGTGGTTGATAGCGATAATAAGGAGATCGCTAAATTTGCTTCCGCGCGTTTAGGCATGGGCCAATTTTATATTACTGCCGAAGCCGGTAAAACATACAAGGCAAAAGTAACCTATCCGGATGGCTCGGTAAATACAGTTGCGCTGCCGGTACCCCAGGAAAAGGGTATGATACTTACCGTTAATAACAGCGATGTAAGTAAACTATCTATAGATATAAATGCCAACAAGCCTTACTATTTAGAAAATAAGGATAAAGAGCTAAATGTGGTGATCTATTCGGCAGGGGTTGTAAAAACTGTTAAAACGGTATTGGATAACCAGGTGATAGGGTTTGACCTGCCAAAAAAAGATTTAAGGAGCGGCATCACTCAAATAACAGTTTTCGCTCAAAACGGTATGCCGGTTTGCGAAAGGTTGGTATTTATTCAAAATGAAGACGGTGTAAACCTTACTGTAAGTAGCGATAAAACAACCTATGCCGTTCACGATAAAGCAACCATTACCCTGAACGCCAACATTGCCGGACAAGCCTCTGCAGGTAACTTTTCGGTAGCGGTGGTTGATGAAAGTAAGGTACAGGGCAACGAGGGCATGGAAAATTCCATCATTGCCGATCTGTTGCTGACCTCCGAATTAAGGGGATATGTAGAACAACCCGGCTATTACTTTAATAATGTAAATGCCGATACACGCAGCAACCTGGATATATTGATGCTTACACAGGGTTATCGCCGGGTGCAGTGGAAAGAACTACTGAACGGGCCACAAACCCCATTGGCCTACAAGCCCGAGATTGGGCTGCCGATAAAAGGGTCGCTCTTAAATAAAGCGGGCGTACCTATCGCTAACGAAAAAGTTACCCTGATGCTACAAGCCACCGGCCAAAGCATGACCGCGATAACAGACGCCGCGGGCAGGTTTAATTTCCCCGACCTTGAGTATGCCGATAAGTCGCAATTTATTCTTAACGTAGATAATAGATCGCTTCGTAATAAGGTTAAAGTTTTAATAGATAATAAAAGTATAGCCGTTGGTGTGCCTGCTGACAACCAGCCCATGGTAAAGGTTAATGACAACTTACCTGTTTACACAATAACGGGCGCTGAACAATATGCCCAACCCAGTGGGGCACGAGAACTTAAACCTGTATTTGTAAAAGATAAGCCTGGCAGCTACCATACCCTAAGCCTTGCGGGTGCAGGTAATGCCGACCAGGTGTTCTTCGCGAAAGATCTTAAAAACTACTCTACATTGTCGCAGGGGCTAAGTGGTATTGCACGTAATATCTATTTTATGGATGGAAAAGCCTTTCAACGCACATCTACTTCGGTAAAGGGAGGGGCTAATATCGCGGAGCCCATGATGATCATAATTGACGGAGCTATCACCACAAGTTCGATAGATAATATTCAGCCTGCGGATGTCTCATCGGTTGAGATACTTAAAGGAGCAAATGCTTTTGTTTATGGAATGGGGGCCGGTGCCGGCGTTATGGTGATAACAACCAGGCAAGGTGGCGAAGGTGCCGATGTAAGTAAGGAAATGTCGCCGGGTATCTTTACCTTATCACCCAAAGGGTTTTATATAGCGCGTGAGTTTTATTCGCCTGTTTACGATGTAACTAAAAAAGCATCCTCCGATAATCGCAGCATAATTTACTGGAAGCCTAACTTAATAACAGATGCTGCCGGTAATGCGTCTTTTAGTTATTTTAATGCCGGGCCGGGTCAATACCGTGTTACGATAGAGGGGATTGATAACGCGGGTAATATTGGCCATGCTGTATACAAATATACTGTACAGTAAGTTATTTGCTGATTAGATAAGCTTTAGATAATACCTGGCCGCGTGTAGCGACATTTATAAATTTTGGTAACACGTTTTCCTGAGGATAATCTATAAACGACCGGATGATCTTAAAATCTGCGTGTGTATTATTAAGATAATCTACCGATGCCTGGCTTGCAAAGAATAACGTTTTACCGGCGGGTTTAAAATCTTTAAATCTCTCCAGTGGTATAAACTCAACTGGCTTATTACTATAAAACTGGAATGAGTTGTTTGACATGCGCAGCGAATATAATCTGGCATCGGAAAACTCTGGCCGGTTCGCGTATTTGGCCGCGGGTATCTGGCTGTTATAAGAGGCAACAAGCGGGAATATTACCGTATTAAGATAGAAGTTTGCGAACAGCACCGAACAGCAGGTAAGCATAAATATCTTGTATGGCGTTTCTTTTACCTTGATAATAATTGCCGCGGCAATTGATCCAAAAAGTATAAGTGCTACAATAAAGTATAGGTTAGACGCCGGCTTTGCAAGTAGGTGTATGGCCACTATTATTAAGGGTAACGCTATAGCGAAAAGTAATAAGACCACTTTGCGGTAAGTTTCTCCCGAACGGGTTAATTGTTTAAAACAATAAGGAGCGGTTATAATGGCAAACAGGGGGAACAATATGTTGGTATAAAACGGCAACTGAAACCTGGAAAGTGAAAATAGGAGCAACAAGAGCAAACCACCGCTAAGTGTATAATATTCGGGTAACTTTACCTTTCGCCAGATACTTTTAAAAGTTTGGTATAGCGAATAATAAAACAACAGGCACCAGGGCAAAAAGGCCCAAAGGAGTGTATGGACAAAGAAGAATTTATCGCCGCCTTTTTTTTGCTGTATAGGCCCTTGGTTTATAAAGCGGCCAAACTGGCTATCCCACAAAAACCATCGTATCCCGCTAACGTTTTGCCTTCCAAAAACAGTTTTTTCGGGGTGAGCATCAAACTGAACATATAACGCATAAAGCTCGGGAATAGTAAGCAGAAAGGTAAGCAAGTATAACAACAACCATTTTGGATGAAATAGGTGCAATATTTTTTTTTGCGCGATGAACTGTCCCACAAGCGCGCCGTAAATAGCTACAATAACAAAGATGCCCTTGGTCATGATGGCGCAGGCTGTGAGCAGGGCGGCAAGCAATAAATGCTTACCTGTTGCTTTAACGTTATAACGGGCAATGTGATAGATACTGCCAATAATAAGCGCCATCAGGTATGGTTCGGCCCGCACATCTAAATTTGACAGAAGCAGGTGTTGGGCTGTCATCAATATTAAAACAGCGGCAAGCGCAATTTCTTTAGTGTAAAACCTGCGGGTAAAAAGGTAGGTGTACAACAGGCTTAACAAAAAGAAAAGAAGCGCGGGTAAACGATAAGCCCAGGCGCTCACCCCAAATAGCTTAAAGCTCACTAAAATTGCCCAAAATGGGAAATGCGGCTTATCAAGCCAATCGGTATTGTAGGTAAATAGCTGGAGGGCATCATGCCTGTAAAGCATGTTTTTTGCGATAGACGCGTAAAGCCCGGGGTCGTCGGTAAAAAAATCAGCCCTGATGCCAATGAAGTTAACCACCAGTGCCACCACAGATAATAATATATAAAAGGGCTTATAATTGGCCATTGCTGGCACAAATATAACGCTAATGCAGGCAAATATTTATGGTGATATACAGCATAAAAAACCCCCGCCTTGCGGCAGGGGCCAAAAACTCACAACAATTGTTTAACCTTTCGGTCAATTCCTAACTGCAATGTGAATTCAGCCTATATAACACCCTGTGGTGTCGAAAGTTTTAAGGCTTAAAGTATTAAAGTAATTTTTTTAGATGTTACCGTTAATGCGTTATCTTTAGCACCATATAAACCACAAGCTACACCGTTATGAAAAAAACATTCCAATTAAAATCGGCAATGCTACTTGCATTTACTATGCTGTTTGCATCCGTTACGTTTGCACAAAATAAACCTGCTGAAAGCCCGCGCGATAGCGTTAGTGCTAAAATAGGTAAATCAACAATTAGCATAAACTATGGCAGCCCAGCGGTGAAAGGCCGTAAAATATATGGTGAATTGGTGCCGTTTGATAAAGTATGGCGCACCGGTGCTAACGAAGCTACCGTATTTACTACAACAGCTGATATTTTGGTTGAGGGTAAAAAATTACCGGCAGGCACTTACAGCTTCTTCGCCATCCCAACCGCCACTACCTGGACGATCATATTTAACAAAACAGCTAAACAATGGGGCGCGTTTAAGTATGATGCTGCACAGGATGCATTACGCGTAACTGTAAAGCCGGTTGCTGCAAAACCTACCGAGCATTTAGTATACAAGATAAATAGTAAAGGGTTTACACTTACCTGGGATAAATTAACTGTACCGGTTAAAATAAAATAGTACCCGCTATAAATAAAATTAACCCCGGCCAACAGGTCGGGGTTTTTTGTTGTGCAATAATTAAAAATAAAGCTAATATTGCCATCAGATAATACCCTAACAAAAATGCGAAAACAAAAGCCGGGCAAGGTTTTAATAAGGAGGGGACTAATTATTATCGGCCTTATACTGGCCGTAAACCTTCTGCTTGTTTTTGCAGACCACCCGCAGGCGGTTGAAAAATATTACTCAACTAAGCTATACCCATTTATCTGCCATATACTGCATCCTGTATTTAACATTTTCCCTTTTAGTGTTGGTGACCTGATATACCTTTTTGTAATGGGCTACCTGGCTTATGCACTCATTAAGCTTGTGGCATTATGTATTAAAAAGAAGTTTTTAAACGCCGGTATTTTTGCGGCAGGCATGGTGATCGGCGTTATGACGGGTATACTTGTCTTTTACCTTTTTTGGGGGTTAAATTATTTCCGCCCATCGGCAGGGGAGCGTTTAAATCTGCGCGATAGTACCTACACCAAGGCCGAACTGCAAAGGGTTACAGCTATACTTATTGACAGCGCCAACGTTACCCGGGCAAGGGTAACCGATGCTGACCTGAAGCAAAGCAACGATTCTATATATTACATTGCAACCCGGGCGGTTATCAAATTATCAAATACTAACACGGCTTACTATACTTATAAGCCTAAAATAAAGCCATCATTATTAACAGGGATACTAAATTACATTGGCACATCGGGTTATTATAACCCTTTTACCGGCGAAGCGCAAATGAATTATCAGATGCCGGTGTTTAACCGCCCTTTTGTAGCCAGCCACGAGATGGGCCACCAGATGGGTTACGGGCCCGAAGATGAAGCAAACTTTGTGGGATTTGTGGCGGCAACAGGCTCTACAGACAGGCTGCTAAGGTACTCGGCGTATAATCTTGCCGTAAACGAGTTTATGCACACTATGCGTTATACGGATACTGTGGTGTTTAAGCAGTTAAAAACACGCATTGCCCCCAAAGTATTGGCCGATTTTAAAGAGGAACGCCTGTACTGGCAATCTTATCAAAATAAGATCAATACCATAACCAGCGTGTTTTACGATAATTTTTTAAAAGCCAATAACCAACCCCAGGGCTTAGATACCTATAACCGCATGGTATTATTGGTAATGGCGATGTACAGAGAAAAATGAATAGTGAGTGATTTTAAATCTGTGAGATCAATATAATCAATCTGCGAAAAGCCAAATCGATAGACCTAAATAAAAAATGCGTTCCGTATCTCACCCCGGAACGCATTACAACACTATTCAAATAATGTTGATCAACTAAACCTCAGATAACATGTCTAAAAAATTACCCAAGCCCTTACAGCAAACCTAAGGGTTGCTTTTTCTTAATATATTCTTTTTGTGCTAGTTACTGTGCAAAAAGTGTTCCTAATTTTTAAAGTGTCAAATATACACATTGAGCGTGTATCATAAAACTTATTCTACTAAAAGACTGTTTAAACATGTAAAAGTTACAAAACTGTGAAAAATACAGTTTAATTAATACGTAGCGACAAATGTATGTGCTACAGTTATATTTTTTTTAAAACTTGAATAAATTATTTAAGGAAATTAATAAAGAGATGGGACGCCCTTTAAAATATACATAGCGTGTAATAATAACTTGAAATAACCAATATTTATCTGGCCGCAACAATGCAGTGTCTATTCTTAAAAGGGATAAGGGTGAGCATATGGGCTTAAAAAAATAGTTTATATTTGTTTCAGTTTCAAGTACATGAAAAGATTCTCGTTAATTATATTATTCATTAGCCTGTTTGTTGGAGCGCGGGCACAGAGCATTTCTTTTTTCGACCTTACAAACCTTACCAACTTAAGCGATGGACAGGCACATACCTATCTTACCCTTGGTAATGTTTTTAAACATCAGTACTTAGAAGAGAAGGATGGTAAAAAGATCGAACACTTCCGCTCAATATCACCAAAGGTGAAATTGCAAAGCATAACTATTGGCGAAAATACAAAGCTGTCTAACGGCACTGTGCTACGCACGGTCACCTATGATACTACCGACCCGCAGCATATTGTAAATCTTATAGCACAAGCCCGCCGCTCTAAGCTGGTTTTGAAGTTTCAGGGGCAGGATCAATACAACAATATCTACAAATTTGACAACGAGTTTTACTTTATAACCATGACCATCAGCACCACCGAAAACAAAGGCCAGGTGGTAATCAATCAAAAAGAATTTGCTGGTTACTGATCAAATACTTTCAGTGTTTAACCCATCGCATTCCAGATAGTAACTTTACTACTTCCCGATCATAGCCGGGTCGAACACGCTTTTGTCTATAGGTTTGTTAGCCACTATATCATGATACACCTCGGTTTGGAGCAATTTGTCGTTAACGTAAAACTTGCAAAGGGTTTCGCTCCACGCGCCTGCTACCGGTTTGTACTCTTCAAAGGTTGCTTCCATTTTGCCATGCGGGTCGTATTTAAAGTAACGTACAGGCACAAGTTTTTCTTTGTCTATCCATAACTGGTTTACTTTGTCGTCGTCCTTCGCAGCCCCTAATACGTAAACTGCTTTACCCTTCCATGTGCTTTCGTGGTATTTGTTGAGGTCAAACTGTAATGTTTTAAAGTGCTCAAATACCTTATCGATGGTTCTGAAATACATCCCACCTAAAAAGAAGATCAATTCGTTCTCATCTTTATTGGCGCGCACTACCTTATTATCCTTAAAGTAGTAGGAAGAATCGCCCCGGTAAATTACGCCATTGCCTGTTTTTTCACCAAAGTCTATCCGCAACATATCGGGGTAAACAATGCGCTCGTGCCAAACATCTGTTTTTACCAAAGTATCGTTACGGTAACGCCCGGTAGTTTGGGTAAATGTTAATGATGTATGCCACTTGTTATGATAGCGGGCATACATTCTTTTTATTACATCGGCAGATGTTAACTGCTTTGGCGATGTAAACCCCCATACCGATAAGAGGGTAGCAATTGATGTGATGATAGAGAGCAGGTGTTTCATAGTTAAGCGGTTAATTCTTCATATGCAGCAGTAAGTCCGCGTTGTATACCGTCGCCATTCCAGTCGGGAACACCCGGGATTGAAGTAGCAGCCAGGATCTGTTCTTTAGTTTTGCCGGCTTTAATACTGCTGTCAACAAAAGCCACCAATTTTTCCATAAAGTTCTGCATGGCTTTAAGGTCATCCATGATGCCGGTAACTTTTGCCGGGTCAAAGGCATGCCCGTAAACAAATATGGTATCCTTGTTAAATTGTTTTTGCGCCTGCTCTAAAGCTATTGCCCAGTGCTTGCAAGAGGCACCAGCGCTACGGTCAATGTATGGATACATACGGTTAAACACCTGATCGCCGCAGTGCACAATGTTGGCGTTTTCGAAATGGATAAAACTATCGCCATTGGTATGGCCCGCGCCAAAGTAATGGGCTGTAATATGTTCGTCGCCTACTTTTACTTTCCATTTATCGTTAAAAGTAGTATCGGGGTATAGTTGTTTATCCTCTGTTTTTTGTTTGGCAGCAGCGGCTTTTTGATTAGTCAACGAGTTTGCGTGAGCCGCTACATTCTTCGTAATTCCCTTAAAGGAGATGTTACCACTGGTATGGTCGCCGTGGTGGTGGGTATTGATGAGCCATTGAAAGGGCTTTTCGCTTTTCTTCTTAAGTTCGGTTATGAGGTGTGTGGCCGGATCAGGGAACTCGGCATCAACGCAAACAATGCCTTCCTTATTCACCATCCAGATGATGGTACCGCCCTGCTCGGTAAAAATACCCACATTGTTGCGCAGCGGTGTTAGTTTATACTCGGGCATGGCAAGTATGCCTGCAATACTTTTATTACCTAATAAAGCCAGTGAGCCTGCTGTTAAAGCGGTGTTTTTTAAAAATTTACGGCGTTCCATATGTGGGTTAGAGATTAATTGTTTGGTTGTGCAATAGGGGATATTGCATAGGTTAAATTTAAATAGAAAAATTGATGTAAAATGAAAATGGACCGTAAATTTTAAAAATGAGGTTTTCCATCCCCAAAAAATCAGTTTTAGGCAGAAAATGTTCACGTTCACGTTTGCACAACCAGGCTGTTTTTTCGGATGAGTTGATAATCAGTTATTTGAACTTTAAAGTGGTGACAGCGTAGCGTCACCACAAGTAACGTTAAAAATGATATAGCCTGAAGTACGCACATGCTGCTTTGACGAACATATAGGGCTATCAGCAAACATTCCTTAACTTTACCCCGCATGCAACAACCCGGGCAAGATAAATACAAATGGCTGTACCTGTTTATTGGTTTGGCTGTGCTGTTAAACTTTACCGGTTTGTTTATCCCTATCCTGGCGCCCGATGGTACGCTGTATGCCGTTATTGCCAAAACCATGGTGCAGCGTAACGATTACGTAAATATCATTGTAAACAACACCGACTGGCTGGATAAGCCGCACTTCCCGTTTTGGGTGGCCGCGTTATCCCTTAAGATCTTCGGGATCACCACCTGGGCGTATAAGCTGCCGGGTATCCTGTTTATGCTGATGGGGGCATGGTACACTTATAAACTGGCAAAAGAGCTTTACACCAGGCAAATAGCACTATGGGCGGTACTGATACTGCTTACTTCGCAGCATATTATTTTATCCAATAACGATGCGCGTGCCGAGCCATATTTAACAGGCCTCATCATCGCGTCTGTATACTATTTTTATATAGCTTACACGCGCAATAAATTTTGGCAATTGGTACTGGGCTCGCTATTTGCCGCTTGTGCTATCATGACCAAGGGGATGTTCGCCTTAGTACCTATAGGTGGCGCTATTGCGGGGCATTTAGCCATCACCAAACAATGGAAGCAGCTTTTTAAGCTGCGCTGGTTGTTGGCCGCTTTGCTGATACTGGTATTTATCTTTCCCGAGATCTACTGCCTGTATGTACAGTTTGACAGCCACCCCGAAAAGCTTGTTTTTGATACGCACAATGTATCGGGCATTAAATTCTTTTTTTGGGATAGCCAGTTTGGACGTTTTTTTAATACCGGCCCCATTAAAGGCCACGGCGATCCGTCGTTTTTTATCCATACCACGTTATGGGCTTTTTTGCCATGGTCGTTAATATTGTTTGCTGCTATATGGCACTTTGTTAAAACAGGCTTAAAAAATGTGCAAAAGCGCGAATGGCTTTGTATAAGCGGGGCATTGCTAACCTTCCTGCTCTTCTCGGCATCTAAATTCCAGCTGCCGCATTATCTCAACATCGTATTCCCGTTTTTCGCTATTATAACCGCGCAGTACCTGGTGGGTTTACAATCGGCACGCACCATAAATACCATCCGTATAATTCAAATTGGCCTGGTTGTCTTGATGTTGCTGGTAGTAGGCACATTGCATTATTTTTTTAAACCGCAGCAGTTTAGCTGGGATATTGGCCTTACACTATTGGTTTGGCTGGGGTTGCTTGTTATCCTGCCCGGTAATTTTGGTAATGCCGATTTCAGGCAAACCGCATTCCGAACACTTATTATATCATTTGTGGTAAACCTATATCTGAATCTTGCTTTTTACCCCTCGCTGTTAAAATACCAGGCAGGGAGCGAGGCGGCCTTTTGGATTAAAGAGCATAATACCGACCAGTTACCCGTAGCCCGCAGCTTTGAGTTCGCATCGTTCCCGATGGAGTTTTACCTACAGCAGCCAATTATTGAATTGAACGAAGATGGCAGCGGCAACTTGCCTGCAACACCATTTATTTTTTATGGCCCGAAAGAAATTGCCGAATCATTCACAGCTAAAGGATTTAAGGTTGAAAAGCTGGCGCAATTCCAGCGTTACCATATATCGCGCCTTAAGCCCAAGTTTTTAAATGCGGCCACCCGCAAGCAAGAGGTTGCGCAAATGGAAGTCATAAAAGTTTCTAAATAACCCTGCCCATCAATGGGTCTGTAAAGCTGGCTTGCCCGGTTTCAACCCTGCCGGCATAGCGTTTTTCAAACTCACTAAAACCTTTTACTTTCACGGTAAAATCATACCATCCGTGGCTTTTGCTTAAATCGAGTTTTATGGTTTGGGGCGCAAAGCTTTCCTGCTGAATGGTCATTTGTTTAGTGCCTGTTTTGTAGGAGTTATCAACCACCTCTACAGCAAGCGGCGTTTTGCCGCCAATTAGCCAAAAGGTAAGGGTAATGTCGCCGTTCGGCTTTTTGCCTACTGTCTGGTATGATGCTTCTATGCCAATGCCCGGGTCATTGACATTGCCTTTAAACTCGCGGTAAAAACCATTTGGCCCATAGGTACGCAAGTGGTAATTGCCGCCTTCAAATTCGTTTAACGGCCAGGCATCGGTAAGGGTATCGCCCGCTTTGGCAGCATAGCTCCAGGTACGTACAGCTTCCATTTTCTGCGGATTGTTAAAAGAGGCATATTTGCCCGGTGCATACACATTAAATGGTGCGCCAACCGCTTTGTCGCCAAAAACATTATTACCCGCTTTAAATTTTATTTCAAATGCGGTTTTATCATCATTCAAACTTCCATCGGCATAAAGTTCATAGGGCAGGGGGCAGGCGGGTTTAATGCCCGGTTCCTGTTTGGGCATATAGGGTGAGGTAGCCGGATGTTTTTTTATAACAGCTATTTCGTCTGCCGATAGGTTTTTATACCCCGAAGGCAGCTTCTTAAACTGCGCCTTGTGGATGCCTTCTACGAACTCGTTTTTCTTTAAGGGGGTTGGCCTGGCATATTGCTCTCCATGGTACGGACGAAATGCCGATGTAAGGTCGCCGCAAACTGTACGGCGCCAATCGCTGATGTTATGTTCTTTTATTTTTTTGCCTGTTTGTTTAGCCAGGAAGGTTTCTAAAAATTGCAGCGACGAGGTATGGTCAAACACCTCGGAGTTTACGTACCCGCCGCGGCTCCAGGGCGAGGCTATTACCATGGGCACCCGGTAGCCAAGGCCAATAGGGCTTTCGCGGTCATAGTCCATAGGGAAATTTTTACGTTCCTGCTCCTGTTCAACGGTTACAAACTCAACCCGGGTATCAACACCGTCAGATACCTTTCCGGTGCCTTTTTTGTGCGAATGAGGGGCTGTAAATGGTGGGATATGGTCAAAATATCCGTCGTTTTCATCGTAGGTTAAAATAAAGATGGTCTTTTTCCAAACCTCGGGGTTTTGTGTTAAAATATCCAGGACTTCTGATGTGTACCAGGCCCCATACCACGGCGCACCGGGGTGGTCAGAAAAATTCTCGCCCGCGGTTAACCACGATACAGTTGGCAGCTTGCCTGTTTTAACATCCTGCCTAAACTGGTAAAGCACATCGCCTTTGGGCACCAGCATTTCGCGCTGTATCCCATTGTCGTTGTATTTAAGGGTGGTTAATTTATGGTAGTTAGGGTCGGCTTTGTTAGTAGTAAAGGCTTTTAAGTGAAGGTTTTTTTCCTTAGCGCTCAGCTTGTCAAATGCGCCGGGCTCTAAAATAGCTTTATTACTGTTTATGCTATCCAATTCGGCCTTTTGTCGTTTTAGTTGCTTTTTAAGTTTGGCAAGGCTTGCATCGCCAGTCGGCAAACCATCTATTTTAACCTGTGTTTGGGCAATTTGTTGCGGTAGTATAGTAAGCTGCTTTTTTAAATAAGCAATGTGTTTATCGTGCAGCTTAACATTATATTGTTTAAAAAGCTCCAGGTTGTTATCGGTAAAGTTTGATAGCCACGCATCTTCTTCACCTTCAAAACCCACACCAACTGAGATCTCGTTTTGATAACACTTCCATGATATACCTGCCTCTTCCAGCCGCTCGGGGAAGGTGGTCCAGGTTAATGATTCAAAGTCCGAATCCTCATTCCAAACATTTGGGCGCGATGTTTCATTTTGCTCTTTACGGATGGTGCCCGTCCAAAAAAAGTTTCGGTTAGGCGTAGTACCGGTTAACGACGAACAAAAGTTTTGATCGCAAACGGTAAAGGCATCTGCCAGGGCATAATTAAAGGGGAGATCGGCGCGGTTATGAAAGCCAAGCGTTAAAGGCATGTCCTTATAATCTTTATTGCCCGACTGTTTTTCTATTAGCCACTGGTCAAAGTTGCCATCGTTACGGGCATTAACCTGGTTGCTCCAGCTGTGCGGTAACGAACTCATCCAGGTAGAGCGTGTGTTATGTATATCAAGATGAAACGGCACGTAAGTTTCGCCCTCGTTATTTGATTGCAGCCAAACAGGGTTACCATTAGGCAGCTCTATAGCACGCGGATCGTTAAAACCCCTTACGCCCTTTAGCGAACCAAAACAATGATCGAACGAGCGGTTTTCCTGCATTAAGAAAACAATATGTTCGGCATCGGCCCAGGTAGTGCCGGGCAATGGGTTTATTGCCATTGCTTTTTGGATAGAGGCCGGTAATATATGGGCAAGGCTCGCGGTACCGGCAAGCATAGCCGCTTTTTTAAGGAAATCTCTGCGTGTATCTGACATGGTGATAACTTATAAACCGCCCAAATATCTGTAATGTATTGTAACGGAAAGATAATGTTATTTTAAATTTAATGTATAAAGCAAAAGCGCATTGCACCCGGGTGGCGTTACCGAGCCTGATATGGCAAAACCACAGCGCTCTAATAACCGCTGCGATCGTAAATTACCATCACTGGTTGTAGCGTAAAGTTTATCTATAGGATATTGTTGAATTATGTAGGTTAACGCTGCCCGGCACGCTTCGTAAGCCAGCCCCCGGCCTTCAAAACCGGGCATAAAGGCGAAGCCAAGATCGGGCCGGTCAAGGTAATCGCGTTTGAAGAGGCCGCACAGGCCGATGGCCTCATGGGTATTGTTTAGTACCACCAGCCATGGTCCAAACCCGTATTGGATATAAATAGGGGTTAATACGTTTAAAATATAATTAACAGCATCGCCCGGGGTAAGGATATTGCGGTCGCCAATGAACTGTTTCCAGGTGGGCGAGTTTAACAGGTCAAATATAAACGACGCATCGTTAGGCGTAAAGCGGCGGAGGCTTATGTTTAACGAAGTATGTAAAATATTGCTCATTAATACTAAGCTATAAATTTCAATGACTGCATGTGCCCTAAAGGCTTGTTTTTGCCACAAACATTTGCGTACTTGTGTTAACGTTGTACCCCATCTTGTTTATTTAGCCGCATGCCCATGAAAAAATATTGCCTTACCCTCGACCTTAAAGATGATGCCGACCTTGTGGCCGCGTACGATGAACACCATAAAGCCGTTTGGCCCGAAATATTAGATAATATTACAGCATCAGGCATCACCAATATGGAAATATACCGGCTGGGTACAAGGCTATTTATGGTAGTTGAGGCCAACGCCGATTTCAGCTTTTCTAAAAAAGCAGCCATGGATGCAGGAAATGCCAAAGTGCAGGAGTGGGAAGACCTGATGTGGAAGTACCAGCAACCAATAAAAGGCGCATTTGCCGGCGAAAAGTGGGTGCTGATGGATAAGATCTTTCAATTATAAAAATATAGCTATACCAACTTCTATCTTAATTATGAAAAGAGTTTTTTTAACGTTATGCCTTATAGGTGCCGTTACCATTAATGTATTGGCGCAATATAAACCTACTGCCGATAACCTTGCACAAAGGCAAAAATTTCAGGATATGAAATTTGGCCTGTTCATTCACTGGGGCATCTACAGTATTTTGGGCGATGGGGAATGGGTAATGCATAATAAGAATATCCCTTATGATAGTTATAAGCGCTTAGCCGCGTTTTTCAACCCGCAGGAGTTTAACGCCAAAGAGTGGGTAGCTTTTGCCAAACAAGCGGGGATGAAATACATCACCATTACCTCGCGCCACCACGATGGCTTTAGCATGTTTGGCACTAAGATGTCGCCCTATAATATTGTAGATGCTACGCCTTACCATAAAGACCCGCTGATGGAGTTGGCTAAAGAGTGCGAAAAGGAAGGCATTGAGCTGCACTTTTATTACTCGCTGCTGGATTGGGGCAGGCCCGATTACGCGTTTGGCAGCCCTATAGTTAATGGTAAACCTGCAAAAGGCGACTGGGATAGCTACATTAATTTTATGAAAGCCCAGTTAACGGAGTTAATAACCAAATATCCCGGCGTAAAAGGTATTTGGTTTGACGGCGACTGGGAACGCACCAAAGTTGACTGGCGTTATAATGAAATTTACGGATTGATCCACAAATTAAACCCGGCGATACTGATAGGTAACAATCACCACGTCGCCGTAAAGGATGGCGAGGATTTCCAGATGTTTGAAAAGGATTTGCCGGGTAACAACACAACAGGCTTCGCGCCGGATCAATCGATAGGTACACTACCGCTCGAAACCTGTGAGACCATCAACAACAGTTGGGGCTTTAACATTACAGACAGAAGCTTTAAATCATCTAAACAGATCATTCATTATTTAGTGGGCGATGCCGGGCGCAATGCCAACTTTTTGCTCAACATTGGCCCCATGCCTAACGGAAAGATCCAGCCGGAATTTACCGACACATTAGCTATTGTGGGCGCCTGGATAAAAAAGAACGGCGAAAGTATTTATGGCACCCGCGGCAGCTACATACCACCGCAACCATGGGGTGTGCTTACTGTAAAAGCTAAAACTGTTTATGCCCATATTACCAGCCCGCAAGGCGAGGGCTATATTTTTATCCCCAAATTAAAGGAGAAAGTAAGCAAGGCGGTTTTATTAAGCAATGGCAGCGCAGTTAAGTATAAGCAGCAGCCGGAGGGTGTCTTTATTTATACCACCGGCCTGGGGATGGATGGGGTAGATACTATTGTGAAGTTAACGGTTGAGTAGAACAGGCATATTTAGTAAAAATAAATGTTAAAGTTTAACTATCTTTGAATATGACCACTATTACCATACAACTACCTGAAAAAGCCCAAAGCAAATTATCAGAAATGGTAAAAGAACTTGGCGGTGAAATAATTTCGATAACATCTGATAAACCTGCTTTAAAAAAGGCCAAGCTTTTAAAAGAGATAAAAGAAGGGATAAGAGAGGTAAAAGCAATACGCGACGGTAAGGCTGATTCTTATTCAATGTCAGACCTGCTTGATGGCAAATAAAATAATACTTACTTCATATTTCCTAAAGAAAGCTAAACGTTTACTAAAAAAGTATCATTCGTTAGGCGATAGCTTAAAAAAATTAGAACAAACGCTAGTTGCCAATCCCAGAACAGGTGAAAGTTATGGTGCGGGTATATATAAAATCCGCCTTGCTGATCCATCTAAAGGAAGAGGCAAAAGCGGCGGCTTCAGGGTAATCACTTATCTGATCGAAGAAACATCTGATTCTACAGAAGTTTATCTTATAACTATTTTTGATAAATCTGAAGAAGCATCTATTGAGAAAGATGATATCAAGGCTATTCTAAAAAGCGAGGACATATAATTCCCCCATATTTTTTTTCAAAATTTATTATTTGCTATGCATGCATAATAAATTTATCTCACAGCGTTTAAAGCTATTATTTATACCATATACCGTTTTGGTGTTGATTTTGCGGCATTTGCAGCATAAAACTTTGGGCAAATTAATTGTTAGCTTTACCAAAAACCAATTATAAATCTACTTTTTACATGGAGCATTTGTTAACTGATAGCCCTGCCGGCTATGATTTTTCTGTAAGCGAAAACCAAAAAATGATAGGCCAGATGGCCAAAGATTTTGCCGAGAAGCACATCCGCCCAAATGTAATGCAATGGGATGAGGAGCAAAAGTTCCCGTTAGAGTTATTTAAACAACTTGGAGAACAGGGTATGATGGGCGTGCTGGTACCTGAAGAGTACGGCGGCTCGGGGTTTGGTTACGCTGAATATGTTACCATAATTGTAGAGATCGCTAAGGTTTGCGGATCGATAGGTTTATCGGTCGCGGCGCATAATTCACTTTGTACCGGTCATATCCTGGCATTTGCCAACGAAGAACAAAAGCAACGCTGGTTACCAAAACTGGCTACTGCCGAGTGGCTTGGTGCCTGGGGTTTAACCGAAGCTAACACAGGCAGCGATGCCATGCGTATGGCAACCACCGCCGTTTTAGATGGCGATCATTATATTTTAAACGGATCTAAAAACTGGATAACCCACGGTAAAAGCGGCGATATTGCCGTAGTGATGGTGCGTACCGGCGAAAAGGGAGATAGCAAAGGGATTTCTGCATTAGTGATAGAGCGTGGCACGCCGGGCTTTAGCGCCGGTAAAAAGGAGAATAAACTGGGCATGCGCGCGTCAGAAACTACCGAGATGATCTTTGATAACTGCCGTGTACCAAAAGAGAACCTTTTAGGTTTAGAAGGCGAAGGCTTTAAACAAGCCATGAAGGTGCTTGATGGTGGCCGTATCTCTATCGCTGCGCTATCATTAGGGATTGCAAAAGGCGCGTTCGAGGCGGCAGTTGCCTACTCTAAAGAACGCCATCAATTTGGGCAGCCCATCAGCAACTTCCAGGGTATTGCATTTAAGCTGGCCGATATGGCTACCGAAATTGAAGCCGCCGAACTGCTTATCATGCAAGCCGCCGACCTTAAGAACCGCCATTTGCCTGTTACTAAACAATCTGCCATGGCAAAATATTACGCATCAGAAGTGGCGGTACGCTGCGCTAACGAGGCGGTGCAGATCTTTGGCGGGTACGGTTACACCAAAGATTTCCCGGTAGAGAAGTTTTACCGTGACGCCAAATTGTGTACCATAGGCGAGGGAACATCAGAGATACAAAAGATCGTGATCAGTCGCGAGGTGTTAAAGTAAGAAACTATACTGATCAATTATATACCCGGGGTTTGCAGTTTTACTGCAAGCCCTTTTTTGTTGAATGGAATACTTAGAGAAGCAATGATTATATTTATGATATGAAAAAAGTAATACTATTTCTATTTGTTTGCTGGATACAGCAGGCTTATTCACAAAAAGCTGATACTGCTTTAAAGTTTGATAAACGTTACACACAATGTGAGAAAAAATGGGTAGTGTTATCAAAAGTTGATACAGCAAAAAAATACAATTATGGCTATGTATATATTGACGAACAGGCTGGATTTACATTTGATTTGCAAGGGGCATTTGCTGTAGATGAAAAAGGCAGGTATGTTGGCGATACAATGCTTTTAAAAAAAACGGGCTCTATAAAATATAGGATTGCCCCTAACTGGAAGCCGCTCGCATTACTTCCGGTTAAACACTTGCAAGAACTTAAGTTGCCTATAGAACCTGCCTGGATAAAAAATTACTATCATTATACTGATACAGCGTACCACAATTATCGTTTGGGCTGGGTTTATAACGACGCGAACGAATGCGATACAGCGCTAAAATATCTTGAAAAGGCTTATCAGATCAACCCACACAAGGCGGACGTTGAGTTTGAGATGGCGTATGCGTATAATGTTTTAAAACGTTATGAAGATGCCGTTAAAGTTTTAAAACCTGCTATAGATAAAAATCCTGATAATCCGCTTTTGATCAAAGAGCTTGGGTATGCTTATTTGAAATTGAACGCCCTTGAACAGGCATTAGCAGTTTATTTACGTGCATACAATGCATTTACGGAACAAAAATCTGAAGCCAAAGGCGAGGCGGCTTTCAATTCCGCCAGAATCTATAAACGGCAAGAGAAATTACCCGAATACAAAATATGGATGATGAAAGCTAAGGATTGTACACCTGAAACCTCACCTTATTACAAATATATCGTAGCGGAAGGATTTTAAACAAAAAGAGCAGGCTTGGCCTTGCGCTATACCTGCTCTCAGAATTCTTTTAATTAACTAATAACCGACAGTTGATTAAATCTGTTAGTTGATACAAATATAATAATTATCCTAATAATAAAATTTGTATCATTAAAATTAAGTTTATTAAGTATTTGAAATTACAATATAGTTACAATTGCCTCAAAAAGAGTAGCTTACTGAGTTACTTTAACCGGAATAGGTGTAACATAGTAAAACGCGCTTCTATCAACGTTTTTAATGTTTAAATCCATTGTTTCGGGCATCTTATTAATATTTACGTTAATGCTGCCATCAAGGTTGGTTGGCAGGGTAACAAATTTTCTGCTATCGCCATGGCAGGTGTAATGCTGCTTTTTGCCAGGTTAAGGGTTAAAGCTACGGCGATAATGGTCAGGATGATCTTAGTGTATAGGTCTGTCTTCATGATTTTAATGGTTTATTCATGATGATAGTTAAAAAGCAATGCATTGCAGACGCAATAAATAAAAAAGCCACCGGTGTTAACGGTGGCTTTTGAGCGAAAGACGAGATTCGAACTCGCGACCCCGACCTTGGCAAGGTCGTGCTCTACCAACTGAGCTACTTTCGCGTTGGGGTGGCAAAAGTATAATTTTAGTTTAAATAGCAAAAAAATATTTGAAAAAATTAAAAAATGGAAATGCATTATGAGGTTAATATTTGTTGACTTTAAGTCCAAGCAAAGTTTATTGTAATCTTGAAATGACATTTATGAAATTTGTCTGTTGTTTTTTATATTTAACATTCGTAACCTTATCTCAAGCTATTTATGTTATCTCTTAAAGATTTGCTAAATGAAGTAATAGCACTAATGCATCGTAAAGAGTATTTAGAAATCACTAATTTTCTAACCGATGCTTTGCTCAAAAAATTCAACAGCCCTGATTTATATGCAGAAAAAGCTTTAGCATTTTGGAGATTAAAAAAATATGATTTATGTTTTGAAATGGCTGAGTTTGCGTTAGAGATTGATCCTCAAAATTCTAAAGCAATAAGCCTGAAAGGTGGATGTTACTGGCAAGAAAAAAAATACGATAAAGCCATTGAAATGTATAACAGGGCAATTTCCTACGACCCATATTCATTTTTTTCGTATAGTGGATTAGGAAGTATTTATTTTGATTTAAAAGATTACAATAATTCAATTCTTTATCATCAAAAATCAATCGAAATAAACCCAGAATCTCCCTACTCTTGGCATGGATTGGGTAATGCTTATGCCAAATTAAGAGAATATAGCAAAGCTGTAGAATTTTATAACAAAGCATTAAAAATTGATCCAAGCTTTTCTACATCATATAATAGTTTAGGGAATTTATATAGGCAAGCTAAAGATTATAAAAAAGCGATTGATAGCTACAAAAAGGCAATTTCACTTGATGGTAGTGCGGCATACGCCTACAATGGATTAGGTAATACTTACAGCGACTTGAAAGATTACAAAAATGCTTTGAAGTTTTACAATAAATCATTAAAAATCGATTCTAAATATAAGGCTGCGTACTTTAATCGAGCTAAGTTGTATGAAAAGATTGAAGAGTATGACAAGGCAATCTTAAATTATCAGAAAAGGATAGAATTATCACAAGGCGAAAGAGATTATTTTGGATCATTGGCAAAAAATAAATTAATTGATTTAACTAAAGTTTTAAAAAGCCCAGGCTACAGTGTTGTAAATGAATTGGTAGACTCAATAAAAAAACTATTGCTTTATAAAGAGGTATGTGTGACACATTATACAGGGTTTTCTGTAACCAAAGCACTAATTCTTAACAAGAGTAAATTTAGATTGTCAGAAGGCACATATCTCAATGATACATCAGAAGGGCGTGAATTATTTAACTTCTTACCCTCCTTTAATACTAAAGTTTTTAAATACGGTGATACAGTAGCTCAACCGTTTGCAATTAAACCATTTATAGGCAGTTTCGTTTCGGAAAGTAAACATGATGATCTGACTCTATGGAGAATGTATGGGAAAGAGGATAAAGTAGAGGCACGAGGGTGTGCGATAACAATTGATAGGATAGGCTTTTTAGAAAGTGTAAGAGAATTATTAAATGTTGACAACAACAATGCTGAGAAGATTGATGAAGAGTTTAGTTTTTTTAAAGTTGCATATAGAAGAAAGGGTACCAAGGATCATTTTACAATTCCAGGTGCTCCCAAGAAAGATGAGGCAAGTCTAAACAAATTAATGGTTGAATTGCTAAAAACTGTAAAAGGATTTTTAGATGAAAATGATAATAAAGATTTAAAAGATATAATTTCGTTGTTAAATGGAATCGCCTTTTTATTTAAAAGTGCTGAATACGAATATGAACACGAATTAAGATTAATAGTTAAAGGAACTGGTTTAAATAAAATAATTAATAATGAGTTTGTGCCACCAAGAGTATATTTGGAGTTAGTTGAGGTCAATCCGCTAATTAAAAAAATAACATTTGGACCCAAAGTTGAAAAAGCCGATGAGTGGGCATCAGCTTTCTATTATACTTTAGATCAAGAAGGGTTCAATCCAGATGTATTTATTTCTCATTTACCATTTAAGTAACCCTTGAATAACTAAACCCTATTGCAGCGGATACCGGCCAGCGCCCCAAGCCTGTGCAGTAAAAGCGAAAAGCGGGGCTGGCGGAAGATAGCACCACTATAACTGCTTTACATATCATTCGATTTTAAAGTTATTCACTATCGCTGAAAAAGGCTGTTAACAAGCAATTTCTAATAACATCCACTCACTCCCTCCACTCCCTCAACCCATTACAAAAAACTTTTTCTTTTAAGCACTTGAAAATCAAAAAATAGTACCTACCTTTGCAGTCCTTAAAATAAGGATAAAACTGTAAAAACAAAAAGCAAAGAATGCCTACTATTCAACAATTAGTTAGAAAAGGTAGAGTAGCTCTGGTTGACAAGAGTAAGTCGCCAGCGTTGGACAGCTGTCCACAGCGAAGAGGCGTGTGTACCCGTGTATACACCACTACCCCTAAAAAACCAAACTCAGCAATGCGTAAAGTTGCACGTGTGCGCCTTACAAATGGTAAAGAAGTTAACGCCTACATCCCTGGTGAAGGCCACAACTTACAGGAACACTCTATTGTTTTGATCCGCGGTGGTCGTGTTAAAGACTTACCGGGTGTACGTTACCACATCATCCGTGGTGCGTTAGATACTTCTGGCGTAGCCGGTCGTAACCAACGTCGTTCAAAATATGGAACTAAGCGCCCTAAACCAGGACAAGCAGCAGCGGCTCCAGCAAAAGGTAAAAAGAAATAATTAAAGGAGGATAGTAAAAATGAGAAAGTCGAAACCAAAAAAGAGAATCCTTCTTCCTGATCCAAAATTCAATGATATTTTGGTAACCAGGTTTGTAAATAACATGATGTTTGACGGTAAAAAATCTACCGCTTACACCATTTTCTACAACGCTATTGAAATTGTAGAGAAAAAAACAAGCGAAAACGGCTTAGACAGCTGGAAAAAAGCTTTGAACAACGTGATGCCTGCTGTAGAGGTTAAAAGCCGCCGTGTTGGTGGTGCTAACTTCCAGGTACCTACCGAGGTTCGCCCCGAGCGTAAAGTAGCCTTAGGTATGAAATGGTTGATCAGCTATGCCCGTCGTCGTGGTGAAAAAACCATGATGGAGAAATTAGCAGGTGAGATCATATCTGCCGCTAAAGGTGAGGGTGCTGCTGTGAAGAAAAAAGAAGATACGCACAAAATGGCTGAAGCCAACAAAGCGTTCTCACACTTCAGATTCTAAAAAAAGGATTACACAGATTTAATATTCGATTACACCGATTTTGTTATGATTGCATTATCGGTGTAATCATTAAGTAACATCAGTGAGATCCAAAAAATAAAAGAAATGTCAAGAGATCTAAAATATACAAGAAACATTGGTATTGCCGCTCACATTGATGCCGGTAAAACCACCACTACCGAGCGTATATTATACTATGCCGGTGTAAGCCACAAAATAGGCGAGGTGCACGAAGGTGCAGCTACTATGGACTGGATGGCACAAGAGCAGGAGCGTGGTATTACCATTACATCGGCTGCAACTACCGTTAACTGGAAGTACCGCAACCAAAATTACCACATGAACATTATTGATACGCCAGGACACGTGGACTTTACCGTAGAGGTAAACCGTTCATTACGTGTATTGGATGGCTTGGTGTTCTTATTTAGCGCGGTTGACGGTGTTGAGCCACAGTCAGAAACTAACTGGCGTTTGGCTAACAACTACAACGTGCCCCGTATTGGTTTTGTTAACAAAATGGACCGTAGCGGTGCAGACTTCCTTAACGTGGTAAAACAGGTTAAAGAAATGTTGGGCAGTGTTGCTATCCCGTTGCAATTACCTATTGGTGCCGAAGACCAGTTTAAAGGTGTGGTTGATCTGATCAACTTCCGTGGTGTGGTTTGGAATGAGCACGATAAAGGTATGACCTTTACCGAAGTGCCAATCCCTGACGATATGCTGGAAGAAGCTACCGAGTGGAGAGAAAAATTACTTGAAGCCGTAGCTGATTTTGATGATACGTTGATGGAGAAATTCTTTGACGACCCAACCACTATTACCGAGCGCGAAGTATTAGACGCTTTACGCCAGGCTACATTGGCCGGTAAAATTGTTCCGATGACTTGTGGTTCTTCATTCAAGAACAAAGGTGTACAAACCATGTTGGATTACGTGATGGAGTTAATGCCTTCGCCACTGGATTCAAAAGGTGTTGTTGGTACTGACCCTGACACGGGAGCCGAGATATTAGTTAAACCGGATGTTAAAGAGCCGTTTGCAGCTTTAGCATTTAAAATCGCTACAGACCCATTTGTAGGCCGTTTGTGTTTTATCCGTGTTTACTCCGGTAACCTTGATGCAGGTTCGTATGTTTATAACATGCGTTCTGATAACAAAGAGCGTATTAGCCGTATATTCCAAATGCACGCTAACAAGCAAAACCCTATACCTAATGTAGGTGCAGGTGATATTGCTGCGGTAGTGGGCTTTAAAGATATTAAAACCGGTGATACCCTTTGCGATGAGAAACACAAATTGGTTCTGGAATCAATGGTATTCCCTGATCCGGTTATCGGTTTGGCAATTGAGCCTAAAACTCAGGCCGACGTTGATAAATTAGGTATCGCTTTAGGTAAACTGGCCGAAGAGGATCCAACCTTCCGCGTACAAACAGATCAGGAAACAGGTCAAACTGTTATATCTGGTATGGGTGAGTTACACCTCGACATTTTGATGGACCGCTTAAAACGTGAGTTTAAAGTAGAGGTTAACCAAGGTGCCCCACAGGTAGCTTACAAAGAGGCTATTACCGGTTCTACTCAACACCGCGAAACTTACAAGAAACAAACCGGTGGTCGTGGTAAATTTGCCGATATACAGGTTGTTATTTCTCCGGGAGAAGAAGGTAAAGAAGGTTTAGAATTTGTTAACGAAATTGTTGGTGGTTCTATCCCTCGCGAGTTTATCCCATCTGTAGAGAAAGGCTTTAAAGCTGCTATGGATAATGGTGTATTGGCCGGTTACCCGCTTACCAACTTAAAAGTACGTTTGATAGATGGTTCATTCCACGCTGTCGATTCGGACGCGTTATCATTCGAGATCGCTGGTCGTTCTGCTTACCGCGAAGCATTGCCAAAATGTAAACCGGTATTGTTAGAGCCTATCATGAAGATCGAGATCTTAACCCCTGAAGAGAACATGGGTGACGTTATTGGTGACATGAACCGTCGTCGTGGTCAGCTTCAAGGTATGGATACCCGTAACGGCTCACAAGTAATTAAAGCTATGGTGCCACTTTCTGAAATGTTTGGTTACGTAACGCAATTACGTACTATCACTTCAGGCCGTGCAACATCAACCATGGAGTTTGATCACTACGAACCGGCTCCGCGTAACGTACAAGACGAGGTTGTTGCCAAAAACAAAGGTAAACGCCAAGTATCTGTAGACTAAGTAATAAAAATTAGTTGATTGGGAATTATAGTAGTTACCAATCAACTTATAAAATAAACCAATCATCCTAATAAATAGCTCTTAGGGTGGTTTAAAACAAAAACAAAATGAGCCAAAGAATCAGGATCAAATTAAAATCGTACGATTACAACTTGGTTGACAAATCAGCCGAGAAGATCGTTAAAACAGTAAAGCCAACAGGCGCTGTAGTTAGCGGACCACTTCCGTTACCAACCGAAAAGAAAATTTTCACTGTTTTACGTTCACCACACGTTAACAAGAAAGCACGTGAGCAATTCCAGTTATGTTCTTACAAACGTTTATTGGATATCTACAGCTCAAACTCTAAAACTGTAGATGCGCTAATGAAGCTTGAATTGCCAAGCGGTGTTGAAGTTGAGATCAAAGTGTGATAGTACCGGAAGATCTATACAAAAGCCATTCTTGAAAAAGAATGGCTTTTTTTGTAAAATTCAATTTTTGTATATTTGAATATGAGCACATTTGTTATAAACCCAACTGATGAACAGGCAAAAATAGTGAAAGCTTTTTTAGAAGCTTTGGATATATCGTTTATTAAAGATGATCCAACAACTGAGTTGCCCGAGCATGTACTTAAAGGAATACAAAAAAGCAGGGAGGATTTTAAAGCGGGCCGAACTATGACTTTCGAGGAATTCAAAAGCAGGAGCAAGGCTTTATAGATGGAATATTCAATAGCTTTTTCAGCACATGCAGTTGAAACATATGATTTGATATTCGAACAAAGTCATTCGAGATGGGGTGCAAATATAGCTGCTGATTTCGAGTTGAGGGTTTATAAACAGATTGGAATTATCCAAGAAACTCCATTTATCTATCAGGCATTGGCTCAAGATGCAACTTTAAGAAAATGCGTTGTACATGCTAATTGTTCATTTCTATACGAAGTGAAAGACCGAGAAATTGAAATACATTTCTTTTGGGATAATAGGCAAGATCCAATAATATAAAAGCCAACCGTTAATGGTTGGCCTTTATAGCTTTTACTTGATCTGGACGCATAGATTCTTTATTAATGCTGTGGATGCCGTTAGGATCCATCCACACGAATTTCCAATGGTGGCCATCAAGCTCTTCGAAGCTGTGCTGAACTCGTTCTGCAAATGCGTAAAAGCGACAAGTTAAGGTGGCGGTTGCGACAATCCCCTAACCCCTAAAAAGGGACAAAATTACAACTGCCCGTAATAAGTATCAGATAAAAAATCCAGCCACACGCCCTCCAATTCTTCAACAAGCTGCGGCCGTATGGATATTCCAGATGCCTGAGGTGCCCAGGTTTGTTCTGCAAGGTTGCCGGTTTTAAGAATGTCGAAAGTAAGGATGCGTTCTTTATCAGGGTTAAGCAATGCATCAATACCTATGTTTATACGATGATGGGTGCGCCCGTTGCGTGATGCCAGGTAAGGTTCAGACTCAATATGGCCTGACCCGAATATACCCCGTGGTTCGGCACCTAAACGTACCAGATACGCGCGGTCGCCAATGGAAATAGTTTTATGGCTGGCAACGCTCCAGTTGTCAACGAGCTCGCCGGTTGCTTTTAACTTGGCAATGTCCTCATCTATATCTTCCCATTTGAACTTAATGGGGTTCCAGCCAAATAGGAATGCTTTATTTAATGGTTTAACCATTACCTAATAGCTCATCGTTTTTATTACGTTCGGTTTGCAACTCGCGGGCAAGTTTCTTTTCTTTTTCGTTGGCTTTGGTTTTGTAGGCTTTGTACTCTTCCTCAAGCTCGTTATAAAGCTTAATGCGGTAACTGGCTTCGCGACTGTGGCTGCCGCTACGGGCTATTACTATAGCTGCTATTGCGCCGAAACCAATTACCAAGCCCCACATAATTAAGTTGTAGGTGCTTTTGGTAAGGGGGATGCCGGCAAGGCTTACTTCATCAACCTTAGCTTTTGATTCGGCCACTGCCTGGTCTTTACCCGCTGACGATTTTTTTAATGTATCTATAGTTTTTGCCTGTTCGGCAACAGTAGCCTGTGCTGCTTTTAATTGTTTGCGCGTGGTGCTAAGCGTATCGTTATAATTTTTAAACAAAGCGGCAACCAGGGGCTGCTGATAATTATAAACTTTAGTAAGCAGGTACTGGTATTGGCCACGTAAGCTTTTATCAACAGGTGAGGCAGGTTGTTGTACAGGTACAGGGCGCGGTTGTACGCGTATGGCAGTAGCCGGTACTGCTGCGGTGCCTGATGTTGGCGTAGCGGCAACCGGTTTATTATAGGTACTATATTTAGGTTTAACAGCTACTGGTTTGGCGGCGGGTACCTTTTTTGTTGAATCCTGTGCTTGGCTGATGCCTGCGCCGGTTAAAATAATTATAGTTAATAAGGTAATCCGTAAATTTAAAAGCTTGGTCATAGTTACAGGTATTCGGGTTATAAGATAGGTTTAGGCTTTTAATGTATAATATGTTAAACGTAACAAATTAATTTTAAGTTTATAAATATTGTTTAAACAAATGGCTTGTTTCGGTATCATCTTTACAATTCATCATAAGTAATACTTGTATATAATAAGCTGTAATTGGCAAAAAGCATATATTAGGCCTTTATTTTATACTATGCGGATAGGTATCATAGGTTTAGGCGATATGGGCAAACTTTACGCCAAGGCTTTTGCAAAAGCGGGCTACATGGTTTGCGGTTGCGACATGCCCCTTAACCGGGAACGGCTGGAGAATGAACTAAACTCATTGGGCATAGGCCTGATGGACGATGGTAAAGATGTATCGCGCGTAAGCGACCTAATTATATATTCTGTTGAAGCCGATAAATTGGAGCAGGTAGTTGGCATGTATGGCCCATCAACCAAGTATGGCGCTATAGTGGCCGGGCAAACATCTGTAAAACATCCTGAGATAGCCATCTTTGAAAAATACCTGCCTGCCGATGCGCAGATCATCACTTTTCATGCCATGCATGGCCCGGGTTTTGATCCCAAAGGGCAAAAGCTGATCCTTATTAATCATCGTAGCGAAGCAGATGCATACCAGCGCATGCTCGATCTGTTCAACGCCGTTGAGACAGACATTGTAGAGATCCCCGACTACCATGAGCATGATAAAATTGTAGCCGATACCCAGGCCGTAACCCACGTTGGGTTCGAGAGCATGGGCACGGCATGGAAATCGGCCGGTTTTTTCCCATGGGAGAATGCTTCTTACATAGGTGGTATAGATAACGTAAAAATCCTGACGACGTTGCGCATATTTAGCTATAAAGCGCACGTTTATGCGGGTCTGGCCATCCTGAACCCTTATGCGCGCCAGCAGGTGAAGCGCTACGCCGAATCAGAATCCGACTTGTTTAAGCTGATGATAAAGGAGGAGGAGCAGGAGTTTAGGAACCGCCTTTACCGCGCGCGCGATTTTGTTTTTCACGAAAGCCGCAAGCCCATTATGTTTAATGATGCCGTTATGCGCGAGTTTTCACTGGCGCGTGATGCCGGGCATCAAAAACCAAACTCGCACCTGAGTATATTAAGCATGGTTGATGCCTGGTACCACCTGGGTGTAAACCCTTATGATAACCTCATTTGCCAAACGCCGCCCTTTCGTTTACGTTTAGGCATTGCCGAATACCTGTTTAAGAATGAGGAATTGTTAGAAGAATCAATAGAAACCGCACTTTACGATAAAACCATTCGCGGCGACGACCTGGAATTCCATTCGGCTGTGCGGGAGTGGAGCGCTATTATTGGTTACGGCGACATGGAAGGCTACAAAAAACACTTTAACGAGGTACAGGCCTTTTTTGCCGACAGGCTGGAAGAGGGAAATAAGCAAAGTGCCGAACTGATACGAAGGTTGATGAGCAGTTAGCCATACTATTAAACTTCTTGCGTCCATTTATAATTTTGATACAACAATCGCCAAAGGTTGTATATTGTATAAATAGTAACCCAGATTGAAAATATAAATGTGTATTTTGACAAAGTTAGATCGCAATATTCAAAATACAGAATCTTTAAAATGTAAATTATAAAGATAAGTGGTGAAAGTACGATTAATAACACGGGTAATCGTAGAATAGCATCTCCAGTAGTTGCTTTACCATCAATATCCCATTTGGTAGTTTCTAACCAAAATGAATAGGGTTGGATAAGTCTCGCAAATGTATTTGCTTCTCTATAAACAACTGAAGATTTACTCTCAAGGCTATTAGGGTATAATTCGTAAGTAAGTATTCTTGAAAATTGAATCATTTCTGCTCGATGAGCATTTAACAACAAATAGTATAAAAATAATAAGCTAAAAAGCGGTGGTGTTAGTTGGGCAATTATTACAAATTTCTCTATTTTAATAAAGCTTAAATCAACATCTTTAATAGTAGATTCTTTAAAAAAAAGATATAGAATGACTACTGCAATCATATATGTAGATACTCTATTATTTTGAATAGAGGCATCTTTTAATTTCTCAATTAAAAATTTATTATATTCTTTTAAATTTTCAATTGTATTATTATTTACAAAATCTTGAATAAGTTTTAAGCGCATCTTGAATTTTTATTAAATATAAGCTTTAAAAGACATAATTACGTAACACTTAATTGATACCCAGGTAGACAGCCTTGATCTTGATTCATTATAATTCTTATTTACACTTTAATGTCACCGAGCTAATCTTCTAAAATAGTTGTATGTGCCTTGTTCTACTCCAAGCTTATAACTCATAAAACCAACTATTTCCCTTTACCAAACATTTATTTAAAAATAAGTTGATAACTATTTGAAAATTAATGTAAAGTTTCTATCTTTGCCGTCCCTTAAGGGGGAAATAATATGCCTTGAACGAAGCCCTACTGCTTCGATGGGCACAAATAAAATAAAGAAAATGTCAGGAATTATTGGTAAAAAAGTAGGAATGACCAGCATTTTCGATGAAGCAGGGAAAAACATTCCTTGTACTGTAATCGAAGCTGGCCCTTGCGTAGTAACCCAGATCAGGTCTGTTGAAACAGACGGTTATGCAGCTGTACAGTTAGCATATGGCGAGAAGAAGGAAAAAAACACCTCAGGCCCGTTAAAAGGCCATTTCCAAAAAGCCGGTACTACTCCAAAACGTAAACTTGTTGAATTTAAAACATTCGAAGAGGAAAAAGCTCTTGGTGACACTGTTACTGTTGAGATTTTTGCCGCAGGCGATTACGTTGATGTTGTAGGTACTTCAAAAGGTAAAGGATTTCAGGGTGTTGTAAAGCGTCACGGTTTTGGTGGTGTGGGTATGCAAACTCACGGTCAGCACAATCGTTTACGCGCACCAGGTTCACTGGGTGCTTCATCATGGCCATCTCGCGTATTTAAAGGCATGCGTATGGCGGGTCAAACAGGTAACGCTCGCGTTAAAGTACAAAACTTAGAAGTAGTTAAAGTATTTGCAGAGCAAAACCTAATTGTAGTTAAAGGTTCAATCCCCGGAGCTAAGGGTTCATTCGTAATAGTGGATAAATAAGATGGAAATCAACGTATTAAATCTATCAGGTAAAGAAACAGGTGCCAAGGTGCAGCTGCCTGAGTCCGTATTCGGAGTAGAGCCAAACGATCATGCTATTTACTTAGATGTAAAGCAGTTCTTAGCTAACCAACGCCAGGGTACGCACAAATCAAAACAACGTAATGAAATTGCAGGTAGTACCCGCAAATTACATAAACAAAAAGGTACAGGCGGCGCCCGTGCCGGTAGCATCAAATCTCCATTGTTCAATGGTGGTGGTCGTGTTTTCGGTCCGCAGCCACGTGATTACAGCTTTAAATTAAACAAAAAGCTTAAATCATTGGCCCGTGCTTCAGCTTTATCATACAAAGCGAAAGATAACAACATTTTGGTATTGGAAGATTTCAACTTTGATGCTATCAAAACCAAAACTTACGTTCAAATGGAAGCCGACCTGAATGTTACTAACGATAAAACGTTATTAGTATTAGCAGGTGTTGAAAATAACAACGTTTATTTATCGAGCAGAAACCTGAAAAAAACCAAGGTTATTACCGTTGAGCAGTTAAACACTTATGACGTGTTAAACGCCGGTAAATTAATCTTAACAACAGGCGCTGTTAAAACTTTGGAGGGAGCATTAGCTAAGTAATATGGAAATTTTAAAGAAACCCTTACTTACTGAAAAAGTAGCTCAATTAACTGAGAAACTTAACCGCTACGCGTTTAAAGTTGACCACAGGGCTAACAAAATTCAGATCAAAGGCGCTATTGAGGCTATGTATGGTGTTAACGTTACAGCAGTTAATACTATGAAATATGTAGGCAAACTTAAAACCCGCAATACAAAAGCAGGTGCAGTGTCTGGCCGCGCGGCTACTTATAAGAAAGCCATCATCACGCTGAAGGATGGTGAAACAATAGATTTTTACAGCAATATATAATATAGAGATGGCAGTAAAGAGATTTAAACCGGTTACACCGGGTACCCGCTTCAGAATTGATGTATCTAATTCGGACATTACAACAAACGTTCCTGAAAAATCGTTGGTTGAAGCTGCGAACAAAAGATCGGGTGGTCGTAACCACAGCGGTAAAATGACTATGCGCTACCTGGGTGGTGGCCATAAACAAGCATACAGGTTAGTTGATTTTAAACGTAACAAATTTGACATCCCTGCAAAGGTTGCAACTATTGAGTACGATCCAAACAGATCTGCACGTATAGCCCTGTTACATTTTGTTGATGGCGAAAAGCGATACATGATAGCCCCGGAAGGCTTAACAGTTGGTACGATAGTAGTATCGGGCGAGACTGCAGCACCAGAGGTTGGTAACACCATGCCTTTGAAAAACATTCCCTTAGGTTCTATCATCCACAACATTGAGTTAAACCCGGGGCAGGGTGGTATTATTGCCCGCAGCGCCGGTACTTACGCTCAGCTATCAGCACGCGATGGTAAATACGCCATCATCAAATTGCCTTCAGGCGAAACACGTATGATATTGTCAACTTGTTTGGCAACTATCGGTACCGTTTCTAACGGAGAAAAAGCAAACGCGGTGTTGGGTAAAGCAGGCCGTAAACGTTGGTTAGGTCGTCGCCCTCGCGTTCGTGGTGTTGCCATGAACCCGGTAGATCACCCTATGGGTGGTGGTGAAGGCCGTTCATCAGGTGGTCACCCACGTTCACGTAAAGGTTTATTAGCTAAAGGCTACAAAACCCGTGACAAGAAAAAAGGATCAGATCGTTACATCATTGAAAGAAGGAAGAAATAATAATGGCACGTTCAATTAAAAAAGGACCTTACATAGATCATAACCTGGAAAGAAAAGTTCTTACCTTGAATGATGCAAGTAAAAAATCAGTTGTAAAAACATGGTCACGTCGTTCCATGATCTCTCCTGATTTCGTTGGTCATACATTCGCAGTACACAACGGTAACAAGTTTATCCCTGTGTATGTAACAGAAAACATGGTTGGTCACAAGTTGGGAGAATTTGCACCAACCCGCACATTCCGCGGTCACGCAGAAAAGAAAAAATAAGGCATGGAAGCAACAACTAAAATCAAAAAGTCTGTATTGATCAGGCAACAGAAAGAAGCGGCTAAACTCGTAGTGGGTGGCTCTTCGGTTGCTAAACTACAGAACTGTCCAACTTCACCACGCAAAATGCGTTTGGTGGTTGATCTGATCCGTGGTCTTGAAGTTAACAAAGCTTTAAGCACTTTAAAATTTACAAACAAAGAAGCTGCGATACGCGTAGAGAAACTTTTGTTATCAGCCATTAAAAACTGGGAAGCAAAAAACGAAGGAAAACGCTTAGAGGATAATTTGCTGTTTGTTAAAGAAGTATCAGTAGGTGGTGGCCGTCAGTTAAAGAGGTTACGCCCTGCACCACAAGGTAGAGGTTTCCGTATCCGCAAACGTTCTAACCATGTAACTCTAATTGTGGATAGTAAAAACGATAACAACTAATTTGAAATGGGACAAAAAGCACATCCAATAGGTAACAGGTTAGGGATCATCCGCGGTTGGGATTCTAATTGGTTCGGTGGAAATCACTATGCCGACAAATTAGTTGAAGACGAAAAGATCCGCAAATACTTATCAGCACGTATCAATAAAGGTGGTGTATCTAAAGTAGTTATAGAACGTACTTTAAAACGCATCACTGTAACGATTCACACTGCCCGTCCGGGTATTGTAATTGGTAAAGGCGGTGCCGAGGTTGATAAGATCAAGGAAGAGTTAAAAAAATTAACAAAAAAAGATGTTCAGATCAACATCTTCGAAATAAAACGCCCTGAGCTTGATGCCCAGTTAGTTGCCGAAGGTATTGCTAAACAACTTGAAGCACGTATCTCTTTCCGTCGTGCCATGAAAACTACAATCGCTTCTACCATGAGAATGGGTGCCGAAGGGATTAAAGTGATGACATCAGGCCGTTTAGGTGGCGCTGAGATGGCACGTACCGAACAATATAAAGAAGGAAGAATTCCTTTGCACACTTTCCGTGCCGATATTGACTATGCTTTGGCAGAAGCCTTAACTACCTATGGTAAAATAGGCGTTAAAGTATGGATCTGTAAAGGTGAGGTTTACGGCAAGCGCGATCTATCTCCAAACATTGGCGGTACAAGCAGCGCAAGCGGTAAAGGCGGACGCCCTGAAGGTGGCGCACCAGGTTTTGGCGGCCGTGATAATGCACGTGGCGGCGAAAGAGGTGGCGAGCGCAGAGGCGATCGTAAGCCAGGCGGTAACAACGACCGTAGAGGTGGTGGCCGTCCGGGTGGTCCAGGTCAAGGTGGTGGTAACCGTCCAGGTGGCCCGGGAAGAAGATAACAAGAATTAGAAAAGACATATCCGTGAGGATATAAAAGCTTAATAAAATGCTACAGCCAAAAAGAACGAAGTTCAGAAAGATGCAAAAAGGCAGGATGAAAGGTTTAGCCAGTCGTGGTACTGAGCTTTCATTCGGATCTTTCGGTATAAAATCACTCGAAGCCGCCTGGATAACCAGCCGCCAGATCGAGGCTGCACGTATCGCTGTAACACGTTTCATGAAACGTGAAGGCCAGGTGTGGATCAGGATATTCCCTGACAAGCCTGTAACCAAAAAACCTGCAGAGGTACGTATGGGTAAAGGTAAAGGTGCACCAGAGTACTGGGTTGCAGTTGTACGCCCGGGCAGGATGATATTTGAAGCAGAGGGTGTGCCTTTGGACGTTGCCAAAGAGGCTTTACGCCTGGCAGCACAAAAGTTACCTGTGCAAACAAGATTTGTAACACGTAGGGATTACGTAGAAGCATAAATTTAAGGTTGAAAGTTGTAAGTGTTGAAAGGTTGTAAGGTTATTGCAGCCGCCATTAGGTAACATTAAACATTTAAACTTTCCAACATTACAACAACAATAAAGAACATGAAGAACTCAGAAATTTTAGAGCTTACAACCGAAGAATTGTCAGCAAGACTGAGCGAGGAAAAGTCAACTCTTACTAAACTGAAATTCGCGCATGCGGTTTCGGCTATTGAGAACCCAACCCGCATTACTAAAGTGCGTAAGGATATTGCTCGTTTAACTACTGAACTAACAAAACGCAAGGCGGCGTCAGCTTCTGAACAGAATTAATTTTTAAGCGTCGGAAAACAATGGAAAGAAATTTAAGAAAAACACGTACCGGCCTGGTAGTAAGCAATAAGATGGAAAAGTCTATTGTGGTTGCTGTAGAACGGAAGGTGAAACACCCCATCTATGGTAAATTCGTAAAGAAGACTACCAAATTTATGGCTCATGACGAAGCTAACACCTGTGGTGTTGGCGATACCGTATTGATTATGGAAACCCGTCCGTTGAGCAAAAACAAAAACTGGAGATTAGTTCAAATTTTAGAGAGGGCTAAATAAGATGGTACAACAGGAATCAAGATTAAATGTAGCCGATAACAGCGGTGCTAAAGAAGTTTTAGTAATACGCGTATTAGGTGGTACCGGTAAAAGATATGCTTCTATTGGCGATAAGATAGTAGTTACCGTAAAAAGCGCTTTACCATCAGGTAACGTTAAAAAAGGTACTGTATCTAAAGCGGTAGTGGTTAGAACCAAGAAAGAGATCCGCAGGAAAGATGGTTCATATATCCGCTTTGACGATAACGCAGCAGTTTTGTTAAACAACCAGGATGAGCCAAGGGGCACACGTATTTTCGGCCCTGTTGCCAGAGAATTACGTGAAAAACAATTTATGAAAATTGTATCATTAGCACCGGAGGTATTGTAATATGGAAAAGAAAAACACAAAACCAGCTAAATTAAAGATCCGTAAGGGCGATTTAGTTAAGGTAATAGCCGGAGATTCTAAAGGATCGCAAGGTAAGGTAGTTGAAGTTATCATTGATAAGAACAGGGCTGTAGTTGAAGGTGCCAACATGGTATCAAAACACACTAAGCCTAATGCAGCCAACCCTAACGGCGGTATTGTAAAGCAGGAGGCTGCTATACACATATCTAACCTGGCACTGGTTGAACCTTCAACAGGTAAAACAACCCGCGTTGGCCGTAAATTAAACGATGCCGGCAAATTGGTTAGAGTATCAAAAAAATCAGGGGAGGAAATTAAGTAATGACTTACGTACCAAGATTAAAAACAAAATATAAGGAAGATATCCGCACCGCGCTTAAAGACAAGTTTGCCTATAAAAGCGTAATGCAGGTTCCTAAGTTGCAAAAAATTGCTATTAACCAGGGTGTTGGCGGTGCTACTACCGATAAAAAACTTATCGAGAACACTATCACCGAATTAACAACCATTACCGGCCAGCAAGCTGTTGCATCTAAATCTAAAAAGGATATCTCAAACTTTAAATTACGTAAAGGTATGCCAATAGGTGTACGTGTAACCTTACGTGATAACACCATGTATGAGTTCTTAGACCGCTTAATTGCTGTTGCCCTGCCACGTATACGTGACTTTAAAGGTATTAACGACAAAGGCTTTGACGGTAAAGGAAACTATACCTTAGGTATATCAGAGCAGATCATCTTCCCGGAGATCAACATTGACAAGATTAACAAGATCCAGGGTATGGATATTACCTTTGTAACCTCGGCAACTAACGATGTTGAAGCATTGGAGTTACTGAAACAATTTGGTTTACCATTTAAAAATCAAACACCAACTAACAATGGCTAAAGAAGGCGTAAAGGCTCGTGAAGTAAAACGTGCCAAATTAGTAGCAAAATTTGCTGAAAAAAGAGCAGCGTTAAAAGCAGCTGGCGATTACATAGGTTTAGACAAATTGCCTAAAGCCGCATCACCGGTTAAATTACACAACCGTTGCAAGTTAACCGGCCGCCCTCGTGGTTATATGCGCCAGTTTGGTATATCACGTGTTACATTCCGTGATATGGCATTAGCTGGTAAAATACCAGGTGTTAAAAAGGCAAGCTGGTAAGCAAAATATCGGGAACGAAATTGAATTCAAAACATACTACAATATGTTTTGAATTTTTTTGTAATTTCGCGGCTCGAATTTTATAAGAATTTAACCGATAGAAGGTCGCCCGGGATGTTACCGGGAAGGAAACCACTATCATAATCAATAATAATGAATACAGATCCAATCGCAGATTATCTTACAAGAGTAAGGAATGCTATTAAAGCCAACCACAGGGTTGTTGAAATTCCTGCATCAAATCTGAAAAAGGAAATCACTAAAGTGCTTTTCGAAAAAGGTTACATTGCTAATTACAAGTTTGAGGATAACGGCCCTCAAGGCACAATTAAAGTTGCTTTGAAGTACCACCCAATAACTAAAGTTTCTGCTATACGCAGCATAGCACGTGTTAGTAAACCAGGTTTGAGGAAATACGCCGGTATGGATACCATGCCACGTGTATTAAATGGTTTAGGTATCGCCATCTTATCGACTTCTCACGGTGTAATGACCGATAAAGAAGCTCGTGCACAAAATGTGGGTGGCGAAGTTTTATGCTACGTTTATTAATAGGAGGAAATTAAGCAATGTCAAGAATAGGAAAAGCACCTATAGCATTAGCCAGCGGAGTTACCGTTACCGTATCAGCAGATAATGTTGTTACTGTTAAAGGCCCAAAAGGTGAATTGCAACAGGCAGTTGATAGAGATATCATCATTGAGCAAGAAGGTGGCGAATTATTAGTAAAACGCCCTTCGGACCAAAAACGTCATAAAGCGTTACACGGTTTATACCGTTCGCTTTTAAACAACATGGTTGTTGGTGTAACCACCGGTTACAAAATAGAGCAGGAATTAGTGGGTGTGGGTTACCGCGCAACTAACACCGGCAATACATTAGACCTTGTGTTGGGTTACTCTCACCACTATGTGTTCCAATTACCAGAAGAAATAAAAGTTTCAACCACTGCTGAGAAGGGTAAAAACCCAACCATCATCCTGGAATCAAACGATAAACAATTGATTGGACAAGTTGCGGCGAAAATACGCTCGTTACGTACTCCGGAGCCTTACAAAGGTAAAGGTATCAAGTTTGTTGGCGAAATATTGAGAAGAAAAGCAGGTAAATCAGCATCTAAAAAATAATCGTCATGAAATTATCAAGAAGAGACAGGATTAAAAAAGGCATCAGAAAACGCCTTTCAGGATCAACAGCACGCCCACGTTTATCTGTATTCAGAAGCAACAAAGGCATCTATGCACAAATCATTGACGATGTTACTGGTAAAACTATTGTATCAGCTTCATCATTATCAAAAGATTTTGTTGCAAGTGGTACAACCAAATCAGACCAATCTGTTGCTGTAGGTAAATTAGTAGCTGAGAAGGCTATTGCCGCAGGTATTAAAGATGTAGTGTTTGACAGGAATGGTTACCTGTACCATGGCCGTATCAAATCATTGGCCGAAGGTGCACGTGAAGGTGGTTTAAACTTTTAATCGAAACAGGAAATGTCAACAATCAACATAAAAAGAGTAAAAACCAGCGAGATCGAATTGAAAGATCGCCTGGTAAGCATACAACGTGTAGCCAAAGTAACCAAAGGTGGCCGTACATTCAGCTTTTCTGCTATTGTAGTAGTAGGTGATGAGAACGGTGTTGTAGGTTACGGTTTAGGTAAAGCAAAAGAGGTTACCGAAGCTATCGCTAAAGGTATTGACGATGCTAAAAAGAACCTGGTAAAGGTTCCAATTATCAACAACACTATCCCTCATGAGCAAATAGGTAAATTCTCTGGTGGTTTTGTATTCTTAAAACCTGCTGCAAACGGTACCGGTGTAATAGCTGGTGGTGCAATGCGCGCGGTATTAGAGAGTGCCGGTGTACATAACGTATTGGCAAAATCAAAAGGATCATCAAACCCGCACAACGTGGTTAAAGCAACCGTATCGGCATTATCACAATTACGTGATGCTGTTACTGTAGCGCAACAACGCGGTATTAGTTTAGGTAAAGTATTTAACGGATAATCAGTCATGTCGAAAATTAAAATAACACAAATTAAAAGCGTTATCGACAGAAGCGAGCGCCAGAAAAAAACCGTTGAGGCCTTAGGCCTTAAGAAAATTAACCACAGCGTGGAAGTTGAAGCCACTGCGGCTATTATAGGTATGGTACGTAAAGTTAACCACCTGGTAGCAGTAGAAAATATTTAATATCATGAATTTAAGTAATCTTAAACCTGCAGAAGGTTCTACTAAAAATAGAAAAAGAATTGGCCGTGGTACAGGTTCTGGCCGTGGCGGTACATCAACCCGTGGCCATAAAGGTGCCGGTTCACGTTCAGGTACATCTACTAAGGTAGGTTTTGAAGGTGGCCAGATGCCATTACAACGCCGTGTGCCTAAGGTTGGTTTTAAAAACCCTAACCGTGTTGAGTACACAGGTGTAAACCTTGATGTGTTGCAACAACTGGTTGAGAAATTCTCACTGTCTACAGTAGATTTCGATATCCTGAAAGAGCACGGTTTAGCTTCTCGTAACGATTTGGTTAAAATCCTTGGTCGTGGCGAATTAAAAGCTAAATTAGAGGTTAAAGCACATGCATTTACTGCTACTGCACAAAAAGCTATTGAAGCAGCCGGCGGAACTATTGTAAAGTTATAATTTCGATGAAGAAATTTTTCACCACATTATCCAATATCTGGAAAATTGAAGATCTAAGAGTGCGTATCATAAACACACTCTTATTTCTTTTGATATATCGTGTTGGTTCGTATATTGTTTTGCCGGGCGTAAAGGCGGCATCACTTAGTGCTACACAAAACAAAGAAGGGCTTGTAGGCTTGTTAAACATGTTTGCCGGAGGATCGTTTTCACGTTCTTCTATTTTGGCATTAGGTGTTATGCCTTATATCTCTGCTTCAATTGTGGTGCAATTATTAGGTATCGCGGTACCATACTTTATTAAACTGCAAAAAGAGGGCGAAAGCGGCCGTAACAAAATTAACCAGTGGACACGTTACCTAACTATAGCAATTACTGCATTGCAGGCTATTGGGTACCTTAAATCACAGGTGCAGCCGGATGCCATGTCTATCTCTAACCCGTTGTTTACAATATTAAACACTTGCGTATTAACAGCAGGTACATTATTTGTAATGTGGCTGGGAGAGAAGATCACTGATAAAGGTATTGGTAACGGTATCTCATTGATCATCATGACCGGTATCATAGCCCAGTTACCAAGCGCTGTTGTCGTAGAGTTCGACTCTCGTACTAATGGTGCCGGTGGTTTAATTACCTTCATTGTTGAAATTGTGGCGCTGCTTGGTGTGGTAATGTTCACCATATTAATAGTACAGGGTACACGTAAAATTGCTGTACAATATGCTAAACGTATTGTTGGTAATAAGCAGTACGGTGGCGTACGCCAGTACATTCCATTAAAAGTGAATGCTGCGGGTGTAATGCCTATCATTTTTGCCCAGGCATTAATGTTTATACCGGCTACTGTTTCCCAGTTTTTCCCTAATGCAAGTTCAAACGGTTTGTTAATAGCCTTATCAAACTATAACTCATGGCAGCACAATGTAACGTTTGGTATATTAATTATACTATTCACTTACTTCTATACTGCTATTACAGTTAATCCTAACCAGATGGCTGATGACATGAAAAAGAACGGTGGCTTTATCCCTGGTGTTAAGCCGGGTAAATCTACAGCCGATTATATCGACGGTGTTATTTCTAAAATAACCTTACCGGGTTCTATTTTCCTGGCTATCATCGCTATTATACCGGCTTTAGCCAGTTTGGTAGGCGTGAGCAGCATCTTTGCGAGGTTCTTTGGCGGTACATCATTGATCATTCTTGTGGGTGTTGTGTTAGACACTTTACAGCAGGTAGAAAGCCACTTGTTAATGCGCCATTATGACGGGTTAATGAAAACAGGGCGTATCAAAGGCCGTGCAAGTATTCCTACAGCTTCAGGTGCAACTCCGCCGGTTATCTAATAAACAATGTCAAAGATCATCTATAAGTCTATTGAAGAGATAGAACTGATAAGAGAAAGTTCTTTACTTGTTTCTAAAACACACGGGGAAATAGCAAAAGTTATTGGCCCCGGTATCACTACTTTAGAATTAAATAAACTTGCCGAGACCTTTATCCGTGACAACGGAGGGGTCCCGGCATTTTTGAACTATAACGGTTTCCCTTTTTCGTTATGTATTTCGCTTAACGACCAGGTGGTACATGGCTTCCCTACTAACAAACCTTTGGTAGAGGGCGATCTGGTATCGGTTGATTGTGGTGTTATCCTGAACAAATATTACGGCGACTCCGCTTTTACTTTCGCCATTGGCGAGGTTGATGAAGCCACCCGGAAATTAATGCGCGTAACCCGAGAGTGTTTGGACCTTGGTGTAGAAAAGGCTGTTGTAGGTATGCGCATTGGCGACATAGGCTACGCGGTGCAGGAGCATGCTGAGAAGAACGGTTTTGGCGTTGTTAAAGAGTTGGTTGGCCATGGTGTAGGTACACGCCTGCACGAAAAGCCCGAAGTACCTAACTATGGTAAACGTGGTGCAGGTATTAAACTGGAGGAAGGAATGGTAATTGCCATTGAGCCGATGATCAACGCGGGGCGCGCCGGTGTTAAGTTTTGGGATGATGGTTGGACGGTATCAACCGTTGATAAAAAACCATCGGCACATTATGAACATACGGTAGCTGTGAAGAGGGGAAAACCCGATGTTTTATCGACGTTTGATTATATCGATAAAGTTTTAGAAGAAAAAAATAAAAAGTAAATAATTTTTATTAATTTTGCATCCCGGTTTTGGGGTGGATAATTAAGTAATAATCAATAAAATATGGCAAAACAATCCTCGATTGAGCAAGATGGTACAATTCGCGAAGCATTATCTAATGCGATGTTTAGAGTTGAACTTGAAAATGGCCACGAGATTATTGCACACATATCCGGAAAAATGCGGATGCACTACATCAAAATATTACCTGGCGATAGAGTGAAATTAGAGATGAGCCCGTATGATTTAACAAAAGGAAGAATAACCTACAGATATAAATAATAAACGAGATGAAAGTTAGAGCATCCATTAAAAAACGCAGCGTTGATTGCAAGATCATCCGCCGTAACGGGAAACTTTATGTGATAAACAAAAAGAATCCTAAGTTTAAGCAGCGTCAGGGATAATTAAAAATCGTGATAGCCGTACAACGGTGGCCCGCCGTTCGGTATCATTTAAAACAGAAAAAACAATATGGCAAGGATCTCAGGTATTGATTTACCAAAAAACAAAAGAGGCGAGATAGGCTTAACCTACATTTACGGTATTGGCCGTACTACCGCCCAAAACATTCTAACTGAAGCAGGCATAGACTTTAATACTAAAGTTCAGGATTGGTCAGATGATCAGTTAACTGCTATTCGTACTATCATCAACGATCAAATTAAAGTTGAAGGTGCCCTACGCTCAGAAGTTCAGCTTAACATCAAACGTTTAATGGATATAGGTTGCTATCGTGGTACCCGTCACCGTAAAGGTTTACCTCTACGTGGCCAGCGCACCAAAAACAACTCACGTACCCGTAAAGGAAAACGTAAAACAGTTGCTAACAAAAAGAAAGCTACTAAATAGTAAATAATTGATTGGTAAGCGGTGAGTAGTTAATACTTTAAGCTTGCCAGGAATAATAAAATTAAAGTGATTGGTGGGTCCGAGTTACAAATCACTAACTCAGTAATTCACTAAATCAATAATTAAAAAACAAAATGGCTAAAAGCAAAAAAGTTACCAAAAAGCGTATTGTTGTTGTTGAGCAAGTTGGCGAGGCACACATCAATGCAACTTTTAACAACATCATTATCACCCTTACCAACAAAAGCGGCCAGGCTATTTCATGGTCTTCTGCTGGTAAAATGGGCTTTAAAGGTTCTAAAAAGAACACCCCATACGCTGCCGGTCAGGCTGCTGCCGATTGCGGTAAAGTTGCTTACGACTTAGGTTTACGCAAGGTAGAGGTATTTGTTAAAGGTCCGGGTTCAGGCCGCGAGTCTGCTATCCGTACGCTGCAAACTACCGGTATCGAGGTAACTACCATCAAAGACATCACACCGCTTCCACACAATGGTTGCCGTCCGTCTAAACGCAGAAGAGTTTAATTCACTAATTTTTTAAAGCTAAGATTCGGCAGCTGCGGGCTGTTTGATACTTTAAAACACACAAATAATGGCAAGATATACAGGCCCCAAATCAAAAATTGCGCGTAGGTTCCGCGAGCCGATCTTCGGTCCGGATAAAGCGTTAGAAAGAAAAAACTACGGTCCAGGTATGCATGGCGCTTCTAAAAGAAGAGGAAAGCAATCTGAGTACGCGGTACAGTTAATGGAAAAACAAAAAGTTAAATACACTTACGGTGTATTAGAGCGTCAGTTCGAAAACTTGTTTCACACTGCATCTGCAAAAGAAGGTATCACCGGCGAGAACTTATTAAAGTTCCTGGAAGCACGTTTAGATAATGCAGTTTACCGTTTAGGTATTGCTCCTACACGTTCTGGTGCACGCCAACTTGTTGGCCACAAACACATCACTGTTAACGGTAGCGTTGTAAACATCGCTTCTTACCAACTAAAAGCTGGCGACGTTGTTGCAGTTCGTGAAAAATCAAAATCACTTGAAAGCATTACTAATTCAGTAGCAGGCCGTAAAGTAAATAAATATAGCTGGTTAGAATGGAATGCTGATGAATTATCAGGTAAATTCCTAAACTACCCTAACCGCGATGAGATCCCTGAGAACATCAAGGAAAACCTAATCGTAGAGTTATACTCTAAATAAGATTTGAGATTTAAGATATGAGATTTGAGATTTTTTTCAAGTCTCATTTCTGGTTTCAGGTCACAATAAAAATAAGTAAAGGATTTAAGAGAGAGAAAGGTAACGGGCAAGGTCTCATATCTCACGTCTCATATCTCAAATCTATAATCAAGTTAACAATAAACAAAAGATATAAATGGCAATTTTAGCATTTCAAAAACCAGACAAGGTTATCATGCAGAAATCAAATGATTTTGATGGCACGTTTGAGTTTCGTCCGTTAGAACCAGGCTTCGGTGTAACCATTGGTAATGCTCTGCGTCGTATCTTACTTTCTTCATTAGAAGGTTATGCTATTACTTCAGTACGTTTTTCTGGCGTGATGCATGAGTTTTCGACCATCAAAGGTGTGGTTGAAGATGTAACCGAGATAATCCTTAACCTGAAACAAGTACGTTTCAAAAAAACAGGTGAATCGGGCGATAATGAGAAAATATTTGTGATCATTAACGGCCAGGATGCTTTTTCTGCAGGCGACATTACAAAGTTTTCAAACAACTTTACCGTATTGAACCCTGATCTTGTTATTTGTAACATGGATTCATCAGTAACGCTTGAAGTTGAGCTTACTGTTGCTAAAGGCCGTGGTTACATCAGCAACGAGGAAAATAAAAACCCTGATGCTAACGTAGGTGTGATAGCTATCGACTCTATCTTTACACCTATTAAAAATGTGAAATACACTTTAGAAAACTATCGTGTTGAGCAAAAAACAGATTACGAGAAACTGATCCTTGATATCTCTACAGATGGCTCTATCCATCCGGAAGATGCATTGAAGCAAGCTGCTAAAATCCTTATCCAGCACTTCATGCTGTTCTCTGACGAGAACATGATGCTTGAGGCGCAGGCTAAAGAAGAAACTAAAGAAGTTGATGAGGAAATTTTACACATGCGTAAGATCCTTAAAACTGAATTGGTTGATCTTGACCTGTCAGTTCGCGCGCTTAACTGCTTAAAAGCTGCCGATATCCGCAGCCTTGCAGACCTGGTTTCTTACGATGTTGCTGATATGTTAAAATTCAGGAACTTTGGTAAAAAATCATTAACTGAAATTCAGGATCTGGTTAAATCAAAAGGTTTATCTTTTGGTATGAACTTGTCTAAATTTAAATTAGACGAAGAATAATATTAGAATGGTGATTAGAGAGTAGAGATTAGGTCTCATGCTTTTAATCACCATTTTTTTATAACAGACCGGAGACAACAAAGTGACTAATCTCTGATCGCTAATTAACCAGTCACTAAACATCGCGTAATTCCGCGGGCTTGACGATAAAACGCCGCCCAACGGTATGCACGTGCCACAACAAAAAACATAATGAGACACGGAAAAAAAGTTAATCACTTAGGCCGCACAGACAGCCACCGCAAAGCAATGATGGCTAACATGGCTTCATCATTGATCCAACACAAACGTATTACTACTACTTTAGCTAAAGCGAAAGCTTTGCGTGTGTATGTTGAGCCTTTGTTAACAAAATCAAAAAACGATACTACTCACTCTCGCCGTACAGTGTTTAGCTATTTACAAGACAAAGACACTGTGAACATCCTGTTCCGTGAAGTTGCTGAGAAAATTGCTAACCGCCCGGGTGGTTACACACGTATCGTTAAGTTAGAAAACCGTTTAGGTGACAACGCTGAAATGGCTATTATCGAACTGGTTGACTACAATACTGTTTACGGTAAAGAAGTTGAGGCCAAAGCTGAGAAAAAATCAACACGTCGTCGTGGTGGTGCTTCTAAAGCTAAAGCTGCTCCTGCCGAAACTGCTGCCCCTGTAGCTGAAGCTGCACCGGCTGTTGAAGAAACTCCTGCTACTGAAGCTCCTGCAGCTGACGACAAGGAAGAAAATGCTGAAAAAGGCGAATAATTAGTTATTCAACTTAAAGTATATAAAGCCTCCCGAATTTCGGGAGGCTTTTTTTGTGTTTAAATGTTTTGTAATGTTTGCCGAATTTTAAAACTCATAACTGCTAATTGGGTTTAGATAGTATATTATAAAACGTACTATGGCAAATGTAGCAGACCAAATGATTGAGATGCTGGTGAACGCCGGCATCAAAAGGATATATGCAGTAACAGGAGATAGCTTAAACGAGGTAAATGATGCCGTAAGGCGCGAAGGCAGCATCCAGTGGGTACATGTAAGGCATGAAGAGGCGGGGGCGTATGCCGCCGGTGCCGAAGCTCAACTTACAGGCAACCTTGCATGTTGCGCCGGTAGCAGCGGGCCGGGCCATGTACACTTAATAAATGGTTTATATGACGCCCACCGCTCCGGCGCCCCGGTTATTGCTATAGCATCTACCATATCTAGTTTTGAATACGGTACCGAATACTTTCAGGAAACCAATACCATAAAACTATTTGATGATTGCAGCCATTATAACCAGGTAGCTACTACCCCCAAACAGTTCCCGCGGATGTTGCAGGGTGGGATACAGGCAGCATTGCACCGCAAAGGGGTAGCTGTAATTGGTGTGCCTGGCGATTTGACAAGTATGGATGCCGAAGACATTACCACATCTACCCAAAACTTTGATCCGGTTGCGGTAACCCGCCCGAACGACGAAGATATAGCCAGGCTCGCGGCTTTGGTAAATCAGCATAAAAAAATTACCATTTTTTGTGGCATAGGGGCCGCCGACGCGCATAACGAAGTAGTTGCCTTATCTCAAAAACTTAATGCGCCGGTGGCCTACTCTTTCCGCTCTAAAATGGATATCCAATACGATAATCCTAACGAGGTAGGGATGACAGGTCTGCTTGGCCTTCCGTCTGCTTATCATAGTATGAATGAAAGCGATTTGCTGATACTTTTAGGCACCGATTTCCCTTACACTCCATTTATGCCTACCGATTGCAAAATTGTACAGGTAGACATCAAACCCGAGCGCATTGGCCGTCGCGCTAAAGTAGACGTTGGCTTAAGCGGTTCTGTTAAAGATACTTTAGAAGCATTATTACCCCACGTTGAGCAGCACCGGGATGATAGCTTCCTGAAAGCGCAACTGGAGTTTTACGGCCATGTTAAGGAGAACATGAAGATCTATGTAAAAGATACCGGCAAAAAAGAGAATATCCATCCCGAATATATAGCCACTTTAATTGATGAACTGGCAACAGACGATGCAATTTTTACAGTAGATACGGGGATGTCATGCGTATGGGGGGCAAGGTACATTAATGCTACGGGCAAGCGTAAAATGATAGGCTCTTTTAATCATGGGTCTATGGCTAATGCGATGCCACAGGCAATAGGCGCTGCATTGGCTTTCACGGGCCGGCAGGTTGTTGCTTTATGTGGCGATGGTGGCCTTTCGATGTTAATGGGCGACCTGGCTACCATTACACAATATAACCTGCCCATTAAAATAATTGTATTTAACAACCGCTCGTTAGGAATGGTTAAGCTGGAGATGGAAGTTGCCGGTCTGCCCGATTGGCAAACAGAAATGCACAACCCTGATTTTGCCATGGTTGCCAAAGCAATGGGTATAAAAGGTATCACAATTAAAGACCCCGACGAAGCAAGGCAGGCCTTAATTGAGGGTTTGATATATAAAGGCCCGGCTTTAATAAATATCTTTACCGATCCTAATGCGTTGGCCATGCCGCCAAAGGTAGAATTAGGGCAAGTAAAAGGCATGGCATTATCCATGACCAAACTCATGCTAAACGGCCGTATGGATGAGGTGATAGATACCATCAAAGCCAACTATAAACATTTAAAGGACCTTATATAAATTAATGAATATACGCAGGCGGCATATATTGCTATTGGTTATCGCCCTTATCACAGTTGGGTTTATAAGCCTTTCGTTTCTGGTGGCCCTATATCCATCAATGCCTATAGATCTTAAGGTTTCGCAAGAGATACAGGAGCATCAAAATGGCTTTATTGATGGGCTGATGTATTTTATAAGCACACCCGGCTATATGCCAGAGTCGGTAATTATTGTGGCTACCACCAGCCTGTTGCTTTTCCTGTTCAAATATAAAAAGGCGGCTTTATTTACGCTGATAACAGGTGCGGCCGGTTTGGTAAGCACCATTGTAAAAGCACTGGTTAACCGGCCGCGACCATCCAAAGACCTGGTGAGGATATTTAAGGAAACAGCCCAACAGAGCTTCCCCAGCGGGCATGTACTGTTTTATGTAGTATATTTTGGCTTTATGGTGCTGCTGATGCTGCAATTAGAAAGAATACCTAAGTGGTTAAAGTTTACCGTTATCCCCATAAGCCTGTTCTTTATTTTCGGCATTCCCATCTCACGAATTTATTTAGGCGCCCACTGGTTTACCGATGTTTTGGGCGGCTTTTTATTAGGGTTGCCATGCTTATACCTGGTAGCATGGTTATATTTGCGTAAGCCAGCCAATAAACAGGAAGCCCCTGTTGCCGAAACCAAATAACTATTTTTATTTAGGTAGATAATAAGTAATTTCAGGGGATTAAAAACCTGATAATTACCACAATGCCTGCAAATGCCGCAACAAAACAAAGAATACAGTCGATAGATATTTTACGTGGAATAATTATGCTGATCATGGCACTTGACCATGTGCGCGAATATTTTCACATTAGTGCCATTACAAGTGACCCTACCAATCTGGCTACAACAACCCCGTTGCTTTTCTTTACCAGGTGGGTAACACATTATTGCGCCCCAACATTTGTTTTCCTGAGCGGATTATCAGCTTACCTTGCGGGTACACGACGCACCAAAAGCGAATTAAGCGGTTTTTTGATAAAGCGCGGCTTGTGGCTCATCTTTGTTGAGTTAGCCGTTATTTCACTGGCCCTAACACTCGATCCGCTTTACCACGGCTTTGCTTTACAGGTTATTTGGGCCATTGGCGTAAGCATGGTGTTACTTGGGCTGTTGGTACGGCTGCCATTGCGTTTGATTGGAGCTTTGGGTATCCTCATAATTGTTGGGCATAATTTGTTAGATAACATCAGTCTTGCACCAAATAGTCCCGGTGATGTATTGATGAAGCTTTTTCTTACCTCGCGCGGCGCGTTGGTTTTCCTGGATAAAACCCACATAGTATTCATATTGTACGCCGTACTACCCTGGGCGGGCGTGATGTTTTTAGGGTATGCGTTTGGGAGCATATATCAATTGAAGTTTACGCCTCCCAAAAGGAAAACAATGCTTACCTATTGCTCAACGTTGATGTTTATAGCCTTTGTGGTATTACGGCTGATTAATGTTTACGGCGACCAGTCGCCATGGGCGGTGAATAACTCAAATGTTTATACTGTAATGTCATTCCTTAATGTGAGCAAGTACCCGCCGTCACTTGATTATTGTTTGCTGACCCTATCTGCGGCGTTAATAATTTTAGCCCTCACAGAAGAGGCAACAGGCAAGTTGGCGGCTTTCTTTAAAGTGTACGGCAGTGTGCCCTTCTTTTATTACGTTTGCCACTTTTACCTCATCAGGACGTTATCTATAGTTGTATTTTTCCTTCAGGGATACAACACTTCGCAAATTATAACCCCAAATGTTCCGTTCCTGTTTGTGCCGCCGGGCTTTGGCTTTAGCATAGGGGGGGTGTACTTGTTGTGGTTAGCAATTATACTTGCCTTATATTATCCATGCAAATGGTTCTCCAAATACAAGCAAACACACGCGCAGTGGTGGCTAAGCTACTTATAAAGCCAATTACTTAATATATTGCCGGATAACCTGCTGCAGCTGGTTTGCCTGCATAACACCGCTTTGGCGCCATTTGCTTTCTCCATTCTGGAAGATCATCAAAGTAGGTACACTTTGCACCCGGTATGCGTTAGCTGCCGCGGGGTTTTTGTCGATGTCTATCTTGATGATGGTTACTTTATCGCCAAGAGCGTCTTTAACCTGCTTTAATATGGGCGGCATCATTTTACATGGGCCGCACCACTCTGCAGCAAAATCTACCAATACAGGTTTTTCTGAAGCTATAATATCCTGGAAGTTTGCCATCGGTTTATCTCCTTTATACTTTTAATAATAACGTTAAATATGACAATACGTTTTTTAAAGATGGTATTCCTATTGCAACATTAATGCAAAACCTTTTTGTGTTCAGGTTGCAAAATATTACTGTCTTCCAGCCAGTCGGCAAGGCGTTGCGGCCAGTTGTTGATTGATTTTAACCTGCGATTAGTGCCCATATTAAAGGCATGGTTACCACGGGCATACATATGCATTTCTACAGGTACCTTAGCCTCGCGATAGCGTTGTAATAATTGGATGAGTGGCAACGAGCAGCAGGCGTCGTCATTTGCGGCAATCAAAAAGGCTGGAGGGGCTTCTGCCGTTATCTTTTCGGGCACAAACCCCGGCCCGGGATATACCTGTACAATAAAGTTGGGTTTAGCGTTTACGCGGTCAATTGGGTCGGCAGCTTTTGGGTCGCCCTGCCAGCCGCTAAAAGCAACCATATCCACAACCTCGCCGCCTGCCGAAAAGCCCATCATACCTATACGGTTGGTATCGATATTAAACTCTGCCGCCCGGCTCCTAACTAAACGCATGGCACGGTATGCATCCTGTTTTGGATGGATGTCTACCTTGTATGGCGAAAGGCTATCCTTGCCTAAACGGTACTTTAAAATAAAAACAGTTATTCCCAGTTCGTTGTAAAACTTCGCGGGTGCAACACCTTCCGAATTATATACCAGTAAACGATGCCCTCCACCCGGACATATAATTACGGCGGCTCCGTTTGTCTTATCAGCAGGTGGCATATAAACTGTAAGCGATGGATTATGTATATTTTTTACCCAGTAGTCTTTAGCCTGCTCAGGTTCATTCCGGCGGTTCTCAAACCCCGGCGCTCCTTTAGCCCAAAGCGGTATAACCGTTTGCGCCTGTGATGCAAAACTGCACAGCATAAGTAAAAACAGAACTTTATAAAGAGATAGCATGCTATTCATATAAGTAAATTTACATCATTTAAAGCATCAAAAGTAAAAACGTTAGTTCCTATCTTTATTCCTGATTTTTATCTCTCCTAAATACTCATAAAAGCCTTCCACCAGTTTGAATTATACGCGCCGTTTACTTCAGTAGGCTTTCCGGGCTGGGGCATAAATAACTTTATATTTTTTTCTTCGCCGTATTTTACCAACCGTTCGCCCGGCTCGTACCAGGCATGTGGTGCAAGGTTAAAAGTGGCCCAGTGTAATGGCATCATTAATTTACCCTTAAGGGCAAGGTGTGCGTTGGTTGCATTATCCGGCCCCATATGAATATCCGGCCAGTATTTGCCGTAAGCGCCAATCTCCAGCATCGTAAGATCGAATGGGCCAAAAGCCTCACCAATTTCCGCGAAGCCGGGGAACCAGCCCGAATCGGCACCAAAGTAAATATTATGTTGCGGGCCCTTTATCACAAAAGATGCCCAAAGGGTTTCCATCCGGTTAAATATACCGCGTCCCGAAAAGTGCCTTGATGGTGTAGCCGTGATACTACAATCGCCAATCAGCACGCTATCGCCCCAGTCAACCTCGTGGATATAGTTTTTTAGGATACCCCAATCTTCCAGGTATTTACAAACGCCCATTGGTGTAATGAACTGAATAGGTTTCCCGGCAAAAAACTTGATAGTTGCTTTATCAAGGTGATCGTAATGATCATGCGATACAATAACAACGTCTAATGGGGGCAGATCATCTAATGCAATTGGTGGCTGAAAAAACCTTTTAGGCCCAAAGGCTTGTGAGAATGATACACGCTGGCTCCAAACCGGGTCGGTAAGGATACGGATGCCGTCGACCTCAATCAGCAAGCTGCTGTGCCCAACCCAGGTTACCCTTAAGCCGCCAGCAGATGGCGTGTTATAGATGGATGTATCCGTTTTAGGGACGGTGATAGGTATTTTAGGGACGTTCTCGGCTTTGTTATTGATATACTCCAGCAATATCGGTATCATAACACCCATACTTGCCTCTTTGGTAGGTATGGGGTTTAGAAATTTCCGCCCCTCTTTTTTTGCTCCCGCTATACTCATAAGCAATTATAAAACTTGTGCTGCTAATTAAACAATGTTATGTGGAAAGATCGCTATTAACAATTATACCTTAAAAAAATTAATGGCTGCATTGCAAAAGGCTAATAGCTGCGCAGGCAATTCGGTAAATGTGTAGGGCTCGGTAGCGTTAAAAGTGTGGTCGGCAGTAGGTATAACCACAAGGCTTGCAACGGGCTGCGCTTTATGCAGTAATTGAGCGTGACTTAAAGGTACGCTTGTATCAGCATCACCATGTACAATTAACCAGGGTTGCGTTATTTCCGAAGCCCTGAGCTGGATATCTAAACGTGCGGGGTTGTCGTCCAGATCTTTTAACAGCGATGATTTATAAGGCATGTTTTGACCGGTGCGCGCGTTTTTCATATACATAATGCCTTGCAGCCGCCATTGTTTTTCGGCATCTTTTGGCCATAGGTTATAAAAGCTTGATATAGCCGCCATGGTAACCAGCTTGGCTATACGTTTATCCTCAGCAGTTTTAACAATACTGATGCCGCCCCCAAGGCTGTGGCCAATCAAGTATACATGCTTTACCCTTGGAATAGCTGAGCCCCCGCAGGCAAAATCAATAACCGATCTCAGGTCATCCAGCTCAATGGTAAATGTGTTATCGCTAAAGGCTATCAGGTCGGCAAATTCGGTTAACCTCTCGGCCGTAGTACCATTATGAGAAAAATTAAATTTTAAGAAACGAAAGCCATTTTCAGCAAAATATTGAGCGACCAAATTATGCGCCCCCCAATCCTTAAACCCACGGATGCCATGGGCAAAGATCACGAGCGGGCCGTATTGGTGTTTTGTGCTGTATGTTATATCGGCTGTCATCCCGCGGCCCTTTGCGCCGGGAATGGTATAATGTTGCTTAACAATCATAGGCCGAAAATTACAGTTTTTGCGGCGAATGTAATAACCCTAAAGTAATGCATCTTATACCTAATATGGTACGCGTTACTTTAAGTGAAATATTAAAGGCCGCTAACCGCTGGTACAGACTTATACTTTTTAACATCGATAAAGCTTAAACCGTATGCTACTAATAATAACGGTACCGACATCCAGATAATTTCATGAATGCCAAATTTAGTAATTACAAAACCGCCCAGGAATGCACCTATAGATATACCTACATTATAACATGACGTTAGCAGGCTGTTTACAAATTCTAAAGAACTGTGCGGTACACTTTGGGTTGTACGGATGTTGGGCACTAAAAACCCGCCGGTATGTATTAACCCCCAAAAGGAAACGATAATAACCATCGGTATAAATATGCTTCCGAAATAATAGGCTAATACCTGGACTGCTATAAGCAATATAAAAAATGCCCGGCTGGCCAGTATTACGTTTTTGCCCAGGGCCATACCTGTTAGCCAATTACCGGCTATACCCATAGTGCCAAACAAAAGCAGCATCATACTAATTTCGGCCACATTCATGCGCGTAATTTTTTCGAGATAGGCAGCCAGGTAGCTATAGCTCGAGAACATGGCAGAGAGTGTAAGGATAGTTGAAAACAGGTTAAGCCATAGTTTAGGATCTTTTAACACATATAAATGGCTTTCTGCCACCTTTTCTTTATTACCCGGCATGGAAGGTACAAATAGCAACAATCCTAAAAAGGCAATAAAGCTAATAAGGCTTGTAAGAAAAAAGGATGCCTGCCATGTATGAAAGAAATCGGCAGCGTAGGTGGTTAGCGGAATGCCTAATACCGTAGCAATGCTTAGGCCCGTCATTACTACTGAAACGGCTTTAGCGCCACCCTGTTTAAACGCCACGGCTATAGAGATATTCCAGAATAAAGGGTGAAAGAATGCCGGTAGAACCCTGGCAATCATAAGCATAGTAAAACTGGTTGAAAAAGCCGACAGGAGGTTGGATAGTATAAATACACCTAACACCATGCAAAGCAAGAACTTGCGGTTTATTTTGGAGGTTAGCGCGGTTATAAATGGCGAAGAAATAGCAACAGTTAATGCGAAAGCACTTAGCAGCCACCCCGCGGTATCTAATGATACCCTAAACTCCCGGCTAATGGTGGGTAAAATACCAATCACACCAAACTCGGTAGTGATAATACCAAAAGCGCCCAGTGCCAATATATAGATAGATCTTTGCATTAATTCAAATATTTAAATGTTTCGATATGTAAGTGGTGGTTATTGGTTTTTGAGTAAATGGCTACTGATCTTTCAGATCATTTAAACATTCGATATACTCGTTAAGTACCTGCTGATTTAAGACATATTTGAGATTGCGGCCTTCTTTTTGAGGTAATAGCAGTTCTGCATCTACTAATTGTTTCAAATGGTGCGAAACCGAAGGCTGCGTAAGATCAAGCAGGTCGTTCACCTCGGCGCAATAAAGGCAATCCTTCTTTTTTTTAAATTCCTGTAAAATAGCTATCCGGCTGGTGTCGCTCAGTGCACGGGATATTTTCTCTATTTTTTTATTATCCATTGTTTTGGGTGATCATTTTATAGATGACCAACCGGGACTGCAAACATAAATAGTATTATTGATATATAGAAATGTATCTATGTGTTTTGTTTTCGGTAAGTTTGTTAAACCTTCTTCCCGTTGAAAGTAATTCCATACAGATCCGTCCGCCTGTCTTTTAAATTTTGTACGCTACCATACTCATGCAGGGCGCTTAGCACCGAAAGGTCTACGTCCGCTATCACGATCATCTCACTGTTTGGCGTCGCTTCAGATTGAATGCCATTGGTAGGGAAACCAAAATCTGAAGGGGTGAACACAGCAGATTGCGCGTAAGAAATATCCATATTGTTTACGTTTGGCAAGTTACCTACACAACCGGCGATGGCCACATAACATTCATTTTCTACCGCGCGGGCCTGGGCGCAAAATTTAACCCGGTTGTAGCCGTTTTGGGTATCAGTAAGGAACGGTACAAACAATATCTGCATATCCTGGCTGGCAAGTATGCGCGAAAGCTCGGGAAACTCCACATCGTAACAAATTAAGATTCCAATCCGGCCCGCATCAGTCTCAAATACTTTTAGCTCGCTGCCGCCACGCATCCCCCACGAACTGATCTCGGAAGGGGTGGGGTGTAGCTTTACGCTTTCTTCCATACTGCCGTTACGCCTGAACAGGTATGATACATTATACAACGAATCATCCTTTATGCAGGGCATACTGCCCGATATGATATTAACATTGTAGGATACCGCCAGTTTAGAGAAGGCTTCGGTAATAGGCCCGGTTGACTTAGCCAGTTCGCGCATGGCTTTGGCTGCATCCATATGGTTATATTCTGCCATTAGCGGCGTATTAAATAACTCCGGGAACAAAATAAAATCAGACTGGTAGTCGCTTACCGCATCCACAAAGTACTCGGCGTGTTTCATCAACTCGCTTATGTTGTTGTAGGGCCGCATTTGCCATTGCACCAGACCTATGCGTACAACAGTTTTTTGGTTTATTACAGAGCTTATCTCTTCGTAATAAACATTGTTCCATTCTATAAGCGTGGCAAAGCCTTTAGAGCGGGCATCCTCAGGCAGGTAATTGCGTAAGATCTTACGTACGTGGAAATCATTTGATAACTGGAACGACAACGTTGGGTCGAAGATCTCCTTATATTTTACCTTGTCTATATATTGGCGGGGTGTAAGTTCATTTTGATATTTCTGATAATTTGGGATGCGTCCGCCTGCGATGATGCTCTTGAGGTTTAATTTTTCGCAAAGGGCCTTGCGCGCCTCATACAAACGGCGGGCTAAACGTAAGCCACGGTATTTGGGGTGTACAAATATTTCAATACCGTATAGAACATCGCCCTTATCGGTGTGGGTTTTAAAACTACCGCCTCCGGTAATTTGCTTATAGGTATGGTTATCGCCAAACTTGGCATAATCAACAATGATGGACAGGGCGCAGCCTACTACCTCGCCGTTAACGGTAACACAAACCTGCCCCTCGGGAAATAGCTTTAGTAGCTTTTTAATAGAAGCCATATCCCAATGGTCTTCGTCCATATCCAGGTAAGCCGATTTCATCGACTTTTTAAGTTCCTGGTAATCCTGTACCTCCAGGGTACGCAGTTCGATACTTTGCAGATCCATTTTCCTGTAACGGAGATGGGCGGGGAATGTTTGGTTTAAGTCTGAAGTCGTGAGTATGAAATTTTAAGAAACTATTGGACTTTTGACTTCAGACTTAGTATTTTAGACTATTCCCTATGCCACCAAGCCCATAACATGAGTAGCGGTTGCAATAATAAGCGTGCCCAGGCAATTGCAGGTGTAACCATTAAAGTACCGATTTTTATTGGAGATTGTTGAAGCATTGTAATATGTACCGGTAAAAAGGCGATAAGCATGAATATTATGCTATACGAAGCAACCTTGCGCGTTGGCCGCCGTATCAACATTACTGCAAACGCAATTTCCAGAAAACCTGCCACGTAATTTAACACAGCGGGCGCGGGTAGATAAGATGGAATGATGCTGATGTATCCCTGCGGATGGATAAAATGATTTGCCCCGGCAGCAAGGTAACTAAGTACTAAAATGGAGAGGCTAATGTTTTTAAAAATTCGCATTTTTAATTGTTCAATCGATTGATTAATAAAGAATATTGTAAAAATATGGCTTTTTATTGATAAAAACGCATTATTTATAATCATTCTAAATGCGTCTGTATGACAAATAATTGACACTGCATCTAACAAGGTGTATTACTTTTGTTGGGTCAAAATATAAAACTGGTTTGAAGTATTTAAAAGTTATAGCTTTTACACATAAACACATTGAGCTGAAGGAATTGGGTAAACTGGTGTTATGCCAGGAAAACACAGCCGATAAGCTCCATGCGGTTAAAGAACATTTTGGCATCGACGAGATATTTTATTTATCAACCTGTAACAGGGTTGAGTTTGTGTTATCAACTCAACATAAGGTTGACAGGGAATTTGCAGAGGCGTTTTTAACCGAAATGCAAATGGGCCTTTGTACACACTCTACCGCTACTTTCCTGGATGCTGCTTCTATTTACGAAGGCCAGGAAGCTATGAACCACCTTTTACGCACTTCATGCTCGTTAGAAAGCCTTATAGTCGGCGAAAAGGAAATTTTGGCGCAATTGCGTAAAGCTTACGAAGATTGCCGCGAAGCGGGCCTTACAGGCGATAAATTACGTGTTACTATGGAGTGCGTAGTTAAAACGGCTAAAGAGGTTTACACCTACACCAATATTTCAAAAAACCCAATTTCGGTAGTGTCACTGGCTTATCGTAAATTAAAAGACCTGAAGCTTTGCGGTAATGCCCGTATCCTTATTATTGGTGCCGGCGAAACCAACCGCAATATTTCTAAATATCTTCAAAAACATAAATTCTCAAACTTTTCGGTATTTAACCGCACGCTTTCAAAAGCCCGGCAATTGGCTGATGACTTAGGCGGCCGGGCTTACGAGCTTCACGAGCTGAAGGATTTTAAAGGCGGCTTTGATGCCATTATTACCTGTACCTCTGCAGTTGAGCCTATTCTTACAACGGAGATCTATACCTCGCTCTTAAACGGCGACACTGATAAGAAAACTATTGTAGATCTGGCCATCCCTAACGATACCGCGCCGGAAGTACTGGAGCAATTTGATGTGAACTTTATTGAGGTACACAGCCTTAACGAAATAGCCAAGAAAAACTTGCAGGAACGTTACCACGAACTGGTACATGCCGAAGCTATTATTGAACAAAATATTTCCGAGCATTTGGTGATGCTTAAGCAGCGTAAAATTGAGCTTGCGATGCGCCAGGTGCCCGAAAAGATCAAAGAGATCCGCAATAACGCGGTAAACACGGTATTTGCCGATGAGGTACAAAGCCTTGACAAAGAATCGCGCGAGATACTGGAGAAAGTGATCAACTACATGGAGAAAAAATATATCAGCGTCCCCATGATCATGGCGAAGGATATATTGATCAATAATAACTAATGCCCGACTCGTCTGTAGTTGGGGGTTTCTCGCCTGAGAAAACAGTAATTTATAACTCTAAAGCAAAAGGCGTATTTCTTGTTATACTGCTATTATTGTGGCTTTGGGTAGGCATTTTTCTATATATCCACAATTTTAAAATTCCCGGTTTCATTTTAACCCTGCTTACAATAATTGGTGTTATTGCCTCCAGATCTTTATTCGATCGAAAGCCACAGGTAATTATAAGTGACAGGGGTATATTTATAGTGAAAGATGGGTTTTATCCATGGGAGAAAATCAAAAACGAGAAAGTGATCAGAGTTGGTGAGGGGAGGCAAAGCAAGTATGTCCTTTATTACCACCATGCATTGGGAACAGTTAAACTGGATATTAGCTTGTTCAATATCAAGCCCCAAGCTTTGCAGCAGCTTTTAGAACGTTACAGACATCAATACGCCATTAGAACTTCAGCGTAGACTTATAATAGTCAGCCCACAATCATATCCTTAATTAATACTATATTACTGTACATAAAAAATTAAATTTGTGCTGTAAAAATTTATCCCCTTGGACAGAACAGTAATAATAGGAACGCGTGGCAGCGAATTAGCTTTATGGCAAGCCAACTTTGTAAAAGATAGCCTGGCCGCTATAAACATTACCGCCGAACTTAAAATTATAAAAACACAGGGCGACCGTATCCTTAACCTTAGCTTTGATAAGCTGGAAGGTAAAGGATTTTTCACTAAAGAATTAGAAGAAGAATTGTTGGCAGGCACTATAGATATTGCCGTGCATTCGCACAAGGACCTGCCGACTGAAAACCCTCCGGGACTCATTATCGCAGCAGTTTCAGAACGGGAAGACCCGGCTGAACTGTTGTTGATCTTGAAAGACGTGGTTGATGTGCGCCAGAAGCTATCTGTTAAATTTGGTGGTTTGGTGGGCACATCATCAAACAGGCGCAAAGCGCAATTGCTGGCCATACGCCCCGACCTGGAGATAGATGAACTGCGTGGCAACGTGCCTACCCGCATAGGCAAATTGCGCGATGAAAAGTATGACGCCATTATGCTTGCCAAGGCCGGCGTTACCCGTCTGGGTATCGACCTGAGCGAATTTCACGTAGAGGAACTTACCGCTACCGAATTTATACCCGCACCTGCACAGGGTGCTTTAGCTATTCAGATTCGCGAGAGCAATACTGAATTATACGAAGTACTGCAGGCTTTGCATCATCCCGATGTTGCCGAAGAGCTTGGCCTGGAGCGTGGGGTATTAAAAATGTTTGGTGGTGGTTGCCATTTGCCGCTTGGTGTGTATTGCCGTAAAGATGATGGTAAATACCAGGTGTTTACTTCAAAGGCAGATGCCGGCGACCAATTCCCCGACCGTTATTTTATTGAAAGCGACACCCTTGATGGCGTTGCCGAAAAGATAGTGGACCGTTTTGCTAAGGACAGGAAATTCCCTGCTAAAGTATTTATCTCGAGGGATATCTCTGCCACAAGTTATTTCCGCAAAGCGCTGGAAAAACATAAAATAGAAATTGAAGCCCGTTCATTGATCCGCACGGTGCCGGTTATCACTAAGTTTGATTCGTACATACTTAAAAATATCGACTGGGTATTTTTTACCAGTAAAAACGCGGTTGAGTACTTCTTTAAGCTATCGCCACAGTTCCCTAAAAAAGTAAAATTTGGGGTGATGGGCGCAGGTAGCGAAGATATGCTGCGACGCAACGGGCACTTTGCCGACTTTGTTGGTGAAAGTAACGACACTGCTGATGTAGCTGCCGATTTTGCCGCATTGGCGAATGGCACAACCATTTTATTCCCGGGTGCCGATAACCCCATGAGGAGTATCCAGCAAGGCCTGTCTGCCGAAACAAAGATAATTGATCTGCCAGTTTACGAGACCGTATTAGAAGAAGAAGTAGAGCCTACAGGTGCCGATGTAGTGGTATTTACGAGCCCAAGCAACGTGGAGGCTTACTTTGCCGATAACCTGTTGGAGCCGGGGCAAAAGGTAATAGCCATAGGCAAATCAACCGGTAAAAAATTTGACGAAATGGGTGTAAAATACACCCTGCCATTCTCTCCCGATGAGGTAGGGTTGGCAGAGGCAGTGTTTGGGATATAGATGTTCATTGGTTCATTTGCTCATTGGTTTATTCATATAGCTTTATTAAGCTATGCACCAATGAACAAATAAACCAGTGAACCGATGAACTAAAAGAAATGTTACAACGACCAAGAAGAAATAGAAAGAGCGAAGTTATACGCCAGATGGTGCAGGAAACACATGTTAGCGCGGCTAACCTGATATTCCCGCTGTTTATTGTGGAGGGCGAAAATCAGAAAACCGAGGTAGCATCAATGCCGGGCATCTTCAGGTACTCAATAGATAACCTGCTGCGCGAGATAGAAAGTTGTATGAAGCTTGGCTTAAACTCGTTCGACCTTTTCCCAAATATCGATGAAGCGCTTAAGGACAAATATGCTACCGAAGGCCATCGCGATGAGAGCCTTTACCTGCGTGCCATACGCGCAGTAAAAAAGGAGTTCCCTGAGTCGTGCGTGATAACCGATGTTGCTATGGACCCGTACAGCAGCGATGGTCATGATGGCCTTGTTCAAAATGGTGAGGTATTAAACGACGAAACTTTAGAAATTTTAGGCAAAATGGCCCTCGCCCATGCCCGCAGTGGTGCCGATATTATTGCCCCTTCGGATATGATGGATGGCCGCGTGGGATATATTCGTAAAGTGCTGGATGATGCCGGCTTTACAGGTGTTTCTATCATGTCGTACACAGCCAAATATGCCAGTGCCTTTTATGGCCCGTTTAGGGATGCGTTAAATTCGGCCCCCAAATTCGGCGATAAAAAAAGTTACCAGATGAACCCCGCTAACCAGCGCGAGGCTTTGATCGAAGCTGCTTTAGATGAAGCGGAAGGTGCCGATTTCCTGATGGTGAAACCCGGGCTGCCTTACCTGGACGTAATTAAACTTTTAAAAGATAATACCGAACTGCCCATTGCTGCCTACAACGTAAGCGGCGAATACGCCATGATAAAAGCCGCCGTAAAAAACGGTTGGTTAAATGAGCAACGTTCGGTTACTGAGGTGTTAACCAGCTTCCGTCGTGCCGGTGCCAGCGCGATACTAACGTATCATGCTAAAGAGGTGCTGTTAAACAAGTGGCTGTAGATAGTGATTAGAGATTAGTGACCGGAGATTAGTTATAAAGAGCGTTGCCATCCTGAGCCTGTCGAAGGATTGCGCGTAAAGGCCATGCCCGTTATGCTTCGACAGGCTCAGCATGACCCGAATACTTGAATAAATAAAAATGAGCAAACCTGATATAAGCAGAGCAAAATCTGCAGGACTATACGAAAAAGCAAAAACCTATTTTCCCGGAGGGGTGAACTCCCCTGTTAGGGCGTTTAAATCTGTTTACGGTACGCCGCTTTTTATTGAGAAGGGCGATGGCAGCCATATTTGGGATGCCGATGGTAACGAGTTTATAGATTTTTGCTGCTCGTGGGGGCCGCTTATTTTGGGGCATAACAATACTGCTGTTCGCGACAAGGTAATCGAAGTGATGCAAAAAGGCATGTCCTTCGGCGCACCTACCGCTTTAGAAAATGAACTGGCAGAGCTGATAATCAGTAACAATAAATATATTGAAAAAATCCGTTTTGTTAGCTCGGGCACCGAGGCGGTTATGTCGGCCATCAGGTTGGCAAGGGGTTACACCAAGCGTGATAAGGTTTTAAAATTTGAAGGTTGCTATCATGGCCATTCAGATAGCCTATTAGTTAAAGCGGGTTCGGGCCTGGTAACCTTTGGTGAAACTTCGTCAGCAGGCGTACCAAAGGCTTTTGCCGATGAAACCATCGTGGTGTCGCTTGACGATAAAAAAGCCTTACAAGAGGCCTTTGAAGAGTTTAAGGGCCAAATTGCCGCCGTTATTATCGAGCCTGTTCCGGCTAACAACGGCTTGCTTTTACAAACGCAGGATTATTTAAATTATCTGCGCCAGATATGTACCGACAACGGCACAATGCTCATTTTTGATGAGGTGATCTCAGGCTTCCGTGTGGGTTTTGAGGGTGCCGCTGCTTATTATAACATTCAGCCGGATATTATTACCTATGGTAAAATTATAGGCGGTGGTTTACCTGTTGGCGCTTACGGCGCATCGGCAGAGGTCATGGATCAAATTTCCCCGGTAGGTTCGGTATACCAGGCCGGCACACTGTCGGGTAACCCGGTTGCCATGGCGGCGGGTATCGCTCAATTAACCCAACTTTTAAAGCCTGGCTTTTATGACGAATTACATGCCAAAACGGCAGGTTTTGTAAACGATATACAGGCATTTGTTGATAACCGTGGTTATGCGGTCAAAATATTTACGATTGGGTCTATTTTTTGGTTTGCATTTACAACTCAGGAGAGCATCTCTACAGCCGAAGAGATAGACCCGGCGAGCATGGTTAAATTTAAAGAAATGCATCGCGAGTTAATAAACAGGGGCATATATTTAGGCCCGTCGGGCTACGAAGTTGGCTTTATTTCGGCAGCACATACAACCGCTGACCTGGAAACCACAAAAATAGCTATATTTGATAGTTTGGATATTGTATTTGAAAAGAATTAACATGAAAAAAACGCTTGTTATATTTTATGCCATAATCATTTATGCCGTTGCAGAACTGATATGGTGGGGGTATATGCTGGTACACCTAAACCCAAGCCGTAAAGGCATGATATTGGGCGAGGGATGTATGTTTATTACCGTTTTTTTAGTCGGCGCTTACTTCCTGCATCAATCTTTAAATAAGGAAGAAAAGTTACAGGAACAGAAAAAGAATTTCCTGCTATCCGTAACTCATGAACTTAAATCGCCGCTTGCATCAATTAAAATACTGTTGCAAACCATCCAAAAGCGCGATTTGACCAAAGAACAGATCCTAAACTTTATTGATAAATCTCTACTTGATGTAGAGCGTTTGGATGATATGGTAGAAAACATGCTCCTGGCATCAAAAATTGATAACCGCTCATATAGTTTCCCCAAGGCTAAATTTAACCTTTCGGTTTTGGTAGACAGTATTGTAAACCGCCTGCAAATAAGCAAGTGCGATTGCAACCAGCAGATCATCAATGCCGAGATAGAGCCTAAAATTGAAATAACAGGCGACAAATTTGCATTAACATCGGTAGTTACCAATTTGGTAGAGAACGCTGTAAAATATTCGAGCCCTTGCGAAACGGTGAACGTAAAGCTATTTGAGAAAGAGGGTAAAGTTTACTTTCAGGTGGCAGACCATGGCATAGGTATTGCAGACAATGAGAAGCCCCGTATTTTTGATAAATTTTACCGTGTAGGCAGCGAAGATACACGTAATACAAAGGGTACCGGTTTGGGTTTATACATTGTAAAAGAAGTATTAGATAAGCACCAGGCCAGCATTAAAGTTAAAGACAACCGCCCTGCCGGGAGTGTATTTGAAGTAGTATTTGCATTAACCTAAACAATATGAGTATGCTTAACAAAAAAAGAATTTTATTAGCCGAAGACGAAGATCATTTATTGGAGGCCATTAAGTTAAACCTGGAACTGGAAGGTTATAAGGTTTCTACAGCAAACAATGGTAAAAAGGCCCTTCAGATATTTAAAGAAGAGCGTTTCAACCTCGTAATATTAGATGTAATGATGCCCGAGATAGATGGCTTTGTGGTTGCCGAAACCATCAGGCTTGAGAATTCTGAGGTGCCTATTATGTTCCTTACCGCCAAAAACACTAATGAGGATAAAATTTCGGGCCTTAAAAAAGGTGCCGATGATTATTTGACCAAACCGTTCAATCTGGAAGAGCTTATTTTACGAGTAAATAACCTTGTAAAGCGCAGCTTAAAAGGCGATGACCTTAAAGAATTTAACAGCTACAAAATCGGTGATAAAACCATCCACTTTAACTCGTTTGAATTGGTTAACGGCGATGAAAGCATTACGCCGCTGACTAAAAAGGAAACTATGCTGCTTAAGCTTTTAATAGAGCGCCGCAACGAGGCTGTATCGCGCGAGCAGATCCTGGAGACTGTATGGAATTATGACGTTTACCCGTCTACCCGTACTATCGATAACTTTATCTTAACCTTCCGTAAGTATTTTGAGCCGGATCCTAAAAACCCGGTTTATTTTCATTCTATACGTGGTGTAGGTTATAAATTTACCGATAACCAGCACTAATACATGTTTACAAACAGGGCACGAATATTAGTAACCGGGCTTTTTATTGTATCGCTGGCTATTGTGCTTCAGTATAAGATTTACGAGCTGGCGGCGGTTAACGTAATGTTTATTGGCTTGTTAATATGGGGTTACTTTAAGCAGGGTACTATTGTGCTGGCTGCAAAAGCGTTTCACCAAAAAGATTACGATAAGGCCGAAGACCTTTTAAAACAAGTGCCCAAACCCGAGTGGCTTAGTAAAAAGCGACGTGGGTTTTACGAGTTTATATACGGAGGGGTTTGCCTGCAAAGGCGCGAATATGCCGAGGCCGAGCAACATTATGAGTTAGCCGCTTTATACCCGCTGCGCAGCGCTAACGACCATGTTGCAGCGCTTGTACACGTAGCAAACATTAACGTACGCAATGGTAATTACGAAAAAGCCAAAGCCTACCTGCAACTTACCGAGAAACATAAAGACAATATAACTGCTAAAATGAGGGATGTGATCCAAAAGGTTGAGCAGGAGTTAAAAAAACACAAATAAAGAATTAGGATGTGAGAATCAAGAATCAAGAAAACCGACAGGTAGGATCTTGACTCTTGATTCTTGGCTCTTGAATCTCCTAAAGAAACATGAAAGATTCGTTATTTTTAAAAGCCGCATTTTCAGAACAAACAGAACGACCACCCGTATGGATGATGCGCCAGGCCGGTCGCTTTATGCCCCAGTATTGGGAGATCAAGAACAAGTACTCGTTCCTGGAGATGTGCAAAACCCCCGAAATTGCTGCCGATGTTACCATGCTGCCTGTTGATCTGTTGGATATTGATGCGGCAATTCTGTTTTCGGATATATTGGTTACCGGCGAAGCCATGGGCGGCGACCTTAGCTTTACGCAGGGTGTAGGCCCTAAATTTGCCAACCCGGTTCGTACCCAGGCAGATATTGACGCCCTTGAAACCAACGTTGGCGACAGGTTGCAATATGTTGCCGATGCCATTAAGGTAATCCAGCAGCGTTTGAATGGCCGCATCCCGCTAATTGGTTTTGCAGGCGCGCCATTCACCGTAATGAGCTACCTGGTAGAGGGCGGATCTTCAAAAGATTTTAAACTAACTAAACTGATGCTGCATAACCACCCGGAAATGGCGCATCAGCTTTTATCAAAAATAGCCACCGTAACGGCCGATTATCTGAACCTGCAAATTGCAGCCGGTGTTAACGCCGTACAAATATTTGACAGCTGGGCACAGGCATTATCATGGGATGATTATACCGAGTTTTCACACCGTTATATCCAGGAGATCATTAGCAAACTAAACAGAAAGGATATCCCTGTCATATCATTCTGTAAGGGTAGCTCGGTATTCGCGCCGTTAATGGCGGAGGCAAAACCGGATGTAGTGTCTATTGACTGGAATGTCGACCTGCTTGACATCAAGCATCGCTTACCGGCAAACGTCGCCGTACAAGGCAACCTTGATCCGCATATATTATATGCCGATAAAAAGGTGATTAAAGAGCGCATTCACCGCTTGTTTGAGCGTATGCGTGGCGAGAACGGCTTCATCTTCAACCTTGGCCACGGCATTATGCCGGATATCCCGTTCAATAATGTGAAGTATGCTGTAGAAGTAATAAAGGAGTTTAGGTATTAATAATAGCAATATGTCATTGCGAGCGATAGCGTGGCAATCTCGTCGCTTGCTAATTGAACGCGACGGGATTGCCACGTCGCAGCGCTCCTCGTAATGACACTCATAGGCAAGCCATGTACCAATACGTTTTAGCCATACATATCATATTTGTAGTCTGCTGGATGGCGGGGCTGTTTTACATTGTGCGCCTGTTTATTTATCACCGCGAAGCGCAGGATAAACCCGAACCTGCACGAACCATTCTGTCCGACCAGTTTGCGGTGATGGAAAAGAAACTCTGGTGGATCATCGCTACCCCAAGTATGTACATTGTGATTGCAGCAGGCGCAACCATGTTACACATTAACCCCATGCTTTGGAAAATGCCTTGGCTGCATGTTAAGCTTACCTTCGTTATTGGCTTAATAATTTATCATTTCATCTGCCAAAGCAAAATGAAGCAAATGGCGCAGGGCAAATTCACATGGACGTCTACACAATTGCGTTTATGGAACGAACTGGCTACCATTATCCTGTTCGCTATTGTGTTTTTAGTAGTCCTTAAAAGCGCGCTTAACTGGATCTTTGGGGTTGTAGGTATTATAGCCTTTAGCGTGATATTGATGATGGCAGTGAAGATCTACAAGCGTTTTAGGGAGAAGAAATAGTCTGTCGTCTTCATCCTGAAGTTGTTTTAGTATTTCTAAAGACATTTGATGCAGTTTGATCCGAAATAAACTCGGCATAACTGGCTATTATCGTAAATTCCTCCAAATTTATTTTAACCCTTATGCAACCATTGCGCGTTCCTTTACATCTTACTGTTAAATGATGTTTTTGGAACCTAAATCTAATATAGAACATTTAGTAAGAGCCTGTAAAGAGGGCCAGCGTAAAGCGCAAGAAATGCTATACAAGCAGTTTGCGGCCAAAATGCTGGGTATTTGCATGCGCTACGCAACCGATAAAATGGAAGCAGAGGACATGCTGCAGAACGGGTTTATAAAAGTGTTTCAGAAAATAGCGGATTACCGCGGCGATGGTTCGTTTGAAGGTTGGGTACGGCGAATTATGGTGCATAGCTCTATTGAGTATTACCGCCGCCACCACAAGATGATGCAGGTAGTTGATATTGACGAATCGGGACACGAACCTTCTGTAAACGCAGCGGCGTCAAGCAGTTTAGAGGCTAAAGATCTGCTGGTATTAATTAAGGCATTGTCCCCGGGTTACCGTATGGTATTCAATTTGTATGCTATAGATGGTTACTCGCACAAAGAGATTGCCGAGATTGTAGGCATCAGCGAGGGGGCGTCAAAATCGCAGTTGTCGCGTGCAAGGGCCATTTTAAAGGAACAGATATTGAAAATTGAAAATAAAAAATATGGATATGCAGGATAAAGAGATAGATAGCCTGTTCAGGTCTAAACTCGATAATTTTGAGATTGAGCCGTCCGCGCATGTTTGGAATGGTATAGAGACTCAAATGGCTAATAAGAAAAGGCCGCTGGGGTTATACCTCAGCATAGCGGCCAGTTTGCTTATATTGCTTAGCGCGGGCTTGTATTTTGTATCAAACACAAATGATGTGGCCAAAAAGCCTGTACAAATTGTTGCGGCTAAAAACAATAAACCTGCAAAAACAATTGTACTGCCGGTAATTGTGGTACCAAATGTAACAGAGCCGCAACTCAGAAAAGTGATAGCATTAAACACGGTAGTATCGCGTAAACAAAAAGTTAAGGTTGCTCAAAAGCCGGTTACTATCATAAAACAAGAAGAAATTATACAGCCTGTACAGCAATTAGCGCAGGTGGTTCAAAAAACAGATGTGCAGGTACAGTATGTTGTGCCGGATAAAAGTGTGCCGTTTAACGAAAAGATTGCTACACCCGAACAGGAGCCGATAAGTGCTAATGCGCAAGTTATACAACCACAAGGAGAGGTGGCTAAAACATTGGCTGCTGCGCCGGTAAAAAAACGCCGTATCCGTAACTTTGGCGACCTGATAAACGCTGTTGTAAGTAAGGTTGATAAACGAAAGGATAAGCTGATAGAGTTTTCGACCCCGAAGGACGAAGACGACTCAACCTTAAGCGGGTTGAACCTTGGATTCATAAAAATAAAAAAGACAGATCAATAGAAAATAAATATACCAAAGTATGAAGCGTTTAATATTTACTACCATAATATGCCTGGCGGCAACAACCCTGTTTGCACAAACAGACTCCGTTAAAACCAGCACTGATACTACCAAAACCCGCCGCACCCGTATTCGCCTTGGCTTTGGCGATGACGTGGCCCAGGTTGGCATAAATGATACCATCACCACACATTCAAAAGCGCCGGGCTTTTCATTTGGCCTAACCTTTACCAGGTTTGATATTGGTTTAACCACCCTGAATGATAACGGTAGCTTTAAACTATCGCCAACAAATCAGTTCTTAAACTACCGGTCGTGGAGGAGCAGTAATATTGGGTTTGATGTTTTGCAGTTGGGTTACCGCTTCAACAGCTCGTTCAGGATCTACACCGCCGGTGGTTTCGATTGGACTAACTTTCGGTTGCGTGAAAGCGTAACCATATTGCGTAACCAGGCACCGCTTGCTTATACACAGGATGCTGTTAAGTATGACAAGAACCGCCTTTCGGCTACTTATATACGTGTCCCAGTAGCGTTTGATTTCCGCACCCGCGACGATGATGACGGGCGTAGGTTTCACTTTGTAGGTGCCGCTGAAATGGGCGTGCTTATCAGCAGCAGCCTAAAACAAGAGAGTAAGGAGAACGGCAACCTTAAACTGGGGGGTAACTACAACTTCTCTAAATTCAGGTACGGTGCTTCGTTACGTATTGGTTACGGTGCCATTGGTGTATTTGGTAAATACTATTTCAATAATGTGTTTGAAAACAGCCCGGCACAGGATGGCTTACGTAACTTCTCATTTGGTATGAGTGTTGGTTGGTAATGACCGGGATTTAGCTAATGATATAGATTCAAGGGATTTTATCTGCAAGGATAAAATCCTTTTTTTTATTTTAGGTCGGGGATATATTTATTCTAAATCAAGTTAAATCCTAAAAATCTGTAAAATCAGATCAATCCCGGTTATCTTTGCCTGCAATGGCAGAAACACCTTTTTTACAGGCAAGATCAATTAGCAGATCATACGGCGGGGCAGAAGCATCGGGCGTTAAAAGAATCAATCTCGACATTATCCCCGGAAAAATAACCGCTATAATTGGCCAAAGCGGTAGTGGTAAAAGCACTTTACTAAGGTTGTTTTACGGTTTGCTTTCCCCGGATGAAGGAGTAGTGGAATTTAAAGGCGAGCGCGTTTGGGGTCCCGAAGAAAAGCTGATACCCGGCCACGATGCCATGAAAATGGTAACCCAGCATACCGACGACCTTAACCTTTTTGCCCGTGTTTGGGATAACGTAGCTGCCATGCTGCCAAGCACTAACGTTAAAGTTAAGGAAGAAAAAACCGAACAGGTGCTAACCCAGCTAAACATGATGCACCTTGCGCTAAAGCGTGTTGCCGACCTTAGCGGCGGAGAAAAACAACGTGTTGCCATTGCCCGTGCCATTATTACCCGCCCAGAAGTTTTATTACTTGATGAGCCTTTTAACCAGGTAGATACTTCGTTTCGTGAGGGTTTGCAGCATGATATACGGCAGATCGTAAAGGAGACGGGCCTTACCGTAATAATGGTATCGCATGACCCGGCCGAAGTTCTCTCGATGGCAGATGAACTTATTGTTTTAAAAGATGGTGAAATAGTTGAGACCGGTCATCCTAAAGTGTTATATCATGCTCCTTTAAATTTGTACACGGCAGAGTTACTTACCAATTGTAATGTGCTTACGGTTGATGAAGCGAAAGACTGCGGTATTGAAACCGAAAAGCAAGCCGTAGTGATATATCCTGAGTGGATCCGCCTTAATAATGTCCTTAAAACCAACAAATGGACGGTAAAAGAGGTGCTTTTTAAAGGCTTTTATGAAGACCTGATATTAGAAAATGATGGCGTTTTACTACGTGTTGTTAATGACGACAGCGGTAAGTATAATAATGGCGACATTGTTGGCCTCAAAATAAAAAAGTGGTTGGAATATTAGGCCTTATAAGCCCTCTCCGTGGGAGAGGGCTAAAAATCAAGAGTGTCTTTATTAATATTAGATCTCGAAAGTAGATAACTGTACAAATTGTTGCACGCGTGCGGCAACTTCGGCATCAGTAAGGTTTTTGATCTTCTCGGTGCCAAACTTTTCTACACAGAATGATGCCAGCGCCGATCCGAAAATAATAGCGTTCTTCATATTATTAAAGTTAATGGTACCTACTTTTGCCATGTAACCAATAAAGCCACCGGCAAAGGTATCACCAGCGCCTGTTGGGTCAAACACCTCGGCCAGCGGAAGGGCAGGTGCAGAAAAGATGCGGTCTTCGTGAAATAATAGTGCACCATGCTCGCCTTTCTTAATAATAAGATATTTAGGGCCCATGGTTAATATTTTATTGGCAGCTTTAACCAACGAATACTCGCCCGATAACTGGCGTGCTTCGGCATCGTTAATAGTTAAAACGTCAACCATTTTAATGGTTTCCAGCAAGTCGTCCATAGCAATGTCCATCCAAAAGTTCATGGTGTCCATTACAATAAGTTTAGGGCGGTTCTTAAGGCGCTTAATAACCGTTTGTTGTACCTGCGGGGTAAGGTTACCCAGCATCAGGTATTCGCAGTCCTGGTAAGCCTCCGGGATGATCGGGTCAAAATCGGCCAGTACATTTAACTCTGTTGTTAAAGTATCGCGGCTATTCATATCATTATGATACTTTCCGCTCCAGAAAAATGATTTTTCGCCTTGTTTAATTTGCAGGCCTTCGGTATCTATATGGTGATTATTAAAATCTTTTATCTCTTCCGCTGGGAAGTCGTCACCCACAACAGCAACAATTTTTATCTTGTCGTAAAAGTAAGAAGCGGCCAAACTTGCATAGGTAGCGGCCCCTCCAACAATCTTATCTGTCTTTCCAAAAGGGGTCTCGATTGCATCAAACGCCACAGTACCAATAACTAACAAACTCATGTAAAATATTTTTTAATTTTTTTTGTGCAAATATTGTGAAATTACCTCAGAAATCATACTTTTGCACCACTCCAATCAGGAAAAACACTCCTGAGTAGCTCAGCTGGTTAGAGCATCTGACTGTTAATCAGAGGGTCGCTGGTTCGAGCCCAGCCTCAGGAGCAAAGCCCCGCACGTCCGCGGGGCTTTTTTTATGCCTTGTATTTTATAAGATAATAGCGGCAGGCTGTTAGTTATCACAAAAAGTTTACCACCAACTGCTCCCACTCTTCGTTTAAAGATATGTTTGGCCGCTTTTGTCCGGCCCTACTGTACCAGTAATCGGCATTCCCTATATCGCCCTCTTTACGATGTAAGTAAGCGTGCACCCATGCCGACTCCCGATCTGTAAGATGATCAACCTGGGCATGCGCCTGTTGCCAATCGCCTTTGCCATCATACCAAAGGCTTTTTAACTGCGCGGTAAGGCTGGCCTCGGGCTGCGCCGAATTAAATGATTGTTTAAAGTCTTGTAATGTTTTCATTTGGTACTATTTGCTGCAAAATAGCTATAAAGCTTCGTAAGGGTAAATTATGATTTTAATTAAGTACCTATTAACACTCATCTTGGAAATGTGTTAATACTACCGTGTTTTGTATAAATTAGTTTTATACTATGCCAATACCTTTGTTATCAACAATTAACAAAGAAAGACAATGTCAAAAATAATTTTAATAACCGGCGCCTCACGTGGCTTTGGTAAAATTTGGGCAAAAGCCCTTTTAGAACGCGGCGATAAAGTTGCCGCATCTGCCAGGAACATGGCCGATTTAAATGACCTTGTAGAAGCGTATGGCGATGCCGTGCTGCCTCTTCAGTTGGATGTAAATGACAGAGAAGCAGGTTTTGCTGCTGTGCATAAAGTGAAAGACCATTTTGGCCGTATTGATGTATTGATAAATAATGCCGGCTTTGGCTTATTTGGAGCTATTGAAGAAACAACCGAGCAGCAAGCCCGTGCACAAATGGAAACCAACTTTTTTGGGCTGTTATGGATTACACAAGCGGTAGTGCCAATAATGAGAGAGCAAAAAAGCGGACATATAATTCAGGTATCCAGCTTTTTGGGCTTGGTTACTCTGCCGGTTTTAGGCCTTTACAACGCATCAAAATATGCGGTTAACGGCTTAAGTGAAACATTAGCATCAGAAGTAAAAGGCTTTGGTATAAAGGTAAGCTTAATTGAGCCAAATGGTTTTTCTACAGACTGGTCGGGAGCATCTGCATTCCAAACAGACCCCATTGAAGCATATGCGCCAATTAAAAAAGCGTTCGCAGAATCGGCAACACCGGATAGTTGGGGTAATCCCGAGGCAACAACACCCGCTGTTTTAGCGTTGATAGACAGCGAAAATCCACCTTTACATTTACTGTTGGGTAAAATTGCCTATCCTGGTGTTAAGCAAGCTTACGCAGCCCGTTTGGCCGAGTTTGAGGCTTGGAAAGATGTTTCTGCCGCGGCTCACGGTCATTAATGCATCATATAAAACCATTAACCACAATCTGCACATATTAATGTGTAGATTGTGGTGTCTTAATTATTAAGCGCGATGAACCACTATAAAAACCTGATCGATCTGCATAAAGCTAACGGCTTCCCGCCGCCAGAACATCCGCTGTTTAGTATTTACCAATGTAACGGTGCCTGCAGCATGGGCGATAAGGAATTTACGAGCGATTTTTATATGGTAGGTTTTAAGAAGATAGTATTGGGCGAGGTATTGTACGGGCGCACTAAGTACGATCATCAATCTGGCTCAATGATGTTTTTTAAACCACGGCAGGTTATTGAAATGAAGAACCTGAAAATGGAAGAGGATGGTTTCTTAATTTTCCTCCATGAGGATTACCTGAACGGGCACACGCTGCACGATGATATAAAAAAGTATCATTATTTTGATTATGAAACCAACGAAGCCCTGCACCTGTCTCCGGCTGAAGAAAAAACGATATGGGAGCTATATCGTAAGATAGAGAACGAATATCTTAACAACCAGGACGAATACAGCCGCGAGCTTATCCTCGCAAATGTAGATACAATGCTGAAGTATAGCCAGCGGTTTTATAAGAGGCAGTTTATTAGCCGTACTGAGATCTCGGGCAAAACGGTTACTAAGTTTAATGAAGAGCTTAATCGTTATGTGGCCGCCGGGCTGCTAAACACCAGGGGGCTGCCATCCGTTCATGAAATTGCCGGCAGGCTCAATATATCTGCCGGGTATTTAACCGATGTACTAAAACAGGAAAGCGGTAAAACAGCGTTAGAGCATATCCACATTTATTTGATCTCCGAAGCTAAAAACAAGCTGATAGGCGAGGATAAATCGGTATCAGAAATTGCTTACGCTCTCGGGTTCGAAAACCTGTCGTACTTTTCGCGTCTGTTTAAAAAGGAGGTAGGTATAAGCCCTAACTTATTTAAAAAACAGTTACTTAATTAAATCTTTCAAAAGCCCTGTCCGCAGGGTTTTTTATGCATCCTCAATTTGGCTACAAGCCCACTCAATTCGGCTACATTTAGTAAACGTTATGTGCCCATCTTTGATGTATTATCAAAAAGAAAACAAGATGGAGAATCAACAAAAAAATAAGGTTTGGTTTATTACAGGTGCTTCACGTGGTTTTGGCCGTGTTTGGGCCGAGGCCGCGCTTAAACGTGGCGATAAAGTAGCAGCTACAGCACGTAATTTGGATAGTATTGCTGAGCTTAAAGAAAAATATGGCGATAACGTACTTACGTTAGAACTGGATGTAACCAACACCCAACAGGTAAACGCGACCGTAGCGCAGGCCCATGCACATTTTGGCAGGCTGGATGTGGTGCTGAACAACGCAGGTTATTCATTGGTTGGCACAATTGAAGAAGCCAGTGCCGATGACGTAAAGGCAATGTACGACACCAATATTTTTGGCGCGCTGGCCGTTATCCAGGCGGCTTTGCCTTTATTGCGCCAACAGGGCAGTGGGCATATACTAGGTACCTCCAGTAACCTTGGGCATGTGGTATTGCCGGTTATTGGCTATTATGCTTCATCTAAATGGGCATTTGAGGCTATCCACGAAAGCCTTGCCTTGGAAGTTAAAGATTTTGGCATTAAAGTAACTATTATAGAGCCGGGTGCTTATGCTACTGAGTTTGGTAGCCCGGAATCGCTCAAATTTGCACCGGGCCTGGATATTTACACCAAGTTTAAAGAGGATTTCTTTAACAATTTAAAAAATCTGGAGCGGGGCGACCCCAATGCTACGCCGCAGGCTTTGTTCAAGGTGATTGATGCCGAAAACCCACCGCTTAGGTTTAACCTGGGTAGCAATAACTTAGCGTGGACACGTGGCGTATACGAAGAGCGTTTAGCCCTTTGGGAAGAATGGGATGCCGTATCAGCCTCGGCACAAGGCACCGCAAAGTAATTGACAGGTAAATATTTAATTATAACCGGCGGTACATTACGCAGCCGGTTATAATTTGCTTTAACTTTAGTAAATGAAAAAGGAAGAGAAAAATCTTATAAGATTTGAGACCCTGTCTGACGCGCACAGAGCATTTGGTATGCCTCAGCCGAAACATCCGTTGATCAGTATGATAAACGGCGCGCCATCATGGCCAAAACCACACAAGCCGGGCCAGCAACATGTTTTAGGTTTTTACAAGATCTCCTACAAGCCAAAACTTGCCGGTAAATTAAAATACGGCCAGGGTTATTACGATTTTGACGAAGGCGGCTTGCTATTTGCCGCGCCTGGCCAGATAATGGGAAGCGCCGAAAGTGACGGCACGGTATGTTCCCAGTACACATTGCTAATTCATCCGGACTTTTTATGGAACTATCCTTTAGCTAAAAAGATAAAGCAATATGGGTTTTTCTCATATGCCATTAACGAAGGGCTGCATCTTTCGGAAGAAGAGAAGACAACCATCATGTCGGTATTTAAGATGATAGATGATGAACTGAACAGTCGTATTGATGATCTTAGTCAGGATGTCATCATGTCGCAAATAGAGCTTTTACTTACCTACGCCGACCGGTTTTACAAACGCCAGTTTATTACACGTAAGGCAGTAAACAGTGGGCTGCTGCAGCAATTAGAAAATATACTGGAAGGATACTTTGCTAACGAGCGCTCTGTAAGCGAAGGGCTCCCTACTGTTCATTACCTTGCAGAAAATCTAAACATGTCGCCAAGTTACCTGAGCGATATGCTGCGTTCGCTTACGGGCCAGAACGCCCAGCAACACATCCACCAAAAGCTGATAGAAAAAGCCAAGGAGAAATTATCTACTACGAGCTTAACTGTAAGCGAGGTGGCGTATGCATTAGGTTTTGAGCACCCGCAATCGTTTAGTAAACTATTCAAGACAAAAACTAACTTGTCGCCGCTGGAATTCAGGCGATCGTTCAATTAGTCCTATCAATATCCTGTTATCAAGTTAAAACAACGTCGGCCAATTTATTTACATTTGATACTATGTTTGCCGATTTTGAAAAATATATACGCGCTCATGTTGAATTAACCGACGATGAAGTCGCGTTATTCCGCAAAACTGCCGTTGAACAAACCCTGCGCCGAAAAGGGTTCTTATTGCAGCAGGGTAACATTTGCCGTTACAAGATATTTGTGTGTAAAGGCCTGCTGCGTACTTACCGCACAACCGAGACTGGGAGCGAGCACATTCTGCAGTTTTCGCCCGAAAACAGTTGGACAACTGATCCTGAAAGTTACAACAACCTAACATCATCGGTTTATAATATAGATGCGCTTGAACCATCTGAAGTGGTCATGTGGGCAAAAAAAGATTTCGATGATCTGTTTAAGAACTTGCCCGCCCTTAAAGCTTATTCTGAAGATATGATCCAGCGCAATCTTTACCGCACCCGCGACCGTCTGTTCTTTAACCAGACCGCGACTGCCGAAGAGAAGTACGATGACTTTGTAAAAAACTTTCCCGGTATTATGGCGCGTGTGCCACTGCATATGGTGGCTTCGTTTTTAGGGCTATCCCGCGAGACGTTAAGTCGCATCAGGCATGCACAGGTGAAAGCATAAATCTAAAAACGGTGATTTATGTCCTCGTTTTGGCTTTTTGAATAGGCGACTTTTGTGTTGTTAAAACATAGAATCGTTTACCAAAATAATTAAACATGCGTGTATTTGTAACCGGCGCAACGGGCTTTGTAGGCTCGGCCGTTGTAAAAGATCTGATTGAAGCAGGCCACCAGGTACTTGGCCTAACCCGCTCTGAGGAGGGCGCAAAACAATTAACAGAAACAGGGGCCGAGGTACATAACGGTACCTTGCAGGATCTGGAAAGCCTAAAAAGAGGTGCCGCCGCCTGCGATGGCGTTATCCACACAGCCTTTATCCACGATTTTTCGAAATTTAAAGAAAGCTGCGAATGGGACAGGCAAGTTGTAGCCGCCCTGGCCGAGGCTCTTACCGGGACTAATAAGCCATTGATAGTAACTTCTGGCACGGGTTTAGCCACATCTGCCCCGGGCCAGTTAGCAGTTGAAACCAATGTAGTGAATAGTACTACTACACATCATCCCCGCGCGGCTTCAGAAGAAGCAGTAGCTGATGCCAAAGCTAAAGGTGTAAACGCGTCTATTATGCGCCTGCCGCCATCGGTACACGATAAGGGCGACCATGGTTTTGTACCTATCCTTATCAACATCGCCCGCGAAAAGGGCGTATCTGCTTATATTAATGATGGTAACAACCGCTGGCCTGCCGTGCACCGTTTAGATGCCGCCCGTTTGTACAGGCTGGCAGTAGAAAAAGGTGAAGCTACAACTTACCATGCCGTAGGTGATACCGGTGTACCAACCCGACAGATAGCTGAAACTATTGGCAGGCACCTGGATCTGCCGGTTAAAAGCATTAGTCCGGAAGAGGCCGCTGATCACTTTGGCTGGTTCGCCGGATTTTTTGGATGGGATGTACCTGCATCAGGAGAATCTACTACCGAGCGGCTTGGCTACCGCCCAAACCACATCGGCTTAATTGAAGACCTGGAGCTGGGACATTACTTTGAGAAATAAGCAAACGCTTGTAAAAGCCCTTTTGATTATCTCCAAAGGGCTTTTTTGTGGTTATATAGGTTAGTTCCTGCTCAAAAATAAAATCTCACATCTTAGGGGATAAGCGCATAAATTGCATCTTACAATTAACCGGCACCTACCAATTGGCCGGCATAAACCTATGATTAGCAAAATTACAAAGTCTGCTTTTGGGGCGCTTGCTGCCTTTTTTCTATTTAGCAATGCCATCGCACAAAAGGTACAATACACCAAGTATGTTAACACCTTTATTGGTACAGCACCGCTTAATGACCCCAAAATATTGGGGTACGAGCTGCCTAAGGGATGGCGTTCGTGGGCGGGCTTAACATTCCCGGGCAGTTCGCTTCCCAACGCTATGGTGCAGTTAAGCCCCATGACAGAGTATGGCTCGGGCGCAGGTTACCAGTACGAAGATTCTGTTATACTCGGGTTTACCCATACTAATAAAGGCCACTGGAACCTTTGTAATATCCCTATCCTGCCTATGTCAAACCGGGGCGGTAAGTTTGGGTCGAGGTTTAGCCATAAAAGAGAAAGCTCTTCGCCGGGCTTTTACCAGGTTTACCTGGATGATTATGATATTAATGTAAGTTTAACCTCAACCTTAAGAGCGGGTTATCATAAATACGAGTTTAAGAATAACAAGAACCGCCAGATACTCTTCGACCTTGGCAAGGCTAACAGCCGTGTTACTACCTGGCGAATAGAGCAGGTAGGCAAATCTGCCGTACAGGGTTTCCAGGGAGGTGAGAACGTTTATTTTTATGCTACGCTGAATGCCGATATTGAAAAGCTTGATAAAACCGACGAAGGTAAGCGAACAGGTTATGCTTTACTGCATTTAGCCGACGGCAGCAATGCACCGGTTGAACTAAAGATCGGTCTTTCATTCGTTAGCGTTGAAAATGCAAAACAAAACCTGGAAGCAGAAATAGGCAATAAAAGCTTTGCAATAATACGCAAGGAGGCTAACCTCAAATGGGAGGCCTTATTATCTAACATACAGGTTAAGGGCGGTACAGCTAAACAAACAGGTATGTTTTATTCCAGTTTGTACAGGTCATTTTTATGGCCGGCTTTACGCAGTGATATAAATGGGGAATATACCGATGCCAAACACAAGGTAGCCAAAGCGGATTTTAACTATTATACCGAGCCATCCCTGTGGGATACTTACCGCAATAAGGATGTGCTGTTGGGGTTGGTTACACCTAAAGTTACACTTAACGTCATCAAATCCATGAAGGATGTGGGTGATAAAACCGGGTTTATTCCAACTTTTTTTCATGGCGACCACGGCGCATCGTCAATTGCGGGAGCATATTTGCGAGGTATTACCGATTTTGATATCAAAGGCACGTACAAGATCTTATTAAGAAACGCCAATGTAGAAGGCGGTGCCCGCCCATTTGTTAAGGAATATATAGGAAAGGGCTACATCTCCGACCCCGATATTGCCCATCCCGAGGTGGAAACCAAAGCTAAAGCGGGAGTGTCAAAAACGTTGGAGTACTCTTATGACGATTATTCGGTAGCGCAAATTGCTAAGGAGTTGGGCGATACGGCAAATTACCGTATTCTGATGGCACGTTCTAAAAATTATAAGAACATGTTCGATCCGTCTACACGCTTTATGCGGGGCAGACTGGAGAACGGCGATTGGATAAAACCATTTGATCCGCAGCAACCTTATTACGAATATATGTATCGCGAGGCCAACGCCTGGCAGGTATCTTTTTACGCGCCGCATGATATGCCCGGCTTAATAGCCCTGTACGGCGGCCCTAAAAAGTTTGAATCTAAATTAGATTCGTTATTTACCCTACCTTGGAACCCCAAACACATTGCGCGCAATGTAGAAACCATGATTGGCCAGTACTGCCAGGGTAATCAGCCCGACCATGAGGCGCCATTCGCTTATACTTTTATAGGCAAGCCCGAGAAGACCCAAAAGGTGTTAGACAATATCCTGAACAACCTTTACGGTATTGGCGATGAAGGCCTGGAATTAAGCGGGATGGACGATGCGGGCGAAATGTCGTCATGGTATGTGTTTAGTTCGATGGGTTTATACCCGTTCTCGGCAACCGACCCCAAGTACATTGTTACCGCGCCATTATTTGATAAAGTGACCTGGAAAACCAGCAGCGGTAAAATACTTACCATTACCAAACCCGGTAAGGGCAGGGGTATAACCGCTATAAAAGTTAACGGTAAAAAAATAAACGGCTATTTTGTATCGCACGATCTGTTTAAAACAGGGGGCAATATTAATATCGTTACCAAATAAAATGCATAAAGCCCATCCCAACAAGATGGGCTTTTTACATCTCCTCACCTTTTATCAGTACAACAGATTCTATCGATTGCTCTTTTAAGTGCAGGAATTTCTTGCGTTCCTCATCCTTCATGAAATTCTGCAGGTCCTGCTCGGCAGGAAATTGCACCAGGTGTATCTCATAAGGATGTTTGGTATTGCTTTCAATAATGCTTTTTTCATCCGGGCGAACCCTTAGAAGCAGCGAGCCGTTATACTTGGCTATTAGGGGTATTGCCACCTCTTCAAATTGGTGAAACACAGTCTCCTGCCCCGGTTTAATATAAATGAGTTGGGTAATATATAACATGTTACTAAAATAGCAAAATCAAACAAAATGTTTATTTTTAGCTTATACCTCAAACCCGATACGGCTATGTTAAAACGTTTGTTATTAGCAGTTACTTTAACTACCATACTGTTTGTACAGGTACAAGCGCAAAAGGAGCGCCCTGATACAGTAAAGGCAGGGGTTTATATTACCAGCATACACGATATAAATTTTAAGGATAAAGAGTACACAGTTAACCTTTGGTTATGGCTAAAATATAAAAACAAAAAGTTTGACTTTTTGCATAACCTGGAGGTGCCGCAGGCCAAAACGGTTACGCAATCCTATTCTACCGTAGACTCCAGCGATAACAGGATCTACATTCTGATGAAGTTGCAATGTGTGATGAAAGATTCATGGGCGATAGATAATTTCCCGTTTGACAAGCAAAAGCTAAGGTTCTCTATCGAGAACTCGCAGTTCGATTCAAAGTCGTTAGTGTTTGCTGCCGATACGTTAGGAAAAGAATTTGACCCGAGGTTTACCCTGCGGGGGTGGCAGATAGACAGTCTCAATATTTCTACCGGTATTAAGCAATATGAAACCGCTTTTGGTGACGAGAGCATAGCCAAACCGCATACCGAATACAGCAACTTTAAAATGCGGCTTACCATTGCCCGTAACGCGATGGGCTTGTTCTGGAAGATGTTTTTAGGGATGTACGTAGCCTTTCTGATAGCATACATGTGTTTTTACATCCACACAGACAGTATCGATTCGAGGTTTGGTTTGAGCGTGGGCGCCTTATTCGCGGTAATTGGTAATAAGTACATTGTAGATTCGGCCTTGCCCGAGTCCACAACCTTCACCCTGGTAGATACCTTGCATGGATTAACGCTGCTGTTTATACTTTCGGTTATTATTGGTACAGCTTATTCTTTAAAACTGATAAAGAAGGATAAAATAGAAAAGGCCAAAAAGTTTGATTTTGTAGCCGCACAGGTTTTGTTAGGCTTGTACATTCTGTTAAACGCCTGGTTTATTTTTGAGGCTACAAGGGTTAGCTAACCATCTATAGGTTATTTCCTTCTGGCTTTTACTTTACTTGTAACAGGTATATTATTACGCTTGCTTACTGCCGCTAGTATGAACGCGCCGCAGCTAAAGGCGAGGGCTTCAAAAGCGCTTACTATTTCGTTACCATTCAGGTTGCGCGGGCTGGCCATGGCGCGGGGCAGGTGAAGCATTACAAACCAAATAAGAAGCATAATACCCAATAATTGCGCTGCCAATCGGCGTTTGATATTCAGGATTATACCAAGCCCTGCAGCAACAAGCGCAATGCCGGTAAGATAGGTCCAAAACAAGTGTCCGGGCAGGCCCCTGGGCACAAGGTTCTTTACAAAATCGGCATATATAAAATGCTCAGCCCCAAAAACAACCATGGTAGTGGCCAAAAAATATTTTCCGGCGGGTATCATTCCCTCAAAACCCGTGGTATATCCTCCCTGCGGTAACACCGAAGCAACTATTAACGAGCATCCGGCAAGCGCAAATATTTTTAGTGAATTAGCCCAGCTGCCCAAAAAATTTGGCGTGGTTAAAAACTGGTTGGGGATATGAAATATAATTAGCAGTAATAAAAACAATAAGCCCAAATAAATGGCTGCCGGGTGGGCCTTGCCATCAATAATTATAAAAGCCGCTATGGTTGCCAGTACCAGGCTGCCTATATAAACGGCTGGTTTTGATGCTGCAAGATCTGCCGGCCAGGGAACAATTACCGGCATAAATACCGAGAAAATAATTTGCTGCACAGCAATAGCAATAATAGCAAACGCAAATAGCACACGCCATATTTTAACTGGGTTTTGCATGGAAAAGGTTTATATAGTGGTTTAATTATGCAATTTACAAAAAAGCTAAACCATTCATAATTAAATGTTTCGCTTTATGGGCGATGCTTTTTCTCACCTGTAAAGTTTTTCTCGCCGGCTTCTATTTTTAGCTTTAAATTATTCTCTTCGGGGGGCATTGGACAATGGTAACCGTCACTGTATGCGCAATAAGGGTTGTAGGCTCTGTTAAAATCAATAATAACGTGCTCGTTTTTAATGTCGCCGGTTTTTAGGTCAATGTAACGGCCACCCCCGTAGGTTACAGTAGAGTTGGTTTCATCGGTAAAAGGCAGGAACAAATAATCTACTAAAGATGGTATATTACTGAACGACACATTCTTGTAAATATATAACCGGCAGGGTTTACCTTTTATTGTAAACTTAACCAGCGCGTATTTTACATATGACTGCCTGGCACCATCAAACGTAGGCATTTGGAATGCAGGCTGATCGCTTAGTAATTCGGCATCGGCATTTACCCGGTATGTACTATCGGCATCAAAAAATTGCAGATTGGGCAGGTCGGCTTCCTTTAGTGGCGAATGTTTATCAGTTATAAAATCCTTTTTATAGCTGTCGCGATGGGTGGCTATCTGCGCATTAAAATTTTGAGCAAAGCAGTTGGCGCTAATAAATATCAACAGGTAAAAAAGGTATTTCATGGTGTTTAAATGAGTTCCTAAATTATGGAATGAATGCCATTATAACAATTAAATAAGGCAGGGCCTTACTACCTAAAGCTATGCTATTATATGGCCGTTGTTGTTTTTTAGCAGATGCTAATTGTTAGCTTTACAATTAATATAGTACATTAGCTAATAAGTACTGCTCCGCAAGCAACCATGTCGAACAACAATAAGTTACCTACTATAAAAGAGATAGCCAAGCGGCTCAACGTATCAGCATCTACCGTTTCCCGGGCGTTGCACGATCACCCGAGTATTGGTTTGGTAACTACCATGAGGGTACACAAGGTGGCTAAAGAACTGGGGTACGAGGCCAATAAAATGGCCATTTACTTTAAAGAGCGTAAAACATATACCATAGGCGTAATCATCCCCGATCTTTCCGAACCGTTCTTTTCGGCAGCGCTAACGGGGGTAGAAGATGCCGCCGAAGCCAGCAACTATAACGTGATCATCGGGCAATCGCTTGATAATTTTGAGCGCGAGAAAAAAATAGTAGAGAACATGAAGGACCATCGTGTGGACGGCGTGCTGGTATCGCTCACCAAAGAAACATCCACCTACGAGCATTTCGACAGCCTGAAGAAATACAATATCCCCGTGGTGTTTTTCGACAGGGTGCCCAATCGTAAAGATATAAACTATGTAGCCTGCAACCTGGTATCAGGCATGCTGCAGGCCATAACCAAATTGGTTGGCATTGGGCATAGCCGTATAGGCTTAATTAACGGCCCTGCTAAACTGGCCGCAACACTGCAAAGGTTAGAGATCTATTTCAGGTGTTTAAAGGAAAACAACCTGCCGATGGATCAGGACATTATTGTATCTACTACGCTTGCCAAAGCCGATAATAAAAAAGCCATAAACAAGTTGCTTGGTTTGGAAGAGCCGCCTACCGCCGTGATTGTTTTTAATGACTATGTTTTGCTGGACTGTATAGCCGCCGTTAAAGCAGCAGGCTTGGTGGTAAATAAAGACATCAGCTTTATTAGTTTTGCCAATTTACCCATTTGGGAATATATGGATAGCGTACCATTAGGTTCGATAGAGCAATTTGCCAACAAGCAGTCATCCATGGCGGCGGAGTTCCTGTTCAAGATGATCAACAATGCCAATAAACCCAATTCGGCCGAGTTACCGCTGTTACAACATATTATCGATTCTGAGATGATAGATTACTCATTAGCCAAATAATTAATCTTTCTTTTATTGCTTATCCAATATTAATGGTGTTTAAGGCGCTAAACAGCCAATAATAATCTGCTAATCAGCGTATAAGTGCATTTTACGCAAACGGTTGCGTAAAATTGCGCAAACGGTTGCGTAACTCACGCAAACGGTTGCGTAAACGTGTTTATATTTTACCGCAATACCCCGGCCTTTCGTTAACAATAATTTTACATCACTTTTACAATAACCAACAAACTATGCTAAACTATTTAAACTAACTCACAAAATATGACCAGGAAAATTTTACTTATCTGTTCTTGCGCTATTATGTTTTGCCTGCAGGGTTTTTCGCAAACCTTACCGGTAACAGGGCGTGTAGTATCGGCGCTGGACAAGCAACCTATGGCGGGCGTAACAGTCTCGGTTAAAGGTACAACCAATGGCGCCATGACAAACGTTAACGGCGATTTCTCATTAAACGTGCCGGCCGGTAAAGCAACCTTAGTTGTACGTTTTGTAGGTTACCTGCCTAAAGAGGTAGCAGTAACCGGCGGCCAAACCGGCATCCAGGTGCAATTAGCCGAAGATGTGCAGCAGCTTAACGATGTTGTGGTAGTAGGTTACACCAGCAAAAAACAAAACGAGCTAACCAGTTCGGTTACGGTGGTATCGGCCAACAAACTTAAGGACGTTACCTCTAACGATGTTGGTACTATGCTGCAAGGTAAAGTGGCTGGCTTAAACGTGGTAAACAGCTCGGGAGCGCCGGGTTCGGTTGCCGAGATCAGGCTGCGTGGCGTATCGTCTGTTAACGCAAGCCAAAGCCCGCTTTTTGTAGTTGATGGTATTATAGGTGGTAACTATGACCCTAACGACGTGGAAAGCGTAACCGTATTGAAAGATGCAGGCGCTACCGCTTTATATGGTTCGCAGGCCAACGCGGGTGTTATCATCATTACTACCAAAAGCGCCAAACAAGGCGAAACCAGGTTTGAGGCCAAGATCTCGACAGGTTTCCGTACGGCCGATTTTGGTAAGCTGAACGTGATGAACAGCAACGAACTTTACGATTACCAGAAAGAATTTTACCGCGATTACATTGTAGGTGCTACCGACAACTCTTATAAAATAGACCTGACTAAGTTTTACGCAGAGCGCCCATTATCATTACGCAGCCAGGATTACAACTGGTCAAAAGAGTCGTTTAAAAAAGCCCCTATATATAACTTCTACCTGTCTGCCAGTGGCAAAACAGAAAAGAACGATTACTATGTAGGTGCCTCGTATTATAAAGAGAAAGGTACGTTTGTTAATACCAACTTTGAGCGCGTTAACTTACGTGGTAATTCCACCTACCATTTCTCTAAAAAACTTGATGTAACCAATAACATCAACCTAAGTGCATCGCAGGGCAAAAGCTACGATTATATGGACGTGTATTACTCGTTCCTGAACATGCCGTGGGATAACCCATACGATGCTGCCGGTAACCCCATTTATGTAGATGGTAACTCTACATTCAAATGGTGGTCCAGAGATAAAACCAACCCGCTTAACACAGTACAAAATTCGGATCACTCCTACAAAGGCTTTAACGTGAACTACGACCTGGGTATCAACTACCGTATTACCAACTGGTTAACATTTGCCAGTACGAACAGGATAGCCGCATCTTTTGACAAAGGTACCAACTATGTATCGCCGGTTGCCGCGGGTACTTACCACGGTACAGGTTATATAGATGAATTGAACACGCTTAACTACGGTATTATAAGCAACCAGTTGTTCAAATTTGATTTTAAACTTGGCGACCACGCCATTAACGGCTTTGTTGGCGGCGCGTTCGAAAGCAGCAAAAATGAATATTCGGGCGGATCCGGTAAAGGCTTGCCAGAAGGTTTAAAAGTGCTCAATGTAGTGTCAAACAATCAACTTGTAAGAGGTGCCAACAGCAAATACATACTGCAATCGTTAATATCTCAATTAAACTACAGCTACAAAGGCAAATATTTCTTATCGGGCTCGTTCAGGTATGATGGTTCATCAAACTTTGCACCAAGCAACAGGTATGGTGGTTTCCCATCAGTATCAGCAGCGTGGTTAGCAAGCAATGAAGATTTTTTAGCTGATAACAGTGTAATAAACAACCTGAAGTTACGCGGTAGCTATGGTATAACCGGTACGCAGGATATTGGCGCATCGCGTTATTTGGGCCTGTTCTCGTTAACAACACAATACAACTCATTAGTAGGCGCTGTGCCTTACCAGTTGGCAAGCCCTAATCTTACCTGGGAGAGCAAACGCCAGATAAATGCCGGTATCGATATCGGTTTGTTTAAACGTGTGAACTTAACCGTGGATATTTACCGCAACGATACCAAAGACCTGTTGCTACAGGTGTCTCAACCACTTTCGGTAGGGTTCGAGACCAAGTGGGAAAATGCCGGTACTGTAATTAACAAGGGTATTGAGGTAGGTATTAACTCAACCAACATTAAAACTAAAAACTTTGAGTGGACAACCGATTTCACCATCAACTTTAACAACAACAAACTTTCGGGCTTCCCGTCAGACATTATCAAGACCGGCTCATGGAGCATCTCGCAAATTTACCGCAATGGTGGTAACCTGTTTGAGTTTTACATGCCAAAATGGTTAGGTGTTGATGCGCAAACAGGCGCGCCGGTTTGGGAAAAAATCATCTACAATACCGAAGGCAAAGCTGTAGCCAGCGAAAAAACATCAGACTACGCGCAGGCTACCAACCAGGAAGTAGGTTCGGCGTTACCTAAATTCCAGGGTGGTTTTAATAATAGCCTTAGGTACAAAAACTTTAACTTACGTGTAAGCACTTACTTTAATTATGGTAATAAAGTGTTTAGCAATAACTTAAGGTTTATGATGAACGACGGCCACGAACCATATTACAACCAGATAAAATTACCTTCCGGTTCAAAAATATGGAGCGGCCCCGGCGATACACAAGCCACAGAGCCAAGCCCGCAAAACTCGGCCAACTCCACCGAAACATCAACACGTTACCTAAAAAACGGAAGCTACTTCGCCATCAGGAATATTGCGTTCTCGTACACTTTACCAACTGCATGGGCTAACAAAATTGCCATGAAAGGTATAAATGTTGGCGTAACTGCCGATAACGTTGCCACGTTCTCAAACTTCTTAGGTCAGGACCCGCAAACTACCATAACACCGGGCAGCTTTGCAACACCGGGCGTGTCCGACTTTAAATACCCTAACAACCGTCAGTATTTATTAACTGTAAATTTCAACTTTTAAGAAGGCCCGGGCCTATTAAATCAAGTATATGAAAAAGAAAATATTCACCATTATTACACTTGTGCTGGTTGCGGCAAGCAGCTGTAAAAACTTAAATGTTAACCCAAGTGATGCCATAAGCACCGGTACCCTGGTAACTACCAGCGATGGTTTAACCAATGCCCTTAACGGAGCTTACGCCTTGTTTAAAGACCACATTGAGTTTAACGGTACCATAGACCAAAATAACATGTACCTGCGCCAGTTTTATCACCTGAGTGATTTTGCCAGCGATGATATTGTTTGCGGCCAGGTAACCACCGACCCATTGTACTATAGCTTTAGCCTGGGCCATTCGCCGGCACAGGGTAATACCCGTTATTACTGGTATGTATCATACAAAATAATTACCGGTGTTAATACGGTTATCGACGCGGTTGAAAAATCGGGCAAAACAGATGCTGCCACCAACCAGCTATTAGGCGAGTGTTACTTTTTACGTGCATTCTGCCACTTTAACCTGGTTAGGTTATTTGCTAAACCCTACTCGGTTGATGCTAACTCACCGGGTATCATCCTGCGTACTAACCTTACAGATGATTCTAAGAAAGCAAGATCTACCGTTAAAGAAGTTTACGACTCCGTGATTGCCGATGCTGAAAAAGCTGCCGGTTTAATGACCAAGCCACGCGGTGTGCAATATGCATCACAAGAGGCAGCCAATGCTTTGTTGGCACGTGTTAATCTTTATAAAGAAGATAACACAAAAGCTATAGAGTATGCTAACAAAGTAATTAACTCAGGCAAATTTACGCTGGCTACTAAGGCTGCTTACCCAACACTGTTTGCCAACGCAGTGGCCAGCAGCGAAACTATTTTCTGCTTCGCGTTTACACAGGTTGATGATTATGGCAAATTCGGTTCCATAGCATCTATGATCTACTCAGACGGTAACTCGGGCTGGGGTGAGGAGTACGCGTCGTCATCATTACGTGGTGCTATGTCGGCACACCCCGAGGATGTTCGCTGGTCGTACATTGTGCCGGCAAAAGATGCCAACGGTAACGTGCAGAAAAAGAATGGTATCGAAATGTACTACATCAGCAAATTTTCTTTCCAGGATGGCAGGCCAAATTTAAGCTCGCCAATAATGTTCAGGATAGCCGAGCAGTACCTGATCCGTGCCGAAGCAGAAGCTAAAACCGGCGCTACCGCCGCAGCGCTTGATGATGTTGATGAGATTCGTAAGAACCGTGGACTGGAAGGTTCCCTATACAATAAAGTTTTACCCGCTGGTAAAACCGCTTTAGACGTGGTGTTGGACGAGAAACGCATAGAGATGGCATTTGAAGGCCACCGTACCTATGATGTTTTCCGCAACAAACGCACGCTTAATAAAGCATACTGGGGCTATCACCTGGCAGGTTTAAAAGAAACGGATATCGATCTGTCGAAAACACCGGCCGGTTACCCTAACCTAACCGTGCCTTACACCAGCCCGCGGACCATTTATTACATCCCTATTGATGAGGTGTTAAGTAACCCTTTAGCAACCCAAAACCCATAATTTAATTATCACATAGTAACATATAAATTGATATGAAAAATTTTAAAGCTTACATGTTCGTGCTGTCGGTAGCCGTGGCAAGTTCGGTATTCAGCTCTTGTAAAAAGGATAGTTACACACCTCAAACCGATCTGCTTTACGATGTAGAGGTTGACGGCGCTACAGCAACCTTCTCGGTAAAAACAGAAGGCGTTACTGACTTAAAATGGGATTTTGGCGACGGTACCTCATCTACAGATGCCAAGCCGACACATACCTATCCGGGCAAGGGTAAATATGTGCCAACGCTTACCGCATCGGTAAACGGAAAGGCTGCCGAAGCATCTACCGTGCTGCGTATCGCTAAAACATCGCCGGTAAAAATTAACGATAACTCGTTAACCGATTGGGCTGCAGTTACCAAAGATGTAGTTACCCTGGGTGCCAAAAAAGGCATCTTTAGAAATGTTAAATATGATTACGACGGTAACTATGTTTACATGTATGCCGAAATGACCGGCAAAAAAGCCGACGGTGTGATCTTCGATTTTTACATGGACACAGATAACAACCCTTCTACAGGGTTGTCTACAGGGACCTTTACCGAAGGTGGGTATGATGTATTGCTGGAAGGCCAGTTGCTTACAGCAGGCGTAGATATATTTTACCACAACAGCACAAACCAGGCAGATTTTTCTTTCGCACAGCAGTCAATTGCTGATGCTTATCAGGTAGGCACTGTTCAGGAAGAAGGCGGCGTTGTGAAATTTGAGATGCGTATTGCGCGTGGTAAGCTTAAAGGGTTAACGGGCTCAGGCCTGCGTATAGCCTTACAGGCCACAAAAAGCGATTGGTCGGTAACATTGGGCAGCGCGCCCGATGACGGTGGCCCAAGCTTTTTCTTAGACATGAGCGAATAAGGTTAATTGGTTAGTTGAGGCTGTAAATAAAGAATATACATCAGAGCGTTTTATGGTAAAGAATTTGAATGCTGATCAATTGGCTAACGGGCGCTTAGTGTCGTTAGATGTGATGCGCGGCATGATCATGATACTGCTTTGCGGCGAAAGTTGCAGGCTTTACGAAGCTATCAGGCATATCGATCCGGCGCAGCCTATGGGCGGGTTGATCAATCAGTTCTTTCACCATCCGTGGCACGGGCTGCGTTTCTGGGATTTAGTGCAGCCCGCGTTTATGTTCATGGCAGGCGCCGCGATGTATATTTCTTACAGCCGTAAACTGGCAAAAGGCGAAACCTGGGGGCATAATCTTAAACATGTGCTCAGCCGTAGCCTAAAACTTTTTATATGTGGCGTTGCCCTGCATTGCTTTTACGCAGGCAAACCTGTTTGGGAACTTTGGAACGTACTAACCCAATTATCGTTTACTACCATTGTAGCTTATTTAATAATTGATAAGGGGTACACTTGGCAGTTGGTGTTTACCATAGGGCTGCTCATTCTCACCGAGGTTTTATACCGCAGCATATTGATGCCTGGTTTCGACCAGCCATTCGTTGAGGGTAAAAACTTTGGGGCCTATGCAGACACCCTGCTTATGGGTAAAATAAACAGCGATGGCTGGGTGACCATTAATTGCATCCCAACCGCGGCACATACTATCTGGGGTGTACTGGCAGGCAAGCTGCTTATCTCTAACAAAACCACCGGTTACAAAATAAAGGCTTTGGTAATTGCAGGCTTTGTCGCGTTAGCTATTGGCTTCGGGTTAGATTGGGCAGGCATTACGCCTATCATCAAACGCATCAGCACAAGTTCGTTCGCTTTTGCATCGGTAGGGTGGGTGTTGCTGATACTGGCCGTGGTTTATTGGCTGGTTGATGTAAAACGGAACATTAAATATGTCTGGATTTTTACGGTAGTGGGCATGAATGCCATATTCATTTACCTGTTCTTCGAAACCGTAGGGGCGCAATGGGTGAATGACAAAGTAGCCGTTTTTACCGGCGATATGCTCCACTTGTTTTTAAATGTGCCAGTAAGCGTTGCAGCAGTAGCATCAGCCATATCGGCGCTGGTATTGGAATGGGGCTTATGTTACTGGCTTTATAAACGAAATATCTTTTTTAAACTATAAATCTCCTACCAACAATCACAAATCATGATCAAAAGACTTACAGGCTATGCCCTGGGCATATGTTTAGCAGCGGTACTGCTTTCGTCATCGTGTAAAGATAAAGAGGCCAACCTGGTAAAGGTTGAAAAAGTAAATGTTACTTATACCGAAAGCGCCGAGGATTTCCCGAACCCCGAGCGTGGTTTTTACCGCTACTCTGAGGTTCACTCAAGTAACTATACCGTATTAAGCGCTGATGAATTAAAAGGTTACCGTTCACCGCAGTCGATACAATCTGCCAATTACCAGGTAGCAAGCACACTGGTTTTCAGATACTATATTTTAGATGATGTAGTTAACCAGGCTATTTCGGCATCGTTCTTAACTAACCTTAAGAAAGACTTTGACGCGGCACGGACCGCCGGGGTTAAGCTTATTCCGCGTTTTGTTTATACTGCTACCGCTAAGCCGGGTAACTGCCCCGAAGGGTTTATTTGTCCGCTTTATGGTGATGCGCCAAAAGCTATTATCCTTAATCATATTTCGCAATTAAAACCTGTTTTGCATGATAATGCCGATGTTATTGCCTGTGTGCAATTAGGCTTTATTGGTACCTGGGGAGAGCAATATTATAGCGACTTTTTTGGGGATGCCTCACCAAACGCAGCGCAGGGTAAACTGCTTGACCAAAACTGGAAAGACAGGATAGAGGTAATAAAAGCGTTGCTTGATGCCGTACCTGCCGACAGGATGATACAACTGCGTTACCCGCAATTAAAGCAACGTTACATTTATGGTGTTAATGCCCCGCTTAGCTCTGCTCCTTTAACGGAAAGTGGTGCTTTTACCGAAACTGATATTGCCCGTTTAGGCTTCCATAACGATTGCTTTATGGCCAGTGCGGATGATTTTGGTACTTATACCGATTACGGTAACAGTTCGAGCCCGCGTGCCTCTGACGGCGCCGTGCTGAATACTTTGAAAGATTATTTTAAAGCCGACAGCAAATTTGTAGTAGTAGGCGGCGAAACCTGCTCTGATGGCTACAGCCCAACCAATGATTGTGAGCCGGGGGGTAAGATCCAGGCGGAATTTGCGGCCTTACATTACAGCTTTATAAACGCTCACTACAATACCGAGGTTAATAACGATTGGCAGGATGGCGGCTGTATGGATAACATTAAACGCAACCTGGGTTACCGTTTTGTATTGCAAAGCGCGTCACTACCAGACAATGTTGTTAAAGGCACCGACCTTAACATTGTGTTAAATATTAAAAACGCCGGCTATGCATCGCCATACAATAAACGTACGGCTAAATTGGTGCTGCGTAATACCAAAACCAATGAGGTAAAGTCGTTTGACCTTGCTACCGATGTAAGAAGATGGTACAGCGGTGTAAATACGGTTACAGAGGCCGTAAAGATTCCTTCTGATTTCCCTGCCGGCGATTACGAATTATTATTGAATCTGCCAGATGCTTATGCAAGCATAGCTGCCAGGCCCGAGTTTAGCATTCGCTTAGCTAATAATGGCACCTGGGAAGCTGCCACAGGTTACAATAAGTTAAACCACACCATAAAAGTTAACTAATATCCCGCTAATAAATGATAAAGGCCTTTAAAATATGTTTGTTTGCCGTGATGCTTTGTACCGCCGGTAAAGGGTTATACGCGCAAACAAGCATAGCTATTAAAGATGGTGAAAAATGGTTTGGCGGCGCTACCAACGAGGCACACCTTGCACCGTTTAAAGATGGTTACAGCTACGATATGTATGCCGATACCAAAGGTAACCAGGCCGCTCCGTTGCTTGTATCTACCAAAGGGAGGTTCGTTTGGAGCGAAGAGCCTTTTAAGTTTGCTATAGCAAATAATAAGCTGCTCATCAGCAATGCGAAAGGCCCTTTAACCATTGATTCGGCAGGAAAGAATTTGCGCGAGGCATTTAGTAATGCGTCAAAAGGTTTCTTCCCGGCTAAGGGTAAACTGCCTGATACATTGCTGTTCAGCAAGCCGCAGTATAACACCTGGATAGAACTGGTTTATAACCAAAACCAAAAGGATATTTTAAAATATGCCCGTTCAATAATTGATAATGGTTTTCCTCCCGGAGTGATCATGATAGATGATAACTGGGCCGATTACTACGGCAGGTTCGATTTCCGGGCGGATAGGTTTACTAACGCCGCGGCTATGGTTGATACGCTGCATAGCATGGGCTTTAAAGTAATGCTGTGGATAAGTCCGTTTGTATCGCCGGATACCGAAGTTGCCAGGGAGTTACTCGCTAAAAAGCTATTACTTACAGCCTATAAGGTAAAAACGGGTAACCCGGAAAAGGATGCCGACGAGCCGGCTATAATCTCCTGGTGGAACGGTTACAGTGCCGTGCTGGATTTTACCAACCCCGATGCTATAAAATGGTTTAAAAGCCGCTTAGATCACATGGTGAATACTTACCATTTGGATGGTTTTAAGTTTGATGCCGGCGACGCTGATTTTTATCCTGCTAACGTAGGCTCGTTTAAAAAAGTAACCCCTAATGAGCATAGCAGGCTTTGGGGAGAGTTGGGCTTGTACTACCCATTAAACGAGTACAGAGCCATGTGGAAAATGGGTGGCGAACCATTGGTACAGCGCCTGCGCGATAAAAAGCATAACTGGGATGATCTGCAAAAACTGATCCCTGATCTGACTACCGCCGGCCTCTTGGGCTACCAGTTTACCTGTCCCGATATGATAGGCGGCGGAGAATATGGATCGTTCATAGGTAGAGATAAGCTTGATGAGGCATTGGTGGTACGTTCGGCGCAATGCTCGGCGCTGATGCCCATGATGCAGTTTTCGGTAGCGCCGTGGAGGGTGTTATCAAAACAAAACCTTGCAGCGGTAAAAAAGGCTGTGGAGGTTAGGGCCAAATACACACCATATATTATGCAGCTGGTACAAAAAGCCGCACAAACCGGCGAGCCTATTGCCCGCAGTATGGAGTACGAATACCCAAACCAGGGTTTTGCTGATGTGCAGGGCCAGTTTATGCTTGGTAATAAATATCTGGTGGCGCCAATGGTAGCCAGCGGGACTAAAAAAACAATATACCTGCCAAAAGGAAAATGGAAAAGTGATTTGGGCAAAACCGTTAAAGGGCCCGCGAAGATAGAGATGGATGTAGCGGCCGACAGGCTGCCGGTGTTTGAATTGATTAAGTAGAAAATTTATAAATAAAGAATAGTGCAAAGTTCTAAAAACATAGCTGAGGTTGTATCGCATTTTAAATGTGCGGCAGATGTGGGCTCGCAAAAAGCTTATGGGTCGGGGCATATTAATGATACGTTCAAGTTAAAGAATGTGTCGCCCGGTGGCGCCGACTACTTGTTACAGCGTATAAATCATAAGATATTTACCAATGTAGAGAAGCTTACCGATAACATGCGCAAAGTAACCGAGCATCTTAAAAGTAAGATTAATGCCCTTGGATATGGCGACCCCATGAAAGAGGTGATGACCCTGATACCAACAACCAACGGCAGCTTTTTTTATAAAGACAGCGATGGCGACTACTGGCGTATGTTTTATTTTTTAGGCGATACCAAAAGCTATGATGTGGTTGAAACGCAAAAGCAGGCTTACGAAGGTGGTAAGGCTTTTGGCAAGTTTCAATACATGTTATCAGATATCCCGGCAGGCGAGATATATGAAGTGATCCCCGATTTTCATAACATACAAAAACGTTTGCAGCATTTAGATGAGGCAATTGCTAAAGATACCCATGGCCGTGTAGCATCTGTTACCCCCGAACTGGAGATTGTAAAGCACTATGCCGAAGCAATGCAATATTTTCAGCAGCCCGGGCAGGTTGCCGCTTTACCTAAACGCGTTATACATAACGATACCAAGTTTAATAATGTGTTACTGGATAGTAATGACGAAGCGCAATGTGTGATAGACCTGGAAACCGTGATGGATGGTTATGTGGCATATGATTTCGGCGACGCTATTCGCACCATCATTAACACTACTACCGAGGACGAGGCCGATCTGAGCAAAATTCAATTGAATATGCCATTGTTTGATGCTTATGTAAAAGGCTACCTGAAAGAAGCTTCGAAGTTTTTGACCGATGCCGAGGTAAATTCACTAATGAAGGGCGCTTTACTATTGCCATACATGCAAGCCGTACGCTTTTTAACAGATCATATTAATGGCGATACCTATTTCAAAATAAAGTTTGAGGGGCATAACCTGCAACGTGCAAGGGCGCAGTTCCAACTGCTGAAAATGCTTGATGCACACGCCGGGCAAATGCACCAAACCATATTAACAGAAATGGAAAGCTATAAAACCGCGCAATACTAATGGATGTGGCTATATCGGTAAATATCCCGTATCTTAATGGCTTTGATGACCTGCGTTCGGTAGAGGACATATCAAAGGTTTTAGATACCCACGAACGCAGGCCTATCAGGTACGCGCCATGGTCGGCAGGCGAAAAGCAGCCTGAGGCATCATTCGCGCTGGCTTACGATAACGACGAGATCTATCTGAAATATTACGTAAATGAGCATACTTTAAAGGCCGAATACAGTAAATTTAACGACCCGGTGTTTGAGGATAGCTGTGTGGAGTTCTTCATAGCGTTTGATGACGACATGAGCTATTATAACCTGGAGTTTAACTGTATGGGCACCAGCAGGGCGCAATACGGGCAGCATAAAAACGGGCGTACATTTATACCTGTAAACTTGCTGAAAACCATACGGCACCAAACGCTGGTTAAAAGCACCGTAGTAGGTAGTATACAGTGGGAGCTTACTTTATGCATCCCCAAAAAGATATTCATGTTTCATCCGGCGCTGTCGTTTGAGCAGAGTAAGGCAAAGGTTAACCTTTTTAAATGCGGCGACGGCCTGCCCCAACCGCACTTTTTATGCTGGAACAAAATAGAGGCTCAAAAACCCGAGTTTCATTTGAGCAGGTTTTTTAAAGAAATAACTTTTAGCAGAAAAGCATCTTAATATTAACATTCAAAACACAGTATATGGTAGATACAGCAGTAGCAGCAAGCAACAAAAAAGCAACCCTTAGTCCCATTTTTATTATTGGGATGTTGTTCTTCATCTTTGGGTTTATCACCTGGTTAAACTCGGTTTTGATCCCTTACCTGAAACTGGCCTGCGAGCTTACCACTGTTGAAGCATATTTAGTTACCACCGCGTTTTACATATCCTACTTTGTGCTGGCTATCCCATCTGCCTGGATACTTAAGGTTACAGGCTTTAAAAAGGGTATGTCGGTAGGGCTTGCTATTATAGCGGTTGGTGCATTGATATTTATCCCAGCGGCGTTAACCCGTTATTACGGGTTATTCTTGTTAGGATTGTTTATACAAGGCTCGGGCCTTGCTTTATTGCAAACCGCATCTAACCCATACATCACCATTTTGGGCCCGCCCGAGAGCGCTGCAAAACGCATTAGCATTATGGGTGTTAGCAACAAAATTGCGGGCGCTCTGGCTCCGATAGTATTAGGTGCCATTACCCTAAAAAGTGCCGACGGTTTTAAAGAACGTTTAGCTACCATGGCCGCTGATGTGAAGATCGCACAGCTGAATGAACTGGCATCACGCGTTATTCTTCCATATATCATCATTGTTATTGTGCTGTTGGTATTGGCTGTAATCATTTATTACTCCAGCCTGCCCGAGATTGATACCGACCAGGAAGATGAGACTACTGCCATGAACAATAGCGGTAAAACAAGCATTACCCAATTTCCGCATTTGTTGTTAGGGGTGCTAACCCTGTTCTTTTATGTAGGGGCAGAGGTTATTGCCGGCGATACCATTATTAATTACGGCAGCACACAAGGCATAGCTTTAGGCACTGCTAAGTATTTTACCACGGCCACTTTGATCTTTATGCTGGTGGGTTATGGGGTGGGCATCCTTTGCATCCCCAAATACTTAAGCCAGGAAAAAGCCATGAAACTTTCTGCAGGATTGGGTTTGATACTTTCCGCAGTAGCGATACTTACAACCGGTTATGTTTCGGTGGCGGCAATTGCATTGTTAGGGTTGGCAAATTCGCTGGTTTGGCCTGCCATTTGGCCTATGGCTTTATCGGGCCTTGGTAGGTTTACCAAAATTGGGTCATCACTATTAATTATGGGTATAGCAGGAGGCGCTATTGTACCACTGGCTTATGGTACGCTGGCACAAGCCCTAAACCCAAGCTATGGTTACATTATATTAATACCCGCGTATTTTATTATACTTTATTATGCTGTTAGCGGGCATAAAGTGGGTAAAGCCAAAATTCAAAAAGTACAACTATAATCATCAATAAATAAAAACTAAAAATTATGAATCGCAGACAATTTGTTACAAACAGTGCCGTAGGTTTGGCAGGTTTAACAATTTTGCCTTCAGGGTTATTATTCGCAAAAAATGCAGATAAGGTAAGGTTGGGTTATATAGGTGTAGGCTTACGTGGCCGTAACCATATAGGTGAGGGGCTGCTTCGCGATGACGTGGAGATAGTAGCCATTTGCGATATACAGGAAAGCTCGCTGAAATATTGCCGCGCGCAATTTGTAAAAGCCAAAAAGAAACTCCCTGCCGAGTACACCGGCGGCCTTGATGCCTATAAAAAAATGTTAGATCGTAAAGATATTGACGGTGTTATAATTGCTACACCATGGCAGTTCCACAAAGAGCAATCTATTGCTGCTATGCGTGCAGGCAAATATGTTGGCTGCGAGGTTATTGCCGGTATTACCGAGAAAGACCACTGGGACATCCTGAAAGTTTATGACGAAACCAAAGTGCCATACATGACGCTGGAGAACGTTTGCTACCGCCGTGATGTTATGGCTGCCCTGAACATGGTACGCCAAAATATATTTGGCGAGCTTATTCATTTAGAAGGTGGCTACCAACATGATCTGCGTGGCGTATTGTTTAACGATGGTAAAAGCTTTAGTGGCAAAGGTGCTGAGTTTGGCCCGCAAACCGTGGGCGAAGCCCAGTGGCGTACCCAGTGGAATATTGACCGCGATGGGGATATTTACCCTACCCACGGCGCAGGCCCGGTAATGAATTATATTGATATTAATCGTGGCAACCGCTTCACCAACCTGGTATCGTTCTCTTCAAAATCTCTTGGTTTAAACAAATATATTGATAAGCTATCTCCGGGTAATAAAAACTCTAAGATCAAATTTAAAAATGGTGACGTTACAACTACCATGATCAATTGTGCCAATGGCGAAACCGTAATGTTAAGTCATGATACTCACTTGCCAAGGCCATATTCATTGGGCTTTAGGGTGCAGGGTACCGAGGGTATTTGGATGGACGTAGCAGAGTCTGTTTACATTGAGGGTAAATCAAAAAGCTACGACCAGTGGGATAAAGCCAGCGAGTGGTTTGAAAAATATGACCACCCGCTTTGGAAAAAATTTGAAAAATATGCCGAAGGCGCAGGCCACGGCGGTATGGATTGGTTCGTTTTTAACGGTTTTGTTGAAGCTGTAAAGCAAAAGAAACAAACTCCTATAGATGTGTACGACTCGTTAACCATGAGCGTAATAACACCGCTTTCCGAAAAATCGCTTAAAGAAGGTAACGCCCCGCAGGCATTCCCCGATTTTACAAAAGGCAAATGGAAAGAGCGCAAGAATACCTTCGCGCTTGATGACAGCGGCTTTTAACTAAAAGCCTAACAAACATAAATAGCACTAACCGACGGGCCTGCTGAAAAGCAGGCTTCCGCGCGGTAATGGAATTGCTATGCCTAAATCATAAATAAAAATACCCCCGATATTATGCTACTTAATTTATTAGAAGAAACCCGTTACGAGAAGGTTCCCGTTAAAATTTACAACACCGATAGTGAGGCGAGCCTTGACGTTGCCAAGCGCATTGCCACCATTATTAAACAAAAACAAGCCGAAGACAAAACCGCTGTATTAGGTTTGGCAACAGGTGTATCGCCTATAAAAGTTTATAAGGAGCTTATAAGGCTGCATAAAGAAGAGGGCCTGAGCTTTAAAAACGTGGTAACCTTTAACCTGGACGAATATTACCCAATACAGCCCAACTCGGCGCAGAGCTATGTGCGCTTTATGAAAGAGCAGTTGTTTGACCATATTGATATTGATATGGCTAACGTAAACATCCCCGATGGTACACTTGCAGAACAGGATATAGCCGCATTTTGTATGGCATACGAGCAAAAGATAAACAGCTATGGCGGCATAGATGTACAAATATTGGGTATTGGCCGTACCGGGCACATTGGTTTTAATGAGCCGGGCTCCGCACCAAACTCAGGCACCCGTTTGGTTACCCTGAATGACCTTACCCGCCGCGATGCATCTAAAGATTTTGGTGGTAAAGAGAATGTACCTACCAAAGCCATCACCATGGGGGTAGGCACTATTTTTAAAGCCCGCGAAATTATCCTGATGGCATGGAATGGTAAGAAGGCTTCCATCATTAAAAAAGCTATTGAGGGTGTTATATCGCCGGATATCCCCGCCACTTACCTGCAAAATTCAGATAATGTAGAGTTTGTGATAGATCGTGATGCATCTGTAGAACTCACCCGATTTAATACCCCATGGCTGGTAAAGGATTGTGTTTGGGACGATATGCTGATTAAGAAAGCGGTAACATGGCTGGCCAAAACGCTAAATAAGCCCATACTTAAACTTACCGAGAGCGATTATAACAATAACGGTATGGCGCAGCTGGCAACCCAGTTTGGGCCGGTATACAACATTAATATCAGCATATTTAATAATATACAGCATACGATTACCGGGTGGCCGGGTGGTAAGTTTAACGCCGATGACAGTCAGCGCCCCGAGCGTGCTAACCCGCAGGTGAAGCGTTCTATTGTATTCTCGCCGCATCCGGATGATGATGTGATCTCGATGGGTGGTACATTCATCCGCCTGGCCGACCAGGGGCACGAAGTACATGTAGCATACCAAACATCGGGTAACACCGCCGTTTGGGATGATGAGATGTTGCGTTATGTAGAGTTTGCAATGGATTTTGCCCGGTCGCAATCGCAGGATGCCACTTATCTCGAGGGCTTGTACAAAAGCATGACCGCCTTCCTGAAAACCAAAGCGCCAAACCAAAGCGATACCGAAGCTATCCGCACCGTTAAAGGATTAATACGCAAGGGAGAGGCCATCGCGGGGGCCAGGCTTGCAGGTTTGAAAGATCAGCGCATCCACTTTATGGACCTGCCGTTTTACGACCGCAGCAAAACAGAGAAGAACGTATCTTTTGAGGATGATATACAGCAAACGATGCAGCTTTTGCAGGAAATAAAGCCTCACCAGATCTTCGCGGCCGGCGACTTTGCCGACCCGCACGGCACGCATAAAGTATGTTTCGAAATTATGCTGGAAGCTTTTAACAGGCTTCGCCAGATAGAACATTGGACAAAAGACTGCTGGATCTGGCTTTACCGTGGTGCATGGCACGAGTTTGAAATTCATGAGATAGAGATGGCTGTGCCGCTATCGCCGCAGGAGGTTTTGCGTAAACGTTTGGCCATCTTTAAACATCAATCCCAAAAGGATATCCCGGTTTTCCCCGGTGATGATGCACGCGAGTTTTGGGTAAGGGCCGAGGACCGCACCCAGGAAACCGCCCGCCTCTACAACCAGCTTGGCCTTGCCGAATACGAAGCCATCGAGGCCTTTGTTCGCTGGAAGTTTGATTGAGAGTTTCTTTATATCCTACACCTGGAAACGGGCTGCCGAAAAGGTGGCCCGTTTTTAATTTATCATCAGTTTGCCGTTTACCACAGCTTTGGCAAAGCCCACCTTATCGCGGTACATTTGCGGCGATACATCCGCGTTAGTTTTAAAAAACCTGCTGAAATAATATTCGTCCTCGTAGCCCAGGCTGTAAGCAATTTCTTTAATGGGCCTGTTGGTAAGGTAAAGTTCGCGCTTGGCTTCAATTACGATCCGCTCGGCTATTAAGTTGCTTATGGTTTTGTTAAAGTGTGTTTTGGTGATGCGGGCTAAAGCCTTTGCAGAGATATTGAGCATATCGGCATACTCACTTGGGGAGTGTTTGGTCTTGAAGTTGAGCTCGATAGATTCCTTCAGGTTTTGCAAAATAGAAACTTTAGTATCTGTTTCCTGGCTGTGCAGTTCTTGTTGTGCCGCCTTTAACCGCGACGCGGTGATCAGGAATATTTTAAGGTAAGATATCAGGATCTCGTATTGTGCCATGGCCTCATTTTCCATTTCAGCTTTGATCTGGCCAAGCAACAAATCCAGTATAACGGCCGTATTACTGTCAATATTTACAAATGGCGGGCTATAAATGTTATTGAACAATACACCGCTGCACGAAATTTCTTTATCGTGCTTATGGATGCAAAAGAAATCGGGGTGAAACTCGATACATACGCCACTTAGCGGCTTGCTTTCGGTAAGCATAAAGGGCTGGTACGGGGTAAAAGCAAGCAGGTCGTTATCCTTAAAATCATGTTCAGAGAAATCGGACCGTAATTTGCCGGCGCCCTGCTTAACCCATATTACCGAGTAATAATTATTACGGCGCAGGTAATTAAACTGGCTGTTATAATCAAATGTAAACCATCTGAAAAGGAAGTGCCCGTTCGCGGGATCTATAAGGGTTAGTATGTTATTATTATCGGGCATCCGGTTAAAATAAGGTAAGGCTTTCCATAAATATATGCTTAAATAAAGGTAAACAATACAGCAAAAGCCGAAGCATCATTGTTCGACTTTTACTGTTAGCTGATATTTTAGCCGCGCTATTAGGCCTCAACACCATCTAATGCTTTAGCCGCAGGGAAGTCAATTTCGGTGTCGGCAGTGTTGTTAAAGTAATTGGTAAGGATGTTTAAGGCCACGTGGCCCACAATCTCGCCAACTTCACCATCAGTATAGCCGGCAGCTTTGACGGTATCAACATCAGCGCTGCTAACCAGGCCTTGTTTGTTAACCAATGCGGTAGCAAATTTTAAAGCGGCATCGGTTTTAGCATCCGCCGCGTTTGCATTGCGTGCGTTCTGCAAAGTAGCGGCGTCAATATGCGCTAATTTTTCGCCTATGTATGAATGTGCTGATACACAGTAATCACAGCTATTTTTCTGTCCTACTGCAAGTGCTAATAATTCGCCGGTTTTTGCACCCAGTGTGCCATGAGACAATGCACCACTCAGGTTAAGATAACCCTCTAACAGGGCAGGTGAATTTCCCATTGTGCGCATCATATTAGGTATTACACCAAGTTTGCCTTTTATAGCGGTAAATAATTCTTTTGTTTTGCCTGTTGCTTCGTCAGGATTTAAAGCTTTTAAACGTGCCATTGTGTTATGTTTTTAGTTTGTCGTTATTGACATTACAAATGTGCAAACAACTACCGCCCTGCACCATGGAAGATGTTCGCCAACAGATGGACAATTTTCCCAACGGTATTTATTTATCGCTTACATTTGCTACTGCAGATGAAAGACATCCCCGTACATCAGTTAAAAAAGCGCAGCGCCCTTGGCCTTGAAATATGGCATTACAGTATTGATGAGATGCGTATGGAAGAGAGTATTATGGAGGCTCACCGGGATGACCATTACATTTTTTTTGTGGTTGAAAGTGGCAGCTCAGCCATGATGATCGATTTTATCGAAGTTAGTTTTTCTGCCAACTCGCTTTATTATGTTTTGCCGGGGCAGGTGCATCATGGTATAAGCAAAAAGCACGCAGGTGGCTGGTTCCTGGCGGTTGATGCCATGTTGGTCCCGCCCGATTACCGCAAAGTATTTGAAGGGCAACTTGCGGTTCAAAAACCCTACACATTAAATGAGGGGCAAATGAAGCAATGCCGCGGGTTATTGGTTTTGCTTCAACAACGCTTTGATGAACATGAAAGCAGCACATTCAACACATCCATCGTACTTTCGCTATTGCAATCTTTTATAGGCATAGCGGCGGGTTGTTATGCCGAGAGCAATTGCCACTCCCTAAAAGTTTCGCGGCCTGTAGAATTATCCCAGCAGTTTAAAGCTTTGCTGATAGAAAATTACGTAACCATTAAAAGCCCCTCGGCATATGCGGAGATGTTGAACGTATCTCAAACTTACCTCAACGAGGCACTCAAGAAAACCACCGGGTTCTCGGTAAGTTACTGGATCCAGAACGAGATCATGCTGGAAGCCAAGCGCCTTTTATACTATGGCGGTAAAAATGTAAAGCAGATAGCCCATACCCTTGGTTACGAAGACCATGCCTATTTCTCTCGTCTTTTCAAAAAATCGGAAGGTGTAACGCCGCTTTCATTTCGCGCAGAATACCGTAAATAGTCCAATGAATACCGCAGGTATGCCATTGATGTAAGCTGATTTGCGATGTTTCTTTGTAGTGTCAATTTATCTCACATGGAAACATCCACTTTAAGCAAATTAAAAAGAAAGGCAGGCCAGCTGTTTGAGGCGCGCTTGCTGCAAACAGGTACTGTACTTGAGGTGCGCCCCTGGAACCCCTCGACCCTGATAGAAATAGACCTGCACTTGCCCCTTGCAGATATGAGCAATTGGGAGCATGTACCTTACATTAAATTCAGGGTAGATGATTTTACCTTCCGCGATTACACCCCATCCGGTTGGGACGCTGAAACGCATACCTGCACCATTTATATTGATGCCGTGCACAACGGCCCCGGCAGCAAGTGGGCACGGCATTTAAAAAAGGGCGATACTATAAGTTATATTAAGAAAATAGGCTTCACACACCACCAGCCCGATAAAACTTCGGCCGTAATTGCCCTGGGCGATGAAAGCAGCATGGGGCATTTACTGGCCCTGCAAAAAATGGTGCTGCCGCATACCCGCTTTTCGGGCGGGGTAGTAATTGGCAATGAAGAGCACCGCAAGTTATTTAACGAGTATTTTTGGACGCCTATTGAGCCCGTTGCCCGCAAAGATGTTTACGGCCACAACAGCCTCATGGAATGGGTACTTAACCAGCATTACAGTTTAGAGAATACTATATTTTACCTGGCAGGGAACAATACAATGGTAGCCCAGCTGCGTAAATTGCTAAAGCAGCAGGGCTATCCATCGGCACAAATAAAAGTGCAGGGGTTTTGGTCGTAAGCTTTACTTCTGCTTAACGTAAGTCTCGATGATCTCGTGGTTGATGTTAAGGCTGTCGATCTTCTCAATGCCTTTTTGTATCAGCGTATCGCCTTTAAATTGAACGGTGAAATCAAAGCTGCGGCCTTCCCATTCGCGGGCGTTTAAGTAGGCCAGGTGCTCGGTGTATTTATCGCCTTTAAAATCGTAGGTGCCGCCACCCGCGGTATAGGTAGCATCCTTGCCCTTGCCTTTGCTTAGATCGTGGCGCATAAAGGCGAAGTGGGTAGCGTTTAGTACTTTAAGCATTTCCTGGTTTGGCACGGGGTAATCTTTAACGGTATCGCCTTTGGTTACCGTTACAGCGGCTACAAGTTTCCAGGTGCCAACTATTGGCGAGGCTTTGTCGTCGTTAACGTTTGTAGCAGGTTTTGATGTGCAAGATGCAAGGGCAAGTGCCGAAATAATAAACAGGCCTGTAAGTTTCATGTGAGATATGTTATGAGGTTTATTGGGTTAATTAATTGCTAAGATAAGCGCAACAATAGTAAATACAAGTGTGTTAAGTTATTGCATGCATCATACTAAGCAAAATTTTTACTCGGGAGCCAGCGGGCTGGTGTTGCCAGTGCCCAATAAATCCCTTTATCCCCCGCACTTTCAGGATAAATCGCGGTTAACTTATTACGGGTCGCTTTTTAACAGTATCGAGATCAATAGCTCTTTTTATAAACTACCCCAAGCATCTACCGTAAAAAAATGGACCAACGAGGTGCCCGATAATTTTAGGTTCACCTATAAACTTTGGCGCGACATTACCCATAACAAGCAGTTACTTTTTAAGCCCGAGGATGTTGATCGCTTTATGCAGGTAATAGATGCCGCGGGCAACAAAAAGGGCAGCCTGCTCATTCAGTTCCCGGGCAGTAATGATGTAAGCAATATAAGGCAATTAGAGAAACTGCTGGTTAATATCCGGGATACAGGCTTATCTGCCGGGTGGGACATCGTCATAGAGTTTCGCAACCGCAGCTGGTACAAGGATGAGGTGTATGAGATGCTTGATAACTATACCTGTGGGATGGTTATACAAGATATGCCAAAATCGTTAACGCCTATGGTAGATATGGCAACCGAATTTGTTTACCTGCGTTTTCACGGCCCAAATGGGGGCTACCGTGGCAGTTACACCGATGCTTTTTTGTATGAATATGCTCAGTATATACATGAATGGCTTGGCGGCGGAAAAAGGGTTTACGCCTATTTTAATAACACAATGGGCGATGCCATTAACAATTTAATTACGCTGAATGAATTTGTAGAGGAGTTTGCCGGTTAATTATGGTTTACGGGGTCAACGCCTTCTGTTTTATTAACAATTGCCCTTATCACCTCATCTAATTCTCTAGCCGATGTGTCTAAGTATGCTATGATCTCAGTCTCCGATTGTTTATCGGTGCTTGTTTTTAACATATTAACCAAGCCTAAAATACGGCTTAACGGAGCCCTTACAATATGCGATTGCAGGTAGGCAATTTCGCGCAATTGTTCGTTTTGTTTTTCAATAGCTTGTGTGTATTGTATTTGCTGTGTTATATCTGTGGATATCACTAACCGTTCCGTTTTGCCCCGATAAACAATATCGCTGCATCTTACCTGGGCGTAAAACGGTTTACCATTTTTCCCCATATGTCTAACCGTAGAAACAGCCGCACCATTATTGTTATTATTGATCTTGTCCAGTGTATCCAGCAGGCTTTCAATATCTTCTTTGGGCCTGATATCTTTAATGGTCATCAACTTAAATTGGGCGCGGGTATAACCATACTTTCTGATCGCGGCCCCGTTTACCTGTAAAAACCGAAGCGTTTCCGAATCAAATATCCACATAGGCGACGGGTTCCTGAAAAATAAGCTTTTATAATGCCCTACAGATTCTATAAGTTGGGCATTGAGTAAATTCTTATTATTTACTTCATGCTGCAAATGCATGCGCAAATTGGCTTGCTGCGAAATGGTTTTTTCGATCCCGGTAATAATATGGCGTATTATCACAACTATTGCCATGTTTAAAAACAAGAAGTTGGATGAATAAAATATCCAGAAATCAACAGGGTATTTATTGATGAGCTGCGAGTTAAACAGTTGGAAATGTATTATCAAACCAAGCACCGTGTAAATACAAATGTTGGCTATTACTGATGTGATGATTACCGCCGATGAAAAAAGCAGCGAAATAAAAACGCTTAATGCCAGCAAGTAAATAGCGCCAATTTCAAACGAACCCAATAATACCGTTTTAATTACAGCAAGCAGGTAAAGCATTAAAACCACGTATGCCTTTTGATACGATAGTTTAATTCTGCTGATCAACGCAACGGTTGGGATGCTTAATAAAATGAAACAATCAAACAGGGGTAGAAAAGTACGCCCGTTGTTAAATAAAATAATAACACTTGGTAACAAAGCCAGCAGGCTTAAAGGTGTTGCATAGAGGATTATCTTTATAAATATCTTTGCACGCCAGTTACTTGCATCCTCTGTTTTATTGAATTTTTTGGTTAAAATATTTTTAAAAATAAGCTTGTAAACCTTCCAAATTCTTGTAAGCTGTAATGGCATAGTTTAAAGGTTAATACTTATTAGCTAGGCTAATATAGTGTTATAAATAATAAATTTTCATTAAAATCAATTTAAATAACCTCTTGGTTGATAGCTGGCTTGCGCATAATACTACTGTAATGACAATATGATGATGACCTTAATTAAACCATAGGCAGTTAAATAGCGTCATACTACCAAAATTAAGAAACATGAAAAAGATATTATTGATGATAACATTCCTGGCCGGCACCGCGGTGTTTGCCCAGGCACAAACCCAAAGGGTAGCAAAATCGCCGGAGCAGCGAGCGAAACACAGAACGGATATGTTGAGCAAAAAATTAGCCCTGTCGGCAGATCAGTCTAAAAAAGCCGAAGCGATTTTTGCAAAAAGCGCTGCCAGCATGGATAGCCTGAAGGCTGCGAAAGGCGCCGACCGTAAAGCGACGCGCGAAAGCCGTAAAGCTATTATGGTTACTACCGATGCGAATTTGAAAACTATATTAACTGCCGATCAGCAAAGTAAATATGCCGATTTGAAAGCCAGTTTTAAAGGTAGGATGCATGGCAAACGCGGCGGGCACAAAAATATTGCGCCAGAGCAAAAGGCACAGCGAATGTCTCAGATGCTACAGAAGAAATTAACGCTTAGCCAGGATCAGTATGCTAAGGTGAACACCATTTTGCTGAAGCGCGCTACACAAATGGATAGCCTAAAAGCTAACCGAAGCACTGCCGACCGTAAGTTGAACCACGAGAGCCGCAAAGCAATTATGATGCAAACCGACGGTGAACTTAAAGCGGTATTTAATGCCGAACAATTAAAGAACTACACTGAGCTTAAAGCTCAGTTAAAAGAAAGAATGAAAAACAGGAGAGGCGTTAAAGCCCCAACTGCCGGATAATTTTTGTGAGTGAGTGATGAGTGATAAAGCGGGATGTCCAATGGCGCCCGCTTTTCTTGTTGAATAACAAAGCCCTTCAAAATTTGAAGGGCTTTGTTATTCTATTGCACTACCAGGGTAGCTATTGAATGTGGTTCGCTTGTGGTTTTGGCAGCCTTGCCTTTTATCCATAAACTGTAATCAATTTTCTCATCGGTGCGGTTCATTACTACTACGGCTATCGAGCCATTAGGATTTTGATAGGCGGTGGTTAGCAGTTTGTCTCTGCTTGCAGCGGCAGCAATACGTTTTGCACCCGCCTGAATGTATTTAGAGAAATGGCCTATATAGTAGTAAGAGTTAGTGTACAATAACTGCCCATTGCGTGTATCGGCATGTACCGGCGCGAAACAGAAGTTACCCACATGGTTTGGTCCGCCTTTTTCATCAAGCAGGATGTTCCAGTCGGTCCAGCCTACGGTGCCGGCATTAAAATCGTTTATCATAGATAGGCCATAACGCTCGCCAAGGTTCCAGTCGTCCAAACGGGTGAAATCAAACTTTTCTACACAACCCTCTGTAAAGATCAGGTTCTTATCGGGAAAGGCAGCATGTGTCAAACGGGTATTCTCAAAGTTTTGGCCTGCGCCTGTCCAGGTCTCATACCAGTGGAAACCAATGCCCCAAATGTATTTGGCAGCGGCAGGGTCTTCCAAAATGGTGCTTGCGCGTTGGTAAAGCAGGTCGCGGTTATGGTCCCATACGATCAGTTTTTTCGACTGCATGCCTTGTTTCCAAAGCGTTGGTCCTAAATAGTTCTTCACAAAATCGCGCTCTTCCTCAGCCGTATATTTGCAAGATTCCCAGGTTTGCGTTGCCATCGGTTCGTTTTGTACCGATAGGCCCCAGATAGGGATGCCCAGTTTTTCATATTCTTTAATAAACTTGATATAGAAGTTTGCCCAGCTCTGTGCAAATTCGGGCTTTAATTTGCCTCCGTGTAATACATCGTTGTTATCCTTCATAAAAGCGGGCGGGCTCCATGGCGATACAAACATGGTTAGCTTACCACCGGCGGCAGCAGTTGCCGCCTTAATGAACGGGATGCGGTACTTTTTATCGTGGCTTACATCAAAGGTCGACAGGTTTTTATCGCTATTGCTTACATAGCTGTAGCTGCCGCTACTAAAATCGCAGCTTTGGATATTGGTGCGGGCAAGGGTAAAGCCAATGCCTTTAGTTTTACTGTAGTAAGCTTCTAAAAGCTCAGTTTGCTTATCTTTCGGCAGCTTGTAAAAAGTTTCGGCAACGGCATCTGTTAACGCGCCGCCAATACCCAGCATGGTCTGAAACTTCTTTTCAGGGTCTACAAAAACAAGTGTTTCGGTTTCGGGTGGTTGTGCTTCTGTAACAAATTTTAAGTCACCGGCAGGGGCAAGTCTTTTGGTCGATCCTTTTTCGGTAACGTACATTTTTACCGTTTTATTAGTAGCCGAGTACGGCGTTTTTTTTGCCTGGCTAAAAGCGCTCACACTGAAGCACAAAAGGCCGGCTATCACAAGTGTTTTCTTCATGTTGGGGTAGGGGTTACGTTTTATTGTTATTTCTTGTTACCCAGCCATAGCAGGGTGTTTAATATCAGTTTGTCTTCTGCCGGGTTGCCGAAAGTGAGCGATAGGTCCTTATTGGTTTTATGCTCGTAATCAATATCGTTGTGGCCCATATTAAAGTAAACCATGTTATATTTTTTGTTGGTCCACACTACGGGATAGTAACCGCTATGCCATATTTCATGCTGTTTAGGGCCTGTGCCCAGCGGAAAACTTACCGGGTCTATAGATGCTAATATTTGAATATCCGGATTTTTAGTCAGATCGTTTTGCCAGCGGTACCATTCATTTGGCGATGCCTTAAAGGTGTTGCCAAGCCCTTTCATAGCCGGGTGGTCTTTACCTTCAACCTTTAAAATAGCCGATGTTGGTCTCCAGGTGTTACTGTCATATTCGCCCGAGCCTAAAAAGGTATTATGGTACCAATCCCAGTTTTGCGGCACTGCCGATTGATTAAGTGCGAACGCCGAGAAGTGGAACCCCATCCAGCAGCCACCGTTCTTCATATATTTTTCGAAGGCCGCGCGTTGCAGAGAATCCTCCGGGCGGGTATCTAAAAAAATAACTACTTTATATTTTGCCAGGAACCCGGTATTCAGGTTTTTCCAGTTGTTGGTAGAATCGTATGTGAAATTATACTTCTTAGCCATGGCAGGGAACCATTTGTTAGCCTCGTGCATAAAGCTGATGTGAGCCTGGTCTTCCTTACCGGTGTAAAAAGCAATAACGCTGAATTTAGGTTTGATCTTCTTTTTTTGCGCGATGGCATCATTTAGCACACAAAAACAAAGCATGCAAAGCACAAAGGCTTTTATCCTGACAGATAGGTTCATGAAGCGGTTAATTGGTTAATGGAGAGCTAATTTATAAATATATAGTGTACATTTTACATACCCCAAAATATAAATCTGCGAAAACGATGGCGTAACAGGGTGTTCATTAACCCATGAGGGGCACAAAGAATTATTTCACCAATTGATCGTACAGTCTTGTCAGCGAATCTTCGCCATCCAAACAAAACCCGGGGTGTACCTTAGAGGTTTGTACCACCGTGCTGCGGGTAGCTGTTAACCAGCGGAAACGCGAAGGCGCATCCAACTCACCAATTGGGCCGGCATCTTTACCACCCTGCGCAATACGCTGGAACGAGAGCAGGTTTTCTTCAAGTGCCTCAATGTCCAGGTCTTTGGCGAAGGCTTGCAGGCGCTCCCTGTCAACGTGGTATATCATTTTCAGAAATTTTTGTTTACTGCACAACAAAACAACCCCTACGTTCAGAAATTCCTCACGCTCTACCCTTGGCACCACGCGTATTACGGCATACTCAAATAAGTGTCGGTCTTGCATTTTGTGCTTCGGTTACAAAAACATTTGAGTTAGCTAATCGGGTGTTCAGGAATTTGGCGTAAATCTGCCGCTGCTCATCCTCTGTTTCAAACGAGCGGTCTGTAAGCCATGCATCCGGTATGAGGTCTACAACCGATTGAATAAATTTCGGCGTCAGTATGGCTTTAAATTGTGCGTCCATCGCCTCCAGTTCTGTGGCTTTGCGCAGTAGCACATGATCTTTTATTTGCGTAAAAGGGCGTTTTGCCTGTTCCTCCCAGTTTTCCATATTATGATGGAAGTATAACGCCGCGCCATGGTCTATCAACCAAAGCTCGCGGTTAAACATCAGCATATTAGTATTGCGTGCGGTGCGGTCTACATTCATCAGCAGCGCATCCATCCACACAATTTTCGAGGCCATTTCGGTGGTTACAAAAGTAACGGTAGGGTCGAAGGTGATTGAGCCTGATAAATAATGCAGAGCGAGATTAAGCCCTACACTAAACTTTAACAGATCTTGTATTTCCTCATCCGGCTCGGTGCGGCCAAAGGCTTCATCCAGTTTGGCAAACACCAGTTCGGGCACTTTAAAGCCAAGTTTACGGGCAATTTCACCGCCTATCAGGTCGGCAATAAGAGCCTTTGGTCCCTGTCCGGCACCACGAAATTTAAGTACATATAAAAATCCGTCGTCTGCCTCGGCAATAGCGGGCAACGAACCGCCCTCGCGCAATGGCGTAACATAGCGGGTAACGTTAACGGTGCGTAAGTGGGGTGCAGTATTAGCCATGGTTTGTCCGGAGCTAATATAGGTAAAATAGGCTATTCTACTCACCCCCTACATTACTCCGTTTGCCTAGCTCTCTGCTTCGCAAAGAGGGTGAGAAGGTTTTTCACCCGGTCATTATTCCCATCCGCTATTAACCATCTTGTTACAAAGCAAACAAAATAAGGCATTTAACTATTTAACCTAAAACTGTTGATATGCCTAAGTGGTTAAAAATTTCCCTTAAGATTATTGCCGGCGCTGTACTACTAATTGTGCTGGTACTTGTTGGCGCAACCATGTATATCAGTTTCAATAAAGCCAAGGTGCTTAAAATGGTGAACGAACAGCTTGATAAAAGTGTGGACGGCACCCTCGTTATAGGCGATATGAAGCCAAATTTCTTCCGTGGTTTTCCGGATGTTTCGCTTACCCTGCAAAACGTATTGATCCGCGATAAACAGTACGACCGCCATAAGCATACGCTGCTAAACGCCAAAGATTTTAATGTTTCTATCAATACCATGGCCTTGTTCAGGGGCACGATCGACATTAACCATATTGATATCAGTAATGCTGCTATCGACTTGTTTACAGATAGCACAGGTTACAGTAATACCGCCGTTTTTAAAAAGGATAATAAAAAGGTAAAAGATAACCCGTCAGAAAGCAGCTCGTCCACCCAATTAAAAAAGTTTACACTAAGTAACGTGACGTTTACAGTAGATAACAGGCAGGCATATAAACTTTTCAAATTTAGCGTGAATGACCTGAGCGGCAAAATGCAATATCCGGACAGTGGCTGGCGTGCCAATTTCCATCTGGATGTACTGGCAAAAAGCATGGCATTTAATAGTAAGCGGGGCAGCTTTATAAAAAACCAAAAACTTGAAGGTGATTTTGTTGCCGGCTATAACGAGGGGAGTGGCAAGGTAAATGTATCGGTACAACCTTTAAACATTGGTGAAACGCCATTTAAAATAAACGCAGTTTTTGCAACAAAGGATAAGCCGTCGGCTAATTTTGACATCAACATTGTTGCCGACCAGATCTTATGGCGACGCGCCTCTGGATTGCTTGCGCCCAATATTACCGAAGTGTTGAATCGCTTTAACATCAGCAAACCCATGGATGTTACCTGTAACCTTAACGGAAGTTTTGGAGGAGGCGATGGTGGCCCTAAAATTTATGTAACCGCCAGGGTTAAGGATAGTAAGATAACCATACCGGGCGGCGAACTGGACAATTGCAGTTTCAACGGCATTTTTACTAACAATTATGTGAAGGATAAGGGTTACGGCGATGATAACTCTGCCATTAAACTAATAGGGTTAAAGGGGAGCTACAACCACCTGCCGTTCACTATTGATACCGGCAGCATTATTAATCTGGTAAAACCTATTGCCACAGGTAATTTTAAATCGAACTTCCCGGCGGCTGATCTTAATTACTTTTTGGAAGACAACGTAGCCAAGTTTGCCAATGGCGAGGCTGATATGAAGCTGCGTTACACCGCAGATATTGTAGATTACAAAATAAACAAACCTGTTATAAGAGGGGCTATAGTACTGCGTAATACCGATATACATTATATCCCGCGTAATATTAAGTTAACCAATTCGTCCATATCCTTAAATTTTGTTGGCGATGACCTGATACTAAGCAACATTCGCCTGCAAAGCGGCCGAAGCATTGTTAACATGAACGGTCGGGTAAACAACTTCCTTAATTTATATTATAACGCGCCAGAAAAGATCTTGCTTACCTGGCAAATACGTAGCCCGCAACTTTACCTTGGCGAATTTTTAGGCTTTTTAGCCGAACGTAAACAAACGCCCGCAATTAAAAGCAGGGCCAACAGCGGTAATGTTGTAGACCAGCTAAGCACGGTGCTTGAAAAGGGCAAAGCCGAAATGCACATGCAAGTTGCCAAAGTTTACTATAAAAAATTCCTGGCGACGGATGCAACTGCCGACCTGCTGACTACTGATAATGGCATTATTATCAAAAATATAGGGGTTAAACATGCCGGTGGCTTTTTAAAAATGAATGGTAAAATGATGCAGGGTAAAAAGCTGAATAATTTTGCTGTGAACACGGTGATAAGCAACGTAAACATGCGCGAATTTTTTGTGGCCTTTAATAATTTTGGTTTGCAGGATTTTACGTCGGAAAACCTAAAGGGCTTTTTATCGGCCAAAACAAGCATTACCGGTGGCATTACAGATGCCGGTAACCTGGTGCCAAACTCCATTAACGGTAATTTAGACCTCAGCTTACGCAACGCGGCTTTAATTGATTTTAAACCGTTGGTAAGCGTAGGTAAATTCGCGTTCCCATTCCGCAACCTTAAGAACATTAGCATACCAAAGTTAGATGGGCACTTTTTGGTTAAAGGTGATATGATAACCATAAAACCATTGCAGGTTAGCAGCAGTGTGTTAAATGTGGATGTAGAAGGCGTTTATGGGTTTACAAGAGGAACCGATATTGCTTTGGATATACCGTTGCGCAACCCGGGGAAAGATAGCCTGATTACAGACAAGGAAGAACTTGCCAAAAAACGCTTTAAAGGAATTGTGCTCCACATCCGCGCGCACGAAGAGGGCGGCAAGATGAAGATAGGCTGGAATAAAAATCACAAATAATAGTTAAGGGCCCAAGGGCCCTTTGTTGTTACAATATCTTTTTACAGGTGGCAACCAATATCCCCTTATCAAATAAAAGCAGGTTGCCTTTTTTGTCAACTTTGTAGCTTTCGTCGGGGCGTTCCACACTTACGTAGCCATCACCTTCCTTCCGGATCTCTGATGCGGCTGCGGTAATAGGCGGCGTATCATTCAGTTTCAGATCGTTTCCTACGAATGTTATAGCCTGAATGTAAACCTTATGTCCGCTGCTTACCACTTCATAGGCAATACTTTCGCCTTTATCGGTTTTAATGGTTTCATCGTGCCATGCGCCAACCAGTTTGCCGGTATCTATAACAGCAGGAGGCGAAGTTGCCGTCGGGGCCGAAGGGGCTTTAGCAATGGTATCAGCCACGGGTGCTTTATCGGTTTTAGCGGTGTTGTTGCAAGATGCGAAGCTTAAAGCTGCAAAGGCAATTATTGTCGCCCGGGATAAGTTTTTGTACATAGCGTGTTGTTTGAATGGGCGAAGATACAAAATACGGCGGCTATCAAATTTCTTGCAATGTCACAACTAATTGGCCAATTAGTGTTAAAGGCTAAGGCGTGTTTCTTTTATCGGCCCAAAAACTGATATTTGATGTGCTAACCAAATACGCTACCTGTTATGAAGTTCCGGATCCTTTTAACTGCCCTTATATACGCTTGTGTGTTATCCGCAACGGCACAAACCAAAAGGCTTACTTATTGTAACCCGCTGAATTTAGATTACGGCTACACGCCGTTCGAAAATTTCGCGGCATGGGGCAAGCACCGCGCCACTGCCGACCCTACCGTTACCCTTTTTAAAGGCAACTACTATTTGTTTAGTACCAACCAGTTTGGATACTGGTGGAGCAGCGATATGCTGAACTGGAAGTTTGTATCGCGCAAGTTTGTACGGCCCTACAATGAGGTGAAAGGCGACGAGCTTTGCGCGCCCGGCACATTGGTTTTAGGCGATACCTTGCTGGTAATAGGCTCTACCTATAACAAAGATTTTACCCTGTGGATGAGTACCGACCCGCGTACCGATACCTGGAAGGCCGCTAAAGATTATTTTAAAGTAGGGGCGTGGGACCCGGGGTTGTTCGCGGATGATGATGGCCGCGTGTACATTTATCATGGCAGCAGTAACACCCTGCCTATGTACGGGCAGGAAATAGACCGCAAGACCTTTGAGCCTATAGGCCCTAAAAAGGAAATGATCAAGCTCGACTGGAAAGAACACGGCTGGGAGCGCTTCGGCGAGAACAATGATAATGTATTCCTAACCGGCTTTATGGAAGGAGGGTGGATGAACAAGTATAACGGAAAATACTACCTGCAGTATGCCGCGCCGGGCACCGAAGGCCGTGGATATGGCGACGGCGTTTATGTGGGCGATAAGCCCCTTGGTCCGTTTACTTATCAAAAGCATAATCCGTTCAGTTATAAGCCTGGCGGCTTCGCGAAAGGAGCGGGCCACGGCGCTACCTGGGCCGATAAATATGGTAATTACTGGCACATCAGCACTATGGTTATTAATGTGAAGAATAATTTTGAACGCCGTAACGGTTTCTGGCCGGCCGGTTTTGATAAAGATGGTGTGTTGTACACTAATACTTCCTATGGCGATTACCCGCACTACTTAGCCATTGGCAAGGAAGACCACTTGAAAAGCAATTTTACAGGTTGGATGCTGCTTAACTACAACAAGCCTGTGCAGGTATCGTCAACGCTGGGTGCTTATGTGCCAAACCTGGCGGTTGATGAAGATATTAAAACCTATTGGAGCGCAAAAACGGCCAACAAAGGCGAATGGCTGCAAACCGACCTTGGCGAAGTGAGTACCGTTAGGGCTATCCAGCTAAACTATGCCGATCAGGATGCCACTTTCATGGGCAAATCTTTAGGGGTTTATCACCAGTATGTGATCACCTCTTCTATCGATGGTAAAACGTGGAAGATGCTGGTAGATAAAAGCAGGAATAAAACCGATGTACCGCATGATTATGTGGAGCTGAAGACCCCGGCAAAGGCACGCTATCTTAAAGTAACGAACTTGCACATGCCAACCGGTAAGTTTGCTTTATCGGGCTTCCGTATATTTGGCAAAGGAGCCGGTGCCGCGCCCGATACAGTAAGGAATTTAATAGTGCTGCGTGGTGATGCTGAGCGCCGCAATTCCTGGATCCGCTGGCGACAAACTGACGGGGCTGTGGGCTACACCATTTACTTTGGCACCGAACCCGATAAACTGTATAACAACATAATGGTATACAATGTAAACGAGTACTATTTTAACGGGATGGAAAAAAGCCTGCCATACTATTTCCAGATAGAAGCCTTTAACGAGAACGGAATAAGTAAGCGTACTAAGGTGATGAAGGTGGAGTAAACCACTCTTGCCTCAATGTCCTTTCGGGGAAAGCGTAGCGACGAGAAATCTTCTTCAAGCGATATTTAAACTATGCAAATTGAAGGGTACTATAGTAAAAACCTTGGCTCAAATATTGCGCGTTTATAATCAAACTGATACTATGTTTAAACTACTGACTGCCACTGTTTTTATCATGTTCATCAGCTTTAATGCCAAAGCGCAGGCCCCGGATAGCACGTTAAAACCATCCCCTGTGAAAACGTTGAGCGATGTGCAATACAATGCTCTCATAAGAGGGGAGGATGTTTATGGAATGAGCACGGTCGCCGATATTAACGGCTTCCCATCGGCAGAGAAAGCGTTAAAGTTTAAGAAGGAGATAGATCTTAGCCCGTCGCAGGTTAGCTCTTTAACTAAAATATACACCGAGTTAAAGCGTAAGAAGATAGAAATGGGCAACTTTATTGTAACTAACGAAATTAAACTGGATGCCTTATTCCGCACAAAAAAGATAAACGAAAGCAACCTTATTTACTATACAAACCGCTATGGTTTATACCAGGGCGAATTGCGGAATGCTATTTTAAACGCGGCGCTTAATACCTATTATTTACTATCGCCACAGCAGATAAATAAATTGAAAACATTCAAGTAAGGATAATTAAACAATATGCCATTTGATTTATTTAATTTAGCGGCCAATAAAATTGTATGAAGATTACATTTGATTTTGAAAAACCACTGGCAGAATTGCAGGGGCAGATAGAAAAGGTTAAGCAAGTTGAAGAGAAAAACAAGCTTGACATGTCGGCCACCATTGCAGAACTTGAAGCCAAGATGGAAACCGCTAAGAAAGATATTTATGCTAACCTAACCGGCTGGCAAAAAGTACAGATATCCCGCCACCCCGAGCGCCCTTATACCCTACAATACCTTGAGCTGATGTGCGATGATTTCATTGAGATACATGGCGACCGTACTGTAGGTGATGATAAGGCGATCATAGGTGGTTTTGGGACTTTAAATGGTCAAACCGTGATGTTTATTGGCCACCAAAAAGGCCGTAACACTAAAGAGCGGCAGTACCGCAATTTTGGTATGGCCAACCCCGAAGGTTACCGCAAAGCTTTAAGGCTGATGAAAATGGCCGAGAAGTTTGGCAAGCCCGTGGTTACCCTGATAGATACCCCGGGAGCATTCCCAGGTCTTGAGGCTGAAGAGCGCGGACAGGGCGAAGCCATTGCCCGTAACCTGTTAGAAATGGCAGTACTAAAAGTGCCTGTTATTTGTGTAGTGATTGGCGAAGGTGCATCTGGTGGTGCATTAGGTATAGGTATTGGCGATAAGGTTTTAATGCTGGATAACTCCTGGTATTCGGTAATCTCTCCCGAGAACTGTTCTACCATTCTTTTCAAGACCTGGGAGCAAAAAGAACGCGCTGCCGAAATGCTGAAACTGACCTCGACAGAAATGTTGAAGAACAAACTAATAGACGGCGTTATAAAAGAACCGCTTGGCGGCGCTCATCAGGACCCGGTTGCTATGGCTGCCATTCTTAAAAAACAATTGATAAAAGACCTTAAAGCCTTGGGCGAACGCAACGTTGATGAACTGGTTGCCGAGCGTATCGACAAATTCTGCAGCATGGGTGTTGTGGAAGAGGACTAATTATTTTAAGGTAACATTATACAAAAGCGGCTCAAAGGCCGCTTTTTTTTATGCATTATTAATTAGTGTCCCGTTATTTATGTCACTGTGTTAAATTTAAATTTCAAATTGCTGTAAATCAAACACTTGGATTTTTATGTGGATGGGACACTGTAAAGTAGTTTTTATTTAAGTAATTGTTTACCAGTTGCTTAAAAGGTCAGAGGGGTGTCCCGTTTTTTAAAAAACGGGACGGAATGGGACACCCTGTACACTGACCCGTCAAAACTTAATTTTTAAGGCCTATTATGGCTTGTCATCCATAATAGCCTCAATCGCATTGTTAATATCGTACAAATTGTTTTGTTTATTATTGGTCATCAGTATTACTGTACGGCCTTTAGGTACACTTGCGGTTAGCAGGGCCTGGTAATTCATAGCCGTGCCATCATGCTGGTGTGTAATAAGTTTAGGTCCGTCCATGGTACCGCCGCCCAAGCCACATTGCCGGTTGGGTGCAAAAGGCGTTAGGATCTGCCGTGTAGATTCGGGGTTGATAAGTTTAAAATTCTCCAGGCCCTTTTCCCATTTGTAAAAATCATCAAGTGTTACGGCCGTCCACCCGGTTATGGGGTAAACCAATGGCGAACGTACAAAGCTGTTATTATAGGAGATAGCCATAAAAGGTGTGCTATCAACCGGGTCAACTATTGAATTGTTCATGCCAAGCGGCTTCAGCAATTTTTTGGAGACAAAGTCATTAAACTTCATCCCGCTTACTTTTTCGATAATCTGACGTTGTAAAAAAGTATTGCTGTTGTTATAGGCATATTGTGTGCCTGCCTCAAAGTCGGGCTTTTCAATGGCCTTTATAGCTGCTAAAGCATCAGCATCACCATTCAGTGCTTTCCAGTTAAGGTTAGGGATACCGCTGCTATATTGCAGCAGGTTTTTTATACTGATGTTGTTTGCCCAGCCGGGCATCCCGTTAAGATATTTGTTAATTTTATCATCAATATTCAGCTTCCCCTGTTCTTGCAGCATCATGATGCTAACCGCATTAAATTCTTTAGCTATCGAGCCGATGTGGAACCGGTAAGCAGTGGTTAACTGCACCTGTTTAGTTGTATCGGCATATCCAATAGCGGTTCTGTATATTACTTTCCCGTTTTCTGCCACCAGCACGTTGCCGTTAAATAGCCCTTGTTTGTTTTTCTCTTTAATAAGCGAGTCTATCCTGTTAAGTTTATTTTGGGCTGATGCTATGCCGGTTATCAGCAACAGGGCTAACAGGATGTATGTAGATTTCATAAGTGATGGTTTTAAATGAGACGATACAAAGCCGCGAATGTTACGACATATATGGCATAAAAAAAGCGGCTCTCGGCCGCTTTTGCTTTATCATAAATCGAAGACTATTGCTGTGTTTGCATTCCGGCAAATTTATTGCCGTAGTCTTTTAACTGGCCGTTTATGGTGCCGCTTAAGCCGTCCTGCTTAAAGTTTTTGGTTAAATTAACCATGCCGTTTAATAAGGATAGCGATAATTGCACGTCGCGGGTGTTAAGGTTGCCATCACCTTTTTGATATAAAATGTAGGCGTAATTCAATTGCTCTACCAAATACTTATCAATTTGCTTAACAAGCGATTCGCCTAATTTAACATCCCCCATTCTAAAGGCGCTTTCGGCCATGTAGTATTTACGCACCGCCAGTTCAGACGAGATGATAACAGAAGGCATTACCTCATCATATTTTTTTAAGGCGTTTTTGGCCAGGTCCTGATGCCCTTCTTTTAAAAGGTTATCGGCAAGGGTAGCGTACAAACGGGTAATCAGTGGGTAAAACAAGTTTAACGATTCATGATCCAAATACCTGGCGGTTTTATAATTACCATATTTGTACTTGTTAACCATGTTATCGTACATTTTAAGCGTGTTGCTGTTCTCCTGCGCGGCGGCTGTAGTATCCGGCTGGTATGGCATTAACCTGTATGTTAAGCCTTCACTATAAAGGTACCTGTCAAGCCCAAGCATATTATCGCTTGGTACGGTTGATGCAAAGTACACAGGGCGTTTCCAATTGTTATGCACTAAAACGTCCATCATGGCCAGGTTGTCTTTGGTTACATATTTGCCGGGGTAGGTCCAGGCCATTTCCGGTACTATTTTATCTTTTTTATCGGCAGGTACAGTTCCGGATCTGATTACCTCATCTGCATTAACCGTCATTTTAAAGTTTTTGCTTGGCAGGTAGTTAGCGTTTTCGCCGTTTTGGTATTGCACCATGTTATCCTTATTATCAGAGGTGATAAAATCAAAAACCTCTTTCAGTTCAACATTGCCGGCAATTTTGGCATCGTTATAATAAATAACATCACGGATGCCCGCCTTAAACTTATCATTTGGCATGCTTATAGGCAGCGGCTCTGAACTGTTCATTTTGCCTTTCATTTGGCGGATGTACCAATCGGTACCCAGCAAGCTTAGGTTAACAATACGCACATCGGGCCTTACGCCTTCAACTTCCTGTATGTACCAAAGGGGGTAGGTATCGTTATCGGCGTAAGTAAACAAGATCGCGTTTGGCGCGCAGGAGTTCAGGTAATCGTAGGCAATATCATGCGGGGTAAGTTTGGTAGAGCGGTCGTGGTCATCCCATTCCTGGTTAGCCATTAAGGCAGGGGCCGCAAGTAAGCATACCACGGTTGCAATTATAGCGCTTGTTTTAGGGTTTATTTTTTTACTTAACAGGTCGGCTATAAACAGCACACCCAAGCCTATCCAAATAGCAAAGGCGTAGAACGAGCCCGCATAAGCGTAATCACGCTCGCGTGGTTGCAAAGGGTCCTGGTTTAGGTAAAGCACAATGGCTAAACCGGTAAAAAAGAACAGTATTACTACTACGCCCGCATCGCGCTGGTTACGCTGGAAATGATAGATCATCCCCAATAAACCTATAATAAGCGGAAGAAAATATAACCTGTTGTACGATTTGCTTTGCGTAACGGTACTTGGCAGGTCTTTATTGCCAAAACCGCTTAACCAGCTGCCATCAACACCCTGCGCGGTTTGTCCGTCCATTTCGTTGGCGCGGCCTGCAAAATTCCAGAGGAAGTAGCGGGTGTACATTTGCGTAACCTGCCAGCTGCTGAAAAAGCCAATATTGGTAGCCATGGTTGGGTGCTCCTCGGGCCCAAGGTTGCTCCACATTCTGTAAAACTCAGGATGCCCCGGTTTTTGGCTAAACATACGCGGGAACAGCGTGTTTCTATCGTAGATTGTGTTTAATTTTTTACCTGCAACCTCGTATGCCTTTTCGCCACGGCGATAGATCTTAGCGCCCTCGGTCTGGTCGGTAACCTGCGAATCGAAGTACTCGCCATATAGTAAAGGCGTATCACCATACTGGTCGCGATTAAGGTAGCTGTTAAGCGCGAAAGCATCCTGCGGGTCGCTGTTATTAAGGTTTGTGCCCGCTTTTGCGCGGATAACGATCATTACGAATGAGCTGTAACCAAACAGGATAAACACCGCGCAAATTAACACGCGGTTTAAAGCAACACGCCTTTCGCGCACTTTTATTACATACTCTAATAATGCGAGTATTGCGGCTCCTGCTACCAGGCCAATAATGCCGGCACTAAAGCCAATAGCCAGTATAAAGCAAGCTATAGCGGCCCACATGTATGTTTTTTCGCCGTTTATAGTATATATAATACCTGTGGCAAGGGTGCCAATTACTAATAAATAAAATATGATGGCGCCCGTATTGAACCCCATGCCCAGGCTGTTTACGAACAGCAGATCTGAAAAGGCCGCGCCTTTAACGGTAAATTGTATTACTCCCCAAAGTATCATGGCTACGGTAACTACACCTAAAACAAAGGCCCAGATAGTGCCCGGTGTGGTAACGTTTTTAGCCCTGCGGAAGTAAATAACCAGTGCAATTGCAGGTATAACCAATAAGTTTAGTAAGTGGATACCAATAGATAAGCCCATTACATAGGCAATAAAAATGATCCATTTATCTGCACGTTCTTCATCGGCGTGGTTCTCCCATTTCAATATCGCCCAAAAAACTATGGCGGTACAAAGGGATGATTGCGCGTAAACCTCGCTCTCTACAGCCGAAAACCAGAAGGTATCTGACCAGGTATAGGCTAAAGCACCCACTAAACCGGCACCGATAATTTGTATGATGTTGGTTGGGGTGATCTCTTGCCCGGCCTTAACAACAAGTTTTTTGGCTAAGGCAGTAATTGTCCAAAACAAGAACAGGATGGTTGCGCCGCTGGCCAGTGCCGATGCCATGTTGGTAAAGTAAGCCACCTTCATGTTATCACCAAATGACAGGAGCGAGAACACCTTACCTATCATGGTAAATAAGGGTGCACCGGGTTGGTGGGCCACCTGCAGGCGGTAGATACAAGCTATAAATTCGCCGCAATCCCAAAAGCTGGTAGAGGGTTCAAGCGTTAAAATGTAGGTTATTGATGCAATAATGCCGGCTGCCCAGCCAAAAATATTGTTGATCTTATTGTAGTTCATGCTGATTAATACGAGCTATTTCAGGTTTTAAGCAGCCGAAAATAAGAAAAACATTACGATGTTTATGTTAAATCGGCAAACGTTAACACTTTTTAACGGATGTTTTGGCTCCAAAAATAAATTAGAATACTTTTTTAATTTTTGCTTTTGAGTTTTAAAAAATCGTCCTATATTTGCATTCCTTTTCGGGATGGCTTACAAACCAAAGGAGATTGCCTGATAGTATAATGGTAGTACGACGGTTTTTGGTACCGTTTGTCTAGGTTCGAATCCTGGTCGGGCAACTTAAGAATTTCGGATTTCGAATTTTCAATTTCGGATTAATATCTGATAGAAAAATTGAAATCCGATTGTTTTTTATAAGGGGTTGATGTACTTGAAGCTGCCGATCACGGGCTTAAAACCCGGTATCGTAATCGTAAATCCGAAATAAGAAGATGCCTTTACAGTTTAATACAGTTAAGCTATTTGCAGGATCAGGTTCTAAGGAACTGTCTCAACACATTGCTACATCATACGGGCAGGAGCTTGGCGATGTGGTTTTGTCGCGTTTTAGCGATGGCGAATTTCAACCGCATTTTAACGAAAGTATCCGTGGTTGCGATGTGTTTTTAATACAAAGCACACACCAGCCTACCGATAACCTGATGGAACTGTTAATGATGATAGATGCCGCACGCCGTGCATCAGCTCACTACATTATTGCAGTTATACCTTACTTTGGTTTGGCCCGCCAGGATAGGAAAGATAAGCCGCGTGTTGCCATTGGCTCAAAACTGGTAGCAAACTTACTGGTAGCCGCAGGTATTAACCGTATCATGACGATGGACCTGCACGCCGCGCAGATCCAGGCGTTTTTTGATGTACCGGTAGATCACTTAGATGCATCTATCATATTTGTACCATACATTAAAAGCCTTGGTTTAGGTAACCTAACTATTGCATCGCCGGATATGGGTGGCTCTTACAGGGCACGCAGCTTCGCTAAGTTTTTTAATGCCGAAGTTGTTATTTGCGATAAACGCCGCAAGCGCGCGAATGAGATCGAGAGTATGACCATAATAGGTGATGTTACGGGCCAAGACATTGTACTGATAGATGATATTTGTGATACGGCAGGTACGCTTGCAAAAGCAGCCGGGTTAATTATGGAACGTGGTGCGAAAAGCGTAAGGGCGGTATGTACGCATCCGGTATTATCCGGCAAGGCGTATGAAACTATCGAGAACTCGGCATTAACCGAATTGATAGTGACCGATACCATACCGCTAAAACACAGCAGCCCTAAAATTAGGGTGCTTAGCACTGCCGAGTTGTTTGCAAAGGCAATAAGCAATGTAAACGAGCATGGTTCGATAAGCCAGCTTTTTAGAGTAGATTAAAGAAGCGAATGGATCATGGTTAATGGTTCATAGCCCAAAAGAGAATAAAGACATCCGTTGCCAATGTAGGCGCGGTAATTAAATAAATAATGAAATCATTTGCTATTAGCGGTTCTCCAAGAGAGAACGTAGGGAAAAGAGACGCTAAAGGACTGCGTTACCAGGGCTTAGTGCCTGCAGTACTTTATGGTGGTGCAACACAAACCCACTTTGCAGTGTCCGCAGCTGATTTGAGAGCCGTAGTTTATACGCCGGTTGTTCATTTCATCGACATTGAAGTTGCTGGTGTTAAATCACAGGCAATTATTAAAGATATGCAGTTCCACCCGTTAACGGAACAACTTATCCACATCGACTTTTTATTGTTAGATCAAAACAAGCCGGTAACTATCGAGATCCCTGTAAAATTAACAGGTACTTCTCCGGGTGTTAAAGTGGGTGGTAAATTAGTTCAAAAACTAAGGAAACTGCGTGTTAAGGCATTGCCTAAAGATCACCTGGATAACATTGAAGTGAGTATTGAAGCCCTTGAGGTTGGTAAATCAGTAAAAGTTAACGAGATCAACATCCCTAACCTTACTATTACCAACGCGCAGGAAGATACAATTGTATCTGTAACTACATCACGTGCGTTACGCCAGGCTGAGCAGGAAGCAAGCAAAGGGAAATAATTTATTGGGTTAACTCACCAATTAATTAATTTAAAGGCGACGGTATCAACCGTCGCCTTTTTTTATGTCTGCATTTCCAGATTATGCTATGCAGTAGAAAGTTTCAATAAAATTTGCTAAAACGATTTACTTTTTTATATTTGCTAAACCAATTTAGCATAACTATTAAATATGAGAAAACTATTACTACTGCTTACGGCTATTGTACTTGTTGTATCCTGTTCTAAGGATGAGAAGCGATTTGCCAGTCCGGGAAGAATGATCAAACAGTTTGCGCTTGCCGAGGGGCAGGTAGGCCCGGCGCTGTTCAATAACACCACGCATACCATAACCGTTAACGTGCAAAAAGGTGTAGATATGGCGGCACTAAAAGCCAATATGGTCATATCTGACGGGGCGACTGTATTTCCTGCATCAGGAGAGGCCTTTGATGCCACCTCGCTAAAAAAGCTATTTGTAGTAACCGCCGAATCTGGCGAGAAATACGAATGGAATGTTGAGTTTAAAGTTTACGATTTTAATACTACTGAGTATGGTGTATTTAGTATTACAAGTGCTAATGGTAAATTGCTGCAGGTAGCAGGCAATTACACCTTTAACGAGAAATACAAGGATAACCAGAAAATAGAAGTAGGAACAAACTTGGATGTAATGCCGCTTTGGCAAAAATGGCATCTTATATACAATAGCGCAGTAGGGGGGGTAAGGTATTACCAGATCAGAAATTTATTTACAGGTAAATTTTTAAATGCCGGTGCCGGGGCACAGGCGGGCACACAAGCCGAACAGTACCGCGAATCGGCTAACGCAGCCGAACTATGGGCAGTTATACAAGGATCAAAAATAGGCATTTTTAATATCGTTAATAAGAATACCGGTTTGGCGCTCAGTTTATCGGCTACAGATAGCAGAGTAACCCTTGAAACAGCAGATAGTAAAAGCACAAACCAAAACTTTACGATTTTGCCAATGGCAGAGCAGGTTTACAGGGATGATGCGGCAATAGGTTTCTTTGAAAGGAATAATACAAGCCAGGGTTCGGTAGCGTTTGACCAGGGTACCAGCGTGCCGTTAAGCGATGGCCGTGTATTGTGGATCACACAGGATGCCTGGGACGGTTCAAGACTGCGCGATAATAAGAAATTCGCCTGTTCAGACTTTTTTAACTACAATAATTCGGTAATGATCCAACCAACGGCTACTGATTGGAACCCGGAACATACCCCTAACATGACCATTTCAAACAGCGCGCATGGCAGGCCAAGGCAAATATTTAACAACCAGCCGGGCACGGATTGGTCGTGGCCGGGCTTAGGCGTACAGATAGGCAATAACGTTTGGGTGCAGTGCGGAGAAGGTAAGGGCCTGGGCGCTACAAATCAATCGTTATACAAGCTTACACCTAATGTGGGTAACGAATGGACTGCCGTGCGTTATACACCAGAGGGCATGTCGGGCCAAACAGATATTTCTTATTCTACAGGTATGGTGAAAGGTAACGATGGTTACGTATATTCTTTCGGCTCGCAAGGCTTTAACTTTGGCTATGGCCAAAATATTTTTGTAGCCAGGTTTGCACAAAATGATCCGTTGACGTGGACATTTTGGGATGGTACATCATGGGCAAGCAAGCCTACCACCGCCGATGCTGCAAAAATTGTAGTAGGGCCGGGTAACAACACTATATCTTACCTAAATGGTAAATATATCATGATGTCTATGGATCAGGGCTTTAACTGCGAAACTAAGCGCGATGTCTACATCTCTACGTCTAACAGTCCAACAGGGCCATTTACCGAGCAAAAGTACATTTACACTATTAGCGAATATTTGGTTGGTAAATACGCTCGTTATTATACCCCGGCCATTCACCCCGAATCTGTTAACGGCCGTAACGAATTGTTACTAACCTTTTGTTTGAATTTTTCGGGCTGTGGCGTATCAGATTGTCAGGATGGTTATCTTGATCCGTATTATTATCGTGTAAAAAATATCCGGGTACCGTATTCAATAGTAGGGTTGTAAACCTTACAACGGCTACAAAAGATATCATAGCGATGGGTTTTAAACCCATCGCTATTTTTGTATAATTGCGCTTTAAAAAGTTGCCCCTTTGGGGAGGAGTGGGTATGAAGTATTTAATTGTAGGTTTAGGGAATATTGGGCCCGAGTATGCCGATACCAGGCACAATATAGGTTTTATGGTGCTTGATGAATTTGCAAAGCAGGAGGGGGCTAAGTTTTATAATATGCGGCTGGCTTACTATACCGAGGTAACCTATAAAAGCCGCACCCTTTGTTTGATAAAGCCAACCACCTACATGAACCTTAGCGGTAAGGCCTTAAACCACTGGATGAAAGAGCTGAAGATCCCGGTGCAAAATGTATTGGTTATTGTAGATGATATTGCCCTCCCATTAGGTACGCTCCGCCTTAAACCCAAAGGCAGCGCCGCCGGGCATAACGGTTTAAAACACATCGAAGCAACATTAGGCAACAATGAATATGCCCGCCTGCGTTTTGGTGTGAGCGACAACTATCCAAAAGGCCGCCAGGTAGATTACGTGCTAAGCGGTTTTGATGATGATGAAAAGCCCGAGCTGCCTGCCCTGATAGACCGGTCGATAGAAATGATCAAAAGCTTCGCGACAATAGGTACCGAGCTTACAATGACAAAATTTAACAAATAACTTCCCGCCCATGAAAGTTTACGGCATAACCAATTGCAATACAGTAAAAAAAGCGCTCGATTGGCTTAAAGCAAACAATGTTGCTTACGAGTTTCACGATTTTAAGAAGCTTGGTGTAAGTACCGAAAAATTAATTGAGTGGGATAGCAAGGCAGGATACGAGAAGTTTATGAACAAGCAGGGGTTAACCTACAAACAGCTTGACCCATCTGTTAAGGAGGGCATCAAAACCAAAGATGATGCCTTGCAATTATTGCAGCAGAAAACCAGCATGATCAAACGCCCCGTGATAGAGGAAGGCAATTTCCTTTTCTTTGGCTTTGATGAAAAGGTTTACGATGAACACTTATTAGGTAAATAGTCTTAGTCGAAAGTCCCTGGTAAACATGAAATAGAATGAATTTACCGACTTAAGGCTTTGGGCTTCAGACTTAACACATACTCGTAATTTAATTATTACAGTACATAAATGTCATAGTAGCTAATTCAATAATTAGTATACTTGTCCTTGTTTTTACCAAATCATTAAAAAATTATGAAAATGAAACTAATTGCCGGGTTTACGCTGGCTTTTATGTCTGTTGCGGGCATTAGCCAGGCACAGCAAGCCCCGGTGAGCAATTATAACTACCACGAAACCTTTGCGCCGTTTTTCTACAGCAAAAATGGTAACGAGTTCCGCGCGGCAGATGGGCAGCCGGGCCCTAAATACTGGCAAAACCGTGCCGACTACCAATTATCTGCCACTCTTAACGATCAAAATAACGAAGTAACGGGTGCAGAGATATTAACCTACACTAATAACAGTCCGCAAAAACTTGATTTCCTGTGGATGCAGTTAGACCAAAACTTATTTAAACAAGACTCTCGTGGCACAGCCATCATTCCCCCAAGCGGTAGCCGTAACGGTGGTCGCGGCGCATTGTCAAACGGTGGTTACAACATCAAATCGGTTAAGGTGGGCGACACCCCTGTTAAGTTTTTAATTAATGATACCCGCATGCAGGTGTTTTTACCAAACGGTGTTAACCCTAATGGCGGCCAGGTAAAACTAAACATCGAATATTCATTCGTTGTACCTGAGTATGGTTCGGACCGTACCGGTATCCAAAAAACTAAAAACGGGAACATCTACACAGTGGCGCAATGGTACCCACGCATGTACGTTTACGATGACGTTATGGGCTGGAATACCCTACCTTATACCGGCCCTGCCGAGTTTTATTTAGAGTATGGCGATTTTGACCTAAGCATTACTGCACCTGCAAACCATATTGTGGTAGCATCGGGCGAGTTGCAAAACCCACAAGATGTTTATACGCCGGAACAATTAAAACGTTGGGCATTAGCAGAAAAGAGCGAGGAGACGGTAGTTATCCGTTCTGCAAGTGAAGTCACCGAAGCTTCATCGCGCCCGGCAGGTAAAAAACAACTGACCTGGAAATTTAAGATCAAAAATGCACGTGACGCATCATGGGGTTCATCAGCGGCATTTATAGTAGATGCTGCTAAAATGAATTTGCCAAGTGGTAAAAAATCGACAGCGATATCTGCTTATCCGGTTGAAAGCGATGGTAAAGATGCATGGGGCCGTTCTACCGAGTATGTAAAAAAATCTATAGAGTACAACTCACAAAAATGGTTCGAGTATCCTTACCCTGCGGCTACCGCTGTAGCGGGTGTTGTGGGTGGTATGGAGTACCCGGGTATTGTTTTTTGTAGCTGGAAAGCTAAAAAAGCTTCGCTTTGGAATGTTAATGACCACGAATTTGGCCACACCTGGTTCCCGATGATAGTTGGCTCAAACGAGCGTTTGTATGGCTGGATGGATGAAGGCTTTAACACGTTCATAAACACACTTAGCACTGCCGATTTTAATAAAGGCGAATACGCAGGTAAAAAACAGGATATGCAAAAAGTTGGCGCTTACTTAACCAGTTCGCAAATGGAGCCGGTAATGAGCTACCCTGAAAACCTGAAAGAAGAAAATACCGGTTGGATGCTATACTTCAAACCAGGTACAGGTTTAACCTTATTACGCGAGCAGATCTTAGGCCCCGAGCGTTTTGACTTTGCTTTCCGCACTTACATAGCGCGTTGGGCTTTCAAACACCCTACACCTGATGATTTCTTCCGTACTATGGAGAATGCCGGCGGCGAAACATTGCAATGGTTCTGGAGAGGCTGGTATGTAAACAACTGGCGCCTTGATGTTGGCGTACGCGATGTTAAATACGTTGGCGGCGATGCTTCAAGAGGGGCGTTGATTACTTTAGATAACCTGGATAAACTGGTTATGCCTGCAACATTAGAAATTAAAACCGTAAGCGGTAAGGTTGACCGTGTTAAATTACCTGTTGAGATCTGGGAACGTAACAACAGCTTTATTGTTAGGTACCCGTCTACAGAAGAGATCCAATCTGTAACTTATGACCCCGACAAAGTATTGCCGGATTACAATTCGGACAATAATGTGTGGAAAAAGTAATAATATTAAAAAACCCGGTTTAGGCCGGGTTTTTTGTTGGTTTGAAATATTAAAATTGAAACCTTTGCCCAACAATACAGGTTTAACTGTTAGCTAATCTATCAGCCATGAAAAAACTACTCATCCTTATCATTCCATTATTAACAGTAGCTACATTTACCAGCGCGCAAAGTATATTTAAAGGCACTGTTTACGAACATGGCACCAACAACCGCTTATCAGATGTATTTATAAAAGACATCACCAACAAGCAGGTAAGTATTACCGATAAAAAGGGAAACTTTGGCATCCGGGCCGCGGCAGGGCATACTTTAATATTTAACTCGCCCGGGTATACATCAGATACGCTGTACCTGGTTGATATGGCACCTAAAAAGATTGAGCTTACCACGTCAATGATATCTTTAAGGGCAGTTAACATCACGGCCACGCGCACAACCTTTAACCCACGCGAAGAGTACCCCGAGGTTTACGAAAAAAGTAAGGTTTATGCCTTTTCGCCATCAACCTGGTTTAGTGGCGAAGGTAAAAAAGCACGCAGGTTAAAGCGCTACTTTCAGCGCGAGGCAGAGCAGCGTGCCATTGATGCGGCGTTTAGCCCGGCTTACGTAACCAGCCTTGTACCTTTAAAAGGTAACGACCTGGAAAACTTTATGACCATGTTTAGGCCAAGCTATTCATTCCTGCGTGGCAACAACAACGAATCGATGGTGGCATACATAAACGATAGCTACAAAAAATTTATGGCTTTGCCGCCGGATAAGAGGGCGCCGCAATCGTTGAAGCAGTAAGATCGGTACAGAAAAATATAAAATATTGTATTTCAGAATTAAAAGTAATTTCCTACCTTTGACGTCCCTGAAAGGAGGTATTTGGAATTATGATCATCATTAACGTAAAAGACGGCGAATCATTAGATAAAGCATTAAAACGCTTTAAAAAGAAATTTGAAAAAACGGGTGTTTTAAGAGAACTGCGCAGTCGCCAGGCTTTCGAAAAAAAATCAATTACCCGCAGGCATGAAATTAAACATGCTATCTACAAGCAGAATATGAATTTAGAAACTAATGTTTAATTCTTCTCCGGATAGAATTTTACATATTTTCTTGTCACTATAAAAAAACTATTTGTACATTCAATTTATTGGGTGTTCAAATAGTTTTTATGTTTTTAGACAAGTTTATACAGTATATCAGTTACGAGAAAAGGTACTCACCCCATACTGTATCTGCTTACCAAAGCGACCTGGAGCAGTTTATACTTTTTTTGAACCCGCCCAACACCACGCCCCTGGTTACCCACCCATCAGAAATTTCCCATCACGACATCCGCAACTGGATGATAGCCCTGATGGATAACAAACTGCTTGCCCGGTCGGTTAACCGTAAAATTGCCACACTGCGCAAATACTTTAAATTTTTATTGCAGGAAGGGATAGTAACCATTAACCCAACATCGCGCATTACCGTGCCAAAGGTACCTAAAAACCTGCCAACCGTTGTTGACGGGGAAAGGCTTACCGGCATGCTGGATGGCAGGATGGATATTGGCGATGCCCATATTTTTTCTGAAGATTTTGCCGGCCTGCGAGATAAACTTGTTATTGAGATGCTTTTTGGCACCGGCATGCGCCTGGCCGAAATTATAGGCATAAAAGATGATGATATAAATTGGTACGAAAGCACCGTTAAAGTTTTAGGTAAACGCAACAAACAGAGGATAATACCGCTAAATAACGAGCTTTTACAACTGTTAAAGCGATATATGGAGGCTAAAAAAGGTGAAAATTTTAATAACAATTCCTTAACGTTACTCGTTACAAATAAAGGAGCAAGCGCATATCCAAAGCTTGTATACATAATAGTGCAAAAATATTTGTCATACATATCAACCCAGGATAAACGCAGCCCACACGTGTTAAGGCACACCTTTGCAACCAGCCTGTTAAATAAAGGCGCCGATTTGAATGCTATAAAAGAGTTGCTTGGCCACGCTAACCTTAGCGCCACACAAATTTATACGCATAACTCAGTAGAACGACTTAAATCTATTTATAAACAAGCCCATCCAAAGGCATAAAAAGGAGGAAAAATGAAAATTACCGTGCAATCTATTCACTTTACTGCAGATCAGAAACTATTGGATTTTATTCAGAAGAAAGTAGATAAGCTGGAAACCTTTTTTGATCATATCATTAGTGGTGAAGTATATTTAAAATTAGAGAATGTAGAGGATGAGGCCAACAAGATAACCGAAATAAAGCTTTTGCTGCCCGGCAACCAAATTTTCGCTAAAGAGAAGTGTAAAACGTTTGAAGAGGCTACCGATCTGGTGGTTGAGAGCCTTCGCAAGCAGATTGAAAAACATAAAACAAAAAAATCTATTGCTGCCGAAGCTGCTAAAAAAGCGGCCCTTATTGCGGAAGATGATGATTTTTAAGCATATATGAGCGCTAAAATTGTGCGCGGATCGGCAGGTTTAAAGCCTGCCGATTTTTTTTGCAAAAATATTTTGTACAGCTCTAAATTTTTGTAGATTTGCAATCCCTTTCAGAGAGGTCTTAACCACCACTCAGTTTATGGAAAGGGTGGTTCTTTAAAAAGAAATAAAATAGCGCAATTAATTTGCAGCCAAAAAATCCGAAGGCCCGAAATGGTAATAGGTGATGGTAACAATTTAAGCCTCCTTAGCTCAGCTGGTAGAGCAACTGACTTGTAATCAGTAGGTCATTGGTTCGATCCCGATAGGAGGCTCTGTTTATTTCGGAAATATGGTACTTAGCTTCCAATTGAGTATTGTAAATCCGAAATCAACAATGGGGGGATACCAGAGCGGTCAAATGGGGCGGACTGTAAATCCGCTGCTTCGGCTACGAAGGTTCGAATCCTTCTCCCCCCACGAATGATATCCAGTATGCTAAATTCTAAATCTTAAAAATTGTTTTAGGACTTAGAGTTTAGTTTTTGGATTTTAAAAATTGCGGAAGTAGCTCAGTTGGTAGAGCGATAGCCTTCCAAGCTATAGGTCGCGAGTTCGAACCTCGTCTTCCGCTCTACAATGAACTAATACAAGCCGACGTAGCTCAGGGGTAGAGCACTTCCTTGGTAAGGAAGAGGTCATGGGTTCAAATCCCATTGTTGGCTCATAATTTTAACAAATTATATTTTAAAGAATAAATTAACCTACAAACAAATATAAATCATGGCAAAAGAAAAATTTGACCGCAGTAAACCGCACTTAAACATCGGTACAATCGGTCACGTTGACCACGGCAAAACAACTTTAACCGCAGCTATAACCAAAGTGTTATCTGATGCAGGTTTATCAGAAGCTCGTTCATTTGATTCAATTGACTCTGCTCCTGAAGAAAAAGAACGTGGTATAACTATCAACACAGCGCACGTTGAGTATTCAACTGCAAACCGTCACTACGCTCACGTTGACTGTCCGGGTCACGCGGATTATGTGAAAAACATGGTTACAGGTGCGGCTCAGATGGACGGTGCAATCATTGTTGTTGCTGCTACAGATGGTCCGATGCCTCAAACCCGCGAGCACATCCTTTTGGCTCGTCAGGTAGGTGTACCTTCATTGGTTGTATTCATGAATAAAGTGGATATGGTTGATGATCCAGAATTATTAGAATTAGTTGAAATGGAAATCCGTGAGTTATTATCATTCTACGATTTCCCTGGCGATGATATCCCTGTTATCCAAGGTTCAGCATTAGGCGGTCTTAACGGCGATGCTAAATGGGTAGCTAAAATTATGGAGTTAATGGATGCTGTAGATAGCTACATTCCAATTCCTCCACGTTTAACAGACCTTCCTTTCTTGATGCCTGTTGAGGACGTATTCTCGATCACTGGTCGTGGTACTGTTGCAACCGGTCGTATCGAGCGTGGTGTTATTAACTCTGGTGAGCCTGTTGACATCTTAGGTATGGGTGCTGAGAACTTAAAATCAACCGTAACTGGTGTTGAGATGTTCCGCAAGATCCTTGATCGTGGCGAAGCTGGTGACAACGTAGGTTTATTATTACGTGGTATTGAGAAAACTGATATCCGTCGTGGTATGGTTATCTGTAAACCAGGTTCTGTTAACCCTCACACTGACTTCAAAGCAGAGGTTTACGTATTATCAAAAGCAGAAGGTGGCCGTCACACTCCATTCTTCAACAAATACCGTCCGCAATTCTATTTCCGTACAACAGACGTTACAGGTGAGATCACCTTGGCAGAAGGCGTAGAAATGGTTATGCCTGGTGATAACGTTACTATCACTGTAAAGCTAATCAACGCTATTGCTATGGAAAAAGGTCTTCGTTTCGCTATTCGTGAGGGTGGTAGAACTGTAGGTGCTGGTCAGGTAACTGAAATATTAGCATAATTACAATCTGCCTTTAGGCAGAGCAAACGGTTAATTTTTGTGTAAAGTACCGGGGCTTTTGTCTCGGTACTTTATTCACAATAAGCAAACACAATACAGTTTCTCTATTTTTAGAGATAGTATACACGGGAATAGTTCAACGGTAGAATAGAGGTCTCCAAAACCTTTGATCAGGGTTCGAATCCTTGTTCCCGTGCATAAGCAATTAATAAAATGGCAGGCGTAGCTGAATATATTAAAGAATCATACATCGAGTTGACCGAGAAAGTTACCTGGCCAACCTGGAGAGAATTGCAAAACAGCGCCGTGTTGGTGTTAATAGCTGCAATTATTATTGCTATGGTCATTTTTGGTATGGACCAGATAATAGGCTATTTGCTTAATCAGTTTTATACTTCACTAACCTAATTATATATAAGTAGATGAGTGATCAATTAAAGTGGTACGTAGTTAGGGCCATCAGTGGTAAAGAAAAAAAGGTAAAACAATATATAGACGCCGAAGTAAGCAGGTTAGGAATAACACACTTAGTACCACAGGTACTTATCCCAACCGAAAAATATTACCAGATGCGCGATGGAAAGAAAATTGCCAAAGAACGCAACTACTTCCCGGGTTATGTATTAATGGAAGCCTCACTTGACGGCGAGCTGGAGCACATTATTAAAAATGTGAACAGTGTAATTGGTTTCTTAGGTGATAAAGCAGGTAATGCTATCCCTTTACGCCAGGCCGAAGTTAACCGCATCTTAGGTAAGGTTGATGAAATGAGCGCGCAAGGCGAAACCATGAACGTACCATATTACGTTGGCGAGAACGTTAAAGTAATGGACGGGCCATTCAACGGTTTCAGCGGTGTAATTGAAGAGGTTAACGAAGAGAAAAAGAAACTGAAAGTAATGGTAAAGATTTTCGGACGCCGTACGCCGCTTGAATTGAATTACATGCAAGTAGAGAAAGAGTAGTATTGAGATATGAGATTTTAGATGTAAGGCATCTGAAAGTCATAACCCTCAACACTAACAATAATATAAAAAAATAAAGGTTTGATAACCTGGTACGAGTCTCAAAATCTCATATCCAACGTCCCAAACCTAACGATCTTAAATGTTACTTAGCTTCCACTTACTAACATTGAGTTATAATTAAAACAAATCAAAATGGCAAAAGAAGTCGGTGCGATGGTAAAGCTACAAGTGAAGGGCGGCGCTGCAAACCCATCTCCACCAATTGGCCCAGCATTGGGTGCAAAGGGTGTGAACATTATGGAGTTTTGCAAGCAGTTCAACGCACGTACCCAGGACAGACCTGGTAAAGTGTTACCTGTAGTTATTACTGTTTATGTCGACAAGTCTTTCGATTTTATCATTAAAACCCCTCCAGTAGCTATACAACTTTTAGAAGTTACCGGCTTAAAGAGTGGTTCGGCCGAGCCTAACCGTAAAAAAGTTGCCAGCGTAAACTGGGAACAGGTTGAGACAATAGCCAAAGATAAAATGACTGATTTGAATGCATTTACAGTAGAATCAGCCATGAGAATGGTGGCAGGTACTGCCCGCAGTATGGGGATAACCGTATCAGGTACGGCACCCTGGAATTAATTAATTTATACAAATCAGTTTAAGACAGTGGCTAGATTAACAAAAAATCAAAAAGCGGCACTCTCCAAAATTGAGGCTAATAAGTCGTATACATTACAAGATGCGTCAGCATTGGTAAAGGAATTAACCAATACTAAGTTTGATTCATCCGTTGATATAGATGTACGTTTAGGTGTTGATCCCCGTAAAGCCAATCAAATGGTACGCGGTATTGCAACATTGCCTCATGGAACCGGCAAAACTGTACGTGTATTAGTGCTTTGTACTCCTGATAAGGAGCAAGAAGCAAAGGATGCAGGTGCGGATTACGTTGGTTTGGATGATTATATTGCCAAGATTGAAGGCGGATGGACTGATGTTGATATTATCATCACTATGCCAAGCGTTATGGCTAAGGTAGGTCGTTTGGGTCGTATATTAGGCCCGCGTAACCTAATGCCTAACCCTAAATCAGGAACAGTAACACCAGAAGTTGGTAAAGCTGTGGCTGATGTAAAAGGTGGTAAGATCGATTTCAAGGTTGACAAAACCGGTATCATCCATACTTCAATAGGAAAAGCATCTTTCACTGCTGAAAAAATTTACGAGAACGCATTAGAAGTATTGCAAACCATCTCTAAATTAAAACCATCAGCAGCAAAAGGCACATATTTTAAGAGCATACATATCTCTTCAACCATGTCGCCGGGTATTACAATTGAAACTAAATCAGTAGCGGGGATCTAATCATGAATAAAGAAGAAAAACACGACCTTGTTCTTGCCCTTGCTGATCAGATTAAAGAGTACGGTAACTTTTATATTACCGATACAGCTGATCTAACGGTTGCAAAAGTAAATAATATCCGTCGTCAATGCTTCGAGGCTGATATCACAATGCAGGTTGCAAAAAACAGCTTAATTAAAAAAGCTATGGAAGCAGCCGGTGGTGATTTTGCCCCGATATATGATGTATTAAAAGGTTCTTCATCAATCCTTTTCTCAAAATCGGCAACTGCCCCGGCAAAGCTGATTAAAGCTTTAAGGAAAAAAGGTGATAAACCGGTTTTAAAAGCAGCATACATTGATTCATCGGTATTTATCGGCGATAATCAATTGGATACTTTGACCAAACTGAAGTCAAAAGAACAATTGATAGGCGAGATAGTAGGCTTACTGCAATCACCAGCCAAGAACGTTATTTCTGCATTACAATCAGGCGGAAGTATCATTGCAGGTGTTGTAAAAACATTACAAGAAAGAGGTTAACGAACACCTTAAAGTTCGATATTAAACAAAAAGCATTAAGTAAAAAATAAAAAATAAAATGGCGGATTTAAAAGCGTTTGCTGAACAGTTGGTAAACTTAACAGTAAAGGAAGTAAACGAATTAGCTCAGATCTTAAAAGACGAGTATGGCATTGAGCCTGCTGCTGCAGCTGTTGCTGTAGCTGCTCCTGCTGGTGGCGATGACGCTCCTGCAGCTGCTGCTGAGCAAACTGCATTTGACGTGATCCTGAAAGAAGCAGGTGGTCAGAAATTAGCAGTTGTTAAATTAGTAAAAGACTTAACTGGCTTAGGTTTGAAAGAAGCTAAAGACTTAGTTGACGGCGCTCCTAAAGAGTTAAAAGCTGGTGTAACTAAAGAAGAAGCTGAATCTCTGAAAAAACAATTAGAGGAAGCCGGAGCAGTAGTTGAGGTTAAATAATTTAACCTAACACAAAATAGCATCAGACTCCGACCATTTTTGGTCGGGGTCTATTGCTGTTTATATACGTCATGTAGATTTGAGGCGTGAGATATGAGATATGAGAATCTCACGTTTTATAAAAAGAGAAGTTCTTATCTGTCTCAGATTTCGCATCTAATATCTCATATCTAAACACAGGTTTAATAAAATTAAATTATAACACCTTGGCAAACAATAATAACCAAAGAGTAAACTTTGCAACCAGCAGAAAGGTACTTGATTACCCCGATTTCCTGGATGTACAGTTACAATCTTTCCAGGAATTTTTTCAATTGGAAACCACGTCAGACAACCGCTACAAAGAGGGGTTGTTTAAAGTATTTGCCGAAAACTTTCCTATTTCAGATTCAAGGAACATCTTCGTTTTAGAGTTTCTTGATTATTTTATTGATCCGCCACGTTACGATATACGTGAGTGTATTGAGCGCGGGTTAACTTACAGTGTGCCATTAAAAGCAAAACTTCGTTTATCATGTAATGATGCTGAGCACGAAGATTTTGAAACAATTGTACAGGACGTGTACCTGGGAACCATCCCTTACATGACACCTAAAGGTACATTTGTTATAAATGGCGCCGAGCGTGTAATTGTATCTCAATTACACCGTTCACCTGGTGTGTTCTTTGGCCAAAGCCGCCACACCAACGGTACAAAATTGTACTCGGCCCGTGTTATACCTTTCAAAGGTTCATGGATTGAGTTCGCTACAGACGTTAACAACGTGATGTATGCTTACATTGACCGTAAAAAGAAGTTCCCGGTTACCACGCTTCTTCGTGCTATAGGTTATGATTCTGATAAAGATATATTAGAATTATTTGAGCTTGCAGACGAAGTTAAGGTAAGCAAAAGCGGCTTAAAGAAATTTATTGGCCGTAAGCTTGCTGCAAGGGTGCTTAAAAAATGGGTAGAAGATTTCGTGGATGAGGATACCGGTGAAGTGGTATCTATCGACCGTAACGAGATCATCCTTGAGCGCGAAACCGTACTGGAAGACGATCACATCGATATGATCATTGATGCCGGTGTTAAAACCATCATCCTTAACAAAGAGGATGCTGCCACCAGCGGTGATTATACTATTATATATAACACGTTACAAAAAGATACTTCAAACTCTGAAAAGGAAGCGGTTGAGCATATCTACCGCCAGTTACGTAATGCTGAACCACCAGATGAGGAAACAGCTCGTGGTATCATCGATCGTTTATTCTTCTCAGATAAAAGATATGATTTGGGCGATGTGGGCCGTTACCGCATCAACCGTAAATTAAAGCTGAATACTTCTGACGAAACAAAAGTATTAACCAAGCAGGATATCATAGCGATTGTGAAATATCTGATCAAACTCATCAACTCAAAAGCTGAGGTGGATGATATTGATCACTTGTCAAACCGTCGTGTTCGTACTGTTGGCGAGCAGCTTTACGCACAATTTGGTGTTGGTTTAGCGCGTATGGCACGTACCATCCGCGAGCGTATGAACATTCGTGATAACGAGGTGTTCACACCAACCGACCTTATTAACGCACGTACACTATCATCTGTGATCAACTCGTTCTTCGGAACAAACCAGTTATCGCAGTTTATGGACCAAACCAATCCACTGGCAGAGATCACGCACAAGCGTCGTCTGTCAGCCTTAGGTCCCGGCGGTCTGTCGCGTGAGCGTGCAGGTTTCGAGGTTCGTGACGTTCACTACACCCACTACGGTAGGTTGTGTACTATCGAAACTCCGGAAGGACCGAACATTGGTTTGATCTCATCACTTTGTGTACACGCCAAGATCAACAACTTAGGCTTTATAGAAACCCCGTACAAACGCGTGGTTGAAGGTAAAGTACAGGTTGATGAGCCGGTTATCTACTTATCTGCAGAGGATGAGGATGGTAAAACCATTGGCCAGGCTAACGCTTACTATGATGATAAGGGTGTATTTGCCAATCCACGTGTTAAAGCACGTTTCGAAGGTGACTTCCCTATTATCGACCCGGATAAATTGGATCTGATGGATATCGCTCCAAACCAGATCACGTCAATCGCGGCTTCATTAATTCCGTTCCTGGAGCATGATGATGCTAACCGTGCATTGATGGGATCTAACATGCAGCGCCAGGCTGTGCCGTTATTACGCCCCGAGGCGCCAATAGTAGGTACAGGTTTGGAAGGCCGTGTAGCAAAAGACTCTCGTACCCTTATCAACGCCGAAGGCGATGGTGTTGTTGAGTATGTTGATGCTAACGAGATCAAAATTAAGTATGACCGTAGCGAACTTGACCGCCTTATCTCTTTTGACGGCGATACTAAGAGCTACCTGTTAACCAAGTTTAAAAAGACTAACCAAAGCACTACCATTAACTTAAAGCCTATTGTTAAAAAAGGCCAGAGGGTTACCAAAGGTGAAGTACTTTGTGAGGGCTACGCAACCCAGAATGGTGAGCTTGCCTTAGGCCGTAACCTTAAAGTGGCATTCATGCCTTGGCAAGGTTATAACTTTGAGGATGCGATCGTAATATCTGAGCGCGTAGTATCTCAGGATATTTTCACATCGCTTCACGTTGAAGAATTTGAACTTGAAGTACGTGATACAAAACGTGGCGAAGAGGAATTGACACCGGATATCCCTAACGTATCAGAAGAAGCTACTAAAGACCTTGACGAAGACGGTATCATCCGTGTTGGTGCCGAGGTTAAAGAAGGCGACATCCTGATAGGTAAGATCACTCCAAAAGGTGAATCAGACCCTTCACCGGAAGAAAAACTTTTACGTGCCATATTTGGTGATAAAGCAGGTGATGTTAAGGATGCATCGTTAAAAACTCCGCCATCAATAGCGGGTGTTGTCATCGATACTAAACTTTTCAGTCGTGCTAAGAAAACCACTAAGGCAGAAGAAAAAGCTCAGATCGAGAAACTTGATGCTAAGCATGATAAAGCCGTAAAAGATCTTAAAAACACTTTAATTGAGAAGTTATTTGAGATAGTGAACGGCAAAACATCGCAAGGTGTTTATAATGTTTACAAAGAGCTGTTTGTAGCTAAAGGTGTTAAGTTTACCCAAAAAATCTTGGCTGAGCTTAACTACGAGAACATCAACCCAACAAAATGGACAACTGATGACGATAAAAACGAGCAGATAAAAACTTTGCTTCACAACTATAACATTAAAGTGAACGAAGAACTGGGCGCTTACCGTCGCGATAAGTTTGCTATAAGCGTGGGTGATGAGCTGCCATCGGGCATTGTACAAATGGCTAAAGTTTACATCGCTAAGAAGCGTAAGCTTAAAGTAGGTGATAAAATGGCGGGCCGCCACGGTAATAAAGGTATTGTTGCACGTATTGTACGTGACGAAGATATGCCTTTCTTAGAAGACGGTACCCCGGTTGATATTGTGTTGAACCCACTGGGTGTACCTTCACGTATGAACCTTGGCCAGATCTATGAAACCGTATTAGGTTGGGCAGGTAAAGAGCTGGGCGTTAAATTCGCTACCCCAATTTTTGATGGTGCAAGCCACGAAGAGGTTGAGGAGTGGATTAAAAAAGCAGGCTTACCGGAATCTGGCCGTACCTACTTATACAATGGTTTAACAGGCGACCGTTTTGACCAGCAAACAACTGTAGGTATCATCTACATGCTTAAACTGGGCCACATGGTTGATGATAAGATGCACGCGCGTTCTATCGGTCCGTACTCACTTATTACACAACAGCCATTGGGTGGTAAAGCCCAGTTTGGTGGTCAGCGTTTTGGTGAGATGGAGGTTTGGGCACTTGAGGCATTTGGTGCATCAAACATCTTGCAAGAGATACTTACCGTTAAATCGGATGATGTTATCGGCCGTGCCAAAACATACGAGGCTATCGTTAAAGGTGAAAACCTGCCTACACCGTCAGTACCGGAATCATTCAACGTATTGGTTCATGAGTTGCGCGGCTTAGGTTTGGATATCACTTTAGAATAATTAGTGATTTAGTGAGGGAATGAGTAGTGATTTATCACTATTCGCTCTCTCACTAATTCAACTTAGTAAACTGTGATTTTAAATCACTAATTCGCTAAATCACTAATTCAAACATTAAAAAATCAAAGTAGACTATGTCTTACAAAAAGGATAATAAAATCAAGAGTAATTTCACCACAATTACCATCAGTTTAGCTTCTCCGGAATCTATACTTGAGCGTTCAAGCGGTGAGGTTTTAAAACCTGAGACCATTAACTACCGTACCTACAAACCCGAGCGTGACGGTTTGTTCTGCGAGCGTATCTTCGGTCCGGTTAAAGATTACGAATGCCACTGTGGTAAATACAAACGTATCCGTTACAAGGGTATAGTGTGTGACCGTTGTGGTGTTGAAGTAACTGAGAAAAAGGTTCGCCGCGAGCGTATGGGCCACATCAATTTGGTGGTGCCTGTTGCGCACATTTGGTATTTCCGCTCGTTGCCAAACAAAATTGGTTACCTGCTGGGCTTACCTACCAAAAGGTTAGACCTGATTATTTACTACGAAAGATATGTAGTTATTCAGCCCGGTATTAAAGAAGCTGACGGTATCTCTAAAATGGATTTCCTGACAGAAGAAGAATATCTGGATATATTGGATACTTTACCAAAAGAAAACCAGTACCTGGATGATAAAGACCCACAAAAATTTGTGGCTAAAATGGGTGCCGAGGCATTAGAAGAATTGTTGAAACGTATCGATTTGGATGAGCTTTCATACAACCTTCGTCACCAGGCAGCTAACGAAACTTCTCAGCAACGTAAAAACGAAGCGCTAAAACGCTTACAGGTTGTTGAGGCTTTCCGTGGTGCAGCAACAAGGATAGAGAATAACCCGTCATGGATGATCGTTAAGATCGTTCCGGTTATCCCGCCTGAATTGCGCCCGTTAGTACCATTGGAAGGTGGCCGTTTCGCTACTTCCGACTTGAACGATTTATACCGCCGTGTAATTATCCGCAACAACCGTTTAAAACGTTTAATTGAGATAAAAGCACCGGAAGTTATATTACGTAACGAAAAACGTATGTTACAGGAAGCTGTAGATTCGTTATTCGATAACTCGCGTAAAGTTAACGCGGTGAAAACCGAAGGTAACCGCGCCCTTAAATCACTATCAGACATCCTGAAAGGTAAACAAGGCCGTTTCCGTCAAAACTTATTAGGTAAACGTGTAGATTACTCGGCACGTTCGGTAATTGTTGTAGGCCCTAACTTGAAACTGCACGAGTGTGGTTTACCAAAAGATATGGCCGCTGAATTATTCAAACCATTTATCATTCGTAAGATGATAGAACGTGGTGTGGTTAAAACAGTAAAATCTGCAAAGAAAATTGTAGACCGTAAAGACCCATTAGTTTGGGACATTTTAGAAAACGTATTAAAAGGCCACCCTGTATTATTAAACCGTGCACCTACGCTGCACAGGTTAGGTATACAGGCATTCCAGCCAAAACTGGTTGAGGGTAAGGCTATACAATTGCACCCGTTAACCTGTACCGCCTTCAACGCGGATTTTGACGGTGACCAGATGGCTGTGCACGTACCACTTGGTAACGCGGCAATTTTGGAAGCCCAGGTATTAATGCTTGCCTCACACAACATCTTAAACCCTGCCAACGGTACACCTATTACAGTACCTTCGCAAGACATGGTGCTTGGTTTGTATTACATAACCAAAGGCCGTAAAACAGATGAAACCCGTGTGGTAAAAGGCCAGGGTTTAACTTTCTATTCTGCCGAAGAGGTAATTATCGCTTACAACGAAAAGAAAATAGACTTACACGCCTTTATTAAGGTAAAAGGAAAGATAAAAGACCGCGAAGGTAACATTGTTACCAAACTCATTGAAACTACTGTAGGCCGCGTGTTATTTAACCAGCACGTGCCCGAAGAAGTGGGTTACATTAACGAGCTATTGACCAAAAAATCATTACGTGATATCATTGGTGAGGTTGTTAAAAACACCGGTATGGCACGCGCGGCCCAGTTCCTTGATGATATTAAGGAGTTAGGCTTCCAGATGGCGTTCCGTGGTGGTTTATCATTTAACTTAAAGGATATAAACATCCCTGAAGAGAAAGTTACTTTGATAGCCCAGGCTTCTAAAGAAGTTGAAGATGTAATGAACAACTATAACATGGGTTTCATTACCAACAACGAGCGTTACAACCAGATCATTGATATCTGGACCCGTATCAACAACCGCTTAACCGCCAATGTGATGAACATCCTAAGCAACGATAACCAGGGCTTCAACTCGGTTTACATGATGCTTGACTCGGGTGCCCGTGGTTCTAAAGAGCAGATCCGTCAGCTTGCAGGTATGCGTGGTTTGATGGCTAAACCTCAAAAATCAGGTTCGGGCGGTGAAATTATCGAAAACCCTATCTTATCTAACTTTAAAGAAGGATTATCGGTATTAGAGTACTTCATTTCTACCCACGGTGCGCGTAAAGGTTTGGCGGATACAGCGTTAAAAACTGCGGATGCCGGTTACCTGACCCGTCGTTTACATGATGTTGCCCAGGATATGATCGTTGGTGAGGTTGATTGTGGTACCCTACGCGGTATTTACACAACTGCACTAAAAGATAACGAGGATATTGTTGAGCCGTTATACGACCGTGTATTAGGCCGTACAACTTTGCATGATGTTCATGACCCTATCACCAACGAACTTTTAGTTTCCGCAGGCGAAGACATTACTGAAGAGATTGCCAAGAAGATCGAAAACTCACCGTTAGAGGGTGTTGAGATCCGTTCGGTATTAACTTGTGAGAGCAAGCGCGGTGTGTGTGCTTTATGTTATGGCCGTAACCTTGCAAGTGGTAAACGCGTGCAAATGGGCGAGGCTGTAGGTGTAATTGCTGCACAGTCAATCGGTGAGCCGGGTACACAGTTAACACTACGTACATTCCACGTGGGTGGTACCGCTTCTAACATCGCGGCCGAGTCTCAGATCAACGCTAAATTTGATGGTATTATAGAGTTTGAGAACGTACGTACCGTAGAATACAAAACAGAAGAAGGATTGGTTGACGTGGTATTGGGCCGTTCAGGCGAGTTCCGTATCATTGAGGCCGGTACAAATAAAGTAATTGTTACCAACAACATCCCATACGGTTCATACCTGTATGTTAAGGATGGCGCTACCATTAGCAAAGGCGATCGTATATGTTCATGGGATCCGTACAATGCGGTTATTATCTCTGAGTTTGCCGGTATCACCACATTCGAATCGGTATTGGAAGGCATCACGTTCCGCGAGGAAAGTGACGAGCAAACCGGTCACCGCGAGAAGGTAATTATCGATACCAGGGATAAAACTAAAAACCCTGTTATACAAATAGCTGATAATAAAGGTAACATCATTAAAGGTTACAACATCCCGGTAGGTGCCCACATTTCTGTTGAAGAAGGTGAGAAATTACAAACCGGACAAGTTATTGCTAAAATCCCTCGTTCAACCGGTAAAACGCGAGATATTACAGGTGGTTTACCACGTGTAACCGAGTTATTTGAAGCACGTAACCCATCTAACCCTGCGGTAGTAACCGAGATTGATGGTGTGGTAACTTTAGGTGGTGTTAAACGCGGTAACCGCGAGATCACTATTGAAAGTAAAGACGGCCAGGTTAAAAAATACCTTGTGCCATTGTCTAAACACATTCTTGTACAGGATAACGACTTTGTTAAAGCAGGTATGCCATTGTCTGATGGTTCTATCTCTCCGGCAGATATCCTTGCAATTAAAGGCCCTGCCGCGGTACAAGAATACCTTGTTAACGGTATACAGGAAGTTTACCGCCTACAGGGTGTGAAAATTAACGATAAGCACTTTGAGGTGATTGTTCACCAGATGATGCAGAAGGTTGCCATTGAAGATGCCGGCGATACCCGTTTCCTTGAAAGGGAAGCAGTTGACAGCTGGGACTTCATGACCGAAAATGATGAGATGTTTGATAAGAAAGTTGTTGTTGATCCGGGTGATTCTACAACTCTTAAAGCAGGACAGATCATATCATTGAGGAAACTAAGGGACGAAAACTCTATTTTAAAACGTAAAGATTTAAAATTAGTAGAGGTAAGGGATGCAATTGCAGCAACTTCGAGCCCGATGTTACAAGGTATCACAAGAGCATCATTAGGTACAAAATCGTTCATTTCAGCCGCATCGTTCCAGGAAACTACAAAAGTACTGAACGAAGCAGCCATAGCAGGTAAAAAAGACAACATGCTTGGCCTGAAAGAAAACGTTATTGTTGGTCACTTAATCCCGTCAGGAACCGGTTTACGCGAATACGAAAATATCCGTGTAGGTTCTCAGGAAGAGTTTGATCGCCTGATGGCTTCAAAAACTGAGGAAGTGGAAGCTTAATCAGATTTTTTAAATACTTTTGCAAAGCCTTCTGTGAAAACGGGAGGCTTTGCTATTTTTATTACTTTTACTACCATGGAAGAACAAAACGAAAACCAGATCAACATTGAACTTTCTGAAGAGATGGCCGAAGGTGTTTACGCTAACCTGGCTATTATAACTCATTCCAGCTCGGAGTTTGTATTAGATTTTATCCGTGTGATGCCGGGTGTGCCCAAGGCAAAAGTAAAATCGCGTATTGTGCTAACGCCGGAACATGCCAAGCGCCTGTTAAGTGCATTGCAAGATAACGTGGAGAAGTTTGAGGATGCTAATGGCCGTATTAAAATTCAAAATGAGCCGACCGGTTTCCCAATGAACTTTGGCGGAACGATGGGGCAGGCGTAAATAGTTCATTAGTTCACTTGTTCATTGGTTTATTAGTGCTAAGCTCACCAATAGTTGCCGCCATACTACCAATGAAATATTGAACCAATGAACCAATGAACCAATCAATGAACAAAACAGATAAAATATATATTGCCGGGCACCGTGGAATGGTAGGCTCTGCCATTATGCGGAAACTACGGGCCGAGGGTTTTACAAACTTTGTAACGCGTACATCGGCTGAGCTTGACCTGCGCGACCAACCTGCGGTGGCCGCTTTTTTTGCTGAAGAAAAGCCAGGCTACGTTTTTTTGGCAGCAGCTAAGGTAGGGGGCATTGTAGCTAACAATACTTATCGTGCGGAGTTTTTGTATGATAACCTGCAGATCCAGAATAACATCATCCATTCATCGTATGTAAATGGCGTTACCAAACTGATGTTCTTAGGATCAAGCTGTATATACCCCAAGATGGCACCGCAGCCTTTGCACGAAGATGCTTTGCTTACAGGTTTGCTTGAGCCAACCAACGAGCCTTATGCCATAGCTAAAATTGCAGGTATTAAAATGTGCGATGCTTACCGTGCGCAATATGGCTGCGATTTCATATCGGTAATGCCAACCAATCTTTACGGTTATAACGATAATTATCATCCCCAAAACTCACATGTGCTGCCTGCGCTTATCCGCCGTTTTCATGAAGCTAAGGAGAGTGGCGCGGCCGAGGTTGTGATATGGGGAAGCGGCTCGCCTTTGCGCGAGTTTTTGTTTGCCGATGACTTGGCCGAAGCATGCTACTATTTGATGCAGAATTTTGATGAAGCCGGTTTTATAAATATTGGCAGCGGCAAAGAGATCAGCATAAAGGATCTTGCCCTGCTCATTAAAAAAATTGTGGGTTACGCCGGCGAACTTAAGTTTGATAGCAGCAAGCCCGATGGTACACCACGTAAACTGATGGATGTATCTAAGTTAGCAGAAAAAGGGTGGACTTATAAGACCGAATTAGAAGAAGGTATTAAACTTGCATATCACGACTTTTTGTTGAAACATGTAGAGCGTTAAGAGGTTACTGATATATCAAATCCCATACTGCAAATTATGAGTAAAACTATCGTATTTGGTGCTTCGGGCCAATTGGGCCAATGTTTTAAAAAGCTTGTTGCCGATAAAAAGCTGGATCATTTTGTATTCCCGGATGAGGGCGAGGCTAATATATTAGATGTTGAAGGGTTAGAAACATTATTTGCGCTACACCGGCCAGACTATGCTATAAATTGCGCTGCCTACACTGCCGTAGATAAAGCCGAAGACGATGCGGAAACTGCTGCCAAAGTTAATGTAACGGGGGTTGAAAACCTGGCGAGATTGTGCAGTAAGCACGATGCAACGCTTATCCATACCTCTACGGATTTTGTTTTTAAGGGTGATAGATCGTCCCCGTTAAGCGAAGATGCCGAAGCCAGGCCTATAAACGTTTATGGCCAAACCAAGCTGGATGGCGAACGCGTAATCCCGGTTTTGCTTGATAAATATTTTATCATTCGCACCGGATGGTTATACTCCGAGTTCGCGAATAACTTTTTGAAAACTATGCTCAAGCTTGGTGCCGAGCGCGACCAGCTGAGCGTGATTGCCGACCAGGCGGGTACACCAACCTATGCTATTGATCTTGCAGAGTTTATTATCCATATCATCCAAAGCGATAGCACAGCTTACGGCATCTATCATTATAGTAATGAGGGCATCGCTTCGTGGTACGATTTCGCGAAAGCTATATTTGAGCTTGCGGGCACTAACGTTAATGTTACCCCGGTAGCAACCAGCGAATACAAAACCCGTGCGGTGCGCCCACCATATTCTGTTATGGATAAATCAAAGGCAAAGCAAACATTTGGCATCCAAATTCCGTATTGGAGAGATAGTTTAAAGGTTTGTATAAACAGGCTTGACCAAAATTAAGATGTGCAAATGTGCAGATTACAGATGTGCAGATTATAAAAATTTGAAGGCGAACGCGGTACTCGCTCGCTGCACCAATCACTAAATCAATAATTCACTAAATCACTAATTATCCTATGAAAGGTATCATATTAGCAGGCGGATCGGGCACGCGGCTTTATCCAATAACCAAGGCCATAAGTAAGCAGTTGATGCCTATTTATGATAAGCCCATGATCTATTATCCGCTTTCTGTTTTGATGCTGGCGGGTATAAACGAGATACTGATCATTACAACTGCGGAAGATAACCCCGGCTTTAAACGTTTGTTAGGCACGGGGGAAGAGATTGGATGCCGTTTTGAGTACGCTATACAGGAAACACCAAACGGACTGGCCCAGGCTTTTGTGATTGGCGAAAAATTTATTGGTGATGATAAAGTAGCGCTTGTGTTAGGCGATAATATCTTTTATGGATCTGGCTTCAGTAAACTCATCCAAAGCTTTAACAACGTAAATGGCGCGGCTATATTTGCATATCCGGTTGCCGACCCCGAGCGATATGGCGTGGTAGAATTTGACACAAATAATATAGCCGTTTCTATAGAAGAGAAACCCACAAAGCCCAGATCAAAATTTGCTGTACCCGGATTATATTTTTATGATAACAGTGTTGTTGAGATAGCCAAAAACATAAAACCATCGCCACGCGGCGAATATGAGATAACCGATGTAAACCGGGTTTATCTTGAGCAGGGTAACCTGCATGTAGGTGTAATGGATAGAGGTACAGCATGGCTGGACACCGGCACGTTCGATTCGCTTAGTGATGCCACAGAGTTTGTACGGGTGATAGAAAAGCGCCAGGCCAAAAAAATAGGTTGTATAGAGGAGGTAGCATACCTTATGGGGTATATTGATGCCGGACAATTACAGGTATTAGCAAATAAATATATTAAAAGCGGCTACGGCCAATACATACAACAGCTGCTATCAAATTAAGCAGCTGTTGTATTATACAGCAAAGTTGTTAGCTTACAAAAAGCGTTTGATCGCTTAACGATTTATCGATCATGTTTTTGGTGATCTGCCTTACTTTTTCTTTATCTTTACCGCCAATACCACGTTTGTTACACCAGTCGGTAGTAGCAACATTAACAACCGTACCTGATGTAGGTGTCTTTTTAAATACAATAAAGGTGCCCAGCCCTTTAGAGGCTACATTAGGCCCCGCGTCAGAACCATTAGCGGCAAAATCATAACCTAAGAGTTCTATCTGATGGAAGTTTAGCTTGGTGTTATCAATAACAGGTATAGTTTTAGAACCCGGAGAGATCATTTTAACAACAGGCGCGCCGTCATATTCTATTGTCGGTATAGATAATATATCTCCGTTTTTTAAACCAGTACCTTCAAACAAGGGAGATTTATCATTTACAATTTTATAACCGTCTTGCCTGTTTTCCAGTTTATTGCCATACCCCCCGCCGGCAAAGTCGGCCCCAATACTATTTATAATAGGATACTTTAAGAAAGGACTATCCCAAAGGGTTGTACTGTAAGGGCTATCCTTAAGCGGGTCTAAATTATTATCCTTATAGCATATCATGAGGTTTTCGGGTTTATTATACCTAACCTGCCAATACATTGTATTGCCCGATAATACCAGCATGTTTCTTCCGCTCGCAACAAATTTATCTACATTCTCTCGGGCGGCGCGTGTCCAATACTCGCTATGGCCTACAATCATTAAAACCTTGGTTTTTTCGATGTTTTTGTAATCATCAAGATCAGCGTCGGTAATGTAATTAGCATCGTAATTTTGAGTCATCATCCAAAAGAAGAAGCTTGATGTAAAATCCTTGCGATTTAAGAGACCGTCCTGATAGCGGGCAAATGACGATACTGTAGCCCTATCGGGTAATGCCGGGTCATATATACTTTTACCGCCGCCATAGTTGTATGCGTTGTCGGTATTAGTTGGGTAAACTATGGTAATATCGTGGTAGTTGTCATTATCAGATATTACGAAATAATTAGTCCCTCTAAACCTGTAAACACCGGGCTTTAAATTATCGGGAAGTTTTATATCGGCCGTTTTATCAAATTTACAACCATCCAGCCATGGTTTATTGGTTTTCATTTTCTGTACACTTACCGGTGCCGAGTAATAGCCCATTATTTTCCCGTTAAAATCCGACAGCGTAATTACCTGCTTTGGATTAGCCGGTCCGGAGTAATATAAACCCAGCATATCGCCTCTTTTGTATGCCAGTTTATCTGTATATCCATAAAGGGTAGAGCTAAAGTCGGTGCCGTTTATTAAGTTTGGCCCTAACTCGGTTGTTGTATATAGGCTTTGGTCATATACTTTGGGCGGTATTACAGGGTTTGCGTTACCGTTAGTAATAGGCGTTGTGGTTGTTGGTGGAGCGGTAGCTGGTTTAGGGTCGGCCTTTTTGCAGCCAACAAGCACAAGAAAAGCCGACAGAGAGCCAAGGAAAGCTCTCCTGTTAATAGTAGGGGGTGTCATCAAATGTGTTAATTAATTAGGGTACTAAGATATATAATAATCAAGTGATTAAATAATAAATATCTTATAAAACAATAAAATAATGGGTAGGTTAAATTAGGATTTTGCTAATGTTAAAACCATGTTAGGAGAGGCCCAAATTATGTCTTTATCTTTTCGGAACCAGGTTAATTGCCGTTTGGCAAACCTGCGTGTATTTTGTTTTATAAGGGCTATGGCGGTGTCGATATCCGTTTTGCCGTCGAAAAAATCAAAAAGTTCCGAATACCCTACAGTGTTTAAGGCATTGTATTGCCGAAATGGCACCAATGCTGCCACTTCATCTATTAAACCATCCTGTATCATTACATCTACACGTTTATTGATACGGTCATATAATTCTTCGCGCGGCAGGTCTAAACCGTATTTGATGATATTAAACGGGCGTTGATTTACCTTTGCTTTACGGTATGATGAAATAGGATTGCCCGTAGCCTCATACACCTCCAGGGCCCTTATAACGCGCTGTGGATTGTTTATATCAGCTTCGTTATAGTAGATGGGATCGACCTCATTTAATCGCTCTTGCAGGGCTGTGATGCCGTTGGTGGCAAGCTCTTGATTTAGCCTTTCTCGTATATTGGGGTCGGCAGTGGGTAATTCATCAAACCCTTCGGTAATTGCGCGGATATAAAGGCCGGATCCGCCCGCCATAATTACCACATTACGCTTTTCAAAAAGTTTGGTTAATAACTTCATTCCCTCGCGCTCAAAATCACCAACAGAGAACGGCTCGGTAATACTATGCGAGTTAATAAAATAATGTGGTACCGTGGCTAACTCCTCAGGGGTTGGCTTTGCCGTACCGATAGACATTTCCCGGAAAAACTGCCTTGAATCGGCAGAAACTACTACAGTATTGAAATGTTGCGCCAGGCTAATGGCGGCCGCGGTTTTACCCGAAGCCGTAGGGCCGGCAATTACAATGAGAGTGGGGAGTTTATGATTCATAGATCATGGTTCGTAGTAGTTACAGTAATAATAAACACGTTGGTCCTATGAACTATGATCTATCAACCATCAACTAAATTTATTAATAATCGTCGCGGCCGGGTTTTTCGTCGTCTTCAAAAGCCTCGTCGTCGCCAAAACCAAATTCATCTTCTTCCTCTTCGTCGCCTTTGGTTTCTTCTTCGTCCTCAACACCTGTATCGGTCACTTCAGAGAACTCATCTGCATCATCGTGGTTGTAAGCCATCTCGTTTAAAAAGTCGAAATCTTCATCGCCGGTTTCAGTTGCTGCTACAGTAGGGTTAAACACATTGCCAAACTGTTTTGGGGCTTCGCCAACAGAACGCACAACAGCAGGATAAGTAACACCCGGTGCATCTTCCAAAATGATCTTCATTAACTCCACATGGAAATCAAAAGGCCTGTCGAAGTTGAAGGTGTAATAAAATTTTTGATGCGGATCATCAATAAAGCTGCTCAGCTTTATATTTTCCATTAAAGGGATCTTACGGTCTATCCGCTTTTGATTTGGCAGGTAGGTGATCTCCTCACCCTTCATCCATTGGTCGTTACTGATGTAAAAAGAGGACGGAAATTCGGGGTTATAACCGGTAGATTGGTGTATAGCCTTGTGAAGATCTTCGAATGTCTGGTTAGATTTTACATCGATATCCCGGGAAACGTCGTCATAATCTTCAAAGGTAACCCTGAACCTGTATAGTGCCATTTTATAAGTAGTTTTTTGTCAAAAATAATATGTTAAATTAATTTGTGTTCGCCACAACTTTCAAGCCAATTTCTTGCCCTTTTGCAATTGTGAAATTTATTGCCGCCTCGCGTTCGTTTGGTATCTCGCCCTCCAATATTGCTTCGCGGATCTTGTTTTTAATAATACCCACTTCACGGCCTTCGCCAATACCAAAAAGATGCATAATATCCAACCCTGTTACAGGTGGCTGCCAGTTGCGGATATTATCGCGCTCTTCAACGTCTTTTAGCTTTTGCTGTACCAGTTCAAAATTGTTGCGGTACTTTTTAACCTTGTATTCGTTTTTAGTGGTAACATCAGCTTTACATAAAAGCATTAAGGCTTCTATATCATCGCCCGCCTCAAACAATAACCTGCGCACGGCAGAATCGGTAACAATTGATTGCGAAAGTACAATAGGGCGCAGGTGCAATTGCACCAGCTTTTGTACCAGCTTCATTTTCTCGTTCAGCGGCAGTTTTAACTGTGTAAAGATCTTGGGCACCATGCGGGCGCCTTTGTCTTCGTGTCCGTGAAATGTCCACCCATGGCCTGGCTCAAAGCGTTTGGTTGGGGGTTTGGCAATATCATGCAATATAGCGGCCCAACGCAGCCAAAGGTCGTCGGTAGTTTCGCAAATGTTATCCAGCACCTGCAGTGTGTGGTAAAAATTATCTTTATGGCCTTTGCCATTTATAACCTCTACACCGTACAGCGCAGCCATCTGCGGGAAAATTATATGTAGCATACCCGTATCAAACAGGTAATTAAAACCTATTGATGGTTTGGTGGACAGGATGATCTTATTCAGTTCATCTGTTATGCGCTCCTGCGATACAATTTTAATGCGATGAAGGTTGCTTTTTATGGCGGCAATGGCCTCTTCGTCAATTTTAAAATCGAGCTGACTTGCAAAACGGATAGCCCTCATCATTCGCAGCGGGTCGTCAGAAAATGTCTCGACGGGGTTTAAGGGTGTGCGGATGATTTTTGCCTCCAGGTCTGCAATGCCGCCAAAAGGGTCTATCAATTCACCAAACTGTGACGAATGAAGGGCTATTGCAAGTGCATTAATGGTAAAATCACGGCGTTTTTGGTCGTCATCAAGTGTGCCGTTTTCTACAATAGGCTTGCGCGAGTCAGACCGGTAGCTTTCTTTACGGGCGCCTACAAACTCAACTTCCACGTCCTGGTAACGAAGCATGGCAGTGCCAAAATTTTTAAATACCGATACCTTAACATTTAGCTTTGCAGCAACGGCTTCGGCGAAATCAATACCGTTGCCTAAAATTACAATATCTATATCTTTAGAAGGGCGGTTCAGGAAAATATCGCGCACGTAACCACCAATTGCGTAGGCCTGTACATTTTGTTCGGCAGCAAGTTTAGAAATAACAGAAAATACCGGATGTTGCAGGTGTTGTTTCATAAGTAGGCTGCTAACAGGCTTGTATTACAGCGCAAATTTAGCGATTATAAAAAAATTAACGGCGAATAAATTCGAAACCGCCATTTGGGTTCAACCTCATGATGGTAGATGGTTTCTTAACTTCGGTACTATATTGGTCAATGTCAACAACATAGTCAACCCCATCAATAATATCCTGGTCTATCTTAGAAAAGTATTCGGGCGAGGGTTTACCGCTAATATTAGCCGATGTTGATACCAAAGGTTTGCGCAGGCGCTGTATAAGCTGCTGGCAAAATGGGTGGCTTGTAACCCTAATACCCACGCTTCCATCTGCGGCAATAAGTGCGGGCGAAATATTTTTGGCGCCGGGCATTACCAGTGTTAAAGGGCTTTCGGCATACTCTATCAGATCGTAAGCAATGTCAGGTACTTCGCTGATGTACGTTTGCAGCTTATTATCTATATCAAGCAAAATGATCATGCTCTTGCTTTCTTCACGCTGTTTAAGGGCGTAGATCTTTTTAACGGCATCGGTGTTTGTGGCATCGCAGCCTATGCCCCATATGGTATCGGTAGGATATAGGATAATTCCACCATCCTGCACAATTTTTAGCGCTTTGTTTACTTCGTCTTTAAGCATGATTGAGGTGCAAATCTAATGCTTTTATTATTTTTATTTCATCCAGCATTTCCATGCATTTGGGTACGCCATATAATTTGCAGGTATTACGCACACATGGCTCGCATTCCAGCTTGCCATAACGTATCACCTGTAGATTGTTTGTGTTGTATGGTGCAGTGTTGGTTTCATCGCCCGCGCCAAATAAAACTACAGTAGGTGTGCCAAGGGCGTTTGCCAGATGTGCCGGGCCGGAGTCTGTTGTTAGTACAGCTTTGCTGGCGGCCATAGTTTCGGCAAGGCCTTTTAAATTAGTTTTACCGGCCAGGTTTTGTAGCCTGTCGGGGTTATCCAGCCCTATTAATAATTCATCTGTAAATGCCGTTTCTTTTGGCGAACCAACAATAACAAATGTTATATTTTTAAATGTATTTGTTAGCGTGTTAATTATACTACGCCCTTTTTCTAAGGGCATCCTGCGTGATGAAGCCTCGGAATTAAAATTTATAACTACAGTATCATTTATATGGGCAGCCCGATCTGCTGATAGTTTAACCTGCCTTTCGGTCACTGCCTTTCCGGCAAATTTTTCCAGTAAGTAAATGTATCCATCAACCCGGTGCAGATTAGCTGGTTTTGTAACCGGCCGGGTTAGCAAAAACATGCCGCCTTCCTTACTAAAACCAACACGCTGTTTTGCGCCACTTGCCCGGGCCATTACAAACGACGACAGGGAATGGGGGAGATTTAAAAAAATATTGTATTGACCTTTACGCAACGATCTGCCGAAACGAAAAACGCCGCCAAGGCCTTTGTGCTCTTCTTTCGAGAAAAGATATATATTGTTTAAACCGGGAATGAGCGCGGCGATACTTCCAAGCTCTTTTTTGATGATAACATCAATTAGTGAATCGGGATAAAGCTGCCTTACTGCGTTGATAAAAGCGGTGCTCATTACCACATCGCCAAGCCAGTTGGGCAGTCTTATCAATATTTTGGGATTTGAGATATGAGATATGAGATTTGAGACAGGCCGCATCATCTAATTTTTATTGAACCATGCTGAAGGTAATCTCAAATCTAATATCTCATGTCTCATATCTATAACTACACCGCTACGTTATTCTCCCTTAAAGCATCATTAAGCGATGTCTTTTTATCGGTCGATTCTTTGCGTTTACCAATAATTAATGCACATGGCACCTGGTAATCACCAGCCGGGAATTTTTTAGTGTACGAGCCTGGTATAACTACAGAGCGGGCAGGTACACGCCCTTTATATTCAATTGGCTCGGGGCCGGTTACATCAATAATTTTAGTAGATGCGGTTAATACTACGTTAGCGCCCAATACGGCTTCACTTTCTACATGTACACCTTCAACCACAATGGCACGAGAACCCAGGAAACAGTTATCTTCAATAATTACAGGTGCAGCCTGCACCGGCTCTAACACGCCGCCAATACCAACACCACCACTTAAATGAACATGCTTGCCAATTTGCGCGCATGAACCTACAGTAGCCCAGGTATCAACCATGGTGCCTTCATCAACGTAAGCGCCAATATTAACGTATGATGGCATCATAATAACACCTTGTGCAAGGTAAGCGCCGTAACGGGCAATTGCGTGAGGTACTACGCGTACGCCAAGTTCTTTATAATTGGTTTTTAGTTTCATTTTATCATGAAACACAAAAGGGCCGGTTTTAATTTCTTCCATGGCGCGGGTAGGGAAGTATAATATCACGGCTTTCTTTATCCAGTCGTTAGTATGCCAGCGTGTGCCAATAAGTTCAGCTACCCGTATCTCGCCTTTGTCAAGTCGCTCAATAACGGTATTTATAGCATTAATGTAGTCGCTTTCACTTAAAAGGGTGCGGTTATCCCAGGCATCCTCAATCATTTTTTTAAGGTCGATCATTACAGTATATAAATTTTGTCAAATTAAAGGAATTTTAAGGAGATTTGTTTCATTGTGCAATGGTTCATTAGTTCAATTGTTCATTTGTGTTTCATAAAACGCGATGCAAATTGTAAGCTACAATGCCAATAAACTAATGAACTGGTGAAAAATGAATGAGAAATATGGCTGAGAAAGAAAAGTTAAGAATTGATAAATATTTATGGTCTATCCGTGCGTTTAAAACACGCACTATGGCATCTGATGCCTGCAAGGCAGGGCGTGTTAAGCTTGATGGTAATAATATAAAGCCATCGCACGAGGTAAAGATAGGAGAGGTTTACACCGTATCTAAAGGACCCGATAAACGTGTACTGAAAGTAACAGGGTTGCTGGAAAGCCGAACCGATGCCAAAACGGCCGTTATGTTTTATGAGGATATAACCCCGATGGAAGAAACGCACGCCTTTAAATCGGTTTTTCATGCGCCAATTCTTACACGCGACAGGGGAGCTGGCCGCCCTACAAAACGTGACAGGCGTGAAATTGACGACCTTAAAGATGATTTTTTTAATAATTAAAACAATTATAAAACCAAATTGTTTATCGTCGCAGCAAGTGGTATTTTCTTGAGAATTTTATATTAAAAAAGCGTGTTTAATTGTAAATTAAGCAATAAATCCTAATAATTAATATATTTATATTATAGAATGATAATATTTTTAACATACAAACATTACTTTAGCGTTGCTTAATTACATATAAAACAATACTTTTGCGACAATTCTACCACCATCAATATGAAAAAAAATATTTATTTTAATGTTTTTTTGTTCTTAACTATTGTTTTTGCTTTATCCTCATGCATAAATCAAAAAGAAATTGCTTATTTTCAAAAAGGGGTTAACCAGTCAGATACTGTTTCTGTTGCCCAAACCTACATACCTACCATACAAAGCGGCGATATTTTAGGTATATACGTTAGTTCATTAAACCCTGTCGCCAGTAGTTTCTTTAATCCGTTCGCTTCAGTTCCCAGTAATACAACCACAGATAATTCAGCATCAGCGTCGGGCGTTACTACGTCTGCCTCTCAGCCAAATTTGGTTCAGAGCTATCTTGTAGATGCAGCCGGTACAATTGAATTTCCGCTTTTAGGGTCAATAAAAGTAGCGGGGTTAAACACCGTGCAGGCCAAAGACCTTATTAAGGAGCGTTTACAGCAAAAGTATTTGAAAGAACCAACGGTTAACGTTCGTTTTCTGAACTATAAAATATCTGTTATGGGCGAGGTTGCAAGGCCTTCGGTTTATGTTATCGCCAATGAGAAGATAACACTGCCCGAAGCACTGAGCATGGCCGGCGATTTAACCATTTACGGTAAACGCAATAATATATTAGTAATAAGGGATGTTGATGGTAAAAAAGAATTTGGCAGGGTAGATCTTACCAATCGCAGTGTGTATAGCTCCCCTTATTATTACCTGCATGCCAATGATGTTATATACGTAGAACCAGGTAAAGGCAGGATTGCACAAACCGATAAAACATATCAGATCATCCCAATTATTTTAAGTGCATTATCCTTTTTTGCTATTATCCTTAACTATACCCGTAAATAAGCGTTCGCTTCTTTTTATACCAATTGAAATAATATGACCAATAATGATAATTTGAATGATTTTATAGATCAGGAAAGAGAAGGGACTAATTTTCGTGAATTGCTATTCAGATATTTAAGGTATTGGCCGTGGATATTTTTATCAATAATTTTCTTCTTATGCCTTGGTTATGTATATGTGAAATTTGCTACACCGTTGTACCAAGTAGAGACAGACCTGCTTATAAAGGATAATAAGCAGGGTGCAGGTAATTCAAACGACTTGCTTAAGGACCTTGATATGTTCTCGTCTGGTAAGATCATCGACAACGAGATACAAATACTCAAGTCGAAAACCATAATGGAAAAAGTGGTTGAAAAACTAAATCTGGAAACTTTTTACTACTATACCCAAACAATTAAACAGAGTGAGGCTTACGGTAATATACCATTTACAGTACAACTTATAAACAAAAATAGTAATGTAGATTATAACACCCGCACTAAAATACATTTACTAAATAATAGTGTAGTTGAAATAAATGGTGTTAAATATCCAGTAGGGTTTCCAATTAAAACCGAGATTGGTGTTTTACAGGTAAATCTTAACCCTAACTGGAACAAAAAGCAGAACACGATATATGAGGTTAGATTTAACACCGTAGAAAATGTTGCGAAATATTTTAGCCAAAAACTCAGGATAAACCCGGTTAGTAAACAGGCAACCGTATTAAATATATCACTTGAAGATGCCATTCCTCAACGCGGAAAGGACATTTTAAATAATTTAATATTAGAGTACAACCAGGCTGCAATTGAAGACAAGAATAAAATAACGTCTAACACATTAAAATTTATAGATGAAAGGCTATCTGTTATAGCTCAGGACCTTAGCTCTGTAGAAAAAAATGTGGAGCAATATAAATCATCTAACCAGATCACAGATATTGGTGCCGAATCTAAAGAGTTTATAACAGGTATAGGTGCCAATGATGCCGAATTAAATAAAATTGGTATACGGATAAGTGTTCTTTCAAATTTAGAGAACTACCTCAGAACATCTGGTAAAAGTTCCGCCTCATTACCATCAATGTTTGGTATTGACGACCCAACCTTGTTAGGTTTGGTACAACAGTTAGGCGATATTCAGCTTAAAAGGCAAAGCCTTTTACAAACCGTACCCGAAACTAACCCTATAGTTTCATCCTTTGACGACCAGATAACATCTTTAAAACAGCAGATTAGCTCGGCCGTAGAAAATCTGAAGAAAGGCTTACAGATAACCAGGCAGCAGCTGGAGATGAAAAACAATAGTTTTGAATCGGTAATTAAAAAAGTGCCGGTAAAAGAACGCGGTTTGCTTGATGTGATGCGTCAGCAGGAAATTAAAAATAATTTATTTACTTATTTACTTCAAAAACGCGAGGAAACTGCCATGCAACTTGCATCGGGTGTGGCCGATAGCAGAACGCTTGATGCCGCCTGGAGCAGCAGCACACCGGTAAAGCCTGTAAAAAGTGTTATTTATACCTTCTTTTTATTAATAGGTGTTTTATTACCTATAGCCATAATTTATATAAGCAGCCTGCTTAATTTCAGGATAACTCGTAAGCAGGACATAGAAAAGGTTACGAAGGCGCCTATCCTTGCCGAGATATCTCACTCAAGCGAATCTGGCCCGCTGTTAGTTGTTACAAAGCCGCGTTCGATGATAGCCGAACAGGTGAGATCTTTAAGAACAAATTTACAGTTCGTTATTTCCGACCCAAGTAAAAAGGTATTGTTGTTTACATCAAGTATGAGTGGTGAGGGTAAATCATTTATCTCCCTTAACCTTGGCGCAAGTTTAGCCATGTCCGGCAAAAAAGTGGTTATCCTTGAGCTGGATCTTCGTAAACCAAAGTTGCACCAGAGCTTGGATATTAGTAATGACAATGGTTTGTCAAATTATTTAATAGGGCAGGTAGATTATTCTAAAATAATAAAGAAAGTACCTATACAAGAAAATTATTACATTATTACCAGCGGTGCTATACCGCCAAACCCGGCCGAGTTGTTGGTTAACGGCAAGATAGATGAGCTGATAGAGAAGCTAAAAACAGAATTTGATTACATACTGCTTGATGCACCTCCGGTTGGTTTGGTAACTGATGCGCAGATTTTAGGTAAATTCTCAGATACTACACTATACATTGTAAGGCACGATTATACAGCCAAGAGCCAGCTTTACGCAATAAACAATTACTACGTTACCCGCAAATTCAAAAATCTGAATATTGTAATGAACGCTATTAACCTGCAAAAGACCTATGGATATGGGTACGGGTATGGATATAGCTATGGTTATGGCGGCTATTATCAGGAAGATGAAAAAGAGAAAAAAGGGTTTTTTAAGAACCTTTTTAATAAATAATTAACAGTTACCTAAAATAACAGTATTACTTTTAAACATAATAAGAATAATTTTTATGCCTTTAACGTATATTCAAAAGTACTTAGCTAACCGCTCTTCAGAAGATATTAACCTTGCAATTATTGGTTTAGGTTATGTTGGGTTACCATTAGCTATTGAGTTTGGTAAGAAATTTAATGTACTGGGTTTTGATATTAATGATGCCAGGGTACAAGAACTTAACAAAGGGCTAGACAGCACTTTAGAGGCTGATCTTGAAGACCTTAACAAGGTGATTGATATGGCCAAAACCGGTAATACCGGCCTTCATTTTTCTTCTGATAAAACAGACCTTGAAAAATGCAATGTTTTTATTGTAACTGTACCAACACCTATCAATCAGTTTAAATCGCCGGATCTTACCCCATTGATCAAAGCATCTGAAATGCTGGGTAAAGCCTTGCAAAAAAATGATCTGGTTATATACGAAAGTACGGTATACCCGGGATGTACCGAAGAAGACTGTGTGCCTGTACTTGAGAAAGCCTCGGGCTTAAAATTTAACGAAGACTTTTTTATAGGCTACTCTCCGGAGCGCATAAACCCGGGCGACAAAGTAAATACCTTAACCACTATAAAAAAGGTTACATCGGGTTCAACTCCCGAAATTGCCGATATGGTGAATGAACTTTATTCAGCAATTATTACTGCGGGCACCCACAAGGCGCCAAGCATTAAAGTTGCAGAGGCATCAAAAGCTATTGAAAACGCCCAGCGCGATGTTAACATATCATTCGTAAACGAATTATCTTTAATATTTGATAAAATAGGTATTGATACTAACGACGTTTTGGACGCTGCCGGCACAAAATGGAATTTCTTAAAATATAAACCGGGCTTGGTAGGTGGCCATTGTATTGGTGTCGACCCATATTACCTGGCGCACAAAGCGGAATCATTAGGTTATCACCCCGAAGTTATTTTATCGGGCAGGCGTGTTAATGATAATATGGCTGAGTTTGTAGCCAACAAGGTTATTAAGCTGATGATCAAAAAGGATCATAAAATTAACGGCGAAAAAGCTTTAATAATGGGCTTTACATTTAAAGAAAATTGCCCCGATTTTAGGAATACCAAGGTTATTGATATTTACAACGAGCTTAAGCAATTTGGCCTTGATGTAGAAATATACGACCCATGGGTTGACGCGCACGAAGTTAAAAAAGAGTACGGTATAGATATTACAAGCAAATTAGATAAAAGCGAAACATATAATGCCATTGTAGCGGCAGTATCGCATGATGAGTTTAAAGAGTTCGACTTTAAAAAGTACACTAACGAAAACTCGGTAATATTTGATATAAAAGGAACTTTAGACCGTAACATGGTTGATGCCAGGTTGTAATACATATACACTGTTATGGTAGTTGAAGCAATTATTCAGGCAAGAATGGGTAGCTCCAGATTAAGGGGTAAATCCTTAATGCCATTAGCGGGCATACCGCTTTTAAAGCGGGTAATTGATACAGTAAAAAGGAACGATTTTATAACAGGCGTTACGGTTGCTACCTCAACCCTTACAGAGGATGACCCTATTGAGGCCTATTGCGCTTATTTAGGAGCAAAATGTGTAAGGGGTGATAGTAAAGATGTGTTAAGCAGGTTTATAAAAGCTGCTGAAGATTTGCAAAATGGCGACCAAGTAATAAGGGTAACCGCCGATAACCCGTTTAACCGGCATGACGTGAGCGCTTTTTTATTTAAGCAACACATAAGCGGAAGTAATGATTATACTTATGTAGATGGGTTATCGCACATTGCTTATGAGAACATAAATGTTGGCGCGTTAAGAAAAGTTTGGGCACAACCCGATCTTAATGATTACCATAAAGAGCACGTTACCCCTTATTTTAGGGATAACCGAGATAGATTTAAACTGTTAAGTTATGATAATACGATAGACGGTTTAAACCCGACGGTTGATAAACTACTTACAGTAGATAGCCCGGACGATCATAAACGCATTGAGCAAATGATAATTGATATAAAATACGATACGAGCCCTGAGTTGAATTTTAATAAAATATACAAATGGCTTGAAATTAATTACACTGATAAAAAAATAGAAACACTATAATGGATTTAAAAGGAAAATCAATTCTTGTAACAGGTGGTACAGGGTCTTTTGGTAAAAAGTTTATCGAAACTGTATTAAATAACTATCCTGAAGTAAAAAGAGTAATTGTTTATTCGCGCGATGAGCTGAAACAATTTGAAATGGCTCAACAGTTTAGTCCTGAAAAATATAGCGCGCTTAGATATTTTATAGGTGATGTTAGGGATAAAGAGCGTTTAAAAAGAGCTTGCGAAAACGTTGATATCATTATCCACGCCGCTGCATTAAAGCAAGTACCCGCCGCCGAGTACAATCCTATGGAGTGTATCAAAACCAATATATTTGGTGCCGAAAATGTTATTGACGCGGCATTCGACTCTGGTGTAACAGATGTTGTTGCCTTATCTACAGATAAAGCCGCGGCACCTATCAACCTTTATGGCGCAACCAAACTGTGTTCAGATAAATTATTTGTTGCTGCCAACAATATGAAAGGCTCGCGCAATTTAAAATTATCTGTAGTAAGATATGGTAACGTAATGGGTTCACGCGGCTCGGTTATTCCGTTCTTCCTTTCAAAACGCGATTCGGGTGTGTTACCTATTACCGATGAAAAAATGACCCGTTTTAACATCTCTCTTGAGGATGGCGTTAAAATGGTTTTACACGCATTAGAGCACTCATGGGGTGGCGAAATATTTGTTCCAAAGATCCCGTCATATCGTATTGGCGATGTTGCTGAGGCTATTGGCCCTAACTGCGAGAAAGTAGTTACAGGTATCCGCCCCGGCGAGAAGATCCACGAGGAAATGATCACCGCTTCAGATTCATATAACACCGTTGATGTTGGTAGCTACTACGTAATATTACCACAAACATTCAGGTATACTAAAGAAGATTACCTTAAAGCAAATAATGCTAAAGAGGTACCTGCCGAGTTTGAATACAACTCCGGCTCTAACGACGAATGGTTGGATGTTGAAGGCATCAGAACTTTGATAAAAGACCATATTGATCCAGAATTTCAATATTAATTAATTTAATAATGGAGCAAGAGAAGGTTTTAGTTTTAGGCGCGGCATCATGGTTAGGCTTTTTATTACTTAACAAGCTGGCCTTATCAGAACCTTCTTTTGCATTAGGGGGTACGCTGCATAACCTCGACGTTGATTTTACCTCCCCGGTTAAGAAATTTAAACCTGTTGATCTGTCAGATTATCAGCAGGTGATTGATGATTACGATCCGGATGTTATAGTTAATTTTTTGCGTGGAGAGGACGAGCAGGGTGCGGGTATACACCAGTATTGCATAACACACATTGCAAAAAAGAGTGGCTATTATGTGTATGCATCGTCTGTATTAGCATTAGACGGTTACAGCGGTGTTCCGCTTACCGAAGATCTTAAAGCGAACGGGATATCGGAATATGGGGCTTTTAAAGCCGCTTGTGAAGAAACCTTACAAGCCTCGTCAATTAACTGGTGTGCTTTAAGATTTGCATCGTTACAGGGCTGGGTGCCTCATCGTATAACCCGTAACGAGGGCTTGCTTAAAAAGTTGAAAGACGGGCAAACCATTACAGTTGACAGAGGGGTTGTGCAAAACAGGATGCTGGCATCGCACATGATAGATGGTGTAGCCGCGCTTATTGAAAAGCGCGTAACAGGGATTATTCACTTTGGTACAACAGATAGTTCAGAAGAATATACCTTTTTACAGGATCAGGCAAAGTTATTTGGTTACCCTACCGAATTAATTGTTGGCGGTGCAACGCGCGATGTTAACCTGGTTGCCATACCAAAACGCATTTACGAAGTGCTTGGTCACAATTTTATGACCACACAGCAAGATACTTTACAGGGTATATTGCAAATACCCGAATTAAGAAAATACATTAAGCACTAAATACCATGAGTGTAAAAATAGACAATAAGCAAATTGATGTTAATAACCCGGTATACTTTATAGCCGATATTGCATCAAACCACGGTGGCGATCTTAGCAAAGCCAAGGAATTAATTTATGCCTGTTCAGAATCTGGTGTGGATGCGGTTAAAATGCAAAATTTTAGCGCCGAAACTATCGTGTCTGACCATGGTTTTAAAAACCTTGAGAATGTTAAAACACACCAAAGTGGTTGGAAAACGTCGGTTTTCGACTCGTACAAAGCGGCTTCGATCCCCTTTGAGTGGACGCTTGAATTAAAAGAGCTGACCGAGAAGCTAAACATGTCGTACTTTACCTCGCCATACTCGCTTGAGTTGGTTAAGGCAGTAGAACCTTATGTATCTGCATTTAAACTTGGTTCGGGTGACATTACCTGGCACGAGGAAATAGAATTAATGGCATCATACGATAAGCCCTTAATAATTGCAACCGGTGCAAGCAGCCTCGACGAAGTAAAAATGGCGATGGCCGTAGCGCTTAAAAAAACTGATAACATTTTATTGCTGCAATGTAACACCAACTATACCGCCAGGTATGGCGAGCCGGAGGCTGTTACCAGGGAGCGTTTCAGCAACCTTAATTTAAAGGTGCTTGATACTTATAATAAATTATGGCCGGGTATCCCGGTTGGCCTTTCAGACCATACGCACGGTAGCCTAAGCGTATTGGCATCTGTAGGTTTGTTTGATTGCTGCGCGGTTGAGAAACACTTTACATTCGATAGCACAATTGAAGGCCAGGACCATGCCTTTTCTATGATGCCTAAAGAGTGGAAACAAATGGTGGACGAAACCAGGGCCCTAAAGGCCGACCTGAAACCGGGTTTATCATTTGAAGAGCGTTTCGCTATTACAGCGCAGCATGTAGATAATAAAGAATATCTGCAATTATCGGTAGGTACCGGTATTAAAGAAGTAGAGGATAACGAAAAGAATACGGTAATTGTACAACGCAGGGCTGTACGCGCTACCCGCAAACTGCAGGCAGGCGACGTTTTAACCGAGGCTGATCTTACCGTATTAAGGCCATGCCCTAAAGATGCACTACCACCTTATGAATTGCCGTCGCTTATTGGTAAAACATTGAATGCGGATATTGAACAGGGTGAGTACATTAAATCATCAGCAATAAACTAATGGAAAGCTGGGAAGTAAACCCGTATGAGGAAGGGACCGATCATTATGAGATATGGGAAGTGCTTATCCGCGGCGACTTTGATGGTTTTATAGCACAAAGCTGGGATATGGTTGCTGACGGGTATATTTCTGAAGGCTTTTTTGGGGTAGACATGGGTAAAAGTACCGATCCGCAAAGCTGGAAACTAACTTTCCCAACATTAGAGTCTTACAAAGTTCAATGGATGCAAGACAGCGAGGGATTTGCAAAAAATGATTTTGCATCAAACCCACGAGAAGTATTTTATAAGACTACCCGCCTGGAAAATTTTGATTTTCATGATGATACGGTTCTGGTACATAAGGTATTTGATGGCACCTTAACACTTACCAATGGCCAAATAATACCGTTAAAGTGGCGCAGCTTATTTTTGCTAAAACATGTTGGCAGTTGGAAAATTGCCGGTTTTTGCGGTTACATACACGAGTAACCGATCATATATAGTACTTTATGAATAGGATGCTGTTTAGGGTTGATGCTAACAAAACTATCGGGAGGGGGCACCTGTCGCGTACGCTTGCACTTGCCGAAATGTTTAAAGATGATTTCGAAGTATCATTTTTAATAGCAGCAGAGAACAAAGATTATTGTGCCCCGCTGCTGGCAGACTGGCATACCCAGTATATACAGGATGACGCGCATTTAAGAACGCTGCTTACCAGGCAGGACAATTTATGGATAGATGGTTACAACTTTACCAAAGAATGGGTAGCAGCCATTAAATCCTTTGTGGCATCTGTTATAGAAATAAGCGACCTGCCACAGGATGTTTATGGTGGCGATGTTATTGTAAACCATTGCCCCGGTATAAGCAGTGAAAGTTACAAAGGTATCAACCCTAAAACGTATTTACTTGGCTTAAAATACGCGATGCTTAGGCCGGCTTTTTTAGAAGCAGCACAACAAACAACAAGCGTTGATTTATTAGGTGAAGGGGTATTTATATGCTTTGGTGGTGCAGACCCACTTGGTATCGGTTATAATTTTGCTGATGAACTTTTAAAAAGTGGTTTTAGTTCACCTATTTACTTTGTAGCGGCTACAAAAGATGTTTCTTTTAAAAATTACCATCCGCAGCAAAATATAACCGTACTACATAACCTCAATCAGAACCAGATGATGCAGTATATGCAGGCAAGCAAAGTTGTAGTTGTACCAACAAGTACCTTAAGCTTCGAAGCTGTAGCATTGCGCAAACCAATTTTTGCCGCTTATTATGTAGATAATCAGCAGTTTATATATACCGGTTTAACACAAATGGGTTTGGTATGTGGTGCCGGTTATGTACAAAAGCACAATGATATTTTAAATATGATTAAACCGTTTAACCAGTTTTATACCGACATGGTTAAACAAACAGAAATGGTTACCAAACAAATTGAAGCGTTAGACGGGCGGTCTAAACAACGTTTTAATGCCGCTATTAAAAACTTAAGTTTGGTTGCATAATAGTTAAGCTGCTTTAAATGAAACAGATATTAAAGAAACTGGCTAAAAGCGAAAGTAAGGTTGATGACCTGTTGTCTGTTATAAGGGGTGCGTTATTTAACGGCTCTAAGTTTTATCGGTCGTTTAAAGTAAATTACAAAAACCAGGGCACACTTGATATCAACGGGCAACTTTTCTTAGGAACATTTACTAACCGAAATGCTTTAACACCCAACGCAAAAGGGGTATTAAGAATATATAAAAATGCCGTTGTTAGCATTAATGGCAAGGTTAGGATTGCGAGGGATTGTAAAATATATGTTCCCGGCAAACTAAGTATAGGTGATGGCACATACATCAACCCAAACTCGATGATATTTGCACGTACCGAAGTGAAAATAGGTAGTAATTGTGCCATTTCCTGGAAATGTGAAATAGTTGATGATGATATGCACTGCATCGTTGTAAACTCAGAGAAGCTTCCATCGGCCAGGCCTATTACAATAGGTAACAACGTGTGGATAGGTGCAGGCGCTAAGATATTAAAGGGAGTAACTATTGGTGATGGAGCTATCATCGCAGCCGGAAGTATAGTAAGTAAAGATGTGCCTGCACATTCTCTTGCTGCGGGCATACCGGCTAAAATAATTAAAAATGATATTGAATGGGCTTAATTAAGCCATTAATGTACCTACTATGAAAAATGAAAAGGCTTTAAATAGTTCTATTATATCTAAAGCAAAACGTATTGTAAAAAATTTAATAGAAAGTAAAAAACTTTATGATGCGTATAAAGATGTTAAATCGCCGCCAGCATCTAAGGGTAATATTCTGTTGTACTCGGGTATAGGATATATGTATTTAACTCCTTTGGAGATAATGATGTACCATTTGTTAAAGTTGGAGGGTTATAACGTTGATTATTTGATATATGATGAGGCCGTCCCGCTTAACGAACTGATTACAAAAAGAATTCTTAATGACGTTGGGAAGGACACGTTTTGGAACGATCTTGTTAAAACAGCTCGGCGTTGGTTAAAATCGGCAAACGTTAAGTATCAATATATTAATTTCCCCAAAGAGATTGATGTTATGATAGCCCCGGTAAAGAATAACCTGGACGAAATATTAAAATTTAAATATGATGGGATAGACTTTGGTGATATTGTATTGGGAGTGATGTATAGGTTTTACAAATCAACCAACTTTGAAGCGGATGCTGCTGAAAGGGCTGCAGAGTTCTTGAAAACAGCGCTGGCCAATTATATGCAGGTTAAAAGCCTTTGCCAAAAAAAGGAATACAAATATGTAATGTTCTCGCATGGTATATATTGTACATGGCAGCCTGTTGCAGAATATTGTGTACGTAACAACATCAAATACATTTGTTACGATAGGGGTAAACGAAACGCATCCACTAACTTTAACGTTAACCAGCCATCGCCAGACTGGAGCTTTGATACCGCCTGGGACAGGTACGCAGACAAGCAACTAACGCCCAAAGAACATGATATGGTGCAGGAATACATGGTTGACAGGGAATTACAAAAAGGCGACGTATATTCGTATAACCCAGCTCCGAGAGAAGCGGATGTATTAGCTGTTAAAAACAAACTTGGAATAAAGCCAGATGCAAAAGTAATAACCATTTTTACAAACCTGATATGGGATGCTGCTAACGTAGCGCGCGATATTGCTTTTCCTTCTGCTTTAAACTGTATCGAACAAACCATCAATTATTTTAAGGATAACCCCAGTGTGCATGTACTGGTGCGCAGCCACCCCGCAGAAAAGGTGTTAGGTACTAACGAGCGCTATGGTAACCTAATACGAGAGAAATTTAACAATCAATTACCTGCCAATGTAAGTGTAATTGACCCCGAGATGGATATTAACTCGTTTACTGTGATAGACATGTCTGACATTGGTGTTGTAAATACTTCTACAGTAGGCCTTGAGTTTGCTATGATGGCTAAACCAATTGTGTTAATATCTGAAACGCATTATCGTAATAAGGGCTTCACGTACGATCCGGTTAATACGGCACAGTACTTTGAAATGCTAGAGAAGCTATTGGTAAATAACGATCTGTTGGAAAACCAGGCACAACTTGCACAAAAGTATTTTTACATGATGATGTTTCTTTACCAAAAAAATATTCCTGTTAAGTTTAAACATGGAAAATTTAATGGATATACTTTTAATAATTTAAAAAGTATTAACCAAACAGACAGTATAGTGCAAATAATTAAAAGCCTTGATAATCCTAACCTGCAGGATTTTATTTTTTGGGATTGATACCCAATAGCTATGCCATATGCTTAAAAGTGGAGAAGATAACAAGATAATGCGAGAGAATGTTTGATAAGAAAAAGGTAATAAAAGATACATATAGTAATTACGGCATTTTAATTATAAAATTATTTTTAGCGTTTTTTACTACCCCTATTTATCTGATAGTTTATGGTAAGGCATTGTACGGCTTGTTTATCCTATCAACCAGTTTGGCAACCTCGTTAACGTTTCTGGATTTTGGAGCAGGTAAATCGCTTATAAAGTACACGGCAGAGTACCTATATGATAAGGATAAGGCTAAATTTCAGTCGTCATTAAGTACGGCTTTGTCCATTAATCTTATATCGATGGTTATTGTACTAGGTATATGCTTTATCATTATGTTCAATGCGGCTTCATTTTTTAAAATAAGCGCCGGGGATGTTGACGAAGCGCGCATATTATTCTTTATAGCCATATTTAGTACCTTATTTGTTTTTATGGATTTTATACCTGCCAACATATTACAGGGGGCAGGTATATTCCACGAAAAAAATATTTACCAGATATTAATCATAGCTGTAAATGTGCTCATTATTGGTTGGGTATTTTACTTTAAGCCCTCTATTACGGCGTTTGGTATAGCCAATATGGCACTTTATGTAATAACCTACCTGATAGACTTTTTCCTGGTGAAGAAGAACGGCATATTAGATGGTATCCGTGTAAAAGTTATTATCAGCAAAAAACTTTTTCAACAGTCATCCTTTAAATACACTAAAGAAATTTTCCTGCTCTCATTGGTTGGGTTCTTTTCTTCTCAAGCCGATAAATTTATTGTAGGCAGCCTTATTAGTGTATCGGCGGTTTCAATATACACCATTATTACACGGCCGTTTTTTTTACTAAAATCGTTAACAGCAAACCTTTATTCGGTTTTACAGCCGCATATTATTCGAACCAAGTCATCCGGCGGAGATGTCAGTAAATTAATTGTGCGTATCACAGTAATGATATTCGCATTATTTTTATTTGTATTAGCCAGTTTTGCGCTTGTAGGGCAAAAATTCTTTGAACTCTGGATGCGCACCGCCGAATATGATCAATACTTTTTATGGGCCTTTATAGCCGTTTTCAACTGGGCATTATCAGGTTTTTACAGCCTCATTTATCGTACAATGTTTGTTACAGGAGATACTAAAAGAATATTCAGAATAGATTCGGTTACTGCATTGATGAATGGCGCCTTTTCTATTTTACTAACCTATTATATGGGGTTTTATGGGGTAATATTAGGTACAACAATACAAACTGTATTTCTTAGTATATTTACCTATAGGGCTGGTAATGATCTGTATGGGGTGAAATTAAACCAAATATTCACCGTAAACCTTAATGCTTTTATTGTATTCGCTTCGGCTTTGATAGTGGCCATAGGCTATCATACTCATTGGTTATTTAAAGCCAATATTTTAACGATATCGTTAGAAATGGTACTGCTTACAGCAGGGTTTGCAGGCTTTTTATACCGCGAAAACGTGTTTGCTTTATTAAATCTGAAGAAAAGATAAGGATTGATTAAGTGTTAATAATTACACCAATGCTAAAAAAATAACTGATAAACTAAGGGGCGAGTCTGATATAGAAGCGTTAGTTGCACGCGGGCTTACAATTAGTGAAAATTATAAAATAATACAGGGTTGCATTATTGATAATTCGCATTGCTGGCATATTGAAGTTGGCGACGATGTAACTCTTGCGCCAAGAGTTCATATCCTGGCGTAAATCATAAACATGCCAAAACAGAAGATCTTAATTACTGAATATGAAAAGTTTTTTAGTTAGACTTTTAAAGGTATATATAAGCCTAAAAAGTTATCTTTTTAATGAATGGGCGATGTATTTCCCGTCGCACACCTTTAGGGAGTTTTTTGTCAGGCGAACTATACATTCTTTCGGTAAAAAATCGACTATTTTGATGGGCGTCGAGATCCGTTCGGGAAAGAATATTAGTATTGGTGACAATACCATTATAAACCAAAAAGTTTTACTCTACGGGCGGGGGGGCAAACTAATTATAGGCAACAATGTTGACATTGCCCAGGAAACAAACATATGGACGCTGGAGCATGATGTACATGACGATTACCATAAATCTAAAGGCGATGATATAATTATTGAAGACCACGTTTGGATAGCATCCCGGGTTACAATACTACCGGGTGTTACCATTGGCCGCGGCGCTGTAGTGGCGTGTAATAGCGTTGTTACCAAAAATGTAGAAGAGTTAACAATAGTGGGTGGGGTTCCTGCTAAACCTATCGGCAAAAGGAGAAGCGGGTTGCTTTACGAAATGAACTATAAACCCTTATTCCGGTAATTTAAATGAAAATTTTACTCACGTCATATTATTACAAGCCTCATTTTGGAGGAATAGAAAACTCACTTTTTTATTTAGCACAAACCTACAAGCAGCAAGGGCACGAAGTTTTAATTGTAGCAAGCGATAGCGGGCCGGCCGATAGTAGATTGCCTGCCGAAGAAGTTATTGACAATATTAAAGTAAAGAGGTTCCGCTCCTATAACCCTAAAATATCGGCACTCAAAATTTTAAAATTCTATAATGAGGTAAAGGCCTGTGCTTCCTTTTTTAAGCAGCTTAACTTTTTGCCAGATGTTGTAGTGACGCGTAACCACATAACCGGCTATGCGGCTGTAAAAGCCGGATTTAAAAACATAGTTTACATAATACCTGGGGTAGTTAAAATTCAGGACAGGGGCTTTGCCGGTATTAAGTCATCGAGTTACTTTGTTAAGAAGCTAAAAGACATAGTAGTTAGCTATGTTTTTATGAAGTATCTTGAGGGTATTCAAGTGGAGTTATTAAATGCCTGCAAAAAGATAATTGTGTTTAGTAAAAACATGGGTGAGCAAGTGTTAAGTGTGGCACCGGCATCAAAGGATAAAATTGTAATAGCCCAGCCTGGTATCGATACCAATTATTTTGCAAACTTGCCGGGTAAAGATGAGGCACGTAGACAGATAGGTATCGATAAGGATAAATTTGTGTACCTCATCCTTTCACGACTTGTGCGTCAAAAGGCTATTGATATTGCAATTAGAGCCTTTAAAGCCATTGATCATACAAACGCAATACTGCTAATTGTAGGCGACGGCCCAGAGGGAAGTACGCTTAAGCAACTCGCTGCTGATCTTGAACTGACAGATAAGGTTTTGTTTATGGGCAAAACACTTACCCCTAACATTTTTTACACACTTGCGGATGTTTATTTGCTGCCATCTGTACACGAAACATTTGGGCAAACCATTATAGAAGCTTTGTTTGCGGGTAAACCCGTTGTAGCGTTTGATTCTAACCAGCCGGGCATAAAAACCGCCAGTTCAGAAATTATTGACAGCGGCTCCGGTATACTTACTCAATATAATATAGAGGCATACGCGGCTGCTATGGCCGAAATAAGAAGCAACTATGCAGCATATCAAATAAATAAACAGGTGGTTGCAGATACATACAGCTGGAATAAATTGGCGGAGGCAGTTATAAATGGTTAAATACGCATCATACCCACCACCGCAATATTCCGATAATCCGTTTCTGGCGCTTTTATGCAAATGGCTCAATTTTTACGGATGGGAACTTTGCGTATTTAATTTTAACATCATCAATCTTATTAAAAACGCCGGTAAGGTGCAGGTGTGTTATTTCCATTGGCCACAGGTTAGCTGGCGCAAGGGTGGTATGTTAAGATCTTTTATTAAATGCCTTTATTTTAGGTTTAACTGCATTGTGGCTAAAACGTTAGGATATAAACTTGTATGGTCTGCACATAACGCTTTGCCACACGAGTACCGTTCATACAACCTGGAGGTATGGATGAGGAAGTTTATTGTAAAGCACTTCGAAATTATTGTAGGCCATTCCACCAATAGTTATACCGAGTTGCAAAAGGTTGTACAGACAGATTTTAGCGACAAATATGTGTTGGTAGAACATGGCACTTACGAAGATTTTTACAAGTCTGGCCACAGATACACAAAGGAGAAGTTAAATGTCCCACCCACTAAAAAGATTGTGCTTTTAAAATGCAGTAAAAAGGACTATCAGGGCAGCGCAGATGCTATTGAGTTTTTAATAAACGGCCAATTGCCGGAGCATTTGGTTTTCGTTTTAATAGGAAGCATATCTGATGAGCACAAAGCCCGGCTGCATAAAATTCCTCAAGTAATTGTAATAGACGGTAAGTTGAACGATGCCGATTTCGCCAACTTTTTTGAACTGGCCGATATTGTATGGATGCCTTACAGAAGGATCACTACATCGGGTTTTTACTTTATGGCATTAACCTTTAAAAAGCCTGTGCTGGCAACTAATATTGATTTTTTTAAATTACATTCTCAGCAGGGTATGATATATTTGTACGATAATAACAATTTGCAGGAAACCATTAATAGCCTGCTGCTCAACTATAACACCGCATTTGATTTTGATAAACTTCTTGATCGTTTCAGTTGGAAGAATAATGTAAGAAGCCTTATTGAACGTATATGACAAAAAATAGTGTTTTTAAACACCCAGGTGTAAAAGCCTTTTTTCTTTACTTTATTGCCTCGCAAATAAACGACCCTTTATCTGTTAGTTTTGGTGGTATACCTGTTACACCAATTCAAATAGCCATTATTGCAGGAATAATCATGACCATTAAATACTGGTCGTCTTTTGTTTACAATAAGTTGGCGTTGTTTTATGGATTTTTGTTGTTGATTGTATTATACACGTTCGTGAAGCTTTTAAATGAAGGCGAAATAGCTTTATACTGCTTAACATTAATGTTTAATTTGGTATGGGTGACATGTGTTTCATCTGCATTAATTAAGATCAAGATCAAGAAAGACGATTACACTTTGGTGCTAAAAAGGCTTATGCTCTGCCTTATTCCAAGTATTATTTTTGGCAGTTATGAATTTATTACCCGCAAATATCTCTTCCCCGAGGGCTTAGGCGGCGCCATGAAAGTGGGCCTTGATGATAACAATTTTTACATTAGAGGCGGGTTTAGAGATAAGTTTGATTTTTCATCATTTATTTTATTTGGCCCGGTTATTTTCCTGAGTTTTTACCTAAATAAGATCAGGCTATCGTTACTATATAAGGGTATCGCGCTGTTATGCACTTTTCTTTTACTGTTCTCATACTCTACATCTGTAATCCTTTCTTTTGGGGTTATTCTTGTATATGCTTTACTATTCATGGGGAATATAAAAAGATCGGTTCCGTTGATAGGTGCAATTGTTGTGCTGGCCCTGGCTTCTGTTACATACATCACGCAAAGCGATATTTATAAAAATCAAATAAATGCATATAACTTAAAATACCAGCGGCAGGTAGAGGATAAAGATGAATCAAGTTTTAGATGGAATGCTATTAAAGTAGGCCTTGAGCATTTTACTGATAAACCCATATTCGGCTTCGGGCTGGACAATGGAAAAAATGTAATTTTTAAATATGCGCCAACTATAAGTAACAAGCCAACTAACAGCCACAATTACTTTATAAATAACCTTTTAGATTTTGGCCTGCTTGGCTTTGGTGTATTGTCTGCCGCTTTGGTGAACATCTTCTTTTTCTATCGGAAAACCAAAAAGTGGAGATCGCTGTATAAACCGCTTTCCGATTTTTTAACAATGCTTTTTATTTTCAATATCATAACATTCCAGTCTTACTACCACTCGTTTGACAGGAGTATGTACTTCGTATTGATCTTTTTTGTGTTTTTTTATTTTTCTCAAAAATTAAATGATGAGAGTACTAATATGCGTTCGGAAAATTTCGGCGGGAGGAGCGGAGATGTTGGAGTCGAGGTTAGCAGTGGAGCTTAACAAAATAGGTGTCCCCGCAGATATTTTAAGCCAATACAATTTAGGGTTTTTAGACACCCCAAATGATGTTAAAAAATGGAAGGACGCCGGCGTGCCTCAAATTGTTTGGCTTAATGCAAACACATTAGGAGGTGTTTTTTCTGCCGTATTTAAATTGGTTAATCTTATCAGAACCAACAAATACAATTATGTTATAACAACTAATACAGGTTTAGATACAATAGCCGCGATAGCCCGGTTTTTTATAAAATTTAAACATTTAGTAGCCCTGCATGATTATCCGCATGGTTCGGTAACAAAAGCCCCTCGTTTTAAGCTTTGGCGGTCGTTAGTTGTTAAGAGTTTATTTAAAGCTTACGCCATATCAGATTTTGTCAGGAATGAAAATCTCAAATACATTTCAATAGCCCCGGATAAAATACAAACCATACATAACTCTATTGACCTAAATACCTTTACCAATGATGCTGGTAAGGAAACAGATATTACTGAAAAGCTAAATGCGGTAAAAGGGAAAAAACTACTATTTATTGGCCGCTTGGTAAAAAGGAAGGGGATAGATATTTTATTGAATGTATTATCGCAACTGCCTCATGATGTGTCATTAATTATTGCCGGCGATAGCTTTGATAAAGCGATTGAAGAAGGTGCGGCCAACTACCGCGATGAAATAATAAGCATTATACAGCAACTTAAACTTGAGGACCGTGTGGTGTTACTTGGCCAGTGCAAAGAGGTATATACCATTATGAAACAATGCGACGTAATGGTACACCTTGCAAGGCATGAGGGTTTTGGGTTAGTGTTACTGGAGGCGTTTGCAGCAGGCCTGCCGGTAGTTACATCAAACATTGGCGGGATACCTGAAGTGTTAAAAGACACATCTTACAAAGCAATTGATCTGAATAATACTGAAGAGATAATATCAGAAATTAATTATTTGCTTAACATGGATGCTAAAGAGAAGCAGATGATAACAGCACAGGCTAAAAATACGCTCGAGTATTTTTCTGATAAAAGACGGGCCAAAGATATTGCCGAAAAAATATTGATATGAATTTAATACACCTGCACCGGATAGCTAATTTTTTACATCGCAAAAGAATCCCTCTTTTGCCTAAACTGTTATACTATATACAGTTTTTAATGTTTAACAGCAGTTTACCTGCAAGTACACAAATAGGTAAAAAAAGCACGTTTGCTTACGGGGGCATAGGTGTTGTTGTGCATGCCCGTGCAATTATTGGCGAAGGCTGTGTAATTGGGCAGGGTATTACTATTGGTGGCCGGTCAAAAAAAGTAGAGGTGCCCAAAATTGGCAATAATGTTTATTTAGGTGCAGGGTGCCGCATTTTAGGCGACATTGTTATTGGCGATGAAGTGGTTATTGGCCCCAATAGCGTTGTGTTAACTGATGTGCCATCAGGGTCAATTGTGGTAGGTGTACCGGGTAAAATTGTAAAAACCGGGATTGTAATGCGCGATTTTGTATAACGTAGCTTTAAAGCAATGAGTAATATTAAGTTTTTAGTACTTGGCCCAAGGATAAACCATAAACAAGGTGCCGGGGGGGCGGTAGTTTTATTCGAAAACTTAATTGAAGAATTAGACTTAGCCGGGCTTAGTTATACCCTTATAGATACCAATAAAAATAATTACCGCCGTAAAAGCCTGTCTATCCTAAACATTGTTTATCAATACATATTGCTGCGTAAAAAACATGATGTTGTGTTTTTTAATTCATCTCGCGATTATATCTACCTGCTGCCCCTATTTCTGTTCTTTAATATTATTAGCCCTAAAAAAATAGCCCTACGAAAATTTGGCGGCGAACTTGACCAGGATTTGACTAAGCCCGTTAAAGGCGCTATTATCAAATCTCTTTTAAAAAGGCTCGACGTGTTATTTGTTGAATCGAAACTATTGCTTAACGCGGTTAAAAAATATAATGTCAATACGCACTGGTTTCCTAATGTACGAAAGAAAAATACGGCTAATGGCGATCTTAACACATATAATAAACAGTTTGCATTTATAAGCCACATAAAGGCCAGCAAAGGTGTTAACGAGTTACTGAATGCTTTTAAAGATCTGGATAGTTCTTACTGCCTTCATTTTTACGGCGCAGTTGTAGAGCCCGCTTTGCTTGATCTGATAACCAGTACCCCGAACATAGAATATAAAGGCCAGGTATTGCCGGCAAATGTTTACGATACTATAAACAAATACGATGTAATTGTGTTACCCACCTATTATGCCGGAGAGGGGTACCCGGGCATTTTGATAGAAGCCTATGCCTGTGGCAAACCGGTTATATCAACCAACTGGAAACAGGTGCCGGAGATAGTGGATGATGGTTCAACCGGGTATTTGATAACACCCCGGTCGATAACCGAGTTAAAAGCAGCCATAACAAAAATTAACAATGATAATTACCAGGTACTTAGAAAGAATGCGATCGTTAAGTTTTACGATTTTGATTCCAGCGTAGTATCTAAACGGATCTTTAAAACCTTATTAATATAAAAATATGCTTGTAGATATAATAGCCGGTGCCCGCCCTAACTTCATGAAAATTGCCCCAATTATTGCAGCAATCAAAAAAGCCGCTTTAGAAGGGAAAGATATTAAATACCGTTTGATACATACCGGCCAACATTACGATAAAAAAATGTCGGGCGATTTTTTCGAACAATTAGGCATCCCCGAACCAGATATTAATTTGGAGGCTGGCGGTGGCACCCAGGCAGAGCAAACCGCAGCCATCATGATCCGCTACGAAAAAGTATTGATGGAGCACCGCCCCGACCTTGTTTTGGTTGTTGGCGATGTAACATCAACTATGGCTTGCTCCATATCTGCCAAAAAATTAAACAATATTAAAGTTGCCCACATAGAGGCTGGTATTCGCAGCGGTGACTGGACGATGCCCGAGGAAATTAATCGTATGGTTACAGATGCCATAACCGATTACTTTTTCACGACATCAGAAACAGCCAACATTAACCTTAAAAAAGCAGGAATTGATGATAGCCGCATATTTTTTGTAGGGAATACCATGATAGACACGCTGCTAACACAAATGCCAAACTTTAAGGAACCACCTGTTTGGAATGAATTGGGTTTAAAGCCTAAAGAGTATATAGTTATGACGCTTCACCGCCCTGCCAACGTAGATGAGGAAGATGGCTTAAGGAAGCTAATGAGTGCAATTGTTGATTCATCCAGGGGTTTACCTTTGATATTCCCCGTACATCCCCGTACAGCTAAAATGCTAAAGAGCGTGGGTATAGAGGCACCAAACCTGCATATGATAGATCCCTTAGGTTACCTGGAATTTAACTATTTGGTACAGCACGCTAAAGCTGTAGTTACCGACTCTGGCGGTATAACCGAAGAAACTACCGTTATGAATGTGCCTTGTATGACCTTACGTAACAACACAGAGAGGCCCGAAACATGTACCATTGGTACTAACGAGCTTTTAGGGACGGATCCGGTTGCTATACCACCCGCATTCGATATACTTTTTAATAACGAATGGAAAAAAGGCGCTATTCCCGACCTTTGGGATGGTAAAACATCCGGACGTATAGTTGATGTATTGTTAAGGTTATTTTAAACGTTAACAATTGTATGGTATATAAGGTAAAATTAGCTTGCACATTTTTGTTAGTGCTGTTTAGTGTAGCTGTAAGATCTGCTTTCGCGCAAAATTTAGCTTTAAATAAAACTTATACAGTATCTAAAAATAGCAATTATAGCTTAACGTCGCCCGATAATAACCATACCCTGCTAACCGATGGCAACTATACAAATGGTTTTTTCTGGAAATCCAACACCACTGCAGGCTGGGAATTTACACTCCGTATTTATATAACCATACCCTTAGGCGATGTAAGTAATATTGGTAAGATAACTTTTAACACAGCCAGGGGGAAATCTGCCGGGGTGGAGTACCCGTCGCATATATTTGCATTTACATCAACTGATAACATTAATTACCAGTACCAGGGTGATATTGCAGCCGATCCCAATAATACGTCTGGAGATTATGCTGTAAGGAAGTTTGTATTAGACAATATTAACGCGAAGGCCGCGTATGTTAAGCTGGCTATTGTGCCTAATGGTTCTTATGTTTTTTGTGATGAAATTGAAGTTATAAAAGGTAATAAGAGCAATAATGCCAACTCTAAAAATGTGCTTGCAACCGATATCGACAGGAATGTTGATGTGATGGTTTCAACATTATCGCATATTAATAAATTGCAAACAGTTGCTAATGGTAATGCCGATAGGAGCGGGAGTGTAGATGAACAGTTAAAACAGGCTCAAAATAAATGGGCGGCCAACCAACGAAACGCATTTAAAAATGATATTGTAGTAAGCAAAATAAATCCGTGGGACAGGGTAGCCGTTCCTTACAAGCCTAATAACACTACAAATTATAAGTACACCATAGCTACAACCGTAAATGGTAAACAATATGGAGCATTTGTTATAACCAATCTGGCAAATAGTAAACGTGTTGTAAAATTAGCGGCCACAAGTAGTTCTGCGGCGGTTAGTAGTACAGCTTTATATTCCGTGCCTTATGTGATGACGGGCAAAAACTATGATGAAATTGCCGATCCTTTGATCAACGTTAAGGACACTATCTCGTTAAGCCCCGGCGAATCGCGTGTAATGTTTTTTAAGATCACTGGTAAAGCTGCAGGCAGTGCATTAACAAATATCAAGATCAGTTCGCAGGCATTCGCGCTAACCCTGCCTGTAAATGTTAGTGTTGCCGGAGTGGTTACGCCTAAAAAACCGTTGTTAAATGCCGTTAATTGGGCTTATCTAAACTTTCCGATGCTAACAGACAGAAGAGAAGAGGCGGCCGCCGACCTGATAAGCCATGATATTAATACTATTGTTATCCCGCCTAACGCGCTACCCTATGTGGTAAATTCAGATTTTACGGCTTATCGCGCTTATTTAGCAAATGTAAGTGCGTTTAGCAAACTGCTTATTTATATAAATTTCCCAAACAAAAATAATGCTAACGGCACAACATTTATGTCGGCCGATTGGAAGAGTAAATTTATTACCTGGTATAACAGTTTAGTGCAAAACTCCAAAGTGGCAGGGTTTAGCGAATCGCAAATATACCTGTACCCTTATGACGAAGTAGCAGACAAAGACCTGGACGATTTTTATAATTTTTTAACATGGTTAAAAAGCGATCATCCGTCAATAAAAACTTATGCAACAATAGCATCAACAGCCAGGTGGCAAAAATTAGGGGCATTGCTTTCCATTATTCAAATTCGTAATACCCCCGCTATGATAGCTGCCGTTAAAGGTAGCCAAAAGGAAATTTGGATGTACGATATAAAGGGTTTCGCCGAAACGCTGTCGCCATATTCATATTACCGTTTAATGGCATGGGGTGCTTTTTTAAACGACATAAAAGGGATAGGCTTTTGGAACTATGCCGATTACAGGAACAATGCCGGTAATAAAGCTTTTTTAACAAATTTTAACGGAACAAATAATACCAATTATTCGGTAATTTATATGGGCCCTGGTAAAAGCATTATATCTACCAGGCGGTGGGAAGCCTTTAGTTTGGGTATGGACGATTATGAATTATTAAGATTTTACGCTAAAAAATTCGGAATGGCTAAAGCGAAGGCGTTAGCTGCGACAGTTTTAAATAATCCTGATGATTATAGCAAGGCCGATAAAATACGTAACCAGATGATTGCATCACTAAAACGATAATGAGCTTAAACGGAATAATAAACAAGGGGGTAAGAATATATCACACCGTAAAATTTTTAAAACTTAGCCAGGTGTTTTACCAGCTAAAGTACCGTATAGCCACTGTAAAAAGCCTAAAACCTCTTGTTGCTCCACTACATAATAAACACCTTGCCTTTAAGGTAGAAACACCTCAGGTGGCCTCTGCAACTAATGATGCGACATTTAACTTTTTGAATCTGCAGGTGGTTTTTAATAATAATATTGATTGGGACTACCAGGGTAATGGCAAGCTGTGGAACTATAACCTGCAGTACTTTAATTATCTGCAGCAGCATGATTTGCCAAACCACACCAAGCAGGCATGGTTAAAGCAAATTGGCGGGTGGTTAAAAGATGGACATTTAAAGCCCGAACCGTATCCGGTATCTTTACGTGTGATGAACACCATTCGTTTTATCACTAACCAAAAGCAGGTTGAGCCTGTTATTATTGATGATCTGTTCGCACAATTATCGTATCTTAATCATAACCTCGAATATCATATTTTAGGTAATCACCTTTTAGAAAATGCTTTCGCGCTGTTTATGGGCGCACATTTTTTTAATATGGATACCTGGCGGCAAAAAGCAAAAGCCGTACTTTACAGTGAACTTAAAGAACAAATACTGAATGATGGGGCGCACTTTGAGTTAAGCCCGATGTATCATCAGATCATCCTTTTCCGGGTTTTAGAACTGGCCGATTGGTACAGTAATGCAGACGGTAATGACACGGTTTTTCTAACCTTTATTAAAACAACTGCAGCTAATATGTTGGGCTGGCTTAAAAATATCACCTTTAGTAATGGCGACATCCCACATTTTAATGATAGCGCAGATGGCATAGCCTATAACAGCAGCCAGCTGTTTGAATTTGCACAACAACTGGGAATTAAGCCGGTAACGCAATTAAAATTAGCCGGGTCGGGCTATCGTAAGTATCAGTTCAATAATTACGAATGTATTATTGATGTTGGCGCTGTAGGTCCAACATACCAACCGGGCCACAGCCATTCTGATGCTTTGTCATTTGTATTATATAACAACAGTTTGCCCGTTATTGTAGATACCGGTACCTCAACCTATCAGATCGGCGATAAAAGAAACCATGAAAGGTCTACAAACGCGCACAATACTGTAGAAATTGAAGGAACTAACCAGTCGGAAGTTTGGGGTGGTTTTAGAGTAGGGAGGCGCGCCGAAGTTACCATAATTAAGGATACTGCGAACGAGCTAACCGCAGTGCATAACGGTTATCAAAAAAAGTTTGCGGCTAATCATCAAAGAAATTTTAATTTTGCCGGCGATCTTATTCAAATAGAAGATAATATATCCGGAAGTGCAAACTTGGTTTGCAAAGCCCTGTTCCATTTTCACCCTAATTGTAATGTCCAGATACAGGGCAACGATAAAGTACTGATAGATAATATAGCTACCATGGCGTTTAGCGGTGCAACCCGACTTGAAATGCAGCACTACGAAATGGCAGATGGTTATAATAAGTACCTGCCGGCAATTTGCCTGGCCGTATCATTTAATAATGATTTGAAAAGTATTATTGCGTTTACCTCAATTTAATGAAAAAAATACTCTACCTAAGCTTTTATTTTGAACCAGACCTGTGTGCAGGATCTTTCCGAAACTCTCCTTTAGCCAAAGAGCTTGCCAGGCAGGCCGAGGGTAAAGCTACAATTGATATAGTTACCACGTTGCCCAATCGTTATAATACGTTTGATACCGAGGCACCGGCTTTTGAAGAGCGGGGGAACATCACTATAAACCGCATCCTGATACCAAAACACAAAAGCGGGTTTATGGATCAGATCAATTCGTTCAAAACATACTTTTCAGAAGCTCAAAAAATAGTTAAAAGTAAAAAGTACGATCTGGTGTTCGCATCATCTTCGCGCTTGTTTACAGCTTATTTGGGTTATAAGATCGCCAAAAAGAAGAACATTCCACTATACCTGGATATACGCGACATTTTTATTGACACCATGCAGGATGTACTGCAAAATAAAGCGGTAAAAGCAGGCGTAATACCCGTGTTAAAAAGTATAGAAAAGCGGGTGTTTAATTATGCCAGCCATATTAATCTTATCTCGGGTGGGTTTGAGCCTTACTTTACAAAGTACAAAAAAGCTAAGTACTCGTCGTTCTCTAACGGAATAGATCCCGAGTTTATGAACTTGAGCCCTACGGTGTTTGCTAATAAAGAGCAGCGCCTGATAACTTATGCAGGTAACATGGGCGAAGGGCAGGGGCTGCACAAAATTATACCCCAGGCGGCAAAGGCGCTTGGAAGCAAGTATAAATTTTTAGTTATTGGCGATGGCGGAGTGAAGCAGAAATTGGTAGACGGGATAGCAGAGCACGGCGTAACAAATGTTGAATTAAGGGGACCCGTATCTCGAAAGGAGTTGCTTGCAATATATGCAGAGTCGGACTTTTTGTTTTTGCATTTAAATGATTACAATGCATTTAAAAAGGTGCTGCCATCAAAGGTGTTTGAATTGGGCGCTTATGATAAACCTATTATTGCGGGTGTGGCCGGCTTTGCCAACCAGTTTATTGCCAAAAATATTCCTAACCGTATCCTTTTCTTGCCCGGCGATGTTAATGATATGGTTGGGCAGCTTAATAATTATGAATACTCTTTAGGCTTTAGGAATGAGTTTCTGCACAGCTTTAAAAGAGAGCAAATTAATAAGGAAATGGCAACTTCAATATTAAGCTACTTATAATGAGTAATGTATTAATTTCGGGCGCATCCGGCTTTGTGGGCCGTAATTTAAGCGCACACCTTGCAAATTTGGGTTACGGCATAACTAAATTGGTTAGGAGCAACCAACCCGGTAATAATGAGCTATTATGGAGCGAACTTGATAAGCTTATAACAGCAGATGTTGATGTAATTATTCATTTGGCCGGTAAAGCTCATGACCTTAAAAATACGAGTAAACCGCAAGAGTATTTTGATGTGAATACGGGGCTTACTACACAATTATTTGACAATTTCTTAAAAAGCAAGGCAACTCATTTTATATATTTTAGCAGTGTTAAAGCCGCGGCAGATACGGTTGATGGTGTTTTAACCGAAACAGTTAAGCCCAACCCTCATACTCCTTATGGTAAGTCGAAGCTTAAGGCAGAGGAGTATATATCAGACCAGCAATTGCCGGCAGGTAAGTTTGTTTACATTATAAGGCCGTGTATGATACATGGGCAAGGCAATAAGGGGAACCTAAATTTACTGTACAAGTTTGTTAGTAAAGGCATCCCATATCCGCTGGCAGCATTTGAAAACCGACGGTCGTTCTTATATATCGAGAATTTGAACTTTATAATTGGCCTGCTTATTAAAGGCAACACAGTACCATCAGGTATTTATAATGTTGCCGACGATGCAAGTTTGTCAACAGTTGAGGTTGTGACAATAATATCGCAAACATTAAATCGCAAACCCAATTTATGGTTTGTTAACCGGGCTGTTTTAAAGTTTGCGGCTACTATTGGTGATAAACTAAGGCTGCCCCTTAATTCCGAAAGGTTAAAGAAACTAACGGAAAATTACGTTGTATCAAATCAAAAAATAAAAGATGCTTTGCAGGTAGCAAACCTGCCATTTAAAACTCAGGATGGGCTTAAAAAAACCATCGAAAGTTTTAATAACTAATAATATAGAATAATGATATATCCGCTTTTGTTTATAGTGTTTTTTGTTGCCATGTTGTTGTACTTTAAGGTGGCAGACAAATATAATATTATTGATCATCCTAACGAGCGGAGCTCACATAGTGCAATTACCATTCGTGGTGGTGGCATTATATTTACTTTGGCGGCTATTATTTTACTTGGATGGCATTTTAGTGAGTTTTATTTAATGCTGATTGGAGCTATAGCTATAGGTGCCATAAGCTTTGCCGATGATATATTAACCTTGCCTAATAAGTTGCGCCTTGCCGTGCATGTGGTTGCAGTAAGCCTTATGTTTTTATCGCTTAATGTATACTCGATATATCATGTAGCCGGTATCGCGTTTTTATATGTGTTAGTTATAGGGATCATTAACGCCTATAACTTTATGGATGGTATCAATGGCATTACCGGATTGTACAGTTTTGTAATTTTAGGCGGATTGCAATATATTAACATACAGCATCTTAACTTTATAGTGCCTGAAATGATATGGGTGCCAATGCTGGCATGTGCCGTATTCCTGATATTTAATTTCAGAACAAAAGCAAAGTGTTTTGCGGGCGATGTAGGAAGCGTAACCATTGCTTTCTGGATAACCTTTTTATTATTAAAGCTTATATTTATTACTAATAATTATATATATATACTTTTTCTGGCAGTTTATGGGGTCGATTCTGTGCTCACTATTATACACCGCTTAATATTAAAGCAGAATATTTTTAAGGCTCACCGGCTGCATTTTTATCAATTATTATCTAACGAATATAAAATGCCTCATTTGGTTGTTTCGTCAATTTATGGGGTGGTTCAGTTGGCTATTATTATATTAATTATAGTAAAGAATGACCTTCCGCCGGCAATCATCAGCGCCGTAGTTATTGGTCCGTTAATATTAAGTTATTTAATTATTAAGCCTCAATTAATGAAACTAAAGTAATAAATAGGGGATGTCATTTAAATAATTACAATTGTTTTTTTCTTTTAATATAATTATACTTGCATCATAATAACACATTTTCCCCCCGATAGCGTTATTGTATTGATTAAACTGCCGGTGTTGGCTCAGTAATTAGCAAAAGTGAATCTTAAGAGATTTACTATCATTATTAGCTACGATAATTAAGGCATTTTAAATGAGAGTGGGTACGTATTTAAACATTAAACAATACCTAAAACTTTGGTTGCAAGTGTTGTGATAAAACGTGATTACTCATTATATCTACAATAAAATATTATGAAAAAATATTTACTTTTTAGTAAGGTAATACCAAGATGGATAATAATGTTATTAGACTTTGTTATCGTAACCTGGTCATTTGCTTCATCTTACCTTATTGTAAACCGTTTCGAGTTTGCTAATATACTTAGAGGTTACTTTTTTATTTATACGGGTTTATATTGTATTATAGCGGCTATAGTAATGTACCTGATGCGGGTGCATACCGGCCTTATCAGATATTCAAACACCAGAGACGTGCTTCGTATCTTTGGCTCAGTATTTATTAGTAGCGTGGCATATATAATAGTTGTTAGTTTATGGGTAAAACCTGTATTAGCAATTAGTTCGTCTACTATCGATCTGGTGTTATTGGTTAACTTTTCGGTATCCAGCACATTGCTTATCCTGTTAAGAAGCGCGGTAAAGAGCGCGTATAACTATATTCATAACTACTCCAGCTCTAAAAAAACATCGGTACTTATTTACGGTTCAGATACCAGCGCGGTATTGGTTAAACAAGCTTTAGAGGCCAGTGCGAAAGCCAACTTTGTTATTGTGGGTTTTGTTGATACAGATACAAACAAGATAAATAAGGAGATACAGCAGGTAAGGGTTTACGATATAAATAAACTGAGTAAACTAAAAGAAAAGCGCGCTATTGATAAGATGATCATCATGAACCACCATTTGGATGAGCAATCTAAAAAAACGGCGCTTGAAGCTTGCCTGGCACTAGGCATACAGGTATTAACCGTACCACCGTCTGACCAATGGATCTACGGTAAGCTAAATTTGCAGCAAATTCAGGATCTTAAGATTGAAGATCTGCTTCAACGCAAAACCATCCAAATAGATACTACCCGTATTTCTCAGGATCTGCAGGGCAAACGTGTATTGATCACCGGCGCGGCGGGTTCTATTGGTTCAGAAATAGTGCAGCAGGTATTGCAATATAAGCCTGCTATGGTTGTACTTTGCGACCAGGCCGAATCTCCCCTGCATGATGTAAGATTAGAGGTTGAAGAGAAGTTTCCACATGTACCGGTTAAGATCTTTATTGGCGATATCCGTAACTATTACCGCATGCAAAAACTATTCTCTGAGTATAAACCGGAGGTTGTTTACCATGCCGCTGCATATAAGCATGTGCCAATGATGGAAGAGAACCCGTCAGAAGCAGTAAGGGCGAACGTATTAGGCACCAAAAACATTGCCGACCTGTCTGTAGCGTTCGGGGTTAACAAGTTTGTAATGGTTTCTACAGATAAGGCTGTAAACCCATCAAACATCATGGGTACTACCAAGCGTATCGCCGAGATCTATATACAGTCACTTAAAGATAATCCAATTAATAAGGGTACGGCATTTATTACAACCAGGTTTGGCAACGTACTAGGTTCTAATGGTTCGGTAATACCGCGTTTTAGGGCGCAAATACAAAAAGGGGGACCTATTACGGTAACCCATCCCGAAATTACCCGTTATTTTATGACCATACCAGAAGCTGTGCATCTGGTATTGGAAGCGGGTACAATGGGTACTGGTGGCGAGATATTTATATTTGATATGGGCGAACCGGTTAAGATTGTTGACCTAGCGCTTAAAATGATCAAGCTTGCAGGCCTGCAACCCGAGCGCGACATTAAGATTGTATACTCAGGCCTTCGCCCGGGCGAAAAACTTTACGAAGAACTTCTTAATCAGGGTGAACACACCATGCCTACGCACCACGAAAAGATCAAGATATCTGAAGTTATATCATACCCATACAAAAAAGTGATAGAAGATATTAACGAGCTTATTTTGTTAAACCAACAAGGTGATGATATGGCCATGGTTAACAAAATGAAAGAGATCGTCCCTGAATTTATCAGTAAAAATTCACAGTTCGAGCATCTGGATAATAACAAGCCTACCTCGCCAGTACAGGTAGACGTTGATGCTAAAAAGCTGCGTGTACTACAAGCCTAAGTAATTTTATTACTTAAGCCTTAGCGCACTACAGGTGGTTATTTATCTTATCTGATTTTATTGAGTATAATTGCAATACAAATAGTATCCCGAGCTACCACAGCTTATGAAAAGTATTGCCCAAAAAGTATTCGATATAGAAATTTCATCGCTACAATATGTAGCCTCAATGATAGATGAGCAGTTTAGCCTTGCCGTTGATGCTATCTTAAGATCTAACGGGCGGTTAGTGGTTTGCGGCATGGGTAAATCGGGCCATATAAGCCGCAAAATCTCTGCAACATTTACCAGTACCGGCACACCAAGCTTCTTTATGCATCCCGCCGAGGCCTTCCATGGTGATCTGGGAATGATAAGCGCCGGAGATGTGGTAATATTAGTGTCTTACTCTGGCGAAACTGAAGAGGTGCTTAAAATAGTGCCTTACCTTCAGTATAATAAAAATACTTTTATTGCCATAACAGGCAATTCCGGATCTACGCTGGCAAAAAATGCAACATATCATTTAAATGTTTGCGTTAAGCAGGAGGCATGCCCGCTCGAATTGGCGCCTACCTCATCAACTACGGCTACATTGGTTATGGGCGATGCATTGGCGGTGGCGTTGATGACAGCAAGGGATTTTTCGCCTGCAGATTTTGCGCGCTTTCACCCAGGGGGCAGGCTTGGCCGCAAGTTATTAGTAAGGGTTAAAGATCTAATGCGTACCGATAAACTTCCGTTTATTGACAGGACGGCATCCTTTACCCAATTGGTGCTGCAAATGAGCGAAGGGAAACTGGGGATGGTAATTGTGGGTAGCCCTCAAAAAGTAGAAGGCGTAATTACCGATGGCGACCTGCGCCGTGGTTTAGTAAAATACCAGGATATATATCATTTGCCTATAACCGACCTGATGAACCCTTCTCCAAAGATCATTAATGAACATGAACTGGTTTATGATGCCGAAGAGTTGATGATGGAGCGTAAGATAACCACCTTGCTGGTTCATAATAACGAAAATATATTAACAGGCGTTTACCAGATATTTAACCAGGCTTAGCAAATGAAGGCGATTATTGTTATACCTGCCCGGTTGCAATCTACCCGGTTACCACGCAAAATGCTGCTTGATATTGGCGGCAAGCCGTTGATACAACGCGTTTACGAGGCTTGCCTGAAGGCCACTTTTCATCACGAGATATGGATAGCAGCCGACAGTGACGAGGTTTTTAACGTTTGTAAGATGTTTACCCCAAACGTGTTGATGACTAAAGAGGAACACCCCAGCGGTACCGACCGTATTGCCGAAGTAATTGAAACCGTACCCTGCGATATAGTTGTAAATGTGCAAGGAGATGAGCCTTTTTTTGATGCCGGTATTATTGACAGGTTGATAACCGCCCTGCAAAATAGCGACGCAGCTATGGCAAGTGTATGCGCCCCTGTTTTGGATAAAGGCGAGCTAAACAACCCTAACCTGGTTAAAGTTGTAACAGATGTAAATGGTAACGCCATTTATTTCTCACGCTTCGCTATTCCTTTTTCGAGAGATAGGGAAGTGGAAGATACAACGGTTTATAAAAAGCATATGGGCGTATATGCGTATAGGGCATCGTTCCTGAAAGAATTTATTACTATGCCTGTCTCATTTTTAGAAAGCACCGAAAAACTGGAGCAGCTTAGAGCGATTGAGAACGGATATAAAATTAAAATGATTGAAGTGAAGGGAATTGAAAAGGGGATAGATACCCCCGAAGACCTTGAACTTGCACGTAAAAAGATAAAAGATAATGGCATTGTATAACGACATCACCCAGAAACCTTTTTTTATAGTTGGCCCATGCGTAATGGAGAACCAAGAATTACTATATACTGTAGCCGAAAAAGTAGCCGAAATTGGGAGTAAATATCCCGTAACAGTAGTCTTTAAATCATCGTTTGATAAGGCTAACCGTACCAGTGTAAACGCGTACCGCGGCCCCGGCCTGGCTAAAGGCATGGAAATGCTGAATAACGTGAAAGAAAAATTCAACCTGCCGGTTACTACAGATATACATGAGCCATTCCAGGCAGCTGCATGTGCCGAGGTGGTAGATATTTTGCAGATACCGGCATTTTTGTGCCGCCAAACAGATCTGCTTGTGGCAGCGGCAGAGACCGGTAAAATTGTAAATGTTAAAAAAGCACAATTTTTATCGGGGCAGGATATGTTTTACCCGGCGCAAAAGGTAAAAGAATCAGGCAACGATCAGGTAATACTGACTGAGCGTGGCAATTCATTCGGCTATAATAATTTGGTGGTAGATTTTAGGAACATTGCAGATATGCTGGAGTTTGGCTACCCCGTTTGTATGGATTGTACCCATTCGGTGCAGCGCCCGGGTGGTGCAGGCGGCAAAACCGGCGGCGACCGTAAATTTGTACCCGGCATGGCGCACGCTGCAAAGGCATTTGGCGCAAGCGGCTACTTCATAGAAACACACCCCGATCCTGATCATGCGATGAGCGATGGCCCGAATATGCTATATCTGAAAGACCTGGAAGAATTGATCAAATCGTTAATAGCATAACCTGTAACGTGTAGTTGCAGGACATGGCAATTTTCGATAAGTGAGCGACAAGCATATCGGGGATGTAATCCCGTTATGCTGTCCGCATTAAGCTTAATACTCCTTCTTACTTTCCGATATTTGCCACTCTTTAAAGATTGCAAGGGCTTCATTATGCATCATTTGTACGAATGGTAATTTGCGGTTCTCCATAGGTTGCTCAAGTTCATCATAAATAAAATGATCGTCGAACCCAATTTCGGCTGCATCTTTCTTAGTATTGGCATAATATATTTTGCCTATCCGGGCCCAATAAATAGCGCCAAGGCACATAGGGCAGGGTTCGCAACTGGTATAAATTTCGCAGCCCTCTAAATTGTACGTCCCCAGCTCCTGGCACGCTAAACGGATAGCCGATACCTCTGCGTGTGCGGTTGGGTCGTTATTGGGCACCACCCTGTTAGCGCTGCGTGCAACAACCATCCCGTCTTTTACTATTACCGCACCAAACGGGCCGCCCTGCGCTTGTTTAACATTGTATTCAGACAGGTCTATAGCCATCTGCATAAACTTTTCGTTGCCTTTGTCTTCCATTTCCATCTAAATTAAAAAACCCCAACTACAAGCCGGGGTTTTTTATTATTCATATTTTGTGCAGCAGCACATATTATTTTTTGTCTTTAGCGTAAGCCTCGTTTAACCTTTTAACAACATCAGCGGTTACATCAAGGCTTGGGTCGCCGTAAAGCACAGTAGCGTTACCTTTTTGGTAAGTAAGGATCATTTTATAACCTTTTTCTTTAGCGTATGCTTTAGTAAAGTCAACCAGTTTATCGTAAAGTTTGGTCTGCTCGCTTACCTGGTCGTTTTGTACTTGTGCACCGGCATTTTGCTGGTATTGTTGAAACTCCTGGCCTTTACGCTGCAGGCGTTGCTCGGTAGCGGCACGCTGGTCTGCAGCCATAGTAGGGGCTGCTTTTTGGTATTCGGCAATTTCGCGTTGTATAGCCTGCTGGCGCGATGCAACATCTGCCTGTGCAGCTTTGCCTTTATCGCCCAGGCGTTTGTCCATGTCTTTTATGTAATCGTATTTAGATACTAATGAATCTTGGTTTATATATACAATTTCAGGAGTGCCTACAGTTGTTGATGTGGTTGTAGCAGCAGCCGGCTTAGTATCTGGTTTATTTTGGTTGCAAGCAGAAACACCTGCAGCAATTAGTAATGCTAATACTGATTTTGTAACAATTGAGGCCTTCATTTTCATTGGGTTTGTCTTAAAAAAATTTTGACAAATATAATCTTTCGGCACAAGTTTCCTAACTCTTAATTAAGATGTTTAATATAGGTCATATTTATCCACAATCGTACTAATGTTGCACATAATTTAGCTTAATGCGGAGCTAAATTCGTAAATTTGAGGGTTATTGTATTAATCAATTATGAGCGAAGAAATTCAGGATAAATCAAATTATTCAGCAGATAATATACAGGTTTTAGAAGGTTTAGAAGCCGTACGTAAAAGACCTTCGATGTACATAGGTGATACAGGGGTAAAAGGCCTTCACCACTTAGTTTACGAGGTAGTTGATAACTCTATAGATGAGGCGCTTGCCGGCTATTGCGATACCATCAATGTTACCATTCACAAAAGTAACTCTATTACGGTTGTAGATAATGGCCGTGGTATCCCTACAGGTATTAACACCAAAGAACAAAAATCGGCATTAGAAATTGTAATGACCGTACTGCACGCAGGCGGTAAATTTGATAAGGATACTTACAAAGTATCCGGTGGTTTGCACGGTGTAGGGGTAAGTTGTGTTAACGCGCTTTCTACCCATGTTAAAACCGTTGTACAACGCGAGGGTAAGATATTTACGCAGGAATATGAGCGTGGTAAACCACTATTCCCGGTAAAAGAGATTGGTGTATCCGATAAAACCGGCACCAGCCAAACTTTCCAGCCCGATCCAGAGATATTTACCTTGACTACAGAGTATAAGTTTGAAACACTGGCTACCCGTTTGCGCGAGCTTGCGTTCCTGAATAAAGGCATCCGCCTTACTTTAACCGACGAACGCGAACCTGATGAAGACGGGGCATTCCCATCTGAAGAGTTTTTCTCTGAAGGTGGTTTAAAAGAGTTTGTTAAATATCTTGATGGTACCCGTGTGCCTATCATACCGGAGCCAATTTACCTGGAAGGTATTAAACAGGGTATCCCGGTTGAGTTAGCTTTCCAGTATAACGATACATACTCAGAGAATGTACACTCTTACGTTAATAATATTAACACCATTGAGGGCGGTACGCATGTGGCGGGTTTCAGGATGGGGTTAACTCGTACGCTTAAGGCATATGCAGATAAAGAAGGTTTACTGAAAAATGTTAAGGTTGATGTTACCGGTGATGACTTCCGCGAGGGGCTTACCGCCGTAATTTCCGTTAAAGTGCAAGAACCTCAGTTTGAAGGGCAAACCAAAACAAAGCTGGGTAACAGCGAGGTAAGTGGTGCCGTTAATGTGGCCGTAGGCGAGATTTTAGGTAATTACCTGGAAGAGAACCCACGCGAGGCTAAAATGATAGTGCAGAAGGTTATTCTTGCTGCTACAGCCCGCGCGGCTGCCCGCAAAGCCCGTGAAATGGTACAGCGCAAGAGTGTAATGACCGGCTCCGGCTTGCCCGGTAAACTGTCTGACTGTGCTAACAGCGACCCAACCTTATGTGAGCTTTACCTTGTGGAGGGCGACTCGGCGGGTGGTACCGCCAAGCAGGGCCGTAACCGCGAGTACCAGGCTATTTTGCCGTTACGTGGTAAGATCCTGAACGTGGAGAAAGCCATGGAGCATAAAATTTACGAGAACGAAGAAATAAAAAACATGTTTACCGGCCTTGGTGTAAGCATTGGCACGCCCGAGGATGCTAAAGCATTAAACATGTCTAAACTACGTTACCATAAAATTGTGATCATGACGGATGCTGACGTGGATGGATCGCACATTACCACGCTTATCTTAACCTTCTTCTTCCGTTACATGAAAGAGCTTGTGGAGTATGGTTATGTTTATATCGCTTCGCCACCACTTTACCAGGTTAAAAAAGGTAAGGAATTTGAGTACTGCTGGACAGACGAACAACGTGATGTTGCTATACAACGCCTAAAGGGTGCCGGTAAAGAAGATAGTGTGCATGTACAGCGTTATAAAGGTTTGGGTGAGATGAATGCCGAGCAGTTATGGGATACAACCATGAACCCAGAACATCGCACGCTTAAAAAAGTAACAATAGAAAATGCTGCCGAATGTGATCATACATTCTCAATGCTGATGGGCGATGAAGTTGCCCCTCGCCGCGATTTTATTGAGAAGAACGCGCGATATGCACGTATAGATACATAATAATAGATACGTAATAACTTACTAAAGCCTCGATTAATCGGGGCTTTTTATTTACTAAAACCCAATGCCTTTAAATTTATATACATAATTTTCTTATGTATATACATAAATTTTTTATATTTGAAGTATGAGCACTAACACAATGCTAAAAGGCAGTTTACAAACCATCATTTTAAAATTGTTGGAAGATAATGGCCAGATGTACGGCTATGAAATAACGCAAAAGGTTAAAGGGCTGTCTGAAGGAGAAATAATGTTAACTGAGGGTGCATTATACCCCGCTTTACATAAACTGGAAGCAGATGGCTTTTTAGAGACATTTACGCAGGTAGTTGATAACCGGGTGCGTAAATACTACAGGCTAACTGAGCAGGGAGGCAAAGAGGTTACCAGCAAAATTAACGAAGCCCGGGCATTTATAGCGCAGTTACAAACAGTATTAAACCTTAAACCTGTAACCAAATGAAACCGGACGCAAGGCAAATGAAAGTATTGCAGGATTACATGCAGAAAACTATGAATTATCGGGAAAGTTACGAGGAGGTTTATGATCACATCACTTCCGCTTTGGAAACCTTACCTCAGGATGCTGATTTTGAGGAAGCGATAAACACCATTATCAAAAATGATTTTGGAGGGCACGACAATCTTTTGAAAATAGAGCAAAGCATTAAAACTGCTATGATAGCTGAGGCAAAAAGAGCTTACTGGGCTTGCCTTAAAGATATATTGTCATTCCCTTCTATTTGTTATCCACTTATACTGGGCATCATTCTTTACAGGGTGCTCAGTACACAAAATATATCTCCACTGGCATTAAGTTTTGCTGGCTTTGCGATCATCTTTACGCCGCCGTTATTATCGTTTATAAGGTATTACAGTATAGGCTATTTATTTGGCGACAAAGGGGACACCATAAAAGACGAATCTTTTAGATATTTATCATACAGACCTATGTTTTTGTTTAGCGCGGTCACAATATATCCGCACATATGGGGCATAACCAAATTCAGTGTTTGGGACAACATTTATCCTGTTGCCACAACGTTGTGTTTATTAATCCCGCTAATTTATAACATGGCGATGTTTAAGCTTTACAAGAAAGAAATGAGACTTAAGGGGGATAAATAATTATTTCAACTTTAACACCTTCTTGTTGAAATCAATTACTGCCCTATACTTCATCAGTATATCGCTGCCTAAAACGCCCAGTACTTCCGGGTGGCCCATTTCGTGGTAGGCTATATTAATGGTAGATAGGTTGAGTACAGCTACCTCAAGTTCCGGTATCAACAGGTCGCCTATCCAAATGTTTTCTATCAGCGCTGTGGCCGATTCCATAGTATTGGTCCCTAATCCTGTTGAAAGCCTATCACTTAAAATAATAGTTGCTTGTTCATTCGCTTCCATCAGCAGGTCCCTGTCAAACGCTGTACGGGATGCCCCGGTATCTAACACAACTTTAAAGGGCTTGCCAAATATAACAACATCCAGTAAGGGGTGGAAACCATCGCCATGCAGGTCGATGATATTGAGCGGTACGGTTATCGTATTTTTAGCCATGTAACAATTCGTAGATAGTGATTAGACGCGATTCCACCTGTTATATTACAATCACTAACTCACTAATTAATTAGAACGGATAACCTATCGCGATATTTAAAATAGCGTTTTTAAAGCTTGGACTGATAGACCGTGTGCCACCCGCAGGGGTGTAAGGCCTCATCAATGGAAAGCCGAGGTCGGCACGTAGCACCAATATGGTAGCATCAAACCTTAAACCTGCGCCCGCATCAACCGCCAGTTGAGATAAGAAGTTAGGCCCAAATGTGCCGCCTGGCTGGTGTGGCTTCGCATTCCAGATGTTACCCGCATCGGCAAATAGTGCGCCGTACACTATGCTAAATAGTTTTTGGCGAAACTCAATATTAGCCTCCAGTTTTATATCACCACTTTGGTCGGCAATAAAGCTGTTGCCGCTAAGCGGGGTAGGGTCAACCGTACCGGGGCCTATGGATCTCGGCCTGAAACCTCTTAAACTGTTTGGGCCGCCAATAAAAAATTGCTGGTTATAAGGCAATATGGTGGAGTTGCCATAAGGTAAGCCAACTCCCACCAAAAGCCTTGTAGCAATTTTGCTTCCTACGCTTAATTTATGGAAGAACCTTATCTCGCTTTCTACTTTAGCATACTGGTTAAATATCGTCCCGAAGAGTTTTTTCTCTTTACCGGCAAGTGTGTCGGCACCGGTAATTAAACCATATAAGTTGTTTGACAAACTTACCTTACCACGGAAAAAGATACTGTTGGTGCGGTAATCTTCGGTAGTGTTGTCATAAGTATAAGCATAGCTTGGGCCCAAGGTAAATTGGGGATCTATAACGTGTTTAAGAGAAGGGTTACGATTGTTTGAATTGCTTATGCTATCCCGGTACAAATCTGTAATATTCCTTGGTTTGACAAAGGTTGCCTCCAAAAGATTTAACTCATGGAGCTTATGCTGGTTGGTTTTAAACTGGTAGCCAAATGAGCCGGTGAACGAGTTTAGCGAATATAATTTTTGCCTAACTACAGACGTATAGCCCAAGGTTAACACCGTGCGCGGGATGTAAGCGTTTGAAGAGCTTACGCGCCATGGCGTAATTAAGCGTGGCCACGACAGGCTGGTTTGCACACCATATTGAAACACATTAAAGCCATTGTTTTGTCCGCCTATCTGCACGTCGGTACTACCGAACAGGGTAACAGTGAGTAGTTCGCCACCTTTGAATGCGTTACGGTTTTTCCAGCTTAAATTTATTTGCGTACCGGTATAATTTGCAGAGGTAGTACGGCCAATGATCTCGGCTTGTAAAGATTTACGCTTGTACGGCGTCAGGAAATAATAAACATCCAGCTTTGGCGAGTCTGGGGTTACATCTTCAAACCTGTTTTTAACATAACGGTACGGGCCTAAATTAATGAACCTGTTTAATGAATTATTATGCGTGGTGCGGCTGTATGCATCATTAGGGTGCAGCAACACCGTATTGGCAAAAAGGTATGGCCTCGCGGTATTACGTGGATCAACAATATTATACCAGCGGTATGGCTTTGCCTGGTCAAGCTTTAAAGAAGTATCCCTCAAATTGTAGTTGGGATAAACATAAATGTTACGGATAGTATAGATCTCGCGCGCACGCTCGGGTGTGGTTTCTTTAATTTTTACCAATAGATCTACCTTGTGGGTATCAACCGTACTATCAACTTTCACGATCAATTGCTCGGGCGCGAAGAAGAAGAAGCCTTCATCTTTCAGGCGCGTATCAATACGTATCCTTTCAGATTTAATAACATCCAGGTTGTATTTGTCGCCGGCTTTCAGCAATGTACCCGCTTGTGTGCCTTTGATAGCCGTATCCAGATTATTATCCGTAGCACTTGGGAATGTTACGTTGCGAATAGTATATGATGGCCCCGGCAAAGCGGTGAATACAGCCGACGCAGTTTTCTTTTTACCAATGGTATCACCACTAACTGAGGCCTGGAAATAGCTTTCGTTTTGCAACCGGTTGGTCATGATCTCGCTATTTTTGGCCAGGTCAACCTGACTTACATAAACAGGCGGCTCGCCATATTTGCTCAAAAACTTTTGAATAAAACCCTTACGCGCTTTGGTTTTATAATAAAGCCAAAGCTTAATGCGCATGCCCAGTAACTTAGCGTTGGGTTTAGGGCGGATGAGTGTTTTCATTTCGGCACTAATGGCCTTTGCATCACCTTTTGATATATTTTTATCATTAACCTTTACGGTACCACCGGTATATAATTTTTCACCCTCGGGTACGTATTTGGTGGTACTGCAAGCGTTTAGTATTACGGCCAGTGATAGTAAATATATTATCCGTTTTATCATAAGGTAGTGGTCTGGGTCTTAGCTCTTTGTTCTTTATCTTTTTCCTGCGAGGCTTTTTCCTGCTCGTCTTTCAATTTCTGCTCTTGTTTGTATTTTCGGCGCATAGCTTTTTCCTGCTCGGTACGCTTGCGGAATATTTCGCGGAAGCGGTTGTAATCTACAGTAAGCGAGAAGCCCAGACCAGTTTCAACGATCTGGCCCTGTATCACTACGAACTCATCCTTGCGATAAGCGCGCAGGGTATAGCGGCCATCCTTACTCAACTTATAATTTACCGAAACGTTACCGGCGATGTTTGATGTTTTTTGCCCTTGCTGGGCGCCTTCCAAATTAAAGTTATTACCTACCGACACCGTCAGCCTGTCGTTAAGGAAACGTTTGGACAAGCCTACATTCAGATCCGTTCGGTTAGTGGCTGTGCCTGATGAGTAATCTTCGCCCGATGTCAAACCGAAATTCAAATCCACGCCCGAAATTAAACCGCCTGCAAGGCTGTTCAACTGGTCTGTCAATAAACTGCTTACGCTATTACGTATGGCACCCTGCACACCTGCGCTGCCGCCCTGGCTCTGCAGCGGATTATCGCCAATAAAATGGCCCAGTACCAATACCCCAAGTACCTGTTTGTTCAGTTCATTAGGGTCTTGCCTTACTTGTGCCAGGCGGGTCTCAACGTTGTTGGTTACCTCGGCGGCTACGTTATAGTTGCTGTCCGGCAGGGTAATATCAAAGCTGATGTTTGGTTTCATCAACTCGTTACGCAGGTTAAGGTTTACGTTAAACGGTAACTTCTGTTTGTATTGAGTAGAGTTCTCGTCGCTTAGCTGGTTAGCTACCAGATCAATAGGGGGCACGTTGGCTACATAAATAGCTGTCAGGTCTATATTAGCGCTGGTTGGGTCGCCTGTCCAGGTGATGGTGCTACCTTGCTTAAAGTTGAATTTGCGCGATACTGTAGCGTAGGATAGGTTATATGAACCACGGTTTACCGTATAGGTACCTGTCAAGCTGGTTTTGCCGCTTGGGTCTATACCGCCACTCAGGTGCGCCTCGCCTAAAAGCTCAACAACATCACCGTTACGCTCGTCGATAACGATATTGAATTTCGCGTTCTTATCGATGTTTACCGTCGCGTTCACATCCAACCCGGTTATCTCCGAGTTTTTCAATGAATCCAGCTGCCGGGCAACCAGTATCGAATCCATTTTAGGGTCTTTAGAGTTCCAGAATTCCACAACACCTTTACGGTCTTCTACACCAGGGTCAGTGGTCGGTAACACAAAAACCATATCGGTTTTATCGTTTACGGTCAATGTGGCGTCAACAACCGGTTTGGCCATATCACCACGGACCTTGATATCGGTATCGATAAACAATTTACCATAAAATAGCTTGTTATCTGCCTTGGTAGAATTAACCGCGCGGAAATTGTTGGCACGGATATTCATGCCAAATTTAAAGTCGGTATAGGTTTTAGTGTACACCGAACCTGATACAATGGCTTTATTCCCCGTAGAATCGACAAGGGTGAAATCGTTAAAGCGGATCCCCTCATCGTTAAACGTAATGCTTTCCTGCGGCATAGTAAAGTAGGAGTTAAGCATACTTACGTTAAACCCAACCTTGTTAAAATTAATATTTCCCCGTACAGCCGGCGCACTGGTTGTACCGGTTATCTTCAGGCTACCGGTTATGTTACCGCTCGAGTTTTTGATGGCGCCAAAGCTAAAACCCTCTATGCTTTTCATGCCCAGGTTAACGATGTTTAAATTCAGGTCAAACCGGCTCTCGGGAAGGGTGTAATACATACCATTCAGGTCTACCTGGTTGCCGCGGCCGGTAATACTCATTTGCGCGGCGTAGGCATTAGCTGTTTGGTTATTTACCTTTAAGGCGATGTTGCCCACAGTATCGCCTTTAAAATTAAAGTCGCTTACGTTTAACGCTGCCGTAAATACAGGCGATTTTTGGAAGTTGCTTATCTCGGCATTACCATTAATGGTACCGCCCACTAACAGCGAATCCTGTTTAGCAAGTTTAGTTAAAGTTTCTATTCTGAAGTTCCTGAAATCAACCGTTATAGGCCCATTGTACTGCCCCGAAGTGGTATTGGCGCTTAACACCTGGTTGCTGTTGGTGATGCTAAAATTCCTTGCCAAAACCCCTTTACCGCCAAACATTAAAGCATTGTTTGGATTAACCGACCATGCGGTATAGTCAAGCAATAAGCCATTTTCTAAAAAGCTGAACTGATATTCGTTTGGTAAAGCGCTAAACTGCCCTGCAACACGGTAACGTTCTTTTCTTGTTTTATCCCTAACCTGTAAACTAATACCCAACTTGTTGTTTTGGGCCATGCCGCCTACGCTGGTGTATAGCAAATCGAGCGATGAACCAACTTCTATTTCATCAATGGTTAGGTTATAGTTAAGCGCGTTGTTGCCTGTGTTTACGGCCAGTTTAAGGTTGTTAACCGTATTGGTGCCATAAATAACCCGAGGAGCCGATCCGTTTACGATCAACTCGCCGGTAGTGCTGTTAAAGCGGCCGTTAAAAATTACCGGGTCAAGCTGTTTAAGGTCGGGCACAAATTGGGTAACCAGTGGTGTTTTTACAAGTCGTGCGTCAAATGCAAATTGCTGAGGCGAGTATTTCACTTTTGCACGAGGCGTTTTGCTGCCCAGGCTGGTGTTGTAATATTTGTCTATAACATCCTGCACGGCAGGCGCAATTTGTGTTAGCTTATACTTACCGGCCATATGCGCGTAAAACATTGGCGCTTTTAAATAAAGCGTACTGCTGTCGGCAGTAGCTGTAGATACCAGGCTTACGGTGTCCAATTGAATACGCTGACCGTTATTGTTGATCAACAGATCGGTAGCTAATATCTTAGCGTTTAAATAATCAGGATCTGCGGTTGGTACATCGGCAATTATTTTACCGTGGAAACGCATTGGGTTAGCCGTAAAATGCAGCTTTTGCAGATCGATGCTGTCAACCGAAAGCGTGGCATTCACCGACGGGTATTTTTTGTTCATGTTGGCCTTTGCATCAAGCGTAAAGTTGATGTTAGGGTCCTTCATGCGGGCTTTAGCCACATAGCTGCCATTGCGGGCTGTGCCATTCATGATAAGGTTACGGTAAGTGTAACCTTTAACATTTGCGCTTACCACATCTCCATTAAATTTTAGGCTGGCGGTTTTAGGGTCGAGGCCGGTACCACTGATGTTGGCTTTCATGGTTACAAAACCAACCATTTGCGGTTGTTTAGTAAGCGCGCCCACATTTAGGTTATTCGCTTTGATATTGGCCGTATAAGTTTCGCTGCCTTTGCGCGCACCACTTTTCATAGCCGCCACCAGGTCAACAGCGCCATAGCTGCTGCGCAGGGTCATTTTTGTATTAAAGTTTTTCATGCTGCCCTTAAATGTGCCTTTTAGGTCCATGTTTTCGGGGATACTCACATTTGGCGGGATAGTACCTTTTGGTACCAGGCGGGTAATATCGTTGCGTGTTGTACGGAAATCATTTATCGTAACATCAAACACCGATTTTTCTACATTAGGCAGGCCGCGCATATTGGCTGATGCTTTAACATAAGTATTGCCGAAGCCGCTTATTTCAATATTCGGGATGCGCAGGTTATCTACCGTGCCGTTAACCCGGCCGTTTATTTTAATAGTAGAGTTTGGCGACGATTTAAAAGGCTCCATAGATGCCATGGTTGGCATCAGCAGCAATACATCGCGCAGGCCCAGTTTGCTGCCATCTAAATTGGCGTTGATGCTTAGCTTACCCAGGTTATTGGTTAACGATTCTATTGATGGGTAGCCAACCTGCAGGTCTTTTTGGATAACCGAGCGCGGCGTTTGCACCAGCAGGTCTTTCAGGTAAGCATTCTTTGGTCCGTAAAAAAATGTAGTATGGAATTTTTCTATCGCTAAACCGCTCTTTTCGGTAAAGGTAAACGAGTTGACCCGGCCCGAGAGGCTATCAGTTGAGTAGCCAATTTTCTCAGCATCAACATTCAGGTTTTTAATATTCATGTGGGCAAAGTCCAATCCGCGTGGCAACTGTTTTTGCGCGTCGTTATCAAACTTAATGTTGTTATTGGTAAACACTACCTTATCCAGCCTTGCGCTCCAGCCTTTGGCCTGCGTGCGCGAGGTTAACGTATCAATTTTTTTAATGGTTTTATCAACCGCCTTAGCGACCGTGGTTGGTTTGGCAAATGTAAGCCCGGCGGTGGTATTATCTAAGGTGATAGATTTAATACCAACGCTTTGGTTCTTCATATCTATCTTATCCATGTTTACCACAAACTTGCCCAGGTCAACATTGGCGGCCATTTCGCTGCTTTTGTAATCAACCTTAACCTTGTCAATATTTATTTCGCCTAGGCCAAGGTCCATATTTAAGGGTTTGGTTGCGGTATCAATAGTAGCGGCCTGTTTAATGGATGAACCTGCCGGTGTCTGGATAATTTTGGCATTAACTCCGCTCAGGTTTATTTTAGGGATAGTGAACTTCATTTTATCCATATCAAAATCCTTGATACGGGTGTCAAAGTGGCCTAAAAGGAATTTTACATCATTACCGGTAGTAACGTCTTTATATTTAACATTTATCCTGTCGAGTATTATTTTATCTACCGAGAATTTCATGGTAGAGGTGGTGTCCTCGGGCTTAACTTCTTTTTTTTGCTCACCGGCAAACGCCTTAATAATATAATCGAAGTTAAAAAGGCTATCGGGCCCGCGGCTAACGTTGGCTGTTATACCCTCCAGGTTTATTTCGTTTATTTCAACTTTGTTTTTTAGCAGCTTTAGTAGCGTGATATCTACTTTTAATTTGTCGCCTGCAATAAGGGTATCTTTTTTCTGGTCCTCAAAGTATACGTCCTCAAGTACCAATAATTTAGGCAGCCCCAAACTAATGTGGCCAATCTCAACTTTTGTATGAATTTTATTTTGCAGGAAGGTAACCGCTTTGTCCTTCGCAAAGTTTTGCACGGCAGGTACCTGTATTAAAATAACTACAAGCAAAACTAAAAAGATTACACTTGCAAGTATCCAAAGTATTGTTTTAAGGGCTATACGTCCAAATCGTTCCAAATTATTAAAGGTTAGGGTTACTACTTATAGTTATACAAATTATAGCTAAACCATTGCCGGAATAAGTTTTTAACACACGTTTAATGCTAATGTTTGCTGTTAGCGGTGGGAATTGCTTAGAAAAAACAGGCGCCGGCACATATGTAATACCTTCTTTACAGAAAAAGCATGCCAAAGGAAAATTTGGTTGACCCACAAAACTAATATTGTTGAAATATTAATGCCATAAGCTATGCGCAGCCCGTTTTGTTTTTGATAAATTTGTAACCCACAGGATTTAGCAGAAAGAGATACCATGCCCGAATTTTCGCACTTACACGTACATACCCAATTTTCATTACTTGATGGTGCCGCCGATATATCAAAACTATATAAAAAAGCGGCTGCCGATGGTATGAAAGCCCTGGCCATTACCGACCACGGCAATATGTTTGGCGCGTTTAAATTTGTGGCCGAAGCAGGTAAGCATAATGTAAAACCTATTGTAGGCTGCGAGTTTTATGTGGTTGATGACAGGCATAAAAAACAATTTACCAAAGAGGCAAAAGATAAGCGTTACCACCAGTTAATGCTGGCAAAAAATGCCGAGGGCTACAAAAACCTTATTAAGCTTTGTTCTCTCGGTTACATGGAGGGCCTTTACAGCAAGTGGCCGCGTATTGATAAGGAGCTGATCCTGAAATACCATAAAGGTATTATTGCAACTACCTGTTGCCTTGGTGCATCTGTACCGCAGGCCATATTGCGCGATGGCGAAGCCGCCGCCGAAATTGAATTTAAGTGGTGGCTTGATCTGTTTGGCGAAGATTTCTACATAGAAATGCAGCGCCACGATATTCCCGAGCAAAATACCGTTAACCTGGTGTTGGCTAAATTCGCCAAAAAATATAATGTTAAAGTTATTTGTTCTAACGATTCGCACTACGTAGATCAGCAGGATAGTAACGCCCACGATATTTTACTTTGTGTAAATACCGGCGATTTGCAAAGCACCCCCATAGCTACCGATGAAGAAGGTGGCAAAGGCTACCGTTTTGGCTTCACCAACGACCAGTTTTACTTTAAAACACAGGCAGAAATGGGTAAGCTGTTCAGTGATATGCCCGAGTCGCTGGATAATACGCAGGAAATTGTAGATAAGGTAGATGTACTGAAACTGAAAAGGGACATCCTGCTGCCCAACTATGTTATCCCGCCAGAGTTTAAGATCCACAGCGATATGACGCCCGACGCGGATACCCTTAACCAATGGGAGTACCTGAAGCACCTTACCTTTATGGGTGCTAAAGAGCGTTATAAAGACATTAGCCCCGAGGCCGAGGAGCGCATCAACTTCGAGTTGTTTACCATCCGCACCATGGGGTTTGCGGGCTACTTTTTAATTGTAGCCGATTTCATTAAAGCCGGCCGCGATATGGGCGTATTCATTGGTCCGGGCCGTGGTTCGGCCGCCGGCTCGGTGGTAGCATATTGTACGGGTATCACCAACATCGACCCTTTAAAATACAACCTCCTTTTCGAGCGTTTTCTTAACCCGGACCGTAAAAGCATGCCCGATATTGATACGGATTTTGACGATGCCGGTCGCCAGAAAGTTATCGACTACGTGGTTGATAAATATGGCAAGAACCAGGTAGCTCAGATCATCACCTACGGTTCTATGGCTGCCCGTACCAGTATACAGGATGTAGGCCGCGTGTTAGATATGCCGCTTAGTGAGGTGAACGCTATGAAAAAGCTGGTGCCCGAAACGCTTGGCATCAATCTTAAAACGGCCATTGAACAAGTGCCCGAACTGCAAGCTATTTATAAAGCCGATGATCTTAGGGGCACCGTGCTACGCGAGGCTGAAAAGCTGGAGGGATCTGTTCGAAATACGGGTGTGCATGCCGCGGGTATCATTATAGCTCCATACGATCTCACCGAGATCGTCCCGGTTGCAACCGCGAAGGATTCTGACCTTTTGGTTACTCAGTACGATGGCCGCGTAATTGAGGACGCAGGTGTAATAAAGATGGACTTTTTGGGATTAAAGACCCTAACCATCATTAAAGACGCGCTTCGCCTCATTAAACAAAACCACGATGTACATATCGATATAGATTATATCCCGCTGGATGATGAGCTTACTTATGAGCTTTACCAGCGTGGTGATACCAACGGTACCTTTCAGTTTGAAAGTGACGGTATGCAAATGTACTTGCGCGACCTTAAGCCCGATAAGTTTGAGGATTTAATTGCCATGAACGCCCTGTACCGCCCGGGGCCGATAGAGTACATCCCCAACTTTATTAAGCGTAAGCACGGGCTTGAACCTATTGTGTTTGACCTTGCCGATATGGAAGAGTACCTGGGCGAGACCTATGGTATTACCGTATACCAGGAGCAGGTGATGCTGCTGTCGCAAAAGCTGGCGGGCTTTAGTAAGGGCGATGCCGACGTTTTGCGTAAGGCGATGGGTAAAAAACAGATCGAGGTCCTCAATAAAATGGAGGCTCAGTTTATGGAGGGAGCCATGGCGAAAGGCCATCCCAAAGATAAATTGAGCAAGATCTGGACCGACTGGAAGGCCTTTGCGCAGTACGCTTTCAATAAATCGCACTCCACCTGTTACGCTTTTGTGGCTTACCAAACGGCTTACCTAAAAGCGCATTACCCGGCAGAATATATGGCGGCGGTACTAAACAACCAAAACAACATGGAGAAGATAACCTTCTTTATGGAGGAATGTCGCCGCATGGGTGTTGAGGTTTTAGGCCCGGATATTAATGAGAGCGATATGGCCTTTACCGCCAACAGAAAAGGCGTTATTCGTTTTGGTATGGCAGGGGTTAAAGGGGTAGGTGAAAAGGCAGTTGAAAGCATAATAGAAGAGCGACTAAAAAATGGCCCATACAAAAGTGTTTATGATTTTGCCCAGCGCTCCAACACGCGCTGCGTAAACCGTAAATCTTATGAAAATTTGGTTTATGGCGGGGCATTTGATGGGTTTGGTTTAAACCGCGCGCAATTCTTCGCCAAAACCGAGAACGGTATTTTAAGCGGGGTAGAGCGCCTTATAAAATATGGTAACGATTATCAAAATACGCAAAGCAGCTCGCAATCATCACTGTTTGGTGGTTCGGTTGCTTCGTACATACCCGAGCCGGCTATGCCCGATGCCGAAGAATGGCCGTTGATAGAAAAGCTTAAATACGAGAAAGATGTTATCGGGATTTATTTAACCGGCCACCCGCTTGACAATTTTAAGCTGGAGATGGATAAGTATTGCAATACTACTCTTACCGAATTGAAGCTTATTCAAAAAGCGCGCACAGGAGAAGGCGGCGAAGAAGTAATGGAGAACCTAGCCAACCTGCGCAAACGCGGCGAGATATGTATCGGCGGCGTAGTGGGCAACGTGCAGCATAAAACCACCAAGATGGGCAAGCCTTTTGGTACATTCGTGTTGGAAGATTACAACGAGAGTTATGAGTTTGCTTTCTTTGGCGAAGACTATCCAAAATTCCGTAATATGATGGTTGATGGCTTCTTCCTGCATATTAAAGGCACTATAGAAGAGAAATTCCGCCAAAAAGATAACTGGGATCTGAGGATAACTTCTATAAGTTTACTTTCTGAAATGCGGGATAAGTTAACCAAATCTTTAACCGTATGCCTGGATGTAAAAGCGCTGAACAACCAGTTGCTTGATAACCTGATGCAGGTGATCAACACCAACAACGAGAAATACCCGGCAAAAAGCTGCGCGCTTAAATTTAAGATCCGCGACGGCGAAGATGCGATGTATGTAGACCTGCTGTCCAAATCGCATAAGGTAAGCCCAAGTGATGAGCTGATGGCTGATATTTTTAACCTGACGAATGCGCAGCCGGTGTTGATGTAGTGAAGGTTATTGTGTAATTTGCTGATAATGATGTCAAACATCAAACCAAAATTGCATGAGAACCAAATTTTTACTATTTGTCGCGGCTATCGCGTTCGCGGTAATCTGTCAACCAGCGGCCGCCCATGCCCAGGAAATAAAAAAAGGGGATGATAAAAGTAACCATCCTTTATCCTAACGCCGAGGGAAACACCTTTGATATGGCCTACTACACCGGCAAACACTTCCCTATGCTAAGGCGCGTGTTTGGCGATAGCATGAAAGCCACCGCTATCGACAAAGGCATGGCTTCGGGCACGCCCGGCGCGCCTGTGCCATTTTTAGCGATAGGCTATTTATACTTCGAAAACATCTCGGCTTTTCAAAACGGGATGAAAGAGCACGCTGCGGAAATAAGAGCAGATATTCCTCACTATACCAACATCAAGCCTATTATACAGATAAGCGAGGTGGTTGAATAAATGGGTCAAGTTTAAACACAAGCGGCGACTTGCTTCAACCTTCTTTCATTTTTTGGTTAGACTTATAATTGCTATAACTAATTATAGCTATGATAGGTGTAGCAATAAAAGTGATCAAAAATCCTATTATAGCAACACCCTCTACGCCGGTAATGCATTTAATATTTGAAGAAATACCACAGATAAAAATATAGGTAGCAACTAACGGTAAAATAATACCCAATAGTAAACTTATGATATTAATGCCGATGAAAGAAAGCGCGATTTTACCATGGACCTTCTTACTTGATAAAACTACCTGTATTACAGGTGCTGTAAACAGTAATAAAAGCGGAATAATTGCAAATATGAGCGTGTGCATACCTATTTAATTGGTTCTATTTAATACGTTTTCCACATAAAAAGTAACCCCTTTAAGCGCAAAATAAAGCAGCCCACGTCATAAGGTGATATGTTGATAATATAATTGTCACATTGTCATGCGGCTACTTGTGGCAAGCTATTTGAATAGTATATATTTGTATAACATTATTAAAAATATAGAAATCATGGCTTTAGAAATAACTGATGCAAACTTCGACGAACTTGTACTTAAATCAGATAAACCTGTACTAATTGATTTTTGGGCAGAGTGGTGTGGCCCTTGTAGAATGGTAGGCCCTGTTGTTGAAGAACTTGCTAAAGAATACGATGGCAAAGCCGTTGTAGGTAAAGTAAACGTAGATAACAACCCGGGTATTTCGATGAAATACGGCATCCGTAATATCCCGGCTTTATTATATTTTAAAGGCGGCGAAATTGTTGACAAACAAATTGGCGCTGTACCAAAATCAGTACTTGCAGATAAATTAACTAAGCAGTTAGCTTAATTATTTTAAATACAATAAAATAAGAAAGGGAAAGTTATTTAACTATTCCCTTTTTTTATACCCTTAACTTTTAAGAATGACCTTAAGCTTTTTATCGATTGCGCTTTTCGCAGCATCATTTATCGCATTTGTAATTAGTGGAATTTGTGGCGGTGGCGCAAGCTTTATATTGCTGCCATTGTTGGGGCTATTTTTACCTGTAACACAAATACCCGCTGCTATTTCTTTGGGGTCGTTAACCAGCAGCATATCAAGATTGGCTATTTTCAAAAAAAATGTTCGTTGGGACATTGTGGGCTATTTTGTACCCACCGCATTACCGGCAGTTTGGTTAGGAGCAAAATTTATCACTCTTATTAACCCCTTATTTATGCAATTGACGATAGGGGTGTTTTTAGCAATTAATTTGCCAATGATGTTTGTGCCTTTTGATGGTGCACGTACTATGGCAAAAGGTAGTAGTAAATTTACAATTGCTATTATTGGGTTTGCAACAGGATTTTTGTCGGGCTTAACGGGGGCCGTGGGTTTACTTTTCAATAGGTTTTATTTAACACGGGGCTTGTCTAAAGAAGAAATAATTGCAACACGGGCTGCTAACGAGTTGCTATTGCATATCCTGAAGTTAGCTTTGTACGCTTTTTTTGGTTTGGTTACAATAAAATCAGTAAGCGTTGGGTTGGTTGTTGCATTTACAGCAATAATTTCTTCGCTACTAATGAAACCCATATTAAGAGCAATCTCTGAAAAGTTCTTTAGAAAAATTGGTATAACCGCCATGGTAAGCCTTGGCTGTTTTATGTTATTTAATTCAATAGACCTTTTAATAAGCAGGGATAATTTAGCACTTAAACTGGTTGATGTTGAAAATGGATTTGAAACCAAAGTGAGTTACCGGCAGCAGGCTTTTTCTGTAGAATTTGAATATGATGAGGGTTTTGAAACAGAGCATACTATCAATTTTTCAGATCTATCAGATAGGTTGCAAAATCAAGTTGCTTATTTGAAAAAAGACGCCGACAAAGTAATCTTAGAAGAAGTTTATGGTTTTAGTAAGCATTATGTAGAAGTTAATCTATATCATGGTAACAAATTAACTGAATTTGAGTTAAAATAGAAAGTCAGGCTGTGCAATATTGCACAGCCTGACTTTTAATATTTACATCTATTACATCCTGCTAACACTACCGCTGCCTGCTTTGGAGCTGGAGATATTTTTAGCAGAACCAGTGTAATGCACATCGCCTGAGCCAACTACCGAAGCTTCTATCTTGTCGTTAGCGTTAACCCTTGCATCGCCACTTCCGGCAACTTTAACCTGGGTATTAGTGGTCACCAAATTTTGACCCGTAAAATCACCCGAGCCTACTACGCTGACAACTGAGTTATCTGCACGGCCGGATAATGTGATATCGCCCGAGCCGCCAATGCTGCTTTCCAGGTTCTTCACATCCACTTTACCAGTGATGTCGCCCGAACCGGTTAATTTGATTTTTAAAGATGTTGCCCTTAAGCCATCTTTAAATACCACATCGCCCGATCCGGCAAGGCTTACCGCGTTAACATCTTTAATAGATACATAAACGATCATCTTTTTATTACCCATACTCCAGTTCCAATTGGTTCCTTCTTTGGTGTAGATCTTTAGCACACCGCCCTGTACTTCAGTGATAATTTTGTCTATAACGTTAGCCGGGGCGTCAACCTTTACAGATTCTGAAGAGCCCTGGGTGATAAATACGTCGTAAGAACCTGCAACAGCAACTGAAGTAAAGCCTGTAAGGTGGCGGTCCTGGGTATCTGCTTTAGCTAATCCGGCTGTTACTACCAGCGCGGCAGCCACTAATAGTGCTTTAAATTTTTTCATGATGTGGGGTTGGTTTTAGTGTTTGTCTGTCTATTAGACGCACCCACGGTTGAGTTAGTTGCATGGTTTTGAAAATAAAATATTTGTCATCCTGAGCATGGCGAAGGATCTATTATTGAACCATGCCTGTTGGAAAGGCAGGTCGGCGGATAGATACTTCACTCCGTTCAGCATGACAAACTTTTATTAATCTACCAGCACCCCTATATAATAATTAAAGGTATCTACCTCTATATTATCCTTGGTGACGCCCTGGATATTAACAGGTGCCCACCTGGTTTTTGGTGTGATGAACTGGTATTCGCCACCTTTTATCTTTACCCGAACAGGCATCTCAAACCGGGCCACATCGGCTATCCAGCGGCTATATAATTTGCCGTTAATGGTAGCAAACTCCAATGTGGGCAGGGTTTTGTACTTTAAATACTGATCAAATACCGGCGTAAGATTTTTACCGCTTTGCTCATTAATGTAGTTCACGATCTGGTCGTGCGTAACGGTTTGATGATAAAAAGTTTTATTTAAGCCACGCAGAATGCCGCGCCATTTTTCATCGTCATTAATGATTGTACGGATCATGTTAAGCAGTGTTGCACCCTTAGGATACATATCGCCCGAACCCTCTTTGTTTACATTATAGGGACCTATGATCGGTCCATCATTCTGTATACCACCACGCTCGCCATGTACGTATTCCAGCCCGGCCTGTTTGCCCCAGTTATCTTCCACAAAAAGCGATTCGCTGTAAGTGGTAAAACCTTCGTGTACCCACATGTCGGCAATATCCTTGGTCGTAATATTATTAGCAAACCATTCGTGGCCGCTTTCATGTATCACAATATAATCCCATTTTAGACCCCAGCCGGTGCCAGATAGGTCGCGGCCCAGGTAGCCATTTTGGTAGTGGTTACCATAGGCTGTACCGCTTTGATGTTCCATACCCAGGTGATGGGTTTCTACCAGTTTATAGCCATCCTCATAAAAAGGGTAGGGGCCAAACCAGTGTTCAAAAGCTTTAAGCATGGGTTTGGCATTTGCACCCCAGTGCTTTTTGGCTTTCGCCAGGTTATAGCTTAAAGGCCAAAAATCCATGGTGAGTTTGCCTTTTTCGCCCATGTATGTATCTGTGTAATGCACGTAGTCGCCAATGTTGGCTTCTATGTTGTAGTTGTTAATGGGGTTAGATACAAACCAATCGAAACGGGTGTAGCCGTCCTTTAAGTCGGTAACCTTACGCAGGCGACCATTGCTTACGTCTTTTAAGCCTTTTGGTACGCTTATGCTGATCAGTACGCTGTCAACCTCGTCGGCCTGATGGTCTTTAGTAGGCCACCACACACTGGCACCCATACCCTGGCAAGCGGTGGATACCCATTTATGACCAAGCGAATCTACATTGTATTCAACGCCGCCATCCCATGGCGCGCGTTTGGCAATAGTTGGGTTACCCGAGTAATAAACCGTGAACTGATCTTTACTGCCTTGTTTTATGGTTTGCGGGAAGGTTGCAAACACCGCGTTAAACTCGCGGGTGTAAGGCACTTCTTTACCTTTATACACTACTTTTTCTACCTTAAGATTAGCAAAAAGGTCAAATTGTAATTTATTAAAATCCTGCGTGGCGGTGTATTTAAAAAGCACATTACCACTGATGAATTTATTGTCAATATCAAACTTCACGTCCAGGTGATAGTAATTAATATCGTAACAGGTACGCAGCGGCGTAAGCATCCCGCGCAAGGTATCCGCATGGGTAAAGGTTTCTTTATGTGTGCCGAGCTGGGCGTGGGCGGCGGATGCAAATAAAATTAAAAGTGCAATCAGGCGTATTTTCATTTTCTTATTATTTCGTTCTTCTAATATCTCATTGCGAGCGATAGCTTGGCAATCTCAGTGGATGAATAGCACTTACGCTCTGTCTATGAGATGGCCACGTCGCGACAGCGCTCCTGGCCATCCCGCTCCTCGCAATGACATTGGGGTATTTTTCTTAATCTCTAAACTCTACTTCAACACCTCCACATCAATAAAGCTATCGTTAAATACGGTGTGTGTAGCTTTTTGATAATCGCTTGCTTCGGCTTTGTATGGGTTCTCTACAAACTTTTGCGGGTTACGGGCATACAGCGGAAACGATGTGCTTTGTACCTGTATCATAATGCGGTGGCCTTTTTTAAAGGTGTGTAGCACATCATTCAGGTGGAAGTTCACATCCGTTTTTTGATTGGCTACCATTGGTACAGCCTTTTCAAAACCATTGCGGAAACGCGCTGGCATTATCTGCGAACGCACCATTTGCTGGTAGTTGCTCAAAATAATGTTCTTGTTTGGCATGTAAGGATTGTTCGGCTCATCTGCAGGGTAAACATCTATCAGTTTTACAATCCAATCGGCATCGGTGCCGGTGGTTGCCACTTTTAGGTTAGCCATTATTTCTCCGCCAAGGGTCATGTCATCCGCCAAAACATCGGTCTGGAAAACCAATACATCTGTACGGCGACCAGCAAAACGCTGGTCCTCGCTCATGTAGTTATGCGGGGTAAAGCCTATGGTAGTAGTATTATCCTCGGTGTACGGAACAGGTTTAAGCGGGTCGCTTACAAAGCTGGTGCTGCCCTGTGCAGACGGTGCAGCATTGGCCAGTTTGCCATCATTGTTCAGGTAAAATTTAACGTGCGTGGCTTCGGCAGCGGGCCATTTATCAAATTTACGCCACTCGTTTTTACCTGTGTTGAACATGTAAGCCTCGGGCAAGCCAGAGTTTTTATCGCCTTTGCCTTTCAAGAAATGATCAAAGAATTTCTGTTCGATGTTCTTTTGGTAAAACGTAGCAATGCTGTCGCCAAAGTAAATGTTGCTGTGCATAGTATGCCCTGTCTCTCGCGACCACCTGCCATGCCCAAATGGACCCATCACAATGGTATTATAAGCGCTTGGGTCTTTCTTTTCGATGGTTTTGTAAATAGCCAGCGGGCCTGTTAAATCTTCGGCGTCAAACCAGCCGCCTACCAGCATCACCGCAGGTTTAACTTTGTTGTAATGTTTAAGCAAACCGCGTTTTTGCCAAAACTCGTCATAGCTTGGGTGGTTAACCGTTTCCTGCCAAAAAAAGTTGTCTTTATAATATTTGTCGGCATTGCTAAGCGGGCCAAGGTCAAGTAAAAACTGGTAGCCATCGCGTGTGCCAGGGTTAAACATTTGATTTTGGTACCATGCTTTGCTGGTAGTATCTGTTTTTTGTACGCCAAACACCGGGAAAGTAAAAAAATAGCTTTCGATAAAAGCGCCATTGTGGTGAAAGTCGTCAAAAAAGAAATCGGAGATAGGTGCCTGCGGCGATGATGCCTTAAGCGCAGGGTGGTTACTTAGTATGCCCGCCGCGGTATAAAAACCGGGGTAGCTGATGCCCCACTGGCCAACCTTGCCATTATTGCCAACCGCGTTTTTTATCAGCCACTCAATGGTATCGTAAGTGTCTGAGCCTTCATCAACATCTGTTTTGGCTTTTTTGTTATCTATAACAGGTGTCATGTTGGTCCAGGTGCCTTCGCTTTTGTAGCGGCCGCGCACATCTTGGTACACAAAAATATAACCTTCCTGCATCATGTATTTGGACGGGCCCACCTGGCCGGGATACTTTGTTTCGCCATAAGGGGCAACGCTGTAGCAGGTACGCTGCATCATGATAGGGTATTTTTTATCCTTAGATGCATCGTTTGGGGTGTAAATAGAGGTGAAAAGTTTTACACCGTCGCGCATGGTGATGTAAACATCCTTTTTGGTGTAATGCTCTTTAACATAGGTGCTTTGTGCAAAAACACCACTACAGGCAGCGGCCATTACAAATAGTAACGCGTAGAGTTTTTTCATGATGTGGGTCAGTAAGTTAGTGATGGCGTAATTTACTAAGTATATATATAATATACTAATAGGTTATAAAGGTGTTACAAAGTCCATCTTGTTAGATTAGGTGCCTGGTTTCGCCGAATAGGAAAGGCTTGATGAAGCAAGTGTCAACCTGCTCACATTTTAATTAATTACCTATTTATAAGCCTGTAAACATTCCTTAACTTTGGCCACCAAAATACACTACTATGCAATATGATGTAATCGTTATAGGTTCTGGTCCGGGTGGTTATGTGGCGGCGATACGCTGCGCCCAGCTGGGAATGAAAACCGCAATTATCGAAAAATATAACACTCTTGGCGGTACCTGTTTAAATGTAGGCTGTATCCCGTCAAAGGCCTTGCTTGATTCGTCGGAGCATTACCATAACGCCGCCCATACTTTCACTACACACGGTATTAAATTAGATAACCTGGGTATTGATTTTGGCCAGATGATAAAACGCAAGCAGGAAGTTGTTGACGCTAATACCAGCGGCATCACCTACCTGATGAAGAAAAACAAAATAGACGTACACGTTGGTGTAGGGTCTTTTAAAGATAAGAACACCATTATTGTAACCAAAGCCGATGGAACTACCACCGAGCTGACTACTGAAAAGGTGATCATTGCTACAGGTTCAAAGCCATCGAGCCTGCCGTTTTTGAAGATTGATAAGAAACGCATCATAACTTCTACCGAGGCTTTAACCCTTACCGAAATACCTAAACACCTTATATTGATAGGCGGCGGGGTTATTGGCTTGGAGCTGGGGTCGGTTTACGCTCGTTTGGGTGCCAAGGTATCTGTAATTGAATATATGGACAGCATTATCCCAACTATGGATAAAGCCCTTGGCCGCGAGTTGCAGAAGGTATTGAAGAAACTGGGTATGGATTTTTACCTGGGCCACAAAGTAACCGGCGCTACTGCGAAAGGTAAAGAGGTTACCGTTACGTTTGATAACCCAAAAGGCGAAAAGCAGGAACTTAAAGGCGATTACTGTATGGTAGCCGTTGGCCGTGTAGCTTATACCGATGGTTTGGGTCTTGATAAGATAGGCATCTCCGTTGAAGAGCGTGGCCGCAAAATTACGGTTGACGAGCACCTGGAAACCAGCGTTAAAGGCGTATACGCCATTGGCGATGTAATTAAGGGCGCCATGCTGGCCCATAAAGCAGAAGATGAAGGTACATTTGTTGCCGAACTTATTGCCGGACAAAAACCGCATATCAACTATAACCTGATACCGGGTGTGGTTTATACCTGGCCTGAAGTGGCCGCAGTTGGTTTCACCGAAGAGCAATTGAAAGAAGCCGGAACAAAATATAAAGTTGGGTCATTCCCGTTCAAAGCCAGCGGCCGTGCCCGCGCAAGCGGTGATCTTGACGGTTTTGTAAAAGTATTGGCTGATGCTACTACTGATGAGATCCTTGGTGTACACATGATAGGCCCGCGCGCTGCAGATATGATAGCCGAGGCGGTTATCGCGATGGAGTTCCGCGCTTCTGCAGAGGATGTAACCCGCGCCAGCCACGCGCACCCAACCTACACTGAAGCTATGCGCGAAGCATGTTTAGCAGCTACAGAAAATAGGGCGATACATATTTAAGAAATTTCGAATTTCGGATTTTCGATTTCGGATCTAAGAATATAAAAGCAGAACAATTACGGTTGTTTCTGCTTTTTACATTTAAGACAAGATAAATGCAGGTACTAATAAATATTGGAATTGTTTTATTGACTATTGCCACCATGGAGTTGCTGTCCTGGGCTATGCATAAATACTTGTTTCATGGGCCGTTGTGGTTTATCCATAAAACGCATCACCAGGAGCGTCACGGCTGGTTCGAGTTGAACGACCTGTTCAGTATTGGCTTTGCGGCGTTGGCCTTATGGCTGATGTGGGCAGGGCACGTTAATTTAGATTACCGCTTCTGGATAGGCACCGGCATCAGTACCTATGGCACTATTTATTTTGTCTTTCACGATTGGTTTATACATAATCGTTTCAAGGCTTTCCGCAGTAATAACCGTTACCTGATGGCTATTAGACGAGCCCACAAGATCCACCACAAATCAACAGAGAAAAATCCTTCGGAAGAGTTTGGATTGTTGGTGGTGGGGAAGAAGTGGTTTAGGAGGTAGTTATTTCTTTAATTCGGCGATTTTTTCCGTAGCAATCTTTTTATTTTCTGCATCACCATATTTAACCACCAATTCATAATATCTAATAGCGTTAGATTTATCTCCAAGTAGGCTGTATGAGTAAGCAATATTGTTTAAAACGATATCATCCTGCGGCTTTATTTTCTCTGCTTTTAAAAGTAAAGGCAATGCATTTTTATAATCCTTATTTACGATATAGTACACGGCAACATCTGACAAGCTTTCTACATGGTCAGGATGATACTTGAGCACAGTTTCGGCAATGCTTTTTATGTCTGCCATATATTGGTCTCCCTCGTTAAACATTTGCGAAACATATTGTTGTACAGTGGCAAGCATAAAATCTTGAGGGTCTTCTAATCGTTTACCATCCGTCCAGGCCCATTTATAATTGATAGTTTCACCGTAGTTTATCGCTGTAATTATCTCTTGAGTGAAAAGTTTATAATTCTTTATACGGCCCAATACATAAACTTTTCCAAATCTCATATCTAATCGGTTAGGAAACTTGCTTATCCCGGTATCAATATAGTTGAAGCCTTTATTAATTAAAGTTTCATTGTAGCTTTTCGACTCCCCTAAGTATCCTGCTACCTTATTATTCTTATCTTTTATTTCGAATCCGTTATTGTTTTTTTTGTCATTTGTGAGGCTTAATATGGGCTTTAATCCTTCTTGCGCGTAAAAGTTATATGCATATACATAAAACTCCGGATCGTTAGGGACGGCCTTACGCCACTGTTTGAGCAGGGCTAAGGTGGCATCGGCGTTTCCTTTAGGGAAAATCTCTTTGAATTTAGCTTTAAAATCCTGAGCCGAAACTGTGGTTATAACGCACAAAATTAAAAGTACTATAAGTGATAATTTAGGCTTCATTGAGCTGAATTTGGAATGAAGATAGTGAATTAGTTTTTCAACTATCGCATACCAATTAAATTCCCGAAATTCGTCCCATTCCAAATCATCAACCTCATGCTGCAAATACAGGAAAATGTTTCGCTTAGAAAATTCAACACTTTTGGTATTGATGTTAACGCACGCTACTTTGCCGAGATTAGTCATGAGGATGAACTGACCGAACTTTTTGCAGACCCGCAATGGCTGCAGGCAAAACGGCTTATACTTGGCGGTGGCAGCAATATGCTGATGGTAAAAGATTTTGAAGGCCTGGTTATTCGCATGAACATCCGTGGTATCGAACACCGCATTAGTCATGATGATGTGTTTGTGGAAGTTGGCGGCGGCGAAGTTTGGAATGACCTGGTGAACTTTTGCGTAGACCGCAACTATGCGGGTATGGAAAACCTGAGCCTTATCCCTGGTTCGGTTGGGGCATCTCCCATTCAAAATATCGGGGCTTACGGGGTGGAGTTGAAAGATGTGTTCGAGAGCTGCCGTGCATTTGAAATAGCAACGGGCAATTTCCGTACGTTCACCAAAGAAGATTGTAAATTTGGATACCGTGAAAGTGTTTTTAAAAAAGAACTTGCGGGGCAATACATCATCGTATCGGTAAAGTTCCATTTATCGTTAAAACCGAACATCAACCTAAAATATGGCGCTATAGAGCAGGAGCTGGCTAACCGAGGCATCAGCAACCCTACTATTGAGGATGTGTCTAAAGTAGTATCATACATCCGCGTATCTAAACTTCCCGATCCATCAACCATTGGCAATGCCGGCAGTTTTTTCAAAAACCCTGTAATAGGCGATGTGCAATTCAGGTTATTGATGGAGCAATTTCCGGATGTGGTAAATTACCCCGCTGGCGAAGGGCAGCATAAACTTGCGGCCGGCTGGCTTATAGAGCAATGCGGCTGGAAGGGAAAAGTTGTTGGAAACACCGGTACCTGGAAGAACCAGGCGCTGGTTTTAGTGAACCATGGCGGCGCAACGGGCGAAGAAGTGTACAGCCTTTCGTCGCAAATCATAGACAGTGTGTACACAAAATTTGGCGTTATGCTACAGCGCGAGGTTAATATAATTGATTAATTAATTTAATTATAGTTTAATTATCGGCCTGTCTCATCTACAGTAAGTTAAACAACTATTTGTTTTAACTATTTGGTTTTATCTTCTTAATAATACAATTGCATGATAATGGGCTGTAAAGCGCTAATTTATAGGTGTTTGTAGCATGATGTTTATTTTTTCAGTCAATTTCTCTTTGTGTATTCATTTTAAGCGGACACGATTGTAATTTCATAGGCTTTTCATGATTGGTATTATGTTTGTCTAATACTCAATACAAAACATTAACAGAATGACAAAGATTGAGTTTAACACCCTGGTATTACGTCAAGCAAGTTCATTAAGGTCATACGCCTTACATTTTACACACGATGCTGACGACGCAAACGACCTTGTTCAGGATACAATGTTGAAAGCTATAACTTACTATAACAAGTTTAAAGAAGGTACTAACCTTAAAGGCTGGTTGTACACTATCATGAAAAATACTTTCATCAACAATTACCGCCGTTTTGTTAAAATGAGCACATTTGTTACTAAAAGCGACGAGATATCTTCTCCGAACCTGGTATTCAGCTCAACAAAAAACCAGGGCGAAGCTAAATTTGTGATGGATGATATAAAACGCGCTTTAGACCGTTTACCTGCAGATTACTATGTACCTTTTACCATGTATTTTGAAGGCCATAAATACCACGAGATAGCCGACCATTTAACCATCCCGATAGGTACAGTTAAAACCCGCATCCACGTAGCCCGCAAGCTGCTTAAAAAGAACTTAAAAGCTTACGATAACGGTGTTGCAAAACCTATTTACGCCGAAAACTAAGATTTAATAAACTCAATATATATACAAAAACCTGCCCAATGGCAGGTTTTTTTGTTTACTTAATTTAGTATCAATAATGAATTTATGATGATAGTGGTGGCACAACTGTGTCAGTAATTTATGCGTCAAGTTATTGATTATGAGATGTTCACAAAAATTAAGTAACATTTGTGCATCGTGAACGTGAACATTTTCTTCTTAAGCCAACTTGCCAATAGCAACAAATTTCTCAAAAACGGTTTCGGTATGTGGGGCATCCACGAGTTCATCAGTCAGGTCCTGCCCGGCCCAGTGTTCGTAATGTTTTCCCTTGCGCCACAGGCGGCTGTCGGTAACATCGTAAATAATGCCTTTGTAGGCTACCCATATCTGCGGCTTATCCTGCCCGTTGCGCAGCGCTAATTGCGATTTGGTATATATGGGTAAATCGGCCATTATACAGCAACCTTTTTACGGTTCTTAAAATACTCAAAAAAGCCAACGTTCATCAGCAATAGGGCCATGCTATAAAAATGATCTTCGAAGGGGATAGTACCTACGCGTACTGCCATGTTTTGCGCATCGTTATAAAGTACAACTGGTATGGAAGTAAGCAGTCCATTTACCAAATAAAACGGTATAAGCGACACCACAAAGGCCATAAAAAATCGGTTAAGCCAATCAGCCTTAAAGTAATAGAGTAGCAGTATTAATATTACCGCCAGCAAGCCAAAGGTTACAGCAGTGTACAGCCGGGTATAATATAAAACGAGTAAAGCAACAGAAGTGCCTATTAATAAATTTGAAATGATCCTTGCCGCAGCATTCGTCGGTTGCCATTTTACATAGTAATTTAGGCAGGCATAAATAAATATACAAGCGAAAGGCACAGTTAAGAAAAATAAGATCTCCTCAAGCGGCAATCCAAAAAACTTTATACCAATGATATATTGAGCATTAAACGACCATACACCATGAATGGTAAACAGCACATCCCAAAACAAAAATAACAATCCTGTAATTGCCATACCCGGCCAAATGAACCGCCAGCTTTTGGCAAAGGCCACGCGTTTATCAAACGATAACACAACCGGGAAAAAAATGGTAAGTATGTTAATAAGCAGGTAGGTATATTTCACTTATAATGAGGCTAAATGCTGTGTAAGGATATGATGCTCGGCCAGGGTACAGCGCTTAGAGTTTATCAGGAAAGTTATAATGGTTTTTACAAGTGCTGTATCTGCCGAAGAATAATGCTTGCGGTCTATTTGTTTGATGATCTCGGTACGGTCGGCATCAAGGTTTTTGTTATAACCTAAAAAGCCCGGCACATTATGTTCTACTGAAAAGCGCATAAACCTAATCTCTATATTATTTGGATCCCTGGTTATAGCGCCTTTAAAGCTTTTTTCGGCGTCTTTAAGGTATTTGATCTTGTAATAAGGGTTCCAGGTATGCTTAGCTTTTAATGCTTCCAAAGTGCCCATATAACCAATTATAAGTCCAGTGCGGTTCTTTATCGACCCGAGGTCGCGATAAAGTGAGTCAGTTGTTTTGCTGCTGTTAATTGCAGTTACCAATAGTTTACGTATTACATGCAGGTTAGGTTCAACATCATCCGGAACAGCGCCCGCATTGCTTCGGTTTATCGGTACAATCAGCATCAATACAGCTGTAATAAACAAATATTTGAACTGGGTTAGCATAACAATTATAACGGTACCGGTAATGTTAAATTATATTAAACCTTTGATGTAACCGCGCTTTAAAGTACAAGCTTAGCTTTTGCGTATCAGATACCCTTATCCTTTTTTGCATAATGGTTAGCGCTGTAGTAGCCTTGATTTTTTTAAACAATTGCAAGTAATAAATATAAGCTACATAAACACCCAGTCTGCTCCCTTTTGGCAATAACTTTATCCCTTGCAGTGCATCGTCAAAGTCCTTTTTGATGTCGGTCTCTATCAAATGCTTGTCGGCTTCGGTAAAATTTTTGAAGTCTACCTCGGGGAAATATGTACGGCCGCGGTCCTCATAATCCGACTTAATATCTCTCAGGAAGTTTATTTTTTGAAATGCCGAACCCAGGCTTTTAGCTTTTGGTACCAATTGTTGGTAAAGTGTGGCGTCGTTCTCACAAAATATGCGCAGGCACATTAAACCAACCACTTCTGCAGAGCCATAGATATAAGTTTTATATCCGTTATCGTCATACGCGGTTTTATCCAGATCCATTTTCATGGAGGTGAGGAACGCCTCTATCAGTTCTTTTTCAATTTGATATTTATTAACCACCTGCTGAAACGACTGTAAAACAGGATTGGTACTAATGCCCCTGTCTATCGCATTAAAAGTTTCATACTTAAACTCATCTATAAGCCGGCGCTGATCGTGATCGTAAAAGGTATCTACTATCTCATCTGCATAGCGCACAAAGCCGTATATGGCGTAAACGGGGTATCTAAAACGTTTATCGAACGCTTTAATACCGCTGCTAAAAGAAGTACTGTACTTAGTGGTTATCAGTTTGCTGCATTCAAAGCACGTTTCATCAAACAGGTTCATCACTCAAAAGTACAAAATGAAAGCTGTATTGTTTCAATCCTCTATTACGGATAGAATGTAGAAATTTTCATTCACTCCACTTTATAGAGGGCAGGGATGAGGCTTTTTGTTTAATTTGGTCGCTGATGGATGCTAAAAGGAAAATTATTGTAATAGGAGCAGGTTTTGCGGGGCTCGCCTCGGCCTGTGTATTGGCAAAAGAAGGATACCAGGTTACTATTTTAGAAAAGAACGACCAGCCGGGCGGTCGCGCGCGTGTTTGGGAAAAGGACGGCTTTAAGTTTGACATGGGCCCCAGCTGGTATTGGATGCCCGATGTTTTCGAAAATTTCTTTGCCATTTTTGGTAAAAAGCCATCAGACTATTACGACCTCAAACGCCTCGATCCCGGTTACCGGGTTTACTATGGCAAGGATGATATACTTGATGTACCTGCCAATATGCAGGAGCTGGAAAAGCTTTTTGAAGAAACAGAGCCTGGCAGCAGTATTGGCCTGCGTAAGTTTTTAGAGCAGGCGGCCTATAAGTACAAAGTAGGCATGGGGGAATACGTTTTTCGCCCCTCGCATTCCATTACCGAATTCATTGACTTTAACCTGATCCGCAAAAGTATGAGCATGCAGTTGCTCACCAGTATGGGCAGCCATGTGCGGCAGTATTTTAAAAATCCCAAACTGATCAAACTTTTAGAATTCCCGGTGCTTTTTTTGGGCGCCACTCCGCAGGATACTCCCGCTATGTACAGTATGATGAACCATGCCGACCTTACCCTTGGTACATGGTACCCCATGGGTGGCATGAACGAAATAGTAAAAGCCATGGTGAACGTTGCCGAAAGCTATGGTGTGGAAGTTAAATTAAATACCGAGGTAACTAAAATTGACATTGCAGATAAAAAAGCTAAAACCATTCAAACCAACAACGGCAGGTATAACGCTGATTTTGTTATAGCGGGTGCCGATTACGAACATATAGACCAGCATGTTTTAGAACAACCTGACAGGAACTACACCCCTAAATATTGGGATAAGCGTACCATGTCGCCATCGAGTTTGCTGTTTTACATTGGTACAAATAAAAAAGTTGAGGATATTCAACACCACAACTTGTTTTTTGACGAGGATTTTGAGTTGCACGCTAAAGAGATCTATAAAGACCCGCAATGGCCAAGCAAGCCTTTGTTTTATGTTTGCTGCAGCTCAAAGACCGACCCGGATGCAGCATCGGAAGGCGGAGAGAACCTTTTCTTTTTAATGCCAATAGCACCTGGCTTAGATGACAACGACGCCACGCGCGAAAAATATTTTGATTTAATGCTTAATAGGTTTGAATCAGTAACCGGTCAAAGCATCCGCGATGACATTGTAGTGAAACGCAGCTACGCATTGAAAGATTTTAAAGCCGACTACCATTCCTTTAAAGGTAACGCATACGGTTTGGCCAACACACTTGCCCAAACAGCATTTTTTAAACCCAGCATGCGGGCAAAGCATATTAAAAATCTGTTGTTTACAGGCCAGTTAACCGTTCCCGGCCCTGGTGTGCCTCCTGCTTTGATAAGCGGGCAGATTGCGGCCGCAGAGGCGATGATAGTGATGGGGGGTAAGAGTTAACTCTACTGTCATTGCGAGCGAGCGTGGCAATCCTCGCCTTGCAGAGCGACTCTGTAGATTGGGGATTGCCACGTCTTTCTTTTTAACGTCATGCTGAACTTGTTTCAGCGCCTCTCAGGACAAGTGGACTGTGTGTGAGTTGCCGAAATAAATTCGCATGACAAATTGGTGTTTACACCAAATACTCAAACAAAGTAGCGTCTTTATTTATCTCGATAACGTCAAAGCGGTTCTCGCGCATGCGTTCGAGCAGGGCTGGATAGTCTTCGGCGTTTTTTAGCTCGATACCAACAAGGGCAGGCCCATTTTCTTTAGATGTTTTTTTGATAAACTCGAAACGGGTAATATCATCACCGGGGCCTAATACCTCGGTCACAAATAATTTTAAAGCACCGGGGCGCTGCGGGAAGCGCACAATGAAGTAATGCTTCAATCCTTCATACAGCAGTGATTTTTCTTTGATCTCGGCCATACGGTCGATATCATTATTGCCACCGCTTATCACGCAGACAACGGTTTTGCCTTTTATCTGGTCTTTAACGGCATCAAGCGCTGTTACAGATAATGCGCCCGCGGGTTCAACCACAATGGCGTCCTCATTATATAATTTTAGAATGGTAGTACAAACCTTGCCCTCGGGTACGGTAAGCATATCATCCAACATTTCGCGGCAAATGTCAAATGTTTTTTCGCCTACACGTTTTACTGCTGCGCCATCAACAAACCGGTCGATAGCATCAAGTGTGGTGTTTTCACCATTGTTAAGCGATGTTAGCATGGATGGCGCACCTTCCGGCTCAACGCCTATCAGTGTAACATTGGGCAACTGTTGTTTCAAATAAGTACCCATGCCCGCTGCAAGGCCGCCGCCGCCTATAGGCATAATAGCTACATCAATATTTGGCAATTCCTGCAATACCTCAACGCCAACAGTTCCCTGGCCTTCAATGGTGCGGTAATCATCAAAAGGCGGAATGAAAACCATGCCGTGCTCCTGCGTGTACAGTAATGCTTCGCGCAGGCAATCATCAAATGTATCTCCTGTTAAAACCAGTTCAACATTGCCGTTGCCAAACATTTCTGTCTGTTTAACTTTTTGTTTAGGCGTTATCTCGGGCATAAAAATAACACCCTTAATGTTTTTCTTCTTGCATGAATAAGCCACCCCCTGTGCATGGTTACCCGCGCTGGCGCAAACTACGCCACGGCTCAGCTGCTCATCAGTAAGCTGGGCTATCAGGTTGTAAGCTCCACGCAGTTTGTACGAGCGTACAAGCTGCATGTCTTCGCGCTTTAAATATATTTTGCATTCGTATTTTGCCGATAATCCCTCATTAAACTCCAGGGGGGTATGCTTCACCACACCTTTAAGGCGCTGGTAGGCGGCGTCAAAATCTAAATGCACTTCTGTTGCTGTATCCATCACTTAGTTTTTTACCAGCCTGTGGGCCATTAAGCCTTGTAGGTCGTCATCATTTATATCCAGCTTGGCATCAGCAAGCGTTAAAAAAGTTTTATAAACTTCGTATAGTTCATCCTTATCCAGTTTATGACCAAGTCTTTCCAGGTGGAATTTGAGCGCATGGCGTCCACTGCGTGCTGTAAGTACAATACTGGCGCTTGGGAAGCCCACATCTTCTGGGCGAATGATCTCATAGTTATCGCGGTTCTTTAAAAAGCCGTCCTGGTGAATGCCGCTGCTGTGCGCAAACGCGTTGCTGCCTACAATGGCTTTGTTAGGCTGTACCGGCATACGCATCTGGCTGCTGATCATGCGGCTCATCTCGTAAAAGTTCTTACTGTTTACATTGGTGTGTAACCCAAGTACCGAGTGCGTTTTCAGGATCATCACCACTTCTTCGATAGAGGTGTTACCTGCACGTTCGCCAATACCGTTAATAGTACCCTCTATCTGGCGGGCGCCATTTTGTAAACCCGCTATGGAGTTGGCCGTAGCCAAGCCAAGGTCGTTGTGGCAATGTACCGAAATAATAGCCTGGTCGATGTTTTTAACGTTCTCTTTCAGGTATTTTATCTTAGCGCCATATTGATCTGGCAGGCAATAACCGTTGGTGTCGGGTATGTTTACCACCGTTGCGCCTGCACCAATAACAGCCTCAACCATCTGCGCCAAAAAGGCTACATCGGCACGACCTGCATCCTCAGCATAAAACTCAATATCTTCAACAGATCTTTTGGCGTATTTAACAGCTTCAACTGCACGTTCTAAAATCTCCTCGCGCGTGCTGTTGAATTTATGCTTAATATGCTGATCTGACGAACCAATCCCAGTATGGATACGCGGGCGCTTGGCATATTTTAACGATTCTACCGCCACGTCAATATCAGTTTTGTTGGCACGGGTAAGTGCGCAAACTACGGGCTCGGTTACGGCCTTCGATATCTCTACAACGCTTAAAAAATCCCCCGGGCTCGATACCGGGAAGCCTGCTTCTATAATATCCACACCCAGCGTCTCCAGCTCGCGGGCAATATCGATCTTTTCGGGAGTTGTTAACTGGCAGCCCGGTACCTGCTCGCCATCGCGAAGCGTGGTATCAAAAACGTAAACGCGGTTAGGGTCGTGTAACATATTCTTTTAGATTTGAGATGTTAGATCTGAGATTTGAGACTCGAACCTGTCATCGGTTAATTTCAATTTTTAATTCTTTTTTATGTAGATCGTAGTTTAATGATGCGAAATCTTATATCTCACATCTCAATTCTCATATCTCTTTTACTGCTATAAATCTTAATCTTTTATAATCGGCATACCATTGCCCGTTCTCGTTGTAATGCGGCTCCAGTAGTGCGGTAACTTCTTTCAGCATTTCCTGTTTTTCGGCAGCGGGCACACCCACCAGGTAAAGTGGCGCAAACATCGTTATCCATTTAGCCACGCCCTGGTCGCCATCCTGCAGCGGTGTTTTACGGTCAAAATGAACGGCGTAAGTCACTCTGAAACCGTGCTTTTCTAACCTGCTGGCGTATTCGCCCAGCGATGGGAAGTACCATACTTGCGTTTTAGCTTGTTTGTGGTATCCTCGTTGCTCTAACACTTGTTTTGTAGCGGCTATCAGTTTACCTACGTTGCCTTTACCACCCATTTCAGCAACAAAGCGGCCGCCGGGCTTAAGGCTTTTATAAACGCTATCCATCATGCCATCCTGATTTTTTACCCAGTGCAGGGCAGCATTTGAAAATATAGCATCATATTTACCAGCTTCATCAAATTTGCTGGCGTCGGCAACTTCAAATGTAACTTCGGGATAGCTCTCTTTTGCCTGGGCTATCATATCGGGCGAATAATCTGTACCCTTTACAATAGCGCCAGTGTTTTGGATTTGCTGCGTTAAATAGCCAGTGCCGCAGCCAATATCCAGGATATGCTCCCCCGGTTTGGCATCTAAGGTTTCCAGCACATTCTCACCAAACTGGTAAACAAATGCGTGTTTCTGGTCATATAGTTCAGCGTCCCATTTCATAGTTTCGTTATTGTGTCATTAGTCATTGAGTCATTTTTGACTTTTAATTTTGACTTACAAATACTCCAATACTTTTTGCCCCATGGCTTTGGTACCCAATATTTTGCTTTTGTCGGTATTGGCATCAGCTATATCGCCTGTGCGGTAACCTTCTTTTAATGTTTTGTCAATAGCGTTGGTTATCCTTTTAGCTTCTTCCTTCAGCCCAAAGCTGATCTCCAGCATGAGTGCCACCGATAGGATAGAGGCCAGCGGATTGGCTTTGTCTTGCCCGGCAATGTCATGCGCCGAACCGTGGATAGGCTCAAAGAAGCCCGTACCGTCACCAATTGAAGCGGATGCCAGCATACCCATAGAACCCGCTATTTGTGAGGCTTCGTCGGTAAGGATATCACCAAAAAGGTTGGCAGTTAAAACCACATCAAACTTTTTGGGGTTTTTAACCAATTGCATAGCGGCATTGTCGATGAACATGTGCTCTGTTTCAACATCGGGGTATTGTTTTGCCAGTTCCTGCACCACTTCGCGCCATAGGCGTGATGCCTCAAGCACGTTTGCTTTATCTACAGAGCATAATCTTTTGCCACGTACACGCGCGGCTTCAAAAGCTTTTGTAGCAATGCGTTCTACCTCGTAACGGTGGTAGATCATCAGGTCCGATGCAGTATTGCGGTCTTCGCTGCGTTTTTTCTCGCCGAAGTAAACATCGCCTGTTAACTCGCGGAAGAATAGGATGTCCGTTCCTTTTAATATTTCTGGCTTCAGGCTCGATGCATCCAGCAACTCATCAAATAACATGATGGGGCGAAGGTTGGCATACAAGCCCAGTTCCTTGCGGATCTTTAACAATCCCTGCTCGGGCCTAACCTTTGCTGATGGATCGTTATCGTATTTGATGTGGCCGATAGCGCCAAACAGGATGGCATCGCTTGCTTTTGCTTTTTCGAGCGTTTTATCGGGCAGCGGATTGCCTGTAGCCTCAATGCCGGCGTGGCCCATCAGGGCTTCGTCAAACGTAAAGTCGTGACCGCAATCAGCACCAATTTTCTCTAATACGGCTTTGCCCCAGGTGGTAACCTCAGGGCCGATGCCGTCACCTGGTATTACTAATATGTGTTTTTTAATTCCCATTATTATTTATGCGTTAGTCCCGCGCACTTCTTTTAGCTTCATAACCATCAGTTGCGCGTCGCTTTTAATCCATATATTATAATCTTCAATAGCCTGCAGGCGATCAGCGTCGTCAATGTAGCCTTCTTCAACGATCTGGGTCATCTGTGCAACCGACGACCAGATGCCAACTTTGTGTTCAAAATTTTCGTTCCCTTTTTTGTAAGCCTCATTAGCCTCAAGCACCTCAATATTTACTAAGCCGGCTTCAGTAAAGTAACCGGGCAGATCTTCCGAGATATGGTTGTTCATGCCTGCATCGCCGCGCCACCTTAAAAACGTAGCGTAAAACTTGCGCATACTTGCGGGTGGTTCCGGCTGCCATTCTAATGCTTCATGGTTATAATCGAGTACCGATAATATGCCACCCGGCTTCAACATGCTTTTCAGTTTCGCCACAGCTTCCTGCGGGTTGCTTAACCATTGCAACACCCGCGCGGCTACTATCAGGTCGAATTTTTCTGTTGGTTCATAAGTGAACAGGTCCGCATTTATAAGTTCCAGATTGGTAACACCAGCATAGGTTTCTTTACCGCTCTCGATAAAGTAAGCCGTGTTATCAATGCCGGTTACTTGTCCCGTTGGCCCAATCAGTTTTGCAATGTCCTTAGAGATAGCGCCGGTTCCGCAACCGATATCCAGCACGCGCCAGCCATCTTTAAGCAGGGGCGGGAGTGTGGCATAGTCGGCCTCAAGGCTGCGCTCATCAAACAGCTTTGCGGTGCCTTTGCCTTCGCGTTTTATCTCTTTTTGTTGGTTCATTTGTTCACTTGTTCAATAATTCATTGGTCTTGCAACCGCGACTATCTTGCAACTTCAAATTCTTCTATCTTATTTTTTTGACTAAGGATATAATCGATATCATCATAGCCGTTGGTCATGCAGGCTTTTTTGTAGGGGTTAACCTCAAAGCTTTCCTGCTCGCCGGTTTTAACAATTTTGATAAATTGGTCTACCAGGTCTATTTCCACTTCCGCTGTGTGATCAGCGTCGACAGCGTCGAAAATTTTCTTCAGGAATTCCTCGCTTACCTGTACCGGAAGCAAACCGTTGTTCAGCGCGTTCCCCTTAAAAATATCGGCAAAGAAACTGCTTACCACGGCATCGAAACCATAGTCGGCAATGGCCCAGGCAGCATGCTCGCGGCTACTGCCACAACCAAAATTTTTACCCGCAACCAGGATCTTGCCGCTGTATTTCGGTTCGTTAAGTACAAAATCTGTTTTTGGATTGCCGTCGTTATCAAAACGCCAGTCGCGAAACAGGTTATTGCCAAAACCCTCGCGGGTGGTGGCCTTTAAAAAACGTGCAGGGATAATCTGGTCCGTATCGATGTTCTCGATAGGCAAGGGTACCACGCTGGTTTGTATGTGTTTGAATATTTTAGTTGCCATTACACTAATTCCTCCTTATTAAGAAATGTACGGATATCAGTTACCACCCCCGTTATGGCACTTGCCGCTGCTGTTAGCGGGCTGGCAAGAAACGTGCGTGAGTTTGGCCCCTGTCTGCCCTCGAAGTTCCTGTTAGAAGTAGATACACAGTATTTACCTGCGGGGATCTTGTCTTCGTTCATGCCTAAACATGCGCTGCAACCTGGCTCGCGTAGGGGGAAACCTGCCGCGTCGAAGATCTTATCCAAACCTTCGCGGATGGCTTGTTCCTGTACTTGTTTCGATCCTGGGACAACCCAAACCGTTACATTTTCAGCCTTGTGTTTCCCTTTTACAAACTGGGCAACCTCACGCAGGTCTTCAATGCGGCTGTTGGTACAGCTACCAATGAAAACGTAATCGATAGGCTTGCCCAACAATTGCTGATCGTCCTGGAGACCCATATAATCAAGGGCTTTTTTGTATGAGCCTTGTTCTTTTTGTTCGAAAGAAGAAGTCTCGGGAACGTGTTGCGTAACGCCGATGCCCATACCGGGGTTGGTACCGTAGGTTATCATCGGCTCAATGTCTTCAGCATTAAAGCTTAGCACGCTGTCAAAAGCAGCATCGTCGTCAGAGTACAGCGTTTGCCAGTAAGCTACAGCCTTGTCCCAATCTTCGCCTTTTGGTGCAAATTCGCGGCCTTTAACGTAGTTGATGGTCGTTTCGTCTGGCGCTATCAATCCGCAACGGGCACCCATTTCGATGCTCATGTTACATATGGTCATGCGGCCTTCCATACTTAAACCTCGGATGGTATCACCGGCATATTCAACCGCATAACCCGTACCGCCTGCGGCCGAAATCTGCGAAATGATGTAGAGGATGATGTCCTTTGCACCTACGCCTTTTTGCAATTGGCCGTTTACCTCAATTTTCATGCGCTTAGGGCGAGATTGCAGTAAACATTGGGTAGCCAAAACCTGCTCTACCTGCGAGGTGCCTATACCGAACGCGATAGCGCCAAAAGCGCCATGGGTTGATGTATGGCTGTCGCCGCAAACGTAGGTGCCGCCGGGACGGGTGATGCCAAGCTCGGGGCCTATAACGTGGACGATACCCTGGAAAGGATGCCCCAAACCGTAAAGTTCAATACCGAACTCCGCGCAGTTTTTGGTGAGCATATCAACCTGGTATCGGGAAAGTTCTTCTTTAATGGGGAGGTGCTGGTCCCAGGTGGGGACGTTGTGGTCGGCCGTGGCAACGGTTTGTTGCGGCCTGAAAACAGGTAAACCACGTTGGCGCAAACCATCAAATGCCTGCGGGCTGGTTACCTCATGAATAAAATGTGTGTCGATGTACAAAATATCCGGGAAGCCTTCAGCGCTACTGACGACGTGTGCATCCCAGATCTTGTCAAATAATGTTTGTCCCATTTTTTAAGTCTTTAGTCTCAAGTTTTAAGTCGTAAGTCATCAGCAGACTTTCTACTAACGACTTACGACTCAAGACTTATATTATGCTTCTACAGCCTGGTTTTCGGGGCGTAAACTGCGTACAGTTTTGCCTGCCTGCCAAAGTTCGCTGTCGCGTAATTCTTTTAATTCGGCATCCAGTTTCTCGCGGTAATCTTCTTTACTGTTGCTGTCGATCGATTTTTGTGATTCAACCCCGGTTGAAACGCTTTTATAAAGATCTTCGAATACCGGTTTGGTAGCGTCGCGGAATTTCTTCCACCAGTCCAATGCGCCGCGTTGAGCAGTAGTTGAACAGTTGGCGTACATCCAGTCCATACCGTTCTCTGCAACCAATGGCATTAACGATTGGGTAAGCTCCTCAACAGTTTCGTTAAACGACTCTGAAGGTGAGTGGCCGTTGCTGCGTAACACTTCGTATTGTGCAGCGAAGATACCCTGTATACAACCCATTAGCGTACCACGCTCGCCTGTTAAATCGCTGTATACTTCTTTTTTGAAATCGGTTTCGAAAAGGTAACCGCTACCAACGGCGATACCTAAAGCGATAACACGCTCAAAGGCTTTACCAGTAGCATCCTGGAAAATAGCGTAGCTTGAGTTTAAGCCGCGGCCTTGCAGGAACATACGGCGTAACGATGTGCCCGAACCTTTTGGTGCAACCAAAAATACATCCACATCAGCAGGAGGGATGATACCGGTTTGCTCGTTAAAGGTGATACCAAAACCATGCGAGAAATAAAGTGCTTTACCGGGGGTTAGGTGTTTTTTAACAGTTGGCCATAAAGCTATCTGCGCGGCATCGCTTAACAAATAACAAATAACGGTTCCTCTTTCAAGGGCTTCTTCAATTTCAAAAAGGGTTTCGCCGGGTACAAAGCCATCAGCGATAGCTTTATCCCATGTTTTTGTGCCTTTACGCTGGCCAACAATTACGTTAATGCCATTGTCTTTTTGATTGAGCGCCTGGCCCGGACCCTGAACACCATAGCCAATTACCGCTACAACTTCATCTTTTAATACGTCCTGAGCTTTTGCTAAAGGGAACTCTTCGCGGGTTACTACATTCTCTTCAGTACCGCCGAAATTTAGTTTTGCCATTGTTTTGATTTTTGATTTTTGGGGATTTCACCGATTTAAGATGATTTCACCGATTGGTTCTTTTATTGTGATTTATAATTTACTTTTTGATTTGCAGACTGGTACGATAGCTATCAAGAGATTTCGCCGATTAATAACTAATCTCTACTCACTATTCTCCAATCTCTAACATTTACATCGTAAACACTTTTTGCCCCTGGTTAAGGTATTCGTTTTCTATAACGTCCTCTCCCGGTTCAAGCCTTTCAAATTCGCGGAGTTTGCTGTTAAAGCCTTCGCTATCTTTAATGATAGCAACACGTGCGCTGCGTACAAATTCTATCAGTCCGTAAGGTTGTAGTATGCTGATCAGGTTGTCAGTTTCCTCGCGGTGGCCGGTGGTTTCAAACACGGTGTAGTCCTTACGTAAAACCACTACACGCGCACCATTTTCGCGCAGTAAACGCTCTACGCTAACACGCTCGGCAATAACATCGGTAGATACCTTGTATAAGGCCAGTTCCTGCCAAATAACATCGGCATTGGTATGGTAATACACCTTTAGTACTTCCACCTGTTTCTCTATCTGGCGGGTAAGCTTGCGCACTACCTCTTCAGATTCGGTTATCACGATATTGAAACGGTGGATACTCTCAATCTCGGATGGAGAAGTGTTAAGACTATCGATATTGATCTTACGACGTGTGAATATGATGGCGATACGGTTAAGCAAACCTATCTGGTTCTCGGTGTAAACCGTTATATTAAATTCCTGCTTGGCGTTATCCTGATTTTCCATGTTGTTTGTACTTTAACTCCTCTCCTTTGGAGAGGTTGGGTGAGGCATATTACTTTAACCTGATCTCGCTTACACTGCAACCTTGCGGTACCATGGGGAACACGTTGTTCTCCTTGGTTACCATTACTTCTAAAAGGAACGAGCCGGGGTTGCTCAACATTTCATTTAATGCTGATGACAGGTCGCTGCGGTCGCTGATGGATTTACCGGGAATGCGGTATGCAGCAGCCAGTGCCACAAAGTCCGGACTTTCGATATCCACAAACGAATAGCGGCGTTGGTTGAACAGTTCCTGCCACTGGCGCACCATGCCCAGGAAACGGTTATTAAGGATGATGATCTTTACATCGATGCCGCTTTGCATTACGGTACCCAATTCCTGGCAGGTCATCTGGAAACCACCATCGCCAATAATGGCAACCACTGTGCGGTTTTGCGCGCCAAACTTAGCGCCAATAGCTGCCGGCAGGGCAAAGCCCATAGTACCCAGACCACCGCTGGTAACGTTACTGCGGGTATTATTGAATTGCGCATAACGGCAGGCTACCATTTGGTGCTGGCCAACGTCGGTCACAATAACAGCCTCTCCTTTGGTTATCTCATTCAGTTGTTTGATAACCTCGCCCATGGTCATTTCGTCCGTAGTCGGGTTTAGCTCGTCGTGTATTACCTGCTCAACTTCCTGGCGGGTGTAGTCTTTAAACTTATCGTGCCAGTCGGTATGCTTTTTCTCTTCTATTAGGGCCGTTAACGTCGGAATGGTCTCTTTACAGTCGCCCCAAACCGGCACGGTAGATTTTACGTTTTTGTCAATCTCTGCAGGGTCAATATCCAGGTGAATAATCTTGGCCTGTTTGGCGTATTTATCAAGTCGGCCGGTTACGCGGTCGTCAAAGCGCATGCCTATGGCGATAAGCACGTCGCACTCGTTGGTCAAAACGTTTGGCCCGTAGTTACCGTGCATGCCCAGCATACCCACGTTAAGCGGGTGATCGGTAGGAATGGCGCCTGCACCAAGAACGGTCCATGCAGCGGGGATACCGCTTTTTTCCACAAAGGCTCTAAACTCTTGCTCAGCAGCGCCCAATATTACACCCTGGCCCCAAATGATGAATGGTTTTTTGGCGGAGTTGATTAACTCGGCAGCTTCCTGAATATACTGGGGGCGTACGATAGGTTTGGGCCTATAGCTGCGGATATGGTTACATTTTACGTATCCTTCAAAATCAAATTTCTGAATCTGAGCGTTCTTGGTAATATCTATCAAAACTGGGCCCGGCCTGCCGCTTTTGGCTATGTAAAAAGCTTTGGCAATAACCTCGGGAATCTCGGTAGCATCAGTAACCTGGTAGTTCCATTTGGTAACAGGGGTGGTGATGTTGATCACGTCTGTTTCCTGGAAAGCATCGGTACCCAAAAGATGCGCGAAAACCTGGCCGGTGATGCATACCAAAGGCGTGCTGTCTATCTGCGCATCGGCCAAACCGGTTACCAAGTTGGTAGCCCCGGGACCACTGGTAGCGAAAACAACACCCACCTTACCGGATGTACGCGCATAACCCTGACCGGCATGGATGCCGCCCTGCTCGTGGCGAACAAGGATGTGGGTTAGCTTATCACTGTAATCGTAAAGTGCATCATAAATTGGCATGATAGCGCCGCCGGGGTAACCAAAAATAGTGTCAACACCTTCCACGATCAGGGCTTCAAGTAATGCTTCCGATCCTGATAGTTCTACCGCAGGTGATTTCACCGATTCCTCTGTGATTTCTCCGATTTGCTGTGTGATTGTTTCCATATTATTTTGATTGCACCGATGATTTTAAGATTGCACCGATTTGTTTTATTATTCTTATTTCTTTAATTCTGAAATTCTGACTCAGACTATTCCATTTCATCTGTTACGCAACCTTCGGCGGCATTACTTACCGTTTTGGCGTAGCGGTATAAAAGACCTTTGCTAACTTTTAGCGCCGGTTTTACCCATGCTGCTTTGCGCGCTGCAAGCTCTTCGTCGCTTATCAATACATTGATGGTGCGATTGATAGCATCGATGAAGATCCTGTCCTCATCTTTTACAAAGGCTATACCGCCACCATCGTAAGCTTCGGGTGTAATGTGGCCTACAACAAAACCGTGTGTACCTCCGCTAAACCGGCCATCAGTAATTAATGCTACCGAACTGCCCAGCCCTGCGCCAAAAATGGCTGAGGTTGGTTTAAGCATTTCGGGCATACCAGGCGCCCCTTTAGGGCCTACGTTACGGATAACCACCACATCGCCTTTTTTAACAAAACCGCTCTGGATGCCGTGAATGAGCTCAAATTCTCCATCAAAAACGCGGGCAGGGCCTTCAAAGCTGGTACCTTCCTTACCGGTGATCTTGGCAACGCTGCCGCCTTCGGCAAGGTTCCCGTAAAGGATCTGTAAGTGGCCAGTAGCCTTGATAGGGTTTTCGGCGGGGAATATTATTTTTTGCTCTTCAAATTCTAATTCAGGTACATAGGCAAGGTTCTCTGCAAGGGTTTTACCGGTTACTGTTAAGCAGCTGCCATCAAGCCAGCCTTGTGCCAGGCAGTATTTCATTACCGCAGGCACGCCGCCAATGTTGTGCAGGTCTTCCATCATGTACTTACCGCTCGGCTTCATATCTGCCAGTACAGGGATGCGGTTACTCACGGTTTGAAAATCGTCCTGTGTAACTTTTACGCCAACGCTTTTGGCCATGGCAATTAAGTGTAGCACCGCGTTGGTAGAACCACCCAAAACCATAATAACCACTATAGCGTTCTCGAATGCCGCACGGGTCATGATGTCGGATGGTTTAATGTCTTTTTCTAATAATATCTTTATTGCTTTACCGGCTGCCAAGCACTCCGCTTTTTTATCGTCGCTTAAAGCTGGGTTTGAAGAGGAATAAGGCAAACTCATACCCAAAGCCTCAATAGCAGCGGCCATGGTGTTTGCTGTGTAGATACCACCACAAGCACCCGCGCTTGGGCAGGCATTTTTTATTACGCCGATAAAATCTTCGGGAGTGATCTGCCCCGCTATTTTTTTACCTAAGGCTTCAAAAGCCGAAACGATGTTAAGGTCTTCGCCTTTGTAATGGCCTGGTTTTATAGTACCGCCATATACCATTATAGAGGGGCGGTTTAAACGGCCCATTGCCATAACAGAACCCGGCATGTTTTTATCGCAACCGGGCAGGGTTATTAATCCATCGTAGTATTGCGCGCCGGTTACCGCTTCAATAGAATCTGCTATGATATCGCGGCTCATCAGCGAGTAGCGCATACCTTCGGTACCGTTGCTCATGCCATCGCTCACACCAATGGTGTGGAAGATAAGGCCTACCATATCCTCATCCCAAATGCCTTGTTTAACCAGTTTAGCCAGGTCGTTCAGGTGCATGTTACAGGTGTTACCATCGTAACCCATGCTGGCAACACCAATCTGTGCTTTTTGCATGTCATCATCGGTAAGCCCTATACCATATAGCATGGCTTTTGCCGCAGGTTGGGTCTCGTCCTGGGTAAAGGTTTTACTGTACTTATTTATCTCTACAGCGTTTGTAGTATCTGATGATGAACTCATTTTTGTTAAGCGTTTTGGTTACAAATTGGCCTAAAAAAGCATTTGCCTATTTAGGTTCCATTGCGTTTTTGTAAGTTAGATATAGCCTTATGGAATAGCAAGGCTTTAAAAATAAATTTGAAATAAGTACATAATTCTATTATTTATCAAAAAATAAAATTATATATTACAAATATATATAATTAAAGAATTATATTTTTATTAAATTATACCAAAGTTTAAAACGGTATTCGGTATGTTTTTTATGCATGCATAGTAAGTTGTTGAAATTCGGCGTAAAATGGGTGCTAAGCTCAAAAAATTAAATAAAAAAAGTCCGGCCATTACTGACCGGACTTTTCATTTATCAGTATAAAAAGTTCTACTTGTGGGTAATACCCTCAGCTAATACGGTAACCTTGTTGTTTAAGGCTTCTACCACACCACCCTGTATAAAAAACACTTCCTCTTTAGTACCTGCGGCACCGCGAATGGTTAGTTTGCCATCGTTTAAAGTAGAAATGATAGGGGCGTGGTTATTCAAGATCTCTAAAAATCCTAACGTACCGGGTAAGGTTACCGAGGTAGCCTCGCCTTCGTAAACTTTTTTATCAGGGGTAAGAATTTCTAATGTCATCTGTTGTTAGATTCAAGAGTTAAGAATCAGGATTTAAGATTTCTCTAAGTTCTTGATTCTTGACTCTTATGTCTTGTTTCTATTAGTTATTAGCTTCTGCTAATAATTTTTTACCTTTTTCAATAGCGTCTTCAATGCTGCCTACAAGGTTAAATGCTGCCTCGGGGTACTCATCAACTTCACCATCCATGATCATGTTGAAACCTTTGATGGTATCTTTAATGTCAACCAACACACCTTTTAAGCCGGTGAATTGCTCAGCAACAAAGAATGGCTGTGATAAGAAACGCTGTACACGGCGTGCGCGAGATACAACCAATTTATCTTCTTCAGAAAGCTCATCCATACCTAAAATGGCGATGATATCCTGAAGTTCTTTATAACGTTGTAAGATCTCTTTAACACGCTGAGCTGTATTATAGTGCTCGTCGCCTAAAACTGCTGCACTAAGGATACGCGAAGTAGAATCCAAAGGATCCACCGCAGGGTAAATACCAAGCTCGGCAATTTTACGTGAAAGTACAGTTGTTGCATCTAAGTGGGCAAATGTTGTTGCCGGTGCAGGGTCAGTTAAGTCATCCGCAGGTACGTAAACGGCCTGTACAGATGTAATTGAACCACGTTTTGTTGACGTGATGCGCTCTTGCATGGTACCCATCTCGGTAGCCAGTGTTGGCTGGTAACCTACCGCTGATGGCATACGGCCCAATAGTGCCGATACCTCAGAACCTGCCTGCGTAAAGCGGAAGATGTTGTCAATAAAGAATAATATATCGCGGCCTTTGCCTTCTTCGTCACCATCGCGGAAATACTCTGCAAGGGTAAGACCAGAAAGCGCCACACGTGCACGTGCACCCGGAGGCTCGTTCATTTGGCCGAATACGAATGTTGCTTTTGATTCTTTTAAGGCTTCAGGATCGATAGTTGAAAGGTCCCAACCACCGGCTTCCATTGAATGCATAAATGCATCGCCGTATTTTATAATGCCCGATTCAAGCATCTCGCGCAGTAAGTCGTTACCTTCGCGGGTACGCTCACCTACACCAGCAAATACAGATAAACCTGCATAAGCTTTCGCGATGTTGTTGATCAGTTCCTGGATCAATACTGTTTTACCAACACCGGCACCACCAAACAAACCAATTTTACCACCTTTTACGTAAGGTTCTAACAAGTCGATAACTTTAATACCTGTAAACAGGGCTTCAGTTTCGGTAGATAAGTCCTCAAAACGCGGAGGGGTTGCGTGAATTGGGCGACCGGCGGTTTTATCCAAATCGGCAATACCATCAATTGCATCACCAACTACGTTAAATACGCGGCCTTTAATGGCTTCACCAACAGGCATCTTAATAGCAGCCTCGGTATCTAAAACCTTCATCCCGCGTAGTAAACCGTCGGTAGAGTCCATCGCGATTGCACGCACACGGTCTTCACCTAAGTGTTGCTGAACTTCTAAAACAATTTTTTGTCCGTTGTCTTTCGTGATCTCAAGCGCATCGTAGATCTTAGGAAGATGTGCATCATCAGCGAAACTTACGTCAACTACCGGACCGATGATCCTTGATATTTTTCCAATGTTTGGCATATATAACCTGGTGTTTTAAATAATTTACAATGAAACAGATACCTTCTTTAAAAAACGATACTATTTCAGAGGCGCAAAGTTAAGGTTTATTGCCAAATATTAAAATAGCTTGAGGAGGTTTTTTAAACCAAAAATCACTTTATGGTTACCAGGCTAAAATAAGACAGTTTTTTTTCTAAATAATTATAATTAAAGCGAGTTAACTAATCACAGGTTATTGCTACTGGTCAAAATTCCAGCACTATTTTGCCCATGTGCCGGCTTGTTTCCATTAACTGGTGAGCCTTGGAGGCTTCTGCAACAGGGTAAATTCTGTATACCACAGGTGTTATTTTTCCGGATGCCAGTAAGGGCCAGATGTGGGTTTGGAGGTTTTGAGCGATAGCGCTTTTAAAAGCCACATCCCTTGGGCGCAGCATTGAACCGGTAATGTAAATGCGTTTACGCATTACTTCGGCAATGTCTATCTCTGCACTTTTCCCTTTCATGATATTGATAAATACCAACCGACCGTCATTAGCAAGGCTTTTTATGTTTGGGCCGGTGTAGCTGCCGCCAATCATATCCAGTATTACGTCTACGCCTTTGCCATCGGTTAGTTTTGCTATTTCTTCGCCAAAATCCTGGTTATTATAATTAATCGCTCTTTCCGCGCCGAGTTCTTCACAAAATCTGCATTTTTCATCACTGCCTGCGGTTACATAAACCTTACTGCCCAACGCGGTTGTCATTTGTATGGCTGCAACGCCAATGCCGCTGCTTCCGCCATGCACCAACAGGCTCTCGCCGGCTTGCAACCGCCCACGATCAAACACATTGCTCCATACGGTAAAGAATGTTTCGGGTAATGATGCCGCTTCGGCGAATGAAAAGTTTTCTGGCATAGGGAGGCATTGGCCTTCTGGTGCGGGGCAATATTCCGCATAGCCGCCGCCGGTTACCAGCGCGCAAACTTTATCGCCAACCCGCCAACGGGCAACATCGGCGCCAACTTCGGCAATAATGCCGGCTACTTCCAAACCCGGGACATCTGCTGGCGCACCGGCAGGCGGCGGATAATTCCCTTTACGCTGCGCCACATCGGGCCGGTTAATGCCTGCCGCCATAACTTTAATAAGCACATCGGTGGCAGCATAAGCGGGAATTGGCCTTTCCTCAATTTTTAAAACTTCGGGGCCTCCCGGTTGGGTTATAACAATGGCTTTCATCATAAAAAAACCAATTGTTACATGTTATGTTTTTGCCGATGACCGCGATCCATCATCAAATTCAACAAAAAGCCGCACCTTTAAATGATGCGGCTTGCAAGTAGTTAATAAGCGCAACCGCCTATATAATTTTCCGGGATGCCGCTGCCCTGACAAGTGCAATATTTGCCTTCGCCTACGCAAACGCCTTCCCAATCGCCGCTAAAGCAACGGCCGCCCGCATTGCATCTTACAGGGGTATAACCACCGCCTCTAACATTCTTCATTTCCTTTCTGTTCAGTTTAACAAATTTCGACATAATTTTAAGGTATAATTTAAAAATGATGCCGTAATCACGCCCCGGCAATATAGGCTAACATATTTTGAGATGTATGTTTATTGGTATTTGTTTAATTTTCGCTTAGGGGAAGCGGATTGTATTACCTGTTGATATAAATTTATTAATTAAAAGTAATACCTGCGAAAGTATTTTAAAATGAACAGGCGTTATGGTAAATGCTTTGATTATTATAAGTTTGCAGTGATACTAAACACATATTATTATGCCAATACAAACAGGACAGGCCGCACCGCAGTTTACATTAACCTCGTCAGATCTTAAAGAAGTTTCGTTAACCGACTTTAAGGGTAAAAAGGTAGTTATCCATTTCTTCCCGTTAGCTTTTACAGGTGTTTGCACTACGCAGCTTTGCACCATGCGCGATAGCTTTGGTTATTATGATGGCTTGAATGCGCAAATTTTAGGTATCTCTGTCGATTCGCCATTTACGTTGGCTAAGTTTAAAGAAGAGAACGCGTACCAGTTTCCGCTGCTTTCCGATTTTAACAAAGAAGTATCTGCGGCTTACGGAGCTTTGTATGCCGAGTTTGCTTTTGGTATGAAAGGGGTATCGCAACGTGCTGCCTTTGTGATTGATGAGGAGCAAAATGTGATATATGCAGAGGTGCTGGAAAACGCCGGCGACCTGCCAAATTTTGAGGCAATTGCCGAAAAAGTAAAGTAATTTTTAAAAAAGTTTGCAATGGATGCAGAAAATCCTATTTTTGCAGTCCGTTAAAAACGGGGCGGTTATCGGTTAGTGATAGCAGCTTTACATCATAAAAACGCATTTGTAGCTCAATTGGATAGAGCATCTCACTACGGATGAGAAGGTTTGGGGTTCGAATCCCTACAAGTGCACACATTTAAGCCTTTCTGTAAACAACGGAAAGGCTTTTAACTTTAATCGCAAGGGATGCTTAACTTAGTTCTGTTTGGTCCGCCCGGTGCCGGGAAGGGTACCCAATCACAAAATCTTATCGAAAAATTTGGCTTAATTCACCTTTCAACAGGCGACTTGCTGCGTGGCGAAATTTCACAAGGCACAAAGCTGGGGATCGAAGCAAAAAAACTGATGGATGAAGGTTCCCTGGTGCCGGATGAGGTTGTGATAGGTATGATCAGTAATAAGCTTGATGCAAACAAAGATGCAAGGGGCTTTATTTTTGACGGTTTTCCACGCACGGTTGCTCAGGCCGAGGCTTTAGATAACCTGCTTGAATCTAAAGGATCGGCCATATCCGGCATGATAGCTTTGGAAGTTACAGATAGCGAATTAGAGCAACGTTTATTAAAACGCGGAGAAACATCTGGCAGGGCAGATGATGCTAACCCCGAAGTGATACGCAAGCGTATTAAAGAATATAATGATAAGACTGCACCCGTTGCAGGCTTTTATAAAAAACAGGATAAATTTAAAAGCATTAATGGTATCGGTTCTATAGATGAGATCTTCGCTTCTATAAACTCGGTTATTGAAGCCTATTAATTAATTATCGTCCGAAAGTCGGGAAAGTCCGAAAGTCAGTAAAGTAATCGCGCTTGCTGTCTTTCGGACTTTCCGTCTAAAAAACTTTCCGACTTAAAAATAAAACTATGTCTCAAGGCTCAAATTTTGTTGATTACGTAAAAATATGCTGCCGTTCGGGACATGGCGGTGCCGGTTCGTCGCACCTGCACCGCGATATTTTAACTTCAAAGGGCGGCCCGGATGGGGGCGATGGCGGCCGTGGCGGGCACGTTATTGTAAAAGGAAACGCGCAATTATGGACGCTGCTTCACCTTAAATTTCGTAAACATGTTATCGCCGGTGATGGAGATTCGGGCGGTAGCTCATTACGTACCGGTAAAACCGGCCGCGATGAGATATTGGAAGTACCCTTAGGCACTATAGCCAAAAACGCCGAAACAGGTGAAGTGCTATTTGAAATAAACGCCGATGGCGAAACCAAAATTTTAGCTAAGGGTGGCCGGGGTGGCTTAGGTAACTGGCACTTTAAAACTTCAACGCAGCAAACCCCGCGCTTTGCCCAGCCCGGGGAAGATGGTGAGGAAGAATGGAATATACTCGAGCTAAAACTACTTGCCGATGTTGGTTTGGTAGGGTTCCCTAACGCTGGCAAATCAACCTTACTTTCGGTGGTATCTGCCGCCAAGCCGGAGATAGCTGATTACGCCTTTACTACACTTGTGCCTAATTTGGGTATAGTTGGCTACCGCAACAACAGATCGTTTGTTATGGCCGATATACCGGGTATTATAGAGGGTGCGTCACAGGGCAAGGGGCTTGGTATCCGTTTCCTGCGCCATATAGAGCGTAACTCGGTACTGTTATTTATGGTACCTGCTGATACTAACCGCACCATTAAAGAAGAATACGACATCCTGTTAAGAGAGCTTAACGAATATAACTCCGAGTTGATGCACAAGCCAAGGGTATTGGCTATAACCAAATCTGATATGCTTGATGAAGAGTTGCAGCAGGAAATGGAGAAGGAAGTGCCTAAGGATGTACCTTACGTATTTATATCCTCAGTTGCTCAAAAGAATATTACGGAACTGAAGGACCTGCTTTGGAAAGAAATTAATAAAGACGTTACCGGGCCTCAGTAGCAAAATAAAGCACGTAATTATCGCTAAGCTCCTTAAGCGAAAAGCCCTTATAGTCCGGGAAAGATTTTAGAATCACAGATGCCCTTATACCAATATATTTTCTTCGAGCTTCATAGTGCCCGAGGTAGCGTATGTTTTAGGTGTGTACCACAAATAAACATACGACCCCAACATAAATAACAGGAGCGAACCCGCTATCCAATACCAGCGGCTTACCAAAATTTTGCCTATTTTAAAATAGTCAACCTCCTGGTTGGGTAGTTTTTTGACAACTTTGTCTATCTCTTCCATTACTGCCTGCTAAGGGTAAAAATTATCAGTGCTGTGTTCAATAACAGTAATGCCGGTTGTATCCAGGTATCAAAGCTTTGCAGGTTTTCGCCGCGTATGGCGCGTTTATTTTGAGCAACGTAAATAATATCACCATTTTGTAAAAGCGTTCTCGGGTCTGATAGTGAATTGATGTTGCTCAGGTCAATTTCAGCCACTTTGCGGTCTTTATCTTTACCCCTAATTATCTTTATATTTTTTTCGTTGGCCCCGGTGGTTAAGCCGCCTGCCTGCCCAAGTATTTCTACAAGGGTAGTATTGTCTTTTACTATGGGGAAGTTACCGGGAGATTTTACCTCGCCTAATAAGGTAACCTTTAAATTAACAACACGCAATTCAATTATGGGGTCTTTTAACAGCGTTTTACGATACAGGTCCTCAATTAATTTTGTTGCCTGGGTGCGTGTTAGGCCACTAACCTGTACGTGCCCTATGGCAGGTAAGGCAACGGTGCCGTCTTCTTCAACCTGGTAAGTTTGGCCCTGGCCCGCAACCATATTTGCCGAGTTGCCATTTGATGCTACGGGCGATTCATCAACAATGTATTTTATGTTTTGCAGGTTCCTAATTTGTAACACATCCTGCGGTTGTATACGGTAGCTAACCGTTGGCATTGGCTGTGATATTGAGGTATCGGCAGTGGATGCTTTCTTCTCAAAAAGTATTTGATTTTGTTTGTAAGAGCAAGAACTGCCTAAAACAATAATACCAACAAAATAAATTAAGTATAAAGCACGCATATAAAATAATTGCCGCATAATGTTACTAATAAATTATGCAGCGATTTCAAAATTACATAATTTGCATCATAAATAAACGTATTTTTCCGCGGTGCATGACCTTAAAATATCAATAATAACTGTTGCCTATAATGCTCAAGCCACAATTGAGCAATCAATAAAGTCGGTAATAAGCCAGGATTATAATAACGTTGAGTATATCATAATTGACGGCAACTCATCAGACAATACCGTATCAATAGCCCAAAAATACCGTGAATATATAAGTGTTTTAGTATCTGAGCCCGACAAGGGAATTTACGATGCCATGAACAAAGGCATTGCTTTGGCAACAGGGGATATAGTAGGCATACTTAACGCCGACGACTTTTTTGCGGGTAACCACATTTTAACAGTTGTATCTGATGCTTTTAAAAATAACAATACTGATATTGTTTACGGCGACCTAAATTACATTAAGCCGGATGGCACGATCAGGCGTAAATGGGTGAGCGGCGAATATGAAAAAGGGAAGTTTAACTTCGGCTGGATGCCACCCCACCCAACGTTTTATTGCCGGCGCGAATTGTTTGAAAGGTTTGGTAATTATAGCCTGGATTTTGGTACCGCGGCCGATTATGAATTAATGTTAAGGTATTTACACCTAAACCATTTGTCGGTTTTTTACGTAAAACAGGTTTTGGTGCAAATGAGCATTGGTGGTGTAAGCAATAGCAGTATTAAAAATAGGCTCAAAGCTTTATTGTTTGATATGAAGGCGATGTATAATAATAGAATAATATTTCCGCCTGTAACACTGGTATTAAAGCCATTAAGAAAGTTAAGGCAATTTTTTTAATGGTAGATAAAATTTATACATTTGGGGTATATAATTGCCCCTAACATTTATATAGATGCCCGAATATTTAAACACGTATTATTTTGCGTATTATTTTTTAATGATAGCGTTTTCAGTTCTGATAACGTTGCTTTCCATCCCCTCAATTTTACACGTAGCACGCACCAGGCATTTATATGATGATGTTGGCCATTTTCGAAAACAGCACGATCATGGCATACCCCGTTTGGGCGGAGTAGCCATATTTGTAAGTTTTATAATTACCCTCCTATTATTTAGTATCATAGATAAAAACATACCTGTTAGTTATTTGCTTACAGCCAGCATTGTGCTTTTTATAATGGGTGTAAAGGATGACCTTTCGGGCGTAAACTCAAGCACAAAGTTTTTAATACAATTTATAGTAGCTACCATACTGGTTATATTGGGTGATATACGCTTTACCAGCATGTATGGCATATTTGGCTTAACAAATATATCGTACTTAACCAGCGCGGTATTATCTGTGCTGTTTATTATCCTTATTATAAACGCCTTTAATTTAATTGATGGTATTGACGGGCTGGCGGCTACCACCTGCATTATTGTAAACGGTGCATTCTCTATCCTGTTTATCTCCATGAAGCATTACGAAATGGCGGCGGTATCGTTAACCATAGTAGGCGCGGTAGTTGGCTTTTTACGGTTTAATTTAACCCCCGCAAAAATATTTATGGGCGATGCCGGATCCTTACTTATAGGACTTATATCCGCAATTATGGCCGTTAAATTTATAGAGTTCAATAAATTTACATCATCAGTTAACGTGCCCGCGGTTATCTCTGCACCGGCGCTTACATTTGCCATATTAATAGGGCCGATTTTTGATACGTTAAGGGTATTTACTTTACGTGTTGCGCAGGGTAAGTCGCCTTTCGCTGCCGACCGTAATCACATACACCACCGGATACTCAGGCTTGGGTATACGCATCTGCAAACCACGTTTTTACTGGCCGGTATCAATATCATGCTAATTATTATTGTGTTCGCGTTTGCCCATTTGGGTAACTTTACACTTATGGTACTTATCCTTTCGGCATCGCTGCTGTTTAACTGGGCTATCACATTCTTCTTACGTTCAAAAGAGCGCGCGAGCTTATCGGTTCGCAATCTGTTTGTGTAGCTTTTAGTGCCCTGTTTATTTTGTTAGTTTTGCATCCTTTAATTTAATTGTAAATGAGGATCGCTATAAACGGTTTTGGCCGTATAGGCCGTATATTTCTAAGAACCATTCTTGCAAAGCCGGGCATCACGGTTGTGGCTATAAACGACCAAACGGATACCGGTACACTTGCCCATCTGTTTAAGTACGATTCTGTACACCGTGGTTTTAAGGGTACGGTCACCCACGATGAAGCCAACCTGTATGTTAATGGCAACGCCATAAAAGTTTACCGGCAACCCAACCCGGCACTGCTGCCATGGAAAGAATTAGGTGTCGACCTGGTTATAGAATCGACCGGGAAATTCATAACAGAAGCGGGCGCGTCAAAACATCTTGAGGCAGGCGCAAGACAGGTTATCATATCGGCCCCCTCGGCCGATAAAAGTATCCCAACAGTTGTACTTGGCGTTAACGATGGTACGGTAGATCTTAAAGCGCCTATACTTTCCAACGCATCATGCACCACCAATAATGTAGCCGCAATGGTAAAGATATTGGACGATAACTGGCGCATTAAAGACGGCTATATTACCACCGTACATTCTATGACGGGCGACCAGAGCCTACACGATGCGCCACATAAGGATCTGCGAAGGGCAAGGGCCGCATCGGCATCTATCATCCCCACAACAACCGGCGCCGCTAAAGCCATAACCAACATTTTTCCGCATTTGGAAGGCCGGCTGGGTGGCGCGGGCATCCGTGTACCGGTGCTTAACGGTTCCCTTACCGATTTTACCTGCAGCCTTGAGGTATTGCCAACCGTTGCCCAGATCAACGAGGCTTTTAAGGCAGCAGCCAATGGCACCATGAAAAACGTGCTGGAATACACCGAAGACCCTATTGTTTCTACCGATATATTAGATAACACGCACAGCTGTATATTTGACGCGCAGCTAACATCCATTGTTGGCGGCCTTGTTAAGGTTGTGGGCTGGTACGATAACGAGATGGGCTACAGCAGCCGGCTTGCCGACCTGGTTGAAGAAATTAGTCAGCTACCCGCATGATAAAGTTTATTACAGCCAATGATGTATTGCCATTGCGTAACCAGGTTTTGCGCGATGGTAAACTTAGCCTACAGGAATGCCGCTTCCCTAATGATGATGCCGATGGCGCGTTTCATTTGGGTTATTATAAAGATGATGATCTGGTATGTATCGCATCTTTTCATCCAATGGGATATGAGGGATTTGAGGGTAAGGCTTACCAGTTACGCGGCATGGCCACGGCCCCGGAGTATAGGGGCAGGGGCTACGGAAATATGCTGGTAAACTTTGCCATTACATACCTGCGCGGGCAAAGGGTAAATTACATTTGGTGCAACGCGCGTAAAAACGCCATTCAATTTTATTTAGGTGTTGGTTTCGAGATCATATCTCCTGAGTTTGAGGTTCCCGGCATTGGCCCGCATCATGCCATGTATGTTAAGATACAATGAAGTTTTAAGCAAATGCAAACACCTTTTTAACTTTTGCGTTGGTGATTAGAATAAATTTACCCATTTTGGCCCCGTTTGTAAATTATATAACATCAATATATGAAGACAGTAGATCAGATCAGTTTTAACGGTAAACGTGCGCTTATCCGTGTAGATTTTAATGTACCCCTGGATAAGGACTACAACATTACCGATGATAACCGTATGACCGCGGCTTTGCCAACTATTAAAAAGATCTTAAAAGATGGCGGTGCCGTTATCTTGATGTCGCACTTAGGCCGCCCTAAAAATGGCCCGACTGAAGAGTTCAGCTTAAAACATATAGTACCACACTTAGCCGATCTGTTAGGCCAGCAGGTTGAGTTTGCTGACGACTGTATTGGCGAAGAGGCCGTACAAAAATCAAAAGAGCTTGAAAAAGGCGAAGTGCTTTTGTTAGAAAACCTTCGTTTTTATAAAGAAGAAGAAAAAGGCGATCAGGATTTTGCCGAAAAGCTTTCAAAACTGGGCGACGTATATGTGAACGATGCTTTTGGTACCGCTCACCGCGCGCACGCTTCAACAGCGGTTATAGCACAGTTTTTCCCGGACGCCAAAGTATTTGGTTACCTGATGGCTGCTGAGTTAAACAATGCCGAAAAAATATTGAACGGTGCTGCAAAACCTTTTACCGCTATTATGGGTGGGTCAAAGGTGTCAGACAAGATAGAGTTGATAGAAAAACTTTTAGATAAGGTTGATAACCTGATCATTGGTGGTGGTATGGCCTATACGTTTGCCAAAGCAGATGGCGGTACTATTGGTACATCACTGGTTGAGGCCGATAAACTTGATCTTGCACTAAGCCTGAAACAAAAAGCAAAAGACAAAGGTGTTAACCTGCTTTTACCGGTTGATAACGTTATTGCCGATAAATTTGGCAACGATGCTAATACTGATGTTGCTAAAACCGGCCAGATCCCTGATAACTGGATGGGCTTGGATATTGGTCCTGAAACCGTTGAATTGTTTAGCAAGGTGGTTGAGGAGTCAAAAACTATTCTTTGGAATGGCCCTATGGGAGTGTTCGAGATGGAAAAGTTCCTGGTGGGTACCAAAGCCATTGCCGAGGCTGTAGCCAAGGCGACAGATAACGGTGCATTCTCGCTGATAGGTGGTGGTGACTCTGCGGCGGCGGTAGCCAAGTTTGATATGACCAAAGACGTTAGCTATGTATCTACAGGTGGTGGCGCATTGTTGGAATATATGGAAGGTAAAGAGTTACCGGGTGTTAAAGCCATTAACGAAGACTAAGTATTGTAACGTAAATATTATAAGAAGCCCTTCCGAATTTCGGAGGGCTTCTTTGTTTTATTGTTTACTTTTAAAGCATCAATTCCACATCATGAAAAAAACTTTACTTATTGCTTTTAGCTTCCTGCTTTTGGCTTTCAGCTCTTTCGCGCAAAACGATGCCGCTTATATCAAGGAGAACTACACGAAGTTTGAATACCAGATACCCATGCGCGATGGCAAAAAGCTATTCACATCGGTATATGTGCCAAAAGATCAGTCGAAAAAATATCCTATCATGATGGACCGCACCTGCTACAGTGTTGCGCCTTATGGTGCAGATAAGTATAAAGGCAGCCTTGGCCCGTCGAGCCAGTTTGTACATGATGGTTATATATTTGTTTACCAGGACGTACGTGGCCGCTGGATGAGCGAGGGCATTTACGAAGAAATGACGCCCGAACTGGAAGTACATAAAACCAATAAAGATGTTGATGAAGGTACTGATACCTATGATACTATTGACTGGCTGCTAAAAAATCTGCCAAATAATAATGGCAAAGTAGGGGTGTGGGGTATATCTTATCCGGGCTTTTACACCACTACCGCCTTGCTAAGCCGCCATCCGGCGCTGGTTGCCGCATCGCCGCAAGCGCCAATTGCCGATCTGTATCGCGATGATGCCTTCCATAATGGCGCGTTTATGCTGGTTGCCAACTTCGGCTTTTATCCGGGTTTCACCAACAGGCAGGATGATAAACCAACCCAGCGCCGTGGAAAAGGCTTTAATCCCGGTACTGAGGATGGCTATAAGTTCTTTCTGGATATGGGCAGCATGCGTAATTCTAACGTAAAGTATTTTAAAGATACCATCCGCCTGTGGAACGAAATGATGGACCACCCAAATTACGACCAGCACTGGAAGGACCGCAATGTATTGACCCACCTACACGATATTAAAACCGCCGTGTTGGTTACCGGTGGCTGGTACGATGCCGAGGACTTATATGGCGCTATTAACACCTATAAGGTATTGGCTCAAAAGAACCCAACCACTCCTGTTTATTTTGCTATGGGCCCTTGGGTACATGGAGGCTGGGCACGCGGCAATGGCGATCATTTAGGCGATGTTGATTTTGGCGGCCCAACAGGTTCGTTTTACAGGGAAAAGATAGAGTTCGCGTTTTTTAGCCATTACCTTAAAGGTACACCGCTGGATATTGCCAAAGTGAACACCTTTCAAACCGGTGTAAACCAATGGAAAACCTACAAGGCATGGCCGCCGGTTGAGGCCCAGGAAAAAAACCTGTACATGTTGCCGGGTGGCAAGCTTTCATTCACCGCGCCAACCACTACCAAAAACGACTTTAAAGAATTTGTATCAGACCCGATGAACCCGGTGCCGTTTATTGATGGTATCGATTTTGATATGAAACGGGAATACATGACCGCCGACCAGCGTTTTGCCGAAAAGCGCCCGGATGTACTTACCTATAAAACCGAAGTACTGGATAAAGACATTACAATTGCCGGCAACATTTGGGCAAACCTAAAAGTGAGTACAACAGGTACCGATGCCGACTGGATTGTAAAAGTATTGGATGTGTACCCTGATACAGCAAGCGTTAATAAATTTACCGGTAAGGATGTAAGCATGGCCGGTTACCAGCAAATGGTACGCAGCGAGGCTATGCGCGGAAAATTCCGCAACAGCTTTAGTAAGCCCGAACCTTTTGTGCCCGGCAAAGTAACCCCGGTAAACTTCGAGTTGCAGGATGTTTTGCATACCTTTAAGAAAGGCCACCGCATTATGGTGCAGATCCAAAGCACCTGGTTCCCGCTTATTGACAGGAGCACCCAGCAATTTCAGGATATCATGAAGGCTAAGGATACTGATTTTAAAAAGGCAACGCATAAAGTATATAGTTCAAAACTAAATCCAAGCTATTTAAAGGTAAGGGTCTTGTAAAGATAATTTTGTCATGTTGAGCTTGTGGAAACATTTGTCGTTATATAGGTCTTCGATAAGCTCAAACTGAGATAGAACATTATTATTATGCCATTGTTAACGTTATTAACTAAACCTTCATAAAAATAATAACGCCGGCGTATAGCCAGTTAAGTAAACTCTGATCACCTATGCAATCATTCATCAACATCACCGCTATTCAGCACGTTGGTATACCGGTAACTAACATAGGCGATTCGCAAACGTTTTATGAGCGCCTTGGATTTAAAAGGGTTATGTTGGCAGGCTTTATGCACAATGGGCAACCAGGCAGTTGTGTTATGATGCAGCGTGGTGAAATGGTGATTGAAATATACCAGCTTCCCGAACAGGAATTGAACGATATTCGCAGTAGGGAAAATGGGCATATAGATCATATTGCCTTTAACGTGCCCGATATTGATAAAGCTTACGCTATGGCAAAAGAGGCAGGTTTTAATATTGTAGAACCCGGGCCGGTATTTTTGCAGTTTTGGGCTAATGGCTGCAGATATTTTAATATTACCGGGCCCGATGGTGAGCGGTTAGAATTTAACCAAATTCTTTAAACCATTTTAAATTTGCTATGTTTGCATAGTAAATTATTCGTAATGCTATCAAGTTGGCTTAAGCATTTTTTGGTATGTTTGTGTGTTTGCGCTCTATTAGAAAGTGCAGGCGTGTCTGTGCTGTCTATAATAGCTAAGCACCGCATTACCCAAACGGACGCGCAGGCTGCTAACGACGAGGAGAATGCTGCTGGGCGTAACGAAACTAAAGAAACCAACCCCAAAGAGTTTTGGGCGGTAAGCCCTGTTGCGTTACCGCAGATTTACATTAGTTTTAAAAGAATAATTTATCGCGATTATAACCATACCGCGCATTTAGCGTGGGTGCCGTCTGTGCCTACGCCGCCTCCCAACGTATAATTTAATTTCCTGTCAATTATTAATGCTGCCATTTGGTGCGGCTATTATTTACATTAAATTATTTTATATCATGAAAATTCACATCCCATTTATACTATTTTTAGTTATAGTTCTTTCTGCATTTACTGCATCAGCACAAACCGTTAGCGATGCGCAGATCAAAACCAACACTGCGCCCGTAACAAATTCGCTAAGTTACATTAACAAACTTCAGCCGGTTACTTACCAGTATAACCGCGGCGAATACAAGCAGCTTAACCTGCCCACAGGTACGCAATTTGGCTTTATCGCTAATGATGCCAAACTGGTAGTCCCTTCGGCCATTACTACGCACAACAATTGGTACACTGCGGGTAAAGGCAACCAGCGCGCCCTAACTACCAGCGAGGTAGATCTGCAAAAACTGGTGCCGCTATTGGTTGGCGCTGTTAAAGAGCAGCAAGCCCAGATAGAGCAACTGCGTGCCGAAATAGAGCAACTCAAGAAAAGCAAGTAAAATCACATTAATAAAAGCAGCGCCTAAAACGCTGCTTTTATTTTTTAAAGTTGTAGCATCATAAGCCAAGCAGGCGTAATAGTTATAAACCAACCAATTATGTATAAGAAACTACTTTTAGTACTGGTGCTGGCTATAAGCTTATCGGCATGTAAAAAAAATAACGACAAGCCAACGTGCGGCACACAAACCTGTACAGCGGTATTTGCCATAATAGATTTTTCGTTTACCGACGCAGATGGCAAGCCTACGGCCATTAAGGATGTATCATTAATAAATGTTCGTACAGGCAAAGCAGTCCCGGCAACATCCTATGCGGCTACTATTAACACTGTGCCCGGTGTTATAATTGTAGCTACCGATGAAACCAAAAGCGCGTTCTCTGCCGAAGGTGATGACGTTCGTATAACGGCTACAAGCGAAGCAACCGGCCAAACTAAACAGGTTGCCATAAAAGTATCGGGTGGCTGTAACTGCCATGTTAACAAGATATCGGGCCCCGAAACTGCAAAGTTCGATTAACAATTTCATACTATTCTTGTTACAATTCAGTTTATAGTACTTAGCTTTAGCGTACTAATTGTATATGCCGGGCATACTTTAAACCGAATTGTAACATCTATGAATATCCAGAAACGTTTGCTTGCCGTTTGCTTTATTGTAGCGTCAATTACTGCGCAGGCGCAAAAAGCAGCATCCAAATTATATCATGAACCATATAGGCTTCAGGCGCATTTTTCACCAAAAGAGAAATGGACCAACGACCCTAATGGGATGGTATATTATAAAGGTACTTATCACCTGTTTTTTCAGCATTATCCCAAAGCTTCGGTATGGGGGCCTATGCACTGGGGCCACGCGGTAAGTAAGGACCTTATCCACTGGAAGCAAATGCCCATAGCATTATACCCCGATAAACTGGGCTATATTTTTAGCGGGAGTGTTGTAGTTGATGAAAACAATACATCGGGCTTTGGTACAAAGGATAAACCGGCCATGGTAGCCATATTTACTCATCACAACCCAAAGGGCGAGAAGGCTAATACATCTGCCTTTCAAAACCAAAGCCTGGCCTACAGCCTTAACGAAGGCGTTACCTGGGTAAAGTACCTTGGTAACCCGGTACTTAAAAACCCGGGCATAAAAGATTTTCGCGACCCTAAGGTGTTTTGGTACGCCAAGGATAAAAAATGGGTTATGAGCCTGGCCACTAAAGATAGGATAACCTTCTATTCATCTCCAAACCTTAAAGACTGGAAAAAGGAAAGCGATTTTGGGCAGATGCTTGGCGCGCACGGTGGTGTTTGGGAATGCCCTGATCTGTTTCCGCTTAAGTTAAATGGTAAAGAGTATTGGGTGTTATTGGTAAGCATAAATCCCGGGGGGCCAAACAAGGGGTCGGCAACGCAATATTTTGTTGGGCATTTTGATGGTAAAAACTTTACCCCAAGCAGTAATCAAACTAAATGGATAGACTACGGGCCTGATGATTATGCCGGTGTAACTTTTGGCAACACCGGTAACCGTAAAGTGTTTTTAGGCTGGATGGGTAACTGGATGTATGCTAACGAGGTGCCAACAGTTAAATGGCGCAATGCCATGACCATTCCGCGCGAGCTTTCGTTGAAGCTTGCGGCGGGCGATATTTACCTGGCATCAACCCCGGTTAAAGAACTGAATAAAATTGCCACCCAAACTCTTGATGTTGATGCGTTGCAATTAGCCAAAAACAACAACATATTTTCTGTTATAAAACAAACACCCACACAATATGTGCTAAAGTTTAACACCGCGGCCGTAAAAGATTACGCTGTAGTACTATCAAATGCCTATGGCGAAAAACTGGTTGTAGGTTATGATGCGGCAAACAGCCGTTATTATATAGACCGCACAAAGGCAGGGCAAAGCGCCTTTAATAAACAATTTGCTGCTATAGCATATGTGCCGCGCGTATCATTACTACCAACCTCAAATTTTGAGTTATTGGTCGATGTATCATCCGTAGAGTTGTTTGCAGATGGAGGCTTAAGCACCCTCACCGGCATATACTTCCCTAAAAAGCCTTACACAAGTTTAGGCATTATAAACAATGGTATGGAGATAGAAAAGCTACAGATACAGCCTTTGAAGTCTATTTGGTAGTTATTATTGTTTAATTGGTAAAAACTGGTAGCTAAACCTATACATACCGTTTTGGAAGGTCATCGTAATAGAAAAACCTTCTGCAACGGGTTTGCCATCAATAGTTGCGGGCTTTAGGCGTGGTAGTGTACGCAGTTTATTTATCAGGCTTTGTGATATATTGATATTGAAAGGATTAATGGCTTTCAGTTTGGCAAGGTTACCCGTTTCCGTTATCTCTCCTTCGATTGTCAATAGCTCATCGTAAGATTTCAGGTCGATTGTATTAAGGTAACTGCTTAACGCCTCCCCAATACGTTCAGAAAATGAATTCATGCCGCCGGAGTAACTGGCGTGTATTATTGTTTTTGGTTTGCTAAAACCACAGCCAAACTGCGAAAAGCTTAGCCTTTCGGCGCCTACAAATAAAAATAATGTTGGTGAGATCAGTTCCATACGCGGCCCGTCTGTATACTCATTAAATGAGGTAATGCCTTTTTTAAATGCACCCAAATTATACACTTCTGCGGTAAAGTCAGAATTATCCGCCGTTTTTTTGGATCTCCACTTACCATCCGGCCTGCCATTAAGCAACTTGCCCTTCCAGTATATAAACCCCATATCCGAGCGGTAAATACCATTGCCGTTGTCTACGGTTTTTTTGCCCTTTTCATCCCAAACATCAATAATTTTAATATCTGTACCGCTGGCATCAAAAGTCATTAGTGGTTTCCCTGTGTTGTAAAATAGCTCCCATTTGCCTTCAAACTTATCGTGCTTAAAGCTACCCCTTGCCTGCGGCGTACCGTCTAAATAATTAATAATGAACGGTCCCTCTTTAAGCCCTTCAGCAGAATAGGCGCCTTGGGTTATAATCAATTGAGGGTTATCGTGGCTTACATCTTTGAAAGGGCCGGTGAACTTTCTCTGTTGCAGATCTACATGGCAGTAACGAAGTATCTGGCTACAGTTCTCTTCAATTAAATTAAATTCTTCATTTAAGCCTAAACGGATGCTGTCGCCTTTTATAAACTCGAGCCTGATGTTTCTTGAAACAGAAGCAGTTTCCTGTGCAGATGCGATAGAATAACAGCAAAGTGCTGCTATAAAGGTAATTAGGTATAATTTCATGATAAGGTTATCGTCCTGTTAAGGTACAATAAATACTTGATTCTTAAAAAGTATTTTTTGGCGACAGTTTAAACTTCATCAACCACTCACCTGTAAAGTAATTGAAATTAATGGTGGCAGCATTTTGTCAGTGCCTAAAAATATAAATATTTGATTATTAGTGCATTGTAGTTTATTGATTGCTTGTGCAAACGTGAACGTGAACAAAACCGTCATATGTACAATTAAAATTATCGGTACATACAGGCCCTATGTTGCAACTCTATGCATATGCGGTTTGTGCGTTGGGAGATGGTAACGATCTGAAGATAAAATACAGTCTCAAAGCTTTCATTATTAAGAAAATAATATAGGCGAAAAAGCGCCAAAAATGTTGAAAACTTTTTGGTGGTAAAAAGTGTCATAAAGTGGTAAAAGTAAACTACTTTTACGTAACAAATATTGTTGACCGTAAAGAATGTCCTATTTAACCGGAGAATTTAATTGTAAACTGGATGCCAAAGGGCGGATGATGATCCCTTCGGACCTCAAAAAACAGCTTCCGGAAGCTGAGAAAGAGGGCCTTGTGATCAATCGTGGCCTTGAGAATTATCTCGTTATTTACACTAAACGGGAATGGGACAAGAAACTTGACGAGCTGAGCAAACTTAACGAATACGACAGAAAAGCCATTCAGTTTGTAAGATATTTTACCGCTGGTGCAACAAATTTGCAGCCCGACGGCACCGGGAGGGTTAACCTACCAAAGAATTTACTGGATTACGCCGGTATAACTAACGAGGTTGTGTTAACCTGTATGCTAAATAAGGTAGAGGTTTGGGATAAAAAGGCGCATGAGAAAATGATAAGTGAGGAGCCTGAAAACTTTGCCGCGTTAGCCGAAGAGGTTATGGCTAATAAAGGAAGGGGGCGCGATGAGTAATTATCACGTACCTGTTATGCTGGCCGAGTGCATAGAGGCTTTGAATATTAAGCCGAACGGTACTTATGTTGATGTAACCTTTGGCGGTGGCGGGCACTCGCGTGAGATTTTAAAACACCTTGGCGAAGACGGCCGTTTGTTTGCTTTTGACCAAGATGCCGATGCGCAGCAGAATTTGATAGATGATGACAGGTTTATCTTCATTGATCAGAATTTTAGGTATCTAAAGAATTTTACCCGCCTGCATGATGCTATTCCGGTTGATGGGATCCTGGCAGATCTGGGGGTATCATCTTACCAGTTTGATCAGGCCGAGCGTGGTTTTTCTATCCGCTTTGATGCCGAACTGGATATGCGTATGAACCAGGCATCAGACCTGAGCGCTAAAGAGGTAGTGAATAACTACAGCGAGGTCGATCTGCACCGCATCTTCGGAATGTATGGCGAGGTGCAAAATGCGAAATCGCTTGCCAAAACCATTGTGACCGCAAGGCTTAACGGACCAATAAATACCGTGGCGGATCTGAAGAATGCGATAAGCAACATCACCCCAAGGGGGAAAGAAAATAAATACCTGGCGCAGGTTTTCCAGGCGTTAAGGATAGAGGTTAACCAGGAACTGGAAGCCCTGAAAGATTTTCTTAATCAGTCCGCAGAGGTTTTAAAGCCCGGTGGCAGGCTGGTGGTAATGTCTTACCATTCGCTGGAAGACAGGCTGGTAAAAAACTTTATCGCCAAAGGTAAATTCAGCGGTGAGGTAGAAAAAGATCTATACGGAAATAATAACCGCCCGTTTGATGCGGTTAGTCGCGGCGCTATTGTAGCCACCGACGAAGAGATAGTGTTAAATAACAGGGCACGCAGTGCCAAATTAAGGATAGCTGTAAAAAAATGACCAATCGTTTACGTACAGAAATTCAGGAAGAAGAATTAGAGGAGCAAAAGCTTATTGTGGAAGAAAAGCCTGTAAAAAAGGAGCTTCCGGATAACTTTTTTACCCAGTTCTTAAGAAATGGGGTTATCACTACCGATGATGCTACCAGCGCTTTGCCATTTATTTTTTACTTAGCCTTTTTAGGGATGTTATACATTGGTAACAGGCACCTGTCTGAAAACAACATCCGCGATATTGATAAAATAAGTAAAGAGGTTAAAGAACTAAGTTGGGAATATAAAAGTACTAAGGCTGATTTGGCCTTTAAAAGCACATTAAACGAGGTTGCGAAGCGGGTAGATACTTTGGGCATCAAAGAATCTAACGAGCCGCCACAAAAAATAACTGTAAAGGAGGATGTACAGGAATGAGTATCAGGACCAATATACTTGTTAGGGTTTACCTTGCTTTTGGGTTGATCTTGCTTTTTGCGGGGGCTGTGTTATTTCAGCTTTGCCGTGTACAGTTTGTGCAGGGTAAAAAATGGCAGGCCATGTCTAAGGCGCAGTCTACCCGTTACAAAAACATTGAAGCAACAAGGGGTAACATCTTCGCTAACGATGGCAGCCTGCTGGCAACATCGGTGCCGGAGTATGAATTGCATATGGATATGCTTGCCGGTGGTATCGAGAATGATAAGGTCTTTAACGAGAAGATAGATTCATTGGCTATGAAGCTATCCAGCTATTTTGGCGATAAATCGGCACGTGAATATTCAAGGATCTTCCGCGATGCCCGTAAGGATAGTTCGCGTTATCAATTGGTTAGGCGTAAGGTTACTTACCAGCAACTAAAAGAGATCCGCAAGTTCCCGATCTTTAACCTGGGAAAATATAAAGGCGGTTTAATAGCGGTTCAGCAAAACAGGCGCATTTTCCCTTTCCGTTTTTTAGCCGAACGTACTATTGGATATAAAAACGCCAATGTGAAGAATGGCGTTGGCCTTGAAGGTGCCTATGCCGATTATATCAACGGTGAAAGCGGCAAACGCCTGGAGCGCCGTATGGCTGGTGGTGTTTGGATGCCTATTAACGACGAAGATGAGATAGCGCCAAAAGAAGGGGCCGATATTATATCTACCATTGATATAAACATGCAGGACTACGTGCAAAGCGCGCTTGAAAAGCAATTGATAATTACCAAAGCCGACCACGGTACAGCCATATTAATGGAAGTAGCTACCGGCGAGGTAAGGGCCGTTGCCAACTATACCCGCATGCCGGATAATACTTTTAAAGAGAAATTTAACTATGCTATTGCAGGCAACCAGGATCCCGGCTCAACCTTTAAGCTGGCATCGTACATGGCTTTGTTGGAGGATAACAAGGTAGATACAAGCACCCGGGTAAATACCGGCGAATTCCCTATTCCCGGTCATGTTATTAAAGATTCGCACGGTAGCATAGGGGTTGTATCGGTTAAAAAGGCGTTCGAAAAATCATCAAACGCCGCCGTTGCTTCATTGGTAAGTAAATACTATAAAGATAACCAATCTAAATTTACAGACCACCTGTACGATTGGCACCTGAACGAAAAAATGGACCTGCAAATTCCTGGTGAAGCACAGCCTGTGGTTAAAAATCCAAATAACCGCAGCTGGAATAAGAACATGACTCTGCCCCAAATGGCTTATGGGTACGAGATGCAGCTTACGCCCTTAAAAATGTTGAGCTTGTATAACGCTGTTGCCAATAATGGCAAAATGATCACCCCTGTTTTTGTAAAAGAAATTCGGCGCTTAGGCAATACGGTAGAGCGCTTCCAAACCAAAGTGCTTAATAACAAGATCTGCTCTGATGTTACCTTGAAAAAAATGCAGGAAATGTTAGAGGGTGTAGTAGTTGAAGGCAGCGGCCGCGAGTATGTGTACAATCCGTTATATAAAATAGCCGGTAAAACGGGTACCGCCCAGGTTGCCGATGCAAATAAAGGTTATAAAGCTAAAAAGCAATACCAGTCGTCGTTTTGTGGTTACTTCCCGGCAGATAAACCTAAGTACTCGCTTATAGTAGTTATCAACGACCCTAAGAATGGGTATTACGCGGCATCAGTTGCCGGCCCTGCGTTTAGGGAAATTGCCGATAAAGTTTATGCCGCCGATATGGACCTTAACCAGGCGCCAGCTCATTTAATTGGTAATACCACGCTGCCTAAGTTTAAACAAGGCAACTTAAAGGCATTAAAGAAGGTGTACGAAAAATTAGGCGTTAAACCATTGTATGCATCAGTTACGCCAAGTGGTATTGATACCAGCAGCGGTATAGCATCAGAGGATAATAAATATAAAACAGGCACAGTGCCAAACGTTACCGGCATGGGCTTAAGCGACGCGCTTTTTGCCTTGGGTAACGCAGGCTATAAGGTAGCGGTAAAAGGAAGTGGCCAGGTAGCCACACAGTCGGTAACCGGTGGCAGCATTATACCAAAAGGTTCAAAAATAATTATAGAACTGCAATGAGATATTTAAGCGATATAATTGAAGGGGTAGCATTTACCGAATTACAGGGAAGTGCCGATGTGGAAATATCCGCCATTGTATTTGACTCGCGTAAGGTAGTGCCGGGCTGTATGTTTGTTGCGGTAAAAGGTACCGCTGTTGATGGGCACGATTATATCGATCAGGCTATCAAAGATGGCGCTATAGTTATTATTTGCGAAGAGCTGCCTGCACATACGGCAACCGAAGTAGATTTTTTAATGGTGGCCGATTCTGCAAAAGCATTGGCAACTATTGCTGCAAACTTTTACGAAAACCCTTCATCAAACCTAAAGCTGGTTGGTGTTACCGGTACAAACGGTAAAACCACTATAGCTACGCTTTTATATAAGCTTTTTATTGATATGGGCTATAAATGCGGTCTTTTATCTACCGTGGAGAACCAGGTGAATGGCCGCATAATACCATCAACCCATACCACGCCGGATCCTGTTGCATTGAACAAGCTACTTGCCGACATGGTAGACGAAGGCTGCGATTACTGCTTTATGGAAGTAAGCTCGCATGCTGTTTCGCAGCATAGGGTGGATGGGCTTAAGTTTTCGGGCGGGATCTTCTCTAACCTTACGCACGACCATTTGGATTATCATAAAACATTTGATCAATACTTAAAGGCCAAAAAGACCTTTTTTGATAATCTGCCCAAAAGTGCTTTCGCTTTAACCAACAGCGACGATAAAAATGGGAATGTGATGTTGCAGAATACCTCTGCACACAAAAAATCATACGGCCTTAAAAGCATGGCCGATTATAAGGCACGAATTATTGAGAACCAGTTTGGTGGCTTACTGCTGAACATAGATAATGAAGAAGTTTGGTTTAAGTTGGTGGGTACGTTCAACGCTTACAATCTGCTCGCTGTTTATTCGGCAGCTATGTTGCTGGAGCAGGATAGATCAAAAGTATTGGTAAGCTTAAGCAGATTAACCGGAGCCGAAGGCAGGTTTGAATATATAGTTGCCCTTAATAAGGTAATAGGTATTGTGGATTATGCCCACACGCCCGATGCAGTGCAGAATGTGCTGAGCACTATTCATGATATACGTAAAGGGAGCGAAAAAGTAATAACGGTAATAGGCTGCGGTGGCGAGAGGGACAAAACCAAACGCCCGGTAATGGCTAAGGTTGCCAGCGAGTGGAGCGATAAAGTGATCCTTACATCAGATAACCCGCGCACCGAAGACCCTGCCCAGATCATAAAAGATATGGAAACAGGTATCGACCCGGCATTCAAACGCCACACCGTAAGCATAGCCGACAGGCGCGAGGCTATTAAAACCGCCTGCATGTTTGCGCAACCGGGAGATATTATCCTGCTTGCCGGCAAGGGCCACGAAAAATACCAGGAAATAAATGGTGTGAAAAACCATTTCGACGATATGGAGGAGTTACAGGAACAATTTAAACAACTGAATTAAAACAAAGCCGATGCTTTACTACCTGTTTACCTATCTAAGTAAAAACTACAGTATCCCCGGGATAGGTGTATTCCAGTACATCACCTTCCGGATGGCTATGGCGGTAATTGTATCGTTATTGGTTACCACTGTGTATGGCCGCAGGTTAATTGATTACCTGCGCTTTAAGCAGGTTGGCGAAACTGTACGTAACCTTGGGCTGGAAGGGCAGATGCAAAAATCGGGTACGCCTACAATGGGTGGTATCATCATTATTCTTGGTATCCTTATACCCACATTGCTTTTTGCCAAACTTGATAATATTTATATCGTAATGATGCTGGTAACCACAATTTGGTTAGGCCTCATCGGTTTCCTGGATGATTATATTAAAGTATTTAAAAAGAATAAAGAGGGCCTTGCGGGTAAGTTTAAAATAACGGGCCAGGTAGGCTTAGCGCTCATCATCGGTTGGACGATGTATTTCCATACCAACATAACCATCAGGCAGGAAGTTAAGCTGCCCGTTAAGTACGATGTGCCTGTTGATTTTCATATGCGTGGCGATAAGCAGGTTTATACCCAAGATATTAAATCGACCAAAACCACCATGCCATTTTACAAGAACAACGAGTTTGATTACGCAAAGGTGCTTAAGTTTTTAGGACCTGGTTATGAGCATTACGCGTTAATGGTATTTATGGTATTTGTTATTGTTATCATAACCGCAGTATCAAACGGTGCAAACATAACCGATGGTATAGATGGGCTTGCTACAGGCACATCAGCCATTATTGGCTTAACGCTTGCAATTTTAGCTTATGTATCGGGTAACACCCTGATTGCCGATTACCTGAACATTATGTATATCCCTAATTCGGGCGAACTGGTAATTTTTGCCGGTGCGTTTGTAGGTGCTTGTGTAGGTTTCTTGTGGTATAATTCTTACCCGGCACAGGTTTTTATGGGCGATACAGGCAGCTTAGCTATTGGAGGTATCATTGCAGTATTTGCCATTATCATCCGTAAGGAGTTACTGGTGCCGGTACTGTGCGGTGTGTTCCTGGTAGAAAATGTTTCGGTAATGATGCAGGTAGGCTGGTTCAAATTTACCAAACGCAAATATGGCGAAGGCCGCAGGATCTTCCTGATGGCACCGCTGCATCACCATTATCAAAAGAAAGGTTTCCATGAATCCAAGATCGTTACCCGTTTTTGGATCATCTGCATTTTCCTGGCCATAATAACGGTGATAACGCTGAAGCTTCGTTAGTGAATAATAAGTAGAGAATAGAGATCAGTTAAAATGAACGATAACAAAAACATATCAACCCAAAGGCTTGCCATACTTGGCGCCGGCGAAAGCGGCGTTGGGGCGGCATACCTTGCCCAACAGCAGGGGTATGATGTTTTTGTGTCGGATTTTGGGGCAATAGCCGGTCATTACAAACAACAGTTGCAGGAGTGGAATATCCGGTTTGAAGAAAACGGCCATACCGAAACGGAGATACTATCCGCCATAGAAGTGGTAAAAAGCCCGGGTATACCAGACAAGGCACCGATGGTTAAAAAACTGGTGGAGAAAGGTATCCCGGTAATATCCGAGATTGAGTTTGCAGGTCGCTATACCGATGCTAAAATGATATGTATAACCGGCTCTAACGGTAAAACAACCACCGCCAGCCTTACTTATCATATCCTTAAAAATGGCGGCTTAAATGTAGGCCTTGCGGGTAACATTGGTAAAAGCTTTGCCTACCAGGTAGCTACCGAAAAGTATGATTACTACGTGCTGGAGATAAGCAGCTTTATGTTGGATAATATGTACAGGTTTAAGGCAGATATAGGGGTATTGTTAAATATCACCCCAGACCACCTGGACCGTTACGACTATAAATTGGAGAACTACGCGGCGTCTAAATTCAGGATAACGCAAAACCAGGGTGCTGACGATTATTTTATTTACTGCGCAGACGACGCGGAGACTAAAAAAGTAATTGAAGGCAAATTAATATCGGCAAAGCAACTGCCTTTTTCGATAGAAAAAAAGATTGAAGAGGGAGCATATCTCGACGACGATAACAACCTAATTATAAACGTACACCAAGAACATTTTCAAATGTCAATAAACGAACTGGCCCTGCAGGGTAAGCACAACATCTACAATTCAATGGCATCTGGTATTGTTGCCAAAGTGCTTGAGCTGCGCAACGAAACAATGAGGGAGAGCATGGGTAACTTCAGGAACATTGAACACAGATTGGAGTCGATAGGTAAAATATCGGGTATCAGTTTCATTAATGATTCTAAGGCTACCAACGTAAACTCTACATGGTACGCGCTGGAGAGCATGACCAGTGACGTAATATTGATATTGGGAGGTGTGGATAAAGGCAACGATTACAGCATGCTTAAACCCCTGGTAAAGCAAAAAGTAAAAGCTATTGTATGCCTCGGTAAAGACAATAAGCGTATCCATGATGCATTTGAAGAAGATGTGGAGGTAATTGTAAATACCATGTCGGCAGCAGAGGCGGCGCAGGTAGCTTATCACCTGGCAACCAAAGGCGACACAGTATTATTGTCACCCGCCTGTGCAAGCTTCGATCTGTTCAAAAATTACGAAGATAGGGGGCGTCAATTCAAGGATGCCGTTAAAGAACTATAATTCTGATGGAAATATAAATGATATAAATCGGTGAAATCAAATAATCGGTGAAATTCAAAAGAACAATATGAATCAAATACTCAGTAACGTAAAAGGAGACCGCTGGATATGGCTTATCGTCATCCTGCTGTCTGTGCTATCCATGCTGGCTGTGTATAGCTCAACAGGTACTATTGCGTATAAACATAATAAAGGCGCAGAGTCATACTTGGTAAAGCACATGTTTATGATCATAGGCGGTATCGCACTGATGTACTTTTCGCATTTGTTAGACTATCGTTACTATGCCGGTATTTCAAAAATATTAATGGTTATTACCATTCCATTATTGCTGTATACATTGGTATTTGGTAGCCATGTAAATGATGCAAGCCGTTGGATCGCTATCCCCGGTACAGGGTTAACCTTCCAAACCTCCGATTTGGCAAAGCTGGCACTAATTACTTACCTGGCCCGTACACTGTCGCGCAAGCAGGAGAATATTAAGGATGTAAAAAACTCATTTTTGCCAATCATGGGTTCGGTTTGTTTAGTTTTTATACTGATAGCGCTGGCAAACCTTTCAACGGCCTTGATGCTGTTTGGGGTAAGTATTTTGTTGCTCATCATAGGCCGCATCAGTATAAAGCAAATTGCTATAGTATGTGTTGCAGGCGGGTTTTTATTAGCAGGTGTAATGCTGTTAGGCCCGCGCCGCACAACGTATATGTCCCGTATTCATGCGTTTATGCACCCCGAAGCAGCTAACCCCGATAAATCGTTCCAGTCAGATCACTCTAAGATAGCCATAGCTACCGGCGGTGTGTTTGGTAAAGGCCCCGGTAACAGTACCGAGCGTAATTATCTGCCACACCCGTATTCGGATTTTATTTATGCAACTATTGTTGAAGAATATGGTTTAATAGGCGGCTTCATGCTGGTAGGCATCTATCTGTTCTTACTGTACAGATGTATAAAAATTGTAACTAAAGCGCCTAAAGCCTTTGGGGCCTTATTGGCTGCGGGCTTAAGCTTTAGTTTAACCATACAGGCGTTTGCCAACATGGCAGTAGCTGTAGGCTTAGGCCCGGTAACAGGCGTGCCGTTGCCATTGGTTAGTATGGGCGGTACGTCTATTCTATTTACCAGCGTGGCCTTTGGTATCATACTATCGGTGAGCAGGGATATAGATGAGCCGAAGAAGGTTGTAGTAGGTGAGATAAGTATAGCGTAAAGAGAAGCAAGAAGTCAGGATTTAGGAAGCAAGAAAGGAAATGGCAAAAAGAATTATCATAAGCGGCGGCGGTACTGGGGGGCATATCTTCCCGGCTATTGCTATTGCCAATGCTTTGAAAAAGCTTGACCCTGATACCGAAATACTATTTGTTGGCGCCAGCGGCCGTATGGAAATGGAAAAAGTACCGGCGGCAGGTTATAAAATTATTGGGTTAGATATTCAGGGTATTCAGCGTAAATCACTTTGGAAGAATGTGATGTTCCCTATTAAGCTGTTTAAGAGTGTGCGCAGGGCCATCCGGATCATTGAAGATTTTAAGCCCGATGCCGCGGTAGGTGTGGGTGGTTATGCATCTGGTCCGTTACTTTACGCCGCATCGTTAAAGGGCATCCCAGCGCTGTTACAGGAACAAAATTCTTACGCCGGTATCACTAACAAATGGTTGGGTGGCAGGGCAAAAAAGATATGTGTGGCTTTCGATGGTATGGAGAAGTTTTTCCCGTTTGATAAGATCATCAAAACAGGCAACCCTATCCGTAAAGAGTCGGTGAATATCGCCGGCAAACATATGCAGGCGCTTGAGCTTTATAAACTGTCATCATTTAAAAAAACAATACTGATAACCGGGGGTAGCCTTGGCGCGCGTACTTTAAATACCAGCATCATGGCAGGTATCAATAAGATAGTTGCTGCTGATGTACAGGTAATATGGCAAACGGGCAAGTTTTATCATAAAACCATTTTAGAGCAGTTAGGGCCCGATAAACACCCGGACATTTGCGTGGTAGAATTTCTGAACCGTATGGACCTGGCATATGCTGCTGCCGATGTAATTATATCAAGGGCGGGCGCAGGTACAATTGCCGAACTGTGTGTAATTAAAAAACCGGTTATACTGGTGCCATCACCAAACGTGGCCGAGGATCACCAAACCAAGAACGCGCTGGCATTGGTAGAAGAGAACGCCGCGCTATTTGTGGCAGACAGGGATGCCGAAACAAAGTTAGTAGATAAGGTGCTTGCACTTTTAAATGATAAAGATCTGCAAAGAACATTAAGCAATAATATTGGCAAACTGGCACTGCCCGAAGCTGATGAAGTTATTGCGAAAGAGGTTATCCAAATAACAAACAACAATTAAATCGGCTAATCTCTCCGTTTGGGGAGATAGCCTTTTTTAAAAGACATGGAACTAAACAACATAAAAAGAGTTTACCTGGTAGGTATAGGCGGCATAGGCATGAGCGGCCTTGCGCGTTATTTCCACCATTTAGGTTGTGTTGTTTGCGGGTACGATAAAACAAGCACCCCACTAACAGATAGCTTGCACAACGAAGGCATATGCATGTTGTTTGAGGATAACACTGATCTTATCCCCATGAGTTTTCAAAATGTTGATGAGGGTACGCTAGTTATTTATACCCCTGCAATTCCAAAAGATTCAGAGATCCTAAACTATTTCAAAAGAAAGGGTTTCGACTTGCAAAAGCGGTCGCAGGTATTGGGTATCATCAGCAAAAGCATGTACACCATTGCGGTGGCCGGCACACATGGCAAAACCACCACATCCTGCATGATAGCGCATATCCTGAAGGATTCGGGTAAAGATTGCTCGGCTTTTTTGGGCGGCATCTCATCCAACTACCAAACCAATGTGCTCTATGGCGCTAATAATATTGTAGTGGTAGAGGCCGATGAGTACGATCGCTCTTTCCTGACCCTGCACCCCGATGTGGCTATTATTACATCAATGGATGCCGACCATCTGGATATCTATGGCGATCATTCCCAATTAGAAGAGTCGTTTAAGCTATTTGCATCGCAGCTAAAGCAGGGTGGTACGCTTATTTACCATAAAGGCCTGCCATTGGTTGAGGGCGTGACCTACGCCATGAATAGCGAGGCGCAGGCTATGGCAACTAATGTGCGAATAGAAGAAGGCAACTTCTATTTTGATTTTAATGATGGTAAAACCAGCATCCCTGATATTAAAATGGGCATAGCCGGCTTGCACAATATAGAGAACGCTACTGCTGCTATTGAAGCCGCGCTGCATGTAGAAGTATCTGCAGAGGCTATTCACGAAGCGTTGGGTTCTTTTAATGGCGTTAAACGCAGGTTTGAATACATTGTAAAAAACAACAGGCAAATTTATATTGATGATTATGCCCACCACCCCGAAGAGTTACGGGCGGCTATATCATCGGTAAAGCGTTTATACCCTAATAAAAAATTAACGGTGATATTTCAGCCACACCTGTTTACCCGCACCCGCGATTTTGCCGACGGCTTCGCCGAAGTACTTGATATGGCCGATGAGCTATTGTTATTAGATATTTACCCTGCTCGTGAACTGCCTATAGAAGGAGTTGATAGTGATATGATCCTGAGTAGGATGAAAATGTTAAATAAGCGCAAATGTGGAAAACAAGAAAGCGTTGATATTGTGGCATTTGAAAAACCTGAGTTACTTTTAACGGTAGGCGCCGGCGATATAGATACGTTGGTTTTACCCCTAAAACAAGTTATAGAGAATGTTTAAAAAACGCATATGGAAACCGCTGCTTATTGGCTTTGGCTGGCTTATCAGCCTGGCCAGCCTGGTGGTGCTTATGAGTTTTATTGAAGTGAAGAAGGCAGAGTTGGTTTGTAAAAAAGTAAATGTATACATACCCGGCAATCAATATTTTTTAGACAGGCAGGAGGTTGATAACATACTGCAAACCACCAGCCATACGCTTATTGGCCGCCGCTTACAAAATATAGATATACACGCGCTCGAAAACAAATTGAAGCATAATCCCTTTGTTGAATTTGCAAAGGTATATGTAGATATGGATGGAGTTATACAGGTTGAGGTTAGCCAGCGCCAACCCATACTGCGCATGATGAACCGTTTTGACCAGGACTTTTACGTTGATCAGAATGGTTTAAAAATGCCGTTATCGCAAAACTTTACCGCAAGGGTGCTGGCGGTTAACGGCTTTATAGATGAGCTGTTTGCCAACAAGGTTGACTCGTTACGCACGCCGCTGGCAAAAGAGATATTTAAAACGGCCGATTTTATCAGGAAGGATTCGCTTTGGGATGCGCAGATAGCACAGCTGTATGTAAACCAGGATCACGAGATAGAATTGGTGCCGCGCGTAGGCAACCAGCGTATATTGCTGGGTAATGCCGATTCGCTGGCTACAAAGTTTGCCAACTTAAAAATATTTTATAAGCAGGCTTTGCCTTTGGTTGGGTGGGATGCTTATAAACTGATCAATATTAAATATTATAACCAGGTTGTAGGAGTGAGGAATGAAACATTGATCGATTCGATCAAGCGCCGTAAGCAGTTTATGGCCGATTCGGTAAAGAAGGCAACGATAGCATCGTTTAAAAGTGACACAGTAGGGAATGGCGATAACGCGCCGGTATTAGAAAGCACAGAGATAAAGACATCTATTAAAAACTAAGTATATGGACAAAAGTTCGACACAAGAAAAAAGTTCGCCAATTGTAGTAGGCCTTGATATAGGAACCACTAAAATTTGTGCAATAGTTGGCCGCAGAAGCAAAAATGGCAAAATAGAGGTATTGGGAATAGGAAAGGCCGAATCGGCCGGTGTAACGCGCGGTATGGTGTCAAATATCGATAAAACCGTGCAGGGTATTACCGCCGCGGTTGATATTGCCGGTACGCAATCAAATGTCGAGATCAGGATAGTGAATGTAGGTATAGCGGGTCAGCATATAAAAAGCTTACAGCACCGTGGTTTAATTACCCGTAAGGATCTGAGCTCCGAAATAAGCCGCAAGGATATTGATAAGCTGGTTGAAGATATGTACAACCTGGTAATGCCTCCGGGCGAGGAGATCATCCACGTACTACCGCAGGAGTTTACAGTAGATAATGAACCGGGTGTGAAAGACCCTATAGGCATGGCTGGTGTGCGTTTGGAAGCGAATTTCCACATCATATCTGGCCAGGTAACGGCTATTAAAAACATTGTTAAATGTGTTAACAAAGCCCAGTTGGAAAGTCAGGAGTTGATACTGGAGCCTTTAGCATCGTCAGAATCTGTATTGAGCGACGAAGAAAAAGAAGCCGGTGTGGTTTTAGTAGATATTGGTGGTGGCACAACAGATGTGGCCATCTTCCACGAAGGTATCATTCGTCATACCGCGGTTATCCCGTTTGGTGGTAACAGTGTTACAGAGGATATCCGCGAGGGTTGTTCGGTAATGCGTAACATAGCCGAGCAGTTGAAAGTAAGGTTTGGATCGGCCCTGGCAGAAGAGAACAAAGAGAATGAGATTGTTTGCGTACCAGGCTTACGTGGCCGCGAACCCAAAGAGATCTCAGTAAAGAACCTTGCCTTTGTTATCCAGGCGCGTATGGAAGAAATCATTGAGCATGTTTATTACGAGATCAAATCATCGGGCTATGAGAAAAAACTTATTGCAGGTATAGTAGTAACAGGTGGTGGTGCGCAGTTAAAGCACCTTACACAGCTGATTGAATACGTAACAGGTTTAGATTGCCGCGTAGGTTACCCTAACGAGCATTTGGCCAAGAATGAGTTTTTACCAAAGAATGTTTACGAGGACTTGCAGAGCCCAACTTTCGCAACAGGTATAGGCCTGTTGATAAAAGGTATTCAGAAGATGGAATATAATGGCATTAAAGAAGTGCCGGCAACAACATCAGTTAAAGCCGAAAAAACGAAATATACCGACGACAGAAAATTTGGCCTGCTGGGCAAGATCCTGGAGTCGGGCAAGAAATTTATTAAGGACGATATAAAAGACGAGGACTTTTTGAAATAAGTGGAGCCTCTCCCCAACCCTCTCCGAAGGAGAGGGAGCAAGAAAAGAAGTCTCCCCTATTGGGGGAGATTTAGAGGGGGCTTTTTATTCACATCCTAAAACTTTTCCACATTGTGCACATTTGTGGAAAAACCTTGTGGAAAAAGTCATATTATTACAATAAGAAAATCTATCTATTCACCAGAATACATATAGCTGAAAATAAGGATTATGCAGTTTGAGATGTTAAAGGAAAAATCGTCTATCATCAAGGTAATTGGTGTTGGCGGCGGCGGCGGTAACGCGGTAAACCATATGTACAGGCAGGGGATCACCGGTGTTGATTTCATTATTTGTAATACCGATGCCCAGGCGCTTGAGCTAAGCCCTATCCCCAATAAAGTACAGTTAGGCGCAAGCCTAACCGAAGGTATGGGTGCCGGGTCTATACCCGAAGTGGGTAAAAACTCCGCTATCGAAAACATCGACGATATTAAGCAAATGCTTGGCTCAAATACCAAAATGCTGTTCATTACAGCTGGTATGGGTGGTGGTACCGGTACAGGCGCAAGCCCTATCATAGCCAAAGCAGCACGCGAAATGGATATCCTAACCGTAGGTATCATTACAACTCCATTCTCATTTGAGGGCAAACGCCGTAAAATGCAGGCCGATGCCGGTATGGAAGAGCTAAAGAAATATGTAGATTCTTTCCTGGTGATCTCAAACGACAGGTTACGTCAGATCTTTGGTAATTTAACCATGAGCTCGGCATTTGGGCAGGCCGATGATATTTTGACCACTGCCGCTAAAGGTATAGCCGAGATCATCACACTGCCTGGCTATATAAACGTGGATTTTAAGGATGTGCGCACCGTTATGAAAGACAGTGGCGTATCTATAATGGGTAGCTGCACTGCCGAAGGCGAGAACCGCGCTTTAAAAGCGGTTGAAGGTGCTTTATCATCGCCCTTATTAAAGGATAACGAAATTGAAGGTGCGCGTTACATCTTACTAAATATCAGCTCGGGCCTTAAAGAGGTGACCATGGATGAGGTAAGCGTTATCACCGATTATATACAGGAAGAAGCAGGCTTAGCTGCAGACCTGATTTGGGGTAACTGTGTTGATGAAAACCTTGGCGAAAAATTATCTGTTACCATCATCGCTACAGGTTTCCAAACTAAAGACGAGCGCGAGAAAGAGAACAGTAACAAAAAAGTAGTATCGATGCTGGTGCCTGAAAGTGCACCATTGGTAAAGCCGGTTAACGAGTTTATTACCCCGGTAAAACCTGATGCTGAAATGGACACCACGCCATATATGAAGCTTAAGGACGAGCCCAAACAAACCGGTTTATTTGACTTGTTTGCCCGCGCCGAAGAGCAGGATGCTGCCGATAATGGTATCATCAGGTACGACCTTAACGAAGAAGCACCGGCTGCTGCCGAAGAAAATGACCCATCTGAGTTTACTTTTAAAGTAACCGAAACAGTGATGAATTTCGAGCCGGTTGTTGCCGAAGTAAAAGCGCCTGAGCCTGAACCCGAGCCGGAGGTTGTTAATGCCGACGAAAATAAAACAGACGAATCAATAGAAGAACAACTGCGTAAATCCCGCGAACGTATCATGCGTTTGAAAGACCTGAGCATGAAGTTACGTAACGGCAACATCCAGGAGCTGGAGAACATACCGGCTTACAAACGCAAGGAGATCGCTTTACAGCAAACACCGGCGAGTGATGAAAGCCAGGTATCAAGGTTCTCGTTACTGCCTGATAGCGATGGCAAAACCGAGATCAGGAACAATAATTCTTTCCTGCACGATAATGTTGACTAATTGATCTAAACCCAAATATGAAGCCCCTCGCAACAATGCAGGGGCTTTTTTGTTATAGGGATAAATCACGCATATTTGCAGCACGTTTACACTAAGAAAATTTATAGCATTGGATCTGTTTAAAAAGATAAATCAGAATATGGGCGGCCCTATCGGGCAGCACCAGAAGTGGTCGCATGGCTACTTCTCATACCCGCGTTTAGAGGGAGAGATAGCTCCCCACATGATATTCAACGGCAAAAAACACCTGGTTTGGAGCCTTAATAATTACCTTGGCTTAGCAAACCACCCCGAAGTGCGCCAAGCCGATGCGCAGGCTGCTACCGATTATGGTATGGCTTACCCAATGGGCGCCAGGATGATGTCGGGCAATACCATACATCACGAGGAACTGGAGAATAGCCTTGCCGAATTTGTGGGCAAACCAGCCGCCTACCTGCTTAATTATGGCTACCAGGGAATGGTATCTATTATAGATGCGTTAGTAGACCGTAAAGACGTTATTGTTTACGATGCCGAGTCGCACGCCTGTATCATAGATGGTGTACGCTTGCACATAGGCAAACGCTTTGTTTACAAGCATAATGATATTGATAGCTTTGAAAAGCAGTTGGAGCATGCTCAACGCGTAGTTGAGCAAACCGGCGGTGGCATCCTGGTTATAACGGAAGGCGTTTTCGGCATGTCGGGTGCGCAGGGTAAACTGAAAGAGATCATTGAATTAAAAGAAAAATATACGTTCCGCCTGTTGGTGGATGACGCGCATGGCTTTGGCACCATGGGTATCAAAGGCTCGGGCACGCATGAAGCGCAGGGTTGCGTGGACGGGGTTGACCTTTACTTCGGCACTTTTGCCAAATCTATGGCGGGCATTGGCGCTTTTATAGCTGCCGATACAGAGATCATCAATTACCTCCGCTATAACATGCGCTCTCAAACCTTCGCCAAGGCCCTGCCTATTCCAATGGTATTAGGCCTCAAGAAACGTTTTGAACTGCTAAGATCAAACCCGCAATTGCGCGAAAAGCTTTGGACGGTTGCACGCGCCCTGCAAAACGGCTTAGTTGCCCAGGGCTTTGATATTGGCGTTACCAATAGTATGGTTACACCTGTATTTTTAAAAGGTGACCTTACCGAAGCAACAAGCTTAACAACCGAATTGCGCGAGAAGCACGGTATATTTTGTTCTATAGTAGTATACCCGGTTATCCCTAAGGGGTTAATTATGCTTAGGTTGATACCAACAGCCCTACATACGTTAGAGGATGTACAGCAAACGCTGGATGCGTTTAATGCGGTATCAGCCAGGTTAATGGAGGGGCACTATAAAATGGTTGCGGCTTAGGTTTCAAACTTATTAATTAAGCCCTGCATTTGATGCGGGGCTTTTTGTTTATAGTTTAGCCCTGATGCCTAATGTTGGGTAGGCCTGCGTTTTATCCTCGGTTGTGAGGATATGATAGTAAACATTAAGTTTGGTGCCGAATGAGACGGTTTTGTTGATCTTGTACCAAAACTGGGGTTCGGCAAAAAACAGGAAACGTTTTCCATGAAGGGTTTTTGTAAAATCATCCCCATGGTTTTTATTTTCGGTACCGAAGGAAAAATCTCCGGCGAACTCGGCCTTGTAGGTCATTAATCCTTTATAAAAATAAAAGGTGTACCAAAAATCGTTGCTTGGTTTTTTGTAGGCAACATATTTGTAATTTAAAACGCTGCTGAAGTAAGCGTCGCCGATTTTAAACGGATAACTTATACCCGCCTGGTAAGCGTTTTGGATATAATAACTATACTGTTTGGGTTCGGTAACACCCAGTCCACCGCTGTATTGGAGGTTGATAAAGATCTTTGGCCGCCAAAACCTTACTTCCTGCGAAACCTGCATATAATATTTGCCAATATTGGCCTTATCGCCCAGCATGTCGGCCTGTAATTTTAAAAAGAAGGCACCCGGCTTTACAGAGGTCTTCCCGGTGTCTAACTGCTTAAAATATTCAAATTGCACGGTTGTGAAATTTTTAGTGTTGTTTTTTCGATCGATTGTGTGCCGTGCATCGTAATGCAGCTGTAGTGTTTGCGCTGCGAGCTGATGACACAAAAAAGTTATTAACAGAAAAGGAATGCGTTTCATTTGTTAAGATTTGGCCTGGCATAATTGCGAATACAAAAATCTTATGACAGCATCAAATGAAGCGGTAAGGGAACGGAAACGTAACGGAATTGTATATTTGGGTAATGGAAACGCCTGATATTACCGTATTTGTTAATTTGTACCGCGAGGCGTACCAAAGGTGCTTTAACCAACCATTAACAGCACCTATCACAGAAACGGAAAGCAAGCTATTTTATCAGCATATATTTGAAAGTACTGGGCTAACGGTAGGATGGCGGAGCCTGAAAAATTATTCGTTTTTCGTTTTTGATCATACCCGTAACGAGAATCCGTCCATAGCTTCAATGGATACCCTTGCCCGATATGTGCTTAAAGCGCCTTACACAAGTGAGATATCCCGGAAGAACGATGAAGCACATCATCCTTACTGGTACATGTACCGTAATAAACTATTGGTACAAACTGCTGCAACTAAGCCCGTGGTAAGCAACAGGAGCTGGCTTTTACCGGCTGTATTTTTGTTGGTAATTGTTTGCGGCGTAATAATATTTGTTCCTCATCAAGGTAAAGTAACGATCAACGAAAACTTCCACGACCTTAGTGAAAGTTATCTTAATGAGGCCGGTTGGAAAGTGCTTGACAAAGACAATATTTATTGGGCTAAAAGAAATCAGTCGCCGGGCAGTCTTACCTTATTTACGCTGCAGGGTGATAATTGGCCGGATGGCAATATAAGTTCCGAAATAAAAAATCTGCTAACACGCCCATTGCCGGATGACTGCTTTACCGCCGAGTTGCAAATGCAGAGTTTTGTACCTATGGCAGAGTGGCAGCAGGCCGGGTTATTATTATTAGCAGACACAACTTTAAATGGCCCGAGTATAAGGGTATCATTGGCTTATAACGATATGTTCGGCGGTTACAATAAGCCGAAAGAAGTGTTGGTGCAGGCAATCGCCTCGCCCGGTCATAATGCAAAGCCTGAAGAATTTGCTCATTGGCCCGTAATGGCTTTGGATAGCATTGATAGCCCGGGAATGGCTTCAAACCTAAGATACACTGCCCTACGTATAGAGCGAAACGATAAGACGTACAGGTTCTTGTATGCGGGCGGTGCAGCATCTAATGGCGCATTTAAAGAAATCGCCGTAAAAAAAATTGGCTTTATACCACGTTACGTAGCTATTTTCGCTATTAAAGGCAGGATGAAGGCTACCAGGGTAAGTCCTGTTATAGTTAAAAATTTCAATCTGCAAACGTTTGTTTGCGAATAACTAAGTTGATTTTCAATTATATAAGTTATGCTTTGTTATAATTGAAATATAAATGAGTAATCTTTATTCGGGATATAAAGAATTGCCTAAATAATTTGCATTTTGATAATTGCGGCTTATGGCAGACAACCGAAATGGGCTTGTTTTGACCTCGTTTTCGCTAAAAATGTGGAAAAAAACCACTTTAAAGCCACTATTTTTACATGGCAAAAGTTTTTTATTATTAAAAAACACTTTAGATTAGCTCAATAAACAATAAACCTCAAAAATTAAAGGAGTAGTCACAATGAAAAAATTTACTGAAGTAAAAGAGCTGGTTGCATCATTAGAAGCTGATGCCGACAAATTTTATAACAAAGGTAACAGCGCTGCTGGTACCCGTGTACGTAAGGGTATGCAAGACCTTAAAAACTTAGCGCAGGCTATTCGTCTTGAAGTTCAGGAAGCGAAAAACAAAGCGTAATTAAATAGTCGATAGGTTAATTTACTTTAAGCAAAAAATCCGGGTAGTTTTGGCTACCCGGATTTTTATGTTTATAGTTTCCAATGCGTTCATTGCTACGCTCGAAATGACGTACTTTCGATTCGATGGTCTCACTTCACCACGCCTAACTGCACTTTTATTCTTTCTTCGGTATCGGCACCAACATTAACCAACGGCAAGCGCAAAGTATCGCCGCAAACACCAAGCTGTTTCAAAGCCGATTTTACACCGGCAGGGCTGCCTTCGGCAAACATCAGGCGGGTAAATTCTATTATGCTATAGTGCGATGGCAGTGCACCCTTAAAATCACCGGCAAGGCATTTTCTTATCATGTTGCTAAATTCCCTTGGTAGCGCGTTGCCAACAACAGATATTACACCTACAGCACCCATAGCTATCATCTGCAGGCTTATAGGGTCATCGCCCGATATGACCAGGAAGTCCTCCGGCTTGTCGCGGAACAACTGGTTCAGCAATTCAAAATTACCCGAGGCTTCCTTTATACCAATAATGTTCTTAAAATCCTTAGCCAGCCTAACGGTAGTTTCGGCACTTACCGATGTACCGGTACGGCTTGGCACGTTGTATAATATTATTGGCAGGGGGGCAGCCTCGGCAATTGCCTTATAGTGCTGGTAAATCCCTGCCTGCGTTGGTTTATTATAATGCGGGCTTGCCGATAGTATGGCATCGTAGCCGGTTGTATCGAAAGCTTTAATTTCGGCAACAACATCTAATGTGTTGTTACCTGCAATACCAGCAACTAATAACACACGTTTATTCACGGCCTTGGCGGTAAAGGCGAAAACCTGCTTCTTCTCCTCTTTACCCAATGTGGCGCTCTCGCCGGTTGTACCAAGTGACACGAGGTATTCTACCCCGCCGTCAATCAGGTGGTCTATCAGCTTTTGTAAAGCATCATAGTCCACCTGCCCATTTGCCTGAAAAGGAGTTACCATCGCAACCCCCGTTCCGTGAAATTTGTTCATGTGCTTGAAATGTTATAAGGCCGCTAAGATAGTAAAATGTGGTTTAATGTGCGGATATGCAGATATGCAAATGTGCAGATGATTGTCTGAACCGGGATTCATGGGACAATTTCGATTGATGGGATTTTATTATCGTAGCGATGAGTTTAAAACTCGTCGCCATTTTGTCTGAACCCGAATTTATCGAATTAAAGATTTTTTAAATTTAAATTATAGCCTGACGAACAGAACGCCTACGTCCTAATGCGGCCTTGCAATAAGCGGAAACACCGTACCTGCCAAAGCACAGTCTTTCGTAGCTTATTGGACAGCCGCGTGTTTTTTCTTTGGTTCGTTTCTTTTTTGCGACAAAAAAGAAATGAACATTCACAGGCGATTAATAAAGCAAACCCATTCCTAACGAAGAATTGATCGCCGACTTGTATTATCTAATAAGATTTCTCGTCGCTGCGCTTCCCTCAAAGGGACAGCCGTTTAAAGGCTATGTTTTAGATTATCCCATGCAACACCCCACCAGCTTCACCCATTTTATCCACTAATTTTTCCACGTCCGGGTCGCGTTCCAATACCGGGGCATGGTGTGGTTTGATACGGGCATCTATTATGAGCGGGCCGTTACAGCCCCAATGTTTGTGTTCGGTAAAGCTGTTGATGCCATAAATATCGTGGCTTGGGTTGCTGCGGGTAAAGGTTACCCATACAAAGTTGTTGAGGTTTTGCGCGGTGAAAGCCGCATCGTCACATAAAACCATCAACGGTAAACCTGTCAACTGGGCTTCGGCGAAATGTTCCTGCAATATCTCCAGCATCAAGGGCATATCGCTGGTGCGGATGTTCTTTGGTACTTCTACAGCCAATACGCCCGGCATTACCATTTTATAGTTGGAAAAAGGGCGCGGCAGGGTAAAGGTTGAGGGCAACTCGTTCCATAGTTCGCGTTTAATATCGCCTGCCACGGTAATAGCTACTTTACTACCGCTGTTTAGGCCTTCGCCGCTGTAATCGAGCGTGTCAATAGTAGTGCGGGTATGGAAATGCAGGTCGCGGGTTAGGTCTATGCGTTGCAGGATGTGTTTCAGGAACGCGCCTATATCGTTGACGTCTAAAGCAGGGTTGTCCTCTTTAGCAGCTATAAATAAGTATTTAGCAAGGCTTAATTGCCCTTTACCTAAAATATGATTGGCAATTGTGATGAGTTCCGCAGGGTGGCGTTCTTTTACATAAGGAGTATAGCGTTCGCTGCCAATGGCAAATAAAAGCGGGTGTACACCGGCCGCGTCAACCGCGTTAACAGCATGCAGGCCGGGGATTTCTTTAGGCAAAGCATTGCCTGTTATCTCGTGGATTAATGCCCCAAAACTGGTATCCTCCTGCGGCGGACGGCCAACCACCGTGAACGACCATATCGCGTCTTTTTTGTGATAAACGTTATGTACCTTCATCAGCGGGAAGGGGTGGGCAAGGCTGTAATATCCCAGGTGATCGCCAAAGGGGCCTTCCGGTTTATTTTCCATTGGCATTACGGTGCCGGTTATCACAAAGTCGGCATCGGCAGAAATACAGAAACCTTCGGCATCGTAAAAATACCTGAATCTGCGGTTACCCAATGCACCGGCAAAGGTCATTTCGCTTAAACCTTCGGGCAGGGGCATAACAGCGGCAACCGGGTGCGCAGGCGGGCCACCTACAAATATGCTCACCTTTAATGGTTGGCCTTTTGCATTGGCCTTGGTTTGGTGTACGCCAATACCACGGTGCAACTGGTAGTGCAAACCTATCTCTTTATCCTGCACATAATCGTTACCGCCTAATTGAATGCGGTACATACCCAGGTTGGCATTCATAATGCCTGGCATATCGGCATCCTCGGTATAAACCTGTGGCATAGTTACAAAGGGGCCGCCATCCTTAGGCCAGTTTACTATTTGGGGTATCTCGCTTATAGTTGTTTTCCCGAAACTTATGGGAGCATCCTTACGCACTTTCATGGGCAGAGCCGATAGTGCTGTTAAAGCTGTATTAGCATATTTAAAAGGATGCTTAATGGCCTTTATCGGGTCGTTTTTAATATCCACCAATGTTTTGATCTTATCAAGCGTATCCCTAAAAATAAACCGCGACCTATCCAGCGTACCAAATAAATTTGACACCGCGGGGAATTTGCTCCCTTTTACATTCTCGAACAATATGGCCGGGCCTTCGTGCTCAAAAACACGCAGGTGTATGGCAGCCATTTGCAGGTAAGGGTCAACCTCTTCCTTAATGCGGATGAGGTGGCCGTTCTTTTCAAGGTCGGTAATGCAAGCATGTAAACTATTGTATCCCATTTGGCCTCAAAGATATTATACATTTAATGTTTTAACGATATTTAGCTTATGAAACCGCTTATAGTTTTGCTGGCCGTGTTTGGCGTAAGTAGCGCGGCTACATTTATTGCCGGCCACCCACCCGATTATTATTTCTGCGGAAGGCTGGCTATGGGTGTGATGCTCATTTTCGCGGCTACGGCGCATTTTAAATTTACCAATGGAATGGTATTGATGGTGCCGGGCTTTATCCCTTACAAAAAAGCGATAGTACATATTACCGGCTATGTGGAGATACTGGCAGCAATAGGCATGCTGGTGAAAACCATACGCCAACCTGTAGCCTGGTTTGTAATTGTATTTTTAGTGCTGCTTTTGCCTGCCAATATCTACGCCGCTCAAAATAAGGTGAACCTGGAGAAACCGGATATATGCGGCAATGGCTTAAACTACCTTTGGTTCAGGGTGCCGCTGCAATTGTTTTTTATTGCCTGGGTTTACTTTTTTGGGGTGATGCATTAGCCGCTTAAAAAAAGTAAGACGATAGATTTACTTCCTTTTAATCATTAAAAAAGTTATATTACTTTTGGCTGTTAATTATACCAGCCTCTATGTCGGTACTTGTTTTTACCATAATTATACTTGTCGGCGCGTATTTCGCGGGCTTGCTGGGTTCGCTTACCGGCCTTGGCGGGGGCGTAGTTATTATACCGTTACTTACGCTTGTGCTGGGTGTTGATATTTATTATGCCATCGGTGCCTCATTGGTATCCGTTATAGCAACTTCATCGGGCTCGGCAGCAGCTTATGTAAAAGAGGGTATCACTAATATTCGGCTGGGTATGTTCTTAGAAATTGCCACAACTATAGGCGCCTTGTTCGGCGCTTTAATAGCCGTTTATATCCCGGTGCAATATATTGCTATATTATTTGGGGTGATACTCATTTTTTCGGCATTGATGTCGCTTCGTAAAAAAGCGGAGAACATATTAACCGAGCCGACCTACCTGGCCGCCAAACTGAAGCTCTATGGCAGTTATCCCGATGGTAATGGTGTACAGGTGAATTATGGTGTTACCCGTGTAAGCGGCGGCTTTTTTATGATGCTTTTCGCGGGTACTATTTCGGGGCTATTGGGTATTGGTTCGGGCGCGTTAAAGGTACTGGCTATGGATACCATTATGCGCATTCCCTTTAAGGTATCAACCACCACCAGTAATTTTATGATAGGGGTAACCGCCGCGGCCAGCGCGGTTGTTTACCTGCAACGTGGATATATCGACCCGGGTATTGCCATGCCGGTGGTTATAGGCGTTCTCTTCGGTGCTATAACGGGGTCAAAGATACTTGTCCACACTAAATCATCGCGCTGGTTACGTTGGGTGTTTGCCATAGTAGTAACCTTTTTGGCCAGCCAAATGATCTATAACGGGATAACGGGGAAAATATAGTGAGTGGCGAATAGAGAATGGTAAGCAGTTTTAATTTTTATATTTACCTTTTATCCCAAGTTTAACAACCATTCATTAATAAGCTATTCACTACTCACCAATCCATGAAACGCCTTTTTAGCAATCTCACCTTTCAGGTTATTATTGCCATAATATTGGGCATTGTGATTGGCTTATACTTCAAAAGTTTCGCGCCAACGGCGCAAATGATTAGCAAGATCTTCATCAGCCTAATAACGATGCTGATAGCACCCATCATTTTCTTCACCATTGTGCTGGGCATTGCCGGCATGAGCGATATGAAAAAGGTTGGCCGCGTTGGAGGGAAGGCTCTTCTTTACTTTGAATTGGTTACTACAACGGCGCTGATTATTGGCGTGGCGGTAGCTAATATCATTAAGCCGGGCGCAAATTTCATCAACAACCACGTTAAGGTTGATGCCGCCAAGCTTGCTGCCTATGAAAAGGCCGGCAGCGAAATGAAATGGGGCGATTTTATAACCCATATTGTGCCAACCAATGCCTTCGAGGCTTTTGCCAAAGGAGATATTTTACAGGTGCTATTCTTTGCCATCCTGTTTGGTTTTGGGCTAAGCCGGATGGGCGAAACCGGGAAGTCTGTTATTGTCACTTTTGATAAGCTTTCTAAAGTGTTCTTTAATATGATGAAAGTGGTGATGAAGGTGGCGCCGATCGGCGCGTTTGGGGGAATGGCTTATACCATCAGTACTTACGGGTTGGCTACGCTTAAACCACTGGCTTTGCTGATGGGGTCGGTTTACCTTACCATGTTCCTGTTCATATTTGTGATACTCAATATTATTTGTTATGTGTTTAAGTTTAGTTTATGGCAATATTTAAAGCATATCAAAGAAGAGATATTGATCGTACTGGGGACGTCATCATCAGAATCGGCCCTGCCGGGAATGATGGAAAAGCTGGAGAAATTTGGTTGCTCTAAATCGGTAGTGGGTTTGGTGATCCCCGCAGGATACTCTTTTAATTTAGATGGTACTACCATATACCTGTCTATGTCGGTTATATTTTTGGCGCAGGTGTTTAAGATAGATCTTTCTATTGAGCAACAACTCAGCATTATCGGCATCCTCATGATCACCTCAAAGGGCGCGGCAGGCGTAACCGGCAGTGGTTTTATTGTGCTTACCTCAACTCTGGCCGCTATCAAAATTATCCCTGTAGAAGGCGTGGCAATACTTTTAGGCGTAGACCGCTTTATGAGCGAAGCACGCGCCATCACTAATATAATAGGCAATGGGGTGGCTACTATTGTAATAGCCAAGAGTGAGGGGGAGTTTGTTAAGCAATTAAGTGACTAAGTATTCATCAGAACTTCAAATTAAAAAGGCCGGATAAACATCCGGCCTTTTTAATTATTTGCATATTATATTTAGTTTTTTGGTATAGTCGGGGTTTAAGGGCTCATTGGTTTGAGCAAGGCGCTGAGCACCCACGTTAGCCGGGCAGGCAATACCGTTAGGGCCGTCATAAACCAGATCGGGCTTGGTGCTAATAAGTTCTTTTGGAACGTACACCTGTACCCTGGTAACAGAATAGCTGCTTGGGGAATAACGGACATAATAACCATCCGGGTGCAAAGACCATATGCCCGATGGTACATCAGGGTCTGGTTGTGGTGCCAGGCCGGCCAGTATCGCATATCTTTCCATTTCTTCGTACGATGAATTACCCGATGCCGCCAATCTACGGATGTTGTTTTCAGCCTCAAAAACCGCCTGTACGGCTGGTGGTAACTGGCCTTTGGCTTTATCCATAAGGTTTGCAGGTAATACGCCCAACGCGCCACCCTCCAGCATAAGCAGTTCCTGGGTTGTAAGCAAAGTTGTTGCCGTTAGCTTAATATCTGCGCCCATATCTACAAACCGTGTGCGTGCAATAATTGCCCAAAGCAATACCTGTATATCGTGCTGTCTAACATTTGGGTGTGTTTCGGCGCTTTTAAGTATCCGTATTACAACCGCGCTTTTGGGGCCTAGGACAGGGGCGAGCATGTAGCCATCGCCTTTGCTTGGGCCACGGGTGCCGGCATGCAAACAATAGCTTTTACAGGTCATCTCAAAAAAACCGGCACAGAGCTTAAAGCCGCCCGCAAGTGCCTTTGGCAGCAGGTATAACGGCTGCGGTTGTTGCCCTTCTAAAAAGGATGGAGGTTTTGAACCGGTTTTGTTTACATCGTTAAAGCTGGTGGTAATGGCCTGGGGCTGTTTTAGTATTTTGTTCAGTCCGCCGCCTGATGCCATTTCGGCGCCTTTATCAAATAGTTTCTTGCCCAGGCCGCCAAACTGGGCGTTTGCATAAGGAGAAAAAAGCACGCACAGAGCTATGCTTAACACGAAGTATTTGTATGTTTTCATAAGTGAGGTAGTAATGTGCCGCTAAACTAACCAAAAGATGTTAAGTAAAGGTTACAGTTTACATACAGCATTTTATTTGCGGTATATGAAATGTTGGCAAGCCACGAGTATTTAGGCGCGCGACATATGTAAGTAAAAATGCTGTTGGTTACAAAATATAATTTGACTTTAAAGGCAATAACTTTAGATTTGCCATACAAAAACTAAAAAGCCGATGAGCGTTCTCGTAAACAAAGATTCTAAAGTTATAGTACAGGGTTTTACCGGTAAAGAAGGTACTTACCATGCTGAGCAAATGATTGCTTATGGTACACAGTTAGTTGGTGGTGTTACACCTGGTAAAGGTGGCCAAAGCCATTTAGACAGACCTGTTTTTAATACTGTTAAAGATGCGGTTGACCAAACAGGTGCCGATGTATCTATCATTTTTGTTCCGCCTGCTTTTGGTGCAGATGCTATTATGGAAGCTGCCGAAGCCGGTATTAAAGTGATTGTATGTATAACCGAAGGTATCCCTACAAAGGATATGATTGAGGTTAAAGAATACCTGGCTGATAAAGACAGCCGCCTGATTGGCCCTAACTGCCCGGGTATTATCACTGCCGACGAAAGCAAAATTGGTATTATGCCTGGGTTTATCTTTAAAAAGGGTAACGTTGGTGTGGTTTCAAAATCGGGTACGCTTACTTACGAGGCGGTTGACCAGGTTGTTAAAGCCGGTTTAGGTATCACCACCGCTATTGGCATTGGTGGCGACCCAATTATTGGTACCCCAACCAAAGAAGCTGTTGAATTGTTAATGAACGATCCGGATACCCACGGTATCATCATGATTGGTGAGATTGGTGGTGGTATGGAAGCTGACGCTGCCCGTTGGATAAAAGAGAACGGTACTAAACCGGTTGTTGGTTTCATCGCTGGTCAGACCGCGCCTCCGGGACGCCGTATGGGCCACGCGGGTGCAATTGTTGGCGGTGCCGACGATACTGCTGCCGCTAAAATGAAGATCATGCGCGAGTGTGGTATCCGTGTAGTAGAATCTCCCGCTGAAATTGGCGCTGCCATGGCAGAGGAGTTAGCGAAAGTGAAATAGAATCAAGACGTAAAAATCAAGATTCAAGATATAGGAAATCCCGGTCATGTTTTGGCCGGGATTTTTTGATTAGGGGGGCTGAACTTTATAGGAAAAAAGATGTTTAAGTAGAAACTAATCACTATGAAATTAAAATCATTACTACTTATTCTTTGTTTTTCTGTCGTGTTGTTTGGCTGTAAAAAGGATGAATCTCCTGAAGATAGATTAGCCGACGCTAAAAGTCAAATCATCGGTACCTGGGCTGTACAAAGCACAACTATTACTTATTACGATGCTTCGGGTAAGGTGATTGATACCGACAACTCCGATTCGAACAAAGGCGAAACCTTTCAGTTTATCAATAGCACAAGTCTTAAAGCCTCGGGATCTTCGGATGATACCTACGCATACAATATGACCAACGTTAATAACAAGATAATGTTAAACGTGGCAAATCAGTCGTTTGAGGTTGTGTTTAACGGCTCAAGCACTATGACCTGGACTGTTGAGGAAATGGATAACGGTGGCACCGACTATGCAAAAGCTGTTACAGTAATTCAGTTTAAGAAAATTTAACTTAAAAATTTAGTTAAGGATCCCGGTCAGTTTGACCGGGATTTTTTGTTAGGCCTTGGTTAAGATGTAAGCTATTTAACAGAGCGATAACTAAGAAATATCATCCGGTTCAACCGCTCACCCTAATGCTTGTCAAACCCATGTAAACATCTATCCCACAAACAAAATCTGTCCCCAAATTGTCGTATATTTATATAGAAGGAAGAAATAATATATACTGATTTGTAATTTTTGAAACAGTGCTATAATAGGTGTAATCTTTCTCAAAATCATTTAATCATAATCAATAACATGGCATATAATCAATTAACACCCGAAGAAGAATATATCATACTGCATAAAGGTACCGAGCGCCCGTTTACCGGTGCGCTGCTGGATAACAAGGCTGAGGGCGTTTACGTTTGTAAGCGTTGCGATACGCCGCTCTACACTTCCGAATCTAAATTTGAATCACACTGTGGCTGGCCAAGCTTTGATGATGAGATACCCGGCGCCGTAAGGCGCGAGACCGATGCTGACGGCCGCCGTACCGAAATTTTGTGCGCCAATTGTGGAGCCCATTTGGGGCACGTTTTTGAGGGGGAGTACCTTACGCCCAAAAATACAAGGCATTGTGTAAACTCTCTTTCTATGAAATTTGTTCCTGTTGACGAATTGAAAAAATAAGTCAATACGGCAGGTTGTAAAACCCACTAAAGTAAGATCTCCGTCCAATTTTTTTGGCGGAGATCTTTTGTTTTCCACATGTGGTTTTGTTAAATAATCAGTCACCCAATGTTAAATTTTCGGCGCGCTAAAATGCCCTTTTTAAGGCCTTTTAGCTTAGGTATTCTGTTGAGTTTAAGGGCCGTTGATAACGTGTTTATATCCTGCAAGTTTTTATGATTTTTTATTTTCTAATTGATAATAGCCAGTCTTATTGTCTTGTAAAGCGTTGTTTGTTAGCCGCTTAATTTTTTTGTCATCCCATAATAATATTGTGTTGTCAAATTGTTTTGTGGACAACTTATAGGTGATGTTAAAAACTTAGACTAACATTAAATAGCATGTTGACCTATCTTTGAATTAGAAGTTCTTTTAACGCTATCTATGTCGCAGGTGTTTCTATCGCGGCAGAAAAGAAAAGACCATGATAACACATGGGCTAATGTGCTACTAAAATTAGTTTAGAAACGATTAGTGAGGGGTAAAAGGTGAGTAAAATAAATGCGGAAAATAAGTTTTTCGCCGTTAGTAAAAATACTCGCATGGTATACCTGTCTGCTGTCGGCCCGGTACATAAGCAACAAGATAAGGTTAAACAGGCAACGAATTTTAATACATAATATATAAGGACCGTTAGACATGGCAGAGGAAACAGAATTACTATTAAAGGAAAACAAAGATCGCTTTGTGATCCTCCCAATTAAATACCCCGCTATTTGGGAAATGTATAAAAAGGCCGAAGCCAGTTTTTGGACAGCTGAGGAGATTGACCTGTCTGACGATATGAAGCACTGGGAAGCGCTTAACGATGGAGAGCGTCATTTTATTTCGCACATCCTGGCATTCTTTGCAGCAAGCGACGGTATTGTTAATGAGAACCTGGCTATCAATTTCATGAGCGAGGTGCAGTTACCCGAGGCGCGTTGCTTCTACGGCTTTCAGATCATGATGGAGAATATCCACTCAGAAACTTACGCGCTTTTAATTGATACATATATTAAAGACCCTGCCGAAAAGGACCGCCTCTTCCACGCTATTGATACCGTACCATGTGTAGGTAAAAAAGCGGAGTGGGCGCTGCGCTGGATAAACAACGGAACTTTTGCAGAGCGTTTGGTAGCATTCGCGGCGGTAGAGGGTATTTTCTTTAGCGGTAGTTTCTGCTCTATCTTTTGGTTAAAAAAACGCGGCTTAATGCCGGGCTTAACCTTTAGTAATGAGCTGATCTCTCGCGATGAAGGTTCGCACTGCGAGTTTGCTTGTTTGCTTTATGGTATGCTTAAAAATAAGCTGTCTACCGAAGCGGTTACAAAAATCATTACCGATGCGGTGGAGATTGAAAAAGAGTTTGTGAATGATGCATTGCCGGTAAGCCTCATAGGCATGAATGCCAAAATGATGAGCCAGTACATTGAGTTTGTTGCCGACAGATGGTTATCTGAACTGGGTTACCCTAAAGTTTATAATGCAACAAATCCGTTTGATTTTATGGAGATGATAAGCCTGCAGGGTAAAACCAACTTTTTTGAAAAACGCGTTGGCGATTACCAAAAAAGCGGCGTAATGAACAGCACTGCAGAGAGCAAAGCATTCTCGTTAGACGAGGATTTCTAAACGGTGATTAGAGGTTGGAGATTAGGAAGAAAAATCAAATCAGTGTAATCATCCCCAAATCGGTGAAATCAAATAGAAAACAATAACTAATTAACTAAATAAAATAAGCCCCTGTCGGGTTGGCAGGGAATAAGGAGGTGGCAAAATGTTCGTAGTAAAAAGAGACGGAAGAAAAGAGTCGGTTAAATTCGACAAGATCACAGCACGTATCGAAAAACTGTGCTATGGGTTTAACCTGGTTGACCCAATTGACGTGGCAAAAAAAGTAATTGAAGGTTTGTTTGATGGTGTTACCACCTCCGAACTGGATAACCTTGCAGCCGAGACGGCAGCATCGTTAACCACCAAACACCCTGATTACGCTTTACTTGCCTCGCGTATAGCGGTATCTAACCTGCATAAAAACACCACCAAGTCGTTCTCTGAAACCATGAAACGTATGTATGAATACGTTGACAAAAAAACCGGTAAAAATGCCGCTTTACTGGCCGATGATGTTTACGCTATCATCCGTGATAATGCCGACATCCTGGATAGCAGCATCATTTACGACCGCGACTTCGGTTTCGATTACTTTGGTTTTAAAACCCTGGAAAAATCGTACCTGCTAAAAATAGATGGTAAAATTGCCGAGCGCCCGCAGCACCTGTTTATGCGTGTATCGGTTGGTATCCATAAAGAAGATATTGAAAGCGCCATCAAAACATACCACCTGATGAGCGAGCGATGGTTTACCCACGCTACACCAACCCTTTTCAATGCCGGTACACCAAAACCTCAAATGTCGTCGTGCTTCTTGTTAACTATGAAAGACGACAGCATCGAGGGTATCTACGATACACTAAAACAAACTGCAAAAATTTCGCAAAGCGCGGGTGGTATTGGCCTAAGCATCCACAACGTAAGGGCTACAGGCTCGTACATCAGCGGTACAAACGGTACCAGCAACGGTATTATCCCGATGCTGAAAGTATTTAACGATACCGCGCGTTATGTAGACCAGGGCGGTGGCAAGCGTAAAGGTGCCTTTGCTATCTATTTAGAGCCATGGCATGCAGATATATTCGAGTTTCTTGACCTGCGCAAAAACCATGGTAAAGAAGAAATGCGCGCACGCGATCTTTTCTACGCCCTTTGGGTATCTGACCTGTTTATGCGCCGTGTAGAAGCTAATGAGGAATGGACATTGTTCTGTCCGCACGAAGCACCGGGCCTAGCAGACTGCCACGGTAAAGAGTTTGAAGAACTTTACGAGCGTTACGAAAAAGAAGGCCGCGGCCGTAAAACCATTAAAGCGCAGGAGCTTTGGTTTGCAGTGCTTGATGCACAGGTTGAAACCGGTACGCCATACTTATTATACAAGGATGCTGCTAACTTAAAATCTAACCAGCAAAACCTGGGTACTATAAAAAGCTCGAATCTTTGTACCGAGATAATGGAGTACACTTCTGATAAAGAAGTTGCGGTTTGTAACCTTGCTTCATTAGCATTGCCACGCTTTGTTATCAACGGCGAATTTGACCATGCTAAATTGTATGAAGTAACCTACCAGGCTACTTTGAACCTGAACAAGATCATTGATAATAACTATTACCCGGTTGCCGAAGCCGAGTACTCTAACCTGCGCCACCGCCCAATTGGTTTAGGCGTGCAGGGCTTGGCCGATGCCTTTATCCTGTTGCGTTTACCATTCGAAAGCGATGAGGCAAAACAACTGAACAAAGAGATTTTCGAGACCATTTACTTTGCTGCCATGACAGCTTCTAAAGACCTGGCTATAAAAGACGGACCTTACGAAACCTTTAAAGGCTCGCCTTTATCAGAGGGTAAGTTCCAGTTCGATCTTTGGGATGTTAAACCCGCCAGCACCCGTTGGGATTGGGATAACCTGCGTCTTGATGTAATGAACCATGGTGTGCGTAACTCACTGTTAGTAGCGCCAATGCCAACCGCATCAACTTCGCAAATATTGGGTAACAACGAATGTTTTGAACCATATACCTCAAATATTTACACCCGCCGTGTGTTAAGTGGCGAGTTTATTATTGTGAACAAACACCTGCTGCGCGATCTGGTAAACCTTGGTATCTGGAATACTTCAATGAAAGACAGGATCATTACCGCCAACGGTTCTATTCAGGACATTGCCGAGATACCTCAGGATATTAAGGATATCTACAAAACCGTATGGGAAATTAAGATGCGTAACATTATAGATATGGCTGCCGATAGGGGCGCTTACATCTGCCAGTCGCAATCGTTAAACCTGTTCATTAACGCGCCAAATGCCTCTAAACTTACTTCAATGCACTTCTACGCATGGAAGAAAGGCTTAAAAACAGGTATGTACTACCTGCGTACACAAGCAGCATCGCAAGCGGTTAAATTTACAGTTGAGAACCAGGGTGGTGGTAAAAACATGGAAGCCGTTATACCCGAAGTGGTATCTAACAGCAACCAGGAAGAAATGCCGGCCGGCCCGTCTTGCTCAATGGAAGAGGGTTGTGTTACCTGTTCTGCATAATTAGCCTAATACATCATATAAGTTATAATTAGTCGGAAAGTCAGAAGTTCCGCGCAAGTCCGAAAGTTGAAGATGTTTTACCATCTTTGCTTTCGGACTTTTTAATTAAACAAAACCACTTCCCGGACTTTGGGTCTTCACCAACTTTCGCGACTTATAAAACAATGCTCACCTCACCCAAACACGAAATACTTCACTGCGACCGCTGCAGCGCGCCATTTGAGTGCAAGGCTAACGCCTACACCAAGTGCCAGTGCAGTACCGTACAGCTAAGCATCAACGAAGTACAGTATGTAAGCGAGCTATATGATGGATGCCTTTGTGCCAACTGCCTGCTGGAATTGCAGAAGGAATATAAGGAGAGTTTGTAAAGAAACCTGCGGTAAGTATTATCGTTAAAAGTTACACGTTGACAAGGTCAAGAATAAAATATATCTAAAAACAGTATATGCCTGAATAAATGGATTGCTATCATAACTGTGGTTAATATCATTAATGACTTTACCCGTGACAGCTTGTTAGATGACAGATTTTTATAAGCCAATAAACAATAGATTATATAAAGAATAACCAGCGGTGATATCGTATACAGTTGAGCTGTTATTGAATGGTACTTTTCATCAGAACTCGCACCTTCTCCAAATGACATCCACCATATAAAATGTTTACAAAATTTATTAAGCAATAAAGAGCTACAGACAATATTAAACCAATTGATAGATACAAATATTGAGTTTTAGCCATCAATATTTGCTTTAACGTGATATTAGATTGAAAGCTTTGCATCTTTTGTATGTAAAATTTGTTTTCTACATTAAAAAGTCGGCCACCGTTTCCCAGTTCGCATCTTCCTTTATTTCATATGCGAATTGGCGGGTAACATCTTTCTTGCCTACTTCGGCCTTTAAAAACTCATTAACTTTTTCCGGCTCATCCAGGTAAATATAAATATCCAAAAAGCTATCATTATAGAGGTGCCCAACGTAAAGAGTGGTAGAAAGCTTACGGATATTGTTTATGAGGTAATCTTCATATTTATTTGCAATGTCTGATTCTGCCTTAACAGGTAAACCATTTTCGGTAACATTTTTCAAATCTAATGCCATATTTATTTTAAGGCACCAGGGGTAGCTTTCCTTTAAACTATAATTCTTATAAGCCATGTTAAAGGAGCCTACGGCCGCTTTACCACTACCTAATTTTGCCTTTACAACGGTGAACTTTTCGGGCAGTGCTCCTGCGTTTTTGGTAAACTGTGCATTACAACTTATTAAACACAACATTAAAAGCGAGGTAATAGATAACTTCATAGTTTAGTAATGTGCCTGACATTGTATGTTATTTAAAGCCCTGTTAATTGCAGGTTGGATATACCATAAACCTAAAGGGAAAAACCAAAAACATAAAAAAATCTTTAGTGAATGGCTTATTCCCACAAGCCTACCCTCTGTCACCGATTCGAGCATCCTTGCTGTAAAGCTTAAAAAGTAGAACGCTGAAACTATGTACGGAACTAAGATTATCAGTAAAAAAATTATATAATCAAACGGATCCAGATTTAAATAATTGAAAATTACAGCTATAAAAGATGTAATTAAATTCACGCAATAACTTATTTTAAAATAAGTTAAATTGGGTTTTAGTTGCTTAGGAAGCAATGAACGAATTGTTATGCCAATTTCATACACCCATGAAAAATAAAACAGGCAACCAAGTAACAGGGTTGCACCGCCAATAATTCCGCTTAATGGAAGCGCAAAAGGTAGACATATACATAAAAAAAGTTGCCAGGATTTTAAACGTAATAGAAATTGCATGAGATTGACTTTTACACTAAGATAGAGAAAATATAACTTTTTTAGGGGCTATGAAAATCTCCGTGATCTTGGTGTTTCCTCTTCGTGTCCTCTGTGGTAAAAACTGGCAAATACTTTGCTACGGTTAAGACAAACCAATACATACTACCATGGCAAAATATTCGGAAAAGGCAAGTGAAAAGGTTGAGGAGACCATGCACGAGATGAAAGAAGGGAAGTTAAAAAGCGGCAGCGGTAAAAAAGTTACCAGTAAAAAGCAAGCTGTAGCTATAGGGTTATCTGAAGCACGTAAAGAAGGCGCTAAAGTGCCCAAGAAAAAGAAAGACTAACAGGTAGTGTGCCGCCAAATCGGGGCATTATTGGAATGAAAATTCGCTGTTGATCCAGTTTTCTAAACGGTTTTCTTTAGTAAGCTGTATTAGCCGTTCTACGTCGTTGTCGCGCTTATGTGAGGGTTCGGTGGTGTATTTATCCATTAGAGCTTTCAGCGCTACTAAATTAGCCTGCGTTTTATCAAAATCGCCTTTATGTTGAATGGCGTATTTAGAAAACTGCGACATGTATATGAACCCCAACTGTGGATTAGTGTCTGATAGGTCCATGATGGCCTGCTTTAACTCTATAACCACATCCGGCGTCCCTTCCGACCATTTTAGGATAAATTGGGTAGCCTTTTCTGTTTTTACGGGTTCGGTACCCCAGGCGGTATGCATGAGCCAATCGGCTGTTTTAATAACGTCTGGTTCGTATTTGGTATAATCTTCGGGCTTGTTAAAATGATAATCTTTAGGCACTTCATAAGTTTGCGCCCATCCATTCGCATAAAATGCAAAGGATAAAATACACATTATGAAAAACTTTTTCATTTGGCTAAATATGAAAAAATTAATTGCCTTTAACAATACCCGCCTGGAAACTTAACAAATCTTTTTTAGCCTCAAAGTTTCGTTTCCCAATTGCCGAGATATATGCGCTTACGCCTTCGTTAAATGTAACTATAGCATCGTTATCATAAGTAGGATGGTTAAAGTACACCAGGTTTGCAGCTAAATAACTCTCCGTAGCGGCAAGTTGTTCACCTGTAATATAAGGCCGGGTTTGCTCGTCGGCCATCATTTCTTTGATACGGGGCTTTAATTTTCGTTCCTCGCGGTAAACGTTAGCAAGATTTGATGTAATTTGTTCATAAGGCATTGTATTATAAACTTTGTTAAAGTATGCCATGGTGTTATTGTATAGCTCAAAATCTGTAGCACTATTGTCCTGCAATGCAAACAGCCTTTTGTATTTAGTAACAAGCAAGGCCTTATCCTCATCCGTAGCTACGTTATAGGCGTACATAAAAATGCTTTTATCAAGTGCTTCAATTTTGTTTACAGCTTCCTGCCGCTGTTGCTCTATCTCTTTCACCACATCTACCGCCATTTTATTTTTGTACTTATTGCCCTTGTAGTCAAAAGTTTTAATGTCTTTACGTTCAACTATGTTTTGTAATGTAAATATATCCTGCTGCATGCGGTCGGTTGCGGTAGGCAGGCTTGTATTGGTTTCTTTTAATAATTCACCTAATGTTAAATCTTTTTGGGAAGACGCCAGAGCCACAGCCTCGTCTACATTAAAGTTATTAATGAAACGCCCGTCATAGTAGCCGGCGTAGATCTTATCGAGCAAAAACTCATTAACATCTTTATAAAAATCTTCTTTAAAAGCACTACTATCTATCCTTTCGGTTTTGGCTGTGGCTGATGTAGAAGCGTAAATATCATCGGTAAGCAATACCTGCAGTTTTTCGGCATCATGAAAAAGCGACCAGGCAGAGCTGTGCACTACCGGTGTTTTAAGATCGATAATATTAAGGTGATGCTCCCTGTCTGTAGTGGACGGGTGTGATGACCATTGGTCATCTATAATTACCTGGCTGGCGTTCGCCACATCCATTGCACCTGTAATAACAGGCAACCCGTTAACATCCTGTGCCAGATTGTTTTTTATGGCATAATAATTCATCATCACCAGGTGCTGCGGGTATAAATTATCCGAACGCTTATTTTTACTTAGTTGCGCGCTCCAGTAATTTAACAGTTCGTTATAGCAAGATTGGGCGATATCTATCCGCCTTAATGAAGTAATCACCTGATTAGATCCGCTTACGTAGGCTGCCATGGCGTCTGCATGAAACTCCATATCGCGCGATAGGCGCATATACGTTTTGTTAAGCACAACGTACACCTTCTTCAATATAAACTGCATACCGGTAATTATCCAGATATTGATCTTCGCGGTTAAAAAGAATAAGGAGTGGAGTTTAGACATGGAATTGAGCAGGCGGCCATAACCCTCGTTATCGTAAAGCATGTTGTAGATAACCTTGTTCATGTTATACACATAACTGCCAAATTTCATGCTCCGTTGCGAAAAGTGACCAAACTCGTGCGCCATCACGGCCTTAAACTCCGATACATTAAGGGCGTTTACCAGCCCGAGCCCTATTGTAAGATTTTTCCTGACAGGCAGGAACATGCTCCAAAAGCTGGAGTTGTAAAAAACCGCGGCATTAACATCGGCACTTAAAAAAATGCGTTTGGGGAATGGTGCTTTTGCTTCCGCAGTTAGCTGTCTTATAAAATCAAACAACATCGGCTGTTCTTGTTCGGTAACCTCTACCATACCCGAGTAATCAACCTTGTTGCGCTGGAAGATGAATTTAATAACAAAGTATACTAGCATTAAGCCCGACCCGATGAGCGCGGCACCCAATACAAGTGTTAAAAAACTGGCAGTGGCCGATATTATAGCTACACCCAATGCGCCAAAGGCCACAGCTAAACCAATTGCAGCCAAAAGCAAAATGACATACGTTATAACAAATAGCAGCACCGCGCCAATAGAGCGGTACACATTTTTATTAAAGGACGCCGACGGCTTGATGATATTTCTATCGGCATTGGCAGGTAAAGGTGGAAGCGATAAGGTTGGGTTCATTACTTAAAGATAGTAAACGAATCCATTATCTTCATTAAAACTACAGCTTCATCAATAGTGCAGGGATTGGGACCTTCGCCTTTAAAGTACTGCACTATTTTGGTTATCATAGGCTGCTGGATATGTTCGGGGTGGGTAAAGTTCTCCGTCTCTTCGCCGTTCTCATTTTTTAGGGTAACAAACGTACCAAAGAACGGGAAGGTTATTTTGCCTTTTGTGCCGATGATCTCGCAACTGTCCACCGCCTCGCTTGGGGCTACGTTGAAACACCATGAACCATTTACCACTACTTTGTTCTTAAATACGATCTGTCCGCAAACATGATCGTCCGCCGGACTAAACCCGCCCTGGTTAAGGCTGTAGCCGCTTGAGTTTGCGGGCTCGCCAAAATAATATAGCATCAGATCGAGCTGGTGGGGGGCGAGGTCATGAAAATAACCACCGCCCGAAAATTCAGGCTGAAGCCGCCAGTTGTCTACATTGGCCTGTGGATCAGGATTCTGATACTTCCACATGCGTATCTGCACCGTACGGATGTCGCCAACGGCATTGCTGTCAATCAAGCTTTTAACATGCAGAAACATGGGCAAAGCGCGGCGATAATGCGCCACGGTAAGCTTAGCGCCACTTTCGCGGACGGCATCTGCCATTTCCTGTGCTTCCTGCGCGTTGCGGGTGACTGGTTTCTCTACATATATGTTTAACCCTTTTTTTATGGCGCGCAAGGCATATTCTAGATGCGAGGCTGGCGGGGTGGCTATAGATACGGCATTTACCTCCGGATCATTCAGCAATTCTTCGGCATCGTTGTACCATTTGCCTACATGATGGCGTTGGGCATAGTCGGCAGCTTTGGCAGCATCGCGACGCATTACGGCAACCAGTTTGCTATCTTCTATTTTGTTGTAAGCCTGGCCGCTTTTTTTTTCGGTTACATTGCCACAGCCAATGATGCCCCAATTAATTTTAGTCATGTACGTTTTTAGCTTAACATCGCCAGCAACTCCTCATCGCTGATGATAGGTATATTCAATTTATTGGCTTTTTCTAATTTAGCAGGCCCCATATTTTCGCCGGCTACCAGGTAGTTCAATTTGGCAGATATACTGCTCAGGATCTTGCCGCCATTTTGTTCAATAATATCCTTCAACTCATCGCGCGAATATTTTTCAAACGTGCCCGAAATGATGAAATTTTGTCCGCTCAATTTATCGCTGGCAAGTGTTACTTCCTTCTCTTCTGCAATAAACTGCAAACCGGCCGCACGGAGTTTTTCAATTTCTTCGCGATGGCTTTCGTCTGCAAAATACTCGGTAATGCTTTCGGCTATCCGGCTCCCAATCTCTTCGGCAGCAGTTAGTTCCTCGGTAGTCGCAGCCATCAGGTTATCAATAGTTTTAAAATGCGCCACCAGCTTCCTGGCGACCGTTTCGCCCACGTAGCGGATCCCCAGGCCAAACAGCACTTTCTCGAACGGCTGCTGTTTAGACTTTTCGATACCATCCAGCATGTTATTGATAGATTTCTCACCAAAACGCCCAAGCTGTTTCAGTTCATTGGCCAGCTGGTATAAAATATATATATCGCTGATGCGCTTAATAAAATCCCGCCGGTAAAGGGTTTCTATTGTCTCATCGCCCAGGCCGTCAATATTCATGGCTTTGCGGCCAATATAATGCTGCATTTTACCCACTATTTGTGGCGGGCATCCTTCATCATTAGGGCAGTACCAGGCTGCCTCGCCTTCGGTACGTAATAATTTGGTGTTACAGGCCGGGCAATGGGTTACGTACTCAATAGCCTTTGCGCCGGGTTGGCGTTTATTGAGATTGACGCTGATGATCTTGGGGATTATCTCACCACCTTTTTCAACAAAAACAGTATCGTGTTCGTGCAGTTTAAGGCGTTCGGTTATCTCATCGGCATTGTGCAGGGTGGCGCGTTTTACGGTTGTACCTGCAAGCAGCACCGGCTTTAAATTGGCAACCGGCGTAACCGCGCCTGTGCGCCCAACCTGGTAGGTAACGGCAAGTAGTTCGGTTTCGACACGTTCTGCCTTAAATTTATAGGAGATAGCCCAGCGCGGCGATTTAGCGGTAAAGCCAAGTTCCTGCTGCTGCGAGTAGTTGTTCACTTTTATTACGATACCGTCAATATCATAACTCAGGTGATGACGTTCGGTATCCCAATGGTTAATAAACTCCAGTACGCCGTTAATATCGCTCACTAACCGGCTGTGATCATCTACATGGAACCCCCAGCTTTTTACAGCCTCGAGGCTTTCCCAATGGGTCTTAAATAATGTTTTCTCAGTATACAACCCGTATAAAAAGCAATCCAGCGGGCGGCGGGCAACCTCTGCCGAGTCTTGCAGTTTCATGGTGCCCGATGCAAAGTTACGGGGATTGGCATAAGGCACTTCCCCATTATCTACGCGCTCTTTATTCAATCGCTCAAAGGCTTTAAGGTGCATAAACACTTCGCCACGGATCTCGAACAGATCGGGGTAATCGCCTTTCTCCAGTTTTTTTGGGATGGTATGTATTGTACGGACGTTTGTAGTAACCTCATCGCCCTGTGTACCGTCGCCACGGGTAACGGCTCGGGCAAGCTTACCATTTTCGTAAGTAAGGCTCATGGATAAACCATCGAACTTCAACTCGCAAACGTATTCGAAATTATCACCTATAGCCTTGCGGATGCGCTGGTCAAAATCAATAAGTTCCTGCTCGTTATAGGTGTTGCCTAACGACAGCATAGGCCAGCGGTGCTTAACCGTTACAAACTCTTTGGTTACTTCGCCGCCAACAACCTGCGTTGGCGATTCGGGGTCCAAAAACTCGGGGAACTGCTTTTCCAGCTTGCTCAGCTGCTCCAGCTTTTGGTCAAAATCATAATCGGATATAGTGGGCATAGCCAGCACGTAATAGTTATAAGTGTGCTGTCTTAGCTCGGCAGTAAGGGCCTTAATTTGGTCTTTAGCTTCGGTAGGCGACATGTTAGCGAAGATAGTTTTTTTAGGTGATGGTTCATAGATGATGGTTCATAGTTCATAGCTCTTATTTCGCAAGAGCGGAAACAACAATTTGTATAGATAATGTTTACCATGAACCATGAACAAGGTGCTATTTTATAAATTCCATCACAGCCACTACCGGGTAATGATCTGACGGGGTACGGCCGTGGTAGGTATTGGTTAAAATGCCGTAGCGTTTTACCTTAAATTGTTTGGTTACAAAAATATGGTCGATGCGTTTATCGCCTGCTGTATTGGCATTAAACTCGTTAAAGGTATCGCTTGGCGCAAGTTTAATAGGCGAAAGCACATAGCTATCTTTAAGTACCCCCGAGTTGTTGATCACCGCGTAACTATCTGAAGTTTGGTCTACGTTAAAGTCGCCGGTTAAAATGGTTGGCATGCTACCTGCCATTTGCTTTATTTTTTGAAGTACCAGTTTAGCGCTTTCGCGGCGGGCCACTACGCCAATATGATCCATATGAAGGTTAAAGAAATAAAATACCAGCCCGGTTTTGGTTTCTTTAAACTGCGCCCAGGTACATATACGTGGCAGGGCAGCATCCCAGCCTTTGTTGGGTTTATCGGTAACTGTCGACATCCAGAAATCGCCTGTTTTTAACAATTTAAACCGGGTTGATTTATAGAATATGGCCGAGTGTTCGCCGCCGTGTTTACCATCATCGCGCCCTGCGCCAACCCATTTGTAACCGGGCAGGCTGTCGGTAAGTTCTGTCAGTTGGTGGTACTTAGCTTCCTGTGTCCCAAATATATCCAGGTCCTGAAATTGAATAAGCCTTGCAACCCAGGGGTAGCGTTCGCCCCAGCCATTGCCGGCTGTAGAGTCGCCCTTATTTGCATTACGCAGGTTGTATGTACCAATGTTAAACTGTTGTGCTTTGGTAAATGTCGCCGTAGCTGTAATTAGCAGTACAATTAGTGTTAGTTTGATTTTCATATAGGTATTTGTAGTATGTAATAATAATAACGTAAGTTATTTCAACGATTGACAGTGAACTGCTCACATTTTCCGATAGCTATCGGGACACTAAACTTCCCCTTCCCGTTTCCTTAAAAACCATTCGGCGCTCAGCAGCAATAGTATCAATATGAAAACCCATTTCACATCTATGAGGTCGCTGTAGTGCTTGTCTTCATAAACAACGGTTTTGATGTTTTCGTTTTTGCGAATCAAACTGGCCAGTTGAGTGAGTTGCGATGGCAGCAGCATTTTCCCGCCCGACTGTGCCGCCATGCCGCGCAGCAACTGATGATTTGCCGTGCTTTGGCGGGCCTCTAAATTAAGCTGTTTAACAGTTATTTGCCCGTTAGCAGTAAATGCCTGTTTGCCAATGCTTGTAGTGGCCTGGTAGGTATACTCGCCAATTGGTAAAGTGCCTGCATTTAGCTGGTAACTTTGCCCGCTGCGCGTAAACAGAAAGCTGTAATTTTTACCCGATTGGCTCTTTAAATTGATCTTTACATCGGGTGTGTTAATAAGTTCTAAAGCGTCGTTATATAACTCGGCGTTTAACAGCAAATTTTCGCCTTCATCAAAAACGTTTTTGGATGCGTATACCCTAAAGCGTTGGCGGTTGGCATTAGCCGTTAGGTATTGTACAGTTTGGCTTAGCAATTCTTCTACCGCGTGGTGGTTGCCGTGCTCGCGGTACTCGGCCAGTTGCCAGCGCCAGATACCCTCGCCTGTTAGTACCGCCGATTTGCGGCCGCCTTCGTCACTAAAAGCCAAAAGGGGGTAGGCGGTTTCCACATTTCCTATCTTTTGTTTTAGCAATGTGGAGGCCGTACCAGATGCTGCATAACTGCCAAACGCGGCAACCAATGGCGGTAATTTGCTTATTTTATTTTTTGTGGAGTCTGTGAGCGTAAATGCCGAGAAGGTGCTAACCGGTTGTGCAAAAGCTTCCTGAATTTCCTGGCTGTTAGAGGTTACTTTAACCGTTTTTTGTGCGCTGTTAAATGCCGATAGGTTTGCTTGTGTACCCGCTATATACCAAACGGGTGTTTTACTTTGCAGCAGGGGCTGCAATTTACTATAGCTATCGGCCGATAATTGGTATAGGATAGCCATATTGTAATCGGCAAGTTTAAGCGGGCCAATATCGCTCACCAGGCTGGTTTTTACCTCAAAGTTTTTATTGCTTTCGATGCCTTGCTTAATTACAGCCAGATCGGGGTGGGGGCCGTCATACAGCAGCAGGATCTTTTGGCGGGCGTCCAGCACATCTATATAAATGTTTTCGGTATTGTTTTGTACCGATAGCTCGTTTTTTACCGGGGCAAGGCTGATGGTAAACTTACGGATGCCTTTTTTATCAGCATTCAATTTTACGGGAATTACTTTTTTAAACGCCGCCAAATTAATAGCGATGTTTTGGGCGTGTACCTGCCTGCCATCCTGTGTAATGCTTAAGCGCATTTGTTCGCCCTTGCTCTGGTAAGCCTCAGCCAATATTTCTACCTCAAAGTCATTCCCCAAAAAAGCGGTTTTATTATAGTTGACATTGCTGATAACCAGATCGCGCCGCGGAACGGTATCGCCAAGGGCGATGGCGTAAATGCTGGTTTTGATATTGCGGGCCTCATACTGCGGGTCGGTACCCAAGTTATATAAACCATCGGTTGCCAGAACCAGCGCGCCGATGTTGCGGTTGACAAAACGCTCGTTAAGTTGGTGCAGGGCAGATGAAATATCCGTTTGCCGCCCATCATATTTGTTAGACAGGCTATCATGCAGATCCTTATCAAAATTAAACTCGTGGACTTCGTAGCTATCGCCAAGTTCTTTTTTAAGGGCTGAGAGAGAAAGGCGGCTTTTGTCGAACAATTTTATAGATTGCGAATTATCCTGCGCTATCAGTACCACCGGTTTTTGCGGCAAGTATTTGGTTGATTTTACCATGGGCGACACCAGCAACAGCGCTAAAAAGCTTACTACAAATGCCCTGAATGCGAATAGCGCATAGCGCACGCCCTTTACCAGTTGCACCGGTTTGCGGTACATTAGCCAGGCATAAAGCAAGCCTAATATCATGCAGGCAGGCGCCCACCACCCCGAAACAGTTCCCCAGGTTAGCGACATTAATTGAGTACAGAGTAATTGGTGAAAAGTATAGGAAAGCGCATATCATCCATACCCGCAAAATGCGAAATTATTGTGGAATGGCTTAATTAATTTTTATGCGGATAGGCCCTTTAATATGCTCAACATCTACAGGCAGTCCTTTTTGCGTGATGCTAACCTTGCCATCTTTTTGCAGTTCTATAGCCGCATCCCTAACTTCCTGCATATGTTTACGCCAGTTAACAGGGAACAACTCACGCGCTATCTCGCTGGGGCAAACAGTTTTATCCGGCCCGCGCTGGGCAGCCATGGTGAGGATAGTTTGAGGAATGGAAATATTTGTCATTCGTTTTTATAAAACAAAAAGCGGCAAGTTTTTGCTTGCCGCTTTTTGTCAATATATGGTGATTTTAGGCAGAAAATGTTCACGTTCACGTTTGCACAACCAGCCTGTTTTTTGCAATTTGTTAATAGTCAATTATTTGACTGTTAAAGTTCTGACAGCATTGCGCCACCACAATGTATCATTTTTTACTTTTGAATTTTAACTTTTGACTTGAACTTTACAACATCCCGCCATCTACAGGGATCACCTGCCCGGTGATGTACGCTGCCATGTCTGACGCCAGGAAAACGCAGGTGTTTGCTACATCCTCGGGTTCGCCGGCACGTTTCAACGGGATAGCTGCCGCCCAGCCTTCAACCACTTTAGGGTCAAGCACGTCGGTCATCTCGGTGCGGATAAAGCCCGGGGCAACCACATTGGTGCGGATGTTACGCGATCCTAATTCCTTGGCTACCGATTTTGAGAAACCGATGATACCCGCTTTTGAGGCGGCATAGTTTGCCTGGCCTGCATTGCCCTGCACACCAACAACCGAGCTCATATTAATGAACACACCTTTACGGGCTTTCATCATAATTTTTGAGGCCGCTTTGGTTACGTTGAATATCGATTTCAGGTTTACGTTAAGCACGTCGTCCCATTGTTCCTCAGTCATGCGCATCAGCAGGCCGTCTTTGGTAATGCCGGCGTTGTTCACCACAATATCCAACGCGCCAAAATCGGCGACAATATCGTTTACCAGTTTTTCGGCCTCGTCAAATTTAGAGGCATCGCTGCGGTAGCCTTTAACCTGTGTGCCAAAGCTTTGCAGTTCCTGCTCAAGCGTTTGTCCTTTTTCTACAGATGATAAATATGTAAAGGCGACTTTAGCGCCGTGTTCAGCAAATTTCTCTGCTATTTTACGGCCTATACCCTTTGATGCGCCGGTGATAAGCGCTGTTTTTCCTTCAAGTAGTTTCATAATTTAAGTATGAGTTATCGAGCGGGTGAAGGTAAGAAATTAGTAGGAAAACCCGAAGCCATACATTGTAAGGTGCTTTAATGCCTTTTAACGGTAGTTTGTTAAAATTGGACAATTAAAGCATTTGAACGGCGCTGCGCATGGGTTGCCGAACAGAGCATGATCATTAAAACAAAAGGAGTTATCCGGCAAGTGTTTCTAATATAGCAGAAGTATTTACCAGTTAAGAAAAAACGTTTCGGATGTTTACATTTATACCGGCGGCTAAAACATATAAATGCCCCGCATGTTCATCAATACAAATAAATACCCCTTTATGCCCACAAAAAAGTTAATCGCCCCTTTTTACGAACGCCTTGCCCTGGTGCTGATAGGGGTTTGCATATTAGGGTATGTTGTTGTAGCCGGTAAAGAGATACTTGACCCCATGATCTTCGGTTTCCTGTTTGCCGTTTTGTTATTGCCGGTATCCAATCTATTAGAGAAAAAATTACGTTTGCCACGCAGCGCGTCGTCATTTGTATCAATATTATTATTGGTGGGTTTTGTTGGCGGGGTATTGTACCTCATAGGCTCGCAGATCTCAAAAATCGCTAACGACTGGCCCATGCTGCAAACCCAGGTAAAAGATTCTATTACCAACCTGCAGGCATGGGTACAGGATACCTTTCACATAAACGCGCATAAGCAAATTACTTATGTAAACAGTACGGCCGATAAAATAATGGCATCGGGCACTGCAGTATTGGGCACTACCTTTGGCGCAGTATCTTCGTTGGTGTTGTTTTATGTTTTTATACTCATTTTTACTTTTTTTATACTGTTTTATAGGCGTTTGCTTTTCCGCTTTATTACCTGGGTATTTAGCGGCGACCATAAAGATATTGTGGTTGATATTGTTGAGAATGTTCAAAAAATACTGCGCCAATACATATTGGGCCTGCTTATAGAGATGGTTATTGTATCGGGCATGGCAATTACCGTGTTTTATTTGGTAGGCATAAAATATGCCGCCCTGCTTGGCATAATTGTAGGCGTATTTAATATTATACCTTACATCGGCATTTTTACGGCGTTGCTGTTAAGTACTATAGTAACATTTGCTACCGGTACCATCAGCCAAACGCTTACGGTTGCCATAAGTGTGGTGGGCATCCACGCGGTAGATGCTAATTTTTTACTGCCGGCGGTTGTGGGTTCAAAAGTGAGGCTTAACGCGCTCATCTCATTCATAGGCATCATCATTGGTGAAATGATCTGGGGGCTGTCGGGCATGTTCCTGTCTATCCCTGTAATAGCCATCTTTAAAATTATTTTCGACAGGGTAGACAGCCTTAAACCATGGGGTTATTTACTGGGCGGAGACTATGAATATAAAGATTCGGCCGCAAAGGAAATGAAAACGGAGTAGAGGATTTTCTTAAAGATTTGCTTTTCATATAGTTTCGCTTTTAATGAAGCCCAAAACATTTGTCCAATTTTAAATAAGTTGTAACATTCATATTTAAGGGGGCGTCTTACCCCCGAATATGAAACGATTATATATTTTGGCAGTTGCAATGGTTTTTCCATTTTTCGTGCAAGCCCAACATCAAAAAAGCACAATTGTATATACATCTGATATAGACAGATTTTGGACTGCTTTTGACAGCGTACGCTCCACAAGCGATACAGCTAAGCAAGTGCAGTTTGTTCAAAAGCTATATGTGGATAAAGGCACCGAAGGCTTAAAAGCGTTTATGCAAGCACGGGATTATGATGCCAAATTGTGGTGCAAACTTATCAATAAGTACCCTAAATTTTGGCAAAGCATTAAAGCCAACACTTTATCGGTAAAGGGTCAGGTAAATTTGATTACTGCCGCCGTTCAAACATTAAAAAAGATATATCCTGAAATGCGACCCGCTAAAATGTATTTTACGATTGGCGGGTTACGTTCTGGCGGTACCACTACAGGCGATATGGTTTTAGTTGGTGCAGAAATAGCGACGGCTGATAATAACACTGATGCTTCGGAACTTGGTGATTGGCTACAAACTGTTTTTAAAAACCAACAAAGCTCAAACCTTGTAAGCGTTAATATTCACGAATATATACATACCCAGCAAAAACCGGGAGGCAATACCGTGCTGGTACAATGCATAAGGGAAGGCGCGGCAGACTTTATAGCAGAACTGGTAACCAAAAAGCCAAATAAAAATGCTTATGTAATATACGGCAGGGAACATGAAAATGAATTGAAGCTGAAATTTAACATTGATATGTTTAGTACAGCTACAGGGCTGTGGTTATACAATGGGTCTGTCAACCCTCATGCGGATTTAGGTTACTATATTGGTTATGCCATTTGCAAGGCCTATTATAAACAACAATCAAACAAAAAGCAGGCTATCAAAGACATCATAGAACTGGACTATAACAACGAGCAGCAAGTGGTAGATTTTCTTGATCGGTCAAAGTATTTCAACAAACCAGTCTACAAGAAGCAATCGTTAATTGAATTTGAAAAGTTACAACCATTCGTAGTAAGTATATATCCGGCAATTAACTCACAACAAAACGTGCCTGCAACCCTGAATGAGCTTACATTTAATTTTTCTGAACCAATGGGTAAAGGCGTGTCGATATCTTTCGGAGAAGGGGGGAAAGAACATTTCCCTTTAACAGGGGCAATTGGTTTTACAGAGGATAGGAAGTCATTTAAAGTCAAGCTATCGTTACAGTCAGGAAAAAGCTATAATTTCTATATAACCGGTAATGGCTTTACGTCTCAAAAAGGCTATCCATTAAAAGAATATAAGGTAGCTTTTAATGTACAATGATAGTCTTCTATAAATAAGGCATTTATTTAACCGATAAGCTTATAGATGCTGATATAAATGGTAACGCCGTAGGCCATTAGCATAACCGTATTTAAAACCAGTAACCAGTTCAAATCCGTTTTGCTGAATTTTTTAATAGAGCAAATTACCAGGAGTGCAATAAAGCCCAGTATAAGCAGTATAGGGAATATTAGCGTCCACCCGTGTTTTGGCGATAAATAAATATGCTGTAGTTTGGAGGTATTGCCCTGTAAGAACGGCACTATCGCTATCAGCAATAAAAAGAAAAATAAACGGGTTACAACTTTAGCGGCTATCTGGCTTGTTTTCATTCGCGGCCAAATTAGTAAATTTGGCGTAATGTATAATCAACTCAAACTGCCGCTCCTGATAATTATGCTGTTGCCTGTGTTTGCTTTTGCGCAGATAAAACCGGTAGCATCGTTCCGTGTGGTACCATTAGGCGTTTTAGGCGGAGCCGATGAAAGTAACCTGTCGGCTTATATGCTGGCACCAAAAGGTTCAGACAATTACATATGCCTCGATGCCGGGACGATCCACGCGGGGATAGCTAAAGCTTTGGCTAACAAAACTTTTAACGGGCCTGCAGAACAGGTTTTAAAGAAATATATTAAAGGATATTTTATTTCGCACGCGCATTTGGATCACCTGGCAGGCATGGTCATGAACTCGCCCGATGATACCGTGAAAAATATATACGGACTAAAAAGCACGCTTGAAACTATCAAAACCAACTACTTTACCTGGGAAAGCTGGGCCAATTTTGCCGATGACGGTGGTGCCCCTCAGCTCAAAAAATATCATTATAAACCTTTACAACCCGATACCGAAACTGCGATTGAAAATACCGATATGCAGGTGCGGGTATTTCCACTGGCGCATTCAAACTTAACAAGTACCGCGTTTTTGGTGCGCAGTAATGACAGCTACATGTTGTACCTGGGTGATACCGGTGCAGATGATAAGGAGAAGAGCCAAAACCTGCATAACCTTTGGGTGGCTGTCGCCCCTTTAGTTAAAGCTCAAAAATTAAAGGCGATAATGATAGAGGTATCATTCCCGAATGAGCAGCCGGATAAAAGCCTTTTTGGCCACCTTACCCCAAGGTTGTTAATGAATGAGATGGGCGAGTTAAGCAAGCTGAGCAGCGCGTCCTTAAAAGGATTAAACATTGTGGTTACGCACCTAAAACCACCTTATAAAAGCATCACCAAAATAAAAGCGCAGCTTAAGGTGGCCAATAAAATGCAGCTTAACCTCATCTATCCGCAACAGGGCAAAACGCTGGATTTTTAACAATTATTTATCATCCAACAAGTCGATACAGGTTTTCGACATGGCTTTTAAGCGTGAGTTGAGCGTTGCCGCGCCTTGCGTGTCTTTTGTGTTCCTGTAAAGCATTTTAATGATAGAGAGTGTTTCGTCGCTTGGGTCGCAGGCCTGGGCTTTTTCAAGGTGTGGGAGAGCTTTTTTTCCCGCGGCGATATATAATATAGTTAGCCGTTTATTTTCGTTAATGTCGCTTTTGGCGGCGTTTAATTTCTCGCTAATAGCATCGGCATTTTTCAGATACAGGTAACCGAGAGCGCGATGTACCACGTAATAATCAGGCACAGCTGCCGCGACTTTTTCATAGTATTCAATAGCCTTTACCGATTGGCCCTCGTTTTTAAAAAGGTTTCCAATCGAATAAAAGAAGCTGATACGCATTTTTTCTTTAAGCTTGTCTGCGTTTGGGATAATATCCTGACCTATTGATAACGCCTTGCCTTCGCCCTGCAGGCGTGCCAGGTTAAAATCGAGGTATTGGTTGTAAACTTCATCGGCGGTTTGCGCACGGGCAATTATAGCAGTAAACGAAACGAAAAAAACCAGAAATAATCTTTTCATAATTAATAACGAATATCGAACTCTGATCTTAAAATAATGATTCTGACTTAATTATTTTTACTCGAAATTCATCAATCCCTATTCGTCGTTCGATATTTTAGACAGACAGCAGCTTTACAAGTTTAAAGCCTTCCATTTCAAATATTCATCACGCATACAGTACCCGCATGGGCGGTAGCCTTCGTTGATAGCATCCTGCCTGTCTATAAAAAACACACGATTTAAGGGTTTCATTCGCTTGCCTGAAGTGCAGTCTAGTTTGCCGTAGATTTTCAATTTACGGTTACCGCCAATAGATATTTGGCGCTCGTTTATCAATAACTTTAAAGCCTTCCGGCGACTAAAATCGTTATCACCAAGGTCGATATGCTGTATCATGTCGCATCATGAAAAATGATGCCGAGCGTATGCCTGTTGCCGTTTGTGACCTCACTTACACCATGGCGCATATTTACGCGATAGTAGCCCTTACTGCCCATCACCGGTCTAAAATTGGTGGTGAAGAGCAGCACATCGCCCTTTTTAGGATTAAGTACCATGGCTTTAGATTGCATTCGCGGGCGCTGCTCAACCAGTACAAATTCCCCGCCTTCAAAATCCTTCCCCGGTTCGTTCAGGCAAACCACCAGTTGCATGGGGAAATACACTTCGCCGTACAGGTCCTGGTGCAGGGCGTTGTAGCCGCCTTTGTTATATTTTAATATCAACGGGGTAGGGCGCAGTTGCCCGGCCTCATGGCAAAGTGTTGTTAACTCGGATAATACATGCGGGAACTGTTTGTCAATTCCTAATACTTCCATCCATTTATTAGCAATAGGGGCGATGTGCGGGTAAACCTTTTCTCTCAGCTCTTGCACAACACTGGGCAGGGGATAGCTGTAATATTTATATTGCCCGAGGCCATACCCATGGTTTTCCATCACGATAGTTTTACGGTAACCGGCTTCGTCGCCATAATGTGCTACTAACGCGTCGCATTCATCTGCCGATAAAATACCGGGGATAGAAGAATAACCTTTGGCGTTCATGCTTTCAGTAACCAGCGCCCAATCGGTTTGATCAATTCTTTGCTGTAACTCCATCTTACATCGCTTCTTTAAAGTTCACCTGCGCTGCTTCCCAGCCTATCATGGCTGTTTTGCGGTTGCTGCCCCAATGGTATTGCCCAAACTCACCGGTTGATTTGATAACCCTATGGCAGGGGATCAAAAACGCTACAGGGTTAGCACCTATAGCACTTCCCACAGCTCTGCTGGCAGTTGGCATTTGCACCGTGTTTGCCACAGTGGAGTAGGTGTTCAGCCCACCCATTGGGATCTTCAACAATGCTTCCCAAACCTTCAACTGGAAATCGGTGCCTTTGAGGTGAAGCTTGATATTCGATAACTGCGACCAGTCCTTTTTAAAAATAAGCAGCGCATTTTGTTGTGCCAGGTCTACCACCTGGTAATAACTGGCGTTGGGGAATTGGGTGTAAAGCTGGTTAAAAGCATCGTCCTTATCATCGGCGAAGGCCATGTAGCAAATACCTTTTGGGGTTGATGCCACAATGATATTGCCGAACGGTGTTTCGGCATAGCTAAAGTTGATAGACAATTCCTTGCCGCCATTCTTGTACTCGGCAGGTGTCATCCCTTCGATGTTGATGAACAGATCGTGCAGGCGGCCGGTACCCGATAAGCCGGTTTCGAAAGCGGCGTCGAACAGGGTGGCCTGTTGTTCTTTCAGAATGCCTTTGGCATACTCCAGGCTCATATATTGCAGGAACTTCTTCGGACTAATGCCCGCCCAATCTGTAAACATGCGCTGAAAATGAAAGGGGCTGAGGTTTACCTTTTCGGCTACTTCATCCAGGTTGGGTTGGGTTTTAAAGTTTAGTTTGATGTAATCTATCGCCCCGGCAATACGCTCGTAATTGATGTTGTTTTGTGTTTCCATTGTTTAAATATATATAACACAAAAGTACCTTGGTGATATAGCCCATAGAACCCGAAACTTGCTCACTTTTCTTCACCATGTCATTGCGAGGAGCGTAGCGACGTGGCAATCTCGTAGCTGTGCATTGCCGATTTGCGAGCGACGAGATTGCCGCGCTATCGCTCGCAATGACATGGTTTATAAATTGCAAAGCTTAATCTCTGATCACCAACCTCTAATCTCTAACTCTTACTTCAACCCATCCAGCACCTTAAACATTTTAGCCCTTATGCCGCTGCCCGGGCCATTGTAATTATTTACCATAATGGCGAAGCAAAGCTGACGGCCGGCGTGGGTTTGGAAACCGGTGTAAGCCTGCACGCTGTTAATACTGCCGCTTTTCATCTTCATGTCGTTGTAAACGGGCAGGCTCTCATAAAAATCGTTAAACCAGGCAGCAGAACGGGCCGATTGCATGATACGCGCCATTGTTGATGTGGTTATACGGTTCTGCGGCGAAAGCCCGCTGCCATCAAAGATGTTCATGGAGTTTTTGTTGATACCTTTTTGCTGCCAAAAGTCCTTAACAGCGTCTACACCATCATTGGTAGATATGCCTTTGCCTGTTTTAGCGGCGATGGTAACCAATAATTGCTCGGCATAAAGGTTTACGCTTTTTTGATTGAGCCAGTAAACTATCTTGCTTAATTTTGGTGAAAGTAAAGTAGTAATATTTTTAGTTGCTGACGCTACGGTTTGTCCTTTATCTGCCAGCATTACTGATGAAATGGGCTCAACGCTTACGCTGATGCCGATGCGTTTTAGCGTGTCGTTCAGTCTGAGTGCTGCGTCGTAAGCAGGGTCGGGGATGGCGGCGGCTACACGTTTTTTGGTTTGATCGATGGCGTAGGTGCCGCGCAAATACATCACCTTGCTGCCGAATGAGGGGAGGTAAGGGTAAGCCAGGTCGCCGGTTTTGGAGGCGCCGTTGGTTAATTCGCTTTTGTATTGCAGGTAGTTGGTTTCGGGTTGTGTGCCCGCCACGCCGATGGTGCTGCCTACCGCGCCGGTGCGCAGCATAATATCAAACTGGTTTTCGCGCCAGCAAAGCCCGGCAATCCCCGCGCCGTAATAAGTGCCCAAGTCCTGCCATATCCAGGCATCGGGGATACCTTGACTCTTGAAATTTCCGTTATCGCCAATAATGCGCCCGTTAATTTTTTTGATGCCCGCTTTTTTCAGCGCGGTAACCATGGCGTTAAGCACCACGCCCTCTTTGGTGGTTGCCCAACGCCAACTGCCCAGGGTGGGGTCGCCGCTGCCTTTAATGATCACATCCCCGGTAAGGGCACCATCGGCACTTATAGCGCCGGTGTAGCCTAACTGGGTTTGGTATTGGTAATCCTTTCCCAATACATTAAAAGCGGTAATGCTGGTAACTGTTTTAAGTGTAGATCCCGGAGCAAGCCCGATATCCGGGTTGGCAGCAAACACAACCTCGCCGGTTTTAGCATCAAGCACGGTTAACGATACCGAGGCATAGCGGCACTGGCTGTCCTGTTGCAGGCGGCCAAATGCCTTTTGTAGATTTTGCTGCAGGGTTTGCGCCCCTGCAATTTGAGCAATAAATAAAAAACTAATTAAGCACGTTCGTTTTATCCTCATTGGTAACGTTGCGTTGTGATATATAATAAATAGGGATGCCTATTAAAACGATGATCAATCCAGGCCAGGTAAACTCCGGCTTGTAAACAATAAGTAACGTACAAAAGGCCAATCCCATTATAATATAAATGATAGGCAATACAGGGTAACCAAAAGCTTTGTAAGGACGCTCGGCATTTGGCATTTTTTTACGCAGAATGAAGATACCGATGATGGTAAGCACGTAAAATAGTACTACCACAAATGAGATCATATCTAACAGATCGCCGTAACGGCCGCTTAAACATAGGATTGATGCCACAACCGCCTGGATCCACAATCCAAACTCTGGCACATCATGCTGGTTTAAAGTCCCGGTTTTCTTAAAAAATAAACCATCTTTTGCCATTGAATAATACACGCGCGAACCGGCCAATATCAACCCGTTGTTACAACCAAAGGTGGAGATCATGATCATTACCGCGATGATATAAGAGCCCATGTTACCGAATATTACGTGCGATGCTGAAACTGCCACACGGTCTTTATCGGCATTCACAATATCATGTAACGAAAGCACGCCCGTGTAAACTATGTTGGCAGATACGTAAATGATGGTCACGATCATGGTGCCGAAGAACAGGCTCAATGCCACATCGCGTTTCGGGTTCTTCATTTCGCCGGCTATAAAGGTTACGTTGTTCCAGGCATCGCTGCTGAAGATAGAGCCCACCATTGCTATTGCTATGGCGCCTAAAGCGGCGCTCATGGTATAATCGGTAGTGGTGCCGTCTTTAGCCAGCTTGTGCATGTCCCAGGCGTTGGTCCAGTTAGCGTTCCAGATGTCGCTTTTAAATGCGAAGAACCCAAAGATGATCAACCCGAACAGGCTTAAAAGCTTAGTAAGCGTAAATGTAGTTTGGATAACCTTACCACCTTTTACACCTTTTGTATTGATGAACGTAAGGAAGAATATCAGCACGATAGAAACGATCTGCGCGGCACTTATCTTCATAAAACCCACGTCCAAAAGAATGTTATCCTCACTGACTGCCGGAATAAGATAGGCTGTAAACTTTGAGAACGCCACACCCACAGCGGCAATAGTACCCGTTTGTATCACCGCGAAGAAACTCCAGCCGTATAAAAATGCCACCAGTTTGTTGTACGATTCTTTAAGATAGATGTACTGTCCGCCAGCTTTTGGGAACATAGCGCTTAATTCGCCGTAGCTTAGTGCAGCGGTAAGCGTCATAAAGCCGGTTATCAGCCATACAGCTATCAGCCAGCCTGCCGAACCAACGTTGCGGGTAATATCGGCACTAACGATAAATATACCGGAGCCTATCATGGAACCTGCCACCAGCATGGTGCCGTCAAGCAGGCCTAATTCGTGTTTTAATTTGTGTTGTGAAGTTTCTTCAGACATTCGGGCTTAGTTTAAAGTACTAAACTATTCAAAAACTTTAAATTGACAGGCTATTGTAAAGAAATTAATTTACTATTTTGCGGCAACCAAATTATAAACAGCGCGTTGCGCAAGTAAACTACACACTTATAAACTAATTATACAATATGGATCTTTTGAACAATTACTTAATTTATCTGATCCCTGTTTTCGGCCTTATCGGCATCCTGGTGATGGCGGTGAAATCGGCATGGGTAACCAAACAGGAAACAGGCGATGCATCTATGAACCAGCTTGCGGGCTACATTGCTGATGGGGCAATGGCGTTTTTACGCGCTGAGTGGAAGATACTGAGCTACTTTGTAATAGTAGCAGGCATACTTTTAGCATGGAGCGGTACAACAGTGGGCGATAAATCGAGCCCTATTATTGTAGTATCGTTTGTTATCGGCGCTTTCTTATCTGCGTTCGCGGGTTATTTGGGGATGCGCATCGCTACAAAATCAAACGTGCGCACAACACAGGCGGCTAAAACAAGCCTGGCGCAAGCTTTAAAGGTATCGTTTACCGGCGGTACGGTTATGGGTTTGGGTGTTGCCGGCTTGGCAATCATCGGTTTAGGCTCGTTATTTATTGTGTTTTACCAGATGTACGTGGTAAATGTTGCAGGTAGCAGCGTAAACGGCGATGCTATGGCCAAAGCGCTTGATGTATTAGCGGGCTTCTCGCTAGGTGCCGAATCTATCGCGCTTTTCGCCCGTGTGGGTGGTGGTATATATACCAAAGCTGCCGACGTAGGCGCCGACCTTGTAGGTAAAGTTGAAGCAGGCATCCCCGAGGATGATGTGCGTAACCCCGCTACCATTGCAGATAACGTGGGCGATAACGTGGGTGATGTTGCCGGTATGGGCGCCGATCTGTTCGGATCATACGTGGCTACGATGCTGGCTACCATGGTACTGGGCCGCGAAATAGTATCTGCCGATAACTTTGGTGGTATTGCCCCGGTTTTGTTACCGATGGTTATTGCCGGTTTAGGTTTGATATTCTCTATTGTTGGCGCATCGCTGGTGCGTATCAAGAAAGAAACCGACAGCGTACAAGCTGCTTTAAATTTGGGTAACTGGGCATCTATTGTATTAACGGCAATCGCTACTTATTTTGTAGTGCAATGGATGCTGCCGACCACCGAAATGCACTTAACCCGCGATCTGGATGCTAACGGCGCTATTAAGGCAGGTTCGTTAGTGTTTACCAAAAATGGTGTTTTCGCGTCTATCCTGGTAGGTTTGGTTGTTGGTACGCTCATGTCTATCATCACCGAGTATTACACCGCTATGGGTAAACGCCCCGTGCTAAGCATCATCAAACAATCTTCAACAGGCCATGCAACCAATATCATTGGCGGTTTAGCTATCGGTATGGAATCTACCGTGTTGCCTATTTTGGTATTGGCAGCCGGGATCTACGGTTCATACTTCTTCGCGGGTTTATACGGTGTGGCTATCGCCGCTGCCGGTATGATGGCTACAACCGCTATGCAATTAGCTATCGACGCGTTTGGCCCTATTGCCGATAACGCCGGTGGTATCGCCGAAATGAGCCAGTTGCCACCGGAAGTTCGTGGCCGTACAGATAATTTAGATGCCGTAGGTAATACTACCGCTGCAACAGGTAAAGGTTTCGCTATCGCTTCGGCAGCGTTAACTTCACTGGCTTTGTTCGCGGCCTTTGTGGGTGTTGCAGGTATCGAGCATATCGATATTTACAAAGCCAACGTACTGGCCGGTTTATTTGTGGGTGGGATGATACCGTTCATCTTCTCGGCATTATGTATCTCGGCAGTAGGCCGGGCTGCCATGTCGATGGTAGAGGAGGTTCGCCGTCAGTTCCGCGAGATCCCGGGCATTATGGAGTACAAGGCACGCCCTGAATACGAGAAATGTGTAGAGATCTCAACCAAGGCATCTATCCGCGAGATGGTTGCACCGGGACTTATCGCATTAATTACACCAATCGTTATCGGTTTCTTATTTGGCCCGGAAGTGTTGGGTGGTTTATTGGCAGGTGTTACTGTATCGGGCGTATTGATGGGCATCTTCCAGAGCAACGCCGGTGGCGCGTGGGATAACGCTAAAAAATCATTCGAGAAAGGTGTGGAAATTAACGGCGAGATCTATTACAAAAAATCTGAACCGCACAAAGCATCAGTAACGGGTGATACCGTTGGCGATCCGTTCAAGGATACTTCAGGACCGTCGATGAACATCCTCATCAAGTTAATGTCTATCGTTTCATTGGTTATTGCACCGCATTTAAACAGTGCCGATGCAACCAACAAAATGATGCAGAAACAAGAAAAGGTACAATCGATGAATGTACACCAGATCCATGTAGATAAAAAGATCTAACGGATTTGATTGAATATGGAAAGCCCTTCGATTTATTGGAGGGCTTTTTTGTGCGGAAATCTTATATTAGAAGGTATAAATCAAATTAGCAATTGCGCAAAATCAGCGAACCTACGAATATCCCCTTAAGAATTAATAAAGCTTTATGGGTAATTTACGCTATTGCATTAATTTGGCTGGTAGGTATGGGATTATATTCTATGATGTTGGGTACTGGTTTTGGAGGGACGATTTATAGTAAATACGGAGGAAGCAGTACTCACATAAGTTGCGGGCCATTTCAATATTTCATGATGGCCGGAATGTTAATTATGCCCGTTATATTCTTTTTTCTATTTAAGAAGCGGGATATATAAGAGGTAGCCAAATGAAAAAGCCTATTGTAAGATATATTTTTTATTTCCTCTGCCTCTACGACCTATACCTCTACCTGCCGGACATTTTCGATTTGTTTGGTTCAGATATCCAGCCACCTACTATCGATTACCTGCTTTATTTCGATGCAGCCATGTTATTATTTGGCGGGATAGTGATTGGGATTATATTGATACGAACAGAGGGAAGGTTCAACAAAGTTTTAGGCATCATTATGATATTGATGAACATGATATTCACACCCTGGTTTATTTTGAGAGGGTTGCCGGGGTAGGTATTTGCTAATCCCCCTGTTGTGTTGTAAATTTGGGTATGACCATCACCATAAACCCACAAACCGAACAAGAATACCAGGCACTGGTTACTTTTTTAAACGCAAACGGCTACGACTATCAGGTAGACCATGTTACCCAACTTCCCGGTAACCAAATACCACCTATCAATTTGGACGAAACGCCCGAAACCCGCGCAGCAAGAGATGCTGAACGTGATAATAGGGGCCCGAGGAAGCTATTTTAAGTGATGGTTCATGAATAGACCTCTATACTTATTACTCATCGTTTTAAGCATACTATTGTCCTGTAAAAACAAAGCTCCAAAATCTTCTGATAGAGTGGTTGATACAGCTAAAGGTTTGCGTGTGGGTGAGTCGGCTGATTTTGCTTCCTTTTTTAAGAAGTTTAAGGCAGATTCTATTTACCAGATAGCACATGTTAAATTTCCGCTAAGAAAGGTAGTGGCGAACGATGAGGGAAATAGTGAAACTGCGGACTACACCAAGAAAGACCAATGGCGGTACACAACTTTTGAAAACCAAAAGGACCAGATATTTAAACAAGCTGTGGTAAATAAAACTAAAGCTTCTGTACGCTACATGGTTAAGGATACTGGAATTTATATAGAGTTTGTTTTTTTATATGACCAGGGCAAATGGCAGTTGGTTGCTTTGAAAGATGAATCGGATTGAGCAGTCCGACTTTAAAAGTAAAACTTGCATCATACTTAAGCTTCGTGCTCTCTGTGAAACCTGAGCGCCCTCTGTGGTTGAACAATGTAAATATACTTAGTGTTTTAAACGAGGCTTTTACTGCCATTGAATTTTAAATCCAACTCACTCAATATCACCCCCTTTTATTCTGTTAAAAACCGCAATAGCCTTGTTACATTCTGCTCTTTAAGTTTTCAATAAATTTAAGTACGTTTGGAGAAACTGATTTCAAGACTATTGTAATTGATCTTATTAAATTAAAACATGAAGGTATTTGTAAAAAAATCTATTGAACAGCTAACTTCTTCTGTAGATGCAGAAGGCAGCCTGAAGCGAACGCTTGGGGCGGGCAGCCTTATCGCGTTGGGTATTGGGGCTATTATTGGCGCGGGCTTATTTGTAAGAACGGCCGCTGCCGCCGGCGAACACGCGGGCTCGGCAGTAACGTTGTCATTCATTGTAGCGGCAATTGGTTGTGCGTTCGCGGGCTTATGTTATGCCGAATTTGCTTCTATTATCCCTATTGCCGGTAGCGCGTACACTTACGCTTATGCCACCATGGGCGAAATTGTTGCCTGGGTTATAGGTTGGGCGCTAATATTAGAATACGCACTTGGCGCGGCCACCGTGTCCATCAGTTGGAGTGAGTATGCCAATAAGCTCCTCGGGGGCAGCATACCCTACGAGTGGTGCCACTCGCCAATGGAATCTATTATGGTAAACGGCCAAAGCGTGCATGGTATAGCTAACTTACCTGCTTTGTTGATCCTTATCGTATTATCGTTGCTACTTATAAAAGGTACTCAGGAATCAGCTACGGTTAACGGTATCATCGTATTTATTAAAGTTGCTATTGTATTGGTGTTTATTGCTATTGGCTGGCAGTTTATTAACCCGGCTAACCATACACCATACCTTATCCCTGCCGATGCACCGGATATTATACAGCAAAATGGTAAGCCATACTCATACGCGCCATTCTTTAACCACGGTTGGGGTGGTATCATTAGCGGTGCTGGTGTGGTTTTCTTCGCTTTCATCGGTTTCGATGCTGTGTCAACCGCTGCACAGGAAGCTAAGAACCCTAAACGCGATATGCCTATAGGTATCTTGGGTTCATTAGTGGTTTGTACCATCCTTTACATCCTTTTCTCTTGGGTGTTAACAGGCGTAGCCCCTTATACCGATTTCATGAAATCGGGTAAAGAGGCTTCGGTAGCGTTCGCAATCAGCAATTATATGCACGGTTATGGCTGGTTATCAACCATGGTAACTGTTGCTATCCTTGCTGGTTTCTCATCAGTTATATTGGTGATGTTAATGGGCCAGTCGAGGGTGTTCTACACCATGTCTACAGATGGTTTATTGCCAAAAGTATTTTCAGACCTTCACCCAAAATTCCGTACACCATACAAAAGCAACATGATCCTTTTCATATTTGTAGGTGCGTTCGCGGCATTTGTACCGGGCAGCGTAGCGGGCGATTTAACCTCAATAGGTACATTGTTCGCGTTCATCCTGGTTTGTGTGGGCGTTATCTTACTTCGTAAAACCGATCCGAATTTGCCTCGTCCGTTTAAAACACCGCTTGTACCATTGGTACCTATATTGGGCATTATTGTTTGTGCGGGTATGATAGTTGGCTTGCCACACGAAACGCAGTTAAGCGCTTTGGTTTGGATGGTTGCAGGTTTACTAATCTACTTTGGTTACAGCAAAAAACATAGTAAATTAGGTAACGTGGCAGATATATTGCCAAAAGCATCCGATTTTGAAAAACAGTAATTAAGCTGTTACGATATTAAAAAGGTTCTGCATTTGCAGAACCTTTTTTGTTTAAAACGCTTTTGTTATGGATGACCTCTAAACGGATACTTTGGGTACTTGTATTTATTGCCATTATTAACTCTATGGGGTTTGGCATCATTATACCCCTGCTGTACCCATATGGTAAAAAGTTTGGCGTTACCGAGCATACCATCGGCCTGCTTACCGCCGCGTTCTCTATTGCGCAGTTCTTTGCCACTCCGGTCTTAGGCTCATTGTCTGATAAATATGGCCGTAAGCCCTTACTGGTTTTCAGCCTCATTGGCACCGCCGCATCATTTATTTTATTTGGCCTGGCCAATAGTATTTTTATGCTTTTTGCCGCGCGGATATTAGACGGCTTAACGGGCGGCAATATTTCTGTGGCGCAGGCCATGGTGTCTGATATTTCCTCACCTAAAGAACGCGCCAAAAACTTCGGGATCCTGGGCTCGGCATTTGGGTTTGGCTTTGTGATTGGACCTGCGATAGGTGGTTTGCTAAGCAAGTTTGGAATGAAGGTTCCGTTCTTTTTCGCGGCAGGCATTGCCATATTAGGGGTGTTACTCACCTGGTTCTTTCTGAAAGAAACCAACAAGAACAAAGGAAAAAAAGCCGACGGTGAATACAAATTTACGTTTGCGGCCTTATATACGGTGTTGAAGAAGCCGGTAATAGGCACAGCCATCTTTACCGGTTTTTTGCTTACCATGGCGCAATTTACCATGCTCATTGGTTTCCAAACCTTTAGTGTAGATCAGCTTAAACTTAACCCGACACAGATAGGGCTGTTTTACGGGGGCTTTGGCATCAGCGGGATATTAATGCAGATGCTGGTACCGGCTATTAAGAAGGTGATATCTTCGCAGGCCACCATTTTGCTTATTTCTACTTTGTTTTGCCTGGGTATGATGATCGTGGCGGGGCTGGCAACAGGTTTTGTTTTATTTGCTGTTGGGGTAGGCATTTACGGCTTATTTAACGGTTTGCGTAACCCCATGCTTAATGCCATCATCGCCGACAGGATCGACGATAACGAACGCGGGCAGGTAATGGGCCTCAATCAATCCTACATATCCATAGGTCAAACTTTAGGGCCGGTAGGGGCAGGCCTGGTTGCCGCTATTTCTGTACATAGTATATTCTTTTTATCATCTTTATTTATTTTAATTGCACTTTTGTTTAGTATCCGGTTGATCATAAAAGAAAAACAATCCTAAGCTTATGCATCCACTTATATTTAAAGAGGTATTATCTGTAACGATGATCCTTTTCGCCATTATAGATATCCTTGGCGCCATACCCATCATTATCCAGCTACGCCAAAAGGTTGGCCATATCGAGTCGGAAAAGGCGAGTATAGCCGTATTGGTGCTGATGATAGCTTTTTTATTTGTAGGGGATGAATTGCTGGCGGTTATTGGGCTCGATATATCTTCCTTCGCGATAGCAGGTTCTATCGTGATCTTTATCATAGCGCTGGAAATGGTGTTGGGCGTAACCTTTTTTAAAGAAGAAGCGCCCGAGGCCGCGTCCATCGTTCCGCTGGCTTTTCCGCTGATAGCCGGGGCCGGTACCATGACCACCCTGCTCTCCCTCAAATCGCAATATCAAACCCAAAACATTATTGTAGGTATCATCCTGAATACGATGTTTGTTTACCTGGTACTTAAAAATGTAAAGTGGCTGGAGAAACTGTTCGGTAAAACAGGCTTGCATATCCTGCGCAAAGCCTTTGGGGTGATACTGCTGGCTATCGCGATAAAATTGTTTAGGAGTAATTCGGGTTTATAAGACGGATGCAAGATGCCAGGAATCAAGACGCAAGAATTAAAAAAACAATAAGATCTATTCCCTACGCGTCATTGCTTTGTACCTTGCAATGACTTATTCCATAATAATTATCTTGATTCCTGATTCTCGATTTCTTACCTCTATTCCGATCTCAAACTCTTTACAGGATTGGCCAGTGCCGCTTTTATAGTTTGTAAACTGATAAGCACAGCCGTAACTGCAAGCAATGCAAACACTGCTATGGCGAATGGTACGGCTGTTAAACTTATTTTATAGGCATAATTGTTAAGCCATTTACTCATCATCCAGTAAGCGAGCGGGCAGGCTACGAGGCCTGCGATGGTTACTGTCCCTAAAAAGTCCTTGAGGAAAAGCAGCATCACATCTTTAACAGACGAGCCTAAAACTTTACGAATGCCTATTTCTTTGGTTCGTTTCTGTATGCTGAGCGAGATCAATCCTAATACACCCAGCAGCACTATAACTACTGCCAGGCCCGTAGCCAGGTACGAAGCTTTTTTAAGCTGTAGCTCGGTTTTATACATTTTGGCAATGGCCTCGTCCATAAAACCATATTCGAACGGTGCACCCGGCAATACCTCGGCCCATTTCTTTTGAAGCGCGCTAATGCTCCCTTCGATATTACCCGGTTTCAGTTTGATAGAAAAATAACGATAAAAGGGCGACCAGTTTACATTAATAAAAGTTACCGGCGTTATGGGGCTTTGCATCGAGCCGAATTGGAAATCGCCTACAACACCCCGTATAGTTAGCGGCGGCATTCCCTGCGCCTGAAACTGTTGGCCGATGGCATCCTGCGCCTTTTTGAAGCCCAATGCTTTTAAGTGTTTTTCGTTGATCACTACTTCGGCGGAATCGCCCGGCGCATACTGCGGTTTAAAAAACTCGCCTGCCTTTAGCGGAATACCATATGTTGCCGCATATTGGTTATCAACCGTTAATACCTGTGACGCGAAGGCCTGGTTAGGGTTGTCGGACATTTTATAGGCTTGCACACTACCTCCGTTATTCCCATCCGGAATAGCCCATGATAATGCAACCGAACTCACCTGCGGCAATTGCGACAGGCGGTAGCGTTTATCTTCCATTTTTTGCACGCCGATTTTGCTCCAGTCCCGCGGAAGTTGGGCGTAAACCACGTAATCTTTATCGTAACCCAAACTTTTGCCAAAGAAAAGGTTGATCTGTTTAGAAATTACGATGGCACAAATAAGCACTACCGCGGCGGTACCAAATTGAAAAGCGATAAGCGATTTGCGGAACAACACATTGTCTTTTACCCTGTCGAGCTTGCCCTTAAGCGAATCTATAGATTTTAGGGATGACAGCACAAGGGCGGGATACAGACCAGCCAGTAAGCCAATCACCAAAGCTAATATTACAGGTAATGCATAAAAGTAAAGCGGGAACGAGAACAATCCGTTGATATCTGTAGCTAACAAATTTGCAAAGAATGGCCTTGCCAACGCATAAATACCAAGGGCTATTAAAGTAGCTATCAGCACCATTAATATAGATTCGATAAGAAACTGCCAAATGAGTTGCTTGCGTAAGCCCCCCAATACCTTGCGGATGCCCATTTCCTTCATGCGTTGAGAGGAGCGGCTGATGCAGATGTTCACAAAGTTGATAACCGCCATCAGTAAAATAAACAGCGCTATAGAGGATAGCGTGTAAAGCATCTTTTTGATGCCGGATTCTAAATAATAGGTTTTGAGTGGAACAATGTAGGGGGTGAGGTTCTCCGCAATTTGCGGGGCAGCATTCCGTTTGATCAGGCTTTTCATTGGCCCGGTTAACGCTTCCGGCTTAACCCCTTCTTTTAATTCTATAAGGCCTACTATATTGGTATTGTTCCATCCATCCAAACTGCGGCCAAGAAATTTAGCCGCCGCGGCCGGTAAAAAGAAGGTGCTGTTGCTGGCATCAATAACATTAATAACCGAGTTCTTTTTTAATTTTTCTAACACACCGGTGATCACGAAGTCGTGTTTGGTGCCTGTGAAACTTTCTATACTTACCGTCTCGCCAACTACGTCGGTTTTACCAAAGTATTTAATAGCCATTTCCTGCGTTATCACAGCCGAAAATGGGGCATTCAAAGCCGTTATAGGGTCGCCATTTAGCAGCTTAAAGCCGTACATGTTCAGGAGTGTACTGTCGCCAACCTGCAGGCTCTCACGGAAGTGTTTATCACCTTTTGATACATTAGAGCTTACACCATCCCAATGGTAATAATTGGCAACCAGGTTTGGATATTCCTCTTTTAATGTCTTGGGCATAGGGGCAAGGGCCGTTAACACAAAACCCATGTTTGGGTCTTTCCATTTGCTTTGAATAATGTACTGGTTATCGGAGTTCTTCAGGTCGGCGTTAACATTAACCTCATGCCAAACGTAGGCGGCAATTAGTAAGGTAAAGGCTATTCCAACAGAGAGGCCGAAGATGTTTATAAGCGAAAATAGTTTATGTTTCCAAATGTTTCTCCAGGCAATGGTAAAGTAGTTGTGCAGCATAGGTGGCGGTTTGTTAAAACTAATTTAGCTGCTAATACGCAAGGAGTGAAAAGATTAACATTTTTTAACTAAAGTGTCTGCATTAGTATGATCAGCCTATAGATACAGGCGGCTGAGCTACAGTTTCTATTTATTGTCCTGTCTCTTGACTCTTATTTCTTGAATCTTCTTCCGGCGCTACCATCCTTGCCACAAACATGGTGTCAGCCTTATTTTCAAACCCGGACAAAACTTTCATTTCTTCCAATTGCAAGCCAAGCTGTTGGGTGATGTAGTTCACCGCGTCTTCATTCTCGGCTTTAAATGCCGAACAAGTGATGTAAATAAGCGGCTTGCCGGGTTTAAGGTACTTGGCAACATTGGTAACAATGGCGTGCTGGAGGCGCTTGAAAAAGTCGGTTTTATGGATCTCGAACTGGCTGATCATTTCGGGCGTACGGCCCCAGGTGCCCGATCCGCTGCACGGCGCATCAAGGATGATACCGTCGAACTCGTAGTTGTATAAAAGCTGTTCGTTATTCTCGGTAAGGTCCATTACCTTTTTCTGGTATTTACGCAGGCCCGCGTTTTGGAACCGCTCATCTAAATTCGACAAAACAGACTCCCGGATATCGGATACCACCAATTTAATATCAGGCTGCAGACTATGCAATAAAAGCGATTTGCCGCCTGATGCGGCGCAGGCATCCCACCAGCTATCCCATTTTTGGGGCTTAAAGTAATTAGCCGTTTGCTGCGACGACAGGTCCTGCACCTCAAACCAGTGCTGTTTAGGGAAGATAGTTTCCAGCCTGGTGCCATTTGGCAGGGAGAGGCAATTATTACCTTCATCTTTAAAGGCAACGCCTGCTTTGGTTAGCTCTGCCTTTACCTGTGCTTCAAAACCCTTAGCTACGCGGATAAACAGATCGGGCTGAATGAAAAATGATTTCAGGAAGGCGTTTTTATCGATCCCGGCAGATAACCGCTCCGTCCATGGGAACACATCTTCGAGATTAAAGTCCGGGTAAGTAGTTTTAATCAGGTTTATCTTTTCATCGATGCCAAAGTTTATACATGCCGCCCAGTCGGGTTTAAAGTGTTGTAAAAATGAATTGGTTTGTGTGTTACACAGGAACTCGGCCACCATTAAACGGTCTTCGGCCGGCAAATCGGGCAATGCACGGCCAAGACGAAAGTAGTTGTAGATCAACCTGCCGGCAACGCGCCTGTCGGTAGATCCCATCTGTTTGTTTTGACGATAAAAGCCAGGTAAAAATTTCCCTAAAGGCGTATCAGCCGGGTATTCACTCAGTATTCGCTGAAACGTCTTTAACTGGTTTATGGCTTTCATTCTACTTTCTTTAGGTCGAAATTTTGGTATCTGAGGATATCCACATGCGTATTTATCCAGCCTAACCCCGGTTTTTTAATAAAGTGGAAACTGTTGTGCAGGCCGGTAAAGTCTTGCAGATCTGGCTTGTTCATATTCTCGCCATCGGCCAATAATTTTCCAAAATATAAACCCTGGTCAAAGCCTTTGATGGCATAGTCAGTAGGCTCGGCGTGATAAGTGCGGCGATAGCTGCGTAAAAAAGTATTGGTTTCCGCGCTTTTGTAATTAACCTTATCGGTAGATGTAATATGCGTGTTCAGCCTTTGTAGAAGCGCCGCCTTCAGGAACGTGTATTTTTCCCAGTTGGGATGCCCAAACAGCGTTACCGGGAACTTTTTTGAAAGCGTATCCAGCGATTTTAGCGTAACCATTAAAAAAGCCTGTTTGGTAGATGGTACCAGGAATATATTTTGATCTTTATTAGATAGCTGTGCAGCCAAAGGAGTTAAGTTACCCCTTACTACCGTAATATTTACCACTTGTATCTTACGTTTGCTCAAACTATCTAAAGTGCGCTTAAATGGCGATGTATAAAGCTTTTCGGCGCTAAAGCCGGAGTTTAATATGAATACCTTTTTAGGTTTAATACTTTTGGCAATGAATGTAGCCGCGCCCATAGCATGGTACTCTAACGGGGGCGTCATGGTAACCAGGTTTTGGTTTTTGAACGTTGCCGGCGCGGCTGGTGACAGGGGCGATACTATAGGCTTTCGCGCCGAGGTTAGCATGGCCGTAAAGGCTTTTACATCATCCGGGAATACGGGACCCACAATTATTTCGCTGTTTTTTACCTGCGGGTTTAGTCCCAGGCTGTGCGCTTGCGCGGCGTCATCCTTACTATCAAAAATTTGAAGTTTGTAGTTGCTCCCATTGGCTGTAAGCGAATCCAGCGCCAGCTTAAAACCCTGGTAGTACTCAACCGACATGTTGGCCATTTTTAGTTTGGCCGCAGTGTAGCGCTGCCCGCCAGCAGCATGATCTAAACCGAAAGGGAGTATGAGCGATATAACCGATGCCTTTGCCTCCGGTGTTTTCACCGGGGGCTTTTCGGCAGGCTTTACTGGTTTTGTTACGGGATTTTCAGTTGTTGTTTTTACGGTAGATGAAGGTACAGTTCGTACTTTGGGCGAACATGCACCAAGTATCAGCGCCGCTAAAACAAATATAAACCACTTATTCCCACTCAATGGTGGCCGGTGGTTTCGAACTGATGTCATATACTACCCGGTTAATTCCTTTTACGTTGTTGATTATCTCGTTTGATATTTTAGCGAGCAGGTCGTAAGGCAGGTGGCACCAATCTGCCGTCATCCCGTCTAATGATTCTACCGCGCGCAGGCAAATAACGTTCTCGTAAGTACGCTCATCGCCCATAACACCTACCGATTGAACCGGTAAATAGATGGCGCCTGCCTGCCAAACTTTATCATAAACACCGCCACTGCGTAAATTGTTGATATAAATCGCATCGGCTTGTTGTAATATGTCAACTTTCTCGGGTGTAACATCGCCCAGAATCCTGATAGCCAGTCCGGGACCCGGGAAAGGGTGGCGGCCAAGAATATTAGGGTCGATACCTAAAGCGGCACCTACACGGCGTACTTCGTCTTTAAAAAGGGTATTTAGAGGTTCTACAACCTTCAGCTTCATAAAATCGGGCAAACCGCCAACGTTATGGTGCGATTTAATGGTTGCCGACGGGCCTTTTACCGAAACAGATTCGATAACATCCGGGTAAATAGTGCCCTGGCCAAGCCAGCTTACACCCTGTACCTCGTGCGCGGCGTCATCAAAAACTTCGATAAAAACGCGGCCAATGGCTTTACGTTTTTTCTCAGGATCGCTTATGCCGGCCAATGCATCGTAAAAACGTTGCTTGGCATCAATCCCTTTTATATTTAGGCCCATGTGCTGGTAAGAGTCCAGTACCGATTGGTACTCGTCTTTACGCAGTAAGCCGTTATCAACAAATATACAGTGCAGGTTTTTGCCGATGGCCTGGTGCAGCAATACCGCCGCTACCGATGAATCGACACCGCCCGAAAGGCCTAAAACCACCTTGTCATCGCCCAGTTTCGCCTTTAGTTCGGCAATAGTGGTTTCTATGAACGAATCCGGGGTCCAGTCCTGGCTGCAATGGCAAATATCTACCAAAAAGTTCTCCAGCAATTTCTTGCCATCAATACTATGGGTAACCTCCGGGTGGAACTGGATGCCGTAAGTTTCGGTACCGGTTATATGGTAAGCGGCAACTTTAACACTATCGGTACTTGCAATAATTTCAAAATCGTCTGCTATCCTGGCAATTGTGTCCCCGTGCGACATCCACACCTGTGAGCCAAGCGGCACATCTTTAAACAGAATGGTATCTGGCTTAATATAATCCAGGTTAGCGCGGCCATATTCGCGTGTGCTTGATGCCAGTACCTCGCCGCCATGGAAATGCGCTACGTATTGCGCGCCATAACAAACGCCTAAAATAGGCAGTGTTTTGTGGTGTTTGGCAAACTCAAAATGAGGTGCATCATCCTGACGTACAGAATACGGGCTGCCCGAAAGGATAATACCTTTTACGCTTGCGTCAACTTCAGGAACTTTGTTAAAGGGATGGATCTCACAGTAAATATTGAGCTCCCTGACACGGCGCGCGATAAGCTGGGTGAACTGCGAACCGAAGTCAAGAATGAGGATTTTTTCTTGCATGGGCAAAGATAGGATTGCAAAGGCAAAATTCAAAAGTAAAAATCAAAAGGTTTTAGATAGGATAAATAATATAAATACAAGACGTTATTCTTTAAATGAGATAAAGCCTTCAGGTTCTGCTATCAACATTGTACCATCTTTGTTTACAGCCATCCCAAGTATAGCTTCCCACCTACTACTAGTGAATTTTTTTAATGACCATTGTTTATTATGTAATTTGATAAGTCCACTGTTTGTAGCCAGCCAGGTATCGTTCTCGGCGAACTCGAAGCCTCTTACTGTTTGATCTGGAAGCTTTGAATTTGAGGTATTGAAATGCGTCCATCTATCATTTTTTAGAATTGAAAATCCGCCTTTTCCAAGCCCTCCGTTATAACCAATATATAACGAGCCGTCGGGTGCATATTTAACGGCCATAACAACGTCGAGCTGCAATTCAGAATTGTCGCTATTCAAAAGTTTGAATTGTTTATTGTGATATAAAAATAATCCCGAATTTAGGCCTATAGCAATATCGCCATTAGGGTTCACGGCAATGGAGCGGATAGTATATTGATATATTGATTCTTTAGGGAGCGAAAATCGTTCCCATGTTTTTCCGTTATAAGTTACGATGCCCTGTATGCTGCCGAAATACAATTTGCCATTGCCATCTTCTGTTGCACAATGCACGTCGTTTATTGTAATTCCATTGGTATTCGAACTAAAGAGTTTCCACGACTTTCCATCAAAGCATGCGAGCCTGTAATTTTTATAGTTATAGGAAAACCAGATACTGCCTTTTTTATCTTTAAATAGAAGATCAAGTTTGTGGCTGTTTACTGCTGGATTATTATAAGGAGAAATTGCTTTTCCATCATATACAAAAATGCCCTTTGTTCCTATCCAAACCTTGTCTTTGTCTATTATAACCCGAGATATTTCATTATCTGGTAATACCGAGTTGGTATGATTAAATATCTTGATGTTTTGTGCAAACACATAATTCGCAGATAACGCTGTGATGAAGGTAATTAAGATTTTATACATTGCTGTTCAAACTGTTACAAAGGTAAATATTCCCCCTAAAAACTCGCCCCGATCCTTATCGCCTGATTTGCCCCGGCTATTTTGTTGTTGAACGATGTGCCGTACATCACCCTTAAACCGATATTGGTTTGGAAACCTAAACCCAGTTCGGTGTAGTTTTTCAGGGTAGGGGTAGAGAGGTAGTTTACGTTGATGATCTCTTGCAACTTCAGTTTCCGGATAACAGGGATCATGTTAGTAATGAGGCCGCTAAAGTTGTGCTCCAGATGACCCTCCAGGTACTTGTCGCCTGTGCTAAACTGGTAAAAATCCAACAGCAGGAATTTGTTGATGCCGCCCTGGTAAAACAGCACCTGATTACCGCTAAAGTGGCGGTAATCGGTATAATAGATGTTTTTGGTATTAAAGAAATTACCCGCTGCTACGTAAAATGATGTTTTACCATAAAAGCCCATCGGGATCTCTGATTTGGAAATATCCGCCGAGATCAGGTTATAATCCGCATCAGAACCAAACACGTTCTTAACGGCCTTGGTGAAGCTTAAACCGATCGTCGGGTATTTCGACGGGATGTAACGCTTGCCTGTAGGGTAGGTTTCGTAGCGGTTGCTAAAATCATAAGTGGTGCGCACATTTACCTTGAACGACTGGTTCTCGGGGAAGAGCGGTGCATCTACACCCGGCGAAAATGGATTATTGGATGTAAACTCGTGGCCTTTGGGGTGGAAGAAGCTATAATCGGTGGTGTTTGATAAGTATTTGCGGTTTGCCCACTCCGCACTTGCGCTTGCCTGCCAGCCACCATAGATGCGTTTAGATATACTTGCCGAGGCATATTGCTTTTGATAAAGCTTTTCAAAATTTTGCCTGTTCAGCAATGTGTATGCCGTGTTCATGAACGCGCTTATGGGTTCGCGGTTGTTCATATCTATCACATCACTTCCGCCCGAAAGATTAAGTGTCGCCGAGCCCACCGGCATGGTAATGCCGCCTGTTGCATTAAAAAGTTTATTAGAGAAGCCGTAACGCACCTTACCGTATACATTGATGTAGCGGTTGTTGATACTGTCTATCTGCTTGGTGAACGAGCCGCCATAACCAAGCGCCAGGCCTTCAACAGTATTATAGGTTACTGAGCTAAGCAAGGAATTGAAATTATAGTACTCATGATCGTACCTGTTGCGGTGGCGGTAGCCGCCTAACAGGAATTTACCCACGCTGAATTTGTTGTTTACCTTATCCAATGAATCGAGGTAAGGTTTGGATTCGCGTTTGGCGGCCAGTATGGCTTTCTTTTGGTAGTCTATTTTCTCCTCATCGGTAAGTGGGATGGGGCGTTCCTGTTCCCAATAGGCTGAATCTTTTTTGTTTACCCCTTTAGTGATGCGCAACACTTCGGCAAACTGCTTTTTGTCGAGTTTAGGGTCTATCTCATAATTTTTATAAACCGATATAAAATAACCGCCAAATTTAAAGCCGAACAAGCCGCCCGTAAACTCAAATTTTAGCGACGATGGCATCCACACTTTATCGCCCACCGGGAAAAACTGCTCGTTAACCTTTAAGGTATCTACAAAGTTGATGTTAGATTTTTTAGTGATATACAGCCCAAGGCTTTGGATGCGCCAGCTATCATCCATAATATAAATGTAGCCGCTAAAACAAGGGTCGTATGCGTTGCGTGGTGTAACCTGAATCTTATTAATGGTTTCGCCATTTTCTGTAGTGAAACCAACGTATTTGTATTTGTAATAGGATAAGGCGTTATCGGCAATAGGCGAAATGAGCGGGCGGTTACTCAGGCCTTCCCAGATTTGCAGGTTTTCATAAAAGTTCACCTGCATGTCCGACGCTCGGTTGAAGGTAAAGGCCCGGTTACTGCCTGAGAATTTGGACGAAATGATTTCCTCGTGCACCTTATCAGGCCTTATAAAGCTGTATTTAGATTGCGATTCTGACAGGTAAACAATACCACGACGGTTAGAGTCGAGCCCGTTCTCGCGGGCTATCTTTTGCACGTCAACGCCCAGGAATTTCTTTGGCGCGGCCAGTAACTTTTGCAAGCCTTTGATATAGATCTCGCAGGTGTAAGCATTCACTTCGTTGAGGTAAGTCTTTCGTTTTTTTATCGCCTTGCGGATGACGGCATAGGCCGGATCTTCGGCGCCGGCGCTTATCGAAACTTCTTTCAGCTGGTAATCTTCGGCCTTTAGGCTAATGTTGATGTTCTGGTTAGCCTTCAGATCTATGGTATGGCTTTCCTGCTTAAAACCTATGGCCTGGTAACGCACATCGTAGCGACCTGCCTTTAGATTAAGCGTATAGTTGCCATCGTTATTGGCCGATGTCCCTTTTGTAGTATTGCGGATGTAAACCGTAGCGAAGGGTACAGCGTTGCCCGCGCCATCGGTAATTTTACCGCTGAGGGTGTAGTCCTGCGCGAATAATGAAGCTGTTAAGAATAAAAATGTGGCAATAAGGAAAGATGCTTTCATGAACAGGATTTAGTACCGTAAATATGCTGAAACATTTTAGATGCGGAATGTTAATGTTTGTTAAACAAAAAGGCGTATTTATTTCTAAATACGCCTTCATTTAATATCCTCCAGGTCATTTACTCACCCCGACTTCACTCCGTTTGTCGACCCTCTCTGCTTCGCAAAGAGGGTGAGCATGTTGGAGTAATATCGCTATTTTAATATTTGCTCTATCTTTTCTAACTCATCTGATGAAAAATCGATGTTATCTAATGCCTTTAACGAGTCGGCCAATTGAGCAGGTTTGCTGGCGCCTATGAGTACCGATGTTACACGCTCATCCTTTAGCAGCCAGGCCAATGCCATTTGAGCAAGGGTTTGGCCGCGCTGTTCGGCAAGTGTGTTGAGTTTTTTTATTTTGCCGATAACCTCGTCAGTAACCTGGCTTTCTTGTAAAAATCCTGTTGATTTTGCCGCGCGGGAATCTTCGGGGATGCCGTGCAGGTATTTGTTGGTTAGTAAGCCCTGTGCTAATGGCGAGAACGGGATACAACCTACACCGTCTTTTTCAAGCACTTCTAACAGGCCGGCCTCCGCATCGCGCACGAACATCGAGTATTTGGGCTGATGGATTAAACAAGGCGTACCAAGTTGCTTTAATATGGCGATGGCTTTTTCAGCCTCTTCCGCATTGTAATTGGAAATGCCTACATATAAAGCCTTGCCCTGGCGAACGATAAGGTCTAAAGTGCTCATGGTTTCTTCCAGCGGTGTTTCAGGATCGGGGCGGTGGTGATAAAAAATGTCCACATAATCCAGGCCCATGCGTTTAAGGCTTTGGTCGAGGCTGGATACCAGGTATTTTTTCGACCCCCAGTCGCCATAAGGGCCATCCCACATGGTGTACCCCGCCTTACTGCTGATGACCATTTCGTCGCGGTAGCCGGCGAAATCTTCTTTCAGGATCTTGCCAAAATTGGTTTCGGCGCTGCCCGGGGGCGGGCCGTAATTGTTTGCCAGGTCGAAATGGGTTATGCCACTGTCAAAAGCCAAATGCAAAATGCTGCGGAAATTCTCCATTACATCTACATGGCCGAAGTTATGCCAAAGGCCTAAGGAAATAGCAGGCAATTTTATACCGCTTTTACCGCAGCGGCGGTATTGCATTTTATCGTACCGGGCACGAGAGGGTAGGTAAGTCATAATTGTTTTGTTTATGGCTAAAGTAATATTTCTGAACCGGGATTAACTGTTTTTTACGATTTTTTGGATAAAAGCTTCGACAAGCCCTCTCCTAATGACACTACGGCTTAACTCATACCACCTCTGCCACAACAAATGTGCTACCCCCGGCAAATACCAAATCCTTGTCGGTGGCGTTTGCTTGCGCAGCATTTAGGGCTTCTTTAACTGAATTGTATGTATTTCCTTTCAACTCAAAACCTTCTGCTTTTTCCTTTAAGCTTTCTGCTTCCAGGCCTCGTGGAATGTCGGGGCGGCAAAAGTAGTAAGTGGCATCTTTGGGCAGCATGGAAAGTACCTTGCTGATATCTTTATCGTTCACCATGCCTATCACAAAATGCAGGTGGTGGTACTTTACGTTAGCGATGTTCTTTAACACCTCTGCAATACCTTCGGGGTTGTGGCCGGTATCGCAAATAGTTAGCGGGTTATGGCTCAAAACCTCCCAGCGACCGTGCAGCCCTGTTAGCGTTTTAACCTGTTTTAACGCAGTTGTTATATGCTCATTGGTAATGATAAAACCTTGTTTGCGCAATTCATCAACGGCTGTTAAAACGGTACGTACATTATTTAGCTGGTAAGTTCCGGGGAGGTCAATTGTTAAGTCGTAAGTCTTAAGTCCTGAGTCGTCAGTCGGAACTATAAGTGTCATAAAATCAAGGTTTGCCTTTGAATTTTGATTTTTAACTTTTGACTTTATAACCGAAGCAAAAACCAGCGGTGCATCTACCGATTTTGCCTTTTCTGTAAATACATTAGCAACTTCCTGTTGATATTCGCCAATAACTACAGGGGTAGAGGGTTTGATGATACCCGCTTTTTCGCCTGCTATTTTGGGCAATGTATCGCCCAGTAAATTCATATGATCCCAGCCAATATTGGTGATGACGGATAGCAGCGGACTGATGACATTGGTAGAGTCGAGCCTGCCGCCCAAGCCTACTTCTACAATGGCGATATCCACCTGCTCTTTGGCGAATACATCAAAGGCCAGGGCTACCGTCATCTCGAAGAAAGATGGTTGGATCTGTTCAAAATCGGGGCGGTGTTTGGCTACGAAGTCGATAACCGTTTGCTCACTTATCATTTCGCCATTGATGCGGATGCGCTCGCGGAAGTCTTTTAAGTGAGGCGAGGTATAAAGGCCTGTTTTATATCCCGCGACCTGCAATATAGCCGCCAACATGTGCGATGTTGAGCCTTTGCCATTTGTGCCACCCACATGCACGCTTTTAAACCCGTGCTCGGGGTTATCCAGAATATTTAACAGCGCGATGGTATTGGTAAGGTCTTCCTTGTAAGCCGACGCGCCCACCCGGGTAAAAACAGGGAGCTGGGTGTAGAGATAGTTGAGGGTTTCTGCGTAGTTCATGGCTGATGGTTCATAGTTCATGGCCGAACTACTTGCCTACAAATTTAGTATCGAAAACTGAATTGAAGCATTAGCCAAAGAAATTTTACAATTAACTATAAGCTTTTAATCAATTCACCTTAAACACAAAAGTCAACGTTCCTTTTTGGTTTTCGGGAGCCGTTTCTGAGGTATTGAAGCGGGATCGTTTTACTGCGTCTTCGCATTTTTGCAGCAGGGCAGCATCTGTTATTGTTGTGCCCCGTGCGCCTGCTGTGGCCTGTATTACATTGCCGTTTTGGTCTACTATAATATCAACCACAACTTTGCCTGTATAACGGTTACCAGCGTCAACCCTTGGCGCGCTTACAAAGCTACGCTGGGTAAGGTTTAAATTACCACCATTGCCGGAACCTGTTCCGTTATAGTTATTGGTAAGCGTAGTACCTGTGGGTTTGCCCTGGTTGCCCGGGGTATTGCCTGTACCGTCGCCCTCGCCGGTGCCGTTGTTGGTTTTACCCTTGTAAAGCGCGTTTTGGTTAACTGCCGGCTTTGCTTCGGTTTTGGTAGTTGGTTGCGTAGCTACTGTTGTGCTTGGCTTTTTAGTATTTGCCGTAACCTCGGGGGCATCATCGGTACTTTGGGTAACTAGGTTTTTATCACTATTATCTACCTGTTGCTTTTCTTCGGTTGGCGGGGCAGGGGTTACCTTATCTGGTTTGGTATTATTGGCTTTTTCGGCAACGGAGGGTTCCTCGGTGCTCATGTAATCGCTACCCATTCCTTCGTCAACCGTGCCATAATTTACCAGGATACCGCCGGTACCTTCCTCGTGTGGCGGCGGATTATGAAAAACAATAAAATAGCACAAAGCCATCACCAGGCCAAGTATGATGCCTGTTGCTATAAATGCCTTCGGATAATTATTTTCTTCCCTGTAATCCATTTTATTCAGTTTGCAATGGCCGGTTTGCGGTTTACAGTTATTAAATTAAGCACTGCAAACTTATAACTGCCCACTCCTTATCTTATCCCTTAGGTTCTGTTGCCAGTACCATTTTAATGTTCAGCTTTTGTGCTATGTCCATTACCTGTACCACATCTTGTATAGCTACGGTACGGTCTACGTATAAAACTATCGTTAACTCGGTTGCCAGGCTTTTATAGCTTTGCAGGGTTGGCTGCAGCTGGTCTACCGGCACCTGTTTTTTATCGATGGTATAAACCAAGTTCTTATCGATAGATACGTTGATGGTTTTTTTAGATACCGATTGCCCGCTTGATGATTTTGGCAGCATCAGCTTTACCACGTTTGGGTTGGTTACCGTTGACGCGATAAGGAAAAACAAAAGCAGGAAAAACATAATGTCGTTCATAGCGGAGGTGTGTACCTCTGCCGATGCGCCCCTGTGTCTTTTTCTTAAATTCATTTGCTTGGCTCCTCTAACAAGTCAATAAATTCAATGGCGTCGGTCTCCAGTTTCAAAATTACCTTATCAACCATCATATTTAAAATGTGGTAACATACGTATGCTATGATACCTACAAATAAGCCGGCTGCCGAGGTTACCATCTTAACATATAAACCACCTGATATTACACCCATGCTGATGTTATCGGTTTTTGAAATATCGTAAAAGATCTTAATTACACCCGCAATGGTACCCAGGAAACCAAACATGGGCGCAATACCGGCTACGATGCCTATAATGCCGATGTTCTTTTCCAGTTTTGATACTTCCAGCTTACCTACATTCTCAATGGCGCCTTCAATATCTTTTATTGGGCGGCCTATACGTAATAAACCTTTTTGCAGCATACGCCCCAACGGCGAATTGCTGTTGCGGCAAATGGCTATGGCCGACTGCAGATCGCCGGAGTGAATGCTGCTGCGTACCTGGCTCATTAGGTGCGATTCGTCTTTTGATGCTTTACGGATAGTAAAAAAGCGTTCGAAAAATATAACAAGCCCCAATATGGCCAGTATACCAATAGGTATCATTACCCAGCCACCTTTTATAAGCAAATCGCCAAAGCGTAATTCTTCATCAGGTATCTTGGCCAGTTGTTGAGTTGCGGCTGTTTGCGCGGTATCAATCAGTTTTGCGGTGGTATCTGCTGCAACCTGCAATAATAACATCATAGTTTTTGTTTAATTCTTAATTTGAAAATGTAGCCCTTTTTAGGGTTGATTATTTTATACCGAGCGGGCGTACGTAAACGTCCTTCTCTTTTAATTTACCAGTGTTTAAAATTTTGTCTAAAGCGGCGGCGGCTTCCCCTTTAGTACGGTAGGTACCTAATGAAATATTGTACTTTCTTCCGGGTACGCCTTCCGCTATATGTGCCTCAAAGCCCATCCTTTCGTAACGCGCTATTTGTAAGTTGGCTGCTGCAATGGTTTTAAATGCACCGGCCATTACTTCATAACGTGGCCCTGTAATTTTATTGTTTACAATTGGCGCACTTTTAGTAATTGTATCTGTAACAGGCGGCGTAACCGTTTTAACGGCACTATCTACTTTTACAATTTTCTTAGCGGTATCTACAGGTGTAATGGTATCTACTTTTGCCGTTACAACCGCGGCTGTTTTAGAGGGTTTGGGTTTAGGCGCTTCCAGGTTAAATATGGGAACGTCGTACCGGTTTACCAGATAAACCACCCCTACTGTTAAAGCAACAGCTAAAACAATAAATAAAATGGTTGAGTTTCGGCGTTTTTTATTTGTTAGGTCAACAAGGTAAGCCTCGTGTTCTTCGTCTGTCTCATATCGATAGCCTTCTTCTGCGGGTTCTTCTTCATGGGGTACTGCAACCGGAGGTACAAAAGTTTGTTCATTAACAGGGTCGGGCCCGGCGTTAACCGGCGCTGTTTGTACCGGCGCTGTACCCAGTTTGTAAAGATTGAGCGGCTCGTAGCCAAAAAACTCAGGGTCGGAACTGATACTTATACTCGGGCGAAAGAAAAGTTGATCGCCTTGGGTATAAAACCAGCCAAGGTTAGCCAGTGCCACCTCTTCAGATTGTGCCTGAAGCTTTATATTGGTGATGAATTTGTCGGTAAAGTATTTTGACGACGCCAGCGAAATATTCTTTTTATCGGCAATGTATTGCGTCAGCGTTTCATCCTCAATCACCTGCGGATCAAACTGTACCCTATAAGCGGGCGGATATATCTTGCCTTCCTGTTCGTTATAATGGCCATTGATACGGGTAAGTGCAAAATAGCCCAGGCCCGGCACACTAACATCGCCATGTTGCGCCAGCAGGTCGCTTATAAAATTGCCTACATCCATTCGCTAAAAGTAAGGATAATTATAAAACATCAAAAAGCTTAAAATGCATAGCCTACGCCACCAAAGATATTAAACCCGTAATTGGGGTAATAAACCCATGTTTTGCTACTGGCATTCAGGATATTATTTGCCTGAACAAATACCGAGAACTGTTTGTTTATTTTATATGTAGCCCCACCGCTTAAATCGGCGAATGATTTTATTTGTATGTATTGAGGTGCCGCAGGTGTACTGCCTGTCAACAACAATGGGTCTTGCGTACTGCCACGGAACATCAACGAGCCGTTTATATCAACCTTATCATTAATGTGGATGCTGGTACCGGCAGTTAATATAAATTTAGGCAGGTTCCAGGGCTGTGCCTCGCTGGCCATTTTGTAATCCTTAATTTCTATACGGCCATAAACATTCACATCTTCGCTTGCTTTAAAATCAAGCTCGCCGTTGAAGCCGCTCACGCGTGCGTCGCCGTTGTCATAAATAACCTGGTATTTGTTAAATGTAGCGGCAAAGTTGTTTACAAACAAAGGCAGGTCTTTAATGCTGTTGCGGTAGATGGCCGCTTTAAAGCCCAGCCCGGGTGCAAGTGTACCTTTTAAGCCTACAGTAATATCCAGCTTATCAACCGAGTTTTGCAAGTTGATGTTTTCGCTCAGGAATGGGTTAACATCTGTAAACTCTTTAATAGACGCGCGGTTTATATCGCCCTTAGCTTCGGCAAATAAACGTACATACTTTGGCACCACCTGGAACTCCAGTTTGGCGGCCGGAAAGATGTAGAAACGATCTGAAAAGCCAAACTCCTTGGCAATGTTTACACCCGCGTCAATCTTATAATTCTCGCCCTGGAATTTGATGTATGGATTTGCCCTTACAATATTGTTGCTTTGCGAATACAGCACATCTTTTTGAGAGCCAAGGTCTACCGAGGCGCTTAGCCCTGCATAAAACTGCTTAACGGTTTTATTTAAAAACCCGCTGATAACCACATTACTTTCTTTTGCGCTAAAGGCATTGTTAAATATGTAGCCTTTAAATTTAGCGGCGTAAGTAAAAGCGTTTTCTTCGTCTTTAAAGTTTTTAGCTATCTCGCCCTCGGCGCCAATGGTGTTAAATACCTGCTTAGCCGGGTCAAAAGGTGTAGCAGGTGGGTTATCCTGGTCTAAACCGTAAAAGTAGGTTTGATGGCGTTTGTAAGTAATGCGGCCGGTAAGCGTATTTTCGGCCATAATGCTTTTACCAAATACGCCCACTTCCTGGCGGCTGTCGTTTTGTTTTTCGAGCGATGAACCCGATTGCGCGAAGTGTTTAAGGTAACCGCCAACCTGCAGCGCCTGGTCTTTACCGTTGCCAAAATAGGCTTCGCCAAAAGTTGTTTTCATACTTCCTATACCCACCTTAGCATAGTTATTGGTTTGTACCGAATCTTGTTCAGGTGGCCTTTGCATAGCATCCAACTGGCGGATGTTGTTATCCTGTGCCAGTTTTTTATCTATAGGGGCGTAATTCAACGGCGCTTTGTAAGGCGTTTTATCTTCCAAATCAGGGTTGCGGCGAATTTTTACAGCCTCGGCCAAAACCGGTTTGTATGATGTAGTTACAACAATCTCTTCGGCAAGGCTGCTGTTGTTATTATTTGGATTAGTTTGCCCGCCTTTTTTAGTAGTATCTGCCGCTGCAACCTTAGATGCTGCATCGCCCAGGTTTTTAGCGCCCGCTTTTTGCACGGTGGTACTTTTGGCAGGTGCTTTAGCTTTTGCAGCCGGCTTGGCAGTAGTTTTAGCAGGTTGTTTCTTATCCGCGGGTTTCTTTGTTTGCGCCATGGCAGGAACAAAGAAGAATACCGTTAAAAAGGTAAGCAGTGTTATGGTGTGTTTTTGATTCATTGCTTGTCTTGTTCTATTGTTCTTTGTTTTCCTGTTTGGTTGGTTCTGTTGTGGCAGGTGTAGTTGTTGCCGGGGTTGTTTCTGCCGGTGCCACCTCGGCAGGTTTGGTCTCAGCAGGTGCTTCCTGTTTCGCCTTAGATGGTTCCAGCACATTCAATTTTTGGCGGGCTATTGTTAAAATATCATCGTTGCCTTTGTAGTTATCAATAATACTTTGCAATGTAGCCTTAGCCTGGAACGCGTCTTTAAGCCCAACATAGTTATCTGCTAAAAGGATATAAGTTTTAGCTACCCAATAATCATAGTTTGGCAAGTCCTTCACCAGATCGAAACAGGTTTTTTGTGATGCCTTGTATTTGCCCTGCAGGTATTCTACGTTGGCAATATTGTATTTGGCTTCTGCAGCCGCTATAGTTTTGGTATTGGCAACCGTATAATTCAGTTCTTTTATCGCCGCTGTTGTATCGCCCCTTTGCAGGTAGGCTTTACCCGCGTAAAGGCCTGTTTTAAATTTATCTTCCTGCGATGATTTCTCGTTATCGCGTACCAGCTTGGCGTATTTCAATACATCGTCGGGCATGTTTATTTGCGAGTAGCTTATCAGCAGGTTATTAACCGCGAAGGTATAATCGGCTTTATATTCCGAATTCGTTTCCAGCCTTTTCAGGAACACGATGGCATCGTTATATTTCTTTTGCGACATATATAACTTAGCCATGCTTATAAGCGATTTCTCGCTGTATGCGCTTGTCCAGTCGTTCAATATCACGTTATAATCTACTACAGCTTCATCTGTTTTGCCAAGATTAGCCAAACTTTGCGCACGAATAAAGCGGCTTTGTTTTTCGTAGATCTGTTTGGTTGGGAATTTATCGAAATAAGCGTTTACGGCATTAACCGTTCCCTGCCAGTCGCCTTTTAAATAGAGGTTATTTGCAGCGGTATATAAAATGCTCTCCTGTTCGGATGTAGTGTAGTTACCTATTGAGGTGGAGTTGGCATAGTTTAAGAACGAAGCCGCGTCGCCTTTATCGGTATAGATCTTTTCAACCTGCTTTAACGCCTGTTTGGCTTCGTCTGATGACGAATATTCAGATACTACCTTTTTAAACGAGTTGGTAGCCTCTTCGTCGCGGCCGGCATTGTAGTCAATTAAGCCAATGGTAGTGTAAGCACGCGGTACATAGCTGCTGCGCGGGTATTTGGCTATCATAGCATTCAGGTCGGCTTTGGCGCGGTCGCCGTCATTTTTAAGGAAGTAGGCGTACGCTATCTCAAAAGAGGCATCATCCGCATAATCCGAGTTCGGGAACTGGCTTAACAGGCTGTTAAGCGTACCTATCTTAGCATCAGGGTTGTTTTGTAAACCCTGAATGATACCACGCTGAAACAAGGCGTATTCCTGCCCCTGGCTATGGCGGGCAATAATGCGGTTATAATTTTCCAGCGCGTTACCATAACTTTTCATCGCGAAGTAGCTGTCGCCTAAACGGCTTATGGCATCGTTTTCGGTAGCCTGGTCTTTCACGTCACCACGTAAAAACTTCTCAAAGTAATTGGCGGCCTTTTTGTATTGCTCATCATAAAACGCGGCGTAGGCAAGGGCATAGTTGGCAAAGTTTGCCACATCGGTCTGTTTAGATTCCGGCATCGCCAAAAACTCCTCAAAGTTCTCGACAGATTCGGTGTACTTTCTTACCTCGTACATCGATTCGGCCATCCAGTAAAGGGTTAACGCTTGTATCTTGGTATCAACCGGGTTACGTAACGATCGCAGGAAAATGCCTATAGCATTTTCAAAAGCACGTTCGTTATAAAACTCCAGGCCCCGGTAATAAGTCACCTTTTGGTAAGCTATTTGCGCGCTTTCCGACTTATTGGGGATTGGTTCCAGTATCTCAACCGCTTCTTTATAATTTTTTGAGTTAAGCAATGCTTCGCCCAATAATATCTTTACCTCATCGTTGCGGGTAGATCGCGGGTAGTTTTTAAGGTAAGCGCGGGTAGCTATCAGCGCGTCGTTATTAAAATCGAGCTCGTAGGATAGTTTGGCGTATTCATACAAAGCATCTTCCTGCAATTGCTTGTCATACGTTAGTTTTGATGCCGTGCGGAAAGCGTTACGGGCGCTTTGCTTGTTGTTCATTTTCAGGAACACATCGCCCAGTGTGTAACTCCCGCTCTGGCTGTAATTATCGTTTTGTGCAACAAGTTTCTCAAGTACCATGGCCGCTTTACCGTAGTTTCCTACTTTATAATAAGCGTAACCTATCTGGTAGCTATCCTGGGTGTTTTGTGTACGGCCTTGGTCGCCATCTTCAAAACGGCTATAATATTCAACCGCCTTATCGTAGTTGCCCTTAGCGAAGTAAGAAGCACCAATAATACGCAGCATCTCGGTTTCGTTTTGCTGTTTGGTACTGTTGATGATAGGGATGGCGTAATTGATAACATCATCATAGCGCTTATCTAAAAAGTAAACGGCGGTAATATAGTATGGGTAGCTATTTTCGTATTTTTTAGAGTTTTTAAGCTTCTCGAAGTTTAGCAGCGCCAAATGATAGTCCTTATTTAAGTACGCGATGTATGCGAAGTAATAGGTGGCATCATCGGTAAATGGCGAGCGCTTGTTTTTTACCTCGCCAAATAATAGCTGCGCATTCTTATAATCGTTGGTTACAAAATAGGCATACCCCTTACGGAATTTGTATTCGGTGTTTTGCGAGCCATTAAGGTCCACCGCGTCAACTTTGTTGAACCATACCAGGGCCTCGCTGTACTTACCCTGTTTAAAGTACGACCTGCCCACCTGGAAATAAGCTAATTTGGTAAGCGGGTTTTCGGGGTGTTCTTTAATAAAACGGGTAAACATGCTTTCGGCATCATCATTACCCAGTTCAAGCGCGCAAAGGGCTTCGTAATATTGGGAGTTTTCTTTTAGCAGGGACAGTTCCGACTCGAACTTTGATTGCTGGCCGGTCTTTAACCTTGTTTGTTCAACCAAACGGTATTGCTCTGCCGCGGCAGCATATTTTCCCATCGCCAGCAGGTTATTGGCATTCTGATAAATGCGGTTGGTGTGGAACGATGGGTTTTGCTGTGCCTGTGTTGGCAGGGCCAAAAGCACCGGTGCAATAAAGGTGATGTATCTTAGTTTGATCATAAAGCGCAATAATGATGGGTGCTAAATTAGCTAAACGCAAAAATGCAATCCACATTAGTAATTAACAAATGTGGATAAGCACTTTTTTTAACGGCTTGTATCGCGGCAATGGTATAGCTGTGGAAAACTTTAAAATTTGTATGATAACAGCTTGTATGACTATTACATACGGATGACTTCAAGCTAAAAATATTTATGCGCCCCGGGCGTTTTTAATTTAGAATGCTAAAAAAATATTATTATTTATTATTTGTGCCATGCTTATTTGTGTTGATAACATCGTTTAAAGCCGGTGCGCCCACTACTTATATTACCCTGCAAAACCAGGCGCTTAAAATAATCCCTAAAGAGTTTTACATAGCAGCGGTAGAAGACGGGCGCAGCAATAATACATCTATTGGTACCTTAAGCGCAATTGCTTCGGTAACAAATGCACCGGGCAAACCGGGTGTGTACAATATTGATTTGAAAGGCGGGATAGCTGCTATTAAAAACTTTGTGGCATATACCCTGCCGGTTGATAAAACCTTACGCCCCGTAATTATAAAGTTAAATGAATTGAAGGTGACCGAGTTGCCCGCAGGAACAGGGGCTGTTAAAGGAGATATAAAACTAATGGCATCGTTTTACCTGCAAAAGGGCGATGATGCCGTGCATTTGGCAGACTACCGTACTACTACCAGCTATCAGCGTAAAGCGGGGGCTGCACAGCAAATAGAACCTTTGATACGCAGTGCTTTAAGCAATTGTATAACCTATTTAAATACCTGGATGGATGCGCAGGCGGCAGGAAATATAAAGCTGGCTAAAAGTTTTAAGATAAAATTTGTTGACCACAAAGAGCCAAACGAAGGGGATACCATATATTACGATAAAAACCGGCCGTTAAAATGGGATGATTTTCGCGGCAGGAGGGGTACCAATAGCAAATACGGGGCAGAAATATTCGCGGGATTGGGTTACGACGAGGATTTGAAGGTTGAGAATAGCACCGTGTACATGACCTTTACCTTAAAGGTATATGTACCCAAAAGCGCCTGCTGGGTTGACGCGGTTGCAAAGAACGGTTATAGCCTTAACCACGAACAAAGGCATTTTGATATTGCTAAATTAGTTGCCGAACACTACAAGCAAAAGATCCTGAATGAAAAGCCCACGCCGGATACTTATGACGCTGTTATTAGTATGGAGTATTTGGAGGCTTTAAGAGAAATGAATAAGTTACAGAAACAGTATGATAGCGAAACCGCGCATGGTGCGGACACCTATAGGCAAAATTTGTGGAACGCTAAAATAGAAGACGAGTTGGTGCAGTTTGGTATTAAGAATAAAGCTTCTTAAGCAGCAGCCGATTGCGACAATTGCTTTTTAACGGTATTAAGCAATACATTTATATCAAATGGTTTTGCAATAAAGTCGTTGGGTCCATTTTCCTGGTTTAGGGAGGTGCCAACATTATGGCTGGCTGATATCATGATAACCGGGATTTTATGGGTGCTTATTTGCTTTTTAACTTCTTTACAAAGTTCGCGGCCATCCATATTACCAAGCATAATATCCAGCAGTATAAGGTCGGGATGATTTTCCTGTATTGTATCCATTAATTTGTGTCCGTCAGAAAGCGTGTCTACTTTATAGCCCGAATCTTCAAGGATGAATTGTAGTACTTCCAGTATATCGTGATCATCATCCACAGCTAATATCCTTCTCATTTGCGTATCTTCTTAGTATCTGTATGTTATATAGCAACTTGTAGCAATACTTATACCAAAATAGCCCATGTGTAAAATTAGTCCGCCTTTTTAACTACGTACCTGGATTTTTTGCAGTTGGCGCAAAAATATTTTTTTAGCGGTAAGAAAAATAGAATGTTTTTTACAAACCAGCTTCTATGTAACTGGTGGTGAAATAAATTGCCGCATTTAGGGCAATAAGTACTGGGTGATTTAGCTGCTCGGCTCAAATTGTTTCTGCTAATGATAATTGCGATAATTACGTTAAATGTTAAGATATGGTTTGCCTGCTCTTTAATGTGCTGCGTTACATATTATTACATTTATCAATAGTTTTCACGTTAATAAATTAGGGCAACAAAGCTAAGGAAATTGTGTGTGTTATACATTAGCCAGTTTGTTCATTATATTGGTTTGATCAAAATTGTTACAAAAACAATCTTAATTTGATATTAAATTAATGTAAAATGTAATGGGTTTAAAATATTTTTTTTGAAAAAATCTTTTTAGTTAAAAACACTAATTGATAAAGCAAACCTGCTGATACTTATGCATTAATAATTAATAAGAGGGGGCCGGGCGGCTTGTTTTACGGAGGCTTGGGACTAAAAAAGAAAAAGCCCCCGTTAGCTAAAACGGGGGCTTAAAGTATGTTAGCGGTTGTTTAATCCCAAAGGTTGCTTGGGTAGGTGCCGTTGTTTACCAGTTCAGATATTGATGCCTGTACTATTGGTTTATCTTCTTTATAAGTTACGCCAAACCATTTTGTAGCGGTTGGGATAACTTTAAATGACGCCGTACCACTTTTTATAAGCTCATCGGCTACCAACGGTATAAAAAATTCTGATTTTGGGTTGGTTTTGTTAGCCTCAACAAAGTTCCTGAACATTTCTTCGCTCTGCCTGAAAACAGCCGGGGTAAAGCCCCAAAAGTTCATTGATACACGCGTATCATTAGCTAACGGGTGTTCGCCTGTCGCGTCTTTGTAAGCTACAGTACCATCTTCTTTAAAATAAACCTCGGTGCGTTCGGTTACTTCGGTCATGTTGCCATTATCGTCAACCGCGCAAACCCCGCGAGACACGGTGCCATGGTCTGATAAGGTTTTATCTATCTGGTAACCAATAATAGCGTATTTATCATCAGCCACTTCTGTGGTCAGGAAATCAGCCATTTTTTTAAAGGCATCATACCCATAGTAATCATCAGCATTAATAACGCAAAAGGGCTCGTTTACCTGGTTGCGGGCTGCTAACACAGCGTGGGCTGTACCCCAGGGTTTAGCGCGCTCAATTTTTTCGCTGATGCCAAACGGTTCAAGGTCAAAATTTTGAAAAACGTAATCAGTTTCAATACGTCCGTTTAATTTAGGCTCGAATATATTTCTAAAAGGCTCGGCAAATTCCTCGCGGATGATGAAGGTGATCTTTCCAAAACCTGCCTTAATAGCATCGTAAATGGAATAGTCGATGATGGTTTCGCCGTTTGGGCCAAAGCCGTCCACTTGTTTCATGCTGCCGTAGCGGCTGGCCATACCTGCGGCCAAAATTAATAGTGTTGGTTTCATGGTAAAAGTAGGGTATAGGAGTTTGTGAATACACAATGCTTATTGTGTATAAATGTTTTAAATTATTTGATGTATCTAAAATCCTGTCCGTTTTGAATATTTAGTAAGCTCTCGTATATCAGGCGGATAACATTATCAACGTCATCTTTGTGGATCATCTCTACCGTGGTGTGCATGTAGCGTAACGGTAACGAGATCAATGCCGATGGCACACCATCGTTAGAGTATGCAAAGGCATCTGTATCGGTACCGGTAGATCTGCTTGATGCCTGACGCTGAAAAGGTATGCCCGCTTTTTGTGCAGATTCTATCAGCAATTTATTAAGATTGTTTTGTACAGCAGGAGCGTATGATATAACCGGTCCTTTACCGCAGGCCAGGTCGCCCTGGGTTATCTTGTTTATCATTGGGGTACCGGTATCATGGGTAACATCAGTGACAATTGCAACATTCGGTTTAATGCGGTGAGCGATCATTTCGGCGCCACGCAAGCCAATCTCTTCCTGTACGGCATTTACAATGTATAAACCAAAAGGCAAAGTAATGTTATTTTCTTTAAGCAAACGGGCAACCTCGGCAATCATAAAACCACCGGCGCGGTTATCTAAAGCACGGCCAACATAGTAGCGGTTGTTTAGCACCATAAACTCATCTTCGTAAGTAATTACACAACCTACGTGGATGCCCAGGGCTTCAACTTCTTCTTTGCTGGTGCAGCCACAATCTAAAAAGATGTTTTTAAGCGTTGGGGCTTCTTCTTTTTCGCCGCCTAAGCGGGTATGGATAGCTGGCCAGCCAAATACTGCTTTAACAATACCGTTATCGGTGTGGATGTCTACACGTTTAGATGGTGCTATCTGATGGTCGCTGCCGCCATTGCGGATAACATATATCAACCCATCATTGGTAATGTAGTTTACAAACCACGAAATTTCGTCGGCATGTGCCTCTATAACTACCTTGTAGTCGGCCTGTGGGTTAATTACACCAACCGCGGTACCGTAATTGTCTACAAAATGATCGTCGATATAGGGTTTAAGATAGTCCAGCCAAAGTTCCTGACCTTTGTATTCAAAACCGGTAGGAGAAGGGTTATTAATATATTTTTCGAAAAACGCTAAAGATGTTTCGTTTACTACAGCCGTTTTTTGTTCGGCTTCTGGTTTCTTTTTTGCCATGTGTTATATTTAATAATGCTACCGGGGGAGGGTAGCGGTTCGCAAATATAATAAAGCAATTGTTATAACAAAGAAGTGTCTGTTTAACAGTTATAAAGCTTGTTTATTATTTAACATTTACTTTATAATGTAACCGCACTTTTGCAGCGTAATAAAAAGATCAGTTAATTAGTTAAAGTCACAAGAGGTCAGTTTGCGCAAGGCAGGCTGACTTCTTATTTTACAGTCAGGCTTTTTTCCATCCTGATATAATTGATGCCATTCTTTTGAAATTCATTACCCACTTTACTATACCCCAATTTATCATAAAACCCCGTTGCCGATAGCCTTGCGTGGCACCACAGTTTTGTGCCGTGCTCACGCTCAACAAAGCCGGTAATGTAGGCTATTATTTGTGTGCCAATGCCCTTTCCCTGTCCATCTGTTATAACAGCCAGCTTGCGAAATTGCCAATCATCCTGATGCTTAAACAATGACACTACACCCACCAGTTTATTATCCTCAAAAGCGCCGAAGTGGTAGCCATGTTCATCCTCTTCCATCATCATACTATTCAAGGGCTTGTTGGGGTAAAGTACTTCTTTACGCAGGCGCCAGGTTAAGCGGGGAGTTATTTGTTCGATGGAAAGCATAAGGAAGAATAAAAGTTAAATTTAAGATTCCCTCCTTTGGGAGGGGTGCGGTTGACTGTGTTGTGGCAGGGAGGGGTTTATGCGATATTAGTCGCTTATATAACCCCTCCCTACACCCTCCCTTGTGAGGGGTGAAACGGACGATGTGCTGGGAGGGAGGGGTGTATGCAATTTTCAATTAATCGCTTGCAGAAACCCCTCCCTACACCCTCCCAAGGGAGGGAATCGCACAGGCCTGCGCTTCAATTATTAAAAACCTCCATCGGAAACTCTTTAGGAATGTTAATTGACTTGTTTTTTCTGATAATTTCTACAATAACGCCCGAAATAGCACGAATCACATTTGCCATATCATGTTTCACATCTGCTTCGCTAAACCTAATAAAAGTTATGCCAAAGCCTTCCAGCTTTTGCTGTCTCAATTCATCTTTATTTAAAGCTTCCTCGCGGTTGTGTGACATACCATCAATCTCAATCGCCAGCATCAATGGTTTGCAATAGAAATCTACAATGTAGTTATCAATACACCGCTGCCGGTCAAAATCAAATCCCCAAAGTTTGTCTTCTTTTAATTCGTTCCATAATAGAGTTTCTCCAAAAGTCATATCCTTTCTAAGCTTACGGGCCAAGGCTTTTAGTTTGGGGTTGTATGGAATTATTTTAACCATTGGTAGTTTCATTTTTTTCCCTCCCTTGGGAGGGGTGCGGTTGACTGTGTTGTGGCAGAGAGGGGTTTATGCCATTTGCAATTTAATCGCTTGTATAACCCCTCCCTACACCCTCCCAAGGGAGGGAATCGCACGAGGTCTGTGTTATGGTGGAGATAGGTCTTTACGATATTAGTCGCTTATATACCCCTCCCTACACCCTCCCAAGTGAGGGAATCGCACCAAGCCTGCGCTCCTCAAATCCGAATTTACAAAGGTATATTCCCATGCTTTTTCTTCGGATTATTTACCACTTTATTCTCCAGCATTTTAAAGGCGTGTATGAGTTTAATGCGGGTTTCGGCGGGGGCAATTACCTCATCTATAAACCCACGCTCGGCGGCGCGGTAGGGGTTCGCAAATATATTGGCGTACTGCTCTTCCTTTTCGCGCCATTTGGCTTCCGGATCTCCCGCGGAAGTTATTTCGCGTTTAAAAATGATCTCGGCAGCGCCTTTGGCGCCCATTACAGCTATCTCTGCCGATGGCCAGGCGTAGTTCATATCGGCACCAATGTGTTTGGAGTTCATTACATCATACGCGCCGCCATAAGCCTTGCGGGTAATTACGGTAATACGCGGCACGGTAGCCTCGCAAAAAGCGTAAAGCAACTTTGCCCCGTTGGTAATAATGGCGTTCCACTCCTGGTCGGTACCCGGCAAAAAGCCCGGTACATCTTCAAATACCAATAGGGGAATATTAAAGCTATCGCAGAAACGCACAAAGCGCGCGCCCTTGGTAGAGGAATTAATATCCAGCACCCCTGCCAAAAATGCGGGCTGGTTAGCCACAATGCCAATGCTGCGGCCTGCCAGGCGGGCAAAGCCTACAACAATATTTTCGGCAAAATCTTTATGTACCTCCAGGAATGATGCGCCGTCTATTACCTCCTCTATTACTTCGCGTATGTCGTAAGGTTGCGAAACGTTTTCGGGTAGTATATCGGTTAATGCGGGGCGGTCCTCGTTCTTTACCTCGTAAGGCAGGGCAGGGGCACGGTCCTCACAATTTTGCGGCATGTAGCTCAGTAGCTTTTTTACATGGTTGATGGCTTCTATCTCATTAGCGCAGGCAAAATGGGTAACACCGCTTTTGGTGGCGTGTGTATTGGCGCCGCCCAGTTCTTCTGATGTTACTTCTTCGTGTGTTACCGTTTTTACTACATTGGGACCGGTTACAAACATGTAGCTGGTGTGCTCTACCATTAAAATAAAGTCAGTAATGGCAGGCGAGTATACCGCGCCACCCGCGCAGGGTCCCATAATGGCCGAGATCTGCGGTACAACGCCGCTGGCCATGGTATTCTTATAAAAAATATCGGCGTAGCCGCCAAGAGATACCACACCCTCCTGAATGCGCGCACCGCCGGAGTCGTTAAGGCCGATCACGGGCGCGCCGTTCTTCATGGCCAGGTCCATTATCTTAACTATCTTTTCGGCATGTGTTTCAGACAGCGAGCCGCCAAAAACGGTAAAATCTTGCGAGAAAACGTACACCAAACGGCCGTTTACGGTGCCATAACCGGTTACCACACCGTCGCCCGGATACTTTTCTTTCTCCATCCCAAAATCGGTACTGCGGTGCGATACCAGCATCCCTATTTCCTGGAAAGAACCATCGTCTAACAAAAAATGCAGCCTTTCGCGCGCGGTTAACTTCCCTTTTTTGTGCTGACTTTCAATACGTGCAGCACCTCCGCCCTCAAGCGCCTGATCGCGTTTTTTTTGTAAAATCTCCAACTTTTTATTCACAATATGGTTTATTGGTTAAGCGATAAAATTAATAATAAAATTGATAAGGCCTCATTCGGCTCTCTATAAGGGAGAGGGTTCTATTTATATTTTTAAGGTCCCTCTCCTTGGGAGAGGGGTTTGGGGTGAGGCTTATAGTAATTATATTGTAAGATTAGCTTTAAATAGCCGGATGATACTTTGCATTTCTAAAAAATATTATCTTTGTTGCGAATGAGGAGCAGGATTTTTAAAAACGCGATTGCGGCACTCTTTATAGGCATCTTTGCAATAAAGATGGTTATATCTATCGCGCCTGTTTTTACCTGCCTGAATAACAAAACCGTTCGGGCGGTGATCATGCAACTGGAGCACGAATCAAAAAACGAGAAGGAGGACCTTGAAAAAGATGCCTTTAAAGACAAAAAGTTTTTTGATGAAAATGTAAACCACCTTACAGTTTACAGGCCGCTTATAGTTGAAACCAACATACTGCACAACCAGGAACGCTCCCTCTACAACCAGGTATTTCACCCTCTGGTACCTACCCCTCCTCCCAACGCTTAATACAAATAACCGGATATTTTCATATCCGGTGAACTGCAACACACCCCTGTTTTTTTAACAGGCGGAATACCATGCATTGCTTACAACCCGCTTTGGTGTTGCTAATGTGCTGTTTACTAAAGTTTTCATTATAAAAATTATTGTTTATGCAAATCAAGCAAGGCGGCGTTTCCGCCGGCGACCTCAACCTGAAAAAGTATTTCTTAGCTAAAAATCTAAAAAAGGACCTTCCCGCGGGCTTAGTGGTGTTCTTAGTAGCACTGCCCCTGTGTTTAGGTATTGCCCTTGCATCGGGCGCGCCATTATTCTCGGGCTTACTGGCCGGTATAATAGGTGGTATTGTAGTGGGTACGCTCAGCGGCTCGCAATTAAGTGTGGCCGGGCCTGCCGCGGGTTTAACCACCATCGTATTAAACTCTATAACCAGTTTAGGTTCGTTTGACGCGTTTTTGCTTGCCCTGGTAATTGCCGGTGTGATGCAAATGATATTCGGGTTGGTAAAAGCCGGTACTATCGCCAATTATTTCCCATCGGCGGTTATAGAAGGTATGCTTGCCGCTATAGGTATCATCCTTATCATGAAACAGTTCCCCCACGCCGTTGGGTATGATAAGGATTACGAAGGCGACGAAGGTTTTAGCCAGATGGATACTGAAAATACCTTTTCGGGGATATTGAGCGCGCTTGCCAGGATCAATTACGGGGCGGTTATCATCACAGTGGTATCGCTTGCTATTATGATATACTGGCCTAAAGTTAAGAAGCTGGCTCTGATACCCGCTCCACTTTTGGTGGTGGTTGTAGGTACCATACTGGCCGCCATTTTTTCGGGTACAGGTTTTGCACTTTTAGATAAACAATTTGTACAGATACCTTTAGTACACAGCACGGGCGAATTTTTCGGTCTGTTCAAATCTCCCAATTTTAGCGGAATAGGCAACAAGGCGGTTTGGGTAACCGCGGTTACAATTGCTATTGTAGCCAGTTTAGAAACCCTCTTAAGCCTTGAGGCGGTTGATAAAATTGACCCTATTAAACGTGTATCGCCTACCAACCGCGAACTGGTTGCCCAGGGTGCAGGTAATATTGTAAGCGGGTTATTGGGTGGCTTGCCTATGACGGCCGTGATCGTACGCTCATCAGCCAACGTAGGCGCCGGTGCACGTACCAAAGTAAGCGCTATATTTCACGGGTATTTATTGCTGGTATGCCTGCTTGCCATACCATCGCTCCTAAATAAAATTCCGCTTTCATGTTTGGCGGCTATATTGTTAACAGTGGGTTATAAATTGGCCAGGATAAGCTTGTTTAAACACATGTGGCACAAGGGGCTAAACCAATTCATACCTTTCGTAATAACTATTATAGCCGTTGTTTTCACCGACTTATTGATAGGTGTTGGTATTGGGATGATGGTAGGGGTATTTTATATTTTACGTACCAACCTGCGTAACCCTTATTTCTACACTATAGCTCCAAATGGCGAAAAAAATACGATACGTATAAAACTTGCCGAGGAGGTTTCATTCCTTAATAAAGCGGCTATACAAATTACCCTTACCAGTTTGCCAAAAGGCAGCGATGTAATTATTGATGGTTCTAACTCGCGCTACATAGACCCGGATGTACTGGAGACCATTAATAACTTTAAACACAACGCCTATACAAAAGGCATTATAGTACAATTAAAAGAAATAAAGGAACGGTATGATATACCGCCTTTGAAAGATTTGGTTTACAATCCTGATGAACAGAACCAAACAAGGTAAAGCCATTCGTAAGTCTCCCCTTTGGGGGAGATTTAGACGGGGCTATTTATAAATCAGATAACTAAAACTACCATGAATAATACAGAAAATAAAAACGGAAAGAACGGTATTGATACCAACAGCATAAAACTTGCGCAAACTGCCAGCTATAATAAGTTAAAGCAAAATAACAGCGATTGGGCTGCCAAACGCGTTGCCGAAGACCCTGAGTTTTTTACCAACTTAGCTAAAGGCCAAAGCCCCGAAGTATTGTGGATTGGCTGCTCAGACAGCCGCGTGCCCGCAAATGAAGTTACCGGCACCAAACCCGGCGAAGTGTTTGTTCACCGTAATATTGCTAATGTGTGTGTTCATTCTGATATGAACATGCTTAGCGTGCTCGATTATGCGGTTAACGTACTTAAGGTAAAACACGTGATTATTGCAGGCCACTATGGCTGTGGCGGCGTAGCCGCCGCTTTAAGCAACAAACAGTTTGGTATTATTGATAACTGGTTGCGCCATATTAAAGATGTTTACCGTTTACACGCTAACGAGCTCGACCGCATTACCGACGAGAAAGCCAAAGTGAACCGCCTGGTTGAGCTAAACGTTACCGAGCAGGTGTACAACATCTGTAAAACATCTATCATACAAAACGCCTGGATGGAACGCCACGACCTTGAAGTACACGGTTGGGTGGTTGATATAAGCACGGGTTTAATAAAAGACCTTGGCGTTAGCAACAGTAACCCGCGTAGCCTGGGCTATGTTTATGAGTTTGACAATGTAGAAACCGCTGCCGCGCATTAATTAGCCCTATTATCTATCTATATATATTCCCCGGCTGCTTGCGGCCGGGGTTAATTACCAATTAACAAAACATGATGTTGGTGTATATGTTTAACGAACAAAAAAAAATACAAATGTTAAGGCAACCGCAAGATAAACGTACATTAAACCACAACCTGATGCTGGCTTCGTCGTCGGCATTTGTGGCGGGCTTTATTGATGTGGTAGGGTTGCTGGCCTTTTTAGCATTTACCTCAAATGTTACCGGCCACGTGGCCAACCTTGCCAAGAACATCCTTCAGCAGGATTTTAGCGATGTTATTATCTTTGGTATATGGCTGCTGATGTTTATGATGGGTTCGTTCACGTCAAAATTTATAATACAATCTTTAAAGCATAAAAGCTGGTACAGGGCACATTCCGCGCCTATTATAATAGAAATATTTGTACTGCTGTTTGTTGCGGTTTACGGCAATAAATTTTATCACGAAACCGACACTGAGCGTAAGATCGTTATCGGGGCTTTGCTGTTTGCCATGGGCTTGCAAAACGGGTTGGTATCAAACATATCTGGTGGGCTAATCAAATCTACCCACCTTACGGGTTTGTTTACAGACTTGGGCAGCGAACTTGCCGAATGGATGCACCCCAGAACGGAAGATACCCAGGCTGTAAAAAATAAGGTTTACGTACGTATTACCGTGCTTACCTTTTTTATTGCAGGAGGATTGGCAGGAGGTTATTTCTTTAATATATACGAATTTAAAGTATTTTACTTTGTACCGCTTATATTGCTCACTATATTGTATTACGATCTGTTACCTGTATTTTTCCATAAGATATACCAACTCATTTATCCAACTAAAACAAAAATTACAAAATCTTAATAAAAACATAATCCTATGTGCGCACAACTAATTCACGACACAAGCCATATTACTTATGAAAGCCTTTTAGAAGGTAACAAGCGATTTGTGGCTGACGCTTTAAAAGAAGATCCCGAGTTTTTTACTACGCTTGCTAACGGCCAAAAACCACCTATACTTTGGATTGGCTGTGCCGATAGCCGCGTACCGGCTAACCAGATAACCCGTACTAACCCGGGTGAGATATTTGTACACCGCAATATTGCCAATATGGTGATACATACCGATATGAACATGCTGAGCGTGCTGGATTACGCGGTGAACGTATTGCAGGTAAAACACGTGATTGTAACCGGCCACTACGGTTGCGGCGGCGTACTTGCCAGCATGACCAACAAACAATTTGGCCTGATAGATAACTGGCTGCGCCACATTAAAGATGTTTACCGCGTACATGCCCAGGAGCTTGATGCCATTGAGGACGAAACCAAGCGTGGCGACCGCCTTGTTGAGCTAAACGTAATAGAGAATGTTAGCAACCTTTGCAAAACATCTATCGTGCAAAATGCCTGGGCTAAAGGCCAGGAATTGCATGTACACGGTTGGGTATATAGCCTGGCTACGGGCCTAATAAACGATATGAAGGTGAGCACTGATAACAACCTTAAAATGGACGAGGTTTTCAGGTTCAGCCAAACAGCTTCGTAAGCATAAAAGAGAAATCATGTTTCACATGTGATATCATTTACGGTAAAATAAGTAAGGCCAATTACAACATTGGCCTTACTTATTTATGATATCTAAATCGCAGCGTTAACCTGCTTTTACCAACGGTATAACCTTTGTACCTATCAGTTCAATAGAGCGCATTAATTGTTGATGTGTGAGGCCTGCGTTATCCATCTGGAAGGTAAACCTGCTGATGCCGCCAAGAGATTCGCTATGCCTTAACAATTTTTCGGCTACCTTTTCGGGCCCGCCAACCAGCAATACCCCTTCCGGGCCTATCAAATGATCGAATTGCGGGCGTGTTACCGGCGGCCAGCCACGTTCGCGGCCTAAGCGGGTCCATAGTTCGGCATAACCGGGGTAATACTCTGTTACCGCCTTGTCATTGTTATCAGAAACGTAACCCGGCGAGTGCAGGCCAACAGTTAGTTGGTCCGCCGAAAAGCCTGATTGGGCGCCGGCTTCGCGGTAGAGGTCAACCAGCGGGCGAAACCTGGAAGTGTTGCCCCCAATAATAGCTACCATTAAGGGCAGCCCAAGCGTACCGGCTCTTACAAAAGATTCGGGTGTGCCGCCAACGCCTAACCATATGGGCAATTTCGCCTGTACCGGCCTTGGGTAAACCGGCTGGTTATCGAGCGCCGGGCGAAACCTGCCCGACCAGGTTACAAATTCCTGTTCGCGTATCTTCAGCAGCAGATCAAGCTTTTCTGAAAACAGCGCGTCATAGTCGTTCAGGCTGAAACCAAAAAGGGGATAGGCCTCAACAGATGAGCCCCTGCCTACCACCAGTTCTGCCCGGCCTTTAGAAATAAGGTCGAGCGTGGCAAAGCTTTGAAATACCCGTACCGGGTCGGCTGCGCTAAGCACGGTTACAGCGCTGGTTAAACGTATGCGTTTGGTGCGGGTGGCAGCAGCCGCTAAAATTACGGCTGTGGCCGAATCCAGAAACTCCTTTTTATGATGTTCGCCTATCCCAAACACATCAAGCCCAACCTCATCTGCCAGTTCAATACGTTGCAGCAATTGTTCCATTGCAACAACGGGCGTAAGCTCATTAGAGCCATAAAGGGCAGAAGCAAAACTATCTATTCCAATTTCCATGATGCAATTTCGACAAAATATTTGTTTAAACATCTATTTCAAACAAATATTCCGGTCATGAATTTGTAAATGATGAAGCATAAAAAAAGCGAAAGGTATTTTGACCTTTCGCTTTTAGCTTCAATGTGTCTAAAATTAATGTTCCGGCTGTAAAAACGGATACCTGTAATCTTTAGGTGAATCGAAAGTTTCCTTGATCGTGCGCGGCGATACCCAGCGCAGCAGGTTTATCATGGAGCCTGCCTTATCGTTAGTACCCGAACCGCGGGCACCACCAAACGGCTGCTGACCAACCACGGCGCCCGTTGGCTTATCATTAATGTAGAAGTTACCGGCAGCGTTGCGCAGGCGTGTGGTAGCCTCGGTAATAGCGTAACGGTCTTGCGAAAGGATGGCGCCGGTTAAAGCATAGATAGACGTCTTATCAACAATATTTAAGATGTTATCCCATTCGCTATCATCATATACATATACAGTTAGTACAGGGCCAAACAGCTCCTCGCACATGGTTACATAGTATGGGTCTTGTACTTGCAGCACAGTTGGCTGTATGAACCAGCCCTGGCTCTTATCGTAACCGCCACCCGCTATTACTTCAACACCATCATCGGCTTTGGCGGCATCAATATATTTAGCCAGCTTATCAAAGGATGCTTCGCTGATAACGGCATTAATAAAGTTCTCAAAATCTTCGGTTGGGCCCATTTTAAAGGTAGCCATTTCGCGCACAACATGCTCCTTAACCGCAGGCCAAAGGCTTGCCGGGATGTAGGCGCGCGACGCTGCCGAGCATTTTTGCCCCTGGTATTCGAACGCGCCGCGTAAAAGGGCAACGGCAACCGCGTCGGCATTGGCACTTGGGTGGGCAAGTACAAAGTCTTTACCGCCGGTTTCGCCCACAATGCGCGGGTAGGTTTTATATTTATGAATGTTGGTACCAATGGTTTGCCAGATGTGCTGGAACACCTTGGTAGAACCGGTAAAGTGGATGCCCGCGAAATCGGGATGGTTAAATATCACGTCGCCAACTTCGGGCCCATCAGCGTAGATCAGGTTGATTACACCTGCAGGCAAGCCGGCTTCTATCAATATCTGCATAATAACATTGGCGGCGTAAACCTGGGTATCTGCCGGTTTCCAAACCACAACGTTACCCATCATGGCGGCAGAAGTTGGCAGGTTACCCGCAATAGCCGTAAAGTTAAAAGGCGTAAGCGCGAATACGAAACCTTCCAGCGGGCGTTGCTCCAGACGGTTCCAAACGCCTTTGCCCGATACGGGCGGCTGCTGCTGGTAAATTTCGGTCATGTATTGCACGTTAAAGCGCAAAAAATCTATAAACTCGCATGCGGCGTCAATTTCGGCCTGGTAGGCGTTTTTGCTTTGGCCAAGCATGGTAGCCGCGTTAATGGTAGCACGGTATGGGCCGGCAACCAGGTCTGCAGCTTTTAAAAATATAGCGGCGCGCTGTTCCCAGGGCAGGTTTTCCCAATCGGCCTTGGCGGCAAGGGCGGCATCAATTGCAGCGGTAACGTGGCTTTTATCGCCCCAATGAAAAGTACCTAAAAGGTGTTTATGATCATGCGGAGGGCGCAGTTCCATGAGCTTACCTGTACGCACTTCTTTACCGCCAATATACATAGGGATATCTACTTGTTTTGAACGGGCATCTGCCAAAGCGGCTTTAAGCGCCGCGCGCTCTACGCTGCGGGGGCCATAGTTTAACACAGGCTCGTTTACAGCCTCCGGAACATTAAAAAATCCTTTTAACATAGGTGTTTAATTTAGTGCCGCAAAGATAGGGGTAAATGTGCAGATGTGCGAATATGTGGATTGGGAAATTGGAATTGTGACGTGTGATTGATAGGAATGTGACAAATGTGTAACTACAAACTATTATAATAATCAAATAGCTTTTTCAGGTCTGCGTCACTATCAAAGTTTGTTTTGTGAGTGTTTAAATATGTACTTACCTGATCTGCTTTATCGGCGAGTGCGGCTGCGATAGCCTGCTGATTGCGTTTTATTTTATTTATCTTATCATTTTTAAATATATAGTAGTATTGGGTTTCGGTATACTGGCCTACAACCGGGGCGCGGTTTTCGTCCCTCACGGTCTTTAGAATTGGCCGGTGGTGTTTTAACAGCAGGGTTTTACCGGCAGCTATTACTTCGTAATAAGTGTCTTTGTTAAGCCCGTCTGTTTTAGGGAAACCATTTGCAAAAACACGCACGGTTTCGGCGTACATAGTAAACACCCGTACCGGGTCTTTAAAACGTTGTGGTTCGTCGTCTTTATTGTATGTAAACGTTAATAGGTTATGGGTTAAGTCAAACTTTAGCAGCAAGTCCTTGTAAACTTGTCCATCGTTAGTTGTGATCTCGCCTTTAACCCATTCGTCATATAAAAAGGGCGACCCTTTAAATTTTATAAAATCGCGTGTGGCCACGGGCCTGCCAAGTGCATCCGTTATAGGAGTTTGCGAATTAGTACCATATTGCGCAAAAGCTTTTAATTGTGACAGCGAAATAGTAATTAGCAAAACTAATAGCGTTTTCTTCATTTAATTGGTGTGTATAAGGCAAAAAAAGAGGTTGAAATTTATCGCCAATATAAGCAGAAGCTTTAATTAAAATATGTAAATCTTTATGGTCTTTATCACATGATTTGCGATTATAGCTATTGGTAAAGGATATGTACAGGCGGTTTTTTTAACCTATATAGTACTTAAGTTTAAAGTTTAAATCGGTATCAGTATTAACAACCAATAGCGTAAACTTTTTTCAGGACGGGTCAGCGTCCCGGGTGTCCCATTCCGTCCCGTTTTTTAAAAAATGGGACACCCTTTTATAAATTTATATATCTGTAAATCAGTATGTTGCGATTTTTAGCTGACTATTTCTTAATAAAAGTCAAATTTTAAGTTATTGATTATCAAACTATTGTATATTTATATGTTTTAGTAACAAAAAAAGTGGGACAGTGAGATGGTTAAGGGTGGTTTTTCATAAAGCTTAACCTAATTCCTAAAAATGTTTATAATTGTAGCATGTCTGACGAAGCAGTTGTAAAGCGTATTAAGGTAATTGTAAAGGAGCATGGCGGGCAGCTTGCACTGGCTAACGCCATAGGGGTTGACCAGGGTTTTATAAGTAAGGTTATCAATCAAAAGCAGGATATTAGTTATTACCTTATCCGTAAACTTTGTTTCCAGTTAAAGTACTCGCCCGAGTGGCTTATATTGGGCACAGGCGATAAAATGATCCATAAACCGGATTCGGCCAAGCTGATCACCGAGATCCAGATGCTGCGTACCGAGGTAGATATTTTGCATGCCAGGATGCGCGCCTACGAGATCCAGCTGGAAGAATTAAAGCAGTATAACTTAACTGATAAGCAAAAAGCTGGTTAACAGTATATTTAAGGCACTTGTTAACATTGGCATAATATTAAGTGGTTGTTATGGTAATGCACTCGTAACATTCAACTAACATCGCGGTAATAGTTTTGCGGTATTAAATTAATACACGTGAAAAAAGTTTTATCCGCAATCACCGTTCTATTTGTTTTAACCCTAACGGCGGGCAATTTGCTTGCACAAACCACGGGCCGTATATCTGGTAAGGTCATCGACCAAAAAACCAGCGAAACACTTATTGGCGCAACTGTTAATATAGAAGGCACCACAAAAGCTGTTGCCACCGATGTTGACGGGCATTATGTATTAGCCGGTATTGCACCGGGCAAGTACACCATTCTGGTGAGATATATTGGTTACCAAAGCAAAACAATTTCTGATATTGAAGTAAAACAAGGCGCTAATACCGCGCTTGATATTACCCTTGGCCAGGCCGAATCAAAGGCGCTTAACGAAGTGGTTATTAAATCGACCTATCGCCAGGCATCTGTAGGTGCATTATATGCTATGCAAAAAAATAGCGTATCCATCTCTGATGGTACATCTGCCGAGGTGATCAAAAAATCACCTGACCGCAACACTGCTGATGTTTTAAAACGTGTAAGCGGTGCTACCGTGCAGGACAATAAATTTGTTGTTGTGCGTGGTTTGAGCGACCGTTACAACAGCGCTTTACTTGATGGTGCATCATTACCAAGCACCGAACCAAACCGTAAAGCGTTCTCTTTCGACATCGTTCCTTCAAACCTTGTTGAAAGCTTAAACATCGTAAAAACCGCTACGCCAGACCAGCCGGGTGACTTTACCGGTGGTTTGATACAGATCAATACCAAAGACTTGCCCGAGCAAAACGTTATATCTTTTGGTATTGGTACAGGCTATAACACAGCATCAACAGGTAAAACCTTTTTGAGCGGCCAGCGTAACGCTACCGATTACTTTGGTTTTGACAACGGTAAAAAGCAATTGCCCAATGGCTTTGTACCTTATTCTTCAATAGTAAATGGCTTAAGCCTGCAGCAAAACAGGAATTTGTTAAAGAGCATCTCCCAGGATTATAACATCTATAAAAACACTGCCCTGCCAACGCAAAACTACCAGTTCACCTTATCGAGGGTAAAGGATTATGAGAAAACCGGCAACCGTTTCGGGGCTATTTTTGGTGTAACCTACCGCAATTCGCAAAGCATTTTGAACGATGTTAAGCGTGATGCTTATGGCTATAACTACAATGATGATATTTACAAGTTCTCTACCAACCTTGGTGCTATATTAAACCTCGGTTACTCATACGGTAAAAATAAGATCACGTTTAAAAACGTTTACAACAGGATCTATGACGACCAGTTCCTGCAACGTACAGGCAGCAACCAGGCAACTAACTCTGATGTAAAATACTACGCGTTCGACCTTTTACAGAAAGCCTTGTTTAAATCCACCTTAGAGGGTAACCATCCGCTGGGCGAAAAAGGCGCTAAAATAAACTGGAATTTAAGCTACAGTAATGTACTTAATGATCAGCCTCAGCAACGCAAGGTAAGCTACTCGCGCAACATAGGCAGCAACGATCCTTTTGAGGCAAACGTATCTACGTTAGGTAAAGATAACGCAACGCTTTACGCAAAACTTAACGAGAACCAATATTCTGGCGCAGTTAACTACTCTATGCCTATAAAAATGTTCTCGCATACAGGCACACTTAAAACGGGTTTAACCAGCTTATACCGCGACAGGAACTATAACGTACGCTTCCTGGGCGCTGTAGTTACCGATGACCCGAACCTGAATGATCCTGATTTTATCCGTCCGTTAAAACAACGCCCTATCAGCACCTTATTCCGCAGCGATGTTCTTAATGCCGACGTTTACAAATTAACCGAGATAGATGGTTCTGACGACTCTTACAACGCGCACTCTTTAACCAATGCCGGTTATGTAATGTTAGATAACAAGCTTACCGATAAATTAAGGTTAGTTTGGGGAGCACGTGTAGAGCAGTTTGACGTACGTGTTACACCTGTAAGCAAACGCCCAGATGGTATTGTTAAACAAAACTATGTTGACGTATTACCATCAGCTAACTTAACATACGCCTTAACAGATAAAACCAATTTAAGGGCATCTTACACCCGTACATTGGCCCGCCCCGAGTTTAGGGAATTATCTATCTCTCAATACTACGATTACGAGTTATTGGCCTTGCAACAAGGTGACCCTAACCTGAAAAGGTCTAATATCGATAACATCGACCTGCGTTATGAGTTTTATCCGTCAGCCGGTCAGATCATCTCGGTATCAGGGTTTTACAAGCGCTTCAAAAACGCTATTGAAACGTACAACCAGGATGTTAACTCAACCCGTACCATCACCTACTTTAACTCTGATAAAGCTAACGTATTTGGTGCAGAGTTTGAGATCCGTAAAACTTTGGACTTCTTGTACAATACCGATTTTATGAAAAATACTACCGCTTATGCTAACGTAGCGGTAATTAAGTCAACTTCTTACAACCCTAAAAACGCGGGTATCAACTTTAAATACGAGAAACGCCCGTTAGTAGGCCAGGCACCATATGTTATTAATGCCGGTTTACAGCACGCATTCCTTAACAATAAACTAAACTTTAATGCTCTTTACAATAGGGTAGGCCGCAGGCTTAACGTAGCTGCAGGTGCCTTATACGAAGATATTTGGGAAGCGCCTCGTAACGTGTTTGACGCGCAGCTTGGTCTTAAGGTGTTTAAAGGTAAAGGCGAACTTAAAGTTACCGCTGCCGATATCCTTAATAATTCTGCTACTTACTATTACGATAACAACTTTAATAAAAAGGTTGATGCCGGAGATGGTATCCAAAGCAGTTACAAACCGGGCGCTACATATTCATTGGCATTTACATACACCCTTTAATATTAATACAAGGTTAACATTAACCAATATTATTTAACATACACATAAACAACCCTTAACGTAAAGTAAAAGGTGCTTATGTTACTTTGAACAGAAAATTAAAAATCAGAAAATGAAAAAAATTCTATTAGTTGCTGCAGTAGGCTTTACCCTGTTTGCTACAAGTTGTTCAAAAAACACGGTTGACCCGGGTGACGGTCCTGGCGTTGTTACCCCGCCAACAGGTGATGGTGTTGTAACTGTAAATGCTGACATAACAGCAAATACAACCTGGACAGCAGATAAAATTTACCTTTTAAAAGGTAACGTATTTGTAACTAACAATGCTACTTTAACCATCCAACCCGGTACCATCATTAAAGGTGATAAAGCAACTAAAGGCGCTTTGATTATCACCCGCGGTTCAAGAATTGAAGCTGTTGGTACAGTAGATAAGCCAATCGTATTTACATCAAACCAGGCTGCTGGTGGCCGTGTACAAGGCGACTGGGGCGGCGTTATCCTTTTAGGTAAGGCTCCAAACAACGTTGGTACTTCAGTACCAATCGAAGGTATATCTGATGCTACCGATAAAGGTAAGCACGGTGGTACCGATGCTGCTGACAACTCTGGTACTTTAAAATATGTACGTATTGAGTACGCCGGTATTGCTCTTAGTCCCGATAACGAGATCAACGGTTTAACTTTTGGTAGCGTTGGTTCTGGTACTACTATCGATTTCGTAGAGGTTTACCGCTCTGGCGACGATGCTTTTGAATGGTTTGGTGGTAGCGTAAACGCTAAGCACTTATTAGCTATTGATAGCTGGGATGATGACTTTGATACTGATAACGGTTTCTCTGGTAAAGTTCAGTTTGGTTTAGCACAGCGTTTAGCTGCAACTGCCGACGTATCGGGTTCAAACGGTTTCGAATCAGATAACAACGCTACAGGTACAAATGCTACCCCGCAAACAAATGCTGTTTTCTCTAACATGACCATTTTAGGCCCTAAAGAGAAATCGGACTTTACTTCTATTAACGCCAGCTTCCAGCATGGTGCGCAGATCCGTCGTAACTCAGCTATCAGCATCTTAAACTCTGTAATAGTTGGTTATACCGAAGGTGTATTTTATGATGATGCTTTACCGGCTGGTGGTGCTGCAAACGCATCTGCTAACTTAGCTTCTGGTGCATCTGTATTTGCTAATAACCTGGTAGCAGGTAGCAATAGCAAAGGCAACCAGATCAAAGCTGCAGCCTCTGCCTTAGCTGCTGTATCTGCAAAATTATTATTAAACAATACATTCTCTCCAGACCTGTATGCTGCCGGTATCTACACCGATGCTTACAAATTTGGTGCTGATATTGCTCCTGCTGCAAGGGCCGGTGTTCCTGTCTTTACACAGATCGGTACTTCACCAGCTTTAACCGGCGCTGTATTTACAGATGCAAAAGTAAATGCCGACTTCTTTACCAAAGTTGCTTTTAAAGGCGCTTTCGGTACCGAAGACTGGAGTGCTGGCTGGGCTAACTTTAACCCACAGGTTATGCCTTACACCACCCCTGGTGCTGTTAAATAATACAAGCAAAACTTAATATAAAAAGCGGCTATCCAAATAAGGTAGCCGCTTTTTTGTTGACTAATAATCGCTATAGAGCGTTAAGGGCTTCCTTAAGATCGCTTACCGGGATACTGCCAACAGGCTCACCTTTAAATACGGTAATAATATCATCTCCGCTTTTACGAAGTTGCAGGCGGCCTTTAAACAGGGCTTCATCTTCGTCGGCGTGTATGAAACGCATTAGCTTACTTAAAACTTCTTTTCTGCAGGCAAATTCGGTGTTGCCATCGCTTATCACCAACCTAGCTTTTTAGTATCAGGCGCTATAACTAAAAATAGCCCTTTGGTAAGTGTAAAGTTTATCATCATGTTAAGTTAAGAATTTTTATGCAAACCATTTGTTTCAGCATTTGTCACTAATAAAATTACCACAGCCATGATTCCTATATTTTTTACCGTTGGAAATAACAGACCTGTAAAAGTCATCCCCAATACGCAAGCGCAGGTAGATGGCCACCAGGTACTTACTTATACATATAACATTTACGCTGATTTAGGATTTGATAAGGATGAAGAGTATAGGCAGGAAAGCGAACTGTTACTTGAAACCAAAACCGACCCCAACTATTTAGGATACATCACATTTGAAGACCCCGGCAAACTTTTTACATATACCGCCGATGGCCGGGATGAACTAACATCGCAGGAAGTGGAAGAGGTAATTGAAAATATATCCCACTACCGCGACCATTCCGGCTTGTGGAGCGTTGAGGGAATAGATTAACAAACCCTTGTCAATTTTCTTTAACCCGATGAAGAACATCTTATTTTTTGGTGATAGCTTAACCGCCGGATATGGGCTCGCTAACGCGGCGGCAGAATCATTCCCGGCGCTGATTGGTACTAAGCTTAAAGCAGAGGGATTCAATTATCAGGTTATCAACGCCGGCGTAAGTGGCGATACAACTTCGGGCGGTTTGTCCCGCTTAAGTTATTGGTTGAACAAACCTGTTGATGTATTTGTGCTTGAGCTTGGCATAAACGACATCCGCAGAGGAGTGCCGCCGAATACCATTACCCATAATCTCAAGCTTATTATCAATAACGTAAAAAGTAAATATCCGCAGGTAAAAATTGTGCTGTTGGGAATGGAGATCCCGGTATTTTTGGGCGGCGATATCGCAGTAGCCTTTAACGGGATCTATAAAAAACTTGCAGCAGATAACCGTTTAGCTTTTGTACCATTCTTGTTGGCAGGCGTAGCAGGTGTAAAGCACCTTAATCTTTGGGACAGGCTGCACCCATCTGCCGAAGGATATAAAGTAGTAGCAGAAACAGTTTGGCCGGCTTTAAAAAGTGTTTTGTAGCGGGCCAGCGTTAAAGCAAGCGCGTTTTATTGCTCTTATCATTTACAATTGCTACTTTCAAATTTCCAAAACCAATTATAATGGCATATGTAAATTCGAATGAATTTGCGGCTAATACTTTTGACGCTATAGTTATAGGATCGGGTATAAGCGGCGGCTGGGCAGCTAAAGAACTTTGTGATAAAGGCCTTAAAACGCTTGTTTTAGAGCGTGGAAAGGATATAGTGCACCTAAAGGATTACCCTACGGCTACTAAAAATCCCTGGGATTTCCCACACCGCGGCCAGTTACCTTTAACGGTTAAACAAGAAAACCCTATTACAGGGCGTTGCTATGCCTTTAGCGAAGCTACAGAGCATTTTTTTGTAAAGGATAAGGAACATCCTTACGTTCAGGACAAGCCTTTCGATTGGATCCGGGGATATCAGGTGGGTGGTAAATCGCTGCTATGGGCAAGGCAAACCCAGCGCTGGAGCAAGTTTGATTTTGAAGGCCCTGCACGCGATGGCTTTGCCGTTGACTGGCCTATCCGTTATAATGACATAGCACCCTGGTACACCCATGTGGAACAGTTTGCCGGCATAAGCGGCAACCGTGATGGACTTGAAACCCTGCCCGACGGCGACTTTTTGCCACCCTGGGAGATGAACGTAGTGGAGAAGGAAATTCAAAAACGCATCATGGCCCACTATAAGGACCGTGACGTTATTATTGGCCGCTGCGCCCATCTTACCAAACCAAAAGAGATACATTTGCAGCAAGGCCGGGGGCAGTGCCAGGCGCGCAGCCTTTGCGAAAGAGGCTGCCCGTTTGGGGGCTATTTTAGTTCTAACTCATCTACACTGCCCTGGGCTGCCAAAACAGGTAAACTAACCCTGCGGCCCGATTCTGTTGTACACTCTATAATTTACGACGAAAAAAAGCAAAAGGCCGTTGGCGTTAGGGTGATCGACGCGCATACCAACAAAGCTATAGAGTATTTTGCTAAGGTTATTTTTGTAAATGCCGCCGCTTTAAACAGTAACCTAATTTTACTTAATTCTACATCAAATAGGTTCCCTAACGGGTTGGGGAATGATCATGGGCTGTTGGGTAAATACATAGCGTTCCATAACTATCGTGGCTCTATGTCGGCAAGTTTCGACGGGCCGATGGATAGCTACTATTATGGCCGCAGGCCAACGGCTGTGATGATGCCCAACTTCAGGAATGTGCACAAGCAAGAAACAGACTTTTTGCGTGGTTATATGACCTTCTATACAGCAACACGGCCGGGCTGGGGACACTTTACTGAAGGGGAGCAAGTTGGCGCTGCATTTAAAGACGCCATAGCCGAACCGGGGCCATGGGGTATTTATATGATGATGCAGGGGGAAACTATACCTAAAGAAAACAATTTTGTAAGCCTTAGTAAAGATCAAAAAGATAAATGGGGCATCCCGCAGTTGCGTATTTCGGTAGATTATGATGATAACGATGAAAAGTTGCTGAAAGATTTCCTGGTACAGGGTGCAGAAATGCTGGATAAAGCGGGCTGTAAAAACATAGCCACAAATGATAGCAAGCAGGCCCCCGGGCTGGATATTCACGAGGTAGGCGGCATCCGCATGGGGCGTGATCCCAAAACATCTATGTTAAATGAATGGAACCAGTTACATAATTGCCCCAATGTGTTTGTAACCGATGGAGCCTGCATGACCTCTACCGGCACACAAAACCCATCGCTCACTTTTATGGCATTAACCGCCCGCGCCGCGAACTACGCGGCCGATACTTTAAAAAGGGGAGGGTTATAAAGGTATCAGATAATAACTATTTCCAATCATTAACAGCTTCACCCAGGTCATAAACGGGTACGTTGCTTACGGCTGCTTCTATAATGCCTGCCGCTGCCGTAGAACGGTAACCCGCGGCGCAATGCACTACAATAGGCTTATCTGTCGGGATCTCGCTAACACGCTCACGTAGTTCGGGTAATGGGATGGTAAGGGAGTTTTTAAATATCCTGCCACCTTTTATCTCTGCCCAATTGCGTACGTCTATAATAGTATATTTATCGGGCTGCGCTTTAAAATCCGCGTAATCAATATCGGCAGATCTTTCTTTGGCATTAGCCGGTGTTAAAATGGCAGCTATTATATTTTTCTCGTATCCTATTTTTGCTGCTTTACCAATAACAACTTCCAGTTCTTTGTCTATAGCAGCTATTAAATAAAACTGCTCATCGGGCCCAATTACCGATCCCAACCAGGTTTCAAACTTCTCGCCATCCTGCAAATTAATGGCGTTTTTTACATGACCGCTGCGATATACATTTTTAACGCGGCTATCAACTATCAATGCGCCTTTCTCCAATGCTATATCTGTTGATGGGCGGGGTACCATGCCAATACTTTCTTCAAAATTAGGTGCGCCTGTTTTGTTCAGCTCTACATCGTAGCCAAAGTATTTTGGCATAAAGGGCTGGTCGGCCATCAGGGTTTTTACAAAGCTTAGCTCGTCCATTAATTGCAAGGCGTAGTTTTCGCGCAACTCTTTGCCAATGCTGCTTTGCAGGTCGGGGCTCATGCTTTTACCACAAAGCGAGCCGGGGCCATGCGCAGGATAAACAGTAACATCGGCGGGTAAAACCATTAGTTTTTCGCGGGTGCTATGGTACATCTGGCGGGCCAGTTCTTCTTTTTTAGCGGTAATATTACCTACGTTTTCGCGCAGGTCGGGGCGGCCGACATCACCAGCAAATAGCGTGTCACCGGTAAATATAGCGCAGTCGCGGCCGTTCTCATCTTCCAACAAAATGCAGATAGAATCGGGCGAATGACCGGGGGTGTTAAGCGCTTTAAGCTTAATGTCATCAAGTTGTATCACATCGCCATCATCAAAGGTTTCGTGAGGGTATCCGGCGCCTGCGAGTTTGCTTACGTAGATAACCGCGCCTGTAGTTTGATGGATCTCGAGATGAGAGCTCACAAAATCGGCATGCGGGTGGGTTTCTATAACGCCGGTTATATCCGCGTTATGCAGTTGTGCAAAATCATAGTAGGGCTGCGGGTTACGGGCAGGGTCAATAACAACCATTCTGCCGCTGCGGATTATGGCGTACGAAGCATGCGCCAACCCCTTGTCGTAAAATTGATGAATTATCATATGATGTGTCAGTGCCGCAAAGATAGAATTTTTATACATCATGCCGATGTTAACTATTACCTAACAGAAGTATAATAATGGCGGCAATCTACCCGGGTAGCCTACCGCCATTATGGTATTAAAAGCGCTTGCCTATACCAACAGCAATTATCCAGGGATCTATTTTTACATGTGCCGGTATATGCTGTAACACCGGTGATAATGACGGATTATTAGCAGGTGTAAGGTTTGATGCATCCACAACCACATCTGTGCTTAAAAGTAGTTTTTTAACATCCGCGTTGATGAAGACGGTTTTTGAGATGTCGTAATCAAAACCAAGTTGCGCAGCAAATGCAAATTTGTTTTTGTAATCAATTCCCTTTACTACGGGGCCGGCATCCGAGTTATAAAATATGGTGTAGTTTACACCTGCGCCTGCGTAAGGTTTAAAGTTACCTACAGGTAAATGGTATTGGAACGTAAGGGTGGGCGGTAACAGCCAAACTTTACCCAGGTTTACATCTGCCGATGAACTTGCGCCAATGGCCGAAAGATCTGATGCCTGTGTTGATACTTTATGTTTGGTTGTGCCCAATATCAGTTCGGCAGAAAAATTATTAGCGAAGTAATACGTAAAATCCAGCTCGGGTATAAATGAGTTGCTAAGGGTTGGCTTGCCGCCAATAACACCAACAGTTCCGCTTTCTTGCGGAATTACAGCTGCGGCACGTAAACGGATGTCCCATTCGTGTTTAGCCTGTGCTAAAACATTTATAGTTGAAAACAGGACCAGGGAGAAGGTTAAGATAAGATACTTTTTCATACAATATTTATTTGTTGGTTCAAAAGTATCCCCTGCACAATATGTATAGGCTGATGACGGGCACAGGGTTAGGTGATGGTTATCATAATTTCATAAAACAACAAAGCCCGGTCTCTCAACCGGGCTGTATGTTCCCTAATTTGTAACCACTACCACACTTTTATCCTGTCCTCGGGCTTCTTGTACATCTTGTCGCCCGGTTTTACATCAAATGCGGTGTACCAGGCATCCATATTTACAACGGGTGCGTTGGTACGGAACTGCTCGGGCGAGTGGGGATCGGTAAGGATCCGTTGCGCGGCTGCCTCGGGGCGTTGCGCGCTACGCCAAACCTGCGCCCACGACAGGAAGAACCTTTGATCGGGCGTAAAACCGTCTATTTTAGTGTCAGACCGGCCTTGTTTGGTTTTCTTGTATGCTTCATAAGCTACGTTTAAACCACCAAGGTCGGCAAGGTTTTCGCCAAGGGTAAGTTTACCGTTTACGTGGATGGTATCCAGCACGGTAAAGGCATTGTATTGGCCAACAACCTGGTCGGCACGGGTTTTAAATTTATCGGCATCGGCTTTGGTCCACCAGTCGCGCAGGGTTCCATCGGCATCGTACTGTCGGCCTTCGTCGTCAAAGCCATGCGTCATTTCGTGGCCTATAACCGCCCCGATACCACCATAATTCACGGCGTCATCAGCCCCAAAGTCAAAGAACGGGAACTGCAATATCCCCGCAGGGAAAGCTATCTCGTTATTGGTTGGGTTATATGATGCGTTAACGGTTGGCGGTGTCATACCAAAACGTGTGCGGTCTACCGGTTTGCCCAGGCGGCTTACGTTAAAGTTATAACGCCAAACCGCAATGCGCCTTAAGTTACCTGCATAATCATCACGGTTAATTACCAGGCCGTCATAAGCCTCCCATTTATCGGGATAGCCAATTTTTACACGGAATGCAGCCAGTTTTTTGAGGGCCCGTGCTTTGGTTTCTTCGCTCATCCAGTCAAGGCGTTTTATGCGGTCGCCAAGGGTCGCTTTAAGGTTGTTTACCAGGTCTATCATGTATTTTTTGGCGGCCGGGGTAAAGTACTTTTCTACGTAAAGCTGGCCTAACAATTCGCCAATGCTGCCATCAACAAGGCCGCTCATGCGTTCGCTACGCGGGGTTTGTGCTTTTTGGCCGCTAAGTGCGCTGCTGTATGCAAAGCCTGCGTTTACAAAAGGCGAGCTTAAGGAAGATGCCGACCCACGTAGGATGTTCCATTTCAAATAAGTTTTCCAATCCTCAACAGAGGTAGAAGCAAGCAGCGCATCCGCATCTTTAAAAAAAGTTGGTTGGCCTACTATAATGGTGTCCTGCCCAGCGGCTTTTAGCATCGGCAGTATTTGCACCCAGTTTAAATGGGGTGTAGTTTTGCTAAAATCGGCTACCGATAATTTATTATAAGTAGCATTTGGGTCGCGCTGTGCAACGCGGCTTAGCTGCGATTTTGCCAGGCTTTTCTCCAGTTCGAAGATGATACCTGCATTCTTAGCCGCTGTTTCCGCATCTGTACCGGTTAGGGTAAACAAGGTAGTGATATAAGTTTTTAACGCATCCTGAATTTTTTTGCTGCGGGCATCATCTTTCAGGTAATTATCCCTATCGGGCAGGCTGGTGCCGCCCTGGCGCAGGGTAACAATGTAGCGGTCTACGTGCTTCTCATCCTGGCCAACGCCAAAACCAAACAGCGGGCTGCCAATGCCGTTAACACGTTCGTAAACTAACTCGTTAACAACACCTTTTACATCAGTTATTTTGTTGATGCGGGCAAGGTCGGCGGTAATAGGGGTGTAGCCTTTCTTCTCGATGGTAAGGCTGTCCATACCGCTGGCATATAGATCGCCCACGCGCTGTTTAAGGCTTCCTTTTGGCTGGCCTGGTGTTTTGCTAACCTCGTTAAGCAGGCCCAACAGGCGGTTGGTATTTTCCTGGCGGAGAATGTTGAAGCTGCCCCAGCGGGTTTCTTTAGCAGGAATGGCGTTCTGCTTTATCCAGTTGCCGTTGGCATAGTCAAAAAAATCGTCGCCGGGCTTTACCGACAGGTTCATATTGGCCGGGTCGATGTATTTTTTTGGCGGATCGTTTGGTGATTTTGTTTTGGGATACTTGTCGCCGGTGGCGGCAAAAACGTTGGCCGAAAGACACAAGGCACCCATCAGCATTAAGTTGGTTAACTTTAGTTTCATGATAAATCAGTAAAACGTGAAGTTAATTATTTTATCCGCCGCATGGCAACTGTAAGGCGCAGCATTAGCTACTTGTTAAACCAATTGATGAGGAATGATAAGCGGGACATTTTGATAAAAGCCGCCAAAAAACGATTTACAGGCAATGTTTTCATAGCTGTTACAATGTTTATATGTAATAAACGTTTGCATGTAAAAATATTGTTGCTGATTTTGGCTGGAACGTAATTTATAATTGTTATTGATTAAAAGCCTCACCCCAGCCCTCTCCAAAGGAGAGGGGGCTTTATTCTAAATCTTCTTTCCGCTTGCAGAGAGAGGAGGTCGAGCGAAGCAAAGACCGGGTGAGTAAATTGACGAGCGTTTAGTGCGATTTTCTCTATTCCCAATTAGCGCCAAATAGTTATTTTTGCGGGCTATGAGTATTGCAAAAACCTATTCGCCTGCCGAAGCTGAAGAAAAATGGTATAGTTACTGGTTACAAAATAACTTTTTCAGGTCGTTACCTGATGAGCGCGAACCATATACCATCGTTATCCCTCCGCCAAATGTTACCGGTGTGCTGCACATGGGCCATATGTTAAACAATACCATACAGGATGTACTCATTCGCCGCGCCCGCATGAAAGGCAAAAATGCCTGCTGGGTACCGGGAACCGACCACGCGAGTATCGCTACCGAGGCGAAGGTGGTTGCCATGTTAAAAGAACGGGGCATCAATAAAAAGGACCTAAGCCGCGAAGAATTTTTAAGCTACGCCTGGGAGTGGAAAGAAAAGTACGGCGGTATCATCCTTGAACAATTGAAAAAATTGGGCGCTTCATGCGATTGGGAACGTACCCGATTCACGATGGATGAGGACATGAGCGAGTCGGTTATCGACTACTTTGTACACCTGCATAAAAAAGGCTGGATATACCGCGGTGTGCGCATGGTAAACTGGGACCCGCAAGGTAAAACCGCGGTTAGCGATGAAGAAGTTATCCGGAAGGAAGTAAATCAGAAGCTTTATTATATTAAGTATAAAGTAGCAGGGGAGGACGGCCATTTAACCATCGCTACCACCCGCCCCGAAACCATCATGGCTGATGCGGCTATATGCATTAACCCTAATGATGAGCGTTACACGCATCTGCATGGCAAAAAAGTGTTTATCCCGCTGATCAACCGCGAGATCCCGGTGATATTGGACGAGTATGTTACTATGGATTTTGGTACAGGATGTTTAAAGGTTACACCCGCGCATGATCTGAATGACTACGAGCTGGGCCAAAAGCATAAGCTACAGATAATTGATATATTGAATGACGATGCCACGCTGAATGAGAAGGCGCAGATACTGGTAGGCGAAGACCGTTTCATCGCACGTAAAAAAATAGCGGTGCTTTTAGAAGAAGCCGGCGCGTTAGAAAAAACAGAGGATTATACCTCGCAAATAGGTTACAGCGAACGAACTAACGCAGCTATTGAACCAAAGCTAAGCATGCAATGGTTTTGCAAAATGCCCGAGCTGTCTAAGCCCGCTTTAGAATATGTGCTGAATGGCGATGTAAAACTTATCCCCGAGAAGTTTATAAATACCTATCGCCATTGGATGGAGAATGTAAGGGACTGGAACATCAGCCGCCAGTTATGGTGGGGCCAGCAGATCCCGGCTTACTACCTACCCAACGGCGAATTTGTTGTAGCCAAAACTAAGGAAGAAGCTTTGGCCGAGGCTCACAAAATTGATGCATCGCTTACTATAGATCAACTTACTCAGGACGAGGATGTTTTAGACACCTGGTTTTCATCGGGACTGTGGCCTATATCGGTTTTTGACGGTGTGCGTAACCCGGATAATCCCGAGATAAACTACTATTATCCAACTAACGATTTGGTAACTGCTCCCGAAATACTGTTCTTTTGGGTGGCGCGTATGATCATGGCAGGCCATGAGTTGCGCGAGCAGAAACCGTTCAGCAATGTTTACCTAACCGGTATTGTTAGAGATAAACTGGGCCGTAAGATGTCTAAATCGTTAGGTAACTCGCCCGATCCATTAGACCTTATTGCAAAGTATGGTGCCGATGGAGTACGTGTAGGTATGTTGTTATGTTCGCCTGCCGGTAACGACCTGATGTTTGATGAAAGCTACTGCGAACAGGGCCGTAACTTTGCCAATAAGATCTGGAATGCGTTTAAACTGGTTAAAGGTTGGGAGATTGACGAGAGTATCGCCCCTAAGAATCAGATAGCTATTGAATGGTTTGCAAGCCGCTTTAACCAGGCTTTGATTGATATTGATAGCGACTTTAAGCAATACCGTTTATCAGAAGCGTTAATGACCACATATAAACTGGTATGGGACGACTTTTGCGCCTGGTACCTGGAAATGGTAAAACCGGTTTACCAGCAAGGTGTAGAAAAACAAAAGATAGATGCTAAAACCTACAACGCTACCGTAGCATTTTTTGAGAATATATTAAAGGTATTACACTCTTACATGCCCTTCTTGAGTGAGGAGCTTTGGCACGATGAACTTTTTGGCGCACGCGCCCAACTTGATTGTTGTATTGTTGCACAGTTGCCAGTAATTGGGGAAATAAATTCCCGCCTTGTTGCCGAGATAGAAGTGATACAGCAGGTTATTGCCCAGGTAAGAAATATACGCAACAGCAACCAGCTTTCACCAAAAGAAGCACTGCCCCTGGCTGTTAAAACCACGTCCGGGATAGATTATATGGCTTACGAGGGCGTAATAAAACAGCTTGGTAATATTACCGAGCTAACAACCGTTGCTGATGTTGTTGCAGGTGCAAACAGCTTTATAGCCGGCACAGACGAGTTTTTTATAAAGCTTAACATCGAAATTGATGTGGCAGCTGAAACCGAACGACTTACTAAGGAAAAAGATTATCTCGAAGGTTTCCTGAGATCGGTTAACGCAAAGTTAAATAACGAGCGTTTTATGGCTAACGCCAAGCCCGAGGTTGTTGAAAATGAAAAGAAGAAAAAAGCTGATGCAGAAGCCCGGTTAAAAATTGTTGAAGATAATTTAAGGGGATTGGCAGGCTAATTGCACAATTAATTGTTGGTACTTAACTAAACAATAGCTAATTGTGTATATTACTACAATTATTTATATTTTTAGTTAACTAATTATTAAATACCGGCAGTTACTTAAGTGGGCTTTTTTAACCTTTCTATAAACAAAATATTAACAAGGGAACTGTCAATTCTTGATAAGGCCCGCATCCGTTTGTTATATTTTGGTTTACTGCTTGCCATTGTAGGTTTGGGGGCTCTGTATCTTAGCGTTTATCTTCAAAACCTGCATTTCATGACCCTTATGGCAGGTGGGTTACTTGTAGCAATATTTGCCCTATTTAAATACCTTACGTTTAAACCACATTGGCGCACCATATCGCACTTGTTGCTGGTAATTGGTACAATAGTGAATATGGTTACTGTATTCGTCATTCTGCAGGATGTAAATATCATTCCCATTCAAATTACAATTCTTGTAATACTATTCAGTTTTTACATGCTTGGGCAAAATTGGGGCATGTTTTTCTCCTTATTAAACCTGCTGCCTGTATTGATTTTTATGGTGATGAAATATGACCATAACTATTTTATAGACTTTAAGCCCGAAACTGCCGACGAATCCACAACTATTATAGCTGTGTTTGCCAATTTTATACTTATCATATTTATTCATAGCCACTTTTACACCGCGTTTTTAAAGAACATCAAACAACTTAAAGACAACAGCGAGGAGCAGGCAGCGCTGAACATAAAGTTTGAACGCGCTATCGAAAAAGCCGAAAAGTCGTCGCAGGCACAGTCAGAATTTTTGTCTACCATGTCGCACGAGATCCGCACGCCGTTAAATGCCGTTATTGGTATGAGTAACCTGCTTTTGATGAATAACCCAAGGCAGGATCAAAGCGAGAATTTGGAGATATTGAAATTTTCGGCCAACAATCTGCTGGCCATTGTAAACGATGTACTCGACTTTAACAAGATAGAATCAGGCAAGATCGTATTTGAAAAAATAAAGTTTAACCTTGTAGACCTGATGCACAATATTTGCGGAGGGCAAATCATCAAAGCGGAAGAAAAGGGGTTATTATTTAAACTGGACATTGATAGCGCCTTACGCCGAAAAGTGATATTTGGCGATCCAACCCGCTTAACACAAATTATATTTAACCTGGTAAGCAATGCCATTAAGTTTACGTCTGAAGGGAATGTTTTGGTAAGGGTAACTTGTTTGGAGGACCGCCATAATAATATTACGGTTGGCTTTTCGGTAAAAGACACAGGTATCGGTATAAAAAAAGAAAATCTGGACACCATATTTGAGCCATTTACACAAGAATCTATCACCACAACCCGCCAATATGGTGGCACAGGGCTTGGCCTGGCAATTGTAAAGCGCCTGCTCGAGTTGCAGGGCATCCAGATGCATGTTAGCAGTAAGGTAAATAAAGGGTCGGAGTTTTCATTCAACATGGAGTTCCCGGTAGCTACAGAGGTGGCCATAGCTAAAGAGAAACTGGCAGACCCACAGCAGCAGCAAGCAATGGCGCATGTGGAGGATCCGGGCAGCAACCTTCGTGTTTTAATAGCCGAAGATAATCCTGTTAACGTAATGCTCATGAAAAAGCTATTCTCTAAATGGCGGATAGTACCAACTATTGCAGAAAATGGCGAGCGTGCTGTTGAAATTATGCAGTACGGTAATTTTGATGTAATACTAATGGACCTGCAAATGCCCGTAATGAACGGGTTTGATGCTTCGATGGAGATTCGTAAGATGACGGACCCTGCTAAGGCTAATGTGCCAATTATAGCATTAACCGCGTCGGCTTTATTTGATATTCGCGACCAGGTAACCAACGCCGGGATGAATGATTATGTAGCCAAACCATTTAAACCGGACGAGCTAATGGAAAAGATACAGAACCTTGTTGCTACTGTAAATAATTAAAGCTCCTTATAGCCGGGTAATTCTTCAACAAATTTATAAGTCTGATTTTCATGGTCTATATTGCAGTAATAGTGCTGCAGGCCGTTGGTAACCGCTAATAATTTTACTTTGTGCACCATATTATAACGTGCTGCCTGGTCAAAAGTAGCTTGGGTTATGGCTACCGACGGCGCTTTACACTCTACCAATAAAATCTTTTCGCCAAAGGGGTTAAATACTACAATATCTGTGCGTTTGGCCATGCCATGCAGCCTAAGGCCTCCCTCTAATTTTATTAACGACTTTGGATACTGCTTTTGCCTGATAAGAAACTGCACAAAATGCTGGCGCACCCATTCTTCGGGGGTAAGTACAATGTTTTTCTTCCTCAGCTCGTCAAAAAGCGTAAGCTGCCCTTTATCATCGGTGAGTTTAAACGGATAGGGCGGAAGATTAAGCGGCGTTAGCATTCTTTTTAAGTAGCAAGTAAAAAGTCCAAAGTAAAAGGGAATTTATAAAACACCCAAATATTAATGGCTTTATTCTCCACATTGCAAGGCTTTTTATTTTTTACTTTTTACTTTTGACTTAACCATGGCTACTGCTCCGGAAATCATTAAAGACCTTAAGAACCGCAAACTTAAACCCGTGTACCTGCTGCATGGAGAGGAGCCTTATTACATTGACCTGGTAAGCAATTACATTGAGCATCACCTGTTATCTGATGAGGAGAAGGGTTTTAATCAAACCGTGCTGTACGGTAAAGATACCGACGTTATGACGGCTATAAACGCCGCGAAGCGTTACCCCATGATGAGCGACTACCAGGTTGTAATGGTAAAAGAAGCCCAGGATATGAAATGGGGCCGCGATGATGATGATAAGAAGGGCATCAACCCGGTTTTAAGCTACCTCGAAAACCCGCTGGCAAGCACCGTTCTGGTTTTTTGTTATAAGTACGGCAAGTTTGATAAGCGGAAAAAAACGTACAAGGCTATTGAAAAGAACGGGTTGGTTTTTGAATCGACCGCTTTATATGATAATAAGATCCCGGGATGGATTGAAGGTTATGTATCTGATAAAAAATACAAAATAAACCAGCAGGCATCGGCCATGCTATCCGAATATTTGGGAAATGACCTATCTAAGATAGCCAACGAGCTTGATAAGCTAATGCTTAACATCAGCCCCGGGCAGGAGATAACCTTGCAACTGATCGCTGACAACATAGGAATTAGTAAGGAGTACAATGTTTTTGAACTGCAGAGCGCGCTTACCCGAAAGGATGTTTACAAGGCGAACCAAATTGTAAATTATTTTGAAGCTAACCCTAAAGCCAACCCCATTGTATTGGTACTGGGTAACCTGAATAACTTTTTCAGCAAGGTGCTGGCCTATCATTATGTTAAAGATAAAGGCAACGCCGCTAAAGAATTGGGCGTTAACCCATACTTTTTAAAGGATTATGAGCAGGCGGCACGTAACTACAGCCTTGGTAAAGTATTCCAGGTGATAAGTTACCTGCGGGAGTACGACCTGAAAAGCAAAGGTGTAGAATCAAACACCGACCATGGCGGTTTGATGAAGGAGCTTGTGTTTAAGATCCTGCATTAATAAGTCAATCACTTTCTTGTATTTTCTACCCTGCTGTTTATATCCATAATAATATGGTCAAGCTCAGTAGCGCTTAGTTTCAACAGTTTTATAGGCTCGGCCATATGCTCTTCGTCGCAGGGCATATCTTCTAACGAGTTAATGATACCCAGGATGTTAGCTAAAGGCTTGCGGATGATGTGTGAATTAATGTGTGCTATTTGATCGAGGCTGGCGTTTTTGAGGTTTATTAATTCCTCGCCATGCTTTTGCCCGGTAATATCCTGAAAATACACTGCGAGGCCATCGTTAGGGTATACCGTAAAGCAAACCCATTTTTTTAATGGCGCTATATATTCTTCAAACTTAACGGTTTGGTGGGTGGTTAATGCCTCGTTAAATTGTTTAAACACCACCAGCTCTTTGTAATAGGGCTAAAGTTCCCAAAGTGTTTTATGCAGCACCGTATCCTGGCTTATTGATAAGATGCGCGCGGCCTCTTTATTCCAGTAGGTAACCCTCAGTTTGTTATCAAGGGTTATAAAGCCATCGGTTATGCTTTCTAACGTTTCCTTTATTTTATTTACAGCCTCCGTAAGTTTTATGTCTTTAAGTTTTTGCTCGGTTATATCATGAATGATCACCATTCTACAGAAACTACCATAATAATCGACCGTATAAGAAGTAATGTGTACAAATATATTTGTGCCATCCTTTTTAACGTGGGTAAGGTCGTGCTTAATGGTTTGGTTATGCTTAATACGTTTAATGAGCGTGAGCATTTCCGGGCGTTCGTAAGGCGGGCGGATATCTGACAGGATAATGTTGTTCAAAAATTCGTTACGCGAGTAGCCGTAGTGTTTTATAGCAGCCTCGTTTACTTCTTTAAAACGCAAGGTATCCACCTCAACGATCCACATGGGGTTAGGATTGTTGTGAAAAAGCACCTCAAAGCTTGCGTCATCATTACGTATTTGCAGCGGCATATTAATTCATGTCCCAAGTGTTGTTATTACAATGATATAAAATCTACTGATAAGATTTATTATAAATTAATAGTGCGTGCTATAACTATTACTCCGCATAAATTACTAAGTTTTTTCTCACAAAATCCCTAATTTGGCGCATTATTTAAGAGACACGTAACATGAACCATTGGCTTGTAAAAAGTGAACCGTTTAAATATAGCTGGGAAAAATTTAATCAGGAAGGCCGCACTTTTTGGGACGGCGTACGTAACTACCAGGCGCGTAATAATCTTAAGCTGATGAAAGAGGGCGATCTGGTAATGTGGTATCATAGCAACGAAGGGAAGGAAATTGTTGGGATAGCCAAGGTTGTAAAGGAGTTTTACCAGGACCCCACTACCGAAGACCCTAATTGGGTAGTGGTAGACCTGGCACCTGTTGAATCCCTAAAAAAACCGGTAACCCTGGAGCAGATAAAAGCCGACGAACGCCTGAAAGATATTGGCCTGGTAAGGCAGGGCCGCCTATCTGTAATGGGTATGAAACGCGAAGAGTTTGACAGGATACTGGAATTGGCGGGAGCTTGATATTAACCACAGAGCCAACAGTGGTTATCACAAAGAGCATGGGGTGTAAAATCTGTGCGATTTTTATTCTATAAACCCAGCAAAGCTTTATATAAATTATAATTCTCATCATCGAAGCATATAAATATTACTTCGCTAATGGTAGCGTTGTTTTGTAAGTATTCGTGCACTGTTTTAACGGCTATTGCTGCCGCTTTATCTTTAGGGAAACGGTAAACGCCCGTGCTTATGTTGGGAAATGCAATGGTTTGGGCGTTATTGTTTACAGCTATCTTGAGGCTGTTTATATAACAGTTTGCCAGCAGCTGTTCCTCTTTACGATTGCCGCCGCCCCAAACCGGGCCAACCGTATGTATTACATATTTGGCAGGTAGGTTGCCACCGGTGGTTATCACAGCCTCGCCGGTTTTGCAACCGCCCTGTCGGTTAACTATCTTAATGCATTCGTTCAGTATTTCTTTACCGCCCGCGCGATGTATGGCGCCATCAACTCCGCCACCACCCATGAGGCTACTGTTAGCCGCGTTCACAATGGCATCAACCTGTAATTTGGTAATATCTCCCTGTTGTAGTGTTACGCGCTTATCCATGTACGGATAACCTATCGTACGGATAGGATGTTTTAGTTTTTCTTACTTTCTACCGCGCCAAAAAATAAAGCTTTTAATTCGGTAGCATCATCCGGTTTCATCTTGCCGCCCAATATTAAACGTAACTGCCGGCGACGGAGAGCGCCTTCGTACAGCTCTACTTCCTCGTCTGTTTCGGGTAACATTGGGGGGACAGGAATAGTGCGGCCGTTTTGATCTAACGCGACAAAAGTGTAATATGCTTCATTACTTTTTACCTTCGTACCGGATGGTATGTTTTGGGCGTACACATCAAGCCTTACTTCAACAGAGGTAGTAAACGCGCGTGAAACCTTAGCTTCAATTGTAATTACATCGCCCAGTTTAATTGGATGCTGAAAAGAAACATTATCTACAGAAGCGGTTACCACAATACGGTTGCAATGCTTTTGTGCCGATATGGCTGCCGCGATATCCATCCAATGCAGCAAACGGCCCCCCATTAAATTGTTAAGGGTATTGGTATCGTTGGGCAATACCAATTCGTTCATGATGGTGAATGATTCTTTAGACGATTTTCCTTTCATGCTGCAAAGATAAAATTTAAGCGGAAAGTATCGTTTCTAAAACTCTTATAGCCAAAGCTTTTGTGCAGCTGGTTAGGGCTTTGCAGTGTTCAATAAGCTGTATCCAACCAATTGCTCGTAACGTGAGCCGGTTTGGCGGTAGTAAACCAGCAACTGATATTCGTTCTCAGTCTCGAAATAGTTGCCCTCTAAAATGGTGTCATCTGGTTTGTTAGTGGCTTTATTCACCCAAATATATTGGTAATCGTAAACGCCCTGTTTAAGGAGCAAGTCGGTGTACCAGCGGCCACGGCTGTCAAAAGTAAGTTTACTGCGGTCGTCAATCTTATAATCATTAAACTGGCCTACAATGTAAGGCGCGCCATCATCCGGCGATTTGCTGATGAACAGACTGAAATACATGTGGGCATAATCCGCGTCGCGGCGGGCATCGTTGCCGTCCTGGTTCAGGATGAAAAACTTACCGTCGATATCATAAAGTAGCGTATAATTTGGCAGGTTGCGGTTCGGGTCGCCCAGCAACATAACGGTGTTGGCAGTATCTTTATAGATCTTAGAGATCCGTTCCGAGTTTAGCTTAAGCGTCCTCGTATCAAAATGCCTGAACTCGTTGCGCCCGGGGAAGTCGTTAATGTTTACATCATTATAAACCAGCTGCGTACCGCGGATGTAAGTGGGCACATTGTTCATGAAACCTGTCTCTATCCTCGCGTTCTGCATTAAAAAAGCACGGATATCGGTATTTGGGTTCTGCACCGCCAAACCGCTGTAATCAATGGTAAAGTTTACCTTTTGATTGGTACGCCTTAAGGCCACGTTGTTGGAGCTGATGATATTAGCACTCATCGAAACCCTTTTGCCCACCACGTACAGCCTGCGGGTAAGGATCAGGTTATTCGGGTCGCCATCTTCATAAACCTTCAGGATATAGTTGCCGGATACTTTTGGGATGATGTTGCGGTTAGGGATCTTCACTTCGTAATGCGTGTACTTTTGGAAAGTGCCCGATGAATAGGTATAATCGTTCAATCTATCATCCGTAAAGCTTTCCAAATACTCGGCAGGGGACAAGCGCGACGGGTTCCAGTTGGCATCGCAATGTTGTATAGTGTAATTGAAGGTACGACTGGCGCCGCTCAGATCGTCAAAACCAAGGGTAACGGTCTCGCGGCCGCCAAGATCAATAGCCGGGAAAGAAGCCGCCTTTTTTGAATTATAAAACTCAACGCTTTTTATCTCGTGCTTGTAAACGTTATTATCAAATGGTGCGTTTTGCGCGAAGCCGGCAACACTTGCAAACAGGCAAAGAATAAAAACGTAGAAATTTTTCATCGATACAATATACCAACAAAACGTTATGGTATCGAAATTATTTCGGGGCGAGTTATTGTTGGTGACAACACCAACAACGGCAGAAATTATAATTCGTTTGCTTTCCGCCGATCAATTACATCCTTAGTAGAAAAAAACAAAAAGTAAAGCGTTGTAACAATAAATGGCAAAGCAAAAGAGAGTGTTATTCCTGCCATGTCATCAAAATTATGGCATAAATTATAAAGCCCAAGCCACATAAACACCAGGCCAAATGTTCTTGTAACACGTGATTCTTCGCTATTGGCAATTAGTAAAAGTATTTGGCCGCAAAAGCATAAAATAGCTGACAATAATATTGATTTTTCGTAATTGCAATTACCAATACAAAACTCAAACCCATCAGCCCCAAGATTAAACGGAACAAAAATCTCAAAGAAAATCATAGGGGCAACACCATGTCCGGCTCCAACAATGATCAGGCAATTGGTCAATAAGATCCAGTACGTTAATTTTTTGTAGCGATAGGGCAAGGGCATGGTTCGATTTAGAACTTAAAGCTACAAAATCTTTAAACAAAAAAGGCAGCTACTTTCGCAACTGCCTTTGTATTTATTAAGCTTCTAATTCCATTATCTGCTCAGCCAATGCTTCCCAGCGGGCCTGTTGCTCTCTTAAGGTAAGCTTTTTAAGCTGGTAAGCATCGGTCATTTCCTGCAGTTTTGCAGCCTGGTTGTAAATACTATTGTCGGCCAGTTTTACTTCTAATTCTTTTACATCCTTTTCCAAAACCGCTATCTGCTCTTCCATTTTAGTCAGGTCCTGGTTAAGCTTTTTTAGCTGCTGGGTTTTGTTTTCACTTTGTGGCTGCTTTGTAGGCTCAGGCTTTTTCTCTTCCTTTTTTGGCTGTGGAGCCGGCGTTTCTGCCTTAGGGTCGAGCTTACGTTTGGCATTCCACTCATCATACTCGGCGTAAGTACCCGGGTATTGTTTTATCTTTTGGTTTTCGATGAACCAGATCTTGTTGGCCACATTATCAAGGAAGTATCTGTCGTGAGATACTACGATCACCGTACCCTCGTACTGTTGCAGCGCCTGGATCAAGATATTTACCGAAGCCATATCCAGGTGGTTGGTAGGCTCATCAAGCACCAAAAAGTTTGCATCCGCGGTAAGGGCCTTGGCCAGCGCTACGCGCGATTTTTCGCCACCCGATAGCACCTTTATCTTTTTAAATACATCATCACCCGTAAACAGGAACGAACCTAATATCGAGCGTAGCTCCGTATCGGTATGTTTAGGGGCAAAGGATTGCAGTTCCTGCAATATCTGGTTCTCGAGGTGGAGGCTTTCTAACTGGTGCTGTGCAAAGAATGTTTGGGTAACATTATGGCCGGTTACAGCCGTGCCGCCAAAATCTTTATCGGCACCGGCAACAATACGCAACAAGGTAGATTTACCTTTACCGTTAGCACCTATCAATGCTATCTTATCGCCTTTTTCTATAATGGCTTCCGCATCATCAAGGATATCAATACCGGGATATTTTTTGGTGATATGTTCTAAAGTAACCACGTGGCGGCCCGATTGCTTGCTAAAACGGAAGCTGAAGTTAACCTCAGGATTATCATCATCCACATCATCCACCCGTTCCATTTTGTCGAGCATCTTAATGCGCGATTGCGCCATTTTAGCTTTTGAGGCTTTAGCACGGAAACGTTCTATCAAGCGTTCCTCCTGTTTTATTTTCGACTGCTGATTTTTAAACTCTCCACGCTGTATTTCGGCACGCAGGGCTTTCTCTTCCAGGTAAAAAGAATAGTTACCCGCGTAAACGGTTAGCTTACCTTTGCGCGATTCAACCGTGCGGTTTATCACTTTATCTAAAAACCACCTATCGTGAGATACGATGATGATAGCGCCGCTAAAGGCCTTCAAATAGTCCTCCAGCCACTGTATTGATGGTAAATCAAGGTGGTTGGTAGGCTCATCCAGTAGCAGGATGTCGGGTGCCTGTAAAAGTATCTTGGCGAGCATCACGCGCATGCGCCACCCTCCCGAGAAGGTGCTCAGTTTACGCTGACAATCGGCTTCGCTGAAACCTAAACCTGCGAGAATTTCGTGTGCTTTATATTCGATGTTATAGCCGTCCAGCAGTTCAAACTCGTGCTGTTTATCGCTTAGTTTGTGCAGCAGGTCTTCGGTGTAATCTGTTTCCAGTTTTTTAAGAAGTACCTCGATTTCATCATGCAGTTGGTTTTGGCGCTCAAATGCTTCCATAGCAACGTGTACAATGTTCTTGTCTGACGAGTACGACAGCAGATCCTGGTTAAGATAGCCCATGGTGAGGTCCTTAGCCATAGAAATGGTGCCCGATGTAGGCGTGTAATCGCCCACAATGATCTTTAACAGTGTGGTTTTACCCGTGCCGTTTGCGCCTATAAGGCCAATTTTTTCGCCCGGCTTTATGTGCCAGTTAGCATCATCATACAGGGCCCGTGCACCAATCTCGAACGTAAGGTTATTTATAGCGATCATTTGGCCGCAAAGATACGATTTTGAGGGGAGAGCTGAAAGCAGAAAGCTTTAAGCCTAACGCGTAATCACCTAAAATCGTGAAGCTTTGTTGCATTTGGCTTTCAGCATTAGTCTTTTCGCTTTAACCTAATAATCAAATTCCCTAAATTCGCGGCATGTATCAATTGCTTAAGCCCCTGTTGTTTCAGTTCGACCCGGAGAACGTGCATTATTTTGTTACGCGCAACCTCAGGCGGTTTAACCGTTTCCCGGGCGGGGCGACATTAAGCAAAGCCCTTTGGGGAGTAGAAGATAAGCGATTGGAACGCGAGGTTTTTGGCCTTAAATTTAAAAACCCGGTAGGCCTTGCCGCCGGTTTTGATAAAAATGCCGAACTCATTAGCGAAATGGGTAACCTGGGTTTTGGGTTTGTTGAGGTTGGTACCGTTACGCCGCTGCCACAACCGGGTAATGATAAACCAAGAATGTTTCGCCTGCCCGAGGATGAGGCGCTGATAAACCGCATGGGCTTTAACAACCATGGTGTAGATGTAGCTGCCGAGCGCATTGCCGCTTACCGCAAAAGTCTTAAACCGGGCCAACAGGCAATAATAATAGGCGGTAACATCGGTAAAAATAAGATAACACCAAATGAAGATGCCGTAAGCGACTACATCAAATGTTTCGACAGGCTTTTTGACGTGGTTGATTATTTTGTGGTGAATGTAAGTTCGCCGAATACACCCGGTCTGCGTGCATTGCAGGAAAAGGAACCGCTGATGCATATTTTAAATACCCTGCAGCAACGCAATCATAAGGATGGCATCAGCAGACCCATATTATTAAAAATAGCGCCCGACCTCACCAACGAGCAATTGGATGATATTGCCGATATTGTAAAACAAACCGGCATCGCGGGAATTATAGCTACTAATACTACTATAAGCCGCGAGGGTTTAACATCCAAACATAAGAGCGAAACGGGAGGCTTAAGTGGTATACCTTTAACCAAACGGTCTACTGAGGTTATCAGGTACTTATACAAGGTGTCAAAAGGTTCGTTCCCAATCATTGGGGTAGGGGGTATCCACTCTGCCGAGGATGCTATGGATAAAATAGCCGCAGGCGCGTCTTTAGTACAATTATATACAGGGTTTATTTATGAAGGCCCGGCATTGATAGGGAGAATAAACAAAGAAATATTGAATAGAAAATAATGAGTGTAGAAGAATCGTTAAAAAAGGTTTGTAAGGCCTTAAAGATTGAATTTGACCCAAGCGACATGCAGGATTGGGGTATTGTAAATTCCGACCCGACCCGTGTGGCCGAGTTTATCAATTATTATAAAAGTACCGATCTGGATGATGAAACAAAGTTCCACGTGTTTGAGCTGATCGTAGCATCATACAATGACGCCATATTAGGCAGACTTACAAAAGGCCAGGTAAAAGCTGATTTTGCCGAGATAGTAGCCGAGTCGCACAACGTGCCAACGCTTAAAACCGTGCGCGATTACTGGAAAGAGATCTATAATAAAGAAAATTTCCCGGTAGGGAAGTTGCTATAAGCAATTCATACTAACAGAAAAAAGGCGTATCGTTAAACGGTACGCCTTTTTAATTTCCTTAAAAAAGAAGGATTAGTTGTTTGCAGCAGCTTTAGCTAAAACCTCGTTGTTTTTATCAATCTGGTTGCCTTTTTTCTGTGCAGAACGGTCGCCCAACTCAATGTTGGTAGCTAATTTCAAAAACTGAACTTCTAAACGTGAAGTAGTTTTGTTCCTTCTATCTTTTCTTTTTAAACGAGTAACGCCCATGACTTTTTATTTTAAATGTTTTTAACCTTGAGGTCGGGAGCGGATTCGAACCGCTGTACGAGGTTTTGCAGACCTCTGCCTAGCCACTCGGCCACCCGACCAATTTTAAGGATTGCAAAAATAGTAATTATTTGTTGTCAATCAATTTTTATTTGAACGATTTTGCAGCAAGTTGTGAACAGCATATGGCTGTAGCTATGGCAACGTTCAATGATTCGGCTTGTCCAATGCGCGGAATAGTGATAGCTTTTGTGATTAACGGCTGTATATCAGGGCGTATGCCATTGCCCTCATTCCCCATTATCAGTAAGCCTTCGGTGCCAAAATTTGTGGAATAAATATTATCGCCATTTAATAAAGTTCCGAAAACGGGCAGCTTAGCGGCCGAAATCAGGCCTGCTAAATTGGTATAAGTGATATTTACACGGGCCAGAGAGCCCATAGTAGCCTGTATAACTTTAGGGTTATACGCGTCAACCGTGTCTTCAGAGCAAATGATATTGTTAATTCCAAACCAGTCGGCCGTGCGGATGATGGTACCCATATTACCCGGGTCCTGCACGCCATCTAACACCAAACTAAATTTATCCTTTAGCGTTGTGTGGTTTAAACCAGCCCATTGAGGTATATTAACGGTAGCAATTGCATCTGCAGGATTTTTTAAGGCGCTTATTTTTTGGAGGTCGTTTAAAGAAATCTCCTGAAAATTTATTTTTTGGGATAATTTAAGCAATTTTGGGGCTGTACCAGGCGTATGATATATGGTGTGGACCTGATAATCGGAATCAATAAACTCTGTTATCGATTTAGATCCCTCAACCATAAATAAACCATGTTCCCTGCGAAACTTTTTATGTTGTAAGGACGTTAGTAAACTTATTTGTGATTTTGAAAGCATATCATATACCGGGCCGTATCCGTCTTGCAATATTAAGTATTTTGATGGTTATTATTAGTGCCGGCTGTAGTGTTACGCGCGGTATTAAGGATAATGAGGCCATTGTGCGCAAAGTTACCATAAAAGGTATTGACAAGGAGTTTGCTGAAGAGGCCATTAATTATGTTGATAAAGAGCAACAGCCTAACAACTGGCTTAACCTGCAGTTTTACTATCTGTTTAGCAATAAAGGCAAACGCAAAATAGGTGAGGCGCCCGCATTGCTGGATAGTAATTTGGTTGAATTTTCGCGACTGCAAATCCAAAAATATCTGGTTAATAAGGGTTTTTTAAAAGCCAAAGTGTCTGATTCTATTGTTGTCAAAAAGAAAAAGGCCAAGTTGTTTTTTACAGCTAACCAAGGCCCGCTGTTTAAGATCCGTAATTTCAGGGATAGCATTTACGACCCCAAGGTAAGGCAACTGTACCGCGATACGCGTAAACTTTACTCCCATGTAAACCAAGGGAGCCGTTTCGACACCGATAGCCTAGCCTATGACCGCGACCAGTTTTTCCAGGTGATGAAACGTAACGGTTATTATGATTTTTACCGCCAATACATCACCTTCCTGCCCGATTCCAGCTTTAACAAGAGCGTGGTGGATCTGGTGATGACCATCGACAACCCTGCCGATAAAAAAGCGCACCCTGTTTATACCATTAATAATACGCTGATAACTATTGCACGCAGCAATGGTCGCACCATAGGTAAAGCCGATACCATACAAGTTGATTCGCAATTTAGGTTTGTTGATTACTCGGGCAGGTTTAAACCACGTACGGTTATTGATTATACGTTTCAGAAGAAAGGGGAAATATATAACCTTGATAAGCAAACGTTAACCACCACACGCTTATCGGAGTTAAATGTGTTTCGTAATGTACCTAACCCAACTTATGAAAAACTACCGGATAGCACCAACCGGTTAAATTCTAAAATTGATATAGTGCCCCTTAAGCGTATGACCGACCGTGTAGAGGCCGAATTTTTGTTTAACCAGGGGCGTTTTGGATACAACCTCGGTAATACCTTTACCAACCGTAATATATTTAAACAGGCCGCTATTTTACAGGTGAAATTAAACTGGAGTATTTTGTTTGATAATGGTAATTCATCTGTAAAGCAAGGTATCCAGAACCAGGATTTCAGGACCGGGATAAGTGTGATTTACCCAAGGCTGTTGCTGCCGTTCCAGTTTCCTAATCTGGCAAAATTTGGTGTGCCCCACACTACGTTATCTACCAACTTCCAACTGTTCTATCAAAAGGGACTGGTAGAGCGAAGAAGCTTTATTAACTCCATCACGTACGATTTTTTTGAGACAGCCCGCAAGCAGCATTCGGTTACACCAATTAGTATCGAGTTTTCAAGCGGCAGCATAGATCCTATCGCTAAAGCGGAGTTATTAAGGCAAAACCGTTACTCATATGTATATCTCATAGGCCGTACAACGTTTACATCAAGCAGCCAATATACTTTCCAGTATAACGCGCAGGAGCTAAACTCTTACAAAAACTTTATTTATTTCCGTGGCGGGTTAGATATTGGCGGTAATACTTTAAGCTTATTAAGCAAGCTGGTAAACGCCCCCCGTGATACACTTGGTCAGCGCACCATATTTGGTTACGCCTTTTCCCAGTATGTTAAAACAGAGCTTGATTACCGCTGGTATCGCAGTTTAGGTGGCGAAAAACAATTTATTTTCCGTATCAATCCCGGCATAGGTATTCCTTACGGCAACAGCAAGCAATTGATATTTGAAAAAAACTTTTACACCGGTGGTGCCAACGACATCCGCGCGTGGTTGCCGCGCACGCTTGGGCCGGGTCAGTTTAACCGCGCCAGCTATGGCATAGGTGGTGCCGCAGATACCGCACGCGCCCGCCTAAAATACCTGGACCAGTTTGGCGAGATAAAAATAGTAGCTAACGCCGAATACCGTTATAAACTTGCCGATAACTTTTTTGGTACTAAGCTAAAGGGGGCGTTTTTTGTAGATGCGGGTAACGTTTGGCGCCTGCGTAAGCAAATAGAGAACCCGAACGGTGAGTTTAGATTTAATAACCTTTGGAACTCTACAGCAATTGGTATAGGTACAGGTTTACGTTTCGATCTGGCCTTCTTTATCTTCCGTTTGGATGCAGCCTTTAAGTTTAAAGATCCTCAGTTTACAGGTTCAGATCAATGGGTGTTTGTTAAGCACTTTAACGAGCTGATTGGCGGAGGCCAGTTTACGGAAAGATACCGCCAAACCAACGGCGAAAACTATGGCTTTATGCAGCTTAACTTTGGTATCGGGCTACCGTTTTAATTAGCGAATTATTGAATTAGTGATTTCTAAAACAAACAAATCAATAAAGCATTCTCTCTAATCTCTAATCTCTAATCTCTAATCTCAACTGGCAAACAACCCCTTTAATCCATCAATGATACTTTGGAAGAATGTAGGTATGCTCAACCCATTACTGTGATTAAAATATAGGAATATTAGGAAGATGATAACCGCTATGATGATAAAGCGTTTAAAAAGGTAACCTAACAGCACCAGCCCCAAAGGGATACAGATAAGTAATACCCAGCTTATTTTAACAGGGCTCAGCTTACTATCGTGCCGGTAAACGTAGTACAACATAGAATGTGTGCCATTGTCGTTCTCGTGGCGTGCAAATACAAACATCGATTTTTCCATTTTATGCCTGTAAAATGCCGTGCCTTTGTCAAAGGTTAATTGTTCGGTAAATCCGTTTACGCTAAACGTGAACAGGCCATTTACTTTTTCCTGTATAGTGCCTGCCGTGTCAACCGCGACAATGGCGATCTCATCTTTAGCAAAGGGGTTTTCTTTAATTACAAAGTGGTTGATAGATACTGTATCCGCAAAACAGGCAAGGGCGGTAATAATAAAAATACAGGTAAGGAATGCTTTTTTCATTTTAGATGCACCGTAAACGTGCAATAAAAATAGCGTTTTTATTATTTGTTAAGTACACAAATGCCAATGTTTAGCAAAGTGGCATAACTAACCCAAAGCAGGTAAGGCACAAGCAACCATGCAGCCGTTCGGCTAAACCTGCCAAACCACGATATATTAAGCACAATCACAATTAATAACGATACAATAATAACCAACCCGCCAAGTATTTGGTGCATCCCAAAAAACACAATAGACCATGAAAAATTCAACGCCAGCTGAATTATATAGATCATTGCCGCGGTTTTATAGGTGCGTGATCCATCCCGAAGTTGCCAAACCATGTAGGCAGCAATAGCAATAAGGATATAAAGAGTGGTCCACGCTACCGGGAAAAGCCAGTTGGGTGGTGTGAACGATGGCTTATAAAGCGTAGTGTACCAATCCTTTATCTCGGGGCGTGTAAACAATGAGGCTACCACGCCGATAGATAATGTAATAAGCAAACTTATAACAAGCGCTAAGGGGCGCAACGGGCGTTGTGTTGATTCGGTTTTCATAGGAAATTGCTAAGGTATTTATTCCTGAAGCATCTACTAAGTTATACATAAACTAAATAGCAAAGCCGGGTGAGTTCACCCGGTTTTGCCTGGTACTATCTAAATCTAACTACAGGTTTCCTCTTATTTCCTGCTCACGCTCTATGGCTTCAAATAGTGCTTTAAAATTACCTGCACCAAATGATTTAGCACCCTTACGCTGGATGATCTCAAAGAACAGGGTAGGCCTGTCTTCAACAGGCTTAGTGAAGATCTGTAGCAGGTAGCCCTCATCATCACGGTCAACCAAAATGCCTAATTTTTTAAGGGGTTCAAGGTCTTCATCTATTTTACCAACACGATCGGTTAGTTCGTCGTAATAGGTGGTAGGTACGGTTAAAAACTCAACGCCGCGGTTTTGCAGGTCGGTAACGGTTTTAACAATATCGGCAGTGGCTAAAGCCAAATGCTGTACACCTTCGCCTTCATAAAATTCCAGGTATTCCTCGATCTGACTTTTCTTTTTACCCTCAGCAGGCTCGTTTATAGGGAACTTTACGTAACCATTCCCGTTGCTCATTACCTTACTCATCAGGGCCGAGTACTCTGTAGAGATCATCTTGTCATCAAAGGTTAAAATGTTACGGAAACCCATAATGTCTTCATAAAAATTAACCCAGTGGTTCATTTTATGCCAGCCAACGTTACCTACACAATGGTCTACATAAAGCAAACCTGCAACAGGTGGCTGGTATGTAGTTTGCATGGCCTTGTAACCCGGCAGGAACGGGCCGTTGTAGTTTTTACGTTCTATAAATAAGTGAACGGTTTCGCCGTAAAGTTTAATACCGCTGGTGCGGACTTCGCCATGCTCATCCGTAATGGTTTGGGGTTGTTGGTACGGCTCGGCGCCACGTTTGGTAGTTTGTTCAAAGGCATCGTAAGCATCGTCAACCCACAGGGCTAACACCTTTACCCCATCACCGTGCTTTTTAATATGTTCGGCAATAGGATGGTCGGAATGCAGCGGCGTCGTCAGCACCAAACGGATCTTACCTTGCTGCAAAACATACGATGCTCGGTCGCGTACACCTGTTTCCGGGCCGGCATAGGCCAGATCCTGGTAGCCAAAAGCGGTTTTATAATAATGAGCGGCCTGTTTGGCATTGCCCACATAAAATTCAACATAATCTGTACCGTTAAGCGGTAAAAAATCTGTTGTTTGTGGTTTTGTATCTAATCTTAATGTTTCCATTTATCTAATTAGTGATTTATTGATTGAGTGAATTAGTGATTTAGACTCCCAATCTTATGTCTTGATTCTTGTGTTTTGCTGTCTTGATTTTTCAAATAACCCAGCTTTTATAATAATTTTCGTCCTCGATATTTACGGCATATTCTGTCAGCATTAGCGGGCGGAAAGGGTCTATCATTACGGCAAGCTCATCGGTAAATTCTTTGCCTATAGATTTTTCTACCGAGCCCGGCGCAGGGCCATGCGGTATGCCCCCCGGATGTAAGGTTATTTGCCCTTTTACTACGCTTTTACGGCTCATAAAGTCACCGTCTACGTAGTACAACACCTCGTCGCTGTCCACGTTGCTGTGGTTGTAAGGGGCCGGTATGGATAACGGATGGTAGTCAAACTTACGTGGCACAAACGAGCAGATCACAAAGTTATGGCCTTCGAAGGTTTGGTGTACCGGTGGCGGTTGGTGCACGCGGCCGGTTATGGGTTCAAAGTCGTGAATGGAAAAAGCCCAGGGGTAATGGAAGCCATCCCAACCCACAAAATCAAAAGGGTGGGTGCCGTAGGTGTACGGATAGATAAGCCCCTGTTTTTTTATGAGGATCTTAAAATCGCCTTTCTGGTCAATGGTTTCCAGGTCGGTAGGGCGTTTAATGTCGCGCTCGCAATAGGGCGAGTGTTCCATTAACTGGCCGTAAGCGTTGCGGTAACGTTTTGGCGAACGTATCGGGCTAAAGCTTTCAACAATGAACAGCCGGTTGTTCTCGTCATTAAACTCCAGCTGGTAAATAGTGCCGCGGGGTATCACCAGGTAATCGCCGTATTCGAATTTTATCTTACCGAAACCTGTTTTTAAAGTGCCCGAGCCTACGTGGATAAATATTACCTCGTCGGCCTGGCTGTTCTTATAAAAGTAGTCGGTCATGCTTTTGCGCGGGGCGGCCAGCGAGATATGGAGGTCGGCATTCACCAGAATCGGTTTACGACTTTTCAGATAATCGTCTTCGGGTTGTATATTAAAACCGATGAGGCTGGTATGTTTAAGGTGCTTTTCTCGGGCAATTTTTGGCTCAACAGAATACGGCTCGCCCAGCTCTTTTACAATAGTGGGCGGGTAAGCGTGATAAACCAGCGAATAAAGGCTCGAAAAGCCTTCGGTAGATACCAGCTCTTCGGCGTATAAACTGCCATCGGGCTTACGGAATTGGGTGTGCCGCTTATGCGGGATATTCCCTAATGTATGGTAAATTGGCATAATTGGTTAGTTTAAATGTTGGAATGTTGAAAGGTTTTAAAGTTGGAGACCTTATCCTAACAAATTAAAAATCAAACATTTGAATGGGGAGGTGGTTTTCGACGAAAAGCCGGAACAACAGTCCAACTTTACAAAACCTTAACAAAAGACTTAGAATTGGGCTAAAACGATCTTGGAAAGCATAGCATCCCTGAACATGGCCGACCTGCTCATGGAAGTGAGGCCAAGGGAAAAATAGAATTGTTTGCGTATGCTCATCATTGGTTAAACGAAATTAAGCCGAAAATATTTAATATGCAAGCATAATGTTTTATGTGAAGGGGTTGTTGGCGACTGGTTGAAGATTTAATTTTTGAGGATTTCGCGTCGATAATAAGCAGAAAATGTTCACGTTCACGTTTGCACAACCAGGTGTGTTTTTTATAAATTATTGTTAATCAGTTTTTATTGTTTAAAAATACTGACAGTGTAGCGTCACCACATGTATCAGATCTAATTATACAGCTACATAGACCAGGTTAGGGAGACAGCTGGCTCAAACGTTTATCTGTATGGCTTATCAGGGTAAATGTTCATCAATCAACTATTTTACTACTTTTGATTTCCAATAAACCAATTATATCTATGAAATTAGTATCCTACAAAACCGAAGACCGGGAGCATTTGGGCGTTTATATTAATGGCCATATCTATAATTTAAACTCCTGCGATAAACTGATACCCGACAACATGAACGAATTTTTATGGGGAGGTGATGAGCTAATGGAGCATGCCAAAAGGGTTAATGAGGACATTAAAAGCGGTAAATTAGCGGCAAAAGAAGAATTGTTTTACGAATTGCAGGCACCCGTGCCGCACCCAACATCGTGCCGCGATGGCTATGCATTTCGCCAGCATGTGGCAGCAGCCCGCCGTAACCGTAAGGTAGATATGATCGCCGAGTTTGACCAATACCCTATATTTTATTTTACCAACCATAACGCCATACAAGGCCCGGGCGAAATTGAGTGCATGCCCGATCATTTCCAAAAGCTCGATTTTGAACTCGAAGTGGCTGTTGTGCTCAATAAAAAAGGCCGTAACATACGCGCTGCTGAAGCCGATAGCTATATAGCCGGTTACATGATCATGAACGATATGAGTGCCCGCACCCTGCAAATGGAGGAGATGTTGCTAAACCTTGGCCCGGCTAAGGGCAAAGATTTTTCTACCGTGATTGGCCCCTGGCTGGTTACGCCCGATGAGTTGGAGCAATACAAAACCAGCCCGAAGGAAGGCCACGTAGGTGCCGCGTATAACCTTGCGATGAAATGCCATGTTAACGGCAAAAAAGTAAGCAGCGGCAATATGGCGGATATGGACTGGACCTTTGCCGAGATCATAGAGCGTTGTGCTTACGGTTGCGATGTGTTACCCGGTGATGTGATAGGCTCGGGCACGGTTGGTACAGGTTGCTTCCTGGAGCTAAATGGTACAGGCCTGCTTAATGATCCAAACTACCAAACCCAATGGCTGCAACCTAACGACCTGGTGGAAATGGAGATAACCGGATTGGGCGTATTGGGAAATATCATTAAAAAGAGTGATGATGATTTTTCATTGCTTGCAATAAAAAAATAAGAACCTTTAACCACCATGTCATTGCGAGGCCCGGCGTAAGCGGGCCGCGGCAATCTCGTCGTATGCCATACGTCCATGCATTGGCTACGAGATTGCCGCGTCGCTATCGCTCCTCGCAATGACATATTTTAAATAATATGCTATCCTTCGAAACAACCGACCTCAGCCCCCTACAAATCCAGACCTACCTGAACCACGCGGTAGCGCCCCGGCCTATTTGCCTGGCTTCTACCATTGATAGGGGTGGTAATGTAAACCTCAGCCCGTTTAGTTTTTTTAACCTTTTTAGCGTTAACCCGCCGGTGTGTGTGTTTTCGCCGAGCAGAAGGGTGAGGGATAATACCACTAAACACACCCTGGAAAATATTAAGGAAGTGCCCGAGTGTGTCATTAACATCGTTAATTATGATATGGTGCAGCAGGTGTCGTTATCAAGTGTGGAGTATCCTGCCGGGGTTAATGAGTTTATCAAAGCAGGTTTAACCCAGCTGCCATCAACTATGGTAAAACCTCCCCGCGTGGCCGAATCTAAGATACAGTTGGAATGCGTGGTAAAAGAAGTTATTAGTTTGGGCGATACACCCGGTGCGGGTAACCTTGTTGTGGCCGAAGTGAAGGTGATCCATATCAGCGAAGATGTTTTAAATGCTGACGGTGCGATAGATCAATTAAAAACCGACCATGTTGCGCGCCTTGGCGGCGACTGGTATTGCCGTGTTACTGCCGATAGCCTGTTTAAAGTTGCAAAGCCGGTTACTACAATCGGTATCGGGGTTGATGCCATTCCGTATGCCATTCGCAATTCTAATGTGCTTACAGGCAATAACCTGGGGCAACTGGGTAATGTGGTTGCCTTACCTACCGATGAGGCGATTGAAGCCTACACGCGATCTGCCGAGTTAAAAGAGTTATTTGATGCTACCATCGGGGATAGCCAAACCCGCGAACTACAACTGCATTTAAAAGCTAAACAGTTATTGGATGAAGGTAAGGTAGATGAAGCCTGGATGGTGTTGCTGATGTAATCCGATTAGGTCCTGCCTCGAAGTGAGGCTTTGATTATCAGAAGTCCCTTTAGGGAATTGGTGTAAACAATTTTACGCCCCGATCATTAATCCTTTAATGATCGTTAATTATACAGAACAAGGCTGGGAAATTATTACGCAACGGGCACACGGCCTGCTTGCTGCCCAAATAGCCATGCAATGGCGAAAAAAAGACCGGCCCGAACGCTGGACCGAAACCCTTATTGCCATTGCCGACCACGATGACGCGCAAATTGAACTGGAAGCCGACGATCTGCTAACCGCTCAGGGCGGCCCGGTTGATTTTAGCATGAAAAAGTTTGAGCCGGAGCATTGCGAAAGGCTGTATCATTTTTCAATATCTAAAAGCCGTTACATCGCTCTGCTCACATCTATCCATTTATGCTTTCTGCACAAAGATGAGGGCAAAACCGATCCTGAGGTTAAAGCATTCCTTAATGCCCAAAAGAAACTGCAAAAGGGATGGATGAGTGAACTTAACATCACTCAAAAAGAAATTGACCGTGCTTACGGATTATTGGAATGGTGCGACGCATTCTCGTTACTGCTTGCACAACATTATGTACAGCCCGAGAACCGCACCATAGAGGTAAGCCAGGGCCCCGATAACGAGCAATACAAGCTCATGCGTAACCCCAACGGCTCACTTACCATTAAGCCCTGGCCGTTTGAGGATGATAGCTTTACGCTAACTTTGGAAAGCCGTACACTTGCTACCCTACAGTTTAAAAATGGCGGCCAATTTAAAAAAGAGCTAATGGGAGCCGGGGTGGTGGAGAAGTTTTGGAAATTGGAGAAATAGGTTACTTACCAAACGCGTATTGTTTGTCAATTACGTTTGCCACAGCGGGGATATGGTTCTTTTCAAAAAGATCGTAACCGGGCTTCATGGTTTTCCAAAAGGCTATATTGGGTGATCTTTCAAACTCTTTCATGTGCCCATCTGTCATCCGGAAAGGAAAAATATCCAGGTTGATACTATTTTGCCCTGCTTCGAGCGCTTTGTATACAAGCGTATATATTTCTTCGATGGTGGGGTTAGTCATGGCGTAGCAGCCGATGGATGCGCAGCTGCCGTGAATCATAATAGCATCGCCGGTATAGCCTTTAAGCCTTTCCAGTTTGTTTGGGTAGCCAATGTTAATGGATAGGTGATAGCTGCTTACCGGGTTTAATTGCTTAGGGCCAATGGTGTAAAAGCCTTCGGGGCTTTTGCCGTCGCCATCGCTAATCTTAGTGCCTAAGCCACCCGAGTAATAGCAAATGTTATAACGCTTAAAAATTTCGTAGGTCTTACCTTTTTTGGCCCACACTTCCATCAGGTTAAGCTGTTTAATTATGCGGATGTAAATGCGGTACCTGCTATCGAATTTTTGTGTCGATAGTTCTTTTTGCAAACTGGGCCAGTTAGCCAGGCGGGCATCGCTCGCGCGTTTACTATCGGGCAGGTCTATAGGTTTTAGTACCGGCAATAGCAGCAATAACAGGATAAAAAGAAGTTTAGGCATCTATCTAACAAATAGCACGATAAATATACCTAAATTTTTAGTTTGAAAAAAAAATTAAATATCACTTATCATGCTAAACGTAGTGAAGCATCTGATCGCCGACATGCGTCTTCGAACACAAATCTCAATAATAGATACTTCGTTATCGGTCAGGATGACAAACGGGGAGTATGAAATCTATATCCCTAATACCTGCTTTAACTTTACATACCCTGTTTTACTTACCGGGATTTTAGCGCCCGATTTCAGGATAGCCAGGTGGCTGTCTTTCTCATAGGGGTCTAACCGCGTAATTTGTTGTATAGCTATAATGTATGAGCGGTGTACTCGTACAAAATAACGTGGGTCGAGCGTTTTCTCGAAAAACGCCATGGTCTTGTTTTTCAGGAACGCGCCTTCGGCGGTTACTACGCTTACGTAATCGTCGTCGGCTTGCAGGTACTCTACATCCTGTACAGATATGATCTTTACCTTAGTGCCGGTTTTAACCACAATGCGCTCGTTTTGCGCGGGAGATTGCGCGGCCTCTTCCAACAACGGATTGGTTTTAGTAACAGGAGTAGGGCCGGCGGGAGCTTGGGCTAATAGTTTTTCTATCGCTTTGGTAAACCGTTCCTTGCTGAATGGCTTTAAAAGGTAGTCAACTGCATGCGCCTCAAATGCTTTTATGGCATATTCGTCAAACGCTGTCGCGAAGATTACTGCGGGAGGGTTATCAACCAGTTCCAGCATTTCAAAGCCGTTTATTTTAGGCATCTGCACGTCTAAAAATATCAGGTCGGGCTGGTGCTGCTGTATGGCTTTAAGGCCTTCAAAGCCATCGCCACATTCCTGTAACACGGTTATGAGGGGGAAATCCAGTAAATATTCTTTTACAACCATACGGGCCAGGGGCTCGTCGTCAATAATTAAAGCGCTGATCATAACTGCGGTATTTTTATTATGGTTGTAAATATATTATCATTTGCGTGAGTTTCCATCAAATCGTTGCGGGCAAATATCAAATAAAGCCTGCGCTGCACCCCGCTAAGGCCAAAACCGGTGCCCTTGCTGCGCCTGCTGGTTTTAGGGTCGTAAGGGTTCTGGATCATGATAATGAGGTATTGTTCCTCAGTTTCAGCACGTACGCTTATGGTCACATCGTCAGTAGTATCATATAAACCAAACTTAATGGCGTTCTCTACCAATGGTTGTAACAATAATGATGGCAGTACGCTTTCGCCGCATTTATCGTCGCAGCTAATTTCGGTTTGCAGGCGGTGCCCAAAGCGTACCTTCTCTATCTCGAGGTATAAATTAAGATGCGCAAGCTCATCTGTTAATGGTACCAACAACTGGTCGTCCTTTTTTAAAGTGCCGCGCAAAAAGTCCGACAGTTGGTGGATCATCTTACGGGCCAGCTCGGGCTTAAAGCCAATAAGCGCGTTAATAGAGTTTAGGCTGTTAAATAAAAAGTGCGGTTGCAGCTGCTGGCGCAGGTTGTACAGCTCGGCATCGCGGGCAAGCTTTTCGGCCTCTGTTTTACGTTCAACAGTTTTTTTATGGTCCAGCTGCGAATACCACAGCGCGCTGATCATGGCCATCCATCCAATAGCCAGGAACAGGGTGAAAAAGCGGATGATTAACGATTGTTGCAGGAAGTTAAAATATACCTGCCCCATATTAAACAGCGGCATAATATAACGGATACCGGCAATACAAGCACCTGCCAGGGCCGCGCACCATATTAACAAATATACGTAGCTCTCTTTATCGGGCTGGTAGTAGCGCAGGTTATTGTTAATGAGCCAGCATGCACCTGCCAAAAGCAGGGCGCTAATACCCGCGTCTGATACCGCGGTCATCCACGGGAAGCCAAAGCCATGGATGATGTATGCCTGCAGGGCTGTCCATACCAGGCCGCAAACCGCGAAGGCGCCAAGTAACTTTGATTGCGATATGTGTGATGAAGCCAAAGCTTTTAAGTTAGGAGCCTCACCCAAACCCTCTCCTTAGGAGAGGGTTTGGGTAAAACGTTTTTAAATTTTGTTAATAGCTACGGATATCTACCCCGGCAAATATTGATACGCCTTTTAACACCAGCACCTTTTCGACAAGGTTGGGCTTAGCGGTTTTAATACGCTTATCGTCTACCCCGGCAAATACGGCTGCCAGGTCGGGCACTACATGCCAGTTGGCAGGTACTATTATTTTGGTGCCGCCAAACATCTGGGTAATATCAATAGTAACACGCCCGTGGATGTCTGCCTGGGTAAAATCAAGCTCGGTACCCCCAAATACGTTTGTAATTTCGCCGCCCTGGAAGTTTTTAGAGAGGATGGTTTTGTTAACGCCGCCAAATATAGCAGTGGCGTTAAGGTAATCGTCCTGAGTGGGTGGCGGGATACTGCCTATGGGTTGTTCGGCGGTTTCCTGCCCGCCTGTTGCCTCGGTATCGAAGTTGGCCAATGGCTTTTCGGCAGTGGAAGCACCAAATGGGTTGGCTTTATACTTTTTGTCCCAATAATCACCATTGGGTATAGCAGGTTCGGCACGTTTGCGTAATATTATCCATATCCCAAAAGAAATAAGTATAACCGGAAACGCGATATCTCCCCAATCAACCCTCGGGAAAATATCATCAAGGAAATTGAAAAAACCTACAAGCACCAAAATGATCCATAACGGCTTACGGAAGTTATGTTTTGCCCCAAGGTACAAGCCTAAAACTACAAGCCCAAGCGGCCAGCTGATCAACCAATCTGGGAAAAAGAAAAAATCGAATTGTTTTATAAGCAGTATCCCGCCAACTACCAAAAGTATAACCCCGGCTAAAACCTTGTTTTGTGGGGTGCGGATTTTATTGTCTATATGATTGGACATGGTATTGTTCTATTTAAATGTTAACCAAAACTAACTTAACATTCCAGATATGCAAACCCAATATTGGCAATAACATTAAAGTAGTCGGTAAGGGGGGATAAATTGTCGGTAAAAAATTAGGTTGGGGTATTTTATAAATTTAGATACTTTAGGAAATCTAAATTATCGCAATGCAACAAGAGTATAGAATTTCGACGGGGTATAAGTTTTTTTACGGGATAGGGGCAATAGTAATCGCGGCTTTTGGTGTGTTTATAGCACTCTCCACATTATCCAAAGGGCAGGTTGGTGGTGCAATAGTTACGGCATTTGTATTTTCAACACTGGCTTCACTACTTGTTTTGTATGTAATAAAAAGGCGGGTAACTGTATCAGACGAACAAGTAATAGTAAAAGGTGCTTTCGGAACAAAACAAGCTTATATAAACGATATTAGGGGTATCAGGAGCAACGGTAAAGCTGTGTTCATTCACCTTGTAAATGGCGGTAAAATAACCATTAACGATTTTGACGCTATTGGTAAAAGTGATGAACTGAAAGAATGGTTAACAACGAATGTAAGAGATTTAGATAACGAGGATTATGAGCAAGAAAAAGCAGTAATACTACAGGATACCGAACTAGGTTTCACACAAGAGGAACGGGAGGTTAAATTGAAAAAATTGTCAGTAATAGCATTGGTCTATTCTGGCATTTCATTCGTTTTGATGCTGATATCTATATTTTTTCATCAAAGTAACCTTGTGTTTTCAATATTTCTTCTTGCTTATCCGTTGATTGGGATAGCCGTAATGGCATTTAGTAAGGGCCTTATCAGATTAAATATTAAAAAGGGGAGTGCATATCCTTCCGTTTTTATGGGGTTGTTTTTCGCCTGTATTGCATTAATACTACAAACATTTATTGATACCAAAATATTAGATTTTAGCAAGGTATGGACCCCGGTAATTGTGGGTTTAATTATCCTGATAGGTATATTAAGCCAAATAATATTTAAGCAAGCCAATCCAACAATTAAAGGCCAAATAGTGCCGGTTATATTAATATCCGCGTTTTTTAGTTTTGGGGCTGTTCAGCAGATTAATAGGAATTTTGACGGTTCTAAACCGCAAGTTTTCTCCGCGACTGTTAGTGATCAATATGTAAAAAGAGGTAAAAGCACAACTTATCATATTGTAATTACAGGATGGCAATATCATCAAACACCAGATGATATTACAGTTTCATCTGACTTTTATGACCAGGTATCTGTAGGTTCAAAAGTGAATGTGACTTTGAAAGAGGGGAAGTTACACATCCCCTGGTATTACATAACACAATAACTACACCGCCGGTTCCTGCTGGCTTAAGCAATGGAAGCTGCCCAATCCCCAGATAATATCTGTTGAATCGATGCCTACGACCTTTCTGTCGGGGAAGCAGGTTTGGATGATGTCCAGCGCTTTATCATCATGGTGCGAACGAAAGGTTGGCACAACCACTGTCGAATTAGCGATATAGAAATTGGCGTATGACGCGGGCAGGCGTTGGTCTTCGTAGATCACCGGTTCGGGCATGGGCAGCTCTACAATGTTGAGTTGCTTGCCGTTTAGCAGGCGCATGGTTTTAAGGGTTTGCAGGTTCTCCTGTAGCAGGTGGTAGTTTTCGTCGTTTTTGTTGTGTTCCACAACGGTAACCACGGTATCGGTGTTTACAAAGCGGGTAATATCATCAATATGGCCGTCGGTATCGTCGCCGACTATACCATCGCCCAACCAAAGGATCTGCTCTACGCCGTAATAATTTTGCAGGTATTCCTCTATTTGCTGCTGGTTTAAATGCGGGTTGCGGTTTTTGTTGAGCAGGCAGGCTGTAGTGGTAAGTAAAGTGCCCTCGCCGTTAAAATCAACCGAGCCACCCTCCATCACAATACCGGGGTGGTAAACAGGCAGGTTAAACTGCGCGCCTATTTTAGTTGGGATAACATCATCAAGGTCATACGGGGGGTATTTATCACCCCAGGCGTTGTAATCCCAATCTACAATCACCTTTTGTTTGGTTTTATAATTCACCAAAAATGCCGGGCCATGGTCGCGGCACCAGGCATCGTTTGTGCCAAATTCAAAAAACTCTATCTTGCTCAGATCGGCACCAACCAGTTGTAGTTGTTGTTTGGCAAAAGCCGTCATCTGCTCATCAACCACGTTGATGCGAACGATCTGCCCTTCTGCAACCACTTTTATAAATTCACAATACTTTGGATATATCAACGGTAATTTACCCGGCCATGAAGCCTCTTTATGCGGCCAGCTAAGCCACATAGCCTCTTGTTTAGCCCATTCAGCGGGAAAATGAAATCCTGTAGGTAGGTTTGATGATTGGCTCATGGTTCAAAATATAAAGTACGTCATTGCGAGCGATAGCGTGACAATCCTCGATTTGCAGATCCGCTCTGTAGGTCTAGGATTGCCACGTCAGCAAAGCCTCCTCGCAATGACGGGGTTGTTAATTTAGTCCTCGTCTATTAAGCGTTTCGTGATAGGCTGATATGAATCAATGCGTCGATCCCTCAAAAACGGCCAATGACTGCGATAGTAATCCGACTGATCAAGGTCAAGCTCTTTAACAATTACCTCTTCCTGCTCAACCGTTGTCTGGTGCAATACCTCGCCAAACGGATCGGCAAAGAAAGATCCTCCCCAGAATTTTACGCCGGCTTCTTCGCCAACACGGTTAACGCTTACCACGTGTACGCCATTTGCAACTGCATGACTTCGCTGTATGGTTTGCCATGCATTGTATTGCTTGGTGTTGGTAGCCTCGTCCTGCGTAGTAGCCCAGCCTATAGCGGTTGGGTAAAACAGTATCTCGGCACCCATTAATGCGGTAATGCGGGCTGCTTCCGGGTACCATTGGTCCCAGCAGATCAATACGCCTATGGTAGCAAATTTGGTTTTAAAAACCTTGTAACCCAGGTCGCCGGGGGTAAAATAAAATTTCTCATAAAAGCCGGGGTCATCCGGTATGTGCATTTTGCGGTATTTGCCCAGGTAGCTGCCATCGGCATCTAAAACGGCGGTAGTATTGTGGTAAACGCCCTGCGCGCGTTTCTCAAACAATGAGGCAATAATCACCACGCCCAGTTCGCCGGCTACTTTTTGCAAAGCATCGGTAGATGGGCCTGGGATGGGCTCGGCTAACTTAAAGTTATCGTAATCCTCCACATCGCAAAAATACAGAGATGTAAAAAGCTCTTGCAGGCAAACGATCTGCGCGCCTTTTTCGGCAGCTTCGCGTACCTTAACAATGGCTTTATCCAGGTTCTCCTGTTTGTTTGCAGTGCAGGTCATCTGCACTATACCAACTTTTACCTTACTCATATCTGATAGAAATTTGGCGCAAAAATACTTTATTTTAGTGATTAGAGAATAGTGATTAGAGATTAGTTAGCGTGTGGCCGCTCATCTTATTGTAACTTTTGCTCTATAATTAAGTGAATTTGTAACACTACTGTTAAGGGATGTTAACTAATCTCTAATCTCTGGCAACTAATCTCTAAATCATTACCTTTGCACCCAATGAAAGACTTAGCACAAGCCGAAGAGGACGAAGCACAGGAACTGGTTGCCCCCAAAACCTTAAAACAACGTTTATGGAGCATTACTAAGCTGGTACTTAAGTTCGCGGTTACGTCAGCATTGTTGTACTACGTTTTTAGCAAAGTGCCCTTGCAGCAGGTTAAAATGAGGCTTATAAATGCCAATTACTGGTGGATGTTTGCCGCGCTGATTTGTTTCTTCCTGTCTATGATCATGTCTTCGTGGCGCTTATCAAGCTTTTTTAAATCCATCAAATTAAAACTCGATCCACGTTTTAATTTTAGGTTATACCTGTTGGGCTTGTTTTATAATTTTTTGTTGCCGGGTGGTATTGGCGGTGATGGTTACAAGATCTACCTGCTGAATAAAAACTATAAGTTACCCGCCAAAAAAGTTTTTTGGGCCATTATGTTCGATAGGTTAAGCGGCCTATGGGCTATTGGCCTAATAACCGTAGCCCTTATATTTTTAATCCCTCAGATAGATATCCATATAGGTATACCGCTAAGTATTTTTGTGGTGGCTACGGCCATATATTACTTTGTAGCGTATAAGTTTTTTAGGGATTACACCCACTATTTTTGGCAGGCACATTTAAAAGCGCTTGCAGTACAAGGTTTACAGGTTACGGCTATTGTGTTTATTTTGTTCGGGCAAAATTTTACGGGTAAGTTTTCGCCTTACCTGTTATCGTTTTTAATTTCGGCGCTGGCAACCATCATCCCTATCAGCGTAGGCGGGGCGGGCATCCGCGAAACTGTTTTTCAGCAGCTTACCAGGGTTTTCCCGATGGATGTAGACCTGGCAGTTTTCCTGCCCATATCTTTCTATTTAATTTCTATCACCGTGGCGTTGTTAGGCATATACTATGTGCTTCGCCCGAGTCGTTTAGAGGAGGGCTTACCTAAATCGGAAGATAATTCTGAAAAAATTTAGTCTTTTAAAATTATATTTCGCATATCCTTTCTGTATCATAATTAAGGGTAATATTTTTGTTGAAATTCTTATTTGCGTAAACCTTATTTTATAATTTAGCGTTTCTCTTGTAACAAACCTGATTTAGGAAATGAGCGATTTTAATGATTTTAACAACCCGCAGGTCGCGGCGTTGCCCCGCCATTTAAAACAATTTATTGTTGACCAGCACTACGACCACTATACTCCGGTAGACCATGCCGTGTGGCGTTACGTAATGCGACAGAATTACAGCTATCTTAAAGATGTTGCTTACTATCCGTACATACCCGGCCTGCAAAAAGCAGGGTTAACCATAGAGAAAATCCCTGATCTGCATGATATGAATAACGCGCTGGCCAAAATTGGTTGGGGTGCTGTAACGGTTGATGGCTTTATACCGCCCGCGGCCTTTATGGAGTACCAGGCTTACCGGGTGCTGGTTATTGCTGCCGACATCCGCCAGTTAAAACATATAGAATATACACCAGCGCCGGATATTATACACGAGTCGGCGGGGCATGCGCCCATTATTGCCGATAAGGATTACCACGAGTACCTGAGCTATTTTGGTTCGATAGGGGCTAAGGCGATGTTCAGCGCGCAGGATTTTGAACTTTACGAAGCTATCCGCGCGTTATCCATACTAAAAGAAATGCCTGACGCCGACCCCGAAGAGATAAAGAAAGCTGATGAAGTGGTTGCCTGGCACCAGGATAACATGGGCGAACCATCTGAAATGGCCCTGCTTAGCCGCCTGCACTGGTGGACGGTAGAGTATGGGTTAATAGGCACATTACAGGAGCCCAAGATCTACGGGGCAGGCCTGCTGTCATCAATTGGCGAAAGTGCCAGCTGCATGATGGATGATGTGAAAAAACTGCCCTATAGTATTGATGCAGTAAATTACAGTTACGATATAACCAAAACCCAGCCACAGCTTTTTGTAACACCAACTTTTCAAAACCTGATTGACGTATTGGAGCAGTTTGCAGATACCATGGCGTTTCGGCGTGGCGGGGCTTACGGGCTTCAAAAAGCTATCGACAGTAAAAACACCTGTACAGCCGTTTATAGCTCGGGCTTACAGGTATCGGGTACCTTTACGGAGTTTAAGACAGATAAAGAAGGTGAACCAACCTTTATCAAAACAACTGGTGAGACAGCGTTGGCCGTTAATAACAAACAGTTAAAGGGCCATAGTAAAAGCTACCACAAACACGGATTCAGTTCGCCGGTGGGCAGGCTAAAAGGCGTTAATAAACCGCTTGAAGATGTTACCGCTCGCGAATTACAGGATATGGGTATTACGATTGGGAGTAATACCTTTTTAACATTTGAAAACAACATTACGGTTGAGGGGAAAGTAAAAAGCACCCATATTGAAAACAATAAATTGCAACTGATAACCTTTACCGATTGCACGGTTAAAGATAATATGGGCAATATATTATTTGATCCTTCGTGGGGCGTTTACGACATGGCAGTTGGTGAAAAAATCACCTCGGTATTTTGCGGAGCGGCAGATAAAGACGCATTCCTGGAAATAGCGTACAAGTCTGCTACCGGTACCCATCACCCACAATATGATACTAAAACTAAAGAGCTGCATCAGCTCTATCAGCAGGTGCGCAACCGCCGCCATACCGGGGGCGATCTTGGCTTTTTAGGTAATGTGTGGATGATGCTTCAAAAATTCCATCATGACGATTGGCTTTGCGCCCTTGAGATACTGGAGCTATTAGATCATGAAGATGCCGAGCCGGCCCTCGCTGCCGAGATCCGCCGGTTCCTTGAAAATAAAGCAGCAAATGAGCCTGAGTACAAAAAGTTGATAACCGATGGACTGTATCTTATTAAGCACCCTGTTGAGGAGAGGTTGGTAGTTTGAGATATAAACCGTAATTTAGAGTATGACAACGCTGATTGTAAAAGTAGATGACGACCGTACAGAATCACTCAAAAAAATATTGAGTGAGATACCTTATGTACATGAAGTTGAAGAGGAAACCACGACACAGCTTAAGGATCCGCAATCTACTTACGAAAGAATAAAAAAAATTCAGGAAGAAATTGGCGATAAAAAGTTGTTCGAAGAAATCAAAGATCCGTCGGAATGGCAACGCGAAATAAGAAAGGAATGGGATCGTGATTTTTGATAAGAATATCTTAATCTTCCTATCAAAAAACATTTTAAAAATTACCGACTTAATACAGCCAAATTCATCAGCGCAGATTTCGGTGGTGTCATATATCGAGGCTATGGGTTATTCTTTTAAAACTGAAATTGAAGAGAACTACATGCATGATATATGTTCTTCATGTAGGATAATTAATTTATCTGAAGAAATAATTCAAGCTACAATTGCCGTTCGCAAAAAAAATAAAATCAAACTTCCCGACGCAATAATTTATTCAACGGCCCTGGTTCAAAACTTACCTTTGCTAACAAATAATATTGCCGACTTTAAATCGCTGGGCAATAAAGTGGAATTAATAGATCCATTTAAACTATGAACATCATTATAACAGGCGCCAGCAGCGGCGTAGGATTTGAGGCTGTATTGGAATTGATACTATCGGGCAAGCACAAAGTGATGGCTTTAGCACGTTCGCAGGAAAAGCTTACCCGCTTGCTTGAGATAGCCAAAGGCCTTAACCCCGATTGCGAGATATATGCAATTGCTTTTGATATTGTGCACGATGATTATGCCGGCTTAGAGCAGTTTATAGCTGCTAACTTTGACGGTAAGGTAGATGTACTTGTTAATAACGCAGGTGTGCTCATCAATAAGCCCTTTTTACAATTACAGGAAATGGATTTTGTAGAGATGCTGCAAAGCAACTATATAGGGCATGTGCGCATTATTCAAAGCCTGTTAAAATTTATGGGTAATGGCTCGCACATCCTCAATATTGGCAGCATGGGTGGTTTTCAGGGTAGTGCCAAGTTTAATGGCTTATCGGCTTACTCGGCAAGTAAGGCCGCCTTGCACACCCTTACCGAATGCCTGGCGCAAGAATTAGTTGAGCAGGGTATAAAGGTAAACTGCCTTGCACTGGGTTCGGCGCAAACCGAAATGCTTGAGCAGGCATTCCCGGGATACGAGTCGCCGGTTATGGCTTTTGAGATGGGTAAGTATATAGCCGATTTCGCCATATCGGGCCATCGGTTCTTTAACGGGAAAATATTGCCGGTGGCAGTTTCTACACCGTGACGTGCCATCTTATCATTACCGTGTAAATAAAGGCCGCCTTTATACTTCATGACAAAACCATGAACCGCAATGTATGTTACTTATTCATATTTGTATCACAAATAATAACATATGTCGCATTTATTCTCTCCGCTCAAAATAAAAAGTATCGAATTCAAAAACCGTATTGTGGTATCGCCAATGTGCCAGTATTCCAGCACAGATGGCTTTGCCAATAACTGGCACCTGGTGCACTTAGGCGCAATGGCAACCGGCGGTGCAGCACTTATAATTACCGAAGCTACAGCAGTATCGCCCGAAGGCCGTATCAGCTTTGCCGATCTGGGTATCTGGAAAGACGAGCATATAAAGAAATTAAAAGAAATTACAACCTTTATTGAAGAGCAGGGCGCTTATGCAGGTGTGCAATTAGCACATGCCGGGCGCAAGGCAAGCCATCAACAGCCCTGGAACGGAGGGAAACAGATCCAGCCGAATGAAGAGAATGGTTGGCAATCTGTAGCACCGAGTGCTGTTGCCTTTAGCCGCAGCGAGACCGCGCCGCTTGAATTGGATAAAGCCGGTATTGATAAAGTTATTGCTGATTTTAAAGCTGCAGCCGCGCGTGCTTTACAGGCAGGCTTTAAAGTGATTGAACTACACGGGGCGCATGGTTACCTCATTAACGAATTCTTGTCGCCGCATAGCAACAAGCGTACCGACGAATATGGCGGCTCGTTTGAGAACCGAAGCAGGTTTTTGTTAGAGGTTATAGATGCGGTGCAAGAGGTTTGGCCGGCCGAATTGCCCTTGTTTGTACGCCTGTCTACAACCGACTGGACTGAAGGTGCCTGGACCATTGAGGATTCTATCGCGTTAGCAAAAGTATTAAGCGAAAAGGGGGTAGACCTGGTAGATAGCTCTACCGGCGGTAACGTTGCCGGGGCGCAAATACCGCTTAAACCCGGCTACCAGGTTGAGTTTGCCGAAGCAATAAAGAAAAACACCAATATATTAACCGGCGCTGTAGGCTTAATAACCGAAGCTAAACAAGCAAACGAGATAATTGAAACCGGCCGGGCAGATATGGTAGTGATGGCCCGAGAGCTTTTACGCGATCCGCATTTCCCGCTACGGGCAGCACACGAGCTTGGTATTGAAGTTAAGTGGCCGGTGCAGTATGAACGGGCAAAGTGGTAGAAGTGATCTCCCGCTTTGTTAGCTACTCACCCCGACTACGCTTCGCTGGTCGACCCTCTCTGCTTTGCAAAGAGGGTGAAGAAAATAGGGTGGAAAAAACGAAGCCCTCTTTCCGCCTGCGGAGAGAGGGTGGCCAAGCGAAGCGATGGTCGGGTGAGTAAATCTTCAGCATCAAGTAAATTGCGATAATGTTGAAAAGACTTCAAACAACATTTTATTGCAATTTATAATTACTTAACCTGTATAACTTTTATTCAACATAACATATCGCTACTTTAGCAAAAACTCCAAAAAACATAAAACTATGAAACGTACAGCAAATGCACATTGGAATGGAACTTTACAAGAAGGTAAAGGCGAAATAACCACACAAAGCACCATTCTTAACAAAACACAATATTCTTTTAAAACCCGCTTCGCTGATGGTATTGGCACCAACCCTGAAGAACTGATAGCCGCTGCACACGCGGGTTGTTTTACTATGGCGGTAGGCGCGGCATTAACGCAGCAAGGCATTACCCCGGGCGATCTTACAACCGATGCCATTCTTGACCTGGATATGCAGGCTTTAGAAATTAAAGGCATTCACCTGGAGCTGAAAGCATCTGTTATTGATGGGGTAGACGAAGCCAAATTTAAAGAAGTTGCCGAAGGTGCAAAAAGCGGCTGCATTGTATCTAAAGCGCTTAGCGTGCCTATTACTTTAAACGTTACCTACGCATAATTTAAGTATCAATTATTCTTGTTAATAGCGATGGTGCAAACCATCGCTATTTTTGTTTGTAGGTATGGGTAAATAGCCGTTATGTTATATAGCCAACGCTCGCGTACATCGATTACACTAATATTCGCCCTTATAATAACCGGGTTGTTGATCTTCCTGTTCTTTTATATAAAACACGAGTTTAATACCACCCGTACGGAGGTCACCGAAGATGCTATGGTGTCGCGGGTAATAAGTATGGGTAAGCTGGAGCTTGTAAAATATGCGATGAAAGATGTAGTTGAAAAAAAGGAGCTGTACCGGTTACTGCCCGATTCGCGCGTGTTATTTGTAGCAGTGGGAGAGGTTACTGCCTGTATAGATCTTACAAAAGTAAAACGCGGCGACATTAGTCAGGGTAACGATACGGTTGTGATCACGTTACCTCAGCCCGAGATCTGCTATGTAAAACTCGATCACCAAAGGTCGAAGGTGTATGATGTATCGGGTGTTTGGTTCCCTGATAAGGCGAAGGCGATGGTGGAAGATGTTTACAAGCTGGCAGAAAAGAAGATGCTAACCACGGCTACTGAGATGAACGTTTTGGGCAAAGCAAGAGAGAACGCCAACCTCATATTCAAGCCTTTTTTAGAAAACGTATCGGGCAAAAGGGTACTTATCAAATTTAAATAGAGCGCCCAACTATTTTTAAATTACTTGTAATATATTAGGGGGATGATAATCTAACCTAATATCAAGTAATTTATATGAGCCTGAAAATCACTAAACTATTGACAATTACCGCCGTGAGCATGCTGTCTGCAATATGCGCGGTTGCCCAGCCGCGGCTGCCCGAAGGCTATTTTTACAAGAAACTGCCAAACGGACTGGATGTTGTTGTTATAGAGAACAGCAAAGTGCCGTTAACAACCATTGAAATTGCGGTAAAGAATGGAGCTTACACCGAGGGGCCCGAGTATAGCGGCCTTTCGCATTTGTTTGAGCACATGTTTTTTAAAGCCAACAAAGATTACCCTACGCAGGAGAAATTCCTGAAACGCACGCAGGAACTTGGCGCTATCTGGAACGGTACCACCGGTAACGAACGTGTAAACTATTACTTTACAGTTGGTAAGGATAGCCTTGATGGTGGCCTTAAGCTTATCAATTCTTCCATACGCTTCCCCATTTACCGCGAAGAGGATATGAAAAAGGAGCGCCCGGTTGTTGATGGTGAGTTTCAGCGTAACGAGAGCAGCCCGGGTTTTCAGCTCTACTATGATATCAGCAAAAACCTTTGGGGCGACCTTATTACCCGCAAAATGCCAATAGGAATCCACGAGGTAATTAATACCGCCACGCCTGAAAAGATGATGATCATCAAAGACAAATACTATTACCCAAACAATAGCCTTTTAATTATCTGCGGTGATGTTAAGCACGAAGATGGCTTTAAAAAAGCGGAGGCCATTTTTGGTGATTGGGCAAACAGTGGTTTCGACCCGCATGTGAAATATCCTATCCCGGCCTTTAAACCGGTTGAAAAAAGTGTGGCGTTTGTAAAGGAGATGTCTATAGCGCAAACACCGTTTATGATGTACGCATGGCAGGGACCCGCTTACATGACAGATTCGGCATCAACCGTAGCTGCTGATGTTCACTCAACAATATTGGGCCTTAACTCTTCAAAACTACAGCAGGCACTTGTTGATAAAGGGCTTGCATCGTCAGCCGGTTTGAGTTACAGCACAGGCCGTTATCCGGGAATGATCTCGTTGTTTGTTGTGCCTAACCCGACCAAAATAAAAGAGTGCCATGCCGAATTAGAAAACCAATTGAGCCAGTGGGGAAAGGCAGATTATTACACCGACGAACAATTAGCCGATGCTAAAGCGATATTATTGCGCCAGCATAGCCGCGAAATGGAGAAACCATCGTCGTTGCCATCGCAATTAAGCTTTCAATGGTGCAGCACATCGTTTAATTACGCTACCGACCTTACCGATAATTACCAAAAGATTACCCGTGCGGATATTGCTAAATACCTTAATACTTACATTGTAGGTAAACCGGTAGTATCGGGTATAATTTTAACGCCCGAGGCAAGTAAGGCAGTTAACGCGGCTTCGTTTTTTGTAGCTAAATAATCTCTAACACTAATCACAATGAAGAAATATATATACCTGTTGCTTATTACTGCAGCAAGCTCTATTGTAAATACAGCCTCGGCGCAGCAAAAAGCTTATGAAATGATGGTTGACAGCGTAAAGGTTATTGTACAGCCAAGCGGTAACGATATTGTAGAGATACAAACTGTTATAAAAGGAGGAGTGCAAAATTACCCGGCAAATAAAGCCGGTATTGAGGCCATGGCCATGAACGCCCTAAATGAGTGCGGCACGCTGAAGCACGATAAAAATGCATTTAAAAATCAGCTGGATAAAATTAGCGCTGCCGTTTATGGTGTGGCGTTAAAAAACTATTCGGTGATAAAGATCAATTGTATTAAAAGCGATTTGCCAACTGCCTGGCCTTTATATGTAGAAGCTATAACCATACCTAAATTTGATACAAAAGAGTTTGCACGTATTAAGCAGGACCAATTAAGCCAAATTAAGGCCGAGGACTCTGATCCCGACAATGCGATAGATAAATATGCAGACAAGGTTGCCTTTAATGGCCGCGATTATGCAAAAGACCCAAGCGGAACAGCCCAAACCATAACGCCGCTTACGGCCGAAGAGACTAAAAATTACTACCACTCCATACTAACCAAATCGCGTATGGTAATAGTTGTGGTAGCAGATCTTGACCGCGCCGATATTGAAGCGAAGGTAAAAGGCTTGTTAAGCACCATAAAGCAAGGAGCGCCGTTTGAACTTAAGAAATCATTCTTTAGGGTTTATAAAACCACCTTCTCTGCCGAGAAGCGCGACCTGGCTACAAATTATGTAGAAGGTGTAAGCAGTGGCCCATCGCCGGGTATGCCAGATTTTGACGCCTTTGCGGTAGCCATGCGTATTTTTTACGACAAGCACTTTTTAGATGTCCGTACCAACAACGGCCTATCGTATGCGCCATCGGCATGGTTTAGCGGCGGCGCTACCTCGGTATCTAAAGTTTCGGTATCAACCACCGAGCCTAATAAATATATAGCCGTTTTTGATAAACTGGTTGACAGGATAAAAAGAGAAGGTTTTAATGCTGCCGATGTTGCCGATATGAAGGTTACCTATTTAACAGGTTTTTACTACAAGAACGAAACCAACACCGCCCAGGCCGGTTCAATTGTGTCTAACGAAGTGCTGCACAATAACTGGAGGAGATCTTTAACGTTTGCAGACGATGTTAAAAAATTAACGCCAACGCAGGTTAGCGACGCGTTCCGTAAATATATTGGTAACATGATTTGGGTGTACCAGGGCGACCCTAAAAAAGTTAACCCGATATTGTTTACCAACGGTACACTTAACAAAGCCGATAACCCGGTAAGCCACTGATATGGGTTTATAGTTGATGGTTCATATCGAAAAAGGGTCTGGAGCGCAAGCTCCAGACCCTTTTTTTATCCGGAAGTCACTCGCGTCTTCGCGAGTGACGATTATTATAAGGCCTCCGGCCGCAATCTCACTTTTTTACCGAACAATAATTATATTCGATAAATGTCCGAGTTAAGAAAAGCAAATAGCGACCGCCCTTTTTTCCTGACATTGCCGGTTGTAGGCTGGATTGATGTATTTATCAGAAAAGATTATTGTGAAGAATTTATTCGCAATTTAGAATACTGCAGGAAAAATAAAGGTTTAAAGGTTTACGCTTACTGTATAATGAGTAATCATATCCATTTGGTTGCGGCACACGATGGCGGAAAATTGCCTGATGTGATTCGAGATCTTAAAAGCTACACTGCTAAACGGATCATAGCAATGATCAGCAATAACATTCAGGAAAGCCGTAAAGAATGGCTGCTTTACTTGTTTAAATTTTTCGCCAACAACACAGGCCAAAACAGCGAATATCAATTTTGGCAAAAAACAAGTTTCCCAATTGAATTATACACTCCTGAGGTATTTGATCAGAAAGTTAATTATATACATCACAACCCCGTGAAGGCGATGCTTGTTAATGATGAAACCGCTTATGTTTATAGCAGCGCTAACCCTGATTCACCGTTTATTGTTGATGAAAGTTAATTAAGGTGTTGCGGCCGGAGGCCTTATAATTCTGCTCACTCGGCTGGAGCCGAGCGAGTGCGGGGAGGCTTGCAACAAACAATACGTTGCAGGCCTTTTTTATTACTATAGTCTATAGTCTAAAAATTATCACCCGCCAGCCTTCTCTATCTTCTGTTTCTCTTGTTGGGGCAATACGGCTTTACGCTTATTTCGGTTGCGCCACATTTCGCCCATGTGATGGGTGGGGATATTATCGCCAAGCAGCTTACCCCATGGTTTAAGATCGTCTATGCGGTCGAAAACTATTTTTAATACCGCGACAAAGGGGATGGATAAAAACATGCCCGATACCCCCCAAAGCGCGTTACCAAGCAGCACCACAATAATTGACATTAGCGCGTTTATTTGCACTTTAGATGATACAATGCGTGGCACGAGGATGTTATTATCAATAAACTGGATAACGATATAAGCGATGATAACACCCAGTTGGGTAGAGTACCCATCTTTAGTAACTGTAGCCATTAACACAGGCAGCGCTATAGCTATAATACCACCAAGATAGGGGATGAGGTTAAGGATTGCCCCGATACAGCCTATCAATATTCCATATTTAACACCTAATAAGATCAACGCGGCAGAGTTCATGGCTGCTACTATGATCATCTCTATCAGTAAACCAACTATATAGCTTTGTATGGCGCCTTTGGTTTCGGCCAGTACATCGCTTACCTTTTTAGAGTTTTCTTCAGAAAACACCTCGTATAAAAAGTTAAGGATAAGCGTTTTGTATAGCAGCATTAAAAATATATACACGGGCAGCAAAAATATGATGGCCAACGTACCCAACAAGCCATTTACGGTTTTACCAACCACAGCCTGGCTGTTGTTAAGCGCATCTTTCAGCATCTTTTCCTGCTTGCTTACTTCAACGCCAAATGTTTGCTGGATCCAGGTTTTAAGGTCGGCGGTTATCGATTGAAACTTTTTTTGCAGCATCGGTAACGAATCGCCAAACTGTACTATCTGGGTGCTCAGGAAGTAAAATACCGTGGCCACCGCTATTATCATTACCAGTATGGCTATGCCAATAGAAATGATTTTGGGTACCCGGTATTTTTCTAAACGGTTAACAAGCGGGTTTAGTAGTATGGCTAAAAATGCCGCGAAGGCAAGCGGCACCAGTATATCTGCCAGCTGTATCATTACATAAACCAGCAGCACAAGGCCAAAAAGTACTGCTGTACTTTGTATGTAAAACGGCTGATCTTTAATTTTTATATACATGTACTTGTGTTTTCATAAATATAACACAAAAGGAGTGTACGTGAGAATTGTTTTATCCCCTACTAAAAGCGTTGTATAAAGGTCTGCATTAGGTATAAGCAGGTAATGTAAAGCTAAATTCGGTCCCTTTGCCCGCTATGCTTTTGGCGGTAATGGTTCCCTGGTATTTTTCGACAAGGTCCTTACAAAAAATAAGGCCCATGCCTGTGCCTGTTTCATTCATGGTACCGGCCTGGCTGGTTACCTTACCTGCAAAAAGGCGTTTCAACTGATCGTCGCTCATGCCAATGCCGTGGTCGGTTATGATCAGCTCGATATTTCCGTCGCCATGTTTGGCGCTTATTTCTATAGCACTATCCCGATGCGAAAATTTAATAGCATTGGTTAGCAGGTTGTGCACTACTATCCTTATCGATTTTGGGTCTGCCATAACTACGTGGCCTTTTCCAACCGAATTTAGGCAGGTTATATTTTTGTTTTTAAACTGCTCATCAAGTAACCTCAACTCTTCTTTTACTATATCGCAAAGGCAAAAGTCCTTAATGGTTTCGGCAAGATTATCTACCTGGCTGTTAATCCAAAATAACAGGGTGTCTAAAAAGTCTGAGGTATGCTCGAGCTTACTAAAAACTACGGGCACCATTTCTACAAATTCTTTATCAGTAACATCCTTGCTTATAAATAACGAGAACGCACTTCTGAGCGTGCTTAGCGGTGCCCTAAGATCATGCGCCAGGATACTTATCAACCGGTCTTTAAGGTGGTTCAGATCGTTTAATTTCTCCGCCTGTTCAATAAATTCCAGATTTTTCTGCGCCAGCAACGCGTTTACCTTTAATTGTTTGCGCTTGGCATTGTAATAAAACACCAGCATAATGCTAATAATTACTATAACAATGGCGTATACAGCATTAGCGCGCCGTTGTTGTGCAAGCTTATCAACAAGTTGTGCTTCTTTTTGCGCTGTTTTGCGTTGCGCTTCCTCAAATGCTATTGTTTGGTTATACGACGTGAATTTTTGAAGGCTTTCATCGCTCTTTAAACTGTCGCGTAATAGGGTGTACTCTTTGTGCTTTTGGTAAGCCCCGGTAAATTTTTTTAAACCGGCTAAAGCATCGCTTACCTGTAACGTGGCATCGGCTGTTAAACTAAGGCTTTTAATACGGTTGGCGGTGTTGTAAGCCATTACAGCGTATTTGTAAGCCTCCGGGTAATTCTTTTCAAGATTATAAACCAACGCCATGCCCGTATAAGCATTTGCAAGGTTATAACCTATATCACTCTTTTTAGCCGACGCGATAGACTTGTTCATAAAATCTATAGCGGATGCCGGATTGCCCGTATGGTAATAGTATAAACCGATATTGTAATAGATGAGCCCGATACCCTCTTCGTCGCCTAACTCGTGGTATAATTTTGAGGCTTTTTCAAAAAAAGGATAAGCCTGTTTATAATGTTTTTGAGCCATCAGCACTTCACCTATATTTTGATAGGCCGTACTTATACCTTGTTTATCATCAAGCTTTAGCCAAAGCGAATTTGCTTTATTAAAATACTCGAGTGCTTTGGGGTAAAGTTCTAAATGCTGCATCACTACACCTATGTTGCAGTAATTGTCTGCCGCCGCAAGCTGGTCGTTAAGTTTCAGGTCGATACTCAACGATTTAAAATAATTGTCAAGCGCTTTATTTAAATCGCCCTTATTGTCATAGGTGATACCAAGTAACGCGTAGCAATGCGCTATTTGCAATTGGTCTCCAAGCCTTTTGCGGATGGATAATGCTTTATGAAAGTAAGAAATAGCTTTGTCATAATCGCCTAAAAAATCCTGCACCCGGCCAAGGCCCAAATAAGCGTCAGAAACGCCCATCTCGTTTTTGGTTTGGGTATATAGTTGTAATGCTGTGTTGTAATTTTTGGCTGCAATATCATAGTTCCCTCTAAATGAGTTTACTAAACCCAACAACCGGTTACCTGCGGCAACACCATTTATATAATTTGTTTTTTTTGATGAGCTGATAGCGAATTGCGCGTAACGAATTGTACTATCAGGCGCAGATTCATAAAGCTCATCGGCCAGTTCTACTATTTTATCAATGGTTTGCGGCTTTACATAAGAAGAAGAACCGGATAAGGTTGCAGATAATTCTTTTTTTAGGCTATCTATCTTGGCGTTATGCTGCATGGCCGGGCAATTTATGCAAGCCAAAAGGATTGGTATTAATAAAGCAAAACGTTTCAAGTGTATATTTTTCCGGTTGAAGGTATAATTCTTATGGTGATATAACAAACGAAAAGCCCGCTATTATGCAGGCTTTTACGTAAATATATATAAAAAGTTATCCTAATAAGTTCTTCCAGCTTACCATGTCGCCAATAATGCGGTCAAGGTCGGCTGCCGGTACACGCTCCTGAGCCATGCTATCGCGGTGGCGTATGGTAACAGTGTCGTCCTCCAAAGTCTGATGATCTACCGTGATACAGAAGGGCGTACCAATGGCATCCTGGCGGCGGTAGCGTTTACCAATAGCATCTTTTTCTTCGTACTGTATGTTGAAATCAAGTTTCAGCTTGTCCATTATTTCGCGGGCTTTCTCGGGCAGGCCATCTTTTTTGGTAAGCGGGAAAATAGCTGCTTTAACCGGGGCAAGGCAAGGGTGCAGGCGCAGCACGGTACGGCTATCCTGTTTTTCTTCGGTGCTCAGGTCTTCTTCATCGTAGGCATTTATCATGGTAAGCAGGAACATCCTGTCTAAGCCTATGGAGGTTTCAATTACGTAAGGGATGTAGTTGCCGTAAGGTTTACCATCCTCGCCCAATTCCGGGTCAAAGTATTGCATTTTTTTGCGCGAAAATTTCTCGTGCTGGCTCAGGTCAAAATCGGTACGGCTGTGTATGCCTTCAACCTCTTTAAAGCCAAACGGAAATTCAAACTCAATATCATATGCGGCATCGGCATAGTGCGCCAGCTTGGTATGTTCGTGATAACGGTATTTAGCGGCATCGGTGCCCAGGGCAAGGTGCCATTTTAAGCGGGTTTCTTTCCACTTGTTAAACCATTCTTTTTGTGTGCCGGGGCGAACAAAGAATTGCATCTCCATTTGTTCAAACTCGCGCATGCGGATAATGAACTGGCGGGCAATAACCTCGTTACGGAAAGCCTTACCAATTTGTGCTATACCAAACGGGATCTTCATCCTGCCCGATTTTTGTACGTTAAGGTAATTTACAAAAATACCCTGTGCTGTCTCGGGGCGCAGGTAAATGGTTTCAGATTCATCGGCAATGGCGCCAACCTGTGTGCTGAACATCAGGTTAAACTGGCGTACTTCTGTCCAGTTGGCGGTGCCGCTTATAGGGCATTTAATATTTTGTTCGATAATAAGTTCGCGCAGGCGGGGCAGGTCTTCGGCCTTTAAGGCGTTATCCATTTCTATCTGTAGTTCCTCAGCTTCGCTGGTTTTGCCTTCCTCGTCAAGCTTCGCTATGCGGTCTTCCAGTAGTTGGTCGGCACGGTAACGTTTTTTGCTGTCCTTGTTGTCTATCATCGGGTCGCTAAAGCCATCAACGTGGCCGCTTGCTTTCCAGGTGGTAGGGTGCATAAATATGGCCGAATCTATCCCAACAATGTTATCATGCATTTGCACCATGGCTTTCCACCAATAGGTTTTGATATTGTTTTTTAACTCCGAGCCATTCTGGCCGTAATCATAAACTGCGCTAAGGCCATCATATATCTCGCTTGATTGAAAAACAAAGCCGTATTCTTTGCTGTGCGATATTACATTCTTAAAAAGTTCGTCGGTTGATTTGCTCATAATGAGGGCAAAGATATATTTTTTGATTTCTGATTTCGGATTTTCGATTTCGAATTTAACTTTTCAATGGCCGATTTGCCAAGCCTGGTAAATAAAAGCATCTAAAAATCCGAAATCCGAATTTCGAAATCCGAAATTCTTTACTTTTACCGCATGAGTATCCGTGTAGATGCATTAACAAAAATTTACGGACAGCAAAAAGCTGTGGATGGCATCAGCTTTGAAGCCGGTGTAGGTGTATTGGGCTTTTTAGGGCCAAACGGCGCTGGTAAAAGTACTACCATGAAAATGCTCACCTGTTTTATCCCTCAAACATCGGGTACAGCATCAGTTTGCGGGTTTGATATTAGTAAAGATCCCTTAAGCGTTAAGCGTAACATAGGTTACCTGCCGGAAAGCAACCCACTTTACACCGATATGTATGTAAAAGAATCGATGGCGTTTGTTGCGGGCATACATGGCCTGCATAATGCGGATAGGCGTATTGCGGAGGTTATAGATCAAACGGGCCTGGGGCCTGAGCAGCATAAGAAAATAGGACAGCTGTCAAAGGGGTACCGCCAAAGGGTTGGCCTTGCACAAGCTATACTTCACGACCCGCAGGTGCTGATACTGGATGAGCCTACTTCCGGGCTCGATCCTAACCAACTTATAGGTATCCGCCAGTTAATTACCGATCTGGGCAAAACCAAAACCATTATCCTCTCTACCCACATTATGCAGGAGGTTGAGGCCGTGTGCGGCCGGGTAATTATTATTAACAAAGGTACAATAGTGGCTAACGATACACTGGCAGATCTGCGCAGTAATAATAAAGGCGATTCGCTTGAGCATATTTTTATTGGCCTTACCAATTAACAGGGCTGCCAATTAATCTTTAATTATATAAAAACCTTTTCGGGCTATGGTTGTCTTAACTGCGGAAGCATAAATTGTGCTTTAGTATTAATATTTACCATATAAAACATCATGAAAAAAGTACTACTTCTTTTGACCGTAGTCTGCGGGTTATCTATCACATCATTTGCACAATCAAAAAAAGACGGAAAATTTAGTCTGGGCCTTGAACTTGGCATACCTGTAGGCGATGCATCTACCGCCTACAGCGCTGTTGTTGGCGGTTCATTAAAATATGATCTTCCGGTTGCGCCAAGCACCTTTTTCAACGTATCGGTAGGTTATAGCTCATTTATTATTAAAGACAGATATAAAAATGTTTTTAGCTCATACGGTGCGGTACCTTTAAAAGCCGGCCTTAAATACTATGCCGACAACCGTTTTTTTGTTGAAGGCCAGTTAGGTGCTGCCTTTGGTACAGCAAGCGGGGCGGGTACTTCTTTTGTTTACTCACCGGGTGTTGGTTATACGTTTGATGGTGGCTTAGAAGCCGGCGTGCGTTACGAGGCATGGTCAGACAACGGTACCTTGGGCCAGTTAGCGCTTCGTTTAGCTGTAAATTTATAAGGATACCGTTATTGTTATACAAGCCCCGGGCAATCTGTCCAGGGCTTTTTTTGTGTTTTTTTTAAATTTCTTGTAACATAATATGGTGGTGCTGCGTCAATATCACCACAAACCGGGCAGCGCAGACGGTACCCTGCAAAGCCTTACTTAAAATTACACAATTAAAAAAAGATCACATGAAAAAAGTATTATTCCTATTAACCGTATTATGCGGTATTTCAATCAGCTCATTCGCTCAATCGTCATCAGAGTCTGGTAAATTCAGCATTGGCGTTGAAGCAGGTTTACCGGTAGGTAAAGTTAAAGACTACTCGAACTTTGCTATTGGTGGTTCATTAAAATACGATCATCCTATTGCAACAGGTACGTTTGTTACGTTATCTGCGGGTTACAACAAGTTTTTATCAAACGATGATGCTAAAACTATCGACTACAAACTTTACGCAATCCCAGTAAAAGTTGGTCTTAGATATTTCCTGGCCGAAAACTTCTACGGTGAAGCACAATTAGGTGCTGCTTTTGTAAACGAAAGTGTAGGCGGCATTAGCGGCAACACTACAACTTTCGCATATTCTCCGGGTGTTGGTTATAATTTTGGCGGTGGTGTAGATCTTGGCGTGCGTTACGAAGGATGGTCAAAAAGTGGTACCACAGTTAGCCAGGTAGCTGCCCGTTTAGCATATAGCTTCTAATTTAAAAGAGAAAACGTTTTTGAAAAGCCCAGGATAATATCCCGGGCTTTTTTGTGCCTTTAATATCCGTTGGCGGGCAGCTTGTGTGCGACAAGTAAGCATTCTGAAAATTCTTTTATTCTGGAAATTTAGGTTCAGACTATTTACGTATTTTCGGCGGTTGGCAATACCATAACAATTAACAATGTTCAACATCCTCAAAAAAGAAATAACATCATACCTAAGCTCGTTGGTGGCCTATATTACCATTGGTGTTTTCCTGCTGGTTTTAGGTTTGTTTTTGTGGGTGTTTCCGGAAACCAGCATACTTGCTTATGGTTATGCGGGTTTAGAGAGCCTTTTTAACACTGCGCCATACCTGTTCATGTTTTTGGTTCCTGCTATTACCATGCGCTCGCTTGCCGAGGAGCGGAGGGAGGGCACCTTTGAACTTTTGGTCACCCGCCCCTTAACAGATATACAAATTGTATTAGGTAAATACCTCGCAGGCGTAACCATAGTACTGTTTGCTTTGGTACCAACATTAGTTTATTACTTTAGTGTTTACACTTTAGGCACACCGCAAGGTAATATTGATACAGGCGCTGTTATTGGTTCATATATAGGCTTATTCCTGTTAGGTGCTTCATTCGCGGCTATTGGTTTATTTGCCTCATCGGTTAGTAAAAACCAGATAATAGCATTTACTATTGCGGTTTTCCTTTGCTTCTTTTTTTACAGCGGGTTCGATTCGCTGAGTTCAATATTATCCCTCCAAAATCTAGGCCTACAAGGTTTAGGTATAAACGAGCATTACCAGTCCATAAGTCGGGGAGTTTTGGATACCCGCGATCTGATGTACTTTATTGTGCTGGTAATACTTTTTTTATGGCTTACATTGTTCGTATTGCACAGGCAGGCAGGCAAAAAGTTTATCAATACGGTTTTTTTAAGCGTATTGGGTATCATGTTTACGTTAACATCGTTATTCATTGTTTCTGATAAATTATTCACCCGGTTCGATTTTACAAAAGAGAAACGCTTTACCATATCCAAGGTGAGCCGTAATGTAATGCACAGTTTGAAGCAGCCGGTTAATGTTACCATTTACCTCGAGGGAAAAGACTTCCCCGGGGGGATGAAAAGGCTGCAAACATCTGTTAAAGATATGCTGAGCGACCTACAGGCGTACAGCAGGGGTGAATTAAAATACGAATTTGTAGACCCTATAAAGGGCCTGTCTAACGAGCAGCAGAACCAGGCTTATGAAGATCTTGCGGCAAAAGGCGTAGAGGCGCAAAACCTGAGTGTTAAAACAGATGATGGTGTGTCGCAAAAAGTGATATTTCCGTATGCGCTGGTTACTGTGGGCGATAAAAGTATCCCGGTAAAATTGCTGCAATCACAAAGTAACATGAACCTCTCGCCCGATGAGGTACTGAATAACTCTATCCAAAATTTGGAGTACGCCTTTACATCGGCAATAAAAAAAGCTGTTTACGGCGGTAAGCAACGTATTGGCTTTACCGAAGGCCACAACGAACTTACCGACCTGCAGTTGAATGATGCCATGCATTCCCTTAGCGACGGTTATTTGGTTGGCCGCATTAATCTTACCAGCATCCCTTTAGACAGCCTGGCCAAAGTTAGCATGCTGGTGATAGCCAAGCCCGACAAGGCTTTTACCGAACTGGAGAAATTTAAGGTTGACCAATACATTATGCACGGCGGCCGCGTGCTTTGGGCAATTGACCAGGTAAGCGCCGAATTGGATAGCCTGCGCGGCCATGGTGGCGAGCAACTGGCATTTAACAAGCAATTGAACCTTGATGACCAACTGTTCCGTTACGGGGTGCGTATCAATTACGATCTGATAGCTGACATGAACTGCTCGCCTATACCAGTTACTACAGGCAATGCGGGCGGCCAGGCGCAGATACAAATGCTGCAATGGCTGTATTACCCGGTGTTTTTACCATTGTCTAAACACCCCATCGTAAAAAATCTGGATGGTATTACCAGCCAGTTTGCCAGCAGTATAGACTTGCTGGAGACTAAAAATATTGAAAAGACCATCCTGCTTACGTCATCTCCATACAATAAAAAATTAAGTACGCCTAAGGTGCTTTCTTTACAGGCGCTTGAAGAAGAGCCTAAACCAAAGGATTTTCAGAGCAACCCTAAAATTACCGGGGTATTGTTAGAGGGGAGCTTTACATCAGATTTTAAGAACCGCCCCTTGCCGGAAGGCTTAAACGAAAAGGTAACCATACAGCCACAGGGCACCCCAACAAAAATGATCGTATTAAGCGATGGCGATATCCTACGCAACCAGGTTGGCAGCGATAGTTCGCCTTATCCGCTGGGTTACGACCATTACAGCCACCAGAGCTACGGCAACAAGAATTTATTGCTAAACATTGCCGACTACATGACCGATGACTCGGGCCTTATAGCGCTGCGTAATAAGGAGATTCAGATTCGCCTGCTGAACCGTGCCCGAATCCGAGAAGAAAAGCTGTTTTGGCAGCTCGTAAATAATGTTGTACCCATTGCGTTAGTATTAATATTTGCTATTTTTCAACATTATATCCGCAAGCGAAAGTACGCTCATTAAAATACCATTAAACTTATTGGGATTCGTTTGAAAATTTCTTGATTATCTCAAAGCACTTATCAATTATCCTGTCCTTATAAATCATTGTTACCTTGTCAAGTTGCAAATCCTGTAGCTTGAGAAAATCCCTACTGTAGGTAAGCCGTTCAGTGCCTAATGGTAGATTTTTCGTTTTTGACATATATTCCTGAAAAACTTTTAAATCTATATTCTCGATTGGGTCTATTTGATTTATCCAGGATATGATGGTCGTCATTTTACTTACACCAAGAGGTAGCGCAATTTGATTTGATATTATTGCTCTTGAATTTGAAACAAGCTTTTTTATATAATTTTCTTGTTTGCTTTTTTGGTGGTCGGTTAGGGTCATAATCTTTATTTCAGTAGTGTTAAAAATACAAATCCCGCAAATTCAATTTATCAAAAAAGTAGTTTCTCTAAAATTTAAATAGGATTTATTTAAACCGATGTTGAAATTATATCTATTTTTCAACAATACTTGTGCAAGCGAAAGTATGCTCATTAAATTTTATACTTTTGATAGATAAACGTTATTAAACATTATGAGATTTATTGTTTCCACATCAACACTACTCAAGCAATTACAGTCTGTAAGCGGCGCTTTAAGCAATAGCACCGTATTACCTATACTGGAAAACTTTTTGTTCGAGATAAAAGAAGGGAACTTAACCATTTCTGCTACCGACCTGCAAACCAGCATGACCACATCTTTAGCTGTAGAAGCTAAAGAGAATGGCCGTATTGCCATACCATCGCGCATATTGTTAGATACCCTTAAATCGTTACCGGAGCAGCCTGTGGCGTTCTCTGTTGATGACAGCACTTTTGCCATTGAGATAAGCGCCGGCGACGGTAAATACAAGCTTAGCGGCGAAAACGGCGAAGACTTCCCGAAGATCCCGGTTGTTGAGAATGCGTCATCAGTAAACCTGCCTGCATCTGTACTGGGCGAGGCTATCAATAAAACCATATTCGCGGTGAGTAACGATGAACTGCGCCCCGCCATGACAGGCGTTTTTTGCCAGCTAAGCAGCCAGCACCTCACCTTTGTAGCTACAGATGCCCATAAGCTGGTGCGTTACCGCCGTAAGGATGCCAAAGCAGATAGCACCACATCTTTCATACTACCTAAAAAAGCGTTAACGCTATTAAAATCGGCCCTGCCGGCAGATGATGTTAACGTTTCTGTAGAATATAACAGCACCAGCGCCTTCTTTAAATTTGGCAACATTAACCTGGTATGCCGTTTAATAGACGAGCGTTATCCTGATTACGAAGCGGTTATCCCTAAAGAAAATCCCAACAAACTGGCTATTGACCGTTTGGCATTCTTAGGATCGCTTAACCGTGTTGCTATTTATGCTAACAAAACTACCCACCAGGTAAGGTTAAAAATAAGCGGCAGCGAACTAAATATATCTTCAGAAGATATTGATTTTGCAAACGAAGCGCATGAGCGTTTAAGCTGCCAGTACGAGGGCGACGACATGGAGATTGGTTTTAACGCCCGTTTCCTGATAGAAATGTTAAAGAATTTAAATTGCGAGGAAGTATCGTTAGAAATGTCGACACCTAACCGTGCGGGTATATTATTGCCACAAGGCGGCGACGAGAATGAAGACGTACTAATGCTGGTTATGCCGGTTATGCTTAACAGCTATGCGTAATTAGTGATTAGAGATGAGATATCAGAGATTAGTTGATTGCAAGAAACCCAATCTCTAATTTCTAATCTCCAATCTTTTCACAAAAAAAGTCCGGCACTAAGCCGGACTTTTTTGTTCTCTTTATAACAAAACTTATCATAATGGAGTTATATAGCATCTGCTGATACACGATGAAATTTAAATTACCTGTATTTATTGCTCTGATAGTGGTTTTGGCTTTAACCGCCTGCAAAAAGTTTGACGAACCACCCGTTAAGGTGCCAACTACGTATCTTAACTTTATAAATCCCTCTGGCGATACGCTTAACTTTTATGTAAATGGCAGCAGGCTAAACAGGCTGTCATCAACTTATCCACTTGGTTCATCGGGGTACATACAGTCGCCCTTGGGCGAGCAAAACTACGAGGTTAAAAGGTTTGGCCGTAGCGAGGTATTGTTTAACACCCCTATAATGTTAGAGGCAGAAGGTGTGTATTCATTCTACGCCGTTGACCGAACGATAGAAAATTCTATCATTACCCGTGATACCCTGTCTACACTTTCCAATAAAGTTTCGTCGATAAGGTTTGTACATACATCGCCTAAATTAGGGCCTGTAGATATTGTACTAACAGATGATGCTAAAAAAGTGGTAAGAATAAATAACCGGAGTTTCAAAAGCGCGTCGGTATACGTAACCGTTAAAGAGGGTGTAGAAACCATACAGGTTTACAAAGCGGGTACTTCAATATTGTTAAGCCAGGAAGACCGTATCTTGCAAATTGGCCGTGCATACACCCTGTTCACAAAAGCGGGGCTAACGGATGCCGGCGCTACAGACGCGTCTACCGGTTTAATCATCAATCAATAAGCATGGCTAAAAATAATAAAAGCGGCATATTACTGGGCCTTGGTTTATTTATAATGGGGGTTATGATTATCCCTATGCTTGCATCGTGCAGTAAAACGGGAGTAAGCGGCGGCAGCGGGCAAAATGCCCGGTTGCAAATAGTAAATTTAAGCCCCGATATACAACCCTTTAACCTCTACGCTTTTTTTATAAAGCAAAGTGCCGCCTCATATTACTATCCTAACCCATCAGGATATTTTTTGGTAAATACTATTGATACCCCTTTTCAGATCCGTACATCGGTAACTACAAATGGTATCAACCCAACCAATTTGCTCACGTTACCCGGCTCTTTAAAGCCCGGTGTGCCATATACCTGGTTTGTTACCGGCTTAAAGGCCGATAGCTCTCTTACATCTATAGTAACAGTTGATACAGCAGGTGCGCCGCCAAACGGTAGGGGTAAGGTAAGATTTGTGAATGCATCGCCCACAGCTATAAATATGAACTTAACCCTTAACGACACTGCCGCCTTTAAAAACATTCCTTACAAAACCGTAACAGATTACATAGAAGTAACAGCAGGCAACTACGATTTTAATGTGGTTGCAACCTCGGCACCTAAAACAGTTCTGGCCCCTGTAAATAAATATACCGTGTTAGATGGTAAACTGTACACCGTTTATTTTTACGGGCTCTCTAACAGTACCGACTCCGCTAAGTACAGTGCCAATATTTTGTTAAACTCGTTACCTGTAGGCACAAAATATTAAAGGTTGGCTATCTGTATTATCTTTATATTTTTGCTAAAATTTTAAAGCCTTGGAATTTATACACAGCATAATCGATTTTATATTACATATTGATAAGCATTTGGTGCAAATAACCAGCGAATATCAAAGCTGGACGTACCTCATCCTATTCATTATCATATTTTCTGAAACAGGGTTAGTTGTGGCGCCCATCCTTCCCGGCGATTCGCTGCTGTTTGCGGCAGGCGCGCTTATAGCAGGCGGCCAATCGGGTCTTGACATTTACCTGCTTGCCGTTATACTGATAGCGGCTGCCATAACCGGCAACACAGTAAACTACTTGCTTGGTAAATATTTGGGCGCTAAGGTTTTTAAAGAAGAAAATAAGGTTTTAAAGTTAAGCTACTACCTGCAAACCAAGGCCTTTTTTGATAAGCATGGGGGCAAGGCTGTAATATTTAGCCGTTTCGTACCCATAATACGCACAGTTGCACCCTTTGTGGCCGGGGTAGGGCATATGCCGTTTACCCGCTACACCCTATACAACGTTGTAGGTGGTGTAAGCTGGATATTGATCTTCCTGTTCTGCGGGTTTTGGTTTGGCAAAGTGCCGTTCATCGCCAAGAACTTCTCGCTGGTGGCTATTATTATCATACTGGTATCTATAATACCGGCTATATACGCCATATTGAAAAATAAATTTGGCAAAAAAAGTCAATCGGTATAGTAGTTAAACTTTCGTTTAAGGTTTACAGGGGTAGATGGTTAGTTTTTTATTCTTGTGTTGGTAGCAATGCCACTTTTGCCACACAGATAGTTTGCGCCATTTACGCCACTGTGTAAGGGTTAAAAGCTGTTCGCCTTGCCCGGTCATATTGTCTACGTAGTATATCTTGTAAACTTCAGGGTCAACATAAAAGTTGCTGGCGGTCCTGTACATACCAAGGTTACTTAACCCTACTTTAACCCAATAATATTTAAAATCTTTTTCGGGTGTCCGTTCTATTGTTATTTGAGGTTGCGATGCCCTGGCTTTTTTCATAAACGATTTAACCTCGGGCATGGCGGCTACTTTGCTTAAAATTATCTGTTCGCTTATGTTGGTTTGGCAATAGGCTATGCCGGGTAACCATATCAATAAGCAAAGTATATATTTCATAAATGTTAAGGCTTATTTAAAAGTAATACTTTACCTGCTTTATAAAATGCTTCTTCTTTATTTAGGCTTTGTGTTTCTGCCGGTGTTAACGGCTTTACAATAAGCTTATCAAGATCTGGTTGCCCGGCATCTACCCATGCAGAGAACCAATAGCTGCCCACACTTAGGATGCTTGCCCGCATTTGCCTTTGCACCATGCCCTTTAGCAGCCGGTGGTAAGCCCTGCTGTAAGCTACCGAATATACCTTTACCTTGCGGTTGCCGCGTTGCTCCATAGCATATTTTTGCGCGGCAGGGAAGGTTTTGTTCAAAGCCCTTTCAACCCTCAATACGGTATCTACACTTTTGTAAGATGCCCGGCAGATCTTAAATGCTTCGGCCAATGGGTTGTTGATATACCTGGCTTTGCCCACATTGTAATTATAACTGTTGCTGAACAGCTCGGGCAGGCGGCTTTCCCAAAGGGAGTGGATGCCCTGCTGGTTGGTTAATTGGCCGTCGTAGTTTTGAGTGAGATGCAGGGGCGTGTGCGCGTCTGACATATAATGCGCCAGGTTGGCTGATGAAATGAGAATGGCCGTGGTATCCCTCGCCTTAAAGGCCTTTACCAGCCAGTAATAGTTAGATTGTATGGCCCATGGCACCGTGCCATACTTGTTCAGCGTATCGCTGCTGTATTTGGCTGCGGCATCTATCCAGCGTAGAGGTACATCGCGGAATGGCTGCTTGCCGTAATGGTCTGCATCAAAAAAATGATGGGGTGCCTCGGTGCTGTCTACATACCGCTTTTTATCGGCGCTTACAGCGTGTTCTGTTATAAAGTCGATATTTGCCTTGTAAAATCCCGCCATGCCTTTAGGTAACGTAAAAACAGCCAGCCTGTTAATGCGGTAATGCGCAAAGAAACCCCACGAGGAACAAAGCGTAATAATGGCTATGCCGGTGACGAGGGTTAGGAGTGGGCGTTTCATGGAAGTGTAAATATAGAACTTTGATCACAGCTTATAAGTTAGCAAAAGCGCAATCTCGTCAAATTATAATACACGTGTCATTGCGAGCGATAGCGCGGCAATCGCACATAAGAAAATCGACGATTAGTTCTTCGTTAGGAATGGCAGTGAGTAATATGAATCGTCAGTGGATGTTCATTTCTTTTCTCTCAAAAGAAACGAACCAAAGAAAAGTCGCGACTTGGTAACACCCTGTTTAAGTTAGTGCTTCATCAGTTGTGGTGCTACCCGTGTGTTACGCTATGTCGCATTTTTAGGTTATCGTTCTGTTCGTCAAGTGCTTATTAATATTCTGAAAATTCTGGTTCAGATAAAAATCTTAAAATCAAAATAATCCCATTAATCCCGGTTCAAGACAATCTTCCGCGTTAAGGATAGGAGTGGATACCGGCCCGTTGCGTAATGCCTGCAGGCGTATGAACGCATAGCCCGACCGCAGGTAACGCGATAATACCTATCTTTGTTCGTCCGTTTCCCTGCCCGGAACATTTTGTACAGGATGCGAACAGGATGAATGGAGTAATGAACATTACACGATTTATCCACAATTTAAAAATTACCTAATTAGGCTTGCATATTTAAAAATGTGTACCTATATTTGCAACCTCAAAATAAAGAAAAGAATAACAAAGCTATACGATGGCAAATCATAAATCATCCATAAAAAGAATCAGGTCAAACGCTGCGAAGCGTCTGCGTAACAGGTATCAGGCAAAAACCACCAGAAACGCTATCAAAAAATTAAGAGGTACTACAACTAAGGTTGATGCTACTCCTTTATTGTCTAAAGTGATTTCGATGTTAGATCGTTTGGCTAAAAAGAACGTTATTCACAAAAACAAAGCTTCTAACAACAAATCGAAGCTTACAAAATTTGTAAACGGCTTAAGCTAATAGCTTAATCTCCAATAATATTAAAAGGGATAGTGCGTAATGCATTATCCCTTTTTTTGTGGCCTAAATTTCTGTTGGCGAATTTACTCACCCCGGGGTTCGCTTCGCTGCCCGACCCTCTCTGCTGCGCAAAGAGGGTAAGGAAAAAAAGAAAGCAAATGTTTCCCCTCGTTGCGAAGCGTAAAGTATACTGCTGTATTTACCCCTTATGTGCACTATTGCTTTAGCACTGCAGTTGCCTTCCCCTAAAAAGGGGAACACAACTGCCTGTGCATTTTGTACATCCGCTAATAAGGGGTAACAATATACAATATCCAAGCTCCCCCTCTTATGCGAAGCAGAGAATAAAGTAGAAAGCAAATGTTCCCCTCGTTGCGAAGCGTAAAGTACACTGCTGTATTTACCCCTTATGTGCACTACTGCTTTAGCGCTGCCTTTGCTTTCCTCTAAAAAGGAGAACACAACTGCCTGTGCATTTTGTACATCCGCTAATAAGGGGTAACAATATACATTATCCAAGCTTCCCCTCTTATGCGAAGCAGAGAATAAAGTAGTAAATAAAAGCTCCCCTCTTTGCGAAGCAGAGAGGGGCAGGGGGTGAGTAAACTATGCGATATATTTTCTACTTTAGTCACTGCAAAACCTAACCCCTTGTGGAAGATTACCCCAATAAAATAAGTATTAAAAGCTGGGCCGAGGAAGACCGACCGCGCGAGAAACTCAGCGGGCAGGGCCGCCGTGCGCTTACCGATGCCGAGCTGATTGCCATACTGATAGGTAGCGGCAGCCGCGATGAAAGCGCCGTGGAGCTAAGCAAGCGCATCCTTCACCATTACGATAACGACCTAAACAAGCTTGGTAAAGCCGGCATAGCCGAGTTATGCAAGTTTAAAGGCGTAGGCGAAGCGAAGGCAATATCTATTATTGCAGCGCTGGAGATAGGCCGCAGGCGCGGCGATACCGAGGTTAAGGTACTGGACGAGGTAAAGAGCAGTCGCGATGGCTACAACATTATGCGCCGCCATTTGATGGACCTTAACCACGAGGAGTTTTGGCTGATGCTGATTGGCCGTTCGAGCAAGGTGCTGGCTAAGGAACTGGTGAGCAAGGGCGGCCTGAGCGGTACCGTTGCCGACCCTAAAATAATCTTCCACATGGCTTTGCAGCACCAGGCAAGTGCCATTATTTTGGTGCATAACCATCCATCGGGCAACCTAAAACCAAGCCGTGAGGATTTGGTGCTAACGAAAAAGATTGCCGATGCAGGCCGCATGCTGGATATCAACGTGCTGGATCACCTCATAATAACCGATAACGGGTATTTTAGCTTTGGCGATGAGGGGCTTTTGTGAGCCTCTCCCCAACCCCTCTCCGAGGGAGAGGGGCTTTTAATAAAAGTCTCCCCTATCGGGGGAGATTTAGAGGGGGCTTAATAAAACAACCAGCCTCATGCAGCGTTGTATCTTTACAAAACTTTAAACTATAAAACCATGATACAGCAACCAGAAGAGCAGGACGACCAGTTACAACAGGATGATCAGCTAAGCCAAAACGAAAATGAAGACCAAATGAGCCAGCAGGATATTCACAGCAATGGCTTTGATGATACCAACGACGATATTGGCGAAACCGACGAAACACCGCAGGCGCAACAGGCTTACGATGCCGCAGAGCCATCATACACCCTTAACCTGGATGATGATGACAACAGCACCGGCGATGATGAATAATTAGGATAAGCCGTCCGTCCGTTTGGTTATATAATACAATGCCAAACGAATGGACGGTTACTTAAATTTTGTTCGCGGTGTTCCATCCTTGTCTCACTCTCCAAAACGAACGAACGGCAATCGTAACCGAATGCTACAGCATTTGAATTACAAGCCCAAAGTTATTACCGCAACCCTTTTATTTGCGGTAGAAAAAAATACTCACCTCAGATTTTAATAATACTCCTCCCTTACTAACACTTATATATAAATAAGATTAGATGGCTGTGCAATGTAGTCCTTTTAAGTCGTTGGGTAGTAATGCAAATATACATATAATATATTGATTATCAAATAATTATATAAAATAACTTATGTTTGCCGTTCGTCCGTATTTGCAAGCGGGACAATTGTAAAACAATGCGGACGATCTATTTGCAAATCAAGGCCGGTGCTGCTATCAAAGCCGGCCCTGCTATCCGCTCATACTGCACAGGCCTTAAGCGCCACTAATTAAAGTGCCTCCGCCTGTTACTGCAATTGCTACTGTTGTAAGTGGCCGGTATCCGCTTGTATCAGGTTTATTTGTGTTGTAATTTGTTTCCGGTTTGTTTTACGCTGTCTTTGATAATGAAACGGACGGACGGGATGCCTAAAAGCCAATCTAAAATCGTAAATCTAAAATCGTAAATCAAAACAAATCCTATCTTTGCCCATTATCATTCTCCTACAATGAAGATATCGTACAACTGGCTTAAAGAATTTATTGATACCGATAAAACCCCTGCGGAATTATCAACCATACTTACCGGTACCGGCCTTGAGGTAGAGAGCCTCGAGATGGTGCAGGCCATCCCCGGCGGATTAGAAGGCCTGGTGATAGGCTATGTTAAAGAATGTGTAGACCACGCCAACTCCGACCACCTGCACGTTACCAAAGTAGATGTTGGCACCGGCGAGGACCTGCAAATTGTTTGCGGCGCTAATAACGTTGCCGCAGGCCAAAAAGTAGTAGTGGCAACCGTGGGCACAACCATTTACCCAACCGTAGGCGAGCCGTTTAGCATTAAAAAGTCGAAAATAAGGGGAGAGGTATCCGAAGGGATGATCTGCGCCGAAGATGAGATTGGCCTGGGCCACGACCATGCCGGCATTATGGTGCTTGATGCCGATGTGCCCGTAGGCACTTTAGCAAAAGACCACTTTAAGCTGAACGACGATTACATGTACGAGATTGGCCTTACCCCAAACCGTGCCGACGCGGCATCGCACCTGGGTACGGCACGTGATATAGCCGCCTTCCTCAAAATTGGCATCAACAAGCCCGATGTAAGCGCTTTTAAGGTTGAAAGCAACACCAGCCCTATACAGGTGGTGGTAGAAAATGAAACCGCTGCACCAAGGTACAGTGGATTGACCATATCTGATGTTAAAGTGGGCGAGTCGCCCGCGTGGTTAAAAGAGCGTTTGGCCGTAATAGGCGTGCGCAGCATTAACAACGTGGTAGATGTTACCAACTACGTACTGCACGAGCTTGGGCAGCCCCTGCACGCCTTTGACGCTGCTGCCATAACAGGCAACAAGGTTATTGTAAAAACCGTAGCCGAGGGCACTGTATTTAAAACGCTGGATGATGTTGACCGCAAGCTAAGCGCCGATGACCTGATGATATGCAATGCCGATGAGGCCATGTGTATTGCAGGCGTATTTGGAGGTGCAAAAAGCGGTGTGAGTGAAAGCACTACGGATATATTCCTGGAGAGCGCTTTTTTCAATGCCGTATCTGTACGTAAAACTTCAAAAAGGTTTGGGTTAAAAACAGATGCCTCTTTCCGCTTTGAGCGTGGCACCGACCCTGATATGACCGTATTTGCCCTTAAACGCGCGGCCTTGTTAATACAGCAGGTAGCAGGCGGTAAGGTAACGTCAGAGATTTTCGACCATTACCCGCAGCCTGTAGCGCCGTTTGCTGTTGATATTACCTATAACACCATCGACAGGCTGATAGGCAAGGCCATTGGTAACGATACCATCAAGAGCATCATAACCGCTTTAGATATTAAGATAGTAAACGAAACTGCCGAAGGCCTGTCGTTGCAAGTGCCGCCATACCGTGTGGATGTAACCCGCGATGTGGATGTGGTGGAAGAGATACTGCGTATTTACGGCTACAACAATATCGAGATCCCTACACAGATCAGAGCATCATTGAATAACTCTATCCGCCCCGAGAAAGATACCGTGCAAAACGTAATTGCCGATCTGCTTAGCGCCAATGGCTTTAACGAGATGCTGGCTAACTCGCTTACCAAACTGGCCTACTCGGATAACCCCGATGATGCTGTGAAGATAGTAAACCCGCTAAGCAGCGACCTGGATGCCATGCGCCAAACCCTGCTGTACTCGGGCTTAGAGGCCATTGCCTACAACCAGAACCGCCGTGCTGCCGATTTGAAGTTTTACGAGTTTGGCAAGGTGTACAGCACCAAAGAAGATAAGTACATCGAAACACAGCGTTTCAGCGTATTCATCACCGGTGCCAATACCGCCGAGCAATGGAACCAAAAGCAAAAACCGGTTACTTTCTATAATTTAAAGGCTGTTGTTGATGGCATCCTCAAGCGCCTTAAAATAACCGATGTAGTGGTTGAAGATAGCACCTGCAGCAAGCTTGCCTTTGGCTTACAGTACATGCTTAACGGCAAGCAGCTTGTCAAATTTGGGCAGGTAGGCGCAAACGCGTTAAAAAAGGTAGATGTAGATAAAGAGGTTTATTATGCCGACTTCAACTTCGACCTGGTGCTGAATGCCGTACGCAAGAATGTAATTGTTTACCAGGAAGTATCCAAGTTCCCGGCCGTACGCAGGGATTTGAGCATGCTGGTAGATACGGCCGTAACCTTCGGACAGTTGAAGCAAATAGCCCAACGGACGGACAAAAAGCTGCTGAAAGAAGTGAATGTATTTGATGTTTACCAGGGCGATAAGCTCCCGGCAGGCAAAAAATCATACGCCCTAAGCTTTGTATTGCAGGATACCGAAAAAACCTTAACAGATAAAGCGGTGGATGCAGTGATGCAAAAATTAATTTATAATTTAGGCAAAGAAGCAGGAGCGGAGATAAGGAAATAGAGATTAGGGAGTGGTTGATTAAAGATTAGTAATTGGTTAATTAGAATTATTTAATAACTATGAAAGCATTCACCGATCTGGATGTTTGGAAGAAATCAAGAGTGCTGAGGGATATTGCCGAAGGACATGAAAGATACCATTTTGCCGACTCCTCTAATTTTTACTTAACGCTCGGGGATCTGCAATAGAAACAATTGATCATTTGATAATAGCTCTTGGCGAACATTATATTTACGAAGAAGTGTTTAATAAATTTAAAGAAGATTGTGAAGAATGCCTTAAGATGATAAACGGGTACATCAAGTATTTAAGAAGTCAGGCGTTAATCCAAAAATAAATTAAGCAGGCAAACTAATCTTTGATCTCTAATCTCTAATGAATATTTCAGACCAATTAAGTAAAGTTGTAGAAAAAACCGAAAGGTTGATAGAGCTTTGTGCTGCGTTGCAGGAAGAGAATGACCTGCTTAAGCTGGAAAGTGAAGCATTAAACGTGGCCCTTAAAACCAGTACAAATAAGACAAAAGACCTGGAAGAAAAGCTTCGTGTATTGAAGCTGGCAAAGTCGTTTTCAGAAACAAATGAAAAAAGTGTTGATATTAAGCAAAAAATTAACGACTTTGTGCAGGAAATAGATAAGTGTATTGTATTGCTTAAAAAGTAGTACAGAAAGTGAAAAGCTCAGATGGGAGAAATCTCAATAAAAATAAATATTGCTGACAGAGTTTACCCCTTAAAGGTAAACATGGAAGAAGAAGAGATTATAAGAAGGGCAGCTAAGCTGATCAACGACCGTATAAAGGAATATCAGGAAAATTACGCGGTTAGGGATAAACAGGATTTGCTTTCGATGTGTGTGCTGCATTACGCAACATCGTCATTAAAGGCAGATAAAAAAGTTACTACGGAAGATACCGAGGTAGCCGAAAAGGTTTATCAACTGGATCACTTACTGAACGATTTTTTTTCGAAACAATAACGTTCTTTAAATTGAGCTTAAAGCAAAAAGCTTAAAGCAAAAAGCCCTTAAAAGCTTTAAGCTTTGGTATTTTATGCTTTCAGCTATGAGCCATATTAAGATTTAACCGCAGTTAAATTTTAAGTTTTCACTATTAAAAACTTAACGCTTCAATATCTTCGGATTACAAAGAGGCATGCGTTGATCGTGTATTTAACGGTAACCCGTGATCCACTCCATCCGACAAGAAGTTTTAACAATACATGAACACTTAGAAGTTTAGTTGCGGTTTTTTTTATTTTATAACCTAAATAACCAATGGACATCATATTATACATCATTATTGGGTTGCTCGCGGGCATCCCAACAGGAATAGTCATAGGGCGCTTCCTGCTTCGTAAACTCTTTAAAGACCAGGAAATAAACGCTCAAAACAAGGTAAAAAAAATCCTGAAAGATGCTGAGAACAACGCCGAGATACTTAAAAAGAACCGCCAGCTTGAGGCAAAAGAGAAATTCTTACAGCTAAAAGCCGAGCATGAGCAAGAGGTAAACGCCAAAAACAACGTGTTAAACCAACGCGAGAACGGCATCAAGCAAAAAGAGCAATCTTTTAACCAAAAGCTGGAGAACATGGCCCGCAAAGAAGCGGAAGTTGATAACGTACGTAAAAAGCTGGAAACCCAAACCGAGATCCTGATGAAAAAACAGGAAGAGGTGGAGCATCTAAAAAACCAGCACGTTGCCCAGTTAGAAACCATTGCTGGCCTAAGCGCCGAAGAAGCACGCGAGCAATTGGTAGATAACCTGCGCGAAGAAGCCCGCAGCAAGGCTATGGCTCAAATTAAAGATATTGTTGACGAAGCCAAGCTAACCGCTACTAAAGAAGCTAAGAAGATAGTTATACAAACCATACAACGCACCGCTACCGAGAGCGCTATTGAAAATACGGTATCTATCTTCAACATCGAGAATGACGAGATCAAGGGCCGTATTATAGGCAGGGAAGGCCGTAACATCCGTGCGCTGGAAGCAGCAACCGGTATCGAAATTATTGTGGATGATACTCCGGAAGCAATTATCCTTTCAGGTTTTGACCCTGTTCGCCGCGAGATAGCCCGTTTGGCTATGCACCGGTTAGTGACGGACGGACGCATCCACCCGGCACGTATTGAAGAAGTGGTTGCCAAAACCAAAAAGCAAATTGAGGAAGAAATTGTGGAGATAGGCGAGCGCACCGTTATCGATCTGGGTATCAACGGCCTGCACCCCGAGCTGATCAGGATGGTAGGGCGTATGCGTTACCGCTCATCATACGGGCAAAACCTGTTGCAGCACTCGCGCGAGGTGGCCAACTTTTGTGCTACTATGGCGGCAGAACTTGGCCTGAATGTAAAGCTGGCTAAACGAGCCGGTCTGTTACATGATATTGGTAAAGTGCCTGATGATAACCCGGAGCTGCCACACGCTATTTTGGGTATGCAGCTTGCCGAAAAATATAAAGAACATCCTGAAGTGTGTAACGCCATTGGCGCCCACCACGATGAGGTAGAAATGACCTCGATGCTATCGCCCATAATACAGGTTTGTGACGCTATTTCAGGCGCAAGGCCGGGTGCAAGGCGCGAAGTGGTAGAAAGTTACATTAAGCGCTTAAAAGAGCTTGAGGAGCTTGCATTATCGTACCCGGGTGTCGAAAAAACATTTGCAATACAGGCAGGTCGTGAGTTGCGTGTTGTTGTAGAAAGCGAAAAGATCAGCGATGCACAATCGGAGATATTAGCGGCAGATATATCCAACCGTATCCAGACAGAAATGACCTACCCTGGTCAGATAAAAGTTACTGTTATCAGGGAAACCCGTTCGGTAGCATTTGCCAAGTAATTAATAACAAGCTTATATAGGCCCTCTCTCACATAGGAGAGGGCTTTTTTGTTTTATGGGAAAACAACATTCAAACATTAAGCCTCAGCCTGCCAAACCGGGCAACGAGCGTAAGATAGACGTTTACTTTAAGCGTTTAGATGCCAGCCATCAAAACCCTACCAACCAACTACTGCATTACTTTTTTGTACCGCTGATGGTATTGGGCATTTTGGGTATGGCGTGGGCTATGCCGTTCCCCCATTTAAGTTTTATAGGTAAATACAACGGCTATTTCAACTGGGCATCATTTGTCATTGCCTTTGCTATTTATTATTACCTTAAAATGTCGCCGTTGTTATCTTACTTCGCATTGTTTCTTTTCTTCGGCCTAAGCTATGGTATTATGCAACTGGAAACTTATGAAAAAGCGGGTGGCGTAGAATTAAGTATTATCAGCGTAGCTATATTGATGGTGTCGCTTGCAGGCCAGTATATAGGCGGCAAAATAGAAGGTAACGAGCAATCTTTTAACGATGATACCAAGCTGGCCCACATAACCCCGCTATGGGTGATGTACAAGCTTACGCAGAAGTTTGGATTGAAGTATTAAGTATTATAAATCTAATTCTTTGCCGTTTGCTTTAGCTGACGGCGTGTAAAATAAAAAAGTCTGGCTTCAGCCAAAAATCATAAGCACTTTAGGCCAAAGCCAAACTATTTCTGCTTGTTATCAGTCATCTGAAGCAGACGGCTATGACAACTGTCCACTTCTTGTCTAAAGGTGTCGCACTTAGAAACGGACGGACCAAATCACAGCCTGTCATGCTCAGCAATAGCGAAGTATCTAATCGCCGACATGTATACTCGAGAGCAAAGTTCAATAATAGATCCTTCGCTATCGCTCAGGATGACAATGTTTTGGCTAAAGGTTCTTACCCAACTTCTCCAATATATCCTGCGGTACCTTCTCCAGATCTAACACCAGGAAACCATCCAGGCAATCGGCAAATTTAGGGTCGATGTTGAAGCTGATGATATGGGCGTTAAGGGCCAGGTATTGGCGTAGCAGCACAGGCACCTTCATGTTATGCGTTTCCACTTCAGATATCAGGTTATCCAATCCTTTAAAGCTGTCACCTGCCGACATCAACAGGTCGGTATCAATGTTCTCGAAGTTTACCTTAAATTTCTTGCGTGGCTTTACATACTGCGCCATCTCGTGGTCGAAATGGTTGCGATTAATATACTCCACAATAAGCGATTTACTGAATTTTGAGAAAGAGTTACTGATGCTTACCGGGCCTATGAGGTAACGGTAGCGGGGATTGTCTATAACAAACTTCAGGATGCCTTTCCACAGCAGGAACAGCGGCAGCGGTTTAGTTTGATATTCCTTACGGATCCATGACCGGCCAAGCTCAAGGCTCTTCTTTAAAACAGGGGTAAACTGCTCTTTTATTTTAAACAACTCGTTAATATAGAAACCCTTTTTGCCAACTCCGTAAAATATCTCGTCGCCAAGGCCAATGCGGTAGGCGCCTACAATACGTTTGGCTTCAACATCCCAAATAAACAGGTGGTGATAATAAATATCGTACTCATCAAGGTCGGTAGCTTTATTGGTACCCTCGCCAACCTCGCGAAAGGTTATCTCGCGCAAGCGTCCAATTTCGCGTATAATGCAAGGTATTTGGGCCGTTGGCGTGATGTATACCTCGTAATTCTTTTCGGTCCAGACTTTATAATTCTCACGTAGGGTATCAACCTCTTTTTCCAGATTAACAGCAGCGGTTTCAGAGACTATAGCCTCTGGTAATTTTTTTATTTTGAACAGGTTGCGGGGGTTAAACAGTTTTTTTTCCTCATCTAATCCCGCGCCAAGGGCATAAGTTTTAGCACGAAGAAAGTTAAGTATGCTGGCACTGTTCCTGTTATCGGGAATGTCATCAACCTTTATGGGTTTGCCAATACGCAGTTTAATGGTTTGCCCTTGCTTGTTAAACAATTCTGATGGCAGTTTGGCCGTGCGCAGAGCAGGGTGTATCATGCTCAACAGGTTAAACAACAGGCCATTGTTGCCATGGAAATATATAGGCACCACAGGCACTTTAGCCTTGGCAATAATTTTACCTACCACAGGGTGCCAAAGGCGGTCGGTAACCTCACGTTTCTCTAATTTAAATGTGGATACCTCACCGGCCGGGAAAATGCCTATAGGTGTACCATTGCTTAGCAATTCGAGCGTGTTTTTCAATCCGCTGATGCTTGATGAATGTTCAACATTCTCAAATGGGTTAACAGCAATAAAGTAATCGCTTAGGTTAGGTATTTTTTTAAGCAGGAAGTTTGCCATCAGCTTGGCATCCGGCCTAACCATAGTAAGCATTTTAAGCAATATTAAGCCCTCTATGCCGCCATAAGGGTGGTTTGCTATGGCTATAAAAGCACCCTCTTTGGGTATATGCCTAAGCTCGCGCTCATCAAATTCAATGTCTATTCCGCAACCTTTTAAAATGGCATCTACAAACTCGGGGCCCTGTTTGGGCTGGGCTTGAGCAAAAAGTTGGTTCACCTGGTTTATCTTCATCAGCTCCATTAACATAGATGCTAAACCCGGCATTTTCAGGGTATCCAGTTTGGTGGCTTTGGCAAACTCTTCGGTGGTTATAATTTTCATGCTGTAATTAACGCAATAATAGTATTATAAATTATTAATTTAACGGCCCAATAGCCTGTTGATAATGAAAGCGCAGTTCAAAAATTACCTATCTCTCACCAAAAAAGAATGGAACGGTATGGTTGTGCTGCTGGTATTGATAGCGGTTGTGCTGGTTGCACCCTATATTTATCAATGGTATCACAAAGATAATACAATAAACGTTACTGCGTTTAACGCCGATATTGCAGCCCTGGATGAAGCTAATCCGCCACTTTCAAAAGACTTTAAATCACCCAAAACCGTCCTTTATAAGTTTAACCCCAACACTATTTCGACAGATGACTGGCAACGGCTTGGCTTAACCGCAAAACAAGCTGCCATTATCAAAAATTACACTACCAAAGGTGGCCGGTTCCGCAAGGCGGAGGACCTGCAAAAAATCTACGGGTTGACGAAGGTCGACTATGCCCGGCTGGCACCATTCATCATCATCCCCGAGGAGAAGGCGAAACCCAATATTGTAGTAGAATTGAACAGCGCCGACTCTGCAAAGCTTACAAGCATTGATGGAATAGGTGGGGCTTTCGCCAAGCGAATCATCTACTACCGCGAGCGCTTAGGCGGCTTTATTAGTAAAGAGCAGTTAAAAGAGGTTTTTGGGATTGACGATTTAAAGTATGATGAAATAAAAGGACAGGTTAAGGTAGATGCCAACCGCATCCGTAAAATAAATATTAACGCCATTACTTTTGATAAGTTACGGTTAATGCCATACCTTAATTATAAACAGGTAAACGCTATTATCGAATATCGCAACCAGCATGGCGATTATGCCTCCATTGACGATTTGCAGAATATTGCCATAATTGATGCCGATATTTTGCGTAAAATTGGCCCTTATTTAATTTATAAATGATAGAGCAGCAGATCAAGACCGCTATACGAGATATTCATGATTTCCCAAAGCCGGGTATCATCTTTAAAGATATTACCCCAATATTGAAAGATCCCGCGCTTTGCACTCAAATAAACGACGCCTTTTTAGAGAAAATAAAACACCTGCAGATAGATGCCGTTGCAGGCGTAGAAAGCCGCGGTTTTTTATTCGGGCTGTCATTAGCAACTAAATTGGGGGTGCCATTTATACCCGTGCGTAAAGCCGGCAAACTGCCGCATACTGTTAACCAGAAAGTTTATGAACTGGAATACGGCACTGCTACCATCGAGATACACACCGATGCGTTTAGTCCCGGCGACCGCATATTAATACACGACGACCTGCTGGCTACCGGTGGTACGGTTACCGCCACCAGCGAACTGATCCAGGACATGGGCGGCATAGTAGCGGGCTTTAGTTTTGTGGTAGGTTTAAGCTTTTTAAATGGCATCGAAAAGATAAGCCCCATTAGTAACAACATCATTATACTGGCCGATTACTGATTTTACAGCCCGGTACGCATTAATATTCAACCTTATATTTTTTGCTGATCAAATCATCAAAAACCCTCTAATTAATAAAATTAGAGGGTTTTTACGTTATAAAATATTTTGGCCGATTAATATTGATGCGCCTTGCGGTAAATGTATTTTAATTTCAGCGATTAATTGGCAGCGCGTACCAATACGCAGCCGATATTAAACAGCTTTGAAGCCGTTTAATGAACCATTGCTAAACCGTTCAATAAAACATGAAATTAAATCGCCGCATTGCCATTGCTGTAGTATTTACGGCTTGTGCGCAACTCTTATCTGCCCAAAGCCCAATCAAACAGGCTGGTAAAGTAACTGCTGTAACTGTAAACAACCAGGATATTGATGTTACTACCGAAAACGCTTTTATAAAGCTTACCGTGTATAGCCCCAATATTATAAGGGTGCGTATGGATAAGCAAAAGTTAACTGCCGATTTTTCGTACGCTGTAATTAGCGAACCCATCAAAACCAGAGTAGATATTACTCAAAATAACGATGAGATAAACCTAACCACCGACTCGCTGAAGGTGAACATCCGCAAAAATCCCTATCTGATAACATTCAGCACACTTGCAGGCGAAGTGATAAACCAGGATGAGCCGGGCTTAACTACTTCGTGGGTGAATGAAAGCGTTACAACCTACAAACATATGCAGGATAACGAGCACTTCATCGGCTTAGGCGAAAAAACAGGTCCGTTAGATAGGAAGGGCAACGCGTACACGCATTGGAACAGCGATACCTACGCCTACACAACCGGGCAGGACCCCATTTATTCAACTATTCCGTTTTATATCGGCGTACACCATAATGTGCAGTATGGAATATTTTTTGACAATACCTGGCAAAGCGATTTTAACTTTGGCGCCAGCAACAACAGGTTCGCGTCGTTTGGCGCCAAGGGCGGCGAAATGAATTACTATTTTATTTATAACAGCCACGTTGCAGATATTATCAGATCATATACGTCGCTCACCGGCCGCGTAAAAATGCCTCCAATGTGGAGCCTTGGTTACCAGCAAAACCGCTATAGCTATTATCCCGAGGCGGAAGTAATGCGCATTGCAGAAACCTTGCGGGAAAAAAAGATCCCGGCAGATGGTATTACGCTGGATATCCACTATATGGATAAATACAAGGTATTTACCTGGGATGCCAACCGCTTCCCCGACCCAGCCGCCATGACCAAAAAATTGAATAGCCTTGGCTTTAAGGTAACTCTTATTGTTGACCCTGGTATTAAAGAGGAAAAGGGCTATGGCGTTTACGAACGTGGGCTAAAAGAAGATATTTTTGCTAAGTACCCAGATGGTACTAATTACACAGGCCAGGTTTGGCCCGGCTGGTGTAACTTCCCCGATTTTACAAATCCAAAGGGCCGTGCCTGGTGGGGCAGCGAGTTAAAGAAATATGCTGCCGAGGGTGTAAGCGGTATATGGAACGACATGAACGAATTTAGCACCTGGGGGCAAAAGGCGCCGGACAACATTTTGTTCAACTACGAGGGAAAAATAGCATCGCACCCGCAAATTCATAACGTGTATGGTTTAGAAATGATACGTGCCAGTTATGAAGGCTTTAAAGCAGCGCGCGATAATAAACGCCCGTTCATTTTAACCCGTTCGGGCTATGCTGGTTTGCAACGTTATGCCGCAATATGGACAGGTGACAACCGCGCAGAAAACGACCATATGCTGTTAGGCGTTAGGCTGATGAATAGCCTCGGCCTAAGCGGTGTGCCGTTTGCCGGTATGGATATTGGCGGGTTTACCGGTGGCGCATCACCATCGTTATACGCCCGCTGGATGCAGATCGGCGCGTTTAATCCGTACATGCGTAACCACTCCGGCATCAATTCAAAAGCATCAGAGCCCTGGGCCTATGGCGAAGAGGTATTAGAAATTACGCGCAACTATATCAATCTGCGTTACCGTTTGCTGCCATACCTATACTCCAGCTTTTACGATGCCACCCAAACCGGCAGCCCTATCATGCGCTCGTTAACCATAGATTATACGCATGATGAAAATGTATATAGCGGCCAGTACGAAAACCAGTACATGTTTGGTAAAGCGTTCCTGGTGTTCCCGTTTGATGGGGTAACCAATTACGGTAAGCTTTATTTCCCGGCAGGTAAGTGGTTTAACCTGTATAATGGGCAGGTGCAACAGGGAAACCAAAAGATAGCGCTCGACCTGGGCATTTCGCAACTGCCTGTTTATGTAAAAGAGAGCAGTATTATTCCAATGCAATCGCAAATACAAACAACGGCCGAAAAACCAGTTGATACACTTTATGTACACGTATATAAAGGTGATGTAAACAACAAATTTGTTTATTACGAAGATGACGGCGAAAGCTTCGACTACGAAAAAGGTGAGTTTTATAAACGTACCATTACTTATGATGCAAGCAAGAGAGTTATATCCTTTGCAAAAGTGGAGGGTTCGGGCAAATCAAAATTTAATAATGTTAAATTGATATTGCACGGCTTTGCAGATAATACCACCTTTAAATTGAACGGCAAACAAAATAAGCTTGTTAAGAGCTTTGAGGCGCTAATGGTACCTATTTCGAGATTTGACCCTACCGGTCAATCCAACCCTGTTGAAGGAGAAAATGTGAAAAACATCGTGATGAAAAATAGCAATGACGTAATAAATATAAACTATTGAAATTAAAGGTTAAATTCATTTATGTTTAAACAATTGTTAAGAAATATAATTATTCCTTACTTAAATATTTAATAATTGGTTTAATTATATTTGGGTATTAACCAACTAAAACTAATTATTATGAAAAAGAATTTGTTAGCTCTTATTGTAATGTTATGCGGTTTTGCAGGTATAGCTAATGCCCAATCATTGGCTGTAAATGTTAAAACGAGCCCGGTTGTATCGGTAGAAAGTGCAAAAGTGGTAAAACCTGTAACAGAAGTAAAAACAGACGTTACCACGCTTGCAGCTGTAAATGCCGAAAAGAAAGTAGCGGCCGCCCCAACAGCTTGTTATACACACACGCTTTCGGCTAATCAAGGTTTTAGTACCACCTACCAATGGACAGATTGCAGCGGGGTTGTGCGCCAACAACATATTGAGAGAGGCGGCTCAACCACTGTATGCGCCCAGGAGGGTACTGTTAGCGGCGGGCCCTGGACCAAAAATGGCCCTTGCCAGTAAGATAATTTGATTGATAGTGCATTGATTTTTAAGAAAAGCTTTTTAAGTGATGCGGCGGCCCGTAGGTTATTAATAACCTACGGGCTTTTTTTTTAGCTTTTTTGTAAAAGTATGCGCCGGGGTGCGAATTTGAGGGATAATTGTTAATATTACGGTTGAAGAATTGGTTAAGCTTTAAATTTTAATTTATAGTAATTAACTTTAATTCGTGTTATAACCTATTATGAAATTTTTCCTGAGGTGTGTATTTGTGATGTTATTTGTGTATCCGGCCATTTCTGTTGGCGCCGGTACAGATAGCTTAATAAATGTCTTAAAAACAGAAATAAGCAGAAAGGATACATACGATGACGCGAAAAAAGCTCGCATAGCCAACTTAAAAAAGCTGCAGCGCAATACACCTAAAGCCGATTTTACAAGACAGTATAACCTCTGCCTTAAACTTTATGACGAGTATAAGTCGTACCAGTACGATTCAGCTTATGTTTATGTAAACAAACTCAAGGACCTAAGCATATCCATGAATGATATGTCGAGAGCCTATTATAGCCAGATAAAGCTTGGCTTTATATTACTTTCATCGGGTATGTTTAAAGAAACCTTCGACAGTATGCGAAAGGTTGATCCCAATTTGCTTACCGATTCTATGAAGGTAGAATATTACTTTATTATGTACCGCTGCAACAGCGACCTTGCCAAATACAACAGCGATAAATATTTTACCCCCGAATATATTAAGGCCGGAAAGGCATACATTGATTCGGCCATAAGAATAAGTAAACCTGGCTCAGTAGATTATACTTATTACATGGGCTTAAAACATATAGCAGAAAACGATTTTATAAATGGATCTGCTGAGTTAAACAAGCTCATCACGCCTCAAGCGCCAATATCCATGCATTTGCGCGCTATGATCAGTTGTTCGTTAGGTATCATATATTTAACGGGCGATAAGCAGGACGAGGGGTTAGACCTGCTCATACAGTCTGCCATTGCTGATATAAAATCATCAACAAAAGAAACAGTAGCGCTGTTTACACTTGCCGAGCAGCTATATAAACAAGGTAACATTAAAGACGCTTACACATTTATTCAGCTGGCCAAGGCAGATGCAGATTTTTATGGCGCGAGGCAACGCAAGATCCAGATAGGCGCCATATTGCCGTTGGTAGCAGCCGAAGAATTGAACCATTCTGAAAGCGAAAAGCGCACCATACTAAAATACCTGCTAGCCATAACTGCGCTGGCATCATTAGTTATTTTGTTTTTAGTAATGATATACAAGCAGCTAGGTAAGCTAAAGCTTAAAGAGCGCATTATTGAGCAGCAAAACCTGCAATTAAAATATATTAATCATAAACTGGAAGAAGACGCCCATATTAAAGAGGAATATATTGGCCAGTTCTTCAAGATCATATCCGGTTACATTTTAAAGTTAGAAAAGCTGAAAATGTCGGTAGATACCAAACTATCTATCAAAAAGTATGATGATATACGGCAGATTGTAAATGGCATAAATATCAAAAAAGAACGTGAAGCATTATACTACAGCTTCGATCATATCTTTTTAAAGATCTTCCCAAACTTTATTTCGGTGTTTAATTCACAGTTCGAGGAAAAAGACCAGATATGGCCACATGAAAACGAAGTGCTGAACACCGATCTCCGTATTTTTGCACTGATAAGGATGGGGATAAATGATAATGAAACTATCGCAAAAATTCTTGAATATTCGGTAAATACCATCTATGTATATAAAATGCGTATTAAGGCAAAGGCTAAAAATCCGGACCAATTTGAACAGTGTATAATGGACATTAAGGCCGTTGCTAACATTGATTAAGGACCGATATAAAGTGTATCATTATGGATACTTTAAAAACTATATAGGTGATAAATTTGCTGTTTTTGAGCAGGAAATGACTTTAAAAGGCTTATATTTTCGAGATGAAAATTATAATTAATTAATTGATAATCAAATATTTAAATTTTATAAAGTTTATATTTTTTTGTAAATTGGTTAAAGTAGTAGGGAATGAGGCGGCAGAGATACATCTTTGTATATAGATAAAAAGTTTTGAGGCCTTAAAAGATGTCTTAAACATTATCGAACAGCTTTAGAAAGCATAATTATAAACCAATATATACTGTACTATTTTTTTGTGTTTTTAGGGTAAGTACCCGATTCATTTAAACCGACATGTCGAATTTATTTGCATGCCTGTTTATGTGTAACAAAGTGAACCATGTACTAAACTTATATATAACCAATTATCAATTAAACCACAAACTATGCAATTTAAACACTTACTCACATTATGTTTTTTTGCTTTAACCTGTTTGTTTGTTCAGCCCGCATTGGCGCAAAACAAAGTAATTACAGGTAAGGTGACTGACAAAAAAGACGGATCGACCTTGATCGGTGTATCTGTAGGCGCTACCGGCGGTGTTGGTACACTAACCGGTGTAGATGGTACCTTCAGGCTTTCGGTACCGGCCAACACTACTACTTTAAACTTTACTTACATTGGTTACAAAAGCCAAACTGTAACTATTACCGGTTCTACCGTTAATGTAACTATGGAATCTTCCAGTACTGCACTAAACGAAGTGGTGGTATTGGGTTATGGTTCGCAAAGGGTTAAAGATGCGACCGGTTCGGTAGCATCACTTAGCACCAAGGATTTTAATAAAGGTGTTATTTCAACTCCCGAGCAATTGCTACAGGGCCGTATAGCAGGTGTGCAAGTTACCCCTGCAAGTGGCGAACCTGGCGCGGGTGCTTCTATCAATATCCGTGGTACAAGCTCTATCCGTGCGGGTAATAACCCGTTATACGTAATTGACGGCGTGCCTTTGGATGCCGGTGGTACATCCGGTGGTTTTGATTCCAACGCTGGTTCTTCATCAGCACGTAACCCCTTGGCATTCTTAAACCCTGCGGATATTGAGAATATTTCGGTATTAAAAGACGCGTCATCTGCAGCAATCTACGGTTCTCGTGGTGCTAATGGTGTTATTTTAATTACAACCCGTAAAGGTCGTAAAGGCCAGGGCATCCAGTTTGGAGCAAGCACAAGTGTTGCTAACGTTGCAAAACGTTACGACTTGTTAAACCGCGATCAATTCCTTGCAGGCGTTAACGCGGTAGGTGCAGATGCAAGCGCTGTTGACTTGGGTGGTAACACCGATTGGCAGAAAGAGATCTTCCGCACTGCCATATCGCAAAACTACAACCTTGCTTTTGGTGGTGGTAACGATAAAGGTAACTACCGTGCATCAGTTAGTTATGATGATCAGAACGGTACCGTTAAAACTTCAAACTTAAAACGTTTAACAGGCCGTTTAAACGCCTCACAATCGTTTTTTGATAACTTCCTAAAGTTAGACCTTAACTTTTTAGCATCTAACGTTAAAAACAGGTATGCACTTATTACCAACAACGCGGGTTTCCAGGGAAGTTTGATTGGTGCGGCATTACAGGCCAACCCAACCTACCCGGTTCGTAACCCTGATGGTACCTACTTTTCGGTTAATGGTTTCCGTAACCCGGTTGCTTTGTTAAACCTTGTTGATGACGCTGATAACATTAACCGTTACTTAACAAACCTTGCTGCTACTTTTAACATTACTAAAAACTTAGCTTACAAAGCATCAGCAGGTTATGACTTTTCAAAAGGCTTAAGAAAAACATTCTTCGATCCTACTATCCCTGCATTCACAGATGGCTCGGGTTACAGGAACTTTAACATCGACCCTGCAACCGGTAACGGAAGGGCTGTATATCAGGATCAGAAGTTAATGAACTTCACTATCGAGCATACCTTAACCTACGACAAAAAATGGGCTGATAACAGCCAGTTGACTGTATTAGGTGGTTACTCATACTACAGCTATAAAAACTATGGCGTAAACAGAATTGGTTTTGGTATTCCTTCTGGTGGTTCTTATGTAAAGGATCTTGACAAATTTGCTCATCAGTTGCCTTACCCTACAGGTGATAGCTCTAAAACTGAGTTGCAATCGTTCTTTGGCCGTGCATTTTACTCATACAAAGATCGTTTCTTGTTCACGGCAACTCTTCGTACTGATGGTTCATCAAGGTTTGGTAAAAACAACAAGTATGCTACCTTCCCTGCGTTATCATTCAAATGGAAGTTAATGAACGAAAGCTTTATGCCTAAAAATGGCGTATTTAATGACCTGAGCGTTCGCCTTAACTACGGTAAAACAGGTAACCAGGAGTTTCCTCCTTACGCGTCAATTGCGGTTAACCAGTTACAATACAACAACTCGCTGGTTACACTTAACCCGGCAAGCCCTAACTTAAAATGGGAAACCACCGAGGCTTATGGTGTAGGTATTGATTTCTCGATGTTTAACAACAGGTTAACAGGTTCGATAGATTATTTTAACAAAGGCACAAAAGACCTGTTATTCTTCCAGGATTACGCTCAGCCATCAGCGTTTGCACGCCGTTGGGTTAACTTAGCAGGTACTGTAAAAAACACAGGTGTTGATATGATCGTAAATTACGCCGCTATACAGGGCAGTAAATTTAGCTGGGATTTATCTTACAACATGACTTTGTTAAGAAACAGGATGACCAACTTTGGTAACGCCAACGTAATTACCGGTAACATCGATGGGCAGGGCTTATCTGGTGCTTACTCACAGGTAATTACTAATAACGAGCCATTATTCTCATTCAAAGTAGGCCAGTTCTCGGGCTTTGATGATCAGGGCTTTAACAAAGACCCACAAATCATTGACCAACCCAAAATTGTTGGTAGCGCTATTCCTACGTTCACCGCAGGTTTAACAAACAACTTTACATACGGTAACTTCAATTTAAATATCTTTATTAATGGTTCTGCAGGCTTTTATATTTACAACAACACTGCAAACGCCTATTTCTTAAAAGGCAACTTAGTGAGCGGTCGTAACGTAACTAAAGAAGTAGCTGCCAGCAAAGAGAACCCGTTGAACTCAGGAGAGGTATCTACACGTTTCCTTGAAAAAGGCGATTTCATCCGTTTAGCTAACGTTAACTTAGGTTATACATTCAGAATGGCTCCACAAAGCAAGATCAAAACTTTAAGAGTGTCAGTAACCGGCCAAAACTTAGCTTTAATTACCGGCTACAGCGGTCTTGATCCAGAGATCAATACTAACAAAGCCAGGAACGAAGTACCGTCAAGAGGTATCGATTATACATCGTACCCAAGTTCAAGGATATTTACATTAGGTTTAAACGCAGGTTTCTAAAATCAAACGATATATGAAAAAAATTAATTATAAAATTGCAGTAACAGCATTCGTTTTAGTGGCGGTGTCTGCAAGCTGTACCAAACTAAACGAACAGCTATACGGTTCTAAATCGCCGGTAGATCCGAATGCACCGGCTTCTACATCAGATTTAAATGGGGTTTATGCACAGTTAAACGGCCAAACAAGCCAGGAAAATACCTACGCGTTACAAGAGCACTCAACAGATGAGATGATGGGCCCTACACGCGGTACCGACTGGGGAGATTTTGGTACATGGCGTAAGCTTCACCAGCACACCTGGGAGCCATCACACAACCAGATCAATAACACATGGGACGAATTAAACATTGGTGTATTTAGGGCTACGCAGGTTTATGGTAGCGCAACTGATAACGCTATTAAAGCGCAGGCCGCCTTTTTAAGGGCATACTTTATGTTCCAGATCATTGATATTTTTGGTCAGGCACCTTTTCGCGAACCAAAATCATCACCAGATGATATTCCTAAAGTGTTTAGCCGTGCAGAAGGTACCGACTTTATTATTAAAGACCTTGAATTTGCTGAGGCTAACTTAGGTGCGTCTGCTGATATAGGTGTTGCAAGCAAAGCAGCAGCACAGGCATTATTAGCCAAGGTGTATTTGAACAAAGCTGTTTACACATCAGCAACAGTTGGCGGTCCGTTCACATTTGCAAAGGCAGATATGGATAAGGTAATTGAGTACGCTAACAAAGTAACCGCGGCAGGCTACACATTAGAGCCTGCTGGTAAGTACTTTGATGATTTTGCCTGGGATAACACCGAAAAATCACACGGTAACATCTTTGGTATCTCAAACTCGGCAGCACGTACTGTTGCAAACCCTAACAGCCGTTGGAGGATGCAATCTCACTACAACCAAACTGCTGATGGCTGGAATGGCTTTACTACACTTGCAGATTTCTACAACTCGTTTGAGGCGAATGATGAGCGCAGGGGTGTAGACTACCCGGTATTAACGCCATCGTTTGGTTTAAGGGCAGGTTTTGCTGTTGGTCAGCAATTCGGCCGCGATCCTAACAATAAACAAAACCCGGCAATTATCGCGTTAAAACAACGTGGTGGCCAGCCGCTGGTGTTTACACCACAGGTTAACTTAAACTTCTCTACAGAAGCACAGGGTATAAGGGTGTACAAATACCTGCCGGAACCAATTATAAAAGTTGGCCCTGATGGCAAAGGCTCATTTGATGACTCACACTCAACCAACGACTACGTTATATTGCGTTACGCCGATGTTGTGTTGATGAAAGCCGAAGCCATTATGCGTGGTGGTACCGATCCAAACGGACAGTCGGCTTTAACACTGGTTAACTCTATCCGAACGCCGCGTGGCGCTGCAGCGTTAGGCGCAGTAACAGACGCTGATATGCTTGCCGAGCGTGGCCGCGAATTATACTGGGAAGGCTGGAGACGTAATGACCTGATTCGTTTCGGTAAGTTTAACGATCCGGTTGATCAGCGTGCTACCACGTCAGACAAAACCCGCACTTTGTACCCAATTCCACAGCGTGCGGTTGATACTAACCCTAATTTGAAACAAAACCCGGGTTATTAATAATTGTAACAAGTTTTCAATTTAGTTATATTTGATTTGATTTTTTTAAACGTAGCGAAGCAATTCGCTACGTTTGTTTTTTGCCCCCTCAGATGATTAAGATAAATTGTTATTTAACCCTTGCCGCAATTGTACTTGGCCTTACTTCCTGCCAAAAAAAAGGCGTGGAAAACCCCTTGTTTTCAAAGCTGGATAACGATAAAATAGGAATTGACTTTGTGAACAAGTTAGATGAACAGGATAAGACCAACGTTTTTAGCTTTCGCAATTACTACAACGGGGGTGGCGTTGCTATTGGGGATATCAATAACGATGGCTTAAATGATATTTATTTAACCTCAAATCAGGGTGGCAATAAATTATACTTAAACAAGGGGAACTGGAAGTTTGATGATATTACAGACAAAGCCAATGTAAACGGAACCAAATATTGGAGCACCGGTGTAACCATGGCCGATGTGAACGGCGATGGCTGGCTGGATATTTACGTTTGCCATAGCGGTAATATTATTGACAGGAAGGGTAACGAGCTTTTTATTAACCAGCACGATGGTACTTTTAAAGAGGAAGCCGAAAAATATGGCTTGGTTGATAATGGCCTGTCAACCCAGTCAATATTTTTTGATATGGATAACGACGGCGACCTTGATTGCTTTGTGCTAAATAACTCTTTCAGGCCTATTGGCTCTTTTGATTTTAGCCAGAACCTGCGCGCTGTGGTTGATGAACTGGGCGGTGCGCGCCTTTACCGTAACGATAATGGCCATTTTACAAATATTACCAAACAAGCGGGCATCTTCTCCAGCGATATTGGCTTTGGCTTAGGCGTATCGGTAGCGGATGTAAATAACGATGGATACCCGGATATCTATGTTTCTAACGATTTTTTTGAGCGCGACTATCTTTATATTAATCAACACAACGGTACTTTTAAAGAAGATATCCAGAATGAGACCGGGCACTTGAGCCTTGCATCTATGGGGTCGGACATTGCCGATATTAACAACGATGGTAACCTGGATATTTTTACTACTGAAATGCTACCTGAAGGCGACAAGCGGTTAAAGCAAATGACCTCTTTTGAATCATACGATGTAATAAAGTTAAAGCAGCACGATGGTTACTTTAACCAGTTCATGCAAAATTGCCTGCAGTTAAATAACGGTGATGGTACTTTTTCTGAAGTAGCATTTAATGCCGGCGTAAGCGCTACCGACTGGAGTTGGGGTGCACTCTTTTTTGATATGGATAACGATGGCTGGAAAGATATTTTTGTATCAAACGGCATCTACAAGGATCTTACCGACCAGGATTACGTGGAGTTTTTGGGCAACCGCGAAAACATGGATAAGATAGCCGAAAAGAAAAAATTCGACTATAAGGATTTTACCAATAAAATGGTTTCGACACCGTTGGTTAACTACGCCTATTTAAATAATCATAATTTAACATTTACCAATAAAACAACCGATTTTGGGTTAGACGAACCTGCTTTTAGCAATGGTGCTGCCTATGGTGATCTTGACGGCGACGGCGATAATGACCTTATTGTAAATAACGTGAACTCACCACTATTTATCTATAAAAGCAATGCCGAGAAACTGCATAACAACTATATTCAGGTAAAACTACAGGGCGATGCACTTAACCGTTTTGGCGTAGGTGCTACAATCAAAGTTTACTCTAAAAATTCATCTATAATATATTATCACCAGCCTACCCGCGGGTTCGAGAGCAGTACCTCGCCAAATTTGCTTACCATAGGTATGGGCAAAGTTAAACAAGCCGACTCTGTACAAATAATTTGGCCCGGTGGTAAGTTCCAAAATGTAAAAAACGTACAAACCAATAAGGTTTACACCTATAAAATTACTGATGCTAACCTCCAATACAACTTTACCAAACCAGCGGTGAAAACACTTTTGGTAGCAGCCGAGAAGACCTTGTTTGATTCAGTACCTAAACATACCGAAGACGGTTTTATCGATTTCGATAATGAACGCCTGATGCTGCAAATGCTATCTACCGAAAACCCATATATGGCTAAAGGGGATATTAATAAAGATGGCTTAGAAGATTTTTACTTTGGTGCTTCAAAAGATAGTCCGGCAGCAATTTATGTTCAGCAAAGAAGCGGAAAATTTAAGCAGTACATACCGCAGGATTTGGAAAAGCAAAGTTATATTGAAAATGCTGGGGCCGCATTTGGCGATTTTGATGGTGATGGGGATGAAGACCTTATAATTGGAGTTGGCGGCAATGCCGAAGAAGCGGGTACTGTAATTTATTACCCCCGTTTTTTTGAGAATGACGGGAAGGGTTATCTGCACCGTAATGCTCAAAAGGCTATTAGGGTTCCTGTTAACGCATCCGTTATTAGCGCTTGCGACTACGATATGGACGGGCATTTGGACCTTTTTATTGGTGGCCGTAGCATACCGGGTACCTATGCCGTGTCGCCAAAATCGTACGTGATGCATAACGACGGCAAGGGCAACTTTACCAATGTAACCCAACAGGTTTTAGGAGCCGATACAAAACCCGGTATGATAACATCTGCACAATGGGCGGATATAGATGGTAATGGCTATCCCGATCTGGTTATTGCGGGTAATTGGATGGGCATTAAAATTTACAGGAACAACAACGGCAAGTTTACGCCTGATAAGGAATTGGAGGGCTATAAAGGCTGGTGGAGCAGTTTGCAAATTGCCGATATTAACGGCGATGGTAAGCTTGATATTATTGCGGGCAACCTTGGGTTAAACTCAAAATTTAAAGCGACTACTGCCGAGCCAATGAAAATCTATGTGAAAGATTTTGATGGTAACGGAACTAAGGAATGTGTTACATCTGTTTACCGTCAGGGCGTGCCATATGTTTTCCACATGAAGCCAGATCTTACCGGGCAAATGCCTATCCTTAAAAAACAATATTTGAAATATGCCGATTACGCCGGTAAGCCATTTAACGAGGTGTTTACCCCCGAAATGTTAGAAGGCGCCGAGGAGCATGAAATGAATTACCTCGCATCGGCAGTGTTTATCAATCAGGGGGGCGGTAAGTTTACGTGCAAGCCCTTGCCATATAATGCCCAGCTGTCGAACGTGAGCACGATTTTGTGCGATGATATTGATAACAGCGGCACGCCTGCAATAATACTCGGCGGTAACTTTTATGGCTTCAAGCCCGAGGTTGGTCGTTTAGATGCAAGTTACGGTACAATTTATAAGTACACTAAAAACGGATTTACTTATATTTCGCCCTCTAAAAGTGGTATGGTGTTAAGCGGGCAAATAAGATCGTCATTAATGTTGAAAAATTCCTCGGGCCAAAAATATTACCTTTTTGGAGTAAATGACGATAAGCTTAAAGCCTATAAACTACGTTAAGCCACTATGCCAAAAGCTAAAAAGAAAAAGCCTGCAGGTAAACCATACATAAAATTTATACTTGTTTGCTGCGTTATACTGGCGGGAGTAGTTATTTATGCTACGCGTAAAAGCAAAAAAAGTGGCGATGGTACATTTAGGCTGTTATCGGCGAGTCAAACAAATATCAATTTTGTAAATCAAAACGTAGTAACAGATTCGGTTAATATATTAGACTACCTCTATTTTTACAACGGGGCGGGAGTAGCATCAGCCGATTTTAATAACGACGGCTTTGAGGATATTTATTTTGTATCAAACCAGGGCCCTAATAAATTATACCTTAACAAAGGCAACCTTAAATTTGAGGATATTACGGCTAAAGCCGGTGTTGCTGGCACCGGTAACTGGAAAACCGGCGTTACTGTTGTAGACATTAATGGCGACGGCCTAAAGGATATTTACGTTTGTGTGGTATCTAACTTTAAAACGTTTAAAGGCAAGAATCAGCTTTATATCAATAACGGTAACCTCACTTTTACCGAATCCGCCGCTAAATACGGATTAGACTTTTCGGGCTTTTCTACCCAGGCATCGTTTGTAGATTACGATAAGGATGGCGACCTGGACATGTTCCTGCTCACTTCATCGGTACATAGTAACGAAACCTATGGCGACTCTACCCTGCGTTTCAAAACCAGCCATGACGCGGGCGACCATCTCTTCCGGAACGATAATAATAAGTTTACAGATGTTACCACAGGCTCGGGTATTTATTCGGCGCCCATTGGCTACGGCCTTGGCGTAAGCGTTGGCGATTTAAATAACGACGGATGGGATGATATTTATGTTAGCAATGATTTTTTTGAACAGGATTATTATTACATCAACCAAAAAAACGGGACGTTTAAGGAGGAGCTAAAAAGCGCATTTGGCCATACCAGTCTCTTTTCTATGGGTAACACCATAAGCGACGTGAATAAGGACGGGCACCTGGATGTAATAAGCACAGATATGCTGCCCGAGGAAATGATGCCGTTAAAAACGACCATAAACGATCAGCCGCTTGATATTTATAACCAGGAGGTAAACTCGGGTTTCCATTATCAGTACTCAAAAAATTGTTTGCAGTTGAATGTGGGCAATGGTAAAAAGTTTGTAGACATAAGCCTGTATTCAGGTGTTTCCGCTACCGATTGGACATGGTCTCCGCTGGTGCAGGATTTTGATATGGATGGCCGTAAAGACATGTTTTTTTCTAACGGCATCAAAAAGCGTTTGAACGATATGGATTACCTGAAATACCTGGGCGACCCTAACGTGATTAAAGATTTTAAAACAAGCCGGTTTTTTGATAAAGAGAAGATTAACCTGATGCCAGATGGCAGCGTGCACAATTACTTTTATCGTGGAGAGGAAGATCTTAAGTTTAGTGATGCATCCGCCGGTAACGATATGCAGGAAGCATCTATATCTGCAGGTACGGTTGCGGTAGATCTGGATAACGATGGCGACCTTGAACTGGTAACCAATAATATGGATGCACCGGCATTTATCTACCAAAACATGACGATGGAAAGCCATGAAAAAAACAAGCCATCGTACCTTAAGCTAAGCGTAAAATACACAAAAGCCAATCCCGATGGAATTGGCACAAAGTTGTATTTACGGTCAGCCGGACAGGTAGATCACCAGGAGATACAAACCAGCACGGCCTATGAAAGTACGCAGGGCAACAACCTGCTGTTTACATTTTTACCCGGCGATAAACCTGTTGAATTACTGGTGCTTTGGCCGGATAACTCTTACCAGGTTATAAAAGATTTTAGCATCGGTAAAAAAACGGTTATTAACTATGCAGAAAATAAAACGCAAAAGGCTATTGATGTTCCCAGCTTAATAAGCAGCTTCATAGGCAGTATTAAGCAATTTACTTATACCGATGTTAAGGCCGATATTATAGCAACGGTGCAGCCGTTTGAAACGCCCGATTTTAATTACTACGGTTTACTGCCCCATAATTACCTGCCGCATAATCCCGCTATTGCAGTTGCAGATGTAAATAATGATGGAATTGATGATATTTATGTGGGGCGAATAACAGGCGAGGACAAATATATTTTGGCCGGTACTAAAGATGGGAATTTCAGCAAGATTACTGTTGAGGCCTTCGCTCCATTTAAACAGCAGGCCGATAACGAAGCGCAATGGGTAGATGTGAACAACGACGGGCTGCCAGACCTGGTTGTGCTAAGCGCCAGCCATCCGTTCATTAGCGCGGGCGAAATTGCGCAGCCACGGCTATATATTAACAAAGGCAATTATAAATTTGAGCACAAAGCATTGCCAAAAATTAACAGTCTTGTATCAAAGATACTGGCTTATGATTTTGACGGCGATGGTAATAAAGACCTTTTTTTGAGTAACAGCGTGTCCTTTTCTGACTATACCAGGCCCGCCACATCAGTTGTGTTGTTAAACAAAGCGAATGGCAACTTTACTTTAGCATCTAAAAACCAGTTTGCCGGGCTAACCGGCATCCGTTACATAACAAATATCTCTACGGCGGATATTGACCATAATGGTGCCGATGATATAATCATAAGCGCGGAATGGCAGCCCGTACAGATCTTCCTGAACAAGAATAAAAAGCTGGTTAAATTTTCATCGCCGTTACTTGATGATCAAAAGGGTTGGTGGCAATCTGCAATTGTTACCGATATTAATGGTGACGGTAAGGCTGATCTGCTGGCCGGCAACTGGGGCGAAAATAACAAGTACAATGTAACCGCAAAGCACCCGCTGTATGCCTATAATGATGATTTAGATAAAGACGGGAAGAACGACCTGATATTATCTTACTTTTATAAAGACAATTATTACCCGTTTCGGCCAAAAAATGACTTGGAACAGGAACTGCCTTATATTAAAAAGGAATTCTTGAGCTATCAAAAAATGGCCGATAAAACCACCGACCAAATATTTAAAGACAAACTCACTGAAAAGGACCGCTTAGTAGCAAACCAGTTTAGCAGTATATATATAAGCGATATTTTAAACGCCCGTGAGGTTAAACCACTGCCATACCTTTACCAGCAAGCACCAATTATAACCTTAATGCCGCTTAATAATAAGCAGCATGATATATTGATAAATGGTAACTTTTGGGGGGTAGTGCCCTACGAGGGTAAATATGATGCATTAGGCCTTGTAACCACGCATTTTGATGAGCAAACAAAACAATTATCTGCGCCTGCGTATTGGCTTAACCCATTACTAAATTCGCAGGAGATATCTCATTTGTACCCGTACAAAAACGCTTCTGGCAATGGTTTTATCATTACCACTTACGATGGTAAACTGATACTGGTTAAAAACAATTAATAACTGGGGTAATATATTTTGGTTATCCATTTGCCCGAATCTGGTTCAGCAAGCCTGTTTGTAAGTAACGAAGCGTAGGGCATAGCTGGAGATTTTAACCCCTTATCCGTTTGGAAGTTTTTAAGTTGGGTAAACGCGTCGTTAACCGTTTTAAAGCCGCCTTTAACGCGTGCAGACAGTAGGTTGCCGCCTTTTGGGAGCTTATTAATTACCGAACCCTTTGCCGGCGTTATCAGTTTATTTATGGGTATGGCAACCATTACCTGGAAACCTTTTTCCATCTGGTGAATATTCAGCATCGGCGAATCTAATTCCAGCGCCTGTTGTTGTTGTACCTGTTTTTTAAGATCGGCTATAAGGCTGTAAACTGTTTTAACTGTTGGGTAGGTACTTGTATTGGTTGTTTTTGCCACCACTATCGGGAATTTTATTTTTTCGGCTACAACCGTTATGCCGTAGATATTGCTGTCTTGCTGCATAAAACTTTTAAAGCGGGCAAGAATGGCATCAATATTTTTGGTGGCGCTCTTAATTTTTAAATATTCGGTTACCCTGCTAACAGGGTTAAGTTGGCTTAACGTTTCGGTAACCCAGGTTACCTTACAAACATCATCGCTGGTTGCCAGGTAGGTAATGGTACCGGGTAAGTTGATGCCTTTTGGATCTATTACCACATCGATCTGCGCGTTGGTATTTTTTTGCAGCAAAAATTCGATGCCATTATAAGTATATAGATCCGGTTGCGAAGAATTATGCTGGCCCGGCCACCATTTGCTCCAGGTTTTTTTATACACCAGGAACTTGGCTACGTTAAGGTCAATAGTACCAACCTCAACATTATGGGTAGTTACTATTTTTTGCGGTATGATAAAGTAAATACCAATGAGTATAACGAGTAATATGCCAAAAAATATGAGTGCCGGTTTTTTCATAAAGATCAGGAAACATTTGACTACGGCGCAAATCGAAATTGCCGTTTTTTTCGGCGTAAAAGTAATTATTTAAGCGCTTTAAAATCAAACAATATATGTATCGAGCTATTAACCGAAAAACCTTATATTAGCCTGTAATACAAGAAAAGCCAATAGGAATACGACTATTCCTTACCTTAAGTTTTCTTAACTAAATTATGATATGAACCGTTTCCTGTTTTTGATTGCAGGTGCAATTTTAATGTTTGCATCCTGCAAGAAAGCCGACTACCAAAAAGTTACCCACGACCCCGAACTTTACCGCACAACCGTAAAAAAACTGAATGATATTGTACTGGAAAACAACTTTCCGCCGGTAATCGCGTCGCGTAATTATGTGTATGCCAATATTGCGGCATACGAAGTTATAGCCGCCGGCGATCCTGAGCACTATCGTTCATTAGCGGGGCAAATCAAACATTTGCCCAAGGCACCACAGCCGCAAAAAGGTAAAGAGATAGATTTTCAATTCGCATCGCTGCTGTCATTTTGCTTTGTTGGTAATGCGGTTACTTTCCCCGAAGGCAGCATGTCTGTTTACGTAGATGAGCTGAAACAAAAAGCTAAGGATGCACGCATGCCGTCGGATGTGTTTGAAAACTCGGTTGCCTACTCAGATAGTGTTGCCAAACATATTATGAAATGGAGCAAGAAAGACCATTACGCGCAAACCCGCTCGGCAAGTAAATATACGGTTACCCGCAAAGATGGCCGCTGGATACCAACGCCGCCAATGTATGCGCAGGCCCTTGAGCCACATTGGGGCGAGATCCGTACCATGGTATTGGATTCGGCAGCGCAGATCCCGGCGCCGGAACCACCTCCTTATAACATGACAGATAAGAACGGTGTATTTTATAAGAGTGTGATGGAAGTTAAAACCCTTGGCGACAGCCTTACGGCCGATCAAAGGCATATGGCCGATTTTTGGGATGATAACGCCTTTAAAATGAATGTGGTAGGCCACGCAATGTATGCCACTAAAAAGTTTGGCCCCGCCGGGCACTGGATGAATATAGCAGGCATAGGTTCAAAACTAAAAAATGCCGATTTTGGTACAACCGTTGCTGCCTACACCAGAGCCTCGATAGCCTTGTTTGATGCCTTTATTAACTGTTGGTACGTAAAATATAAAGCAAATAGCGTGCGCCCCGAAACCGTTATAACCAAACTTATTGACCCTGAGTGGAGGCCGCGCATACAAACCCCGCCATTCCCCGAATATATTAGCGGGCACGCGGTAATATCTGCAGCGGCAGCCGAAACGCTTACCAAAAGTTTTGGCGATAATTTAGCCTATACAGATTCATCTGAAACAGAGTTTGATATTCCTGCCCGTAGCTTTCCTTCATTCAGGGCTGCTGCACAAGAGGCGGCTATGTCGCGCGTTTATGGGGGGATCCATTACAAGAACGCCTGCGTTGCTGGTAGCATGTCCGGCCGTAAAATAGGCGAACTGGTGAACGAAAAATTACAATTTAAAATAAAATAACCGGGCTATATGAAAAAAATGGTATCCCTTTTTGCTTTGGCAGGCCTATTGGCAGTAAATAATGCCTCGGCACAAAGCCCATGGATAATTAAGGCGGATAAGATAGACCCAAACAATTATTACGGCATTACGGCAGCCAATGGTATGATAGGCATTGTATCATCGCCCGAGCCTTTTAAGGTTAAAAATGTAGTGCTTGCCGGGGCTTATGACCTGTATGGCCGTGGCCGGGTTAGTAATTTTTTAAATAGCTTTAACCTGCTTAACATGTACCTGGAGGTTGACGGCAAACGCCTCGACGCCAAAATGGTAAGCAACATGAAACAGGAACTGGATATGCAGCACGCCGCCATGACAACTACATTTGATTATGGCGATAAAGCAAGCATTAAATATACCTACTATTCACTGCGCCAACTGCCCTTTACCGTTTTAATGGATGTTGCTATCACCGCTAAAAAAGCCATTAACATTACTGCCGCCAGTGTAATGGAGGCGCCGGACGCTTTAAAAGAAGTACAAAATTATTATAACGAGATAGACAGGCCGCACGTAACCATCAGCTTGCTAACATCTACGGCTAAATCGCCAACAGGCAAGCTACAGCTTTGCGCTTCAACATCGTTTTTGTTTAACGAAGAGCATGGCAAAGAACCCCGGGTTATACACGAAATGTGGGATAATAACATGCACCTGATGAAGTTTAGCCGTGCTATTACAGCGGGGCAAACTTATAAGTATGGCGTAACCGGGTCGTCTATTACATCGGCACACCATGCCGACCCGCTGAACGAGGCTGAACGTCTAACCATCTTCGCTAAACTGGAAGGGCGCGACAGGTTGGTGCAATTTCATAACAAAGCCTGGGATGAGCTTTGGAAAAGCGATATACAGATAGAAGGCGACCCGCAGGCACAGCAGGATGTACACAGCATGTTGTATCATTTGTATTCTTTCTCTCGCGCAGGTACGGCTTTATCGCCGTCGCCAATGGGCTTATCGGGCTTAGGTTATAACGGCCACGTATTTTGGGATACCGACCTTTGGATGTTCCCGGCTATGCTGGTGATGCACCCTGAGATTGCGAGGTCGATGGTAGAATATCGTTTCGTAAGATTGGAGAACGCGCGTAAAAACGCGTTTTCGCACGGATATAAGGGTGCAATGTACCCTTGGGAAAGCGCCGACACCGGTGTAGAGGAAACACCTGTTTGGGCGCTTAGCGGCCCGTTTGAGCACCACATTAGCGCCGACGTAGCCAACGCTGCCTGGGCTTACTATTGTGTAACCCAAGATAAGCAATGGCTGCGCGACAGGGGTTGGCCCATCTTATCTGCCACGGCCGATTTTTGGGCAAGTCGCGTAGAGCGTAACGGGGCCGGCCATTACGATATTAAAAACGTGGTAGCCGCTGATGAGTGGGCCGAAAATATAGATAATAACGCCTTTACTAATGCTGCCGCAAAAGCTAATTTAATGAATGCCACAGCCGCCGCGCAAATCTTAAATATACAGGCGGACAGCGATTGGGTGAATGTTGCCAATAACATTCCCATACTAAAAATGGCTAACGGTGTAACGCAGGAACATGCCCAATACAAAGGCGAGGGCATCAAGCAAGCCGACGTAAACTTGCTGGCATATCCCCTGAAAACCATAACAGACCCGGCGCAGATCAAAAAGGACCTGGAGTATTACGAAACCCGTGTGCCAAACGAAGGTACCCCGGCCATGACGCAAGGCGTATTTGCCTTGCTTTATGCCCGCCTGGGCGATGGTCAAAAAGCCTACCATTGGTTTAAGGATGCTTATGAACCAAATCTTAACCCACCATTCCGCGTGATAGCGGAAACAAAGGGTGGTACAAACCCATATTTTGCAACCGGCGCGGGCGGTATTATACAGGCTATGCTAATGGGTTTTGGCGGTTTAGATATTACGCCCACGGGCATCACTCAAATTAAAAGTAAGCTACCTGCTAACTGGAAATCGTTAAAAATTATCGGGGTAGGGGTAAATAAAGCTACCTACACAGTTAAATAAAAGCAAAGAGAGACGCGTACATCGCGTCTCTTTTTTATGTTAATTAAATGTAGCTCTCTGTTTTTCTGTTAAACTTTTTCTTTCTTTTCCTCTGCTTCCTCTATGTCATCCGTATCAGCTTTTATGGGTTGCTGTTGCTGATAGGCGTTATCATCCAGTTGGATATCTAAAAAGAACGGAAAATGGTCTGAACCATAATTAGATAGCCTTTTTATTTTGTTTAGTTTAAAATGGCGTGATATAAAGGCGTGGTCTAATGGGAAACGGATAAAAAAGTAATGCGCGTGGAATGAGTTAAAAAAGCCACGGCCGCGCCTTGGGTCGAGCAGGCCGCTCATTTTTAAGAATAGTTCGGTCGTATGGCTCCAGGCCACATCATTCAGGTCGCCGGCTACAATTACCGGTAAGTTGCTTTCTTTGGCAAGGTCGGCAATTAACAATAACTCCTTGTCGCGTTCGGTCGATCTTACATTTTCTGCAGGTACAGGCGGGGTTGGGTGCACCGCATATAATTGCACCATTTGCCCGTTGTTTAGTGTTACTTTAGTATGTATGGATGGTATATCAGCTTCTACCAAATACTTAACATGTGTATCATCAAGCTTAAGTTTAGAGTATAGCAACATGCCGTAGGTGTTTTCTAACGGCACCCTAATGAAATGTGGATGGTCTTTTTCCAGGCTTCTGGTTTCGGTGTCCCAGTGGTTATCGGTTTCCAATAATATCACCACATCTGGATTAGCGGCGGCAATTACCTTTAAGCAGCCTTTAACATTTGTGTTATACTGGTAAACATTGGCTATCATAATACAAATGCTGCGCGCATCATCCTTAGGCCCGGCTTTTAACACTTGTTTTGCCGCTACTGGGGTAAATGGGTAAATAAGCCACAACAGGTAAACAATGTTTATATCCAAGGCTATCATTACAGCGTATTTTACCGGATTATCTCCGGTGTATAGCCAGGCTAAAAGTATTACTGCAACTATATTTAAAAAAAGTTTTTGAAGGCGCGGGTAGTCAAACACTCTAAAGATCCAGTAATCGTTTCTTACCAGTGGCAGTAAGGTAAAAACAAGCAGGATGCAAGAGAATATTATTAAGACAAGGTTCATTGATCTGTATATAGGGCAGCAAGATAAACAGATAAATATAAATTTCATTTACCTGCAGCAATTGTATTTTATAACTTGCTGTCATGAAACGTATCTGCCTGTTTATTATTTCACTGGTAACCATCTCCGCATCGGCACAAACTACCGTAAAGCAAGATGCTACCATCAAACAAATGATTGATGAGGTATCGTCAAAAAATATTGAAGCCATTGTGCGTAAACTGGTAAGTTTTAAAACCCGGCATACCCTAAGCGACACTGTAAGCAAAACCGAAGGTGTTGGGGCGGCGCGTAACTGGATAAAAGCCGAATATGAACGATACGCGGCTGCATCCGGTGGGCGAATGAGAGTGCAATTTGATGAGTTTATACAACCTAAAGGAAACCGTATAGATAAACCAACGCCCATGAAAAATGTGCTGGCGGTATTAAAAGGAACGGATACTGTGGATAAACGAGTTTACATTGTATCCGGCCATTACGATTCAAGGGTGACGGATGTGATGAACGTTAAAGACTTTGCCCCCGGCGCTGTTGATGATGCATCTGGCACAGCGGTTTCTATGGAGCTGGCGAGGATAATGGCTAAACGATCGTTCCCGGCAACAATTATATTTATGGCCGTGGTAGGCGAGGAGCAGGGCCTTTACGGTTCTACCAACGTTGCCAAACGTGCCAAAGCCGAGGGGTGGCAGATTGATGCCATGCTGAATAATGATATTGTAGGCAATACATACGGCATGGAAACCGGGTTGAAAGATAACCGCAGCGTACGCGTATTTAGTGAGGGTGTGCCTGCTGCGGAAACTGAAAAACAGGCGGCTACCCGTAACTCGGTAGGCGGTGAAAACGATAGCCCGGCCCGTGAGTTGGCCCGTTACACCAAAGTAATCGCCGAGCGTTATGTAGAGCAATTGGATGTTAAGTTGATTTACCGCCGCGACCGTTACCTGCGCGGCGGCGACCATACCCCATTCTCCCAACAAGGCTACACCGCCATCCGCATTACCGAAATGAATGAAGATTTTAACCGCCAACACCAGGATATCCGCAAAGAAAACGGTGTTGATTACGGCGACCTGCCCGATTTTGCCGATTACGATTACACCCAAAAAGTAGCCCGTATGAACCTGTCAGTGTTGGCAAACCTTGCCATGGCACCGGCGTCGCCACAAAACGTAGGCATTATTACCAGCGGTCTCACTAATAAAACGCAGCTAAAATGGGATGCTCCAAAAGGCAAAGCACCCGCAGGCTATTATGTGCTGATGCGCGAAACCATTAGCCCGTACTGGGAAAAGAAGTTTTGGGTAACCGGCACATCGGCTAATATTGGCTACTCAAAAGATAATTACCTGTTTGCCGTACAATCCGTTGACGCTGATGGACATGAAAGTTTACCGATATTTCCTAAGCCGGTGAGGTAGGATTGCATACGGGCTGTAACCGTCTACACCCTCGTCAACTTCACCGGTGCGGTGTGGTTGGCGTTCCATTGGCAAACGTAAACGTTCTTGTCTTCGTCAATGCAAACGTCGTGGCCGTGCATGAAAACCGGGTTATTGGCTTGCAGGGTCTGCTGCAATACCCCGTTCTTGTAAACAGGTGCTGCCCCGCCCGGATTCGAGATCACCTTGTTATTTTTATCCAGTATTGTCACAAAGCCCGATCTGTCGAACTGCTTGCCTTCGGCGTTTTTAGACCAGCATACGCCGGCGTAAATGTTATCGCCGTTGACAACCGCGCGGCAAACATACATCCCCGGCAGGTCTATCCGTTTTATGAACTTACCATCAAGCGTAAATACTTTAAAGCAGTTTTCCTCACGCGAGGTGCAGATGAGAGTAGGATTATTCTTATCGCGGGTATCAACTGTTACGCCATGCGCATTGCGCAGGTTATGCTCGGGGTTGGTATTGTTATGCCCGCCAAAGTGACGGATGTATTGCCCTTTTGCATTGTATTGAATGATGTAATCAGACCCGTAACCATCTGCCACATAAATATCACCGTTGGGCGCAACAGCGGTTTCGGTAGGTTTAAAGGGCTCGGAATCTTTATAAATGCCAATGGTGCGCGGGTGGCCAATAGCAAATATCAGCTTGCCATCAACAGTAGTTTTTAACACCTGGCCCGATTGGCCGTAGGTATTGCCTGTGCGGTCTAAAGCCCAGCCGCAATCGGTTAGCAACAAAAAATCTTCGCCGCCTTCTTTGCTTATGGTTAACCCGTGCCCGCCCGGTAAGGCAGTTCCCCAATGATCCAGCAACTTGCCCGATCTGTCAAACACCAGTACATTGTTTTGAGTATGGTCGCCAAGCATAATAAGGCGGCCTTTGCTGTCCTGTACCATCTCGTGGCAGTTAGCCAGCGGAGTGCTGGTAACGCTTATTTTGGCCCAGTTTTGATCAACTTTATAAGTGAACCCATTATGACCTATCAATTGCTCATCGGGCTGTTTATCTTTATGTAATATAGCAAAGCCTTTTGCAGGTATGGCAGCAGCTGCAGATACTATGGCGGTATTCTTTATAAAATTCCTTCTCGAATTTTCCATTTGATAAAAATGTTAATTTGTTCGGACATTTTAAAATAATATTATAGCTATTACCACCCTGTTTATCATGGTAAGATGTTTGTTTATCGGCGGGGGATAGGCTTAGTTCTCGCTGTTTTTCAGCGTATGCAGCTTTAAAACTTTGCGTACACCCAAAAAGATTAGGTAGACGAAAACAGGTGCCGCAACCACATCAACAGTATAATGTATGTGCTGTACAAGCAGCAGCACCATTACGGCTACTATAGATATAAACCCAATTATCTTATCGTTACGTTTCTCTAGGCAAAGAAATATAAGCACCAGGGTAGATGTATGGCCCGAAAAGAACAGGTCGCGGGTAATAATGGTATTACCGTAAAATATACCGGTAAGCGGGTCTACAAGGTGAATGAGGCCAACGGGCGGGTCAAGCGCAACAAAGTATATAGTTAGCATCCGGGCAATGTTGATGAATATCAACGTCCACACATAATGAATGTAAATAACGGGGTTATAGAGCGCGCGGATAAATATCAGCGTGGCCATACCCCAAATAATAGCAAATATGGGGATAGAAACATCATAAGGGGGGATGTGGGCCAAAACCCAATCGTTAAGTACAACGCCTTTACGATTTTGTATAATGCTGAAATAAATGGGTAATGACGATAGCAGGATAGCTATGATGAAGGAACCTATTAATAATTTATCACGTTTTTTGGGCGATTGAAGGGCAGCAATCCACGCTTGTTTTATAGAAGGTTTACCTAATTCCGTCACTATATACATTAATTAAGGGAGCGCAAATTTACGAAAACCCCTAATATTAATTAAAGGTTGATTGAATATTACACTTTTGTTAGAATAGACTGTATTTTAAAAAGTTGTTACTGTTCTCAAAAAAAGCCCGGTTAAAAAGTTTGTCGACCTAAAGCAACCATCCCTTAATTGCGGGCGTAATCATATTAAACATTAAAACCATTTAATATGAAAAAGTACATCTTAGGGATATCTTTTATGGTTGCCGTAATTGTTATGGGCATCGCCGCCTGTTCAAAATCGGGCAGCGATCCGGCGCCTTCAACACCTAACACGCCCACCAATCCAAACAACCCGTCAAATCCTGCTACCGGTGGGGCATCGGTAACAATTTCGGGCTTTGCCTTTTCTCCTGCAAGCGTAACTATCAAAGCAGGCGAGGCAGTAAAATGGACCAATAGCGATGCTGCTCCACATACCGCAACGGATGTTAACGGTTCTTTTGACAGCGGCACCTTAAACCAGTCGGCCACGTACTCGCATATATTTGCAACCGCAGGTACTTATACTTACAAATGTATTATCCATTCTACCATGGCAACTGCTACCGTTGTGGTACAATAATATTTGTTGTGATTTAGATAGATGAGCATCCGCCGTATAAGATTGGGGGGAATCTTTGGCGGTGCTCACTGTTTATATCCGGCCTTGGCCGGATGTTTTTATTTTTGAGTAGCTATAACTTCAGAACTTTGAGGAATAATTTCGGCAGTTGTATTGTTTTTTGACAACTTTTTGTATTAAAAGTACGTAATTAGTTGCGATCTAAATTTTTAATGATGCACAATTTGCCGATACCAGAAAATGAAATGGAGAGGATCATTAGTCTGTCTGACTATGACCTTGATTATACAAGTTTCCAGGATAGTTTTAAAGACCTGGCAAAATTAGCCGCCAAAGTTGCCGGTACCGAAATATCACTTATCAATCTTATAGATTCTTTTACCCAATGGACAATAACCAACCATGGTTTAGATATTGAGCAGATGCCGCGCGAGGAATCTGTTTGCCAGTACACCATTGCCAGGCGGGACGATCATTTTGAGGTGCGCGATCTAAAAGCCGATGAACGTTTTAAGGATAAATTTTATGTTGCCGATGAACCAAGCCTGCGCTATTATTACGGTATCCCGCTAAAAACGAATGAAGGCCATAATCTTGGTGCATTGTGCATGCTGGATAAAGACCTAAAGACTTTATCACCCGAAAAGATAGAACTGTTAAAGATCATAGCCGATGAGATAGTTAACCGCCTTAACGCTCACCGCCTGATAAACGGCCTTAAAACAAAATTGCATGAGGCCAACGAAACCAAAAAGAAGGTAGCTCATGACATCCGCGGGCCATTGGGTGGTATTATTGGCCTTGCGCAGGTAATAAGCGAGCAGGGGCATGAGAATGAGATAGAAGAGGTGCTGGAGTTTATTGACCTCATACAGCGTAGCGGGCGGTCGTTACTGGAACTTGCCGACGAGATACTGACAGCTGACAAACGTGCCCAGCGAGACCTGAAAGCCGATGAATTTAATCTGGTGGTTTTTAAAGATAAGCTGGAGAAACTGTACACGCCGCAAGCTATTAACAAGAAGATAACTTTTACCGTAAATACATCGGTAAATTCATCTACCATACCATTCGCTAAAAATAAGCTGCTGCAAATAACTGGTAACCTTATATCTAACGCCATAAAATTTACTCCGGTAAATGGAAAGGTAACTGTTGACCTGAGCCTCAAGATAGAGGAAACACAAAACCTGCTGCAAATAAACGTAACAGACACGGGAGTAGGCTTAAGCCAGGAAGCTATTGATACCATATTGAGCGGCAAAGCGCAATCTACAGGCGGTACAAGCGGCGAACAAGGCTACGGTTTTGGTCTGGCGCTTGTAAAGCATCTGGTTGATAGCCTGAAAGGTACCATGCATATTTATTCGCAACAGGGTAGCGGCGCTAATTTCGAGATTGTATTGCCGCAGGAGCAATAAGCAGGTGATGTTTGAAGTTGCATTTACATAGGAGCTGCCAAGCTAACAGGTAAAACTTTTAATACATGATTTAGCGGATGTTATAAATTAATAACTTTAAGCAATCCACAAACATCCAACCGTATTAAATTATGACAAAGCAAACCATGAGCAGGCGCAAGTTTATTGCTACCGGGGCTATAGCGGCAACCGGGGTATTGTTCCTTTCAAAATTATCTTTAGCCAATTCGATTTTAAGCGGGTTTGCTAAACCAAACTCGCTCATAAACGGCGTGCAGATAGGGGTAATAACCTATTCGTTCCGCAGCATGCCGGGTACAGCCGAAGATTTGCTTAAATACTGCATTGATTGTAATATCAACGCCATAGAGTTAATGGGCGATGCCGCCGAAGCCTATGCAGGAGCGCCAAAGCGCGAACAAGGCCAAAACTGGAGCGACTTTGCCCCAAAACTGGCCGAATGGCGGGCAAACGCAACTATGGATAAGTTTAAAGAACTGCGTAAAATGTATAATGATGCCGGTGTTAGCATCTACGCATGGAAGCCAAACGCGCTCGGCGTTAAAAACACCGATGCCGAAATTGAGTATGCTTTTAACGCGGCAAAGGCTTTAGGCTGTAGCCATGTAACCGTTGAACTGCCAGACGAAGCCCAAACCAAGCGGCTTGGCGATCTGGCAACCAAACATAAAATGATGGTAGGTTACCATGCTCACACACAAGCCACTCCAACGTTGTGGGATGCTGCTTTGGCACAATCGAAATATAACGGCATTAACCTTGACATTGGGCACTATGCATCGGGTACAAGCAGCAGCCCCGTACCTTTTATTGAAAAATACCACGACCACATTACCAGCATGCATATTAAGGACCGTAAATTTAATAATGGGCCAAACGCGGTATGGGGTCAGGGCGATACGCCTATAAAAGAGGTGCTTGCGTTGATGAAAAAAAATAAATACAAGTTCCCGGCTACGATAGAGTTGGAATATAACATCCCCCAGGGATCTGATGCGGTTAAGGAAGTAAAGGCCTGCCGTGCTTACGCTGTCGATGCTTTAAAATAATTGTAACGCTGCGATGAAAAATGGCGTCTATTGGTTTATAGACGCCATTTTTATTATCACTATTATTTACATTCGCCACATGAAAAAACTACTTTATCTTTCTTTAATAGCCTTTATTGGCAGCAGCTGCAGCTATACTGTTTATGATATGAGCAAGGGCGAATTGCCTATTGCTAAGAAAAGTACTTACAAAGTAGAGTATACATCTGAGATACCGGATGGTACAACCGCCCTTATATCATACCAGGATGTAAACAACGTAAGGCATATAGAAGAACATCATAAGGGTAATTTTAACAAGGCGGTAGAACTACCATCCGGGCAAAACGTAAAGCTTACGGTTGATGTAAAACTACCAAAAACAAGCCCTGCAAGCCAGTTGGTAACCACCATTAAGGTTGATGGCGAAGTTGTTGATACCAAAACCCAGACAGGCAAAAAGGTATTATACCGGTTTGAGTTTAAGCTGCCATAATAATATCAATAAGGATATATCAGACTATTATTTAAATTAGCACCTGATGTATCCGCAATTACTCGCCCATATTAAACGCCTGGTGCAGCTTACCCCACAGGAAGAGCAGATGCTTTGCGATGCGGTAGAACTTAAGAAGTTTAAAAAGAAGGAGATCATCCTGGAGCCGGGGCAGCATTGCAAGGGGGAATACTTTGTGCTTAGCGGGCTGTTGCGCCAATATTATGTGAACGCCAAACTTAATGAGCAGATAGTACAATTTGCCCTAGAGAACTGGTGGATAGCCGATCATGACAGTATTGTTAACCAAGTACCTGCAGGTACTTATATCCAAACCATAGAGGCATCAGAGGTATTGTTGCTGCATAACCGCGATAAAGGACCGCTACTGGAGCAGATTCCTAAATTAGATACTTACTTTAGGCTAACCATGCAAAGGGCGTTCATCGCCTCGCAGCGCCGCATAGGCTTCCTGTTTAACCAAACGGATGAAGAGCGTTACCGGTACTTTACCTCGCAGTTCCCCGGTTTTGTGCAGCGCGTACCGCAATATATGCTGGCCTCATACCTTGGCTTCACCCCGCAATTTTTAAGCAGGATAAGAGGGAAGAAAAGTTGATTAGTGATTGGTTAATTAGAGATTAGTTGTTCCTGGTAAATAATTTGAAATAAATTAAACAACAATACTCATATAACATTTCCTCTAATCTCTAATCTCTAATCTCTAATCTCTAATCAACCACTCTCAATTTCTTAAACTCAGTTCATTTTTTGAGAGGGTGTTCGTTTGCAACTTTGTCTTAACAAAAAACAAAGAGACAATGAAAAGGACAAACATTTTAACCACACAGCCAGATGCTTATAAAGCGATAATGGCTTTAGAGAATTTCGTTATTAGCAGCGAGATAGAACCTATTCACAAAGAGCTGATAAAACTGCGTTCGTCACAAATAAACGGTTGCGCATACTGCCTTGACATGCACAGTAGGGATGCGCGCAAATTAGGCGAAACCGAGCAGCGTATTTACACACTAAGCGCCTGGAGGGATACGCCATTCTTTGACGAAAAGGAGCAAGCGATACTGGCTTTAACAGAAGAAGTGACCATGATAAGCAACGGCGGGGTGTCCGACGAGGTATATGATAAAGCTACCGAGCTGCTGGGCGCTAAATACGTAGGGCAAGTTATTATCGCAATCATTACTATTAACGCCTGGAACAGGATAGCCATCAGCTCGCACTTTCAGCCCGCGTTGCAGAAGTAATTCATGTTCACGATTTGTTAATAGTTATTAGAACATGAACGCCTGATTATTAGCTAATTGCAGACGTATAGGTGGTCGTGTTGCGTGAACGTGAACACTGCCTGAATGCTATGTGTAACAAGAAAGCCGCTTATTGATGTAAGCGGCTTCTTGTATTTTTATGCCAGTTCTGCTTATTTATAAGCAGACACGTGTGTAGTTTTGATGCTAAATACAAAGGTTTTTCCTACGCTTATTTTAACATTTTTATCCTGGATCATCTCCTTGATGGCATCATCTGTTCTTAATGCTTCATACAAATCACGGGCTACAGCAGAGCCGCTGATATTGTTAATTACTTTACCATTTTCCATTGAGAGACTAAACGTGTAACCAGATTTACCCCTGTCGCCCGCCGACTCGAAATCGGTTATATTAAGTTTAAAACTTTGATCTTCATTCAAACTTCTTTTAAGATGCAGGCGAATAACCGGAATATATTTTCTCCAGGTTGTTAAATATTTTCTTTCTTCCATGTGCGGGTAAAGGTAGCCTAATTAATCGGCTACCTTTGCTATTCCCTTTTTTATCTGCTAACCAAGGGATGCACAGGGAATTAAAATCGTAAGTTCATTAAACACAAATTGGTTTGATACAAAAAACCGCCTTAAAATTAATTAAGACGGTTTATATAAGTGTCCACGATGAGATTCGAACTCATATCGACGGCTTCGGAGGCCATAATTCTATCCATTGAACTACGAGGACGATGTTTGCGCAAATATAGAATTATTTAGGGTTACTTATTCAGCACAATATAAAAAGCCCGGGTTGCTTGTATGCGCCCGGGCTTTTAAACGATTGCCGTTCTGTTATGGCATTCCTGCACCCCCAGTAGATCCATAGATCTGGCCGGTGGCATAGCTTGCGTCTGCAGCAGCTAACTGCACATAAATAGAGGCAAGTTCGGCCGGCTGGCCGGGGCGCCCCATAGGCGTTTGTCCGCCAAATTGCTTAAGCTTTTCCTGCGTGGCTCCGCCGCTCACCTGTAGTGGTGTCCATATAGGGCCGGGGGCAACGCCGTTTACACGAATTCCTTTTGGTGCCAATTGTTTGGCTAAGGACCTTACGTAGTTTGTTGTAGCCGCCTTGGTTTGCGCGTAATCGTACAGATCGCCGGATGGGTCGGTTGCTTGTTCAGACGTTGTGCCAATAATGGCCGAACCCGGTTTTAAATAAGGCAATGCTGCTTTTATGGTCCAGAATGGAGCGTAGATATTGGTTTTCATGGTCCAGTCAAACTGCTCGGTGCTAATGTCAAGTATCGAGGCATGGGTTTGTTGGCGGCCTGCGTTATTCACCAATATATCCAGTCCGCCCAACTGTTTAGCGGCATCGTCAACCATCCGTTTGCAAAAAGCTTCGTCGCGCAGGTCGCCCGGTATGGCAACTGCCTTGCGGCCGGCTGCTTTTATTAAGGCTATCACCTGGCGGGCATCTTCCTCTTCGGCAGGCAGGTAGTTTATGGCGACATCGGCACCCTCGCGGGCATAAGCAATCGCCGCTGCGCGCCCCATGCCCGAGTCGCCACCGGTAATTAAGGCTTTGCGGCCGGCCAACCGGCCCGAGCCTTTGTAGCTTTTCTCACCATGGTCCGGCACAGGATCCATTTTGCTTGCCAGGCCCGGCCACGGCTGCGATTGCCCGTTAAATGGTGGTTTCGGGTATTTGGTTTGCGGGTCTTCCAGCCCTTGTGAGGTGTTGGCATTTGCTGATAGGGTGCCGGTTGCTCCTAAAACCGGCGAAACCGCTGCCGCGGCCAGCCCTGCGCCAAGGCCTGTTATTACAGTTCTGCGGCTTATTTTGTTATCGTTATCCATGAGTTTATTTTCGTTATAGTATAAAATAATAACCCATGGTTTTTGATTTAGTTTTAACCCATCCAATAAAATCGGCAACAAAAAAGCCGCCGTTAATTAACGGCGGCTATCAATATCTTGCGAGTACCCTTTTCGGGGGCGACGCTTACACGTTAAACCTAAAGTGCATAATATCGCCATCTTGCACAATGTAGGTTTTACCCTCTACGGCCATTTTACCATTTTCTTTTATTACCGCTTCAGACCCGTTGAATTTTACAAAGTCATCGTATTTGATAACCTCGGCACGGATAAAGCCTTTCTCAAAGTCGGTATGGATAACACCCGCGGCTTGCGGGGCGGTAAAGCCTTTGGTAATGGTCCAGGCGCGTACTTCCTGCACACCTGCGGTAAAGTAGGTGGCAAGGTTAAGCAAGCTGTAAGCAGCCTTAATAAGCTTGTTAACACCAGACTCGGTCAGGCCTAAATCACTCAAAAACTCCTGGCGCTCCTCAAATGATTCCAGTTCGGCTATCTCAGCTTCTATCTGGGCAGATATAACAAGTACTTCTGCACCTTCTTCTTTAGCTACGGCCCTTACTTTTTCTACGTAAGCATTACCGGTAGCTACCGAAGCCTCATCAACATTACAAACATACATTACCGGTTTTGAGGTGAGCAACCAAATATCCTCGATATATACTTTGTCCTCTTCGGCAACAGGGGCGGTGCGTGCGCTTTTACCTTCAAGTAAATGGTTTTTGTAAACGGTAAGCACATCATAGGTTTTTTTAGCCTCTTTATCGCCGCCGGTTTTAGCCATCTTCTCTACCTTCTGAATCTTTTTATCTATCGATTCAAGGTCCTTCAACTGCAATTCGGTATCTATGATCTCTTTATCGCGGATAGGGTCTACCGAGCCATCTACGTGTATCACGTTATCGTTATCAAAACAACGCAAAACATGTATAATAGCATTGGTTGCACGGATGTTTGCCAAAAACTGGTTACCCAAACCCTCGCCTTTGCTGGCGCCTTTAACAAGGCCGGCAATATCCACTATCTCAATAACATTCGGAACAATGCTTTTTGGGTTAACAATCTCTGTTAATTTTGTAAGGCGTTCATCGGGCACGGTAATTACCCCTACGTTTGGCTCTATGGTACAAAACGGAAAATTTGCCGCCTGCGCCTTGGCATTTGATAAACAGTTAAAAAGTGTAGACTTGCCCACGTTTGGCAAACCCACTATACCACATTGTAAACCCATTTTATTTATTTAGTTGATTGGTGAGTGGTTGATGAGGTGAATGGTTAACCACTCACTGCTAACTTAATCAACCACTCACTTTTAAAGCCGCAAAGATAACAGAAAAAAAGGCTTGTAATTTGAAAAAATAAACGACTTTTGCCAGCGACACAAAAGGCGGCAAAATAGGTTAATAACATGTAAAAACAGGGCTTATGGAAGAGATGGTTGAGCAAATAGAATTACTACTGGAGCAAGAAGATACCACGCAGCTGCAGGAATATTTGAACAACCTCAATATATCTGACGTTGAAGAGCTTATAGACGAGCTGCCCGAGCATGGCCCTAAATTTATTGAGATATTATCTATTAACCGCGCGGTTAACGTGTTCCGTATCCTCGATTTTCCTACACAGGAACGCATCATCAAAAAACTTCCCGGTAAAAAGGTAAGCGAGATCATAAACGAACTGCCGCCAGATGACCGTACCGCATTTTTTAGCGAATTACATGGCGATGCCGTAACTAAACTTATTCTTCATTTATCGCCGGCCGACCGTAAAGAGGCACTTTCTCTCTTGGGTTATAAAGAGGACAGTGTTGGCCGTTTGATGACGCCCGATTACATTGCCGTTAAAAAAAGCTGGGATGTAACCCGTGTGCTGTCGCACATTCGCCGCTACGGTAAAAACTCCGAAACTATTGATGTTATATATGTAATAGGCGAGAACGGTAAGCTGCTGGACGACATTCGCATCCGCGAGATCTTGCTGGTAGCGCCCGAAACTAAAATAAGCGACCTGATGGATGGACGCCTTATAGCCCTTAGTGCTAATGACCCACAGGAAGAAGCCATTAACGTGTTTAGGATGAATAACCGTACCGCTTTGCCCGTAACCGATGAGGACGATATATTGCTGGGCATTGTAACGGTAGACGATATACTTTGGATAGCGAATGAAGAATATACCGAAGACATCCAAAAAATTGGTGGTACCGAAGCTTTAGATGAGCCTTATCTTGATATAAATATTTTTAGGTTGGTAAAGAAACGTGTGAGCTGGCTTATTGTACTTTTTTTGGGCGAGATGCTTACCGCGACAGCTATGGGTCACTTTGAAAATGCCATTGCCAAGGCGGTAGTTTTGGCCTTGTTTGTGCCACTAATTATATCAAGCGGGGGCAATAGCGGCTCGCAGGCATCAACACTTATTATACAGGCGATGGCCCTTGGCGAGGTAACCATTGCCGATTGGTGGCGTGTAATGCGCCGGGAAATTATATCGGGCTTGTTGTTGGGTACAACACTGGGTATAATTGGCTTTATGCGAATATACGTGTGGACGCTTTTTAGCGATATATACGGCCCGGATTGGATGACGGTTGGCTTTATAGTAGGCATCGCCCTTGTGGGGGTAGTGCTTTGGGGGTCGTTAGCGGGATCGATGTTGCCTTTACTGTTAAAAAAGTTAGGCGCCGACCCAGCCACTTCATCCGCCCCGTTTGTGGCAACGCTGGTTGATGTTACCGGTCTTATCATATACTTTACTATAGCGGTTATGTTTATGCCGGGCATAAATCATTAGCGCAGATTTTCAAAGTAAATATTAGTTTATTTATTGTTTCGGTTTAGGGAATTTCTATCTTTAAAAGAAATTAAAACAATCTAAACTTACACAATGGAAATTAACGAAACGCCGGTACAACCTGTACCTACCGAACCACAACTAATTTTAAACGAGCAAGCGCAATATTATTTGCATAAAGCCGGCCAGTGGGCTTACTTTTTGGGTATAATGGGCTTTGTAGGTACCGCTTTTATAGCAATATTGGCTTTGTTTGTTGGTACTATTTTTACTACAATGGCTACCATGAACCCGATGATGGCCGCAGCTGCAGGCGCAGGGGGGGCCGTTACGGTTGTTTATTTACTTATAGCTCTGGTAAGCTTTTTCTTTGCTTTATATCTCTATCAATTTGGCGATCGCATTAAAAAGGGTATAACCTTTAAAAATAACGAAGAGGTAACGCTTGCGCTTAGTAAGTTAAAGTCATTTTTTAAATTATGGGGCATATTCGCTATCGTATATTTATCCTTTATGGCACTGTTTATCATAATAGGAATCCTTGGTGGTGCCGCCGCCATGATGGGCAGATAATAAAACATTTTTAAAACAGGAAAACCCCGCTTTATAAGGCGGGGTTTCTTATTTAATTTAGGTTTGTTTATTTCTTTATTAGTAAGAGAAATCTTCGTCTGCTTTAGCTGTTTCTATATTTTCGCCAAATTCGTAACGTTTTTCAACCACATCCTGATGGTCTTTAATGTAATCTACGGTATCTTTAAGTCCTTCAAAAAATTTTTCGAAATCTTCTTTGTACAGAAAAATTTTATGTTTTACAAAAACACCATCTTCTAAACGTTTCTTACTCTCGGTAATGGTTACATAGTAATCGTTAGATCTGGTTGCTTTTACATCAAAAAAATAAGTGCGTTTACCTGCTCTTACTTTTTTGGAGTACACTTCTTCACGTTCTCTGTTATCAAAATCTCCCATAAAATTTTATTGTAATAGTTTTAGTGGCATAAATATATATAAAAAACTAATTGCAAGTATTTAATTGGGGCATAAATAAGCCTTCATCTCAATCTTTTACGCTAATAAAGAGTAAAGTGTTGCGTTTTAAGCTCGTTCCTCTTCTTCAAGCAATTGTTTTTCGTATAACTCAAAGTATGGTCCTTTAAGTTCCATTAGCTGGTTATGGGTACCCTGCTCAACAATTTCGCCGTTGTCAATCACCAGGATATTGTCGGCATTTTTGATGGTAGAGATCCGATGCGATATAATTACACTGGTTTTGCCCTGCATTATGCGGCCCAGGTTGCTTAGTATTTCTTCTTCGGTACGGGTGTCTACAGCCGAAAGGCAATCATCAAAAATCAACACCTGCGGGTGTTTTACTATGGCCCTTGCTATACTTACACGCTGTTTTTGCCCGCCGGATAGTGTAACACCGCGCTCCCCAATGAGGGTTTCAAAGCCCTTCTCCAGCTCCATAATGTTATTGTAAACGGCAGCATCCTTCGCGGCCTGCTCTACCCTTGGCATATCTAATACATCGGCGCTAAAGGCTATGTTGTGTGATATAATATCAGAGAAAAGAAAAACCTCCTGTGGTACAAAGCCTATCTGCGAGCGGTAATTATCAAGGTTGAGCTTGGTAAGGGGCTTGTCGTCTATCAATATTTCACCCCCGGTGGTATCATACATACGCATAATAAGGTTGGCTATGGTAGATTTCCCCGAACCTGTGCGGCCAATAATAGCTACCATTTCACCGGGGTTAGCGGTAAACGAAACATTCTTTAGCGCGGTAATACCAGTGTCCGGGTAGTTGAATGAAACGTTGCTGAACTCTATTTTACCGGCAAGGGTATGGTTGGCCGCCTTTGGCGATTTAATTTCCGGCTCTTCGTGTAAAAACTGGTTAATACGTTTTTGTGATGCAGCGGCACGTTGTATTAGTGAGGTTACCCACCCTAATGAAATTACCGGGAAAGCCAGCATATTAAGGTAAACTATAAACTCGGCGATGTTTCCAGGGGTAATATTACCTTTCATTACCTCTACGCCGCCGATATAAATGGTAATAACGTTACTTAAGCCAATAAGCAAGAGCATAGATGGGAAGAATACCGCCTGTACCCTGGCCATAGCCATGCTTTGTGTTTTGTAATCTTCGCTTTCGGCGGCAAATCTTTGGCGTACATAGCCCTCGCGTACAAAAGACTTGATGACCCTGATACCAGAAAAATTTTCCTGAACAAAACTGGATAAGTTTGACAGGCGTTGCTGGATCTTTTCGCTCCGGTATTCTATAACCGTATTCACATAAAATATAATAACTGCCAGAATGGGCAGGGGCAGAACCGAAAATATGGCCAGCCGCACGTTTACAGCAAGCATGGCGTATATAACCAATACAAACAGCACAACGGTGTTTATAGTGTACATAATGCCCGGCCCAAGGTACATGCGTACACGGCTTACATCCTCGGTAACGCGGTTCATTAAGTCGCCGGTGTTATGACGGCGGTAAAAAGCAAGCGATAATACCTGGTAATGCGCATAGATCTCGTTCTTTAGATCGTACTCGATATGACGCGACATGAGGATGATGGTTTGCCGCATAAAAAACAGGAACAAACCACGTAATAATGCCAGCACTAATACCAATATACCAAACAGCAAGAGGCTGCTGCCAAAAATATCGTAAATAACCTCCTGCCTGTTAAACCCATCAAATAGCTGGTAAACGCCAATATTTTCGGTAACGAGGTCAAAAGCAACGCGTATAACCTGTGCAGGCAGCACAGCGAAGATATTTGATATAATAACAAACAACACGCCCGGTACAAGGCGCCAGCGATATTTATAAAAGAATTTATTTAGGTATGCGAGGTCTTTCATTCGTGTTTAATCCCGAAAGACAGTAAAGCTTGGACGACGATGCTGCCTTGTGTCTCAAAAGTACATGTTTAATAGTAACTCTAAAGTAAAAAGAAGCCATAATGTTTAGTTTCCGGCTTTACCGCTGCCCACTTTCCGACTTTAACTTTGTCACACAAAAAAAAACCTCTACTTTTGCCCAACTATAATTAACCCATTCGCGTCGCAAATGTCTGTTCAACAACTTACCGATAGTATATTTAACCAGCTGGATGCCTTCGGACACAAAAAAGTTGTGTACTGCAGCGACCCCGACACCGGTTTAAAAGCTATCATAGCGATACATGATACTACGCTTGGCCCGGCTTTTGGCAGCACCCGTATGTGGGCCTACAAAACCGAAGGCGATGCTTTGAACGACGTTTTGCGACTATCTAAAAGCATGACCTACAAGTGTGCCATTGCCGGTTTAAACATGGGCGGTGGTTACTCGGTTATCATCGGCGATTCGCGCAGGGATAAGAACGAGGCCATGATGCGTAAATTTGGGCGCTTCATTAAAAACCTTAACGGCGAGTTTATCACGTCTGAGGATGTAGGCACCAATCCGCGCGATATGGAGTACATACGCATGGAAACCCAGCATGTTACCGGCATACCCGAGAGTTTGGGCGGCAGCGGCGACCCATCGCCAATTGCGGCTAAAGGTGTTTACATGGGTATCAAAGCCTGTGTTAGAGAACAGTTTGGCAGCGATAGCCTTACCGGCAAATCGGTAATTGTGCAGGGCATTGGCCATGTTGGCGAAAACCTGGTAAAGCTGCTCCGCGACGAAAACGCCAAGGTTTACATTAGTGATATTAACGATGAGCGTACCCGGCAGGTATCTAAAAAGTATGGTGCCGAAGCGGTTTCTAATAACTCAATATTTGATATCGACGCGGATATTTATTCGCCTTGTGCTTTAGGGGCTACCATCAATACCGAAACTATTGCCAAAATAAAATGCGGCATCATCGCCGGGTCGGCCAATAACCAGTTACAGGACGAACGCGTACATGGCGAAATGTTGCTGGAGAAAGGCATCCTGTTTGCACCCGATTACGTAATAAACGCGGGTGGTATTATTAACTGTTACTCGGAGCTGATGGGCTTTAGTAAAAAACGCACCATGCAGCTTACCGAAAATATTTATGAAGCTACCCGCAACGTTTTAAAACTTTCTAAGCTGGAAAACATTTCTACTACTGATGCGGCAAACAAAATAGCCGAAAAACGTATTGCAGATATTAAAAAAGTAAAATCAACCTATTAAAATTTATCATAGCCCCGGTGTGGGCTTAATCGTTCTTACAACATGTTAAACAGAAGGCACCTTAGGGTAAAAGTGTTACAATCGCTGTACGCGTTCCACCAGTCAGACAAAAAAGACATCAAAGCGCATGAAAAAAACCTGCTGAGCAGCATCGATCAGGTTTTTGAAATGTACATCTGGATGTTATCGCTAATAAGCGAAGTGATAGATTACAGCGAAACAGATGCGGCAGAAAGGGCCAACAAGCACTTACCAACGGCAGAAGACCTTAACGCGAGCGTTAAGATCATGAGTAACCGTTTCCTGCTGTCGTTAAAAGAGAACCGCGATTATCTTTTAGCACTTAAAAAGTATAAAGTTGAATGGTCGTTTGATCCTGAGCTTGCCAAATCACTTTTCACCACGCTGAAAAATTCGACGGATTATGCAGAATACATTGCAAAAACCGACGATACCCTACAAACAGATAAAGACATCATTAAGTTCATCTTTAAAAAGGTGATCCTAAAATCGTCATTAGCCGAGCAGGTTTTTGAGGATAAATTTATTTACTGGCCGGTTGACCGCGAGGTACTGCAGGCACTGATCGCTAAAACATTCAAAAACTTTTCGTCAGACAACTACGCCGAAAATAAACTGGCAGAAATTAGCGGCAACTGGGTTGAGGACCGGGAATTTGTGATAAATCTTTTTGAGCAAAGCATCCGTAATGATGCCGCTTACCAGGAGCTGATAGCCGAGAAGACCCAAAACTGGGAGCCGGACCGTATTGCCATGATGGATACATTATTGATGAAGATGGCCATTGTAGAGTTTATTAACTTTACATCTATACCGGTAAAGGTTACCATTAACGAGTACCTGGAGATCTCTAAAGAGTTTAGCACGCCTAAGAGTAATTCGTTTATAAACGGTATATTAGACAAGATTTTATTTGAGCTGAAAGAGCAGAAGAAGATCAAGAAAATAGGCAGGGGATTAATTGAATAAAGGTTAGTGATTGGAGATTAGGTATCTGCCTGTTATTATTCGAAAAATTAATAAATTGGTAAATCAGTAAATCAATAATATAAAATGAAAAAGCTGTTTTTATGTGCAATTATTGCAGGCGCGCTATTTACATCGGCCTGTAACCAAACCGGCCAAAATGCTCAAGCCGCCGTAGCCGACAATGGCAACACAAGCGCTACCAATGCGCCTGTTATGAAGTTTGAAAAAGAAACGCACGACTTTGGTAAAATTAAAGAGGGCGAAAAAGTAACCTATGCATTTAAGTTTACTAATACAGGTAAATCGCCATTAATTATTAAAGATGCAGTAGCTACATGTGGCTGTACAAAACCAGAATGGCCTGCTACACCAATACAACCTGGTGCCGAAGGTGCCGTAAAGGTTACTTTTGACAGCGCGCACAAAATGGGTTTACAGGATAAACAAATTACCATTACCGCCAACACCAATCCTGCGCAAAGCATGGTACATTTAATTGGCGAAGTAACAGCTGAGAAGCCTGCAAAATAATTACATATTAGTGAAGTTTAAATTACTTCTTCACTAAATCACTTACACACTAATTAATTTATAATGATAGCTACAGTTCTATTACAAGCCGGGGGCGGCTTAGGTTACCAGCAATTGATCATGTTTGGTTTAATTGCCATTGTGTTTTACTTTTTCATGATCCGCCCGCAGGTTAAGAAACAAAAAGACCAGAAAAAATACGTTGACGAGCTTAAAAAAGGCGATAAAGTTATTACTACCGCCGGGATACATGGTAAAATTTACGAAGTTGCCGAAACCACCTTTCTTATCGAAACAGAAGGCGGTGGCCGTATCCGTTTCGATAAATCTGCCATTTCGTTAGATGCTTCAAAAGCGTTAAACACACCGGTAGCAAGTAAATAAGCTACAAGCGTAAAGCTTTAAGCTATAACCCGATATTACAAAGCGAAAAGCTAAGGCGGATAACAATCAGCTTTCTGCTTTTCGCTTTCTGCTTTAAGTATCACAAAATGGCAATAATCAAATTATCTGCAATTGAGCGCCGGCGGTTATCAGCCTTTGTAACCTGCCTGGTGATAGCCATTGTAGCGTGGATGTTTACCACGCTTTCCAATCCATACAAATTCACCGTTAAGCAGGTTGTGGTGTTTAAGAACGTGCCCCAGAAACGGGCTTTTCACCCGTTACAGCCAGATACGGTTAACGCATTGGTGCAGGGCACCGGCTGGCAAATGCTGATGTTTAGGATGAATGATGAGAAAAAGGCCATCACTGTTGATCTGCACACGCTGGATACTAAAAATTATGTGGTACTTAGTTCTCAGCTAAAGCAAATAAACGCCGGCAGGGATATGGAACATGATATTATTGCCCTCACGCCCGATACCTTATTTTTTGATTTTAGCAGTCGCACGGTTAAACGTGTACCGGTAGAACTGGTACAGGCAATAAACTACCAAAAGCAGTTTGCCCAGTCAGACAATGTGAATATTAAGCCCCGGTACGTTACCATTAGCGGCCCGGCAGAAATGATAAATAAAATTATCAGCTGGAAAACGGATACCGTTAAGCTAAACGATGCCAACGAGGATTTTTATGGCCGTGTAAAATTGCAGGGTGTAAAAGAGGGGAACCTTAGTGTTTTACCCAAAAGCGTTATGGTAAATATCCCAATAGATGAATACACCGAAAAAACGATAGAGGTGCCTGTAAAGCTTGTAAATAATCATAAGTATTACGATGTAAAGATATTTCCGCAAAAGGTTAAGGTTACTTTTACAACATCGCTCACTAACTATCCCGACTTGAACGAAGACGATTTTGAAGCCGTAGCCGACCTGGACCTATGGCGTAATAACGGATATACCGTGTTGCCTGTAAAGGTTACAAGGTCGCCATCATACAGTAAAGTGGTTAAGATAATGCCTCAAAATATAGATTTTATCATCAAAAAATAAATGTTTAAAGTTGGTATCACCGGTAATATAGGGAGCGGCAAAACCACCGTTTGTAAAATATTTGAGGTATTGGGCATTCCGGTTTTTTACGCCGATGACGCGGCTAAAGAAGTGATGATAGCCGATGCCGAACTGGTTGCCTCTATAAAGCAAACTTTTGGCAACGAAGCCTATTTTGCCGATGGTAGCCTAAACCGTAAGTACATAGCAGCTATTGTGTTCAATAATAAAGACGAACTGGTAAAGCTTAACGAGCTGGTACACCCCGCTACTTTTAGTGCGTTTGATAAATGGGTAAAAAACCAAAAGCATGCGCCATATGTGTTAAAAGAAGCCGCCATACTTTTTGAGAGTGATTCTTATAAATTATGTGACAGGTCTATAATGGTTACGGCGCCATTGGATATTCGCATTAAACGTGTCACGCAGCGCGATGGTATCACAGCAGACGAAGTTAAAAGCCGTAACGACCGCCAGTTTTCCGAAGAAAAAAAGCTTACTCTGGCAAATGATGTTATTATAAATGATGATACGCAGCTTGTTATACCACAAGTATTAAAATTGCACAAGCTGTACTTAACCATCGCCCAGCAAAATTCATGATATTAAACGATTTTATTGCCTTTAATGCCAATGGCCTGTATTGCCGTTATGCCGACTTTTATCTCGATCCGCAACTGCCTGTTGGCAATGCAATGATAAGCCACGCCCATGCAGATCATGCTAAAAGCGGCAATATAAACGTTTACACAACTGCTGCCACTTATGCCTTTATGCAATTACGCTACGGCAAAGGTGCGGCTAAAGCAAGTTATTTATCGGCTTATAATGCGCCGTTTACCATTGGCGATGTGCAAATAACTTTTATCCCCGCAGGGCACATGCCGGGCTCGGCACAGGTATTAATGGAGTACAAAGGTGTTAGATACCTATATACCGGCGATTATAAACTACAGCCGGACGATACCTGCGAGCCGTTTGAATTTGTAAAAGCGGATGTGCTGATAACCGAGAGCACCTTTGCCGACCCCAGCACCGCGCATCCCAACCCGCTACAGGAAATTAAAAAGCTGAGCGATATTAAAATAAATATTCTGCTTGGTGCATACAGCTTGGGTAAGGCCCAGCGTTTGATCAGGATGATAAACGATCATGCGCCGCAAAAAAAGATATTGGTGCATCACCGCATTATGCCTATAAACGCCATTTATCAAAAACTGGGTTTTGAGTTAGGCAGCCATCAAATATATAGCCGTAAACTCATGAAAACACAAGAGGAGTGGGTGTACATAGTGCCGCCATTTACTTTTGACAGTTATATAAGGGCAACGGGGGTAAAGCGGCTGTTTGCTTCCGGTTGGAAGAATTTACAGGTGAACAACCAGGATACGTTATACATATCTGATCATGCCGACTGGAACGATATTATTAAAACCATTGAACAAACCGGGCCACAGGAGATCTGGACATTGCATGGCGACGGCACGCATCTTAAAAATTATTTTAATAATGATATTTTTGTGAAATTGCTGAGCTGATGCTACAGGAGAATGTTGATTATTATATAAATGAGGATGGTAATTTCGTTTTTACAAAAGAGTACCATTTAAAGCGCGGTTATTGTTGTAAAAACCAATGCCTGCACTGCCCGTGGAATTTTAAGGGAGAGCATAAAACTGAACAAAAAACAAAAAGATAAATAGGTTATATTTGCCGAATAGTTAAATCATGGGAATAGAGGAAGATATAAAAAGCACGAATTTTGAGGATAATTACCATAAGGCGGTAATTAATCTGAATTATACGTACGGTTGGATCAACAACTATATGCGCCCCGAATTTGAGCGTTATAAGCTTACCCAACAGCAGTTTAATATCCTGCGCATTTTACGCGGGCAGTACCCTAAGCCGGCCACAGTAAATTTGTTAAAGGACAGGATGATAGATAAAATGTCTGACGCATCGCGTATTGTCGACCGCCTGGTACAAAAGGGCCTGGTATCGCGCTGCACCAACTCACGCGACCGCCGTGCTGTCGATATCCGCATCAGCGATGAGGGTTTAGATATTCTTAAGAAAATGGATGCCTGCTTCAAAACAAAAGACCTGTTCAAGAAAAATCTTACAGAGGAAGAAGCCGGCCAGCTAAGCGACCTGCTGGATAAGATGCGAGGATAGGTGGGAGATTCAAGACTGTTAGAGTCAGGAATCAAGACAAAATATTTAGGGTGTTTACTAAGGTAAGCACCCTTTTTTGTTAGGCATAATTCCCTCCCTTGGGAGGGCTATTTGTATAGTGATTGCCTTTTGTTGCGCAGAGCCTGTCGCCCGGCGATTACTCACCCGGTCATTGCTTCGCTCGACCACCCTCTCTTCGCCTGCGGCGGAAAGAGGGATAAGCTTAATTTTTTCTCTCACACCCTTTACGCAGCAGAGAGGGGCGCGCACATAGTGCCGCGGAGTGAGTAAACCAACAGCCTATGCCCTAAACCCCGGCGCCACGTTCCGAAATCCAACCACAAACAAAATACCCACCAAACTGCCGTAAATAGCCCCGCCGGTTACATCAAGCGGATAATGTACACCTACGTAAACCTGTGCGAAGCAAATTAAAGCTGCCCAAAAGAGGGTTGCGGGTAATATCCATCTCCATCGTTTAAAAAATAGGAAACTCAAAAATGTGGCTATGGCGAAATGGTCGGTAGCATGGGTAGATGGAAAACTGTAGCCCGTTCCGCATGCAACGCGGTTAATATCTGTTGGGCCTGTTATCGGGTCGCGGCAGGGGCGCAGGCGGCCTATGGTAGGCTTAATAATGCTGGCACTGGTATAATCGGCAAAGCCAACGGCGAGTAATAAAAATACTACCAATATAACCCCTTGCTTCTTGTATCGCCAAACACTAAAAATAATAATGAACAGATACAGCGGTATCCAAAACTTCGGGTTGCGCATCAATGGCATCAAGCCGTCGAAAAAAGCGTTTGACAGATCGTGATTAATAAAGTAAAATAAATGCCGGTCAAAGTTTAGCAGGAAATGGGGCATTGGCTTTTATAAGATAATACTTAGTGTTCTCAGCAGCTGGTAAATATAGCTAATAAATTAACACCTAAAAGTATGTGAATTTTACAATGCTATCATTTAAATATTGTTATTTTTGCGGCTTAATCATCTACACGTTTTGACACTCATAAAATCAATTTCGGGCATCAGGGGTACCATAGGTGGTGCAGCCGGCGACGGGTTAACCCCATTGGACATTGTGAAATTTACTTCTGCATACGGTAGCTGGGCGGTAAAACGTACAGGTATTAAGAAGATAGTTTTGGGCCGCGATGCCCGCCTGTCGGGCAGTATGGTAAACAACCTGGTAATAGGTACATTGCAGGGTTTGGGTATTGATGTAATAGACCTCGGCCTTTCAACCACGCCGACTGTGGAGGTTGCCGTGCCGGACGAAAAGGCCGCGGGAGGTATTATCCTTACCGCCAGCCATAACCCAAAACAATGGAACGCCCTTAAATTGCTTAACGAAAAAGGTGAATTCATTAGCGATGTTGACGGAAAAGAAGTTTTAGAAATTGCCGAGAACAGCGATTTTGTTTATGCCGATGTAAACGACCTGGGTACTGTTACCAATGATGACAGTTACCTGCAAAAACATATTGATAAGGTATTGGCGTTGCCATTAGTTGATGTTGCCGCAATTAAGAAAGCAAACTTTAAAGTAGCTATTGATTGTGTAAACTCTACAGGTGGCATATTTGTACCGGCATTGCTGAAAGCGTTAGGTGTGGAGGTTGTGCATGAGCTTTATTGCGAGCCCGACGGACATTTTCCGCACAACCCTGAGCCACTGCCGGAGAACCTGGTTGCCTTGTCGCAAGAGGTTCAAAAAGCCAAATCTGACCTGGGTATAGCTGTTGATCCTGATGTTGACCGCCTTTGCTTTGTTTGCGAAGATGGTACTATGTTTGGCGAGGAGTACACCCTTGTTGCCGTTGCCGATTACGTGTTGAAGAATACAAAAGGAAATACGGTATCAAACCTGTCATCAACACGTGCGCTGCGCGATGTTACCGAGGCTGCCGGTGGCGAATACCATGCTGCAGCCGTAGGAGAAGTTAACGTGGTAAACAAGATGAAGGAGGTTAATGCCATTATTGGTGGAGAAGGCAATGGCGGGGTTATTTATCCCGAGTTGCATTACGGGCGCGATGCTTTGGTGGGTATAGCTTTGTTTCTTACTCATTTGGCTAATTACGGCAAGCCGGTATCGGTTTTACGGGCATCTTACCCAAGCTATTTTATTTCAAAAAATAAGATCACTTTAACTCCGGAGATGGATATCGACGCGTTGTTGTTAAAGGTTGAAGAAAAATATCAGAAACAGCCGCACTCTACCATTGATGGTTTAAAAATAGAGTTTGATAAGCAATGGGTGCACCTGCGTAAGTCAAACACCGAGCCTATAATCCGCATCTATTCCGAAGCAAATTCTGAAGCGGTTGCAGATAATCTGGCCAACAAGATCATCACAGATATAAAAGAAATATTAAATTTAAACGAGTAACAGGGCGACCTGTGGGGTTGGGGAACTTCCACAGATGTGCCCTGTTGTTTTACTGACCATAATTATTAAAAAACGATGCGAGTTTATTTCGACAACGCCGCTACTACTGCGCTCGACCCTGAGGTTTTGAAAGAAATGTACAAAGTGATGGAAAGCCAGTTTGGTAATCCTTCATCAATACACTCGCATGGGCGCGAGGTACGCACGCTGATAGAGCGTTCGCGCAAAACCATCGCCAATCTACTGCATACCTCACCTGCCGAGATCTTTTTTACCAGCGGCGGTACCGAGGCCGATAATACAGCCATCCGTTGCGGTATTGTCGACCATAAACTTACCCACGCTATTACCACTAAGCTTGAGCACCACGCTGTTGTGCATACGCTGCAGGCTATGGAGAAGGCCGGCGTAATCAAATTAAGCTATGCTGATGTAGATAACAAAGGCAATGTAGATTACGATCACCTCGAAACACTGCTTAAAAATAACGAGCGCAGCTTTGTATCGCTTATGCACGCCAATAACGAGTTAGGCACCCTTACGGATATTGAGCGCGTAGGCGAGCTTTGCGACGCATACAGCGCTTTATACCATAGCGATACAGTACAAACTGTTGGCCACTATAAGCACGATCTTAGCAAGCTTAAATTGCACTTTATGGTTTGCGCGGCGCATAAGCTGCATGGGCCGAAAGGCGTGGGCTTCCTGCACATCAACCATAAGGTTAAAATTAATCCGATGATATACGGCGGCTCGCAAGAGCGCAATATGCGGGGCGGTACCGAGAACGTTTACGGTATTGCAGGCCTTGCCAAAGCGCTTGAAATGGCTTACGCCGATATGGATGCCCATCAAACCCAGATACAGGGCCTTAAGAGCTATATGAAGGCGCAATTGGAACAAAACATCCCTGGAGTAGAATTTAATGGAGAGACAGATCCTGCCAAAAGTTTATATACCGTGCTAAATGTGTCGTTCCCCGAGATGGAAATGGCCGATATGTTGTTGTTTAATCTGGATATTGCCGGCATTTCAGCTTCGGGTGGCAGCGCTTGCAGTTCGGGTACAGATATTGGCTCGCATGTACTAACCGCTATTGGCGCAAACCCCGACAGGCCATCTGTAAGGTTCTCATTCTCTAAGTATAATACCAAAGATGAGGTGGACTTTACCGTTTCAAAATTAAAAGAACTTTGCGCGGTTGTGATTTAATTCTAATTAATATATTTTCTTTTTTAGAAATAAATTAAACAATTGTTAGGGCTTGGAGGTTATATAGGTACATATAAAATATAAACCTATGATAACTAATTATGAAAATGCCTTGAATGATGATTTAGATAATCAGAACCAGGGCGGCGGCTCAAATTCTTTTGGTACCCCGGGCAACACCGGCAATACTACAGACAGCAACTACAGCGATGATGTTGATGAAGATAGCGGCATCGACGAAAACAGCCTTGATGACACAGAAGGCGGTGGTGGGAATATTCCGGGAAGCTATTCATCAAACGAAAGCATGCGTGGTGCCAACAGCCCGGATGATGACGATGACCTGGCAACAGATGATGACTTGTCTGACGACGACGACGATCTTGATCTGGCAACAGGTGATGACGTACCCGATGATGATGAACTTGTTGACGATGATTTTGTTGATGATGAAGAAACAGACGATGACCTGTCTGAGGATACCGGCTCGGCTGGTAATGGGTTAGGCACTGCCAGCCACTCTCGCAACAGTTATTTTGTTTCCGAAAAGGTTTTACTGTAAGTAGGTATGTGATTTGAGATTGGATAACAGATTTTTGCCGTTAATTTCAAAAATATTAAAAGATGGCCTTGTTTTTGATTGTTTATTAATTAACAATTAAAAACTAAAACCATGGAAAGCAACGAAAGAAACCCGGAATACACTCCGAACCAAAATCCAAACGAAAACCCTGAAGAACGCCAGACGGATAACGAAGGCACAGGATATAGCCAGCAAAACGAGCAGGAACAACAGCAGGAAGGTGCAGATACTTCATTTAGCGAACAAAATGATGTGACTCCACCAGAAAGACATGAGTTCCCGTCAACAGGTGCAGCAACTAAAACAGATTTTGCCAGCCGTGAGCAGGGCCGTACAACAGGCCGTATGTTAGGCCACGAGCCGGGCACCGAGGGTATTTAAGCCTCAAATTACTTTGTCATGCTAAACGAAATTAAAGCATGAATCTTTTGTAAGTTCTATAACAGATGCTTCGCTGTCGCTCAGCATGACAAAACCAAAAAGAAAAGGCCATTCGTAAAACTAACGAATGGCCTTTTTTATGGATAATGATGTTATTAAGCCTGGGGCTCAATCTTTTCTTCTTTAGCAACAGTCGGGGCGAGCATTTTTAAAAATGATGCCAGCTTTTCTTTCATTTCCCTGCGGTCTACAATAAAATCAAGAAAACCGTGCTCCTGAACAAACTCCGCAGTTTGAAAACCTTTAGGAAGATCTTTTTTAATGGTTTCTTTAATAACCCTTGGGCCTGCAAAACCTATCAATGCACCCGGTTCGGCAATGTTTATATCTCCAAGCATAGCGTATGATGCGGTAACACCACCTGTAGTAGGGTCGGTTAGTAATGATATATAGGGCACTTTGGCCTGACTTAATAAAGCAAGTTTAGCTGATGTTTTGGCCATTTGCATCAACGAGAATGCCGCTTCCATCATACGTGCGCCACCCGATTTTGAGATCATCAGGAAAGGTATTTTATGTTCGATACTGTGGTCGATAGAACGTGCTATCTTTTCGCCCACAACTGATCCCATGGATCCGCCAATGAAGTTAAAGTCCATACAGGCAATAACCAGTTCCTGGCCGTTCATTTTACCATGGGCGGCGCGGATAGCATCGGTTAAACCGGTTTTATTTTTAGTTTCTTTTAACCTGTCGGTATATTTTTTGGTATCAGTAAAGTGAAGAGGGTCGCCTGAGTGCAGATTGGTAAACAGTTCGGTAAATTGGTTGTCATCAAACAAAACAGAAAAATATTCTTTAGAACCAATTCGTAAATGATAACCACAATAGTGGCAAACGTATTGGTTTTCAACCTGTTCAGAATAGTGTAAAGGTTTTTTACAGTTAGGGCATTTATTCCAGATGCCGTCCGGGGCTTCCTTCTTTTCCTGAGTAGTTGTAATTATCCCTTTTATTTCTCGCTTAAACCACGCCATGTCTATTTCTAAGTCTTTCAAGTACTGCAAAGAAACAAAAAATATCACAACAAGTTTGTAAATGTTAACAGAAGTTAAAGTTGTTGCGGGTGTTTTTAAGAGGGAGCTAAGTGTAAAAATAACACCCTATATAAAGCGGTAGTAAGGTTTTATGCACATTTATTGGCATTTAGCTTAGCATAATTAGCTAAAACTTTAATAATGATATAGGTAAAACCCATAATTTTTATAACTTCGAGGCCCAAACATACGCTCATGGATTTAAAAAATATTAAAGGTGTTCTGCATGGTGACCAAGTGCAGGAACTATTTGAAGCAGCTAAAAAACATCAGTTTGCTTTACCTGCCGTTAACGTTATCGGCACAAACACTATTAACGCGGTAATGGAAACAGCAGCAGCTGTTAAATCGCCTGTTATTATTCAGCTATCTAATGGCGGCGCGCAGTTTTACGCGGGTAAATCGTTAGATAACTCGAAACTACAGGCCTGCATTTTAGGTGCTGTGTCGGCCGCTAAACACGTGCATTTATTAGCCGAGCATTATGGTGTAGCCGTAATTTTGCATACCGACCACGCCGCTAAAAAATTGTTACCTTGGATAGATGGCTTGTTAGAACATGGCGAGAAATTTTTTGCTGAAACCGGCAAGCCGTTGTTCTCATCGCACATGCTTGACCTTTCTGAAGAGCCTATTGAAGAAAATATTGAAATATCTGCCAAATACCTTGAGCGCATGGCTAAAATGGGCATGACGGTAGAGATTGAGCTTGGTGTTACCGGCGGCGAGGAAGACGGCGTTGATAACTCTGATGTTGATAGCTCTCGCTTATATACCCAACCGGAAGAGGTGGCCTACGCTTACGAAGAACTTTCTAAAGTTAGCCACCGGTTTACTATTGCCGCTGCATTTGGTAACGTACATGGTGTTTATAAACCGGGTAATGTTAAATTACAACCGGTTATCCTGCATAACTCACAAGAGTTTTTGAAAGAGAAACATAAGCTTACTGCCGAGAAGCCTATCAACTTTGTATTCCACGGTGGTTCGGGCTCCAGCCAGGAAGAAATTCGCGAAGCGATATCTTACGGTGCCATCAAAATGAATATCGATACAGATATGCAATTTGCATTCTGGGAAGGTATCCGCGATTACTACCAGGCTAAAGAAGGTTATTTGCAAACACAAATTGGCAACCCTGAAGGTGAAGATTCTCCGAACAAAAAATATTATGACCCACGCGTTTGGTTACGCAAGGCCGAAGAAAGCTTTGTAAAAAGGTTAACTGAAGCTTTTGGCGATCTTAACTGTATAGACGTTAACAGCAAACTGTAAGCAAAGTAAAACAAACAGGAATAAAAAACCGCCATGTGATAAACATTGGCGGTTTTTTTTAGTTGTAAGATTATTCAACATATAGGCTTATACAATGGCAAAGAAAAAGAAAAATCTATTTGAACGGTTTGCAAACTGGGCAACAGCCGCAACCGGCAGCTCTGCCGCTTTTATTATTGCTATTTGCACCATTATAGTATGGTTGGTTACCGGCCCTGTATTTAAATACTCGGATACATGGCAGTTAATAATTAATACAGGCACTACTATTATTACTTTTTTAATGGTGTTTCTCATCCAAAAATCGCAGAATAAAGATTCTAAAGCTATACATTTAAAGTTGAATGAGTTGCTTGCATCGCACGAGGGCGCGAGTAACCGTATGGTTGATATTGAGGACCTTACAGAAGATGAGCTTGATAAGCTGCATAAATTTTACGTAAAAATATCTGATCTGGCAGAAAAAGAGGACGATATTTTATGTACACATTCAATTGATGCCGCCGAAGAGAATCATAACGAAAAGTTAACAAAAATCAAATCTAAAGCGCATTATAAAAGTGCAAAAACAAGTACAAGTAAACAAAATAAATAACCCTGCCGATCTGGAAAAGGCTTTTGCCATAAGGCATGAGGTTTTTGTGACAGGCCAAAACTGCCCCGCTCACCTGGAACGGGCAAACGAAGATGAAGCTCACCATTTTTTAGCTAAGGTTGATGGTGAACCTGCCGGTGCATCCCGCTGGCGCAAAACTGCCGATGGATATAAACTGGAGCGTTTTGCCGTATTAGAAAAGTTTCGGGGTCTTGGCGTGGGCCAGGCCCTTGTAAAGGCTGTACTGGAAGATCTGCCTGCAAATGCCGGTTATGTTTACCTCAACTCACAAACGCCTGCTGTTAGCCTATACCAGCGCTTTGGCTTTAAAAAAGTGGGGCCGGAGTTTGAAGAGGCAGGTATGATGCACTATAAAATGGTACTGAAGAAGTAGATTTAAGGCATTAGAGTAAGGAGTCAAGATTTACTTCCGGTGATAAATATTAAGCTATACATTTCACCCAAATACTTTTCCCGAATAATCCATCGCTTCGCTTAATTTGTCCAAATCAAGGCCTAGGTCGAGGTTTTGATGCAGGAGATAGGCTATGAGGTTTTCGGTAGCAATGTTACCTGTAAGGTCATCTGCGGCCATTGGGCATCCCCCGTATCCTTTTAAGGCCACATCAAATTTGTTACAGCCGGCCTGGTAAGCCGCGGCTAACTTTTCCTGCCAGGTATCGGGTGTGGAGTGCAGGTGTACGCCAAATTCTGTAATTGGAGATAACCGGGTTAGGGCAGGGTAAAGGCTGGTGATCTGCTCTGGGGTAGATGCGCCTATAGTATCTGATAAGGCTATATAGCCAATACCTTCATCTATCATCTTTTGCGCCCAGTGCTGTACAATATCAGCGTTCCATTCATCTCCATAAGGGTTACCAAAACCCATAGACAGGTAAATTAACAAGCTTTTGTTATTTGCGACGCATAGCTCGTTAATGCGCTTTACATTATTAAATGCCTGCGCCATAGTGGTGTTGGTATTACGTAGCTGAAAAGTCTCAGAGATAGAAAAGGGGTAACCCAGGTAATTTATCTCGGGGTGCATCAGGGCATTTTCCGCGCCGCGATAATTGGCTATAATAGCTAACAGCTTCGATTGCGTGTTATCCAGGTCCAGCTTGCTTAAAACGTCTGCCGTATCGCGTAATTGAGGTATAGCCTTAGGTGATACAAAACTGCCAAAATCTATCGTATCAAAACCTACCTGTAAAAGCAGGTTTATGTATTCGGCTTTTACATCGGTAGGAACAAAATTGTGCAGGCCCTGCATAGCATCGCGCGGGCATTCGGTAATTTTAATATGTTGAGCCATTAGGTTAGTCGGGTTTAGATACCTGCTCTTGCTTATCTACAAGTTCTTCGCGCCTAAAGTTACGTATTATAAGCCTGCTGCCACCATTATAGGTAATATAGCTGGCAACCCAGTTAATAAAAACAATAACACGGTTGCGGCCGCCCATAAGGGAGATAAGATGCACAAACATCCATATTAACCAGGCAAAAAATCCCTGGAATTTTAGTTTACCTAAGTCGGCAATAGCCTTATTGCGGCCAATAGTTGCCAATGACCCCTTGTCGTTATATTTGAAAGGTACAGTTTGCTCGCCTTTTATCAGGCGATAAATATTTTTACCGGTAGCGTCACCCATTTGAATGGCAACCTGTGCCACACCGGGATGGCCTTTGGGGGTTTCCTCAGTTATCATAGCGGCCACATCACCAATGGCAAATATGTTGTTAAAGCTTGCAACGCGGCAAATGGTATCTACTTTAATACGGTTACCACGCTCAATAGCCTCTTTAGATACGCCCTCGGGCACAACGCCCATTACCCCGGCCGACCATATCACATTTTTGGTACGGATGCTTTTGCCGCCTTCAAATTTTATTTCGTTACCATCATAGCTCTCTACTTTTACATTCAGCAACACTTCAACCCCCATTTTATGCAAATAGTCCTCAGCTGCTTTAGAGCCTTCATCGCTAAAGGGGCCTAACACCTTCGGAAGAAAATCTACCAGGTAAACTTTCATCTCCTCTTTAGATAGTTCGGGATAATCTTTATTTAACACGTGGTTACGCAACTCTGCCAAAGCGCCGGCAAGCTCTACACCTGTAGGCCCTGCGCCAACCAGTACAAATGATAGCAGGGGAGCGCGTTCTTCCTTAGAGGGCTTTAAAATGGCTTCTTCGAGGTTCTGCAATACCATGTAGCGTAGGTTTAATGCCTCGGGTATAGATTTCATAGGCATCGCGTAATGCTCAATCTCCTTATTCCCGAAAAAGTTGGTGGTAGATCCTGTTGCAATAACCAGATAATCGTAATCGATGTTACCTATACTCGTTATAACAGTATTGCGTTCGGTATCTATCCGGTTAACTTCGGCATGTCGAAAGCGGAGGTTCTTTTGGTCATCAAAATTTTTACGGAGCGAGAAGGCAATAGATTCGGCCTCCAAACTACCCGTTGCTACCTGATATAGCAATGGTTGAAATGTGTGATAGTTGTGTTTATCTATTAGTACAACTTCCACGGGTTTATCAGCAAGTTGTTTGGCAACTTGTATACCGCCAAAGCCGCCACCTATAATAACTACCGTTGGAAATTTTGATTGATCAGTAGAATTCATGAGTAATTATTTATTGTTTGTAGCTCAATCAAACACCTTTTGGGGTGCGAGCTTAAAGAAAGCTAATAGTTGTAAAACAAAAAAGGCTCCAAATGTTCTTTGGAGCCTTTTAAAAATATTAAAAATGATTATTTCAGGTCTTTCTTTCCAAAATCGATAATAACCGGTGAGGCTACACAGATAGATGAATATGTACCAAAAATAACACCTATCAGCAACGCGAAGGAGAAGCCTTTAATAACATCGCCACCGAAAGCGAATAATATCACCAATATCAATATTACTGTAAACGCGGTAATAATGGTACGGCTTAAGGTGTTGTTAATAGCGTGATTGATAACCTCTTTAGGGTCGGTATTTTTCTCATGCACCAAAAATTCGCGGATACGGTCAAACACTACCACGGTATCGTTAATTGAATAACCAATAACGGTAAGCAGCGCCGCAACAAATGCCTGGTCGATATCTAAAGAGAACGGAAGGATATCTTTAAACAACGAGAAGAACGATAGTACCAGCAATGAATCGTGCGCGGTTGCAACCATCGCTCCAAGGCTAAACTGCCATTTGCGGAACCTGATCAGGATGTACGCTGAGATTACAATGATAGCCAATATAATTGTCCATTTAGCCGAGGCTTTAACCTCGTTAGCGATAGTAGCTTCAACCTTTTGATGGCTCAGTATCTGGCTTTTTTCAATTTTTGTGGCCGGGTTAGCTGCCAACGCTTTTATTAATGCCGCCTCAACTTTATCATCGGCATTTGGCGAGTTATCATTAATCAAGTAATTGGTATTGATGCTCATTTTGTTATCAGTACCGTAAGTTTTTACCTCGGCACCGTGTCCAATAACACCGTCTATAGACTCATGGATCTGCTCGGTAGTAACCGGGTGGTCAAACTTAATAATGTAAGTGTGGCCACCACCAAAATCAACACCGTAGTTAAAACCGCGTGTAACCATTGATACTAAACCTGCTAAGATAAATATGCCAGAGAAAGCATAAAATTTGAAGCGGTTTTTAACAAACGCGTAGTTAGCGTTTTTGAAAGTATGTGAGCTCCATGGGCGCGAGAAGGTAATATCCCAACCTTTTTCTAACATGTATTCAAATATCAGCCTTGAGATCAATAACGAACAGAATAACGTTGTTATAATACCGATCATCAAAGTAGTTGCGAAACCCTGGATAGGACCCGAACCAAATAAGAACAAGATAACCCCTGTTAAGAATGTACTGATGTTGGCATCAAGAATTGATGGTAAAGCATGTTTAAAACCATCGGCTACAGCTATACGGATAGATTTGCCTAAAGCAAGCTCTTCACGCACACGCTCATAAACCAATACGTTAGCATCAACCGCAACACCTAATATCAGGATGATACCGGCGATACCAGGCAGCGTTAATACTGCACGGATACTCACCAATACACCCATCAGGAAGAATACGTTAATCAATACCGCTATAACGGCTACAGTACCCGCACGTTTGTAGTAGGCTATCATAAAGATTAAAATAACTACTAAACCAAGTACACATGATAATAAACCTGCGTTAATAGCTTCCTGTCCTAAAGACGGACCTACAACAGCCTCACCAATAATACGGGCCGGTGCCGGTAAGCGACCTGCTTTTAATACGTTGGCTAAGTCTTTAGTATCTTCTTGTGTAAAGTTGCCTGATATTGATGATACACCACCAGAAATTTCGTTTTGAACGTTAGGGGCAGAGTAAACGTTATCATCCAACACAATAGCGATAGCTCTTTTTTGTGCCGATGCTGATGCTTCTGCTGTGATTGTTTTCCATTTTTGGGCACCTTGTGAGTTCATGTACATGGTAACCTCAAAACCACCTTTTTGCTGGTCAACATCAGAACGTGCATCGTTTATTACATCACCTGATAGTACCGGGCCGTTTTCGGCACCTGCAAGTTTAATGGCATATAGTTCAAATACCTTGGTGCTTTTAATAGGTTTTACACTCCAAAGGAATTTCATGTTTTGCGGAATAACAGATTTGATATCCGCGCTACGCAGGTAGCTGTTAACTTTGGCAGTATCTTTTACAGCCGAGTAGCCAACAATAGGCCCCGGGCTTAACTGCTGCTGGCCATCCTGACCCTGATAGGTAACCGGTGACATAACCGCGAATAACGGGTTCTGTGCAGCAATTTGTGCTTTGTTTAAACCGGCAGAATCTTTACCGGCAGCAGTGTTTTTTAATTTGCTTAATAACGAAGCGGCAGAGTCTTTAGCGGTTGTTGGTTTTGCTGTACCTGCAAGTTTTGCTTTAGCGGTGTCAGCTTTAACAGTATCTTTTTTAGGTGCAGCAGCTTTTGCTTTTGCAGCTAATAAGCCATTTATGTTATTCAGTAAACTATAAACTTCGGTGTTATCATAAGTTTGATAGAACTCCAGTTTAGCCGAACCCGATAGAAGTTTACGAACACGCTCAGGCTCTTTAACACCGGGTAACTCAATTAAGATACGGTTAGTGCTTTTTTGCAACTGAATGTTTGGTTGTGTTACACCAAACTGATCTATACGGGTATGTAGTACCGTGTACGATTGTTGTACCGCTGTAGATGCCTGATCTTTCAGATAAGCTTCAACTTCGCTGTTTGATGAATTGTATTTTAACTTATCCTGGTTGTTGCTGTTTGCAAATATGGCGGCAAGCTTATTGTTGGGCGCTAATTTTTCATACTCATCTACAAAAAGGGTGATGTAATCTTTTTGTTCGGTTACGCTACGTGCCTGCGCGTTTGATAAAGCCTGGTTAAAGGCAACATCGGCATTGTTGTTTGATAACTTTGTTACCAGCTCACGTAACGAGATCTGCATCGTTACGTTCATACCGCCTTTTAAGTCGAGGCCCAGGGCAAGTTCCCTGTCTACGCAATACTGGTAAGTATGGCCAAACACCGGGTAAACCGGTAATGTTGAAACAGAATCAAGATATGCCGCTTTTTTTTCAGGATTTCCCTTTGAGTACACTTCGGCATCATTCTCAACTTTGTGGGCCACCCATGTAAATGAAAGCTGGTATAAGCACACCACAGCCAGCAGAATGGCGAAAAATTTAATAACCCCTTTACCTTGCATCGCGAATTAAATATGTAATTAATTAGTTTATAAGCTTTTTAAATAAGACGGCAAATCTAATAAAATTTCACAAGCCTGAAATTTTTAATTGAAACAAAATAATCTTAGTTTTTGTTACCGGCGGTTTAGTGTGATAAATGAATAAGGGAGCGGATTTTTCTCATCAGGCTCGTTATATTCACGGCTAGCCTCGTCCCATTTTGAGTAGTCAATTTCTGGGAAAAAGGTATCAGCTTCAAAATCTTTGTGGATTATGGTTAGGTAGATGCGGTCAGTTATGTCCATCGCCTGGCGGTAGATCTCGGCGCCACCTCCAATGAACACTTCATCCTCACCCTTGCAAAGCTCGAGGCCTTCGTTAATAGATTTTACCACCTCGCAGCCCGGGATCTCTATATCCTGCCTTGTCACCACAATATTGCGGCGGTTTGGCAGCGGCTTACCTACAGACTCATAAGTTTTGCGCCCCATGATAATAGTTCGGCCTGAGGTGATCTCTTTAAAATGTTTAAGATCTTTAGGCATGTGCCAAAGTAACTGGTTGTTTTTGCCAATAGCGTAGTTTTGGGCTATGGCTACTATAATGGAGATTGTCATTTGATTTTAGTTGAGAGAGGTTTACAGTTAGCCAAAAGCCATAATTTGATTTCTTCAAATCGATATTCGCCGATACAAACTTTGATAACCAGGTTGTACTTTTCTTCCTGTGTGGCTATTGGGATAAACTTGCCATGCCGTAAGATAACTTCCATGAGAGTGTATGCAGTTCTTTTATTACCATCAACAAATGGATAATTTATGGCTATACTTTCGAGAAGGGCTACAGCCTTTTCAATAGCAGTTGGATATAAATCAATATTGTCGAAAGTAGCAAAAGGCCTATTTAATGCAGAATCTAATAAGTCTTTATCTCTAATACCTTTTGACCCGCCAAATAAATCAATTAATCTGTTATGTGCTCTTAAGGCTGCGTCAACGGTTATCATTTTGCTAAACGCTCGAGTAACTCTTTATTTTCAGCAATGATATCATCAACATAGCTATCAAAAGTTACGTCATCAATATTTTTACCTTGCTCAATTTTGGTAAGCAAAAGCAAAACATCGCCAAGCTGATTTTCATTTTCAGGTAATCTATCAATTACCTGGTGTAATCGAGTTTTGATTTCTGTAACCGTCATAATCTCAAATTTACAAAACCTATGCCTAAACTGCAACTACCCCTTTTATATGTGGGTGCGGGTCATAGTTCTCCAGTGTAAAATCTTCAATTTTAAAATCGAAGATGCTTTTTACATCTGGGTTGATCTTCATGGTTGGTAATGGCCTTGGCTCACGGCTTAGTTGCAGCGTGGCTTGCTCCAGGTGGTTATTGTAAATGTGCGCGTCGCCAAAGGTGTGTATAAAGTCGCCATAGTCCAGGTCGCATACCTGGGACATCATCATGGTAAGCAATGCGTATGACGCGATGTTGAAAGGCACACCCAAAAATATATCGGCACTGCGCTGATACAGCTGGCAGGATAACTTACCACGCGTTTCCCCTTTTGTGGTATTAGCCGGTTGCACATAAAACTGGAACAGGCTATGGCAGGGTGGCAGGGCCATTTGATTAACATCAGCAACATTCCAGGCCGATACCATAATGCGGCGCGAATCGGGGTTGTTCTTCAGTTGGTTTACTACCTGGGTTATCTGGTCTATATGTCCGCCATCGGGTGTTGGCCAGCTGCGCCACTGGTAACCGTAAACAGGGCCAAGGTTGCCATTCTCATCAGCCCACTCGTCCCAAATGCGTACGCCGTTATCTTTCAGGTATTGGATGTTGGTATCACCTGATAAAAACCAGATGAGCTCATGTATAATGGATTTGAGGTGCAGCTTCTTGGTTGTCACCATCGGGAAACCATCCTGCAGGTTAAAACGCATCTGGTAGCCAAACACGCTGAGTGTGCCTGTACCGGTGCGGTCATGCTTTTGCGCTCCGTTCTCCATCACATGCTGCATCAGGTCGAGGTACTGTTTCATTTTAAGTAATTATTGATTTAGTGATTTGTTGATTGGATGGATTGTTAACGGGACTAAAGAACCATTGAACTAATGAACCAATGAACAATTCTAACACAAATAAAAATAATCTATTTTTGGTATCCTACTGATGTGTATAAATACATACGGTGTTAATTGAATTTTAATGATAGCATTTCCAAACGCCAAAATAAATATCGGACTAAATATTACCGCCCGCCGCCCGGATGGTTATCATGATCTGGAGACCGTTTTTTACCCCGTTAAAATTAACGATGTACTGGAAGTGGTAGAGGCCGATGACTTAAGTTTTGAATCATCAGGTTTAGACATTCCCGGCAGGATGGAAGACAACCTTTGCATAAAGGGCTATCACTTGCTGAAAAAGGATTTCGATTTGCCGCCCATAAAAATCCATCTTCATAAAAATATCCCGATAGGCGCCGGGTTGGGTGGGGGATCTGCCGATGCCGGTTTTTTCATTAAACTGATGAATGAAAAATTTGCCCTCGGCCTTAACAACGATAGGATGGAAGACTACGCCCGCCAGCTTGGTGCCGACTGTGCATTCTTTATCCGTAATAAACCGGTGTTCGCGTTTGAGAAGGGAGACGAATTTGAACCTATCAATCTTGACCTGTCGGCATACAAACTTGCATTGGTGATGCCTGATGAGCACGTATCTACCGCGGAGGCGTACAGAGGCGTAAAACCTGCCCCGGTTCTTGATTCGTTATACGACCTGATAAAAATGCCTCTTACTGCATGGAGAGGGCATATTAAGAATGATTTTGAGGGGCACATTTTCCGCGATCATCCCGTTATACGTGGCGTAAAAGCAGAGTTGTATGGGCATGGCGCCATATACGCCAGTATGAGCGGGAGTGGAGCGTCTGTTTTTGGTATTTTTGAGGACACCCCAAACCTTGAAGACATGAAAGAAAACTACCAGGTATTTGAAAACGTATAGCAATCCAGGGAAAGGGAAGGCAAGACCTAATCTTCTAACCTTCGGTCTCCGATATCTAACACTAATCTCTGCTGATGTAGTCCCGGTCCTCGTCACTTAGTGTATTTTTATCGTCGCCGGCGTGCCGTTCATCGTAGTGTTCGCTGATGTTGTATTTTTTATTTTTTGGGCGGCCAACCAATACACCTAAAATAAATGCAACCACCGCGATCCCCGTCATTACCGGCACCTTCGACATGTAGACGGTGCTAAACAAAATTGTAAATTTTACCTCATCGGTATTCTGCATAATAATGATGGTTAGCAATACCACAATTACAAGCGCGATAATATTTTTAATGCTCATTTTTTCTCCCTGGTTTTTAGTTTCTACAAGATGCGATTTTAAAATGTGTTTTAAAAATCTGGAACCTTAGCAGATGGAAATATCCCATTTATGTTTTGTGTCGAAGAAAGTCAGACTTTGAATCGATGTGAAACTACGGTAACTAAAAATCGCTCTTCATTTTTTAGAAATCCGTTTTTTTTAGCTTCGTTAAAACTGCCTCCATTTTGGCATGATAGTGGCATTACCTCAATTACCAGACGGTGGTTTTTTAAGGCTAAATTTCGCTCAAATTGTAAATCTGTATACAGCTTATGCATCTCCCCCAATTTATTTAAAATCTCGTATTTCAAATCCAATACACTTTATTCAAATTACTTGACTGTTTTAGCAAAGCAAATTTTTACATCATTTAACACATTTAAATTCTCTCATTTACAATGTTATAAACAGAGATAATTGCGCTAATTTAATTAAATGCTATTTTTTTTAGTATTTTGTGAAATTGATTTTTAATTATAGTTTATTTTTTTATTTACATGTAGTTCATAAATTGTTGATTTATAAATATATATAAATTATACTTGTGATAGTAAATCTGTATAGTTATTTAAAATTTAGTTCGAATTTGGTTGTGTTTAAAATTTTATATGAAGTGAAAATTCAGTACACTAACTAAAAACTGAAAATGTCGCTATTCCGTCCGAAATATTTGCGACATGAAAATCTACCTTAAAAATATTGGATGTCTTAGAAGGGCTTAAAACGCGTCAAAATTCAACGCTACTTTACCCCTACCCCGTGAAGAACCGGGTGTGATTTGGATAAAGATTTGGAAATAATGAAACATATAATTAGCGGTTGCGGCGCTTAGCCACCTGCTTTTGAGCAACAGGAAATAAGAAGACAGTTGACAAAATAATTACCGAGCCAACCCAAAAACCAGCCGACATTTTATTCATTTCGCCAAAGAACAGGAACGACATGATGATGCCATATACCGGCTCAAGGTTGGTAACGAGCGCTACTTTAAAGGCCGATATCTCGCGCATTACAGATACCCCGGCAACGTAGGCAAGGGCCGTGCAAACGGTTCCGAGGATAACCAGGTAACCAATATCAGAAAGGTTTGGAATGATAAATTGTGCAGTGCCACCTGTAGTAAAAAGGTAAATGGTGATCCATAAAAAGGCGCCGCTTAACTCGTAAAATGCTATCACAGGGGCTTCCATTTTCTTGACAAACCGACTGTTGATGATAGAAAAAAGACTTGCTAATATGGCGCTAACCAAGCCTGCTATAATACCCTTAGTGTATTTCGCTTCGAATTTAAATATCAAAACGATGCCAATAATTATTAAAATTCCGGCTACGATCTCCATTTTTGAGATGTGCGTTTTGTTTATCAGAGGTTCGAAAATAGCGGTAAAAAGTGTGATGGATGAGAGGCAAACCAATGCCACCGGAATGGTAGAAAGCTTGATAGAAGCGAAAAAAAGTATCCAGTGGCCGCCCACTAAAGCGCCCGTAAGCGCCAGTTTTAACACCATTTTATACTCTATTTTAAACGCCGTTTTGCTGAATTTGAAGTAAAAAAACAACGAAAACGCTGCTATAAGCACCCGGTACCAAACCAAGTTTACTGCAGTAATGGTGATAGCCTGGCCTAAAATTCCTGTAAACCCCCAAATAAAAACAGTAAAATGCAGAATTAAAAGGTTCTTATTTAGACCTGGAATCGCCGGTTTTTGCCTCGGATCAGTAGCCGTTTCAGCCATTATTTTGGTGCTTTAATAATAAGGATATAGGCTAAAATGCCAAATAATGTGCTCGGTGTAAGCACTGCAATAAGCGGAGGGAAGCCTCCTTTAATGGCAAAAACCAAGGCAAATTTGTTTACAACTATAAAGGTGAAACAGATAAAAATCCCGATACCAAGGGGTAAACCAACCCCGCCGCGCACCTTGCGCGAGGCTATGGCAACCCCGATACAAGTGAGTACAAACGTTGATAATGGCTCTACAAAACGCCTGTATTTTTCAAATTGCATGTCCACAATTACACCGGTACTGCGGGTCTTTTCCTTCTCTATCCCCTTGTTTAAAACCGACAAACTCATGGCTCCATAGATGTTACTTATGATGTTATCGTGGGCCTCAAAGTCTACCGGGCGCATGTCTAAAGCGGTATCAATGGGGGGCAGGTTTTGCTTTAAAACTTCTTTTAAACCATTTACATAACGTATGGTTGGCGTGTTTAAAGTCCACCTGTTTTTAAGTGAATCGTACTTGATACTGGTAGCTGTAAGCTTCTCTTTCAGCTCATCGCCATCAAACTTTTCGAGCGTAAAATTGTACCCGGTTTGCAGACCGGGGTCATAAGTTTGCAGGTAAACAAAGGTCCTTTTATCCAGTTGGATATGCACTTCGCTCTTGGATGGGTCGTCGTTTTTGAAGAAATGTGAGCTTTCAAACGATACCTTTAGCTTGTTTGTATAAGGTAAAACATAAACATTTATGAATAATGACACCACAAATATCAGCGAAGCCGATATGATATAGGGCCTCATAAAGCGATAAAAACTTGCCTTACTGGTTAAAATGGGAACAATTTCTGTTTGGTTGGCCATCTTAGCGGTAAAGAATATTACCGCTAAAAAGTTAATTAATGGCGACAACAGCATCATATAAAACGGAATAAACCCGGCGTAGTAAACAAAAATTACATCATGTATCGTAGTTTCGTCGCTCAGGAAGTTATCCAGGTGTTCGGACACGTCAAACACTACCGATATTACCAGAAAAATACCCAGGGTAAACACAAATGTGCCCAGGTATTTCCTCATAATAAAGGAATCGATAATGGTTAGATACTTATCTAAAAAGCGCTTCATTTACAATCTTTGGCCTAAACGGGTTACCATAACTTTCTTCCAGTCGTAAAACTCACCGCTGATGATTTTATTGCGTGCTTCCTGTACTAACCATATGTAAAAGTGTAAGTTATGCAAAGTAGCTATCTGTGCGCCCAGCATTTCGCCGCTATGTATCAGGTGGCGCAGGTAAGCCTTGGTGTAGCAGGTATCGGCATATAGGTCGCTATTGGCCTCAATAGGGCTAAAATCATTCTTCCACTTTTCGTTTTTGATGTTGATGATACCATCTTTGGTAAATAGCATGCCGTTACGCGCGTTGCGGGTTGGCATAACACAATCAAACATATCAATACCCAAGGCTATGTTTTCCAATATGTTAACCGGTGTGCCTACACCCATCAGGTATCGGGGCTTATGTTCGGGCAATATATTGCAAACAACCTCTGTCATGGCGTACATTTCTTCGGCAGGTTCGCCTACGCTAAGGCCGCCAATAGCATTTCCTTCGCGCTCAAAAGATGCTATAACCTCAGCAGAACGCACGCGCAGATCTTTGTAAACCGACCCTTGTACAATTGGGAAAAGCGTTTGGCTATACCCATATTTAGGCTCGGTAGTATCAAAGCGGTCGCAGCAGCGCTTAAGCCAGCGATGGGTCATCTCTATAGAGCGCTTGGCGTAATTATAGTTGCAGGGGTAGGGTGTACATTCATCAAAGGCCATAATAATATCGGCTCCAATGGTGCGCTGTATATCCATCACATTTTCGGGCGTAAACAAGTGTTTTGAGCCATCCACATGCGAGCGAAAGGTTACACCTTCTTCTTTTATCTTGCGCACTTCGGTAAGCGAGTATACCTGGTAGCCGCCGCTATCTGTTAAAATAGGGCCCTGCCAGCCATTAAATTTATGCAAACCGCCGGCCTGCTCAATGGTGTTTAAGCCCGGCCGTAAGTATAAGTGATAGGTGTTCCCTAATATAATTTGCGCCTTTATATCGTCTTTCAGCTCGCGCTGGTGTACTGCTTTTACGGTGCCGGCTGTGCCAACAGGCATAAAAATTGGCGTTTGTATAACCCCGTGGTCTGTAGTTACCTCGCCCGCCCGGGCTTTAGAAAGGGGATCTTGTGCTGTTAAATTAAATTTCATTTATCCCGGCAAAATTAACAAAACCTGCCTTATTGTTGTAACCTTTAAGGCTGTAAAGCGGTAATGTTTGTTGCTGATAGCTAAATGTTTTGCACAATTTAATAATGTAGAGCCCCCAAACCGAAATATGTTAACATTTCAGCCTTAAAACGTTACAACATTACAAGCTTTTTTATCAAATTTGCACCTTATTATAAAGGCGTTTGGAAGCTTATATTCAAGGGGTACTGTTTGTTTTATTTCAGTTATGTTTTATTGTTCAGCTGTATTACCTCATTAGTAATCATAGCAAGCTAATGCGCTACACCCCCGAAGATGCCTTGCCCGCACCAACGGTGCCCATTTCGGTAATCATCAGCGCCCGTAACGAGGCCCGCAACCTCATCCAAAACTTACCTTATATATTACAGCAAAATTATCCCGATTATGAGGTGGTAGTTATTAACGACTGCTCTACCGATAATTCTGACGAGATACTACAGGATATTCAGCGCGAGTTTGCGCATCTTAAAGTGGTTACCATTACCGAGCATGTGCGCTTTAAAACAGGTAAAAAATTCGCGCTTACCCTGGGTATAAAGGCTGCCAAATACGAACATTTGTTATTTACCGATGCTGATTGTAAACCGGCAACCTTAAACTGGGTAACCCGCATGGCAGCCAAATTTACCGGCAACACGCAGATAATTTTAGGCTACTCTCCATACACGCGCACGGGTAATTTTTTAAACCCCTTCATAAGATTTGAGACGTTAAAAACCGCTGTGAACTACCTGTCGGCGGCTTTAAACGGTAATGCCTATATGGGTATTGGCCGTAACCTGGCCTATACTAAAACATTGTTTTTTGGCGCTAAGGGTTTTGCAGCGCATATGCACGTAATATCCGGCGACGACGACCTGTTTGTAAATCAAAACGCAACATTACAAAATACCGCCATTGAAATACACCCCGATACATTTACTTATACAGATGCTAAAACTACGCTGGGAGGCTGGTTCAGGCAAAAGAAAAGGCACATGGGCGTAGGTAAATTGTATAAGAACAACCACAGGCGCATGCTTAGTTTTGATGCTATTAGTGGGTTTTTATTTTATGTTTTATTTATATTGTGCCTGGTGTACAAATTTGAACCGCTATTAGCCATTGGCGTAGTTGTGTTTAGGTTGGCTCTACAGTTAATTATATACCGTAAGATATTTAAACAGTTGGCTTGTGGCGATTTGGTATGGTCATTGCCGTTTTTTGACATTACATATTATATATATTTAAATGTGTTTGGTTTGATAGGTACATTTATTAAAACCACCAGATGGAAATAAATAAAAATTTTACCGAAAACGCAAAGAACGATTTTCACCTGGTTGTAAAAGCAAGGGAAGGAAACCAGAAGGCATATGCCGACCTGATGCACCGCTATAAAGATTCGATATACTTTATGGTGCTTAAGATGGTGAACAACAAGGAAGATGCTAACGACCTTACTGTTGAAACCTTTGCCAAAGCCTTTGAAAAACTGGAAAAGTATCAGCCCGAATATGCTTTTAGTACCTGGCTTTTCCGTGTGGCCACCAACAATTGTATCGATTTTATACGTAAGAAAAAGCTTAGTACACAGTCGATACATGGCATGTTAGATGAAGAGGGCGATGAAAAACCCTTGCAGATAAAATCTGATGTGCTGAACCCCGAGGAATCGTCTATTAAAAAACAACAAACACAAGAACTTAAATTATTGATAGAAAGTTTACCTATACGCTATCGTAACCTCATTACGCTCCGCTACTTCGACGAATTATCGTACGAGGAAATAGCACAACAGCTCGATCTGCCCCTGGGCACTGTTAAAGCGCAATTGTTTAGAGCCAGGTATTTGTTAGGTAACATCATTAACCGCCATAATAAGGATGACATCTGAGATCCTGCTGAAATATTTCCCCGATCTGACTGCCGATCAGCAAGAACAGTTTGCCCGATTGCAGGAGCTTTACACGCTTTGGAACAGCCAGATCAACGTTATATCCCGTAAGGATATTGACCTGCTTTACGAGCGCCATGTGCTGCATTCGTTAGGAATTGCTAAGGTTATGCCCTTTTTACCCGACGAAAATGTGCTTGATGTTGGTACAGGTGGTGGTTTCCCGGGTATCCCTTTGGCTATTTTATTCCCCGAAACCAATTTCCATCTGGTTGATTCTATTGGTAAAAAAATAAAGGTGGTTAATGAAGTAGCTTCCGCTTTGGGCTTAAAAAACGTTAAAGGAACTCATGCCCGTGCAGAAGAGATAAAGCAACAGTTTGATTTTGTAGTGTCGCGCGCGGTTACGCAACTAAAAGATTTTTACCCCTGGGTGAAAGGTAAATTCAGCAAGCAATCCAAAAATAAATTAGCTAACGGGATACTGTATTTAAAAGGCGGGGACCTTACACAAGAAATTGCCGACGCGGGTTTAGCCGTTCAGCAATATCATCTCAAAGACTACTTTGAGGAGGAGTTTTTTGAAACCAAGCAGGTTATCTACGTGAAAGATAGCTTTATTTGAAAGTAATAGAAGGCTTACCATAAAGTAAAATAACGCCATTTTTTGCTTGATCACCCCATCTTTTAAGCGCATATTCATCGCCCTTTGCGTACACCATTACCGAGTCTGCCGTGGTGATGTTTAGCTTTTTACCTATAGCGGATTTATCAATTTTGTAGATCTTATCGTTTACGATTATAACGGGAGATTTGGCTGGGTCATATACTTTTGCATCCTGATTTTCTTTTACGGCAGGCGGCGCTTTTTCAATTGGCGGCGGTGGCGGCGGTACTTTACTTTTAACCTTCGGTGGGGCAGGTGGCGGTGGGGCATTTACGTAGCCGGTAGCTACAACAACCCCTGCAAAGTTGGGTTTAGACCTGTAATCGTCTATCGACTGATATTTTTTAGTATAGCCTTGTAATGCAAATACAGTAACCATATAGTATTGGCCGGGGGCTTTATTAACTATGCCGTTAAAAGATCGCAGTGCGTTAACAGCTGCTTCGTCGCACCCTTTGCCAATGCCTCTTTCCACTTTTACATCGGTTATTTTATGATCGGGATTCAAGCGGTAAGATAATATTACATTTCCATCAGTTTTACTTTCCCGGGCCGATTGTGGGTACCGCAAAGTTTTTGCCATGTGTTTATACAAAGCTATATATGCCGCTTCGTAAGGAGGGGGCGGGGGGAGTAAGGCTTTATGATTAGGCAATTGTGGCGCAATTACCAGTGCACTTCCTTTTTTATCTTTGTTGTATATTGATTTTGGCGGCTGAGGTGGGGTCGGTAAGCGTTTACCGGTATCAGCCCACTCTTTAGGGCGTTCTATTACGGCGAGCTTATAACCATTTGCTTCTAAATCTTTTTGCTCAGCTTCGGTTATGGGGTTATTAACCGAATAGGTGTGTTTAAAGCCCGTTGCCCTATTGTCAATCACTACAGAATTACCTGTACCTGTAGTACCATTTGGTGCTGTTAATTGCAATGTATAATTTACGCTGTCGATAACAGGTGTGCTGATGATCTTCTCGAGTATAAGCCCTTTCTTTTGCAATAACTCATCCTGGTCCGCTTTAGTAAGGGTAGCCGCGGTGTATTTTTTCTCCACTCCCGTTAAGGTGTCCTTGTACACCATATCACTCCCTGTTACCGAGATGTTTGTTTTTGGGTTAGTTATCCTGAGGATGTATTTTGACGTGTCAAGCGATGAATTAACCACAGCCTTTCGCGGTGCCAGGTCTATCAGTCCGTAATCCTTACTAAACACCAGTGTTGATGTGCAGAGCATGCCCGCGCATAGCGGCAGCACTGCCAGGTACTTTAGCCTTGCTAACTTACCCGATCTGTTTTTGTTTAACATAATTATCCTCTTTTTTAATAGGTTATAATTGAAGAATGAATGCGCTATATAATTGCCTTGCACGCCGTAAGCATTATTTAGCAGAAAAGAAGAGTAGGCAAGGGCATCCTGTTCAAGGGAGGCGGTTTGCTCATCGGCAATGTATTCGTGTATGGTTTTAAGGCTGCGCTGTATAAGATAAATGAAGGGGTTAAACCAGTTAAATATTTTTACTATCTCTAAGAAGATGATATCGGCCGAATGCTTTTGGCGAATGTGTACCAACTCGTGTGCTATTATAGTTTCGGGCTGTGGTATATTGGTGCCTATAAACAGGTAATTAAAAAAAGAAAACGCTGTATTATCATCTTTAAGCTTTACCAACTTATAATTATTAGTATTTACTACCGCGGTTTTACGTGTAAGAATATACAGCTTGCGTAAGCGGAACATTAGTATGAATACTGCTACAGCTACACCGGCTATATACAGGTATGGCATGGCATCATCAAATGTAAATTGGTCTATAGGTGTAGCTGGTTTCTGGACGTTTGCTGGCAGAACAATCACCTGGGTAACAGGTTCTGCAATTTCAATTTGGGGCATAACCGGTTTAAGTATACCAAGCTGTGTAAAGGGCAGCACAAAGGCAATTATGCAGCTAAATATGAGGTAAACACGGCCCAGCATATAGTGGGTATCGCGGTTCAAGAACAAGCAATAACACAAATAAAATACCGCCAGGTATATATTTGCCTCTATGAGATAATGCAGCCAGCTCATTTTTTTTGAGATTTAAGTTTGTTAATCAATTCGGTAAGTTCATCCAGTTCTTTTAGGCCAAGGTCCTTTTCATCAGCAATAAAGGAAACCAGGCTTTTGTAGGAGTTATCGAAGTAGTTGCTCATTAGCTTATCAAAAGTAAATTTCTTATAATCGTCCTCGCTGATGAGCGGGAAGTACACGTGCGAGTTGCCATAAGCTTTATGATCTATAAATCCCTTTCCCTCCAATACCCGCACAACGGTTGATACTGTGTTATATGCCGGCTTTGGCTCTGGAATTTTCTCCAGAATATCTTTTACAATTCCTTCCTTCAATTGCCACAATATCTGCATGATCTGTTCTTCGGCTTTGGTGAGTTCCTTTAATTTCATAGTAAACTATTTTTATAGTTAGACTAAGGTAAAACTATTTTTATAGTTTTCAAACTATTTTTGTAGTTTATTTTAAATTATTTTTATGGTTATGGTTATAAACATGATAAATGAAATATTTTAGCTATAAATGCTAATTATTTTAGGAAAATATATAATTTAGAGTTTCTGAAATATACATGTCTCTACTACACCAGGTTGCTTTAACGTTTGTAAATAAAATAGGTCCGGTACTTGCACGATCAATGGCGAGCCACTTTGGCGGAGCCGAAGAAGTGTTCAAAAAATCCAAAGAGGCGTTAACACAGGCGAGAGGCGTGGGGGCCAAAAGGCTCGAACTATCTGATTTTAACGAGGCCTTACGAAGGGCGGAGCAGGAGCTGAAATTCATTGAGAATAACAAGGTAGATGTTTTATACTATACCGATCCGCGGTTTCCGCGTAAACTAAAAATATGTAACGATTCGCCTTTGCTGCTCTATTCAAAAGGGAATGCCAACCTTAACAATCACCGTATTATAAGTATTGTAGGCACCCGCAACGCTACAGATTATGGCCGTAGTTTGTGCAGGCAATTAATAGAAGAATTGCAGGATTATAATGTATTGATCGTAAGCGGGCTGGCTCTCGGTATTGATACAGCCGCGCATCGCGAAAGCATTGCGCTAAATATACCAACGGTTGGCGTGCTTGGGCATGGTTACGACAGGATGTACCCCAGCCAGAACAGCTCACTTGCCGAAAAGATGCTGCAAAATGGTGGGCTTTTAACCGAATATCCATCAGGCACAAAACCCGGGCGCGAGAACTTTCCGCAGCGCAACCGCATTGTTGCCGGTATGGCTGATGCTACCGTTGTGGTAGAAGCAGGGTTAAAAGGCGGGGCATTAATTACTGCCGAAATTGCCAATACTTATAACAGAGATGTATTCGCATTCCCCGGCAGGTTAGGGGATGAGTACTCGGAAGGGTGTAACTTCCTCATCCGAAACAACAAAGCGGCGCTGCTTACCTGTGTTGCTGACCTGGCCTATAGCCTTGGGTGGGAAAAAAACAGCGAGATAACGAGCGCGCCCGAGCAATTAATATTACCTATAGATCTGTCTGCCGAAGAGCGGTCCGTTTACGAGATCATTCAGCAACATAAACTTCCGTTAGCTATTGATGACCTGTCTATTAAAGCTAATATGCCTATGAGCCAACTGGCCATGACCCTGCTTGACATGGAATTACAGGGCTTTATCCGCTCGTTGCCGGGTAAGATGTATAAGGTTAATTAGAAGTCCTAAGTCTTTAGTCTTAAGTTGAAAGTCTTTATTGGTGTCTGATTTATATTTGACTCAGAACTTTAGACTAAAAAATTTGGACTTAGCTTAATCTTTAGGTGTGTCGTAAAAAGTAAGTTTGCCCGTAGCTTCATAAATCTCTGCCCAGGTGTCCAACTCAAATTCAATCAGCGCTACAGAGCAGGGCGGGACTTCTTTTATGGCGCCGCTTAAGTAATAAAGTACCTGGCTTATACCGGGGTTATGGCCAACAAGGGCAATAAAATCTTTATCCTGCGGCAGGCCTTCAATCACTTTTAGTAAGGCGCTTTCGCTGGCATCATAAATAGTTTTATTGGTTATCGCATTTGGTAAACCTAAAACCTGGCTAAAAACGTTCGCGGTAGCCAGGGTACGCAAGGCAGGGCTTGCAACCAATATTTGTGGTTGAATACTGTTTGCCTGTAGTCGTGCGGCCATCAATTCTGCCTGTTGGAACCCCTTGTCTGTTAAAGGGCGTTCAAAATCGGCAAAGCCGCTTTCGTGCGTGGCTTTGGCGTGGCGTATCAGCAATAACTTTTTCATAGGCCCTAAAATAAAAAAGAGGAACATATGTCCCTCTTTTTTTGTTTCGTAAAAGTTCCTCGGTTAGAATTTAAAACCAACAGAAACGCCAAATACGCGGTTTTTGGTAGATGCCTGGCTTGTGCCGTCGTTTCCGATATCTGATAAACCAAGATCGTAGTTAAGGCCTACAAGAAAACCATTTTTAAATTCAACACCTGCAATACCGTTGATACCAAAATCGGTGCGTTTAACATCACCTGCATCGCTGCCAAAAGTAATATCTTCGCTTTGGGTTACGCCTCCGCCTGTATATTTTTGTTTACCGGTTACACCAAGCGCTGCGTAAGGACCAGCACCAAAATAAACATTGCCGATGGCTACAGGGGCATGATAAACAATGTTAACAGGCAACTGTAAGTAATACAAGTTAATTTTGGCTACGTTGCCATCTTCTTCTTGTTTGCCACCTTTACCGGTAAAGTTAAGCGCCGGTTGCAAAGAGATACCGCCTAATTTAAAATCGGCGAATACACCTGCCGAAAATGTAGTTAATGTACCTGTAGTTACAGAAACAGATGTACCTGCTGATGAAGCTGATGCATTTAATGTTGCAAAGTTAACGCCACCTTTGATACCAAATGTTGGTAATTGAGCGTAAGAAGCTAAAGATGCGCTCATTAGCACAACTGCAATAAGTAATAATTTTTTCATGTAATAAGTGTTTATTGTTTGCGCGCAAAAGTAATAATTTAAACTAAATAATTCGTTTAAATTTTATTGTTTGCAAAAGCGGCAATAGGTTCTTCGGGTATATCATGCATGCATTTGAAGTGACCAAGGGGGCATTTCTCCAGCCCAAACTTAGAGCAGGGGCGGCAGCTAAGGTCAATCCCTGCCACTAAAACATCCTTTACCATATAGGGTTGTACGCCTAAAAGGTCGGGTACGGTGCCACCCCAGATAGATACTATAGGGCGGTCAAATGCTTCGGCAATATGGGTAAGGCCTGTATCAAAACCAATAATGCTTTTGGCTTTTGATACCAGGAAAACAGATTCCTCAAGCGTAGTGATACCGCAGGCATTGTAAATATTTGTACCGATGGCCGCGGCTATCTCATCTCCATTTGCTTTAACATCACTACCACCCAACAATACAACCGGCCAATTGATCTGCCTGCAAATGCTGATGATCTTTTGGTTAGGCATCCGTTTGGTAAAGTGCGTAGCGCCAATTATAAAAGCCACATAGTTTTGGTGCGATGCCGGAAGCAGCGCAGTAAGCTGATGATCTTGCTTTATATAATAGTCTATAGATTTACCGTCATTGGTTATACCTAAAAATTTCACTGCTTTTAAGTATCTGTCTACCAAGTGGGTAGGCGGTACAAGCTTTAAATTAAGCTTGAGGCTAAGCCATTTGCGGATAGTTTGCTTTTTATAGGTTGACGCTTTTATGCCTGTACGCAGCTTAATAATGGCTGTGCGCAGGTTATTATGCAGGTCAATAATGTGATCGTATCCCTCTGCTTTTATCTCCGCTATGGTTTCTGTCAGGCTTGGCTTTAACAGCAGCAGCTTATCAACATAAGGGTTATTGTCGTAAATGTATTTAAAAGCCGGTTTGGTAAGGAAGTGTATCTCGGCATCAGCAAGTTGCGTTTTAAGGCAACGTACAACAGGTGTAGTATAAATGATATCACCCATCGAACTAAAGCGGATCACCAGTATCTTCACAGAGCTAATTTATAATTGATTGATTTAGTGATTGTGGATTTGACTTATTTTCTTGCAAAACATCTTTCAGCAAGTTTGTTCGCCTTTAACCTGCGCCTTTATTCTGTTGATAATAGATGTGGATGAATAGCCATCAACCAGGGTTATTGTTTTTACCTCGCCGCCGTTGGCTAATACCTCTTTAGCACCGGCAATATTTTCTACCGTGTAGTCGGCACCTTTTATCAACACATCGGGCATTAATTTAGTTATTAGCTCGCGCGGGGTATCTTCTTCAAACAATATAACGGCATCAACAAAAAACAGCGCGGCTAACAATGCGGCACGGTTATTTTGATCGTTTACCGGGCGGCTTTCGCCTTTAAGCCTTTTTACTGATGCATCGGTATTTAAGCCAATGATGAGTTTATCGCCCAGTTCGGCAGCTTTAGATAGGTAAGTTATGTGCCCAAGATGCAGCAGGTCGAACACACCATTTGTAAAAACAACCTTTTTTCCATCGCTTTTCCAGCCGGCTATATTGGCTGTGAGTTGGGGCAAGGTGGTTATTTTAGCAAGCAATGTTTTTTCCAGGTCGTGGCGCATATACAATTATTGATTTATTGACTGTCTGAGTTTTAGCCTTATCCTCACTTTTTGCTTTAGTCTTAATAAGCATCATCCACTGCTTTGCATAAGATATGACCTATCAGAATGTGCATTTCCTGTATCCTGGCAGTAACATCCGATGGTATGATGATATTCAGATCGCAAATGGCGTTCATCTTACCACCATCGCGGCCGGACAGGCCCAGCGTTTTACAACCAATTTTTGTAGCCGCTTCAAAGGCATTCAGTATCCCCTGGCTGTTACCGCTTGTAGAAATACCTATAAACAGATCGCCGGGTTGCGCCAAGGCCTCTACCTGTCGCGAAAATACGTGGTTATAACCATAATCGTTAGCTATTGCCGTAAGTGCCGATGTATCAACTGTTAAGGCAATGCCCGGTAACGCTTTGCGTTCTTTTAAAAACCGGCCGCTAAGTTCGGCCGCTATATGTTGCGCATCTGCAGCGCTGCCGCCGTTACCTGCAATTAGTACCTTTTTACCATCTTTTAATACGGCAACCATAGTATGGCAAGCAGCCTCAATATCTGCCGACAGCGTATCAATTACCTTTTGTATTATATCCCGATGCGCGTAAAGTTCTTCAATAACCATCTGTTAAAATGCTAAATTCTAAACCCTAAATTTAAAAAAGTTAATAAGGCTTTTAAGTTTAATCCTAATCTTTGATCTCCAACCTTTAATCTCTGTTACTCATGTCTTGCAGTATCTCATTAACGGTAGTTACCGCCGAGCCCGTTTGCCTTATTACAATAGCGGCAGCATGGTTGGCAAGTTCGCAGGCTTCTTCAATGTTTAAGCCCTGGGCCATAAAGTAAACCATTGTGGCTATAACGGTATCCCCGGCCCCGGTAACATCAAATACCGATGTTGCTTTTACCGGTAACAGCTTATAAGTTAGTTCGCTAATGATAACCATGCCCTGTTCAGACAGGGTTACTACAATATATTCGGCCCCGGTTTGTTTCAGGATTACGCGGGCAGCCTGTTGCAATTCGTCAATATTAGTAATCTTTTCTGTTTTTGCGGCCTCTGCCAGTTCCTTACGGTTAGGCTTTATAATGTAGGCGCCCCTGTACTTTTCGTAATTAAGGCCTTTAGGGTCTATAACTACTTTTTTACTTTGCTTGTTAGCCTCGTTAATAAGCTGCTGCGTAAGCCCTTCAGAAAATAAACCTTTGTTATAATCAGAGAATATAATAATATCCGCTTGAGCTATCCCCGCTTTTATCTGCTCAATAAACCCGCTTTGCAATCCTTCTGTTAAGGGGGTAGTTACCTCCCTGTCTACACGTACCAATTGGTGACTGCCGGCCATTATTCGGGTTTTTACCGTAGTAGGCCTGTTAGCATCCTTAAAAATGCCATCAGCATTAATGCCTTCGTTAACCAAAATTTCGTTAAGGCGGGTAGCATCGGCATCGTTACCGGTAATTCCTGCCAAAGAGATGCCGGCACCTAACGACAACAGGTTTTGTGCCACGTTAGCCGCGCCGCCCGGGGTAGTAAATTCCTTTTTTACGTTTACAATAGGCACTGGCGCCTCCGGCGATAGCCTGTTAGCATCACCTATAATATAATGGTCAATCATCAGATCGCCAATTACCAGTATATTTGGCTTTGGGCCCGATCGTTGAAGTTCGCGTACTTTATCTGTTAACATATTTTGGGTCATTGGGTCATTGCTGACTTCCCGAGCTTTGGCGTTACCGGCCTGCTCTTTTCTTTTCAAACACTTTTGTAATCTCGGCCAAAGTTAATGCGTTTAGGCACATTTCTTTTGTTAAACCACCTTTGCGGGCAACGTTTGTGCCAAAATGCATATCATGAAAGCCGCTATTACGATGCGCATCGGGGTTTATAGATAGCATTACGCCTTTATCCAGTGCGTACTGGTGCCAGCGCCAATCAAGGTCGAGCCTTAGCGGGTTGGCATTAATTTCAATAACCACATTGTTTGTGGCACAGGCATCAATCACTTTTTTATGGTCAATATCATACCCTTTGCGGCTAAGTAATAACCTGCATGTTGGGTGGCCCAAAATAGTAGTATAAGGGTTTTCTACAGCTTTAATGATGCGGGCTGTAGCTTTATCTTCAGTCATTTTAAGATTAGCATGTACGGAAGCCACAATGAAATCAAATTTTTTCAGGATCTCGTCAGGATAATCCAGCGAACCGTCATTCAGGATATCTGACTCTATACCTTTAAAGATATGGAACCCGGTAATTCTATTATTCAGATGGTCTATTTCTTCCTGCTGCTGCAAAACGCGTTCAATGCTTAAGCCTTTGGCGTAAAACGCGCTTTTGCTGTGGTCGCAAATGCCAAGATACTCTAATTTCAATTCATCGCGGCAATACAAGGCAATCTCTTCAAGAGTATTTACACCATCGCTCCATGTACTGTGGTTGTGCAGGGTGCCCTTAAGATCATGGTAACTAATAAGGGTGGGTAGCTTGTTCTCGGCTGCTTTCTCAATAAATGTATCACCATCGCGTATTTCCGGCTGCATCCAGGCAAGGCCGGCCTTCTGGTAAATAATTTCTTCGGTTTCGGGTTGCTCAAGTGGTATATTTATGCGTGACAGCACTGCATCCACATGCTCGGTAGGGCCGGTGTTTACAAAAAGCTCGTAGTAATAATCGGCTTTATCCACACAAATAATATCGACTAGCAGGCCGTTGGTTAATTCGGCAGAAATGTGTGTTCCGTTCAACACTACATTCTTTAACGTATCTAATTCGGCCAGTGCTTTAAACGCTATTTGCTGGTTTAAGCTGCCTATTACAATAACCAGTTCGCTAATAATCTCGTTAAGCCTGCGAAACTCGCCTGCAAAATGCTTTAACGCCTCCGGGAACACCCCCCGTATCTCTTCCATCAGCTCGTTGGCTTCCTTCTCTACCTGCGAGTAAAGGAATTTGCCATTCCCTGCCATCCGAAATTCTATCACCTTTTTGATCTCGTCCTGGGTTTTTAAGCCAAAGCCTTTGGCTTCTACCAGGCGGTTCTCGTTACAGGCGTAGTATAATTCGCCCACGTTTTCAATACCCAACTCTTTCCAGATAATGGCTACCTTTTTCGGGCCAATACCCTTGATATTCATCATTTCTACCACACCCTCAGGCGTTTGGCTCAGCATTTCCTGCAATTCGCCCATGGTGCCGGTCTCTAAAAGCTGGGCAATTTTGGCGGCAAGGCTTTTGCCAATTCCGTCTATCTTTTCCAACTCCGCAACGGTTTTACCCGCCAGTGGGAAAGACAGCTTGTCTACCTTAAAGGCAGCATTCGCTATCGACTTTATTTTGAAAGGGTTAACCTCGTGCAATTCCATCAATTGCGACAGTAAACGAAGCGTACGTGCTATGGGTTTATTCTCCATAATTTAGTTATGCTGTAAAAATACGAATTGAGGTAATTATAATACAGAATATAGTAACTATTGTTCGGGCAGTAACAAAAAAGCCACCATTACAGGCGGCTTCCACATTCAAAATTTTATAGAAATTACTTTATGATCACATCGTAAGGCATGCGTGCCTGCGGGGTGCGCATCATTTTGGTAACGCCTTTTATTTGTTCGTAATAGCGGTAGTTTTCGCCAAGTTCGGCTTTTACAAAGTGGGCCTTTACTTCGGCTGTTAAGCCTTCGCCAAATTTGTTAAAGATGCTTTTTTGCTCGGGGTATGCAACCAGTTTGTACCCTTTAAGATTAGCTTTTTTAGCGGCAGATGCAATAGCATCGTTAATATTGCCCAACTTGTCTACAAGGCCAATTTTTAAAGCTTGGGTGCCTGTCCATACCCGGCCCTGGCCAATACTGTTTATATATTGTTGTGTCTTGCCGCGGCCGTTGGCCACTGCTTTTGTAAAATCATCGTACCCGTGGTTTACGCTGTTCTGCAAAATTGCCCTTTCCTCCGGTGATAGCGGGCGGCTAACATCACCCAGATCGGCATATTTACCGGTTTTTACACCGTCGAAGCTAAGGCCAAGCTTATCGTTAAACAATTTTTGCATGTTGGGCAGTATGGCAAAAATACCAATAGAACCGGTGATGGTGTTTGGCTCGGCAATAATAGAATCGGCAGCGCAGGCTATGTAATAACCACCCGATGCTGCAACATCACCCATAGATACAATAATAGGCTTAACCTTTTTGGTTAGCATCACTTCGCGCCATATCACATCAGATGCCAGCGAACTGCCGCCCGGTGAATTTACGCGAAGCACTACAGCTTTTACTTTATCATCCATACGCACTTTGCGCAGGGCTTTTGAAATTGTTTCAGACCCTATAGTATTATCATCGCCATCACCGCCGGTAATTTCGCCCGATGCATAAACAACCGCTATCCTGTTTGATGAAGTTACATCTTTAGGGTCGGTCTCCGGTTTGGAGCCGCTTTTTAAGTAGTCGGCCAGTTCAACGCCTGATAGGTCTTTTTTCTCGGCTTTTCCTGTGCGGCTTTTAAGATCGCTCAATATTTCGTCTTTATACTTAAGGCCATCAACAAGTTTGTATTTAAGGGCATCTTCCGGCTGTTGAATGAGGCCGCTGTTAGCATAGTTAAATAACGAATCTTTATTAATGTTGCGGCTTTTGGCTATCCCGGTGAGGAAATGATCATACATCGACCCTAAATAGGAGGTGACCTGCAAGCGGTTGGCATCACTCATTTTGGTAAGTATATAGGGCTCAACAGCACTTTTATAAGTACCAACTTTTATTACCTGTGCCTCTATCCCTAATTTATCTAATGCACCTTTAAGGAAAGTAATCTCGGAACTAAAGCCCCTAAATTCGAAAATACCTTTTGGGTTAATATAAACCTTATCGGCAACTGATGCCAGGTAATAAAAGCCTTGTGTGTAAATTTCAGAATAGGCAATAACGAACTTTTTAGATTTCTTAAAGTCGATAAGCGCGTTGCGGATCTCTTCGGTAGTGGCCTGGCCGCTCATCATGTAACTTTCGTCCAAAAAAATGCCCTTAATGTTATTGTCGGTTTTTGCTTTTTTAATGCTTGCCAGTATATCGTTAAGTCCTATTGATTTATCGCCATCTAAACCCAAAAAACCAAGGTTTGCCAGCGGGTTATTGGGCGTACGCTCGTTTATGGGCGACGTAAATTTTATATGCAGAACAGAGTTGGCCTCTACATCTACCGCTTTATCACTCCCCGCAGCGGCGGCAATCAAGCCAAGTAACAGGGCAAGACCTATAACTGCCATAAGCGTAACACCAACTATAGTAGCTAATACAAATTTGAAGAATTGTTTCATTAACTGTTATAAATAATCTATATATGCAAACTTAGTAATTAGCACAACATTAAGAGCCTTATACCCGATATTTGTTACAACATGATAAATGTTTTTTTACTGCTGGGCAGTAACCTTGGTAACCGTAATTTGTACTTGCAAAAGGCTATAGCACGCATACGCCAGGATGTAGGGGAAATACAACAAACCTCGCCTGTTTACGAAACACAATCATGGGGAAAAACCGACTTGCCCGACTATTTAAACCAGGTTATACTATTACAAACCAGTTTACCTGCACAAGAAGTATTAAACAGGATATTGGCAATTGAAATTGAGTTGGGCCGAAAACGCGAAGAAAAGTGGGGGAGCCGTACTATAGATATTGATATTTTGTTTTACGGGAATGAAGTAATTAACGATACCAACCTTACCGTACCACACCCCGAATTGCATAACCGAAGGTTTACTTTAGAGCCATTAGGAATTATAGCGCCAAACTTTGTTCATCCTGTGTTAAATAAAACTATATTAGATTTAAAAAACAACCTTAACGACAATTTGGTTGTTAATAGAATATAATTTGTGATCATAAACCTGTACAATGTCCGGAAACTTACCACCACAAGATCTTGACCTTTCTTTTCTTTACGAAATTGCCGACGGCAGTGATGAATTTATTGTTGATTCTATTGGGATGTTTTTAGAGCAAACACCTCAACTCATAACAGCTATAAACGATGCTATAAATGCCGGTGACTGGGCAGTTGCAGCACAATCTGCTCATAAATTAAAGCCCAACCTGGGCTTTTTTGGGATGCCCCAAAGCCAGGCCAATATACAGGAAGTAGAACTTGCCTGCAAAGCAGGCGGCGCGGACCCGGCCGATATTAAAACAAAATTTGAAGCCGTTAAAGCGGTAGTAGAGGCCAATCTTGTAGAGTTACAAAAAATTAAAGCTGAGAAAGAAGCTAATTTATAAGAGAGGTAAAAGCTGAAAGGCGAAAGGTCAAAGGCTCTAATCAATCCGCAAACAGATACAAAAAAGAAAGGCCACCTATACCGGGTTGCCTTTTCTATTTTATTGAGATAAAAACCTTTCGCCTTTACCTTTATTCTTTCACTTTAAAAATTATGCTTCTGTAACGGTAAAGCTGTAGCTTTCCATAATAAGGTTGGCTAACAGGTTTTTGCATGCCTGGTCAACTTTGGCGTTGGCAGTTTCGGTGCTGTCGGCGTCAATTTCGAGGGTAATGTGTTTGCCTATACGTACGTTTTGAATTTCGGATAAGCCCAGGTTTTTCATACTGCCGGTTACGGCTTTACCTTGCGGGTCAAGTATTTCTTTCTTCGGCATTACATCAATTTCGGCCAGGAATTTTTTCATCAGTTTTTAGGGTTAGCGAGTGGCGTAAAATAATAAGCTTAAAAGTTTTTTTTAGCGCTTACGATGTTACCATCTGCAAATTTAAGTTGAATTAACGATAGGGTGATATACATTACAATAACCACCGGAACCGCGGCAAATTTAAAAAATAGAATGAGTATTGCCGAGAATAACAGCAATATATAGCGATAAAAATTTTTGTTAAAATCGCGGTTCTTAAATTTAAGCGACATCAGCGGGATCTCGGCTACCAACAGCGTACACATTACAATTATAAATACCGATAATACATAAGGGTTAAGGATGTACCGCGCAATATTACTGTACTGTGGCTGAGCTATAATCAACGGTATCGAAGCTATTAAAATAGCATTTGCTGGTGTTGGTAGGCCAATAAAGCTATCGGCCTGGCGGGTATCATTATTAAATTTAGCCAGCCTTAATGCCGAAAACACAGGGATAAGGAAGGCAATGAAATTTAAATAATCGCTTACATGGGTTATTTGCGGGGCTTGTAGCAACAGCTCATACATAATGGCCGATGGCAGTACGCCAAAGCTCACCATATCGGCAAGCGAATCCAGATCTTTACCTATGCCCGAAAAGGATTGTAAAACACGTGAAGCGAAGCCATCAAAAAAATCGAATATGGCTGCCAGAAAAATTGCGTAGGCTGCAAAAACAAGATTATCCTGAAAAGTAAAAACAATACCTATACAGCCGCTGAACAGGTTTGCACACGTTATAGCATTTGGAAGATGTTTTTTAACCCGTCGCCTCATAATGTTATGAAGGTATCATAAAATTTACAAAAACCCAAAGGAGTTACAATTAACGTTATATTAATTAATAACTCCTATAGGGGTAAAGATATTATGAATTCATCGATATCAAAAATTCTTCGTTAGTACGGGTGCCTTTTATTTGCGCCTGTAAAAATTCCATCGATTCCTGCGAGTTCATGTCTGCAAGGTGGTTACGCAATATCCAGATGCGTTGCAGGGTGTCGCGGTCAAGCAACAGGTCGTCGCGGCGGGTGCTTGAAGCGGTAATATCAATAGCAGGGAAAATACGTTTGTTAGATAGTTTACGATCCAGTTGTAACTCCATGTTACCTGTACCTTTAAACTCTTCAAATATAACCTCATCCATTTTAGAACCGGTTTCTGTTAATGCTGTAGCAATAATGGTTAACGAGCCGCCATCCTCAATGTTACGCGCGGCACCAAAAAAGCGTTTTGGCTTGTGTAACGCGTTGGCATCAACACCACCCGATAATATTTTACCCGATGCAGGGGCTACGGTGTTGTAAGCACGCGCTAAACGGGTAATAGAATCCAGCAGGATAACTACATCATGGCCACACTCAACCATACGCTTCGCTTTTTCTAAAACGATGTTAGCGATCTTAACATGGCGGTCTGCAGGCTCGTCAAATGTTGATGAAACAACCTCGGCACGTACGCTGCGGGCCATATCGGTAACCTCCTCAGGGCGTTCGTCTATCAGTAATATGATCAGGTAAACTTCGGGGTGGTTCTTGGCTATCGCGTTGGCAACATCCTTTAACAACATGGTTTTACCTGTTTTTGGCTGTGCCACAATTAAACCGCGCTGCCCTTTACCTATTGGCGAGAACAGGTCCATAATACGGGTAGAGTAATTGCCCGAATCGGTGAACAGACTTAGCTTTTCTGACGGGAAAAGTGGTGTCAGGTGGTCAAACGGTACACGGTCGCGCACTTCGGCAGGTATGCGGCCATTAATGGCCTCTACACGTACCAGTGGAAAATATTTTTCGCCCTCTTTTGGCGGGCGGATGCTACCGCGCACGGTATCGCCTGTTTTTAAGCCAAATAATTTTATTTGCGATTGCGATACGTAAATATCATCGGGAGAGGTAAGATAGTTATAGTCTGACGAGCGAAGGAAGCCGTAACCATCGGGCATTATTTCTAAAACGCCTTCGTTAACAATAACATTATCAAAGTCGAGGTTTACGGCAGGTTCCTGGTTTTTTGGCTGTTGTGGCGGGCGGCGTTCAAATTTTTGAGGGCGGCCTTCGGTAACAGGCTGCTCGGGCTGGCCGGGCTGCCCGGTCCTTTCACCGGCATCTTCCGTTTTAGCTGCCGGCGCGGCTTCAGCGTTTACAGCGTTGGCTTCGTCTTCCTGTTGCGGTGCATCTTCCTCTTGTTCAAAAAGGTTTGTATCATCTAAAGGTACTTCAACACGCGGGGTATCTTTGGTTTTTACAGAACGTGTGCGTTTGCGTGTTTTTTCAGTTGTATCTGGGGTGGCTTCGGCAGCCGGTTTTTCTGCGTAATTATTTTCAACAATGGCTTGTTGGTTCCTGGCGGCTTCTATTAACTGCTGTTGCTCAACTATTTTAGTGATAAGTGAGGCTTTCCTAAGCTCATCGGCTTCTGCAATACCCAAACTTTTAGCAATTTCGCGCAACTCAGAAACGAGTTTGTCGTTCAATTCGATTGTATCAGACATGATATGAATTATAGTTCAAAAGGATTTTTTATGTGAAAATTGTTTTGTGAAACCCTGTATTATGCAATTAAAGGCCAGGTAAAGTATTAGCTAATAAAGTACGTGGAGTTGAAATTGTTTCTTTAGTGCAAGAAATAATGCAGGAAAACAGTGCAATTTTAACGAAATTATCTTACAATGCAAATTTATTAAAAAAATAAAGATATTTAGATTATTGCAAAAACGACAATTGCTATACCTTTAAACTTAAAATAGTAAATATAAATATAGTATATTCGATATGATTGATTCCATTAATAAATAAAGGCAATCAATGACACATACGAAGTAATTGTATCACAATAAAAATAAATAATATTGCAACCCTCCAATTTAACAGGTAATTAGTTTTTGGGTATTCTCTTTCTCTTATTATGCCTAAATCCGTTTCAACTTCTGTGGCCTCATCTTCCGTAGTCTCATCTTCCTGGAAGTAATAGTTGCCATATATTGGTTTACTTATAAGGGATTTAGCCATTAGGTCATATATTTCATGCCGAATCAGTCGGCCATCATCAGCATAACTTATTTTTTTAACTAATATTTGATCTTTGTACCAAAATTCATACTCCATATTTTCTGTGTGCGCCCATCTTCTAAAACCGTAGCCATCTGCATAATTCCCGTTTTTATAAATGTACTTGGACCGCTGCTTTCCGTTTTGAAAGTAAGCTGATGACTCTCCGTTTAACTGCCCATGTTCATTGTATTCTGCTGATGATTTAAGTTGACCGGAAAAAAACCAATCTCTCCAAATGCCAACCCGCATGCCGCCATTATATTTCTTTTCTGCTTTTATATTGCCATTATCAAACCATTCAGTTATAATTCCCTCTGGTTTATCATATTGATAATGTCCTTCTAATTTTAGCTTTCCATTATCGTGGAATTCTTTGTAATCACCATGTTTGATATATTCTTTCAGCTTACTTGTTGTGGTCTCTAAAAGTCCTGGTAATAATGCTTCCTTTTCATCCCAGTTTTCAATGATGTGCTTTATTTGCCAGGGGTAAAGATGGTCGGCAAGGCTTTCCATATCAAATTCCGGCTCATTTACGGTAATAAAATCACGACTGATGATAACGTACGGGGGATCTATGTTTAAATTTTGATATGCTTGCATTTTATGGTGCCCGTCAAGTATAAATGTTCCAGAAACATCATATTCGGGCATGTAATAAGCGTGCATTAATATAACAAATGGACGCTTTCCATTTTTTATTTCTTGTTCAAAAAAGTTTACGTGCTCAGGGTCAATCTCGGAAAATGGACGTGTAGCAATATAAACGCTGCTGTGACCAGTATCATATAATTGGCTTGAGGTAAAGGAAGTTAAATCATCGTTTGAATAACTTTCCAATCCTCTACTATGATAATGTTTTTTATAATCATCTCTTAATTCATCACTAAGATTTAAGTTAACCGATTGCGGATAAAACATGTACCAGGCCATGTCATATGTGCTACTGCCATTAACTGAAGTTACGGTTACCTGTTTTTTACTTTTGCCGTCACTGTATGAAAGGCTATACTCTCCATTTTCAAATAGTGTAAATAACGGCTTTAAAATATCATGCAATTCTTCTGCCCTGTCGGTAAAATCCTCATAAAGATTTTCAGTGATCTTGTCGCGTATTAATTGCCTTTCACTTACGGAGTATGGCATCATACATAAATATTGGCCTATAGATCCTCCACAGTCATACCATATCAGCGAAACCGGCCTTTTGATTTTTAAATAAGACCCTATATCGCTATATCCTATTGTAATTATATTAAGGCCATCAGTAACCTTTATCTTCATAACACCTGTAAAATGTAAAACATTACTAAATTGCCTTTAATTTTTTAGTTTTGCAGCATATAACAAATTCAAAATCTACATGATATCCCGCGCGCAACTCGTTGAACAGATAAAACAGAAAAAATCATTTTTATGCGTTGGCCTCGATACCGACATAGATAAGATACCCCAATTTTTGCTGCAATACCCCGATCCGGTTTTTGAATTTAATAAACGAATTATAGATGCTACTAAAGACCTTTGTATTGCCTACAAGCCAAACGCCGCTTTTTACGAAAGCCGCGGGTTAAAAGGTTTGCAAAGCTTAATCAGCACCTCCCAATATACTCCAAAAAACATCCTGAATATAATAGACGCAAAGCGCGGAGATATTGGTAACACATCTGACAATTATGCCAAAGCCTTTTTTAACGAAGAAACATCGGGTATGAGCTTTGATGCTATTACCGTTACGCCATATATGGGTAATGACAGCGTTACGCCATATTTAAAGTACGATGGCAAATGGGTAATTATTTTAGCGCTTACCTCATCGGTTGGAAGTAAAGATTTCCAATATCTGGAGACGGAAAGTGGCTTTTTATACGAAACCGTTATACAAAAGGCTAATACCTGGGCAGGGGCCGACAGGCTGATGTTTGTGGTTGGCGCTACCAAAAGCACCGAATTTACCAACATTCGTAAATACGCGCCCGATAACTTTTTGCTTGTACCCGGCGTTGGCGCGCAGGGGGGGAGCCTGGAAGATGTGTGTAAATATGGTATGACCAAAGATTGCGGACTGATCGTAAACTCATCGCGCGGGATCATCTACGCAAGTAATGGCGAAGACTTTGCCGAAGCCGCCCGTGCCGAAGCATTAAAGCTACAACAACAAATGCAGGCCGAGTTAGAAAAGGCAGGCGTTGTATAAAGAGGCAAGAGATAAGAATCAAGAGCCAAGACAAGAAAGCACAATATTTATTTTGATCCTTGACTCTTGGCTCTTGTATCTTGATTCCAAGTTCTATACCTCCAATTTCCCCTCAATAGAATCATCAAGCGTTTTGCCGATGGCCGCGCCAACCAGCTGTTTAACAAAAGCAACGGCGTTGCCATGTTTGTTATCCCAATAATAGCCTTGTGTTGGCGATATTTTGATTACTGAGATGCGCGGGTCGTCTACACCTTCGGTAAACCAGGTTTTTAATACAGGCTCCCATAGCTCTTTTATCTTTTCCTTGTCCTCACTTATCTCGGCTATACCGTATACGTTAAGGAAGTCGGAATATTTAGATCCTTGAAATAAAAGCTGCACCATTGGATCCTGCGCAATTTCCGCGTTCTTATGGCTATCGTTAGCGCTCAGAAACCATAGGTCGCCGTTATCATCAATCTTTTGTGGCGACATAGGGCGGGTTGAAAAGGGCAAACCTGTACGGATGTTTGTACAAAAAAAGCAGCTTACCCCTTCGGCAAGTTCTTTCAGTTTGGTCCATGCCTGGGTACCTTGCAGGTTCTCAAAATTATCTTCGGGTTGATTTTGGTTAATGCTATCCATGGTAGTTTTTATATGTTTTTATGATAATATATTAACCCTCATGAAATTTATTTGTTTGGGAAGATTGCAGGTTTAAATATTGGCATCAAGGGATATAGCATTTTAAGTGATGTTCATGGTGTCACTATTGCGTCACTACTTTTTAAATCAAAAACTTAATAGTCAATTGTTTACGAAAAAATAGCTTGGTTGTGCAAACGTGAACGTGAACATTTTGCCACTTTTTATTAACGATTTTTAACCTTAATTACGCCGAAAAACTCACTTTGCGCTGTGGGAAACGCTCGGCGTAGCCGGTTACAATATTGCGGATGTAATCGTTCCCAGGGTAGGGTGTAAGGTAGTTTTTAAGCGCCTGAATGTTGCCTACATCGTAATAATGAGAAATATACCCCATGCCGTAAAAACGGCCTTCTTCAATTAGTATGCAGCTATGCTCATCATCGGTACGTCCTTCATCGCGTATGGCGAAGGTTGGTAGTGCTTTCTTCAATTCATCTAAGGCACCCTGGATACGCTGGTTGTAAACCTCCGGCGACTCATGCCCTTCGCAGGCACAGGCACCTACATTAGCACCCTGGCAGGGCTGGTCGTTTTTTTGGATAAAACAAAGTTTTGGGCAAAGGCCAAAGGTATCTATCAGGTTAAGTAACAAATTACGGCCCTCGTAAAGCGAGTTGCAGGCATAAACCGCAGGCATATGCTTACGGTGCTTATCTACAGCCAGGCGCATATAACCACGCTGATCTTCGTACATATAAATACCAAAAGTGTTTTCGAAACGCTTAAGCGAACGGTTATACTTTGGCCACAACCGTTTGATCTCTACAGCTTCGGTCACCAGGGCTATCAACTCATTGCCGCAAACCTGGTGGCTAATGCGATAGATGTTTTTCAAAAATTCCTGCCTTTGCAGGTTTGGGTTATTACCGGTAAAGTGGCTGCAAACCCGTTTCCTGATGTTTTTGGCTTTGCCCACATACACCACCTTGCCCTTTTCATCATGAAAATAATAAATGCCCGGCGATGTTGGCAGCGCTTCAATATCCGTTTTTGGCAGGTTGGCGGGCAACACCTGTTCTTTGCTGTTTTGCTTTAATGCCGCCCCTATGTGGTTCGAAGTATCGTTCTTTAAATATAAGCTAAACAATTGTGCAGTAGCTTCGGCATCCCCCATGGCGCGGTGGCGGGCATTGTTGGAAATTCCTAAATGTGTGCAAAGCTTTCCCAGACTGTATGACATCAGCCCCGGCATTATTTTGCGCCCAAGGCGAACAGTACACAGTTTATTGGCATTCAGCTCATAACCGGCGGCATTCAGGTGGTATCTTAAAAAAGAGTAATCGAAGTTTACGTTGTGGGCCACAAAGATCTGGCCTTTAAGCAGGTGGTAAATTTCGTGCGCAACATCCTCAAAAAGCGGTGCGTCCTGCACCATTTCGTTGGTGATGCCCGTTAAGGCACGAATATAAACCGGTATATCCCGCTGCGGATTTACCAGGGATTCGAACCGTCGGGTTACTCTTTTACCGTCGTGTATGCATATAGCAATCTCGGTAATGCCATTAGCGCTGGCATGCCCACCCGTCGTCTCAATATCCACAATTGCATACATGGTTTCAAATGTAAAACAATTTTGCTAATAATATTAGTCTGTTTTAAAATTTAGTCCCATAGTCTGATGTCGTTAATGCAAAAAGCCCGATAGGTTTAAACTACCGGGCTTCTACTTTTTATCTTTCGGATTTCCGACTGCGGACTTCCGACTTAAAATTACTTCCCTTTCTTCGCTTGCAACTGTTGTTGCTGGCGCATCATTTCTTCCATTTTGGCAGCAAAGCCCGATTTTTTCTTTTTGTCCTCAGGCTTGTTTTTGTTCTCCTGGATCTGCGCATGGATCTTTTTGTCGTCAACCATAAACTTGATCAGGTATTGCTGAGCAAAAGTTAACATGTTTGCCAAAAAGTAATAATAGTTCAAACCTGATGGATAGCTGTTAAGCGTAGCCAGGAAAATGATAGGTGTAATGTAACCTATATACTTCATTTGCCCGGTAGCGCCCGAAATTTGGTTGTTAAAGTAGGTGTATATCAATGTAGATATTGTCATCAATAAACACATTAAACTAATGTGGTCACCAATGAACGGGATATGACCAAAAGTTATTACCGCATCGTAAGTCGACAGATCTTTCATCCAAAGGAAACTTTCGCCCCTGAGTTCAAACAAACTTGGGAAGAAACGGAAAAAGGCGATCACGATAGGCATCTGTATCAGCAATGGCAAACAACCACCCAATGGATTTACCCCCGCTTTTTTATAAAGCTTAAGATATTCCTGCTGTAAAAGCGTAGGGTTATCTTCGCCAACCTTAGCTTTTATTTCGTCCATTTCCGGCTTCAATACGCGCATTTTAGCCATGGATAGGTACGACTTGTAAGTTAACGGCGACAATACCAGTTTCAATGCAATGGTTAGTATCAAAATGATGATACCATAGTTCCAGTTGAATTTATTTAGTAAATTAAACAACGGCAATACCGCAAACTGGTTTATGTATTTTAACGGTCCCCAACCCAGGTTAACCAGCTTTTGCAGATCGTAACCCTGGTCTTTTAAGGTATTGTAACGGTTGGGGCCAAAATAAAACTCTAAAGGAACCGCGCCCGCCGCATTAGGCGTTAGGGTAAGGTTAGCCTTCATTTGCTTTACGTTTGTAGTGTCGGCAACGTCGGTAGCAACCTCAAGGTCAGATTTTGAAATGCCATCTTTAGCTATCAGCACGTTTGAAAAAAAGTGTTGCTTAAACGCAACCCATTGCATTTTTTTATCAGCAATGGCCTTTTTATCATCCTTAGTTTCGCTCAGGTAATCAACCTCATTATCGGTATTTTTATAATAAACCGTAGAGTATTGACGCTCCTGCGTCATGTCCTTTTCTTTTTTAGGTAAGCTCGCGCTCCAGTTAAGGTTATAACCGCCCACAGTAGATACTACCTGTTCTAACCCGGTAGATTTGATATTCAAGCCAACTTTAAAGCCGGTACCTTTAAGCGAATAAATATAATCTACATACTGCGTTGGGCTGTAGCTTAACCGCATGGTAATTGATGACGAATCCTGATCTGCAACTGTTAAACCTGTACCGCTTGGCGTAAAATAAAGATCGTTTGTGTTTAACGTCCTGTCGCCGGCTTTAAGGGTTAACCCAAATTTGTTATCCTTACCATCAAAAAGTATTAATGGCTTTTTACTGAAGGTTTTGTAATTTTTAAGTTCGGCAGAGTATATACGGCCACCTTTGGTAGATAGCTTTAGGCGCATCTCTTTGTTCTCGATAGTTACAAACTGTTCGCTCCCAACCGTAGCTGCGCCAAAAGGGGTTTTTAACACCGCCGAATCAACAACACCTGTTTTATGAGCAGTATCAGCTTTAGGTGCATTTTTAGCAGCAGTTGTTGCGGCCGGGTCTTTTATCAGTCCTTTTTTAATCGAATCAAGGTGAACGGTAAGCTGCTCTTTTTTAATGTCAGCTTCAGATGGTTTCATGAAATATATGGACGCGCCCATAATTATCATGATCAGGAACAATCCTGTAAATTGATTTTTATCCATTATCTATTGTATCGTACTATCAATCAGTTCTTGCGGGCATAAGCCAGCGAAGCGGCGACAAAGTTAATAAAAAGTGGATGCGGATTAGCAACTGTTGATTTTAATTCGGGGTGAAACTGCGCCCCTACAAAAAACGGGTGGTTTTTTAACTCCACAACTTCAACAAGGCCATTATCGGGGTTTATGCCGGATGGTGTTAAGCCTGCTGCTTCGTAATCTTTTAAATAACTGTTATTAAATTCGTAACGGTGCCGGTGGCGTTCGCTAATATGTGTTTTGCCGTATGCTAAAGCTGCCTTGCTGCCTTTTTTCAGGTCGCATGGGTAAGCGCCTAAACGCATTGTACCGCCCTTGTTTACAATGGTTTTCTGTTCCTCCATCATGGCAATTACCGGGTGTGGGGTATCTGGGTTCATTTCGGTACTGCTGGCATCTTTCAAATTAAGCACGTTACGGCCAAATTCTACAACAGAACACTGCATACCCAAACAGATGCCAAAGAATGGGATATTGTTTTCGCGCACGTAACGGATAGCCTCGATCTTGCCTTCAAAACCACGTTCGCCAAAGCCGGGTGCAACTAATACGCCATGCAGGCCACGCAGTTTTTCTACCGCGTTCTCAGGCGTTAATTGCTCCGAAGGGATGTACTGCACACGTACCTTACACTCATTTTTAGCGCCCGCGTGTATAAAGGCTTCAATGATAGATTTATAGGCATCCGGCAGTTCCACATATTTACCAACCAGGCCAATTCTCACTTCGGACGTTGGGTTTTTTAAGCGGCCCAAAAAGTCTTTCCAGTTATCCAGGTTAGGCTCATTCTTATGTGATAGCTTTAATTTTGAAAGTACCGTTTGATCCAATTTTTCCTTTAGCATCAGCAAAGGCACATCATATATTGTTGATGCATCCATCGATTCGACAACCGCGTTGATGTTAACGTTACAAAATAGCGCAATTTTTTTTCTGATGTCGGCATTAATGTGGTGCTCGGTACGGCAAACTAAAATATCAGGCTGAATACCGTACTCCAGTAACATCTTAACCGAGTGTTGTGTAGGTTTGGTTTTTAACTCGCCCGCAGCAGCAAGGAAGGGGATAAGCGTTAGATGTATAACCAGCGCGTTATTTGGGCCGGCCTCCCATTTAAACTGCCTTACAGCCTCCACAAATGGTAACGACTCAATATCGCCCACGGTACCACCGATCTCGGTAATCACAATGTCGTAATCGCCGGTTTCGCCAAGTATGCGCATGTTGCGTTTTATCTCGTCGGTGATGTGTGGCACAACCTGCACGGTTTTACCAAGGAATGCACCCTCACGCTCGCGGTTAATAACATTTTGGTAAATGCGGCCGGTAGTAATATTGTTGGCTTTTGATGTTGGCGTGTTTAAAAAGCGCTCGTAGTGGCCAAGGTCAAGGTCGGTTTCGGCACCATCCTCGGTAACATAGCATTCGCCATGTTCGTAAGGGTTTAAAGTACCCGGATCAATATTAATGTAGGGATCGAATTTTTGGATGGTTACGCGATAGCCGCGCGCCTGTAAAAGTTTAGCTAATGAGGCCGAAATAATGCCTTTTCCTAACGATGAGGTAACTCCACCCGTAACAAAAATGTATTTAGTCATGATTTTTTTGAAATCCGGTAAGCGGTTTTAAAGCCGAAACCATTGTTTGTGTACGGGATACAAAAGTAACAAAATTTGCGGGATTTGGCGGGTGATTTTACAATTGTGGAAAAGGACTGGAATTGAGCGGATTTGAATGATTAGATAAAATTCTTTATTCAGTTATCCAACCCGTATTCCCGTTATCATTCACCAAAAGGTACTTATTATAGATAGCTAACAAACCCACTTTTTGCCCTGCGTTTATAATTTTTATGCGCGGGGCGCGAGGGCTATCTGGCGTACTGTATAATGGCAGGTCTGTTTTAAGTGTAATGCTGCGGATGGTATTTGCGGCCGTTATGTTATTGCTATTAATATAGCCCGTTTGTCCGTCAGGGAGGGTCGCTTTATACCAGCCGTCGGTGGCGGCGGTTATGGTTAATGGAGTATTGGCAGATAGGGTTTGAATGGCATAACCTTTTTCTGACGGGAGATTATACAATTTGCTGTTTTTGACACTTGTGCGGACGGTATCATTTAAATATTTAAGCGATGCAGATACAGGCAGGGGCAGTTTAACATCCCTATCCACAAATGCAAGCGGATCTATTGCGCCGCTGTTTGTGTAGATGCCGAAATGTAGGTGCGATGGGGTGGTGCGTGCATTACCGGTATTACCAACAAGCCCAAGGGTATCTCCAATGATTACATTTTGGCCTTGCTGCACGGTTTGTACATCTAAATGGGCGTAGTAAAGCGTATAATCTGCATTATCCGGTCGCATAAATACGACGTTGCCGCCCAGGTTATTCACTGTTACGCCGGTAACTGTTCCGTTGGCGGCTGCTATGGCGGGTGTGCGCTTGGGCGCAAAAATATCTATGCCTTCATGCTTGCGACCGCCCTCGTCGCGGCCATCGCCCCAAAAACTTCCAATGCGCGGCTTGCCTGTTGCCGAAACTGGGAAACTCAATGATGGCCCGGCGGTAATGGTGAGCGTGTACTCGCCGCTGCGTAAAAGCTCGGGTTGCAGGCGCAGGATGTATTTACCCGTTTGTTTTACTTCGTGCTCCAGCACTGCGCCAAGGGTATCTGCAAAAGCGGTAAGTTTAGGCTGCGCGCCATTATCCTGAAACAGATCGGCATAGATGGCAAAGTTGGTGACTGGTTTTTTGATTATACTGATCCGTAGTTTTTGCCCGCGTTTAGCATCAAACCTCAAGGCGGTGCTGCTCACCTTATCATCGGCAAAATAACCCGTTTCTTTGTAAGGGATGTTGATGTTCAGCGGCGCGCTAACCGCTTTGTCGGCATTAAGCAGCCAGGCGCTGCCCATTGCTGTACGGTCGAAGCCATTATCTTTTAAACGCTGCGCATAAGCATCATGCGGCGATAGCTTTTTAAATATAGCCAGCGGACCTCTGCTTTTGCTACAGGCAGATGCGGCGATGCAAAGAGCTACAAAAAGTATGGGTTTATATGTGTGTTTAAGCATGTTGGTTTCTTATGATTAAGAAACCTGTAGAAAGAAAATAAAGTTTGATGAATGGCAGTATTAATTATTTTAGTTTGATGGTTTTAAAAACTTTGATCGCAACAGATTGCTGTGTTTCTGATAAATTGAAACCAACCATACTAAAACTCCTGAAGTCTTCTATTGATCTATGGACCTGATAAATATAAATACCTGTCATGCCTTGTGAGGCTTTTTTGGAAATTACCAATTTTCTGATAAAGTTACCCTGCTTTTCTGTTTTGATGAGGTAATCGTGTTCATTTTCATCATCTGAAATGTTTAGATTGGGTGAAAATCCTTGTTCGCTGAAGTTGAATTTTAGCAGAATTTTAGCGCCTGTAACTGTTCCTGTAAACGCATCTATCCCATTACCTTTTTTGTATTCCCAATTAGCTGGAACGGATAATTTGAAATAGTTAAAATCATAGTCCTTACAATTGTCATTAACCGACATACATAAAGGAAAAAGTAACATAACTAAAGCATACCACTTTTTCATATTTGCTATTTAAAATAACCCGTTTATCTCCCGCTCAATCTTCTCTACAATAGAGGCCATGTCTTCGGTATTATTGGCAAAGTCGAGGTTGTCTTTATCAAGCACAAGCAGTTTGCCAAGCTTGTAGCCGTTTATCCACTTGTCGTATTTCTCGTTCAGTTTGGATAAGTAGTCGATACGGATTCCGATCTCGTATTCGCGGCCCCGGCGCTGGATATTGTTTACGAGGGTAGGCACAGAAGCTTTAAGGTAAACCAGCAGATCAGGCGGTTTGATGAACTCGGTGATGTTATCAAACATGCTCTGGTAGTTCTCGTAGTCGCGCGTGGTCATAAGTCCCATATCATGCAGGTTTTCTGCAAAGATGTAGGCATCCTCATAAATGGTACGGTCCTGGATGATGTTGCGGCCACCTTTCTGTATATCTACGATCTGGCGGTAGCGGCTGTTCAGGAAATAGATCTGCAGGTTAAAGCTCCAGCGCTTCATTTCGTTATAAAAATCTTCCAGATAAGGGTTGTTGTCAACCGCCTCGTAAAGCGGTTCCCATCCGTAGTTTTTCGCTAACATTTCGGTAAGTGTTGTTTTACCGGCGCCTATATTTCCTACAATAGCTATGTGCATATCCTTTTATTGCGATTATTTGTTCGTTGTTAATAGATAATAGTTCATGGTCAGAAAGTCATCGCTTAAACACATTAGCTACATCGCTAATATACGCTATGAACCATGAACCATCAACAATGAACTATCTAAAAATTCCTGAAACCTATTATTTCCCGTACTTCTTTAATGGTTTTTGCAGCGCTTTCGCGGGCTTTTGCAGCGCCGTAACGTGCTACCTGCCTTAACAATGGGGCATCGTTGGCTATATCGTTAATTTTCTCGCGGATAGGCGCTGTTGCCATGATCATATCTTCGGCAAGCTGCTTTTTGAGGTCGCCGTAGCGGATGGCGCAGGTATTGTACAGGTTATCAAAATGCTCGATAGTGTCCGGCGTAGATACCACCTTCATCAGGTCGAACAGGTTTTGGATCTCTTGGGGTTTGGGCTGGTTATCCTGGGTTGGGCCGCTATCCGTAACGGCGCGCATTACTTTTTTACGGATGGCCTCGGGTGTGTCGCTCAGGAAAATGGCGTTGCCTTCCCCCTCACTTTTACCCATTTTACCCTTGCCGTCAAGCCCCGGTATTTTTACCAGGCTTTCGCCCATGCTAAACGCGTATGGCTCGGGGAAGTATTCGCTATTGTAAAGCCTGTTAAAGCGGTTGCCAAAAGTGCGCGCCATTTCGAGGTGCTGCTCCTGGTCTTTCCCTACAGGTACTTTTGTTGCTTTGTGTATCAATATATCGGCAGCCATTAAAACCGGGTAGGTTAAAAGGCCGGCGTTAACATTATCGGGGTTGGCGCGAACTTTATCTTTAAAAGAGGTCGCGCGTTCCAGTTCGCCCATATAGGCATTCATATTAAGGTACAGGTATAGTTCGGTAACTTCGGGCACATCGCTTTGTACGTATATGGTAGCTTTCTCAGGGTCGATACCTGCGGCAAGGTATTCTACCAAAACCTGTTTAACATTGCCATGCAGATTAGCCGGGGTAGGGTGCGTGGTTAACGAGTGCAGGTCGGCTATAAAGAAATAGCACTTGTACTCATTTTGCATTTTAACGAAGTTTTGAATAGCCCCGTAGTAATTACCCAGGTGCAAATTTCCGGTAGAACGTATACCGCTAACAACAGTTTCCATATAGAGGGCGAAAGTAAGTATTTTTTGGCCTCACCCCAAACCCCTCTCCAAGGGAGAGGGGCTTTTTTAAAAAAAAAGTCTCCCCTGTCGGGGGAGATTTAGAGGGGGCCAAAACGTCACTATTTTTTATATTTTTGACGGCAATGAAAATGCTATTGAAGAAAGTGCACCTATACCTTTACCAGGGCAGCGTTGGGCTTTTTTATTTTCTGCTGTGGCCTTTACTTTACTACTTTTCGCGCAAAGCCCAAAGGTACAAGAATATGAATGCCGTTAGGCGTGTTTGGGGGCGGGTAAGTTCGTTTTGTGTAGGCATCAGGTACAAATATCAGTTTGAGCAACCTATAGATTGGAGCAAAACCTACATTGTTTGCCCCAACCACACCAGTAACCTTGATATTACCGCGCTTAGCATACTGGTAAAAAGCAATTGCTGCTTTATGGGTAAAGAGGAATTGGTTGATGGCCTGGTTACACGCCTTTTCTTCCGCACAGTTGATATACCGGTTAACCGCGAAAGTAAAATAGCATCATTCCGGGCGTTTAAGGTGGCCATGGAGCGGCTTGGCAACGGCATGACGGTGATCATTTTCCCCGAGGCTACCATACCAGACCAGTTCCCCCCACATTTGCATGCCTTTAAAAACGGCCCTTTCCGTATGGCTATAGAACTTAAGGTGCCTATTATCCCGGTAACATCGCTAAACACCTGGAAAATTTTTTGGGATGATGGCAGTAAATATGGCAGTAAGCCGGGCGTATGTGATATATTTGTACATAAGCCGATTGAAACGGCCCACTTTACCATAGATGATGCTGATGCACTGCGCGATGAGGTGCACGACATTATCAGCAACAAAATTAACGAGCATGACCATAGACGAACAAACGGTTGATAAAATAGCCCATCTGGCACGCCTTAAACTGGCTGAGAGCGAAAAGCAGGCCATGATCAAAGACATGAACAAGATACTGGGTTTTATGGATAAGCTTAACGAGGTAGACACCACCGGCGTAGAACCATTAGTTTACATGATGCCCGAGCCAAACATACTGCGCGAGGATGTGGTTAAGCAACAAATTACCACAGCCGAGGCCTTACAAAATGCTCCCGACCATGACGAGAGCCACTTTTTAGTAGCCAAGGTGATTAAATAGTTATTCAGAGATTCAGGAAATCAAGAACCAAGACGAAGGGAAATCTTGTCTCTTGCTTCTTGTAATCTTTTATCCCTTACACCTGTAACATTTAATACTATCTTGCTGTCAAAGTAACAAAAAACGGAACATGGCAATAGCTACAAAAAAAGAAGAGCCTCTAATTATTATTAAAGATATCGGCCGTAAATATGTTATCGGGTCGGAAATTATCCATGCGATAAAATCGGTATCCTTAACCATAAACAAAGGCGAATTTGTAGCGCTAATGGGCCCTTCCGGTTCGGGTAAGTCAACCCTAATGAATATCTTAGGCTGTTTGGATACCCCAAGTAAAGGCGAATACATACTTAACGGCATCAACGTTAGCCACATGACGGATAACGATCTGGCAGAGGTGCGTAACACTGAAATTGGTTTCGTTTTCCAGACGTTTAACCTTTTACCGCGTAACAGCGCGTTAGATAACGTTGCCCTCCCTTTGGTTTATGCAGGTATCAGCAAAGAAAAGCGTAACGAACGCGCCCGCCTTGCACTCGAAAATGTTGGCCTTGGCAACCGTACCGATCACCGCCCTAATGAACTTTCGGGTGGTCAGCGCCAGCGCGTGGCCGTAGCCCGCGCGTTAATTAACAACCCATCTATTATTCTTGCAGATGAGCCCACAGGTAACCTTGATACCAAAACATCTATAGAGATCATGGGCCTGATGGAAGATATCCACGCCAAAGGCAACACCATTATACTGGTAACGCACGAAGAAGATATTGCCATGCATGCCCACCGTATTGTACGCATGCGCGATGGCCTTGTAGAGAATGATTACAAGAACGAGAACATCCAAACTGTAAGCAGGAGAGTACCCGAAAAAGAAAATATTGATTTAAGTAAGTAGTGGTTTTCTAATACAGTATGAAGCCCTTTTTGCACCCTGCAAAAAGGGCTTTTTATGTTTAACACTTCAACTCAGCCAGTTTTGCAACAAACCCGGCAAGGTAAAGTGTATGCTCGGGAGTGATGGGTTTGCGGTTGCCGATGATGAGCGTATGCTCAAAGATCTCCACTACAAAATCTGTTTCCTTAATAGCCATCATCGCAGTTCTAAATTCCAGGGTGATGGCTTGTTCGGTTTTATGCTTGTCGTCGGTTAGTACATAATAGCGGTCGCTGAATGGTTTATCTTCCTTAAAGTCAAGCTCTATTGGGAAAATGATCTCGCGGATCTTATCTATGATAGTTTCCGTACGGATAAACACCCGGCCAAAATCACGTTTTAAATAGGCCAACGCCCAGGCCTGTTGTTCGGTGACGACAGTTTTTTGGCCTTTTGCGGGGGTATGGTCGGTATCTACATTTAAAAACAATAAGTAGCTATCGCCGCAGGCATTTTTTATGGCAAAGGTATTGGTGATGTTTACAGCACGGTGATGGTTTAAAACCTCAAACTGCTCTAACTTAAAATCAATAAAGCCGGGTGTCTCTATCCTGAATTGGTCTTTTATGGCCCGGCTGGTAGCTTCAATATCATTAGCCGGGAGGGGGGTTAGTCCGGATGCGTCAGGTGAAAATTTGTCCATTCGTTACAATAAAAAAATCAGACTAAAGATAATATCAGATGTTACATTTTGGTAACAAATTCATTATCAACAGGCCTTAAATAAACAAAATGGTAAATTAAGCGTATTTTGCAGTGTTAAATATTTATAAATTAATATGAAAAAAATATTACTCCCGGTTATCGCGCTTTTTGCTTTCGCGCTTATATTTCAATCGTGCAAAAAAAGTAAAGATGTTACCACAACGCGTGGCATTACCATCAGAGGGTTGCTTACTATAACCGGTAGTGGTAATACATTAGGCATAACCTCGAGTGCAGCCATGCAACTTGCAGCGGATGACGTAAATAAATATTTTGCAGATAACGGCTATAATTACAGCATTGGCGTAAACATAGTAGATACCAGGCATAGCGCCGATTTAGCCCTTGCAAATTTAAAAAATGCAAAGGCAGATGGCATCAGTTTTATTGTAGGCCCGCAAAGCAGCGCGGAACTGGCCGCAATAAAGCCCGAGGTAGACCAATCGAGCATCATTGTTGTAAGTCAAAGCAGTACGGCAGGCAGCCTGGCCATACCTGGCGACGCGATATTCCGTTTTTGCCCTCCCGATAAAGTAGAAGGCGCGGCCATGGCAAATACCATTTATAATAAAGGCCGTACGGCTTTGGTTACTGTAGCCCAGGACGATGCAGGCAACAAAGGCCTGCAAACTGCCGTGGGTGCAGCTTTTACTGCTAAAGGTGGTGTTGTTAGCGCTGCAACACCATATTCTGCTGCTGCCACTGCCGATGCAGATTACGCCGCAATAGTTGCCGATATTAAAACAAAGGTTGCGGCACTTAGCGGTACATATGGCGCCGATAAGGTTGGCGTTTACCTGGCATCGTTTGATGAGGGTGTAAAAATTATGAAACTGGCTAACGCCGAACCTACACTTGCCGCCGTTAAATGGTTTGGTGGTGATGGCGCGGTGTTGAGCGCGGCATTTACAGGTGACGATGCCGCAGCAGAGTTTGCTTTTAAAACGGGCTTTTTTGCACCATCTGTTGGTTTGCCTGCGGCTTTAGAGCCACAATACAAGCCTATAGCAGAGCGTATTAAGGCAAAAACTAAATTAGATGCGGATGCCTTTGCATTAGCCGCCTATGATGCGGTTTGGGCTATTGCCTACACCATCGAAGCTAATAATGGCGACATAACCGATTTTGCTAAACTAAAAACCAGCTTTGTAGAACAAGCTAATAAACACCAGGGCATTACCGGCAGCGACGCGCTTGATGCCAACGGCGACCGTGCAAGCGGCATATTTGATTATTTTGGTATCACCAAAGGTGCCGATGGTAAATACAACTGGGCGTTTATTGAGAAATCTGAATAAAGAGCTGGGATATTTATTACGGATATAAAAAAACGGTTGCCAAATTTGACAACCGTTTTTATTGGTATTTCAGGAAAAAAAGTAGCCAGATGTTCACGTTCACGATTGCACATGCAGGTATGTTTTTTGTAAAACGTTAATAATCAAAATTTTAATGTTGTAATTACTGACAAGGTACTGACACCATGAACACCAATAAAAAGTTTATAGTACCGCCCTTAGTAGCATACTTCTTTTAATACTTATAGGGTTCCATTTTGCCACAGCTGCAGGCGCAATTTTCATCGGTAACGCCCAGCTTTTTCAGGAAAAATTGGTAAAAGCCAATACGGTCTTTCATGCTATAGTTGTCTTCGCCTTTGTTGCATTCCAGTTCGCCGTTTACAATTAATATGGTCATGCCAAAGCCGGGTGTACGGCCTTTGGCTTTGTCGGTAGCATTTGGCTGCCATTTGCCTATCATTACATCATGCGCCGATGGCTTGTGAGTCTCGGGCGTCATCCAAAAATAAATGGCTGTTTTAAATGCTACAACCGGGTCGGTCTCTATTAAGGCAGGGTTGTTAAGTAAAACATGTTTGTCGCCAAAAATACAATCTGATGCATAACCATAATTGCCGTTATAGCTTATTTGCATAGGCCCGCGGCCATAGTATTTTTGCCCCTTAACCGGCGGGTACTCGTCGCTATCACTTACATAAACATTATTGGTGTTATCTTCATGTATTAGCATCAATCCATCAGTATAACTTTCGTTTTGGCCGTGGCGGGTCTCGTGAGCTATTTGCGCGAAAAAAGCTGCCAGTTCGCGTTTATTGGCGGCTGCATCTTTTTCGGTACAAAAGTTACCATAGTCTACCGTATAAACGCTATCGGGCTTAACTTTAGCCCAGGCCTCATTCCAATCGCCGTCCTGGCGTACAGTGGTTGCTTTTCCGGTGCTTTTATCTGTACGTATAAATTGATATACCGATACCGCCCTGCGTGTCACCTGAACTTTTATCTGCGCCAGTTCGTCAACGGCTTTTATAAAGGCTGCGTAAGTATAAAACTTATCGCGCTCGGGGAAAAGATCATTAAATTGTTTTTCTGTTAAAAACTTGCTGAACGATGGGGCAGGGGCAGGAGTGGCAGCCGGTGTAGAAGTGCTGTCGGTTTTGCTATTGGCAGCGCCGCCACTGCAACTAAAACCCAGTAACGATAAGGCAAACAAACTTACAGTAACCAGCTTTGCTGTTGATATAATGAGTTTCATGATTTTATTAAATGATACTTTTTGAACAAACACAATATGTAAGTTTAAGTTTAAACATTGTTTAGCATACGCCTTAACCACAAATAACGCAAAGAAAAATTACAATGAGCACTAAGTCGCCTTCCTCTTTTGGTGCTTTGTGCAAAAAACCTTTGTACACTTTATGGTTAAACAAATCTAAAACGCTTACATTGCTGCTATTCTTATGAAGATATATACTAAAACAGGCGATAAGGGCTACACATCATTAATAGGCGGCACGCGTGTGCCTAAGCACCACCTGCGCATTGAGAGTTATGGTACTGTTGATGAATTGAACTCGTACATAGGCCTCATACGCGACCAGCAGATTACCGACCACGAAAAGGACATACTGAAACAAATACAGGACAGATTGTTTACCATAGGCTCCTCGCTGGCGGCCGACCCCGAAAAATCTAAGATGGTGATACCGGACCTTTATCCCGAAGATATTGAGCTACTGGAAAAGGAGATAGACCGCATGAATGAAACTTTGCCGGAACTGCGCCATTTTATTTTACCCGGTGGTAGCAATACCATATCATACTGCCATATAGCGCGCTGCGTATGCCGCCGCGCCGAAAGGCTAAGCGTACATTTGGCCGAAGAAAGCACTGTTGACGAAAAAGTGAATATTTATCTGAACAGGCTGAGCGATTACTTGTTCACCTTAGCCAGGATGGTTGGTTACGCGGATAAAATCCCTGAAAACCAGTGGATACCACGTATATAAAAAAATTACAAAAAAATATTGATAATCAATTTAAAAATATTATACTTTTGCGAAAAAGCAAAATTTACCACTTTAATATAAAAACATGTATTGGACACTTGAATTAGCATCGCACCTTGAAGATGCTCCATGGCCTGCCACAAAAGACGAATTAATTGATTACGCCATACGTTCTGGAGCGCCGGTAGAGGTTATTGAGAACCTGCAGGCACTTGAAGATGATGGTGAACCGTATGAAAATATAGAAGAGATTTGGCCGGATTATCCTACCAAAGACGATTTCTTTTTTAACGAGGACGAATATTAAGCCCTTTTAACAAGTATTAAAAAGCCCTGTATACAGGGCTTTTTTTGTAATTATATCTTTTTGGAATGATTTTGGTATAAGCAACTGTACATACATTTACTTAAACACTAAAAACACTTTACCATGAGAAGCTTATTGTACCTTATTGCTGTAATCCTTGTAATTGCGTGGATCTTCGGAGCATTTATTTCACCATTTGGCGGTAACATTATTCACGTATTGTTAGTTATAGCTATCATAGCTGTAATTTTAGGCGTCATCAGGAGGGCTTAATTAAAGCAATGAACAATATAAACCCGGGCGATCCCGGGTTTTTTTTATGACCAAAACTTTTTATAAAAACGTTGGTTTATTATTTACATCTATAAATAAACATTAACTAAACACACACAACTATGAGAGGCTTATTGTACATCATCGCAGTTATTTTGGTAATAGGATGGATCTTTGGATTCTTTGTAAACCACGCAGGCGGCTTAATTCACATTTTATTGGTAATAGCAGTTATTGCTGTATTATTGGGTGTGATAAGAAGGGCCTGATCAATTATCAGATAGATCTTACAGCCATCAGCTTAATGTTGATGGCTTTTTGTTTATAAGCGCTTCGGCAATGGTAATATCCTCAGGGAAGGTTATTTTAATATTATCATAGCTGCCCTCAATAAGCGTTATGGCAACACCACTTTGTTCAACTACACTCGCGTCGTCGGTAAAATTATCGGTGTAAGGCTGCTTGTACGCTTTATTTAAAATAGCTGCTTTAAATACCTGGGGCGTTTGCACCAGGTAAATGCCATCGCGATTTAAGCTTGTTGATGCCCCGTTATTTGCCTGCCTTATAGAGTCGCGGCTTTTAACGGCTGTTACGGCTGTTCCATCATCTGCGGCACATTGGTAGGCTTCATCTATAATCGCGGCGCTAACCAGCGGCCTAACGGCATCATGCACGGCAATAAGCGCATCTAAATCTTTAATACTATCTACAGCATTTTTTACCGAATGGAAACGGGTTTCGCCACCGGCAATTACGGTGTGGGGGATAGTGAAATTATGCTTGCTGCACAATTGGGCCCAAAGCTCTTGATAACTTGTATGCAGCGCCAAAATAATTTGTGGGGATGACAAGCTCTCTTTAAACGCCCTGATAGTGTGCATCAATACCGGCTCGCCGCACAGCTCGATAAACTGCTTAGGCAAGGCCGACTGCATCCTGCTACCCGATCCACCAGCAACAATGATGGCATAAGTTTTAAAGAGATTAGAGATTGGAGATTGGAGATTAGGCATCTTGTATAGTATCATACAAAATTATATAAATAAAAAGAGATATGAGTAAACCCATATCTCTTAATAAATTGTAAGATTAGTTTCACTAATCTCTTATCTTCAATCTCTAACCTCTAAATAATTAGCATCGCGTCGCCGTAGCTGTAGAAACGGTATTTTTCTTTTACCGCAATTTCATACGCATTCATTACGTGCTCGTAACCACCAAAGGCCGCAACCATCATCAATAAGGTCGATTCTGGTGTGTGGAAGTTTGTGATCATGCTGTTCGCGATGCTAAAATCATACGGCGGGAAGATGAACTTACTGGTCCAATCGTTAGCCGGCTTTAAAATTTTACCAGCAGAAACTGCCGATTCAACCGCACGCATAGATGTTGTACCAACCGCGCAAATACGTTTTTTTCTTTCGATACCACGGTTTACGATGTTGGCTTGTTTTTCTTCGATAATGAATTGCTCAGAATCCATTTTGTGTTTGGTAAGGTCCTCAACCTCAACCGGGCGGAAGGTGCCTAAGCCAACGTGCAGTGTAACCTCGGCAAATTCTACACCTTTTAATTCAAGGCGTTTCATTAGCTCGCGGCTAAAGTGTAAACCTGCGGTAGGGGCGGCAACAGCGCCTTCGTGCTTGGCAAATATGGTTTGGTAACGCTCTTTATCGTCGGCAGTTGCCTTGCGTTTTATGTATTTTGGAAGCGGTGTTTCGCCAAGGATCTCCACATTACGGCGAAATTCTTCATCAGTACCGTCAAATAAGAAACGGATGGTACGGCCGCGTGACGTAGTGTTATCTACAACTTCGGCAATAAGCAGGTCATCGTCGCCAAAGTAAAGTTTATTACCTACGCGTATTTTACGGGCCGGGTCAACCAATACATCCCAAAGGCGTAATTCCTTGTTCAGTTCGCGAAGCAAAAATACTTCGATGGTAGCGCCGGTTTTTTCTTTGTTACCATACATACGCGCCGGGAATACTTTGGTATTGTTCAGGATCATTACATCCTGGTCATCAAAATAATCCAATACATCTTTAAATATTTTATGCTCAATTTTACCAGAATCGCGGTGTAAAACCATTAAACGTGACTCGTCGCGGATATCCGACGGAGAATGAGCAATTAATGATTCGGGTAAATTGAATTTAAATTGAGATAATTTCATGCTTATATATATGAATTTTCAGGGCGCAAATGTACGGAATTTTTGTTATTTTTCACCTTTTTTTGACAGGGCTATACTGTTAATAGTAAAAGTGAAAATTACTGTAACTTAAGTGCTTTAACACAGTCTAACAAATACTGTTTTAAAACAACGCTAAATCAATTACCCGGCGCGCCCGGTTACATCAAAACAACGATATGATCATACTTAAACTTATTCGTGAAAGTTTCTTGTTCGCGTTTGACGCGCTTAGGCAAAATAAGCTGCGTACCATGCTATCGTTATTGGGTGTAACCATTGGTATCTTTACCATTATAGCAGTTTTTTCGGCGGTTGATACGCTTCGTAACAACCTGCAAAAAAGCGTTAACAAGTTAGGCAGTAACAGCATTTATATACAAAAATGGCCCTGGGTGGGCGAGGATAACTTCCCCTGGTGGAAATATATGCAGCGCCCGGTACCAAAACTTCGCGATTTTGAACAGCTTACCCGCCGCAGCCAAACCGCGAAAGCAATTTCATACGAAATTAGTATTGATAACCGTACTGTAAAATACCTGAGTAACACGGTTGACGGCGCGCAGATAGACGCCGTGTCTCACGACCATGACAAAACCTGGAACTTCGATTTCCAGGATGGCAGGTATTTTACCGACATCGAATCGCGTACGGGCGCCCCTGTTACCATCATAGGTGCCGATATAGCCGAAGCGCTTTTCCCGGGTGGAACCGGCGTAGGCAAGCAAATAAAAATTATGGGCCGTAAGGTTACCATTATTGGTGTTTTTGCCAAAGAGGGTAAAGATATGTTAGGCATCACCAGCGATAATGAGATTTTGCTACCACTAAACTTTGCCAAAAACGTAATAGATATTGAGAATGAAAGGTACAACCCGCAAATAGTGGTGCGTGGCATGGATAAATTGAGCGATGTAGAAGTTGAAAGCGAAGTGCGCGGTTTAATGCGTTCTATCCACAGCATACGCCCGGGTGGTGAGGATGATTTTTCGCTAAATAAATCAACCATTCTTACAAACCAGCTCGATCAGTTATTTGGTATTGTTAATATAGCCGGCGCCATTATAGGGGGCTTTTCGATACTGGTAGGTGGTTTTGGTATAGCCAACATTATGTTTGTATCTGTTAAGGAGCGTACCAACATCATTGGCATCCAAAAGTCGTTAGGCGCAAAAAATTATTTCATCCTGCTTCAGTTTTTGATTGAGGCAATATCATTATGCCTGATGGGAGGTTTTATAGGCCTGTTACTGGTTTATTTAGGGACCCTCGGGGTTAAGGCTGCTTCCGGTATAGAAGTGGTGCTGGATATGGGTAACATCATATTTGGTATTGGTATATCAGTTGCCATCGGGATGATATCGGGCATAGTACCGGCCTGGTTCGCTTCAAGGCTCGACCCGGTAGAGGCAATAAGGACAAATTAGGACCTTTTACTACCTTGTTAATTAGTCTCAGGTATTATTGATTTACGGTGTTTCGACACTTTTTCGAAAAGCACATCGGGTACAAAAGGCTTGGTAAGGTAATCGCACATGCCGGCTTCATAGGCTTTGCTATGGGTTTCGGGCATAGCATCGGCCGTAAAGGCTATTACAGGTAACCCGGGATGGGTTTTTTTAATGATCCTGGTAGCTTCAAATCCATCCATTACAGGCATTTGCAGGTCCATAATTACCATATTGTAATTACCAGCTTTTATCATATCTACCGCAATTTGGCCGTTTATGGCTTCATCAACCTTAGCCTGCCATTTTTTAAGGAATTTAGAGGCTATCATCAGGTTCATTTTGTTATCATCAACCACCAAAATATGCATGCCGTTAAGGTTTAATGGCAGCACAATGTCTGCCGTAGTGTTGTCGCCAAGGCCAGCAACAGGCGATGCTATTTTAAAACGGATGCTGAATATAAAGCGGGTACCTCTGCCCAAATCGCTAAAAACGTTGATGTTGCTCTCATAAAGCTCTATCAGGCGCTTGGTTATAGCCAGACCAAGGCCGGTACCGCCATAGCTGTGCGTAATTGTTTGCGGCCCCTGTATGAACGGATCAAACACGATGGCCATATTTTCGGCAGCGATGCCAATACCTGTATCATTCACTGTAAACTTAACTGTAACCTCGTCTTTGCTTAGCTGTTCGTTCTCCAGTATAATACTTACCTTACCCTGGTGGGTAAATTTAACAGCGTTGCTTACCAGGTTTATCAGGATCTGGCCGAGGCGGGTTTGGTCGCCCATTAAATAATCCGGTATGGTTTCGTCAGCCAGTAACTCAATCTCCAGGTTTTTCTCCACCGCTTTTGAGTAGAATGATTGCCGGATATTTTGCGCCAACTGGTGAATGTTGAATGGGATATTGCTTAGCTGCAGTTTACCCGCCTCTATCTTATTATAATCTAAAACATCATTAATAATAGCCAGCAAGTTTTCGCTATTAAATTTAAGGGTGTTCAGGTAATCTAACTGTTCGGGCTTAGGGTTTTCTTCGAGCAGTAGGTTGGTTGTACCTATAACCGCATTCATTGGGGTGCGGATCTCGTGGCTCATGATAGACAGGAACTCCGACTTGAAGTGCGACGAGCGTTCGGCCCGCTCCTTAGCAGATATTAATTCCTGTCTTACTTTTTGCTGTACGGTAATATCCTCGCCAATGCTGGTAGTTTCTTTAATATTGCCATTCTCGTCGTAACTAACGGTGTTTTGCCAACTAATGGTGCGCAGCTCGCCGTTGCGGCATTTTATTGGGTTAACATAATGCGCCTTAACTAAATTTGACCTGAACCAACCGGTAAGTATGCCTTTGTGTTCACCGGTCACAAAATGTTCCATCCAGTCCATACCCAAAATTTCCATTTGGCTGTAGCCAAGCAGGTTTGCCAGGTATTTGTTGCAAAAGATGACCTTGCCCTCAGCATTTAAAGATACAGCCGCAAGCTTAATGGTTTCCAATACCAGGCGGTACTTGTTCTCCGTACGGCGGTAGTCTATCTCGGCTTGTTTGCGCAGGGTTATATCCTGTAGGGTGCCTATGATCTTGCGCACACTGCCATCCTCGCGGAACATCAGTTTACCAATAATAACGCTAACGTACTTAATATTGCCATTGGGCGTAATGATACGGTACTCGTAAGAAGAATCACTGTTGTTACCACTTTTAAACAGGTGTTTTACAATATATTTGTCATCGGGGTGAATTTGGTTCAGCAGCCTACGGCCAAAGCGGGAAGCCGAACTGCCATTATCCTTAACCTCGTAAATAGAATTAACCTCATCGCTCCATGATAGCATGTGTGTAGTGCTGTCATACTTCCAGTTGCCAATTTTGGCAATGGTTTGGGCTTCCAATAACTCGGCCTGGCTAACTTTTACCGCTTTCTCGGCCAATTTAGATTCGGTAATGTCTTGTATGATACCTACAACCCGCTTAAGGCTACCATCCTCGTTGCGCGATACATCGCCGCGTAAAACCCTTAAATATTTTAAGTTGCCCTGTGGGGTAATAAACTTATGCACCAAGCTGTTTTCGGTAACTGAATTGATTTTGGTAAAATAATTCACAGCAAATTCACGATCATCCGAGTGAACCATTTGCATATAATATTCAAAGCGGTTTAAGCCGGGTGGTATATCTTTTATCTCCAGGATATTAAAAAGGCTTTCGGACCAGTAGTTTTCTTTTGTATCGCCATCATACCACCAGTTACCGGTTTTTGCAATATCCTGTGCCTGCATCAAAAGGTTTTTGTTTTCGATAAGGGCATCGGCATAGGCTTTTTGTTCAGAAATATCGGTTACAGATACAGAGATACGGTTGGTGTAATTACCATTAACATCAAGCACCGGCGATGCCTTGGCCACAAACCAGCGTGGTTCGCCAAATAACGACCGAAATTCTATGCTCGTAGTTTTATTGTGTTTGGAAACGTACTCGTAAACATCAATAAAAGGTTTCGCCCTTTCGGCTCCAATAAATTCAATGATTTTTTTATTCAAAAAATCCTCGGTCTTTAAATAATCGGGCGATTGTGGGCTGAGCCACATATTGATACAAACGCCATGCTCATCAAATTCTAAAATGGTATCGTTAATAGAACTGATTAACGCGTGCATCTGCTGCTGGCTGTTCCGCAGTTTTTCCGCATTCGTTAACAACGACTCGTTTAGCTGTACAATATTGGCTACCGCTTTTTTAAACTGCATTTTGTAAGCCAGCATAACCAGGAATGATACATAAGCAATAACCGTAAAAACGCCCAGTAAAATTATGAGTATGTTAACAGATATGGCAACTTTAGGAGCGGTGTAATACGCCGCAACAACGGCTATGAAATTCAATATACTGATGCTTACAAACTCGCGCCTTTGCTTGCAGAATAAGGATAATGCAATAAATATGGTAATAGAACTAAAAACATAAACGTGCGAAAAACCGTTTACACCAAGGAGTATAAAATTGTTAACAAACAGGTAAGAACACATGGTAACATATACCATGGCTTTAAAAAGGCCTTTATTTTTACTGTAGGAGAGCCCCAATGTTACCAGGCAAAAAATGCAGTTAACTGCACGTAGCCAAAGCGGGTCGTAGGAGTTTTGAAAACACAAATAATGTAGTGACGGGCTGGCTATTAGTAAGCCTAATAAAGTAAGCCTGTATATAGTTATGTCGTTTTCAATTAATAGTAGCGCCCTGTTTTTAAAAGACATATACAATAGGGGTATTTTTATTTATGCCAAACAATATTGGGAAATAAACCATAAGTACTTAATAAGAATTTTACAAAGAGTAAATATATCTTAAAGGCTATTAATACGCAGATTTATTTACATTTGTTGCAAATACATATTTTTCTATGTCTGAAACTGCACAATTAAAGATTGGTGATAAAACCTATGATTTGCCGGTGATAGAAGGTACCGAGGGCGAAAAGGCTATTGATATTTCTAAACTACGCGACCAGACCGGTTATGTTACCTTAGATATTGGTTATAAGAACACCGGCGCTACAAAAAGCGCTATCACATTTTTAGATGGCGAGGTAGGTATATTAAAATACCGTGGTTATTCTATTGAACAACTTGCAGAAAAATCAACCTTTATTGAGGTGGCCTATCTGCTTATATATGGTAAACTTCCAACTACCGAACAGTTACAGGCATTTGAGTTTGAAATAAGCCACCATACCCTTGTACACGAGGATATGAAGAAATTTTTTGACGGATTCCCTTCGGGCTCACACCCAATGGGGCAGTTGTCGTCATTAATTGGCGCTTTGGCTGCATTTAACCCTGCATCGTTAAAGCAAGGCCTTTCTGCCGAGGAGATCAACACCGAAATTATTAAGCTTATTGCAAAAATGAGCACTATTGTTTCTTGGATCTACAAAAAATCGTTAGGGCACCCGGTTATCTATCCACGCAATAAGTTCGACTATGTGACCAATTTCATGCACATGACCTTTGGGCAGCGTACCGAAGATGTGGAGATTGACCCTGTTGTAGTAAGCGCCATGAACAAGTTGCTGATATTGCATGCCGACCATGAGCAGAATTGTTCTACATCAACCGTGCGTATCGTTGGTTCATCAGATGCTAACCTTTATGCTTCTATATCTGCCGGGATCTCGGCACTTTGGGGCCCGCTGCATGGTGGTGCAAACCAGGCTGTGGTAGAGATGCTTCAAAAGATAAAAGAAGACGGCGGCGACGTTGATAAATGGGTTGCAAAAGCAAAGGATAAAAACGATCCGTTTCGTTTGATGGGCTTTGGCCACCGGGTTTATAAGAACTTTGACCCGCGTGCCAAGATCATCAAAAAGGCTTGCGATGATATCCTTGAGAAATTAGGTATAAACGATGAAACGTTAGAAATAGCTAAGAAGCTGGAAGAAGTTGCCTTAAGCGACCCATACTTTGTTGAGCGTAAACTTTACCCTAACGTAGATTTCTATTCGGGTATTATTTACACCGCGCTTGGTTTTCCTACAGAAATGTTCACCGTGCTGTTTGCCCTTGGCCGCCTGCCGGGATGGATTGCCCAGTGGAAAGAAATGAAAGCTAACAAAGAACCGATCGGCCGCCCGCGCCAGATCTACGTTGGTGAAACCGATAAAGAATATACGGATATTAAAAGTAGGTAAGATCGCTCATAGAGCTAACTCACCCCGACTACGCTACGCTGGTCGACCCTCTCTCCGCAAGCGGAAAGAAGGGGAGAAGGAAAATTTTAACCCTCTTTGCGCATCAGAGAGGGTGGTCGAGCGAAGCAAAGACCGGGTGAGTAAACTAATCCGCAGATAAAAAATATTCATAATTTAAAGCCCGCTTGCCGGGCTTTTTTTGTAGAGCAATGACACCACGCGAAATACTTAAAAAATATTGGGGACATGATAGCTTCCGGCCCTTGCAGGAGGAGATCATTGCATCTGTATTGCAGGGTAGGGATACGCTGGCGTTATTGCCTACAGGTGGGGGTAAATCGGTATGTTTCCAGGTGCCGGCTTTGGCAATGGATGGTATCTGCATTGTAGTATCGCCGCTCATCGCGCTCATGAAAGACCAGGTGGAGAACCTGAAAGCCAAAGGTGTAGAGGCCATAGCCATCGTATCGGGCATGGGCAGGCGCGAGGTAGATATTGCTTTAGATAATTGCGTTTATGGACAGGTAAAATTTTTATACCTGTCGCCCGAGCGTTTACTATCAGAACTGGTGCGCGAGCGCATCAAATACATGAAGGTAAACCTTTTTGCGGTTGACGAAGCGCATTGTATCTCGCAATGGGGGTATGATTTTAGGCCGCCCTATTTGCATCTTGGCGATCTGCGGGAGCTGCACCCTGATGTACCTGTACTCGCTCTTACAGCTACCGCGACCGCCCAGGTGCGCGATGATATACAGGATAAGCTTCAATTTAAGAACGGCATTGTTTACCAGCAAAGCTTTGAGCGAAAAAATCTTCGGTACGTGGTACAAAACACAGAGGATAAGTTACGCAAATTGCTTGATATTGCCCGTGGCATTAGCGGCAGTGGTATAGTATATGTACGCAGCCGAAAGGAAACCTTTGAAATTGCCAAACATTATAACCAGCATAACATAAGTGCCGATTATTACCACGCCGGTTTGCCAACCGAGGAACGTTCTGCCAGGCAGGAGGCCTGGAAAAATAACCACACACGCATTATAGTAGCCACCAATGCCTTTGGAATGGGTATCGATAAACCCGACGTTAGGTTTGTGATACATAAAGATATGCCCGAAAGCCTGGAAGCCTATTACCAGGAGGCCGGCAGGGGAGGCCGTGATGAAAAGCGTGCCTACGGCATTTTACTTTACAATATAACCGACCGTTTAAGGCAGGAAAAGCGCTTCTTACAAAATTTCCCTTCAGTTGAGGAAATAAAACAGATCTACCATCACCTTGGCAATTACTGCCAGATAGCTTATGATGCAGGCGAAGGCGCGAATTTCGACCTGGACCTTGGCGAATTTTGCGGCCGGTTCCAGTTAGATGCGATTAAAACTATCAACGCCCTTAAATTTCTGGAGCAGGACGAATACCTCGCCTTTAACGAAAGCGTTTTTTTGCCGTCGCGGTTTAGGTTTGAGGTATTGAATGAAGAACTATATAACTTCCAGATCCAAAACCCGGGCTGGGACCCATTTGTAAAGACCTTACTACGTTCGTACGGAGGTTCATTTGAGAATTATGTACGCATTAAAGAATATGATATAGCCAAACGCACGGGGATGAACACCCAGCAGGTAATAGATGGTTTAAAACAATTGCAAGATTTTAACTTGCTGAGCTATCTGCCCCAAACCGATAAGCCGCAAATAACCTGGCTTAAGCCAAGGCAACACGCCAATAACCTGTATATTAATAAAGTTTTTATAGAGCAGCGTAAGGAAACCTATCGCCAAAAAATGATAGCCGTTTTTGCCTATGCGGAGCATAAACACTGCCGCAGCCAAATGCTGCTGAATTATTTTGATGAAACCAACGCACCTAAATGCGGTGTTTGTGATGTTTGCCTCGAAGAACGCCGCCAACGGAATGCCGATGAGATCTTTGACGATATTACTAACGAAATAGTGCAACTACTAAGCACTGATGCTTACGGCATAGACGAGTTGATAACCTCTTTAAAGCTCGGTACCGAGAAAGAACGTATCGAAACGATCCGCCTGCTGCTTGATGCCGGCAAGATAAAAACGGATGGCGGGAATTATTATTTGTAAAGCGTTCTCTAATCAATATCAACTTTGAGCAATTGTCATCCTGAACAATTGTGAAGAATCTATTATTAAGCTGTGCTTTAAAACGCACGTCGGAAATTAGATTCTTAGCTATTGTGCCAGCACCACAACTATCACAAAAATAATTCAGCGTGCGCAGCTGTTACCTTTCTGTTTCAAAAAACTTTACCATTTCACCGTCACAAATCCGCCGTTTACCGACATAAACAGCCCGTACATCTATTACCGGCCAAATGGCTGTAACGTTTTGTAAATGGGGGCGTCATATTGGTGTATTTAAAAATTAGACGAAATAAAACACTCACTATCAAATCATAATAAAATGAAAACTTCAATTTTAACCATAGCAACCATCTTTACATTAGCAGTAGGTACAGTATCATCAACCTTTGCATCTGTTAAAAACAATAACGACGAAGTAAGCACTGTACTTACCAACGTTAGCAAGATCAACAAAATAGAATTACACGGAAACGTTGAGCTGTTCATCTCTGACGGCGCAGCCGACGAGGTAAAAGTTTACAACAAGTATTATGCAGAAAGCGCCCTGGTTCAAAGCCAGAATGGTACCTTACGTATCTCATCATACACGGATAAAAAATTAGTGGTTTGGGTAAAAGCAGCCGACCTGCAAACTATTGTTGCCAACGATAACTCAACCGTTAAATCATTTGGTAGCCTGGAGAAATTAGATTTTGCTGTAACGTTAAATAACAATGCCTCTGCCGAGCTGAACCTTGATGCTTACAAAACCAGCATTAACGTAAACGACCGTGCCAAAGCAAACATCAGCGGTACAGTTAACGACTACAACCTTGTGCAAGACCAGTCTGCAACCGTAAACCACACCAACCTGGCTGCCGTTAACCGCAACAAAACAGTAACCAACAAATTTGTTAAGGCCGAGGTATCTGAATTAGCCATTCTGTAAGCACTTTGCAAAGTTCATTATATAGTAGAAGCCATCGCGAAAGCGGTGGCTTTTTTTGTGTTCTCTCGGAAGAAAGAGTTTGCTTCGCTAAGAGTTTACTCACCCCGACATCGCTTCGCTTGTCGACCCTCTCTTCGCTGCGCGCAAAGAGGGTGAGGGAAATAGAAGGATATATAATTTTTTCGCCGTTGTTGGTGTTGTCACCAACACCTGTAGGAAGGCTTATATGCCAAGTTCATAAGTTTACTCCCGGACATCGCTTCGCTTGTCGACCCTCTCTTCGCTGCGCGCAAAGAGGGTGAGGGAAATAGAAGGATATATAATTTTTCGCCGTTGTTTGTGTTGTCACCAACACCTGTAGGAAGGCTTATATGCCAAGTTCATAAGTTTACTCCCCGACATCGCTTCGCTTGTCGACCCTCTTTGCGCGCAGCGAAGAGAGGGTGAGGGAAATAGAAGGATATATAATTTCTTCGCCGTTGTTGGTGTTGTCACCAACACCTGTAGGAAGGCTTATATGCCAAGTTCATAAGTTTACTCCCCGACATCGCTTCGCTTGTCGACCCTCTCTTCGCTGCGCGCAAAGAGGGTGAGGGAAATAGAAGGATATATAATTTTTCGCCGTTGTTTGTGTTGTCACCAACACCTGTAGGAAGGCTTATATGCCAAGTTCATAAGTTTACTCCCCGACATCGCTTCGCTTGTAGGCCCTCTCTTCGCTGCACGGAAAGAGGGTAAAGAGGAATAGAAAAGATATATAATTTACACCCCTCTTTGCGCAGCAGAGAGGGGGCAGGGGGTGAGTAAACTCAAAAGCAGAGAATTGTATCGCACAATAGATACTCCGCTACCTACAATGCTAATGCCCCTTCTTCCTGCTTCCGACGTTTCAGATCAAAATTTCTTTTCCCTTTCACCGACACATTTCTGTCATTCACCGACATAAACCCGCACTGTATCTAATACAACCTAAACGGCTGTAACGTTTCTTTCGCACGTTCGTCATATAAGTGTATTTAGTTACAAAAAACAACTTATAGTATTCATAATCAAAATATTAATAAAATGAAAACAACAATTTTCACCATGGTAGCCGTAATGATTATGGCAGTGGTAACCACAACAAACACCTATGCAAACGTTAATAATAATAACGAAGAAGCAGCAACCGTATTAACCAACGTAAGCAAGATCAACAAGATCGAAATACACGGGAATGTTGAGCTTTACGTATCTGACGGCGCAGCCGACCAGGTTAAGGTTTACAATAAATACTATGCGGAAAGCGCTTTGGTACAAAGCAAGAACGGCCTGTTAAGGATCTCATCTTACAAAAACGAAAAATTGGTGGTTTGGGTAACAGCCGCAGATCTGCAGGCTATTAACGCTTATGACAATGCCGAGGTAAAATCGTTTGGTAAGTTAGAAAAATTAGACCTTGAAGTTAACCTCTACAATACCGCAACTGCCGATTTAAACGTAGAGGCTTACAAAGCGACAGTAAACGTTAACGATGATGCTAAAGTAAACTTAACAGGTAATGTGAACGATTACAATTTAACCTGTAGCCAGCCTGCAAACGTTAATCATAAAAACTTTGTAGCTGTAAGCACTACCGCGCAAACAACAGGCGTAACAATTGCAAAAACCAAACAAACCGAAATTGCAGGTTTGTAACTGTTAGCATGTCTTGCAAGGTCCATCATATATCAAAAAGCCGTTTGAGAATAAATCAGCGGCTTTTTTTAAATTTACTGTAACTTCAACCCGTAAACCAACGTCCAAAAAACTAAACTAACACAACATATGAAAAACTTAAACTTTAAAATAGTGCTGCTTGTAGCGGCTGTTTCCATTACCTTATTTTCATCGTGCCGCAGGTTTAGGTGTATAAAAGGTACCGGTAACCAACGTACCGAAACCCGTAAAATGACAGGCTTTACTAAAATAGATGTATCGGGCGGTTACAAAGTAACCTTAAAGCAGGATAGCAGCGAATCCATCTCTATCACCATTGATGATAACCTGTTTAAATACGTAGAAACTACTGTTGAAGGCGGAACATTACGCGTACACAGCCGCCGTAATATTTGCCCAAGCGGCGAAAGCGTCCTGGTTATTGGCGTTAAAAACCTCGAAGCTATAGCTGCATCGGGCGCTGTTGATATAACATCTAACGGGCGCTTAAATGTTAAGGACCTGGGCATAGACCTATCGGGCTCAACCAAGGTTGATCTTGACCTTAGTGCCGGTAAAGTCCGTACAGAAGCAAGCGGTTCAAGCGAGATCTATTTAAAGGGCCAGGCGGCATCGCACGATGTTGACATGAGCGGCTCGGGCAAAGTAGAAGCGCTTGATTTTGTGGTTGGCAAATACAAGATCAGCACCTCGGGAGCAAGCGAGTGTAAAATAAACGTACTGAACGAGTTGGATGTTCATACCAGCGGTTCCAGCGACATACAGTACCGTGGTAATCCTTCAAAGGTAAATAACGATCAGTCAGGCGCTTCGTCTGTAAAAAAGATAGACTAAAAAATAATATTTTCTATTACCATATTGTAACAAATGACGGCCTCAAGCCGTCATTGTTATTTTAAAAGTTTTTAGTTTACCAACCTTATCATGAAAAAGTTAAAAAAATGGATGGCATATATAGCCATTACAATAGCGCTTATTATTGTTGTAACCATATCATACGTTACACTGGCGCTGCCAAACGTAGGAGAGCCCCAATCTCTCAAAGTCGACCTGACACCCCAGCGTATTGCCCGTGGTAAATACCTGGCCAACCATGTAGCGGTATGTATAGATTGCCACAGCACCCGTAAATGGAATGAGTTTGCAGCGCCTATTGATACCGCTATAATAGGGGCCGGCGGCGAACACTTCGACGCCAATGTTGGTTTCCCGGGCGATGTATATGTACCAAACATCACCCCGGCAAATTTGAAAAACTGGACCGACGGAGAACTTTACCGCGCCATAACCACAGGCGTAAAAAAGGATGGTTCGGCAATATTCCCTATTATGCCCTATGGTTCATACGGTAAGATGGATGCTGAGGATGTTTATAGTATAATCGCATATGTGCGCACATTAAAACCGCATGAAACGAAGTTCCCGGCCCGCCGCCTTAATTTCCCGTTAAATATTATTGTGCATACCATGCCGGGCAAAGCAGCAGAAACCACACGCCCTGCCGAGAGTGATACCATTGCTTATGGTAAATATTTAATTACTACCGCAGCTTGTGCCGATTGCCATACTAACAATAAAGATCTTGATTATGCCGGTGGTAAGGAATTTGGAATGCCCGGCAATACAGTAGTAACGTCTTCTAACATAACGCCTGATGCTAAAACGGGTATTGGAACTTGGAGTAAGCAAATGTTTATTGCCAAATTTAAACAGTTTACCGATTATAAAGCCCAGCCCCGGGCAGTAAAGGCAGGACAGTTTCAAACGGTAATGCCATGGTGGAGGTATAGCGGTATGAACGAAAAGGACCTTGGCGCTATATACGCCTACCTAAGAACCGTTAAACCTGTAAACAACAGGGTGGTTAAATTTCAAAGCAAGCCAAAGGCCTAACTAAATTAAAAATAAATTCATACTTTTGCGCCTCGAATTTTACACAGCCGGGGAGGCTGTACTTTCAATAAAATTAAATTAATACCAGGTAAAAAGATGAATATATCACAGGAAAAAATTGATAACCTGAATACAGTTGTTAAGATCAACATCAACCCGGAAGATTACCAGCCGCGTGTTGAAAAGGCCATGAAAGACCAGGCTAAGAAAGCGAAACTACCCGGCTTCCGCCCGGGTATGGTTCCGGTTGGCCACATTAAAAAAATGTACGGTAAAAGCATTTTGGTTGATGAGATCAACAACATGCTATCTGATACTTTAAATAAATACTTAGATGATGAGAAACTTGAGGTATTAGGCCAGCCATTGCCAAAAGTTGACGACACTAAAGAGTATAACTGGGATTTTGCCGATAACTTTGAATTTAACTACGAGGTTGGTTTGGCACCACAGTTTGATATTGATTTTTCATCGAAAGATAAACTTACCCAGTACGTAATAAAAGTTGATGACGAAACCTTAGCGTCTCGTATCAAAAACATCCGCCGTAGCTATGGCAAAATGACAAATCCTGACGTATCGGCAGATGATGATGTGCTTTATTCCGAATTAACTCAACTTTCTCCGGATGGTTCTGTTTTTGAAGGAGGCATAAGCAATACCGCGTCTGTTCGTTTGGATCAGATCAAAGATGAGAAGATCAAAAAATCTCTTATCGGTTTGAAAAAAGGCGACGAACTGGTATTTGACATCAACGCGGCTTTTGATAGCGACGCAGCTAAAGTTGCCGGTTTATTAAAAATTGAAGAAGATGAAGCAGCTGATTTAAAATCTAACTTCAAACTAACTGTTAAGAATATTAACCGTTTAGAAGAAGGCGACTTAAACCAGGAGTTCTTTGATAAAATATTTGGTGAAGGTGTAGTTACCGACGAAGCCGGTTTCAAAGCTAAAATTACCGAAGAATTAGAAATGATGATGACCCAGGATGCCGAGCGCAAACTGCAGGACGAAATTTACAACTACAGTATTGGAAAAGTAGATTTCGAACTACCCGACGCATTTTTAAAACGCTGGTTAAAAGCTACTAACGAAAAACTTACCGACGAAGAGTTGGAAGGCGGTTACGCCGATTTTGCAAAAAACCTTAAATGGACACTTATCGAAAATAAATTGATGAAGGCTAACAACATCGAAATTAAATACGAAGAAGTGTTTGAATTTGCAAAAGGCAGTTTAGACCAGCAGTTCCGTATGTATAGCCCACAGGCTTTAACAGAGGAGCAGTTAGGCCAGTACACTGTACAGTACCTTCAGGATAGAGAAAATGCTAATAAAGTATTTGAGCAAGTAAAGGCGCTTAAGGTGTTTGATTACATTAAGAGTGTTGTTACGCTTGATAAAAAAGAGATCCTGTTCTCTGATTTTAACAAGCTTGCTGCATAATACAGTACACTTAAATAACATCATTACAAAAGCATTTGCCTACCAGCAAGTGCTTTTGTGTTATAACAGGTTCATATTTTGCAGGCACTCACCAATTATTATTACTTTAAAAAAACTTTATGGCGTAAAATATATTCAACTATAAACTATATTTATTGCAGTTACCTAATTTAAACTATAATACTATAACAAACACATATCATGAGTAGTAATATCGATAAAAACGAGTTCCGTAAATACGCTGTTAAGCATCACCGCATTAGCAGCACCTATGTAGATAAATTTATTGGTGGTGTAAACCGCGGCACAACCCCGTCTGGTATTGTTACCGGCCCGGGTATTACCGGCATGACGCCTTATATCCTGGAAGAACGTCAATTGAACGTACAGGCTATGGACGTTTTCAGCCGTTTAATGATGGATCGTATCATCTTCCTTGGCGATGCTATTTACGATCAAAATGCGAACATTATACAAGCCCAGCTATTGTTCTTGCAATCGGCAGATGCTAAACGCGATATCCAGATCTACATCAATTCACCGGGTGGCTCTGTTTATGCAGGTTTAGGTATATATGATACCATGCAGTTCATTTCAAACGATGTGGCAACCATCTGTACAGGTATGGCAGCATCAATGGGTGCCGTATTATTGGTGGCAGGAACCAAGGGCAAACGCGCCGCGCTTCCTCACTCAAGGGTGATGATACATCAGCCATCGGGTGGTGCCCAGGGCCAGCAATCCGATATCGAGATAACCTATCACGAGATCACAAAACTGAAGAAAGAGCTTTACCAGATAATTGCCGAACATAGCGGTACCGATTACCAAACCGTTTGGGATGCATCTGACCGCGACCACTGGATGATTGCCGAAGAAGCAAAGGAATTTGGTATGGTTGACGAGATTTTAAGAGCAAATACAAGTAAATAATATAGCATGAGGTTTACAAAGCCCGGCTAACAGTAGCGGGCTTTGTTGTAACCTGTTAAATTTTTATTTTTGATAAAACCCAATAGGATGAACAAGAACAGCAAGGAGATCAGATGCTCGTTTTGTGGTGCCGGTAAACAGGATTCCCTGATGCTGATAGCCGGTTTGGATGCGCACATTTGCGATAAATGTGTAGACCAGGCAAACGAGATACTGGCAGAGGAATTAAAGGTGCGCAAAGTAAAGGCCGCGCCGGCTATACCTTCTGTGCTTAAGCCTGCCGAAATAAAGTCACACCTCGACCAGTATATTATAGGTCAGGATGATGCCAAAAAGGTATTGTCGGTTGCTGTGTATAACCATTACAAAAGGTTAAACCAGCGTGTGGATAAGGATGAAGTGGAGATTGAAAAATCGAACATTATTATGGTGGGCGAAACCGGTACTGGTAAAACGCTGCTTGCAAAAACACTTGCCAAGATCCTTAACGTTCCGTTTTGTATTTGTGATGCAACCGTATTAACCGAGGCGGGCTATGTGGGTGAAGATGTGGAAAGCATCCTAACCCGTTTGCTGCAATCTGCTGATTATGATGTAAATACCGCCGAGCGCGGCATAGTATATATTGACGAGGTTGACAAAATCGCGCGCAAAAGTGATAATGCCTCTATTACCCGTGATGTAAGCGGCGAAGGCGTTCAGCAGGCTTTATTAAAGATCTTAGAAGGTACTATGGTTAACGTACCGCCGCAAGGGGGACGTAAACATCCCGACCAGAAGATGATAACGGTAAATACCAGTAACATCCTGTTTATTTGTGGCGGCGCTTTCGATAGCATCGAGAAAAAAATTGCTAACCGCCTGCGCACACAAACCGTGGGTTACAAAATGAAACGCGACGACAGCGAGATAGATCTGAAGAACCTGTACAAGTATATTACTCCGCAGGATCTGAAGTCGTTTGGGTTGATACCTGAACTGATAGGGCGTTTACCGGTATTAACATATCTTAACCCGCTCGATCGCGAGGCGTTGCAAAATATATTGACCGAGCCAAAAAATTCTTTACTTAAGCAATATAAAAAACTGTTTGAGTACGAAGGTGTAAAGCTTGAGTTTGATGCCGAGGTGCTTGATTTTATTGTTGATAAGGCAATGGAATTTAAACTTGGGGCACGCGGCTTGCGCTCTATATGCGAGGCTATTATGATAGATGCCATGTTTGAGTTCCCGTCTAAAAAAGACGTAAAGCGTTTAAACATAACATTAGAATACGCACACGACAAGTTTGAGAAAAGCGACCTTAAAAAGTTAAAGGTGGCTTAATAATTATTTGATAATACAAAAGTATTTTCGTATATTACACACTAACCCTGGTGAACACACGCCGGGGTTTGCTGTATAAAAAGGTTTCATAACCTTATAGTACAAATACATACACACAAAAAGAGGAAAAAAAAAGATGAACGAAGAATTAGATGTTAAGAAAGATGACAACACACCCGCTGCAAAAAAAGTTAAAGAAGTTTCTACGCCGGTAAAATCGGGTTTAAAAACTAAGGAGGCTATTGTAGCCAATTGGCTGCCACGTTACACAGGCCGCCCGCTTGATGCGTTTGGTGAATATATTATACTAACAAATTTCTCAAAATACCTGCAGCTGTTTTCTGAATGGAATGATAACGCGCCGATAATGGGGCTTGATAAACCTATGCAAAGCGTAACCGCAAACGGTATCACCATTATTAACTTTGGTATGGGTAGCTCCGTAGCTGCAACGGTTATGGATTTGCTAACGGCCATTCACCCTAAAGCGGTGATATTTTTAGGTAAGTGTGGCGGTTTAAAAAAGAAGAATAATGTAGGTGACCTTATACTGCCTATAGCCGCTATAAGGGGCGAAGGTACATCAAACGACTACTTACCTGCCGAAGTGCCCGCGCTGCCCTCATTCGCGCTGCAAAAGGCTATATCTACTACCATCCGCGATCAATCGCGCGATTACTGGACAGGCACCTGTTACACAACCAACCGCCGCGTTTGGGAGCACGATAAAGAATTTAAGAAATATCTGAAAGAGCTCCGCGCTATGGCGGTGGATATGGAAACAGCCACCATTTTTACAACAGGTTTTGCCAATAAGATCCCAACGGGAGCATTATTACTTGTATCGGACCAGCCGATGATCCCCGAAGGTGTTAAAACTGCCGAGAGCGACAGCAATGTAACCAATCAATATGTAGAAACCCACCTGCGTGTAGGTATCGAATCGTTAAAGCAGCTGATTAACGGCGGGTTAACAGTAAAACACCTTAAGTTTTAATTATTGGTGAGTATTTAATTGAGTGGTGGATGGTTTTATCTATAGTTATCCATAAGTACTATTCACCATTAATTACTAATTTTGGGCACTGCCTGTTAAACCTGCAACAAATACTTGATCTAATATTATGTGGTACAATAATATACTCGAAACCATAGGCGATACGCCAATGGTTAAACTCAATAAAATAGCGAAGGACATCCCCGCTACTGTTTTAGCCAAGATAGAGACAACCAATCCGGGTAACTCTATTAAGGACCGTATGGCGCTTAAAATGATCGAGGATGCCGAGAAAAGCGGTAAACTTAAGCCGGGGGGTACCATAATTGAAGGTACATCAGGTAATACAGGCATGGGTTTGGCCATAGCTGCCGTTATAAAAGGCTACAAATGTATATTTACCAGTACCGATAAGCAATCGAAAGAGAAGTTTGACGCCCTGCGTGCTTTTGGTGCCGAAGTTATTGTTTGCCCAACCAATGTTGAGCCCGAAGATCCCCGATCTTATTACTCGGTATCATCCCGTTTAGAGCGTGAGGTACCTAACTCATGGAAACCAAACCAGTACGATAACCTGAGTAACTCGCAGGCGCATTACGAAAGTACCGGCCCTGAAATATGGGAGCAGACCGAGGGTAAGATAACTCACCTTATAGTAGGCGTGGGTACCGGCGGTACTATTTCCGGTACTGCTCGTTATTTAAAAGAGAAGAACCCTGCCATACAGGTTTTGGGTATAGACACTTATGGTTCGGTATTTAAAAAATATAAGGAAACCGGCATATTTGATAAGAACGAGATATACCCTTACATTACCGAAGGTATTGGCGAAGACTTTTTACCGCAAAACGTTGATTTTAGCCTGATTGACCATTTTGAGAAGGTGACTGATAAAGACGCCGCCCTCATGACCCGCGAGATAGCCCGTAAAGAAGGCATCTTTGCAGGAAACTCAACGGGTTCGGCAGTTGCGGGCTTATTACAAATGAAGGATAAGTTTAAGGAAGGCGATGTAGTAGTTATTATATTCCCGGACCACGGTACCCGCTACCTGGGTAAAATGTATAATGACGATTGGTTGCGCGACCGCGGTTTTATTAAAGAAGAGAAGCTTACCGCACGCCACATCATTGGTAAAAAAGAGAGCCAGGAGATTGTGACTATAGATTGCGAAAAAACCGTTTTAGAAGCCATTAACACAATCAAATCGCTTAACATAAGCCAAATACCGGTTACGCAAAAAGGTATGGTGATAGGCAAGATAACGGAGAGTGACATATTGGATTCGCTGATCGAAAATCCGGGTATTAAATCGCAGCCGGTTAGGAATATCTCAACCGCCCCGTTCCCTTTTATCGACCTGAACACTTCAATAGATAAGATCTCCGGGATGATCAATAAGGATAACATTGCCGTGCTGGTAGAGGATGATAACGGCAAGATAGAGATCATTACCCAGTACGATATCATCAACGCGATATCTGCTTAAATTTGGATAGTATAACATATAATGTAGAGACGCGAATTTTGCGTCTCTTTTTGTTTATAATATTACCACTTCTTGAATATCACAAACACCGCCAATACGATCAGCCCGAAGCCGACCAGGTGGTTCCAGCCAAGCTTTTCCGTTTTGAAGAATACGATGGTGAACACCATAAACATGGTAAGCGTAATGGCTTCCTGTATGGTTTTAAGTTGTACTAAGGTAAAGGGCCCGCCATCTTCCTTAAAGCCCGCGCGGTTTGCCGGCACCTGAAAAAGGTATTCAAAAAATGCCAGCCCCCAGCTTATTAAAATAATTGCAAATAATCCAAGGTTTTTGCCCCAGTCGTATTCCTTAAATTTAAGGTGCCCATACCAGGCAAACGTCATAAACATATTTGATATGGTGAGTAAGAGGATGGTTTTCGCGCCGCGCATGATTTGATTTTTCTGATGTAAAAATAAAAAATTGATGGAATTGTTTTATTTGTCATCCTGAGCGATAGCGAAGGATCTATTATTGAAGATGTATGCCGGCGATTAGATGCTTCGTACCTCAGCATGACAAGGGGAAAGATTACTGCAAGCGTTTCTTCGCAAGCTCCGCCTTATAGATCTCGTTCAACTTTGGCGATGGGTTTGTAATAAGATAGATTCTTGAATTATGCTCACGCGCCAGTGGGTTTAATACCCTGCCGGTTTCTTTGTAGCTTTCTACCACTTTGCTTAACCTGCGTTCAACATTGTCGTCGTCGTCAACATAAATAATGTAATGTGCACTTAAACTATCGGCAGCCCAAAGCTGGAAACTGCTGTTTAGGCTAACCACTTCGGGCAGGTTATACTTATGCCTGTAATGATGCAAAGCACCCGCCTGGCCATAATTATCGGCAAATAACTGTGTGTTTTTTTGCTGCTCGGGGGTCAAACTGTGATATGTATCGGCAGCTTTTTTAGCCATCTCGTCCCAACCCAGCATATCGGCGTAATCTTGTGTAAGCGGGTGCTGTTGTTGGTCTTCCCACTTTGTTAAAAAATCAAGGAAAGGCAGGCGCTGCTTAGTGGTTTTAATAAAGCTTACCGTGCTTTGTAATGGCAGTATGGGTAATACCAAAGGTAGCAGCAGCAGGTTAGGTACAACAAACAGTAACACCGCAACAGTGCGCAGTACATAATAAGTGCGTTTAAGCATACGCTCCAAAGCAAAGCCACCCGCGGCAAACAGCATAGGGTAGGCGCCAAAAAGATAATAGCTTTTACCATTCATCTTCAGTAAAAACAAAAATATTAAGATATAGGCGATAGACAGATACCGGAACCTGCGTAATTTGAATGAGAAAAGTAAAAAGCAAAACCCGGTAAACCATACAAACAGCGCTACGCCGTTAACCAATAGCTGCTGCATTACAAAATCCATTGGCTTTACATAATCAAGCTGGGTTTCGCGCAGCTCGCGCATATGGTGTATAACCGGCAAGTGGTGCGCAAATTGCCAGATGATGTTAGGCAGGAATATTAATATGGCTATAAGAGCAGAAAATATAACGTGCCTGTTAAAAAGCAATTTACGTTCCCTGCTTATCAATATCCCAACAATAAGCGACGCGGTAAAGAATGCCATGGTATACTTGGTAAGCATACCCACCCCCACAGCTACACCAAGCCAGTACAGATATTTTACATTCGCGGTGTTAAGGTACCGTACAAAAAGCCATACGGTTACTACCCACCAAAGCTGATCGAACACCACAGGCTGAAAAAGATAACCGCTTGCCGCGAAGGCGGGGGCGAAGATCAGTGCTAAACAAGCGATAGTGATGGCATAACGGCGGCCGCCAAGTTCTGCAGTTATTTGCCCGGTAAGCCAAATAATAAGCCCGCTTGCCAGGGTGCTAAAAATGCGTGCCGCGAAAACTGAATCGCCAAAAACGTTAAGAGTTACTTTTGCCAAAAGGGCTATAAACGGAGGTACTTCTTTATAACCCCAGTCGAGGTGGTCGCCTAAAACCAGGTGCAAAAGTTCGTCGCGATGAAAGCCAAAATTGCTGATGGCAAACAGGTTAAGAATAATTTTTAAAGCAACAAAGATCAGTATAAAGGTAGAATACGATGACCTCCGGTTTTTATAAGGCATTATGGCTTTATTGGTTTTCGATAAAAATAGAGAAAAAGAAGTAATATCGAATACTGAATTTAGAACTCCGAATAATGAAGTGCTAATTTTTCCTTCATTATTCGAAATTCAATATTGGGTGTTTGGAGTTAATTTAAACCCTTTTTATATCAGCACCAAGCGCTTTAAGGCGCTCATCAATATTCTGATAGCCGCGTTCTATCTGTTCGATGTTGTAAATGGTAGACTGTCCTTGTGCCGACAACGCGGCGATAAGTAAAGAAACGCCCGCGCGAATGTCAGGAGAGGTCATAGATATACCCCGTAACTGCACCATTTTATCTAAACCGATCACAGTAGCACGGTGCGGGTCGCACAGGATGATGTTTGCACCCATATCCAGCAATTTATCTACAAAGAATAAGCGGCTCTCAAACATCTTTTGATGAATCAATACCGATCCTTTAGCTTGTGTGGCTACTACAAGCACAATGCTCAGCAGGTCGGGGGTAAAGCCGGGCCATGGGGCGTCGGCAACAGTCAACAAAGAGCCGTCAATAAAAGTATCTATCTCATAATGGTCTTGAGACGGGATGTAAATATCATCGCCACGGCGTTCCAGTTTAATACCAAGACGTTTAAAAACATCGGGTATCATACCTAATTCGTCGTAATGCACATCTTTGATAGTTATTTCAGAGCCCGTCATGGCGGCAAGGCCAATGAACGATCCTATTTCTATCATATCCGGCAGCATACGGTGGTCGGTGCCGCTAAGTTCGGTTACGCCTTCAATAGTAAGCAGGTTGGAGCCTACACCGGTTATTTTTGCACCCATGCGGTTAAGCATTTTGCAAAGCTGTTGCAGGTAAGGCTCGCAGGCTGCGTTGTAAATAGTGGTTGTACCTTTTGCCAGTACGGCTGCCATTACAATGTTGGCCGTGCCGGTTACCGACGCCTCATCAAGCAGTATGTAAGTACCTTGCAGGTTTGATGCATCTACATTATAAAAGCCGTTATCCGGGTTGTAATCAAAACGGGCACCCAGTTTTTCAAAGCCCAGGAAGTGGGTGTCCAGCCTGCGGCGGCCAATTTTATCGCCACCGGGTTTAGGGATAGATGCCTTACCAAAACGGGCCAATAGCGGGCCTAGTATCATGATAGAGCCGCGTAAACCACCGCCTTTTGTTTTAAACGCGTCGGAGTTGAAGAAATCCTGGTCTATTTCTTTAGCTTCAAATGTGCAGGTATCGCGCGATATGCGGTTAACTTCAACACCCATGTCGCCCAGTAACTCTATCAGTTTATTTACATCCTGAATATCCGGAATGTTACTGATGGTCATTTTTTCGCCGGTTAACAACACGGCCGATATAATTTGTAGTGCTTCGTTTTTTGCGCCCTGAGGGGTTATTTCGCCCTTAAGTTTTTTACCGCCTTGTATTTCGAATGCGTCTTTCATTTTTAGTCGATGGTTGATGGTTCATAGTTCATGGTCTAATTCCAATCGTCAGATCATGCTTTGGGTACAAAGATTATAAAATAATTGCACCCAAGCCCAAATTCTTTCTATGAACTATGAACCGTCAACTATGAACCAATGATCAATTAATATTTTTTAGCCCCTCCCGTGTTGCGGTTGCGGTTGTTTTGATTGTTGTTATTACGCGGATTGTTGTTATTGGAACGGCCGCCATTGCTGCCACCACGGTTGTTTTGATTGTTATTGGTGCGTCCGCGGTTGTTGTTATTCTGATTATTTTGGTATGGGTTGGCACGGAACTCAACACGGTTGAGGTTTACGTTCTCTTCCAGCTTTAAGGTACCGCCTGATAAAGCGTAAAGATCTGAAAGGATGGTTTCATCGGCAACCGAATCTTTGTTCCACTGTACATAAGCCATTTTCATGAAGTTGGCAATCGCTTGCACCATGTGGCGTTTGCGCTCCGGCTCTTCAATAGCCTTGGCTTTTTCTATCATCATTTCTATGGTTTTGCCATAGTGCTTGTACCTTATACGCTGATGAGGGTATTTAAGCGGTTCGGGTTTAAGGTGGATAGCCTCTGGGCTTGGTTTCGGGTACGGCGAATCAACATCAAGCTGAAAATCTGATATGATGTGCAGGTGATCCCAAAGCTTATGTTTAAAATCGGCTACATCCCGCAGGTGTGGGTTTAAAAAGCCCATCAGATCTATAACCACCTGCGCGTATTTGTTGCGCTCGTCTTTAGTTGGTAACGCCACAATGTATTTCACCATGTTTTGTACGTTACGGCCGTATTCGGTTAATAAAAGTTTACTCCTGGTTGAGTTGTAATCAAACGGACCAGGCAAATTTGTTAATGCCATGTATATTTTTTAATAAATAAAATTGTCTTGAATTGCTTTTCGATGCATGGACAGTTTCCTGGAAAAGGAACGGAAACCGGAGAACCGAAATGAAATGGTACGAAGTACTAACGCAAATATATGCTAAATGTGTTAAAGTGCAAATTTTAGATCGTGAGCAGGTTATTTATGTATTTTAGCAATTAAGCAATACAACAATGTCAGCAATTATTTCGTCCATCAATATCTACCGTTTCAGCATCCAAATGGAGCCCTTCACCATTGCCACCGGCACTATGAACCACGCCCAGAATGTGTTTATCCGCGTACATACCAATAAAGGGTTTTACGGTGTGGGCGAATGCTCGGCCTTCCCGATGATCGTAGGCGAAACGCAGGACACCTGCCTGGTAATGGCTAAATATTTCGCTAAACTTTGGATAGGAAAGGATGCCCTTGATATTGAAGCACGCATGCAGCAATTGCACGATGCCGCCGCGGGTAATACCACTATAAAAAGCGCGTTTGACATGGCCTTGTATGATATTAGTGCTAAAAATACCGGCTTGCCTTTGTATAAATTTCTTGGTGGTGAAAAGCGAGTTGTTGAGAGCGACATAACCATTGGCATTAATACGCCAGAAGCTATGGCCCATAAAGCCATTGATTTTAAAGCATCGGGCGCAAACATCTTAAAAGTAAAGCTGGGTAAGGGTGCCGGAACAGACGTGGAGCGCATTAAACAGATCCGGGAAGCGGTTGGCCCAGAGATGAAGATCCGGGTAGATGCTAACCAGGGTTGGAGTTTCGATGAGGCGGTTCTTGCATTGCAGGCGCTTGGGAGTTACGAAATTGAATTTTGCGAACAGCCCATGCGTACCTGGTATGACGACCGCCTGCCCGAATTATTGAAACTATCGCCGGTGAAAATAATGGCCGACGAGAGCATCTACAATCACCACGACGCACGCAAGCAGATCAACAGCGGCTCTTGCCATTACATCAATATAAAAATGGCCAAATCGGGCGGGATACTGGAGGCGAAAAAGATTCATGATACAGCTGCCGAACGCGGCATTCCCTGTATGATGGGCGGTATGCTCGAAAGCCGTATAGCGTTGAGCGCCAAACTGCATTTTGTGTACGCCAGCCCAAACATTCATTTCTACGATATGGATACCTGTATGCTTGGCCACCTGCAAGACCCCTGCGTTGGAGGGGTTACCTACGATGGGTACAAACTCAACATTAGCGACGCTATTGGGATAGGCGCAGATGCTGATGAAGAGTTTTTGAAAAAGTGCGAGAAGTGGACGGTCTAAACTCGAATTTAAAAAATTAAGGAATTTATCGAATTGCATACATTTTCTGTCAATTCGATAAATTCTTTAAATTCGAGTTCAGACGTTACTCAACTCCGCAAAATACTTGTGGAACAATGGGATGGTTTCGATCCCTTTGTAGTAATTAAAAATATCGTATTTTTCGTTTGGTGAGTGTAAGGCATCACTGTCGAGGCCAAAGCCCATCAACACGGTTTTGATACCCAGTTCGGCTTCAAATAAGGCTACAATTGGGATGCTGCCGCCTCCCCGGGTTGGGATAGGCTGTTTGCCAAACGCCTCGGCAATGGCTTTCTGCGCGGCACGGTAGGCAATACTGTCGGTAGGGGTAACCACCGGCTCGCCGCCATGGTGCGGGGTAACTTTTATCTTCACATATTTAGGGGCTATTTTTAGGAAATGATCTGTAAAGAGTTGGGTGATCTTCTCTGATATTTGGTTAGGCACCAAACGCATCGAAATTTTAGCGCTGGCTTTTGACGGTAACACCGTTTTAGCACCTTCGCCAATGTAGCCACCCCAAATGCCGTTAACCTCTAAAGTGGGGCGGGTGCCGGTACGCTCAAAAGTGGTATAACCCTTTTCGCCCCATATTTCGGCAATGTCAAGGTCTTTTTTGTATTCTTCCTCATCGTACGGAGCGGCGTTTAACTCAGCGCGTTCGGCCGTAGTCAGTTCGGTAACATCATCATAAAAACCCGGGATGGTGATATGGTTATCATCATCATGCAACGATGCTATCATCTTGGCTAAAACAGTGGCCGGGTTTGCTACTGCGCCGCCATAAACACCCGAGTGCAGGTCGCGGTTAGGGCCGGTAACTTCAACCTCCAGGTATGATAGGCCACGCAAGCCGGTCTCTAAAGATGGGTGCTCCATGCTGATCATGGAGGTGTCTGATATTAAAACCACATCAGCTTTAAGCCGCTCTTTATTGGCTTTTACAAATATGCCCAGGTTGTTTGAACCTACTTCTTCCTCACCTTCAATCATAAATTTGATGTTGCATGGCAGGGTGTTGGTTTGCATCATTAGTTCAAATGCTTTAACGTGCATATAAAACTGTCCTTTATCATCACACGCGCCGCGGGCATAAATTTTGCCATCGCGCACAGTTGGCTCAAAGGGTGGCGTATGCCAAAGCTCTAAAGGATCTGGCGGTTGCACATCATAGTGGCCGTAAACCAAAACGGTTGGCAGGGAAGCGTCAATTATTTTATCGCCGTAAACAATAGGGTAGCCGGCTGTTTTGCAAACCTCCACATTGTCCGCGCCTGCATCGGTTAGTTTTTTAGCTACGTAATCAGCAGCGTTTAAAACATCAGTCGCGTATTTTGGGTCGGCACTTACGGATGGAAAGCGCAGTAGCTCAAATAACTCGTCCAGCAAACGTTGCTTGTTATCTTCTATATATTGCTTTATTACTTGCATAGGTTTGTAATTTGAAGCAAAGATAGAAGTTTATTGGCTTTGTCACGGAAGCAATTTTGCCATCCAAACCTTAGCATAACCACAATCGGGGTCGTTGGCAGTATATTGTAAAACTGCAAAACCATTTTGTTTTAATAGGTTTTCGTATTCTATTTTATCTAATGAGGCGTGGAACAGATTTTCGCCACTCACCATTCCCCAGGCTTCTCCGTTTTCGGTACCCGAAGTAAAAAGCAAGATCTCGTTAGGGTTTAAGTGTTTTTTAAAGATGTTAAACATTGCAGGCTGATCTTGAGCGGGCAGGTGAAAAAAGCTGTGCCAGGCAATAATGGCATCAAACTTTTTCTTGAGATTTAGCTGCCGCATATCTCCTAAAATAAATTCATTTTGCGGAAAATTGAATCGCGCTATCTCAAGGATCCGGCTGCTGGCATCAATGCCGGTAACAACCAGATCCTTGCTGAGTAAATATTGTAAGATGGGTTTACCCGTGCCGCAGCCTACATCAAGTACAGTGCCGTTGGCGGGCAAACAAGCAATAAGTTTATCGAGGTAGTTCTGTTCTAATAATACCGTATCCCGGTTAGTGGCAAACCAGTTGGCTATCTTGTCGTAAACTTTGTAAACGTTATTGCTTTCAGCCTGGTTCATGTGATAGTAAGTTTTAGTCCGCCACTTTCTCCACCACTACTGCGGTACCGTAAGCCAATACCTCGGTAATGCCCTGCATCACTTCGTTGGCATCATAACGCATGCCAATGATGGCGTTTGCACCAAGGGCCTGCGCGTGTTGTATCAGCAGATGATAAGCTTCTTCGCGCGCGTTCTCGCAAAGCTCTACATATACAGAAAGCCTGCCGCCAAATAACGATTGAATGCCACCTGCAAAGTTGCCTACAACGCTGCGGCTGCGTACAGTAATGCCCCGTACAACGCCTAAATGTTTTACAACTTTATAACCGTCTAACCCGGTGCTGGTGGTAATTAACGAAGTATCCATAATAGTTTTATTAGTGTTAGTTTACGTTTAGATGTTACTTCTTCAAAAATGTTACCAAAGCAGGGTTAACAACATCCGGCTGTTCAATAAAAGGCAGGTGGCCGGCATCCGTCACAGGCAAAAATTCTGTTTTAAGCACACTGCGTACCGAGTCGCTGTATCTGAATGGAACGGTATTATCTTCTTTACCCCAAATAAGTAACACAGGTTTATGTTTGCCATTCAGGGCGGTGTTTGCCTCGCGGGCTTTATAATTATAGTTATATATAGTAGAAACCAGTGCCCTGCGGAAACCCTTGTATTCCATTTGTGGCTGGTATTGCTCAACCCAGCTTGGGTGGCGTGCCGGGTATTTAAAATCGCTCATCTGGCCAAGCGCGCGTTCTTCGGCATGGGTAGCCTCGTAAAAATCCATCACAAATGATGGGTAATTTGGTTTACTGTCTACATAGCCGGGGTCTATCAGCACTACTTTATTCACCGCGTCGGGGTAAGCGGCTGTAAAATCGGTTGCAATCTCTCCCCCGAATGACACGCCAACCAGGCTTACCGGTTTTTTAAGGTGCAGTTTATCAATCAGCTCATTCAGTTGCCCCAAATAAAGCTGTTTATTATAAGTTACGTTTGGCCTGTCGGAAAAGCCGCGGCCAAACTGATCGTACCGTAACACACGGAAACCATGTTCGGTTAAATATTCATAAGTGCCATTCCAAATGTAATAGGGTACGCTAAAACCATGTATCAATACCACTACCTTACCGGTATCGGGGCCGTCAAGTTCGTAATGGGTAACGCCATTGTTAAGTTCTATATAGCTGCCGTTAGTGTTTTTGCGTAGTTCGTAGGTGAGCTCTTTTTTCTCCACGTTGTAGTGATCGTAAATAATAAAAGCTGCGGCAGCGCCAAATATTAACAGGATAGTTATGAGCCACAGGAATTTCTTCATATCAATTAGGGGTGATCGATTTAGTGATTAAAAATACTTTAAATATTTAATTTAGCGCTATCTATTAATAAACATGTTATGCGTATCACCATCATTGGTTCGGGCAATGTTGCCACACATTTGGCGGCAGTTTTTAAAAACGCGGGCCATCGCATAGCGCAGGTTTACAGCCGTAATTTACACAATGCCTTGTTATTAGCCTATCACGTCGGTGCGGAGGCTATTGATAAACCTGAAGACATCAGCCCTGAGGCTGATATTTTTTTCCTCGCTATAAAAGATGATGCCATACCAGCATTTGTGCCCCTCTTATCATCTTACAACAAACTTATAGTACACACATCAGGTGCGGTAGGGCTAAACGCAATAATTAAAGTTACAACAAACGCGGGTGTTTTCTATCCGCTCCAAACCTTCAGTAAAACCAAAGAGGTAAATTTTAGGGAAGTACCGCTTTGTATAGAAGGTGCCGACGAAGCTATCACCCAAACATTGGAAGGCCTTGCGCGTGACATCAGTAATAAAGTATACCGTATAAATTCCGAGAAACGCAAGGTATTGCACCTGGCTGCCGTGTTCGCTTGTAATTTTACCAATCACCTGTATGCTATTGGCGAACAGCTTTTAACCGGCAGCGGTATGAACTTTGATATGCTGCGCCCGCTGATAGCCGAAACCGCCGATAAAATAAAAGAACATTCACCTGCCGGTGTTCAAACCGGCCCTGCCGTTCGTAACGATGAGTTAACCATGCAAAGCCATTTGCAAATGCTTAACGATAAGCCCGATCTGCAGGAAATTTATACACGTTTAAGTCAGGATATTATCAAAAACCAAAACACCCGCAACGGGGATAAGTAATTTTGTTACTTTTGCCAAAATGAATATTTTTAAAGTAAAGATTAACTTTGAGGAGAAGGACCACGAAAGCGTGGAACTTGCTATTGCCGAGGGGGAATCTGTTTTAGACGTTTGCCTGGAAAACGGCATCGAACTGCAGCATAATTGCGGTGGTGTTTGCGGCTGTAGTACCTGCCATATATATGTTAACAAAGGGATGGATAACATCCAGGAGATAACTGATAAGGAAGAGGACTTTATTGACAGGGCTGTAAACCCGCGCATTACATCTCGCCTGGGTTGCCAGTGCGTTGTTATTGACGGCGATATTGAAGTTACCCTGCCGGACCAGTCGGGCTTTATGGGGCACTAATTAAAGAAGCAAGATTTTTAGATCCAAGAATCAAGATAAGACATGAACGACGATAAATTCGCCCTACCCATACACTGGAACGACTACGAGGACATTGCCATGAGCCTTTACGAAAAGTTTGGTGATGATTTTAACGAACAAAAGATATACCGCATACGCTTTACCGAATTGCTGGACTGGGTGCTTAGCCTGCCAAACTTTAAAGGTACGCGCGAAGAATCTAACGAAGGCCACCTGGAGCAGATACAAACCGCCTGGGTTTACGAGTGGAGAGATAACCAATAGTTTCAGTTTGCAATAGGCAGGTGGTAGTTTGCAGTTACCTCAAAATCGGTGAAATTATTAACCAATCAGTGTAATCCAAAAGAATGGAATCCTTTTTAACCAAGCTTAAAGATATTACCACTTTTATTTTTGATGTGGATGGCGTGCTTACCGATGGGTCGATATTTGTGACCGAAACGGGGGTACAAAGCCGCGCCTTTAATATTAAGGATGGTTACGCTTTGCAACTGGCTGTAAAATGCGGTTATAACGTTGCGGCGATATCCGGCAGCCGGTCTAAAAGCGCGTTGTTTCGTTTAAATAGTTTGGGTATTAATGATGTGTACCTGGGTGCGCACACCAAATCCGAACGATTTAAGATCTACATTGAGGAGAAAAGCATCAATCCTGCCAATATCCTTTACATGGCCGATGATATCCCTGATCTGGCGGTAATGAAGTTAGTTGGCCTGCCGGTTTGCCCTGCAGATGCTGCCGAGGAAATTAAGGCCATCAGCGCTTACGTATCACCATACGCAGGTGGCAAAGGCTGCGCCCGCGACATTATTGAAAAGGTAATGAAGGTACAGGGCAAATGGATGAGCGCCGAAGCATATAGCTGGTAGGTTTTAAGTCAAAAGTGTAAAGTCAAAAGTCAAAATTTCTCAGCATGAATGCCTTTCCGCAAATTATACTTGCTTCAAAGTCGCCACGTAGACAAGAACTTTTAAAGCTGATGGATATTGATTTCCGTGTGGTTTTAAAGGAGGTTGATGAATCGTACCCCGAAGGCCTAACACCATCGGCAATTGCCCTTTATATTGCCACCAAAAAAGCCGAGGCTTTTGACGAAGACATTAACGACGAAATAGTGCTAACCGCCGATACCATCGTAGCTGTTGATGGATTGATATTGGGCAAGCCCGAATCAACTGAGCACGCGATTGAGATGCTGCAACGCCTGTCTGGTAAAGTACACGAAGTTTACACAGGTGTTTGCCTGTTACACAAAGGCCAATACAATAAATTTTACGACAGGAGCGAGGTGTTTTTCCGTAAGCTTACGGATGAAGAAATCCGAAGTTATGTAGAAGAATACCAACCCATGGATAAAGCCGGCTCATATGGCATTCAGCAGCGTATAGGCCTTATCGGCATCGAGCGGATCAATGGCTCGTATACCAATGTTGTAGGGTTACCTACCGAGAAGGTGTACCAGCAATTAAAAAGGTTGGTTTAATTTCATTTATTCCCTCCTCACGAGTGTAGGGAGGGTTTTTAAGCTTACTCATAAACCCCTCCCTGCCATTGCAAAAGCCACCACACACCTCCCCGGGGAGGGAATTGAAGGTGTAGCTTGCTACATTTTTTACCACTATTTTTCCTGTTCACATCCCGAAGCGCATTATCCGGATTGACGGTTACACATATAAAGTTGTGGCGAAAATTAAATATGTTTTTTAACCCAACATCTGCGCCAGCACACCCTCTTTAAGCGAATAGGTAGACATACTTACATCGGGGATGCCCATTTTTTGCATCATGTAAATTGTAAGCAGGCTGGCCACCACTATCATATCTACCCTTACCGGGATGATGCCTTTTATGCTCGCGCGCAAGCTATGGTTAGATTTGATGAGCAACTCTATCAGGTCAAGCAAGTTATCAGTATCAAATTCGTAAGATCTTATTTTTTTAAGATCGAAGGCACGGCCTTTGGTGCGCTCTATTACCTCTGCAAAGCTTTCGAACGCGCCCGATGAGCCGATGATGTTAACAGGCTTATATTTCAGTGCTGCGCCAAAAAGGTCTATCAGTTTAGCATCCAGGTAACGGCTCATTTCTTTGATGGATGCAACCGGTATCGGGTCGGTTTGGTGAAACTTGTCCATCAGTCGCGCTGCGCCAATTTCAAAGCTTTCTTTCCAAAGCACCTGTTTATTGTTACCAATAATAAATTCAACACTACCGCCGCCAATATCCATTATTAGCGCGTTTTCGTTGGTGAGAACGCCACTGGCTTTTATGCCTTCATAAATGTAAGCTGCTTCCTGTTCGCCGTTTATCAGTTCAATATCTATGTGGGCTTGTTCTTTTACGGCACTAATAAAATCCTGCCCGTTGGCAGCGCTGCGAATGGCTGATGTACCAATAGCCTTTATATGGGTAACGGTGTTAGCATCAATATAACTGCGGAAGCGTTTCATGGTAGCAATGCCGCGCTCAAAAGCTTCGGGTTGGATGGTGCCTTTGTTAATGCCACCTTCGCCAAGTTTTACGCCTTCGTTAAGGTGCAGTATCTCGGTAAAAATATCGGCAGAACCTTCTGCAATAAGCAGGTGAAAGGTATTTGTGCCGAGGTCCATTACGGCAACGTGCTTGTTATTCATTGGGCGCTAAAGTAAAAAATCCCTGCTTAAGTTTTGCTTAAACAGGGATTTTTTGAAGTCGGAAGCATTGAGTTCAAAGTCGAAAGCTGAAAAGCTTACTACAGACTTTAGGTTAAGAGCTTACGACTTTAAAATTATTCTTTATAAAAGAACCATTTGGCCAGTTCTTTGAAGCTCGCCTTTTTACCATACATTAATACACCCACACGGTAAATGCGTGCGGCCACGTAAGTGGTAAATAAAAAGCCAACCACCATCATAAACATAGATATGGCTAATTGCCAGTCGGGCACACCACCAAAAGGTACACGCACCATCATGGCAACCGGCGCGGTAAATGGTATCATAGATAACCAAACAGCCAGCGGACTATCCGGCGCGCGGAAAAGCACGGTTACCGATAGCAGGTAAGTAAACAATAACGGCAGGGTTATAGGGAACATAAATTGCTGCGTTTCGGTCTCGCTATCAACCGCCGAACCTACCGCCGCGAACAGCGCGCTGTATAACAAATAACCGCTTATAAAATAAAACAGGAAGCACCCTAATACATAACCGGCAGGTATAGTTTGCAGGGTTTGTAAAGCGCCCATGATGCCGCCTGTAGCATTATTACCTAAAACCCTTGTGGCTATTACGGATAATATTATCCACGCACCAAATTGTGTTAAACCTACCAGCCCAACACCTATAATTTTACCAAGCATCAATTGAAAGGGCTTAACAGACGAGATTATTACTTCTATTATACGGCTGGTTTTTTCTTCGATAACGCCGCGCATTACCTGCGCACCATATATAAACAGCGACATATAAATAAGTATAGCGCAGGCGATACCTACGCCCATACTTGCACCTACGTTGGCATCTTTTGTACCTGCATCGGTAACTTCCAGGGCGCTTACTTCTACACGACTCTTTTTTGCTTTGTTAAGCAGCGCGGTATCAATGTGGTTTGCCAGCATGGTGTTGGTTGATGCTATTTCGTTCATCTGGCTCTCAACCTCTTCAGTAAGCATAAAAGAAGGTTTCTTTTTTGAGAAGAATTGTACAGGTTGAGTATTATAATCCCTTGAAATTAATAAAATGGAAAGGTCTTCATTATCCTTCAATTCTTTTTTTGCCTTCTCTATGGGTTCGTTAGTTGGTATGAATTGGATGTTTTTTTCATTTTTTAACTTACCCACAAATAGGTGGCTTTCGTCAATAACTTTTACAACCTGGGGTTTGGTTATCTGGTTGCTGTCTTTAGCAACGTATGCTATTAACGCTGTCATACCGGCAATTAGCAGTGGTACTGTAAACATCATGATCAGGAAAGCCCTTTTGCGCACGCGGGTAACGTATTCGCGCTGTATAATGAGTAAAATTTTGTTCATGTTTTAGGCAATTAGATTTACTTTTTCGATGAAGATCTCATTCATGCTCGGGATAACTTCCTGCAGCATATTGATGCTTGTTTTGGGCAACAGGTATTGTAATACATCATTGGCCGTGTTGCTGTTAATCAGCTTTAGCTTAATGGTATGGCTGTTATCCTCGCCGTCAATTTCGCTAATGATATTAAAGGGCTGCGAACCATCAAAAACAAGTTGCTCGCCCGTGTACTCTACCAGGTAAGTTTCATTTTTATACGAGTTACGGATATGCTTAACGCGGCCATCCAATATCTTGTGCGATTTATTGATGAGGGCGATGGAATCGCAAAGTTCTTCAACAGATTCCATACGGTGGGTAGAGAAGAGGATGGTGGCGCCCTTGCGGTTCAGTTCCAATATCTCATCTTTAATAAGCTCCGCATTTACCGGGTCAAAACCGCTAAAGGGCTCGTCGAGTATGATCAGGTCAGGCTCGTGCAAAACGGTTGCTACAAACTGTGCCTTTTGCTGCATTCCTTTAGATAGCTCTTCTATCTTTTTCTTCCACCAGGTTTCCATACCCAGTTTCTCAAACCAAAATTTCAGCTTTTTTGTAGCCTCATCGCGGGTTAGGCCTTTTAGGCGTGCCAGGTAGATCATCTGCTCGCCAATTTCCATTTTTTTGTATAGGCCACGTTCTTCGGGCAGGTAGCCTATCCGCTCTATGTGCGATTGGTTTAGCCTTTCGCCATTAAAATATACCTCGCCGCTATCGGGGGCGGTAATTTGGTTGATGATGCGGATGAGGGAGGTTTTGCCGGCGCCATTTGGCCCGAGCAGGCCAAATATCTTACCGCTTTCAACCTCAAGGCTTACGTCATCTAAAGCGCGGTGCCCGGCGTATTGTTTAACAATGTTGCGAATGCTTAGCATATAAGGATTAGTTTAACGCTAAATTAGATATCAGATGCCTGTTTTTGTTACAACAAACAGCTATTTAAGCTGATCTAATTTAAACCGTAATACCTCTATTGATTCTTTTTGCCTGGAAATGATCACATACATTTCCCCATTGTAGATCATGCTTACCGGATAGCCGTATTGGCCGCCCTTCCACAATCCCTCTTGCTTGAGGTGATAAAGTTTATTGGCTATTATATGGTTTTTGTTGAACGTTTTCCCGTCTGTTGAAAGGGATAATACTAAGGGATTGCGGTCGTAATGGTGCAAAGTGTCGGGGATACCCACGTAGTAAAAACGTTTATCGGGCAAGCGGCCAAAGTGAAACTTGCTATCGTTGTCAGAAAAATCTGTTTCTACCGGCCGCGACCAGGTAACGCCATTATCTGCACTTTCTGTTAACCATAGTCGGCCTTTCCAGCCCTTGCCGGTTACGCGCAACAGCATATGCAATACATTATCATCTGTTTGGTAAAACGACCCTTCGCATAGCGGGGGCAAGCCCAATTTGGCCGCGGGCGCGTAAAAGGTTGCTGAGTTATCTTGTGTGTATAACGAATCAGCGTAAAAGCTACTTGTTTTCCAACCCGAAATTCCCCGCTTATCGTCTGTATATGGGAATGAAAAGTTACCGCTAATGATAAGCCGGCCGCTTTTTATTGCCTGCGGGCCGTGGTTGGGTATTAACGGCACATGCATATCTATAGCGGCACTCCAATGAATACCATCGGTACTGGTTTTGGCCCATAAGTGCGTGTTTTCACGATGTTTTGTGTATTCGCCGTAGTAAGCAACCATCATACCTTTATACTGATGTAACCCTGCCGCTGTTAACACGGTAAGCGTATCATTAACCTTACCCGGTGTGGCCAGAACTTTTATGGGCGACCAGTTTTTAAAGTCTTTAGAAACTGAATACACCACCCGTTGCCCCGGCGAATCCTCGTCTTTAAAACCGTTTGACCATATTGCCAGAAACTTGCCTTTGAACCGAATAATAAAAGGGTGATGATTATATAGCCACTCTTTATCGGGCGAGTAGATCATAGCGCGCTGGATATTAAGGTGCTGCAAGCCGGTTTCTGTTTGGTAGTTGTTTTTAACAGCCGGCTTTTGGGCAACGGCAAAATGACAGAGAAATATAAGGGGTGATATAAAAAGGGAGCGGAAATTAGGCATGCGTTAAAGATACAGTTAGAGAATTATAAACGCAAAAAGGCCCGTGATCATTAGATCACGGGCCTATAAACATGTCGTTTTAATATCTATAAGCCTTACTCAAAATATTCCTTCATCCTCTCGAAGAAGCTTTTCTCGTTCTTGCCCGGGTTGGGTTTAAAGTTGGGCGAACTTTGCAATTTTTCTAATGCTTCGCGTTCTTCGCGGCTAAGCGCTTTTGGTGTCCAGATATTTACATGGATCAATTGGTCGCCGCGGTGGTAAGAGTTTACCTCCGGTACGCCTTTACCTTTCAGGCGTAGAATTTTTCCGCCTTGTGTCCCGGCATCCAGTTTTATTTTAGCCTTACCATCAATGGTTGGTACTTCTACACTGGTACCCAGGGCGGCGTCAACAAAGTTTACATGCAAATCGTATATTACGTTATTGCCGTCGCGTTTTAAGGTTTCGTGAGGGATTTCTTCTATCAGTATGATTAAATCTCCCGGTACACCGCCGCGTGGGGCAGCATTACCCTTACCGCTCATGCTCAGTTGCATGCCTTCGCTTACACCTGCAGGTACGTTAATAGTGATGGTTTCTTCGCCGCGTACAACACCGTCGCCGTGGCAAACGTTACATTTGGCAGTAATTGTAGAACCTTCGCCGTTACAGGTAGGGCAGGTGCTGGTTGTTTGCATCTGGCCCAGTATGGTGTTGGTAACCCTGCGTACAGATCCCTGGCCGCCACATGTTTTACATGTTTGGAATGATGATTTATCCTTAGCCCCGGTACCATCACAAGTTTTACACAGTATCTGTTTGTTTACCTTTATTTTCTTTTCGGCACCGTTTGCTATCTCCTCAAGCGAAAGCCTTACTTTAATACGCAGGTTACTGCCACGCGCAACCCTGCGGCCACCACCCTGACGGCCGCCGCCGCCGCCAAAGAAACCTTCAAACGGACTGCCGCCGCCAAATATATCGCCAAACTGGCTGAATATATCGTCCATATTCATGCTGCCACCGCCGTAACCGCCGCCACTTGCCGAGCCTGCGTTAGCGGCATGGCCAAACTGGTTGTAACGCTGGCGTTTTTCGGGGTTGCTCAAAACCTCGTAGGCTTCGGCAGCTTCCTTAAACTTTTCCTCAGCTTCTTTATCACCCTGGTTCTTATCCGGGTGATATTTAATAGCCATTTTACGATATGCTTTTTTTATCTCATCAGCATCCGCGCCTTTACTAATCCCAAGCACATCGTAATAATCTCTCTTAGCCATTTTTTAATTATTGATTTTTTGAATTATTGATTTATAGATTTACTAAGCATCGCTAACTCATTTTATTTTTGAATTTCACTAATTGTTATGCTCCAACAATTACTTTAGCGAAACGGATAACTTTTTCGTTTAGCTCGTAACCTTTTTCCATTTCATCAACCACTTTGCCTTTCATATCATCGGTAGGGGCAGGTATGCTGGTAATAGCTTCGTGCAAATCGGCGTCAAAGGTGGTACCTACAGATGCCATTTCTTTTAAGCCTTTTTGCGCCAGTATATTTTTAAGTTTGTGTTGAATTAAGGCGACACCCTCTTTAACAGATGCCACATCTGTAGCGGTGTCCATAGAACGTAAAGCGCGTTCAAAATCGTCAAGCACAGGTAATAAGGCAACTATTATGTCTTTACCCTCTGTTTTACGTGCATCTTCGCGCTCTTTTATTGTACGGCGGCGAAAGTTATCAAACTCGGCATATAGCCTTAAATATTTATCGTTGGCCTGGCTAAGCTCTTCTTTGTGTTTTTCTTCTATAGAAGGGCCGTCCTGGTTATTTTCAGCAGCTTTTTCCTGTCCGTCAGTCTGTCCGTTATCATTGGTCACTTCGGCAGTATTTTCAGGGGTTTCTGAATTTCCTTTATTTTTTTTCTTTAGCATGTCGTTAAAATTCATAGCAAGTAGTGCTAATCAAGTATCCTGCCATCGGGCTAAACGCGACAACGTGGCAGTAGTCTGTAAAATATTCGGTTAAGTTTGCAGTTTTTGGTTTGCAGTTGGCAGGATCTTTTGTTTGCGGATGACGGTAGGCCGTTTTCGTTATGTAAAACTGCAAACTATGAACCGCCTATTGCTAACTGACTAAGCTATCTGTACGTCCTCTAAAACCTTACCGTTTTCGCATTTGATGATACGCGACGGGAAGGTACGGATGATGTGATAATCGTGCGTGGCAACAACAACTGCAGTGCCGCCCTGGCTAATTTGTTTAAGCAATAACACAATCTCTTCGGATGTATCCGGGTCGAGGTTACCGGTTGGCTCGTCGGCCAGTATAATTTCGGGGTTATTTAGCAAGGCGCGGGCAATAACAACACGTTGCTGCTCGCCGCCAGACAGCTCATGAGGCATTTTTTTTAGTTTAGAGCGCAGGCCAACTTTTTCCAGCACGTCTAAAATTCGGTCGGCAATTTGCTTTTTATCGTCCCAGCCCGTTGCGCGTAACACAAAGTGCAGGTTTTGCTCAACCGAGCGATCTGTAAGTAATTGAAAATCCTGAAAAACTATACCCAGCTTGCGGCGAAGAAACGGAATGTCTTTACCGGCAAGTTTGCTCAATTCATAACCACAGGCGTGGCCGGTGCCGCTGGCAATGTTAAGGTCGCCGTAAATAACTTTTAGTAAGCTGCTTTTACCTGAGCCAGTTTGGCCTATAAGCCACACAAAATCGCCTTTATCTATATGCAGGTTTACATTTGATAAAACCAGGTGTTTTTGCTGAAAAATATCAACGTTATTTAGTTTTATAATAGAGTTTCCAATCATCTTTCTTACAGCTCTAATTTTAATATTTTACCAAAGGGAAGTTCGTTAACAACACCCATAATGTAGTCGTACTTATCGGCCAGGCCAATTTTGTCTAACGATTTCTCGGGCCTGTCTACCCTAAAATATGCCAGCAGGGTAAACTTGTCATCCCGTAGCTGTACGTAATCGGGTATTTTGGCAACGCCTTTTACTTTTATAATGTACATTTTTATAAGCTTAAAGCTTAAAGCAAATAGCTTAAAGCTTTAGGTTTCAAATTTATCGATTTTTGTTCATATGCCACCAGCCAATCCTAAAAAGCTTTTAGCTTTGGTCTTTTCGCTTTCAGTTTAATCGCGACAAAAATTCCATCGTATCTACCCCATCGGCATAATCCCATAATTGCGGGTGCTGGCTTTGGCCAAATGATACTACCTGGTTATTAGTTTGTATAACGGCATTAGTAACAATACATTGCAGGTTTTTGCTTTGCTCCTGCAAATGTTGTTGTGCTACCGGCAGGCTGGTATAGGTTTCGTAAAACAGGCAGGCCAGGGGCGAGGTTAAGCGTTCGTCCTGCTTTAATAGCAAAAAGCCATTATCTAAATGCTCGTCGCCGTTAACGAGGTAAATAGATTTATTGTAATCGTAATTGTTATTGTATTTATGGTGATGGATAATAGGGGCAAAGTGTTCTATCGATTCAAAAAAGAAATTGAAATTATAACCTTCAGGCACTAATAATTTAGATACGTTACGGCACCCCAAGCCAAAATAATCAAAAATATCATGACCAAGGGCGGCTAATTGCTCGCTGGTTTCGTTACCTGTAAGCAACGCAATGCTATTACGATTTTTGCGGATGATGTTGGGCACTTTGCCAAAATAATATTCAAAGTAGCGGGAAGTATTGTTGCTGCCGGTTGCGATAATGGCGTCAAAGTTCTCTAAGCGCTCAACAAAACTGAACCTATTTGCATAAGAACTATCAATTTCAACAAGTTTATCGAGCACATATTTTATAAGCCGCGAATCCTGCGAGGATGCCTTTATCAGCGCGTGGTTGCCGGTTGCCAGTACACAAAGTACATCGTGGAAACCTACCAGCGGGATGTTGCCGGCAAGCACCAAACCAACCCGTTTGTTACCGGCATTTGTAAGGTTATATTTGTTAAGCCATTGCTCCAGATCGGTGCTGTTAAGCATTTCGCCGTTGGCTTTTACGGCATTCATAACACTCTCGGGTGTAAACCATGCGTTGTGCTGGCGCTCGGTCTCTATCACTTCCATTAAACCAAAATCGGGTTGGGCAAGTATTTTCCCTAAAGCCGAAAATGTGTTTACTGTATCGGTACTATTAAATTTTGACATATATATGTAAAGGGCGTAAACCCTTAAAGCCTTTTTTTGTTATATTTGCAGTGCCTTATTTGGGGGCAAAGGTAAATAGAATACTATAAGAATATTTAAATAATATGGCGATTATAATCACCGATGAATGCATAAACTGCGGGGCCTGCGAACCAGAGTGCCCAAATAATGCTATTTATGATGCAGGTGCTGCCTGGCGTTTTAGCGATGGTACAAGTTTAAAAGGGATAATTGATTTTGGCGATGGTAATACTTTAAACGCCGAAGAAACTCAGGCTGCCCTGTCTGACGATATCTATTACATTGTTCCTGATAAATGCACAGAGTGCGTTGGTTTTCATGATGAACCACAATGTGCCGCTGTTTGCCCGGTTGATTGCTGTGTAGACGACGAAGATGTACGCGAAACCGAAGAAGAATTGCATGCTAAAAAAGATTGGCTGCACCAAAACGGATAATTTTAAGATATTTATTTTAAAGGGGGAGGCATTTAATGCGTTCCCCTTTTTTGTTTAACAAAAGTTTATCATTAATTTAACGTTATAATGTGTGATTGATACATGGAATACGGGATATGTAATTTAGCTGTAGTGCCCCTGCGGGCCGAACCTAACGACCGCAGTGAAATGGTATCGCAGATTTTGTTTGGCGAGGCTTTTGAAATATTAGAGTGGAAAGATAAGTGGGTGCAAATTACTACTGCTTATGATAATTACACCGGTTGGATAGACCGACTGCAATTTGTAATGCTTGGGCACCTGGCTTATAAACGTATTGCGCAAACACTACCACCGGTAACTTTTAGCGCTGTAACACAGGCCTGGAAAATAGCAGATAACTCAGTTGTTTACCTGCCCGCCGGTGCATCGCTGGCATTTTTAGAAGGTACAACAAGTTATATTGGTAACCAAAAGTTTGAAATTATAGGCACAATAGGCGAAACCAATAGTATTATTAACATTGCCAAATCATTTTTAAACGCGCCCTATTTATGGGGCGGGCGAACGCACTTCGGCATAGATTGCTCGGGTTTTACACAAGTGGTTTATAAGCTGCTTGGCATAGCCATTAAACGCGATGCTTCGCAGCAGGCAGAACAGGGAGAGTTTGTAGATTCGGTATTAAAAGCAAAGCCCGGCGACCTGGCATTTTTTAATAACCCCGAAGGCCGTATTACCCATGTAGGTATTATTTTGGGCGGAGGCAAAATTATACATGCATCAGGCAAGGTTAAAATAGATGCTCTAGATACCGAGGGGATCTATTCGGAAGAGTTAAAACGGCATACGCACAGGCTTAAACTTGTGAAACGGTACCTTTAAAAAGCAATATTCCAAACAATAATTTTTTTATCATCTCCCGTAGAAAGTAACTGATCGTCATTCCAAGCAAGTTTGTTGACAGATAGCGCATGGCTTGCATAGCCCTTTTCCCTGCTAATTATTTTTCGGAGTTTAAAATCAACGGCATCCCAAATTTTGATGCTTTTATCCATACTTGCAGTGGCGAAATATGGCCGGGTAGGGTGAAAGGCAATATGGTTTACAGCAAACAAATGCGCCGGGATATTTTGAATAAGCGTGTAGGTTTTATTATCCCAAATCTTTACCTGCGCATCCCGGGCGCCCGATACCAGGTAATCGCCGATTGGGGAGTATTGCAACGAAAAAACCGCCATAGTATGGCCAATCAACGCTTTAATGGGGCTATAGTCTTCCAGGTCATATATAACAACCCGGTTATCGCGGCAACCAAAAGCAATGCGGTCTTCGGCAGGGTTTACGCTGATGCAACGGATAGTATCGTTAGATACCGAAATGCTATGCAGTAATTCGAGTGTTTTAAGGCTCCATACTGATACCGTACCGTCTTCTGAAGCAATTAGCAGTTCATCTTTTTTGGGTGATGATTTAATATCAAATATTGGTTTGATGTGGTGCCTTAAACGATGGGTTATTTTTTGCTCGATGAAGTTGAAAACCAGTACCTCGCCGCTGCGCAAGCCGGCAAATAATAACGGATAACCCACAGGGCAGTGTATGGCATAAATTGAAGCCATAACCGGGAACATTACTTTGATAAAAGAGTTAGTTTCCAGGCTCCATTCCACCAGGCCCTTATCATTACCACCGGTAAAGAGGATTCCCGGCTTTTGTGAAAGTTCCAGGCCAAATATAGGGTTGCTGTGGCCGGTAAGTTCTGCTGTTTTTTGTGCTTCCATTTCAGTTTGCAGTAGGCGGTTCTCAGTAGGCAGTTCTAAGTTGTTAACTGCAAACTTAAAACTGCTTACTGTCTACTTATGTCTTTCCTCTAAATTTTTTGCTATGCGCTCCAAATTTAGGCCTTTTTCTTTCAGCAGTACCAATAGGTGAAACATCAGGTCCGATGCTTCATCAACCAGTTCGGCTTCTGTTTCGTATAGGGCGGCTATTACAACTTCAACGCCTTCTTCACCAACCTTTTGGGTGATCTTTTTAAGGCCTTTTTTGCGGAGCTTGTTAATGTAAGATTCTTCTGTGGGGTTCTCGTACCTGTCGGTAATGATGTTCTCCAACTGCATTAAAAAATTCTGATTGTACTCCGTTTTAAAGCAACTGCGCGAACCTGTATGGCAGGTAGGGCCATCAGCTTTAACCTTTATCAACAGGGTGTCGTTATCACAATCGATATGCATGCTTTTTACGTACAGGTAATTTTTGCTGGTCTCACCCTTGGTCCATAAACGATTTTTCGAACGCGAGAAGAAAGTAACGATATTTTCCTGAACGGTTTTATCGTAAGCTTCCTGGTTCATGTAACCCAGCATCAGCACCTCAAGTGTTTGCTCGTCTTGTATAATAACCGGTACCAGCCCGTCTGTTTTGTTAAAGTCGATGTTCATAAGCCCCCTCTAAATCTCCGCCGTAAGGGAAGACTTTTAATTTGTAATTTAATTCGTAAGCCCCTCTCCCTCGGAGAGGGGTTTGGGGTGAGGCTACCTCACCTCAATATTATTTTCTCTTAAAACCGATTTTAAATCGGGTATCAATATCTCTCCGTAATGAAATACCGAAGCAGCCAGCGCGGCATCCACATTAGTTTGTTGAAACACATCTACAAAATGCTGTACAGACCCTGCACCACCGGATGCTATTACCGGGATGTTCACCGTATCGTTCACTAATTTTAATAAACCGTTGTCAAAACCTGCTTTTGTACCGTCATGGTCCATAGAGGTAAGCAGTATTTCACCTGCACCGCGGCTTTCGGCTTCAACTATCCAGACTAAAGTTTCTTTTTCGGTTGGCAAGCGCCCGCCATTAAGGTGCACTATGTTTTTATCTCCGATTACTCTTGTGTCAACCGCTATAACCACAAATTGCACCCCAAATGCCTTAGCTAACTCATCTATCAAAGCCGGATTGCGCACCGCGGCCGAGTTTATGGAAATTTTATCGGCACCTGCATTGAGCAGGGCATCAGCATCGGCAATTTCGTTAATACCGCCGCCAATTGTAAATGGGATATTGATCTGCCTCGCTACAGATTTTACAAGCTCTACCATAGTTTTGCGGCGCTCCACAGTCGCGGTAATATCCAGGAACACCAATTCGTCGGCACCTTGCTGCGAATAGTTCCAGGCAAGTTCAACCGGATCGCCGGCATCACGCAGGTCTACAAAGTTTACACCTTTTACAGTGCGGCCATCTTTAACATCAAGGCAGGGGATGATTCGTTTAGCGAGCATGGTGGATTTTAACTATGTCATTGCGAGCGATAGCGCGGCAATCTCGTCGTAAGCATATCGTTAATGCATTGCTACGAGATTGCCGCGTCGCTACGCTCCTCGCAATGACATATTATTAAATAGACATAAGGGATTCCAAATTCCAGTTTTTGATCTCTTCGATACTGATGTGGTTCTCATATATGGCTTTGCCAACTACACAAGCTTCAACCTTTATTTTATTTAATTCCTCAATATCTTTCATAGAACTTACCCCGCCAGATGCTATCAATTTAATGAACGGCGAATGATCAAGCAATTTGCTATACAGTTCTACACCGGCACCGCCCAGTTTACCATCTTTATTAATGTCGGTACACAGGAAACGGAAGAAACCTAACTGCAGGCACTTATCTACATAATCCATTAGTTTTATGGGCGAGCTTTCCATCCAGCCGGAGTATTTGATAACCTCATCCAGCACATCAATAGCTACAACCACCTGGTCGCTGCATTTATCTTTACCACAAATCTCTTTGCTCAGTTCCTCCAAAAAAGTTGGGTTTGTAATAGCTTGTGTGCCTACAATAACGCGGTGAACGCCCGAGTCAATCAAGCCCTTAACCTGGTCGATACTGCGGATACCGCCGCCGTACTGTACCTGCATATCTGTTTTACGGATAACATCAAACAGGTATTGCTGGTTGCTGAAATCGCCTTTTGCGCCGTTAAGATCTATAATGTGAATGAAGTTTGTACCATTACTTTGGTACCTTTCTATCATTTCTTCGAGTGTAACATCGTATTCTGTTACTTGTTGATAATCGCCTTCGCGCAGGCGCACAACCTTTTTATTCAGAATATCAATGGCAGGGATAATATACATGCTTTAAATTTTAGAGAAGTTTTTTAATAATAATTCGCCATACGCACCCGACTTTTCGGGGTGAAATTGCACACCGTAAAAGTTATCATGCCAAATTGATGCCGAAAATTTATTTATGTAACTGGTTGAAGACAAAGTGAATAATTGATCGTACTCAATAAAGTATGAATGTACGAAGTAAAAGTGTGACCCGACAGGTATATTTTCAAATAGCGGGTTTTCTTTTTCGGCAAACACCTGGTTCCAGCCCGTATGAGGTACTTTAAAATTGTCCTTATTAGGGAATTTTAAAGTTTTGATAGGAAAAAGATTAAGCAGACCGGCATCACCTTCTTCACTATAGGCCGTTAGCAATTGCATGCCAACGCAAATACCCAAAGTTGGTTTTTTAAGGGCCTTTATAGCCGGGACAAGTCCGGTATGCTCCAGTTTGCGCATGGCAGCGCCCGCATGCCCAACACCGGGTATGATATAACGATCGAACTTTTCCAGGTCAGCCTCGGTATTAACCATGCCGTAGGCAATGCCCAGCCGCTCTAAAGCAGCAGTAAGTGAGAATATGTTCCCGGCGCCGTATCGTATAATGCCTATCATATTAAAGAGTCAAGATATTAGAGTCAAGAATCAGGAAAAAGCAATTGTCTTGTCTCTTGATTCTTAACTCTTGATTCTGTTTTACAAAAGTCCCTTCGTACTTGGTAAAACCATTTTGTTAACGTCGCGCTTTACGGCCATTTTTATAGCTTTGGCAAAGGCTTTAAATATAGCTTCTATTTTGTGATGTTCGTTTTGCCCTTCGGCTTTAATATTAAGGTTGCTTTTTGATGCATCGCTAAACGATTTAAAAAAGTGGTAGAACATTTCTGTAGGTACATCACCAACTTTTTCGCGCTTAAAATCGGCGTCCCAAACTATCCAGTTGCGGCCACCAAAGTCAATGGCTGCCTGTGCCAGGCAATCGTCCATAGGGAGGCAAAAGCCATAACGCTCAATTCCCATTTTATTGCCTAATGCCGTAGCAAAAATTTCACCCAGGGCAATACCGGTATCTTCAATGGTGTGGTGCTCATCAATGTGCAGGTCGCCTTTGGCGGTTACTTCAAGGTCTATGCTTCCGTGGCGTGCAATTTGGTCGAGCATGTGGTCAAAAAAGTGCAGGCCTGTAGATACCTTGGCTTCACCTGTGCCATCAAGGTTTATTTTGATGCGTATGTCGGTTTCTTTAGTAATGCGGCTGTGTTCAAATACTCGTTGGCCCAGCTTTAAAAATTCGTAAATTTCTTTCCAGTCAATAGTTTGTAAGGCTACTACTCCTGCAATGTCGTTATCGGTATTTGTACTAAACTCGCCATCACCCAAGCCCGATCTGTTATTTAGCCATATCGCCTTCGCCCCCAGGTTTTTAGCCAGCAACACATCGTTCTTGCGGTCGCCTATGGTAAAAGAATTGGCCAGATCGTATTTAGTGGTATCTAAGTATTTTGTCAGTAAGCCTGTTGCAGGTTTGCGGGTAGGGGCATTATCGGCAGGAAAAGTACGGTCTATAGCCTGTTCCGAAAAATGCACACCTTCGTTCTCAAATGTCTTGAGAATAAAATTATGAACCGGGTAAAAAGTATCCTCCGGATATACGGCGGTGCCCAAACCGTCCTGGTTGGTAACCATTACCAGCTCAAAATCAAGTTCGGCGGCAATTTTAGGCAGGTATTGCAAAGCGCCGGGGTAAAAGGTCAGCTTGGCAAACGAGTCTATTTGCTCATCGGGCGTTTCGTTGATAAGGGTACCGTCACGATCAATAAAAAGTACTTTTTGCAAATTACTCATGCTATTTGTATTGCTGTAAGGTTTCTAACAAGGTTATATTTTCATCGGGCGTGCCGATGGTGATGCGCAGGCAACCCTCGCAAAGTTCCACTTTAGAGCGGTCGCGAATGATGATGCCATGCTGCACCAAAAAGTCGTAAATGGCTTTGGCGTTGGTTGTTTTTACAAGAATGAAGTTAGCATCAGATGGGTAAATATCCAGCACAAAATCAAATTCCTTTAAGTTTAGCACCAATTTATCGCGTTCTTCAAGCGTTTCTTTTATCCACAGATTTACCAGCGATACATTGTTTAGCGCCTGCAAAGCCAGTTGTTGCGATGCCTCATTCATGTTATAAGGCGGTTTCACCTTGTTCATCACCTCGATGATTTCCTCACTCGCGAATGCCATGCCTACACGTAAGCCGGCCAGTCCCCATGCTTTTGAAAGGGTTTGCAATACCACCAGGTTGCTATATTCAGTAAGTTCCTGTATAAAGGTTTTTTGGCGACTGTAATTAATATAAGCTTCATCTATAATAACCAGGCCGTTAAAATTGGCCAGCAGGGTTTCTATGTCATCTCGATTGATAGAATTACCCGTTGGGTTATTTGGCGAGCAGATAAAGATCAGTTTCGTGTTGTTGTCGATAGCCTCGGCAATACCGTCGAGGTCGAGCTGGTATTCTTCGGTCAGCAGTACTTTTTTCGCTTCAACGTCATTAATATTTGCCGATACCTGGTACATACCATAGGTTGGCGGTACAATAATTACATTATCCACACCCGGGTTACAAAAGCTACGGAACAGGATATCGATAGCCTCATCACTGCCATTACCCAGAAAAATATTGCGGGCAGGCACACCTTTGATTTCGCTCAACTTCATTTTTACCCTGTACTGTAAAGGGTCAGGGTAGCGGTTGTAACCTGTTTCCAGCGGCGAACCGAAAGCGTTTTCATTCGCATCCAAAAACACACTGGCCTCACCTGTGTACTCATCACGTGCGGATGAATAGGGGGTTAAGTTTTTGATGTTTTCGCGTAATATGTTATTTAACTCGAACATTGTATTCTCTTTATTTAACCATGTCATTGCGAGCGATAGCGCGGAAATCTCGTTGTTTACAGAACGGATATGCATTGGCGCGGGATTGCCACGTCGCTACGATTCTCGCAATGACATTAAAATTTATTATTGTCGGGCCTCATCCTTACACTCACCGCATTCCTGTGTGCATGCAGGCCTTCCATTTCGGCCAGTATCCCTACAGCCGGGCCTATATTTTGTATACCCTCCTCTGTTAAATACTGGAAGGTTATTTTCTTTACAAACGAATCTACCGACACACCCGAGTATGCTCTTGCATAACTGCTGGTGGGCAGGGTATGGTTGGTGCCCGATGCATAATCGCCCGCGCTCTCAGGCGTTAAGTTACCCAGGAAAACCGAGCCTGCATTGATGATCTTTGGCGTTAGTTCCTCCCAATTTTCAGTGGCCAAAATTAAGTGTTCGGGCGCGTATTCGTTACTAAAATCCATTGCCTCATCCAGATCTTTTGTGATGATGATGTATGAATTGTTTAATGCCTGTTTAGCAATTTCGGCACGAGGCAAAATGGACAGTTGTTTTTCAACTTCGGCCAACGTTTTATCGGCAATATCCTGCGAGGTACATACCAGAATCGATTGACTATCTATCCCGTGCTCGGCCTGTGCTAACAGGTCGGCTGCCACGTATGCGGGTTGGGCAGATGCATCGGCGATCACCAAAACTTCCGACGGGCCTGCCGGCATATCAATTGCTGTTGTGGTAGTGCTCTGAATAATGGTTTTGGCCTTGGTTACAAACTGGTTGCCCGGGCCAAAGATCTTGTCAACCCGGCTGATGGTTTCAGTACCATATGCCATAGCAGCAACCGCCTGTGAGCCGCCAACCAGGTAAACTTTATCAATACCCAGCATTAAAGCTACATAAGCTATAAAAGCATTTACCTTACCGTTTTTTTGTGGCGGAGAGCAAACTACTATTTCGCTGCAGCCCGCTATACGTGCCGGTATGCCCAGCATTAAAAAAGTTGAGGGTAAAACAGCCGTGCCGCCGGGTATGTAAAGGCCAACTTTTTCAATAGCCCTCAACTCTCGCCAGCAGGTAACGCCGGGCATGGTTTCTACCTTATCCTCGGTTTTTAGCTGTGTTTTGTGGAATTTATAAATATTGGCGTATGCTGTTTGTAAAGCTTCCTGTTGGTCTTCTGTTACAGCAGAGGCTATCTGTTCCAATTCGGCCCTGTCAAGGTAAAGCTTCGTTAGCTCAACTTTGTCAAATTTGCTGGCAAAGTCTATCAGCGCGCTATCGCCGTTTTGCTTAACCTGTTCTATAACCTCCTCAACCAAAGTACGAATTTCGTTCGCAGGGTCAACATTACGCTGTACCAGGCGGGCAATATCTGCTTTAGTTAAGTCTGAATAATTGAATGTCTTCATAAGCCCCCTCTAAATCTCCCCCGATAGGGGAGACTTTTTTAAAAATAACCCACTCCATATAAGCCCTACCTTTCGGGGAGGGTTTGGGTGGGGCGTTACAATATTATCTTCTCTATCGGCATTACTACAATGCCCTGCGCGCCGGCTTGTTTCAGCTGGCTTATGCGGTCCCAAAAATCGCGCTCGGGTATAACGGTGTGTACAGCCACCCAATCTTCCTCTGCCAATGGCACTACCGAAGGGCTTTTTACGCCCGGCAGCAACGCTAATACCGACGGCAGGTTTTTGCGCTCCACATTCAGCACCACGTACTTGGTTTCTTTAGCGCGCAACACAGACTGGATACGCTGTATCAATTCCTGCACCAGATCTTCATTCTCGCTGCCTTTTTGGCCTATTAAAACGGCTTCGCTGCTCATTACATCGGCAAAGGGAACCAATCCGTTGCTTTTAAGGGTGCCGCCGGTTGATACCAGGTCGCAAATGGCATCGCTTAAACCAAGGCCCGGCGATATTTCTACCGAGCCTGATATAGTGCGGATATCAGATGAAATACCTTTTTCTTTTAAATATTTACCCAATATTACCGGGTATGTAGTAGCAATAGCCTTGCCATTAAGCTGCTCTAAAGCGGTAATGCTGTTGTTGTTTGGTACGGCTATTTTTAATGAGCACTTACCAAAACCAAGTTTTTGCAGGTAGCTTACCTCAACCTCGGTTTCCTGTATTACGTTTTCGCCTACGATGCCCAGGTCGGCAATGCCGTCTTGTACATACTCGGGAATGTCATCATCGCGCAGGAAAAGGATCTCTAACGGGAAATTTGATACGGGGGAGATGAGCGAGCTTTTATAATTTTCGAAATTAAGGCCGCAATTTTTTAGTAATTCGACGGATTTTTCGTTGAGCCGACCCGATTTCTGGATCGCTATTTTAAGTGTTTTCACAAATTGACTTTAAGGAATGAATAATAAACGGAGGACGATATTTCGCGTAGAAACATACTATTACATGATCACCACATGGTGGTGATGGTGCAGATGTAAATGATATGTGTTAAGTCCGTTCATTTTATAACTTGCTTTGGGTAAGCGATGCAAATATAGGGCGTATTTTATTAAATCAAAATTTAAAAAGAAATTGATTGCAAAAAATATAAAATTACCTACCGAATTTTGGAAAAATGGCAAAATGTATAAGTGCTTATGTAAATTTGTTGTCTGAATCAGGATTTACAGGATTAGAGAATTTTCAGGATGTTGCAATTTTTAGATTTTGTAAATCCTAAAATTCTATTAATTCTGATTCTGACTATCATATTCGTAAATCGCCCCCTCCTCAAACTGCTTTATCACCTTCAATTTCTTTACCTTTTGAATGTCTTTAATATTGATGAGCTCGGGATTTTCGAGGTTATTGAACCAGATGAGGTAGAAACGTTTTATTTTATAAAACTTCTCTACATCTTTTTTAAAGAATTTATGCGGTACAAGGTATGATGACATGCCAGAGAAGAAGTAAACCGCCTCATGCGCGTCGGAATAAATGCCAACCTTTGGCGCAAACATGCCTTTATCGATTGTTTTTAAGTATTTGGCAAATTCCGATTCCATCCAGTCGTTGTCGGTATAACCGGGGTTTCCGTACTCGTCAACTATCTGATCGTTATACCGTTTTTTATCTATCAGGTAAATTTGGGTAATATAGCCAAGCATCATTAGTATAAATATGGCGGCAACGGCCATACGCACGCGCCTGTCTGCAATGCGCTTCAACAGCAGCAACCCCCAACTGGTGTAACCCCATAAGGCGGGTATATACATAGGCGCAAGTAAACGGGGGTTAATACGTTCGTACCGCGAAAAGGTAGAGGACAGTACAATAAACAACCCGTAAATAAGCGCGAAGGTAATGGCAAGGTTTTCAAAGCTATCCAGCTTGCGGCGGGTAAAGTTAAATGTTAGGGCAGCTATAAAACCAACCAATATGATAATGGCGAGGGGCAAAGCAAAGGTATGGTACATGTTTGGCGTCATCCCTATCCACTCGCAAAATACGCTGCCAAAGTAATACAGGTTTTGGCTAAATGAGGTAATGGATGGTTCCCTGGGGCCTGTTACGGTGCCGGTATGCAGGGCGTTAAAGGTAAGGTTAGCTACTAAAAGCGAAATGCAGATGAGGCCGTATATAATAATATGGCTAACTTTTTTCCTGATGGGTAGCTGCCTGTCGAGCAATAAAAGCAACCCGCCTGTTCCTACAATGGTTACCGCGGCATAGCGTGTTATACAGGCCACCGCCGCAATGCCTGCGGCAAATACCAGCCATTTACCAGCGTGGGTTAATAGGTATTTACGAAAAACGATCAGGAATAATAATACTTCGAGGATAAACAGCGTCTCCGACCATAAATAAGAGTAAACCTGCAACAGCCCCGGGTTAAGTATAATAGCTGCCAGCGCCAGCCACTTATAAATGTGTGATGCAGGTGTAAACCGCGACATGATCCATCCGCTGGTAAAAATAAGCGTGGCAAACATGCACATGTTAAGCACAGCGCCAAACTTTACCGGGTCTGTTTGGGATATGAAACTGATTACACCCAGGAAAAAGGGGTAAAATACAGGGAAATCAACAATGGGAATATTATTAAAAGTATGCAGGTTACCATTGGCAACAAAATTACGGGCCGCGCTGGTGTACATGATCGAGTCGGGCGAGATGCCGATGCCGCTGTAACTGGTAAACAGGTAAATGGCATAAAAGGCAATCGCGGCGAACAGCAGCGTGTCGTAGTTTTTTAGTTTATCCAAAAAGCCCATTGGTATTTTAAAGGATGTAAAGCAAAAATTGTTTTAAAGGCGATATATGTAGATGTTAAGATATGTAAACGTAGATATGCAATGAAGGGATCTGCTCCTGCATATCCCCATCTATCAACTTTTAAGCTATCAAATCTAAAATTGTGCTTATCGGCTGGTCGCTGTCTATTAATATGCCTTTTACCCCTGCCGCTGTACCCGCCTCTACATCCCGCTCGCGGTCGCCAATGAAATATGATCTTGATGGGTCGATGTTATATTTCTCAATACCTTGTAATAATAAGCCCGGCTTTGGCTTGCGGCAATCGCAGTCGCCGGTAAAGTTGGGGTGGTGTGGGCAGTAGAAAAAATCTTTTATTTCTACACCGTGTTCATGGTAAACCTGTTTAAGAAGGGCGTGCATTTTGCCAAGTTCGGTTTCATCGTACCAGCCTTTAGCCAGTCCGCCCTGGTTGGTGGCTACAAGCAGCATATATCCGCGGTTTTGCAATTCTTTCAGCGCGTCAAAATTATCAAGCACATGAAAATCCTCCAGCTTGCATACGTAATCGCCCATTTCACGGTTCAACACACCGTCTCTGTCCAAAAATACTGCTTTGATTTTATCGGCCATATATTATAAGGTATAAGTACTTTTTGGCAAAATTAGATTATTACATTTATTTACTATGTGTGCATATTAAATAAACATTAAGAATTATTAAATTCATACAAATACTATACTATAATTGTCGACTTAATAATTAAATTGTAAAAAAAGCCTATTGTTTTAATAAATTTAAAAAAATATCCATCTATTTTATAAAAATATGAAAATTTGATAATTTCGTTATTACCCGCATCATAAAATAAGCGGATAAAAGAATGGATCAAACTGATTGTAACCAGCAGGGCCTATACAGGTCGGAATTTGAGCACGATTCCTGCGGAACAGGATTTATTACGCATATAAACGGTCATAAATCGCACAGTATTGTTAGCGATGCTTTAACCATGTTAGAGAACATGGAGCACCGCGGTGCCTGTGGTTGTGACCCCGAAAGTGGTGATGGCGCAGGTATCCTCATTCAATTGCCGCATGAATTTTTGATGGAAGAATGTTCTGATCTGGAGATCAGCTTACCGGAGCCGGGGGAGTACGGCGTGGGTATGTTGTTCTTCCCCAAAGAGCCTGCTCTGAAGAAAGCAAGCCGAAAAATTATTGCCGCCGCTATCGAAAAATTAGGTTTTACTTTGCTTGGTTACCGCAAGCTGAATGTTAATTCATCGGTAATCGGCGAAACCGCACGCCAGGCCGAGCCAGATTGCGAACAAGTTTTTGTTACGCGTCCGCGCACCGTTACCAATACCGACGATTTTGAGCGCAAACTTTACGTTCTTCGCCGTTACATCAATAAAACTGTTACCGAAACTATACCGGCAGCTGCCGAACACTTTTATTTTACCTCGTTCTCTTGTAAAACAATTATTTACAAAGGGCAGGTAACCACTTATCAGCTGCGTAAATACTTTACCGACCTTGCCGATCCGCGTGTAACATCGGGCCTGGCCTTGATCCACTCACGTTTTTCCACCAATACCTTCCCGTCGTGGAAGTTGGCGCAGCCTTTCCGTTTAATTGCGCACAATGGCGAGATAAATACACTTACCGGTAACCTTAACTGGTTCTACTCAGGCGTAAAATCTTTTGCGTCGGCCTATTTCACCAACGAGGAAATGGAGATGCTGCTTCCGGTGATCGATAACAATCAGTCGGATAGTGCTTGTCTGGATAATATCATTGAGATCTTGCTTCACACAGGCCGCTCATTACCGCATGTAATGATGATGCTGATTCCCGAGGCATGGGATGGCAATGAGCAGATGGACCCGGTTAAGAAAGCATTCTACGAATACCACGCTACCTTAATGGAGCCATGGGATGGCCCGGCTGCTATCAGCTTTACAGATGGTAAACTGGTTGGCGCCCTGCTTGACCGTAATGGCCTTCGCCCGCTCCGTTTTGTGATCACCAATGATGGCCGCGTTATAGCAGCATCAGAAGCGGGGACGTTAAAAATAGATGAGAGTACAGTTATCCGCAAAGGCCGCTTGCAGCCGGGTAAAATGTTGCTGATAGATACCGAAAAGGGAAAGATCATCACCGACGAAGAAATTAAGAAAGAAATTACAAGCCAGCAGCCTTACGGTACCTGGTTAGATAATTATAAGATCCGTTTGGGCGAACTGCCCGAGCCGCGTTTATCATTCGCCAGCCTTAGTGCCGATGCCGTTTATCGCTACCAGCAGGTATTTGGTTACAGCCGCGAGGATATAGATACCATTATTAAACCAATGGCTTTGGATGGTAAAGAGCCAATAGGCTCGATGGGTACGGATGTGCCTTTGGCCATATTGTCTGATAAACCTCAGCACCTGTCGAGCTACTTTAAACAGTTTTTTGCCCAGGTAACCAACCCACCGATAGACCCTATCCGCGAGCGTTTGGTAATGAGTTTGGCTACCTTTATAGGTAACAATGGCAATTTGCTGGATGAAGACAAAATGCATTGCCATTGTGTGGTGCTTAATCACCCCATATTAAAAAATCACCAGCTTGAAAAGCTGCGTTCGATAGATACGGGATTATTCCACGCCAAAACGCTGCAAACCTATTACAATGCCGATGGTAACCCGGGGTCGATGCAAAAGGGTATAGCGAGGCTTTGCCGCTACGCGGAGGATGCTGTTGACGATGGCTTTGAGGTACTGATATTGAGCGACCGCGCGATAGATTCTGAACACGCGCCTATTCCGATGCTTTTAGCGGTATCTGCTGTCCATCACCACCTGATCAAAAAAGGCCGCCGTGGCGCGGTAGGTATCGTAGCCGAAACAGGCGATGTTTGGGAAGTCCACCACTTTGCTACTTTATTAGCTTTTGGTGCCACGGCTATTAACCCGTACCTGGCGCTTTCAACAATAGAAACGTTAAAAAACAACGGACAGTTAGAAACCAGCCTTGATCTTAAAACACTTTACAAAAATTATGTAAAATCGGTTAATGATGGTTTGCTGAAGATCTTCTCTAAAATGGGGATCTCTACCTTGCAATCATACCATGGTTCACAGGTGTTCGAGATCCTGGGGCTGAACAAAGAGGTGGTTGATAACTACTTTACCGGCGCGGTTACCCGTATAGAGGGTTTAGGTTTGGATGAGATAGCCAAAGAATCGCTTTGCAAACATAAAATTGGCTTTAATAGCCCTAAAACAGAAAACCACTTATTGCCTGAGGGCGGTATTTACCAATGGAAGCGCCGCGGCGAGGCCCACTTGTTTAATCCAACCACGGTACACTTACTACAGCATGCAACCCGCAGCAACAGCTATAGCGTATATAAAAATTACGCTGCCGCGATAAACGAGCAAACCGAAAAACATTACACCATACGTGGCCTGCTTGATTTTGCACATCACCGCGAAGCCATAAGCATTGACGAGGTTGAGCCGATAGAAAGCATCATGACGCGTTTTGCTACTGGTGCCATGTCGTTCGGGTCTATTTCGCACGAGGCACACAGCACCATGGCTATTGCCATGAACCGCATTGGCGGCAAAAGCAATACCGGCGAGGGTGGTGAAGACGAGATGCGTTACGAGAAACTGCCAAACGGCGATTCGATGCGCTCGGCTATAAAACAAGTGGCTTCGGCACGTTTTGGGGTTACCTCAAACTATCTGAGCAATGCCGATGAGTTACAGATCAAAATGGCACAAGGCGCAAAACCGGGCGAAGGCGGGCAACTGCCGGGCCACAAGGTTGACGAGTGGATCGCTAAAACACGCCACTCTACACCGGGCGTAGGTTTGATATCGCCGCCGCCGCATCACGATATTTATTCTATTGAGGATCTGGCCCAGCTGATCTTCGACCTTAAAAATGCTAACCGCGCCGCGCGTATCAACGTTAAACTTGTATCGAAAGCGGGTGTTGGTACTATTGCAGCGGGTGTTGCTAAAGCACATGCCGACGTTATTCTTATTGCAGGATACGACGGTGGTACCGGTGCATCGCCAATAAGCTCTATTAAGCACGCGGGTTTACCATGGGAGCTTGGCCTTGCCGAAGCGCACCAAACTTTGGTACGCAACAAGCTGCGTAGCCGTGTAGTACTGCAAACGGATGGTCAGTTAAAGACAGGTCGCGATTTGGCTATAGCTACGCTAATGGGTGCCGAGGAATGGGGGGTTGCAACCGCGGCCCTTGTTGCCGGCGGCTGTATCATGATGCGTAAATGCCATTTGAATACCTGCCCGGTAGGTGTCGCTACGCAAGATCCTGAGTTAAGAAAACTATTCAGTGGTAGTCCTGATCACGTTGTTAACCTGTTCCGCTTTATGGCCGAAGAGTTGCGCGAAATCATGGCCGAACTTGGTTTCCGCACCATTAATGAAATGGTTGGCCGTGTGCAATTCCTGAAGGTTAAAGAAGGATTGAAAAGCTGGAAAGCGAAAACCATCAACTTATCCGGCATGCTGCACCCGGTTACTACCGCCAAAGGCAGCACGCTATACAACAGCGAGAAGCAAGACCACGGTATGGATGAAATACTCGACTGGGAATTGCTGAAAGCCGCCAAGGTAGCGCTTGAAGAGAAAACGCCGGTGTTTGCTACGTTTGATGTTATCAACGTGAACCGCACCATTGGTACATTATTATCGAACGAAATTTCGAAGATCTATGGTTCTGCGGGCTTGCCCGACAACACCATCAACTATAAATTTAAAGGATCGGCAGGCCAAAGTTTTGGTGCTTTCACCACAAAAGGAATCTCTTTTGAGCTGGAAGGCGAGGCTAATGACTACGTAGGTAAGGGCCTTTCGGGTGCGCAATTAGCCATCTACCCGGCTACAAACGCAACATTTAAGCCCGAAGATAACATCCTGATAGGTAACGTTGCCCTGTATGGCGCCACAAGCGGCGAGTTGTTTGTAAGGGGTATGGCAGGCGAACGTTTCGCGGTGCGTAACTCGGGCGCTACAACGGTTGTTGAAGGTATTGGCGACCACGGTTGCGAGTACATGACCGGCGGGCGCGCGCTTATCCTTGGCGAAACCGGAAGGAACTTCGCGGCGGGTATGAGTGGTGGTATTGCCTGGGTGTATAACCCTAACGGCACATTTACAGAAAACTGCAATACCGAAATGGTTGACCTTGACCCGCTATCATTAAAAGACGAGGAGCATATAACTGCTCTATTGAAAAAGCATGTAAGCTTAACCGGCAGCAAGCTGGCGCAAAGTATCCTTAAAAATTGGGATAAGGCATCGTCGCAGTTCGTAAAGGTATTCCCTAAGGAGTACAAAAAAGTGTTAGAAAAATTAGAGTATCAAACCGTAAGCTAAATATCATAATGGGAAAAGTTACAGGATTTCAGGAATATAACAGGGAACTCCCCGTAAAAACGCCTGTTGCCGAAAGGGTAAAAAACTATAATGAGTTTGTTGGTTTGTATTCTGATGAGAAGCTGAACCAGCAATCGGCACGCTGCATGAACTGCGGGATCCCGTTTTGCCATAGCGGCTGCCCGCTTGGTAATGTTATCCCCGAGTTTAACGATGCCGTATACCGCAAAAATTGGGACGAAGCATACCAGATCTTATCATCAACAAATAACTTCCCGGAGTTTACGGGCCGTATTTGCCCCGCACCTTGCGAGTCTGCCTGTGTATTAGGTATCAACAAACCGCCGGTAGCTATTGAGGAAATTGAAAAACATATTATTGAGATAGCCTACTCAAAAAATATGGTTAAACCGGTTGCCCCGCTTATTAAAACAGGCAAAAAGGTAGCTGTGATTGGTTCGGGACCGGCGGGATTAGCCGCCGCAGCACAGTTAAGCAAGGCCGGCCATAGCGTAACCGTTTACGAGCGCGACGACCGTCCCGGTGGCCTGTTACGCTACGGTATCCCTGATTTTAAACTGGAGAAATGGGTTATAGACCGTCGTATCCAGATCATGGAAGAGGACGGCATCGAATTTAAATGCAACGCTGAAGTGGGTAAAAACGTTGCTGCTGATGAGGTTGTCCGCAATCATCACGCCGTTGTATTGGCAGGTGGTTCAACTATACCACGTAACCTGCCTATTCCCGGCAGGGAGTTGAAAGGCATTTACTTTGCAATGGATTTCCTGAAGCAACAGAACAAGCGCGTAAGCAGTATTGCCGTTGAAGGCGAAGAAATTTTTGCTACCGATAAAGATGTAGTAGTAATTGGCGGCGGCGATACCGGCAGCGATTGCGTAGGGACATCAAACCGCCAGGGCGCACGTTCTGTGAGACAATTCGAGGTGATGGTACAACCACCTGAGCAGCGCACCGCGCACATGCCGTGGCCAACCTACCCAATGGTGCTAAAAACCACCAGTTCGCACGAGGAAGGCGTAGAACGCTCATGGGGTATTAACACCAAAGAGTTTTTAGGCGACGCTGAAGGAAATCTGAGGGCCCTTAAAGTGACCGACGTAAGCTGGGAGATAGACGTAATGGGCCGCCCCATTAAATTTAACGAGGTTGAAGGCAGCGAGCGCGAGATACCTTGCCAGCGTGTATTCCTGGCGATGGGTTTCGTTAACCCTCAGTTTGAAGGCACCCTTGAGCAATTAGGCGTTGAGCTTGATGAGCGTAAGAATGTGAAGGCTAAAGAAGGTGTTTACCGCACCAACGTTAGTAAAGTATTTGCTGCAGGGGATATGCGCCGCGGCCAATCATTGGTTGTATGGGCAATATCAGAAGGCCGCGAGGCTGCCCGCAAAGTTGACGAGTTCCTGATGGGGCATTCCAACCTGGAAAGTAAGGACGCTGTTAACCAGTTTGACCAGGTGTTTTATTAAGAATAATTAGTCAGTCAGTTATAAACCCAAGCCCTGTTCAGTTAGTTCTGACAGGGCTTTTTTTGTTGGAGAATTTGAAAGTCGTCATAGCAAGGTGGCAATCTTCGATAGAAAAGTAGCCGATAAGCCCATCGAAGATTGCCACGCTATCGCTCGCAATGACGCGTTGGAGAAGGTTACTTTGTTGCTCTATCTTTCCAAGTTTTAAATGTCTCCTTATACCCATCCTCAGTATAAAGATCTACCTGGAAATAATTCTTTGGATAGTTAATGGCGTTTTTAGTAAGCGGGCTGCTGGTGTAGTAAACAATGTCTTTATTGCTGTAGTTAGCAAGTTCATCATTAGAGATGTGTTTACCATCCAGCCAAATGCCATAAATAGATTTTGTGGACCACGAGTGCATCTGGCGCTCGTTTGGCGATTGCTTAACGGGCTTAACAAAGCTGCCGGGCAGCGGGAACCTGAATTTCTTCTTCTCGGCAGGGGTAAGGTCTGCAACGTATTTATAGAATACAGCTTTGCCGTTTTTATCAACTTTAGAAACAAAAGGGCCTCTACTCTTCGGCTTGGCAAATTGTACCTGCATTTTTTGCGGGATAGTGTCGTTAAATACCTTTCCTGCTTTAGCTGCCACCGCTTCTGCTTTGGCGCTCACAAAAAGTATTAATGCCAGCATTACAGGTGCCAATGCAATTCCCTTTAGCGTCGCCCTTAATTTTGGAGTTGTTTGTGTCATCATGATTAAGCGTTTTTTAGTTATCTGATAATTTAAATTACTTGTTAGGTTAACCGCCGGACTAAAGCCCGCCTTCGATAGCAGCAGGTATTGATACCGCTTCAGATCTGCGTTTGCCGAGAGCACGTTTTCATCTGCCAAAAACTCATGGTTTAGCTGGATAGCGCGTTTATACAAGATAAATACCGGGTTGAAACAAAACGCTATTTTCAGCAATTCGATGAACAGGATATCCAGCGAGTGGCGTTGCTTTACATGGGTAAGTTCGTGCTGTATTAACTGTTGGTCGATGCCATTTGTGTAATCAGCTTCATTTACAAAAATGTAGTTTAAAAAGCTGTGCGGGATGGTCTCGTTGGGGATCAAAACAAGGGTTGCATCTACAGTAGCAATGCTTTTGTTCCTGCGGATGCTGTTGCGAATAGACAGCAAATTACGTCCAAACCGGATCAGCAATATGCATACCCCAAGCCCATAAACTATCAGCAGGTACTCGGTAATAGTAAGCGAATGGGCAACTACAACATTCTGCACATCCACCGACTGAATTTCTGTACGGATCTGTTGCGGCCTGCCTTCGTCAATAACATAAGCAATTGGGAGCATGTTGGGCACTGCTGCTTTAGGCAAAGTGATTGAAATAGCCGGGACAACGAGGCTAAACATCAAGCTGATTAGCAGGAAGAACCTGTTAAAGCGATGCATCTTTTCTTTTTGCAAGAGCAGGTAATACGCGGCCAGCAGCACAACAAGGCATAGGGCGGATTTGATGAAGTATGCAATCATTTTTTCTTTTTTTGAATTTCCTGATCAATGATATTTTTGAGTTCTTCAAGTTCCTTCTCGGAAAGGTTTGTTTCACGCGTAAAAAATGACGCGAACTGTGACGCCGAGTTGTTAAAAAAGCTCTTGATAAGGCCGTTTACATGGGTAGAGAAATATTCGGCCTTAGCTTTTAGCGGATAATATTCCCTGGAATTACCGTAAGTAGTGTAACTTACAAACCCTTTATCGGCCATCCGTTTAAGCAGTGTGGCAATGGTTGTAGTTGCAGGCTTTGGCTCGGGGTAGGCATCGAGGATATCCTTCATGAAGCCTTTTTCCAGCGACCAAAGGTGCTCCATCAACTCCTCTTCTTTTTTAGATAGTTTCATATTACTCTACAATATTAAATCTTATTCTACAAATGTAGAGTTTAAAATGAATAATACAAGCGGCGAGCAAAATATTTGGTTATAAATTAAAGTGTAAATAAGGTATAGTATTATGGCTAATGGTGTAAACTTTTTTCAGGACGGGTCACTGTCCCGGGTGTCCCATTCCGTCCCGTTTTTTTATATGTGGGACACCATGTTAAACACATAAATAACTTTAAATCAATAACTTGAAAATATTCGCTGACTTTAAGGCACAAAAAGTCAATTTTTATTTAATTGATTATCAGGTTGTTATAGAGTGTCCCGTTTTTCTAACATAAAAAGTGGGACACCTGGTGTAAAAGGCTTATTTGTGCGATGGATTTTTTTTACCAGCAGTCAGCATTTCTATCATTTTTACGATGCGGTTAGCGCGCGTTTGTTCCTGTTTGGCGCTCAATATCCAGACTACATACTCCTTGCGGTGCGACCAGGCAAGTTTCTCGTACGCAGCCATTGCAGCAGGTTCGTGGGCTAACGCTTCGTGCAGGTAGGGCGGCAGGGTTATCTGTTTTTTATCAACGTCGATATATGCGGAGTAATCATTTTCTTTTCGGATGGACTCTTTGCTGGCGCCTGAATGTTTTACCAGATGCTCGGGGCGGAAACGCAGGGTGGTCCACACGTTATTTATAGCGGCGGATGCTACAGGCCGCAGTCCGTAAGGTTTAGCTACTTCCCAGCCGCTCATCATCTCCAGGTCGCTATCAATACCTGAGTTCTTTTTTGGGTAGATGATCCATAAAACTGTTTCGTCTTTTAAAACAGGTTTCAATTGGGCCAGTGCTTCAGCCAGTCCGGTACTATTTTTTACAAATACTTGTATACCGTTAAAATCGCCTGCTGCATTAAAAGATAGTTTAACATCCTGGGGCAGGGGTTCCAATGTTGCCAGGTAATCTTCGGGCGCGTTCATTATAAGCCAATGCTGGCCGGGCTTCATCAACAGTTTTTTAGCAATAGTGCTCATTGTTTGTGCTCTAAAAGTTAATTTTGGGCGTATTTAAGGCTTTCCTTATTAGCCTCTTTTAATTTTGGTATCATTTTCCTGGCATGTAGTTTCCAGTTTGTTTGTTTATCATCCCAATCTGTATACACGCGATATATCGAAAAATCTAACTTAGCAGATCCCGTTTTGTAGGGGCCGCAAATGGCTGTATAATGAGCATCTTCGTTATAACCCGAATCAAATTTAAAAACAAAATACTGGTTTTGATTTTCGGGTATTATGCCTAAAAGCTTAATGTTTGTTGCGCTGCCTTCATCTTCACCCTGCACATATTCATATAAAGAGGTTTTAGCAAAATCTAACTGACTGCGGTATTTTAATGGTGCATGATTAAGTTTACCGTTTCTATTCAATGCTTCTAATATACCATACCTCAAGCTAATACTATCTAATAGCCTGTTAGTTACAATTGTGTTGACAGCAAGCCCATTATCTAAACGTGTAATTACGGCTTCGCTTACTTCACCATCATAAGCATCTTTTTTTATAATGGCAGATGTAAAGCCATCTGTAAGCGGCTGCCCCTTAACGGCTGTCATCAATTGCAGGTAATTGGATATGCCGTATTTCCATTTGTATTGCGCAGTGTCGGCGAGGTAGCTTTTTAGGTCCTCATTTGCATATTGCGTAAGTACATTAAAGTTAGCTCTTATAAGTGGCAGGTATTTACCCTTATTTGCCTCACCGGCCATGTTTTGCGCTATAGACAATATATTGCGCCTATAACCCGGATGTTTAAGCAGTTTTATTACCTCCGGAAAATTTGCAGCTACATAGCCGAGAGAATCGTTAAGCGGGCGGAATATCTGATAATTGAGGCTGGCATTTGTTAGTGTTTCCTTGCTTAACAAGTTAAAATAAGTATTGTAACCTTTAATGCTATCAACCTTAACAATAGCATTAAGCGCAGTTACCTTAATGTCCTCGCTTTTGGTGTCATTAAAAACTTTTACCAATACATCTGCCGACGAAGGTTCTTTCAAATTGGCAATAGCCTCTATAAGTTTTACGCGCGCGCCATTGTCGGTGGTGTCGTCGCTGTAATTTTTTTGGATAGCGCTTAACAGATCGTTCAGGTCGCTTTTTTCAAATTCATAATATGTTAATGCCCCTAAAGCAAAATTATATGTTGTAGTATCGGTGCTTGAAAGGTCTTTGATAATAAGTTTGGCTTTGGATGCGCTTAGGGATATTGGTGATGTTTTTTGAGTTGCTGTTAATGAGTTGTAAAACTCGTTCGCATCATCACTAAATAATTCTTCTTCGGCGGCATGGCTCATAAAGGTAAACACGTCGTTATTATTGATGATCAACCTGCGGCGTTCTTTTTCTTTTGTGTACTTGCCTTGTGTAATAAGTTCCCAGCCTTTAATACCGTTAACGGTTACCGAATCTTTTTTTATGAGGCTATCAGTATAATTTACAAAACTATGCAGCAATTTACTGTATGCCGAATCGATGTTGGCAATGCGATAATATTTACTGAATGTAGCATGCTCTACTCCAAACACGCCGCCCGATCGCATATTGGTAGAAAATACGGTTTCGCCTGTCCGTAAATACGAATTATAATGCATCGAAGAATCTACAGGAGCAACTACATTCTGAAAAACTTTAGTTGTGTATGCGCCATTTTTAAATTCATAGCTGTTAAGCGGGGCCTTAGCATAGGGCGTAAACTTTAATGTTTTAAAAAAATCAAAACCTTTAGACATTTCCCCGCCTTCGAGGTTTTGCTTTAATAATAAATAAATACGATTGCCGCGTATAAAAAATTGCGCCTTGCAACTGTATTGTTTAAGGCTAAATTCAAACTCACGGCCCTCATAACCCTGTAAGAAAATTGTACGGATCTTTTTTATAACGGCCCCTTTTGATTTTAATTCTCCACTTACGCTTTCAAAAGCCTGGGTTTTGTTAGCAAGGTAAGTCCCTTTCGGATAATCGTTATACCTCACTAAATAGTTAATAAAGTTAACGCTATCAGTCGTTAAATACATGCTTAATTCAAAGGTGTTATCCGGGTTTTTAGGGCTTGCTATGTGCTGCTTGATAATAACGGGCTGCATAGGCAAGTCTACACTAAAGGCAGCCGTGTCATTTTTATAAGTTATCCACTTTTTATCTGGCTTTATAGCTGGTTTAAAGCTTTTAAAAGAATTGAAAAATTTATTGGCATAGGCCGAATTAACACTGGTTATATCGTTACCGGCATAAATGCAATAAAGGAAATTGTTATTTGTAATAAAGCGGTACCGCATTGTAATGTGTTTTTTGTTCTCTACAATTACTTCGGTAGCTTTAATGCCGTTGAGCATAATTACCTTGTTGCTTATAATGCGCTCTTCCTTATTACGGATATTTTTTAATATGCGTGCAATGGCCTGATCTGACGATTTCGGCCCGTTCAACAGGGCATATGTGCCCAAAAACATTTCGTTACCCATATCCGGATATACCACGGCCTTAATATCATATGAAGGGCTCGTTTTAATAGGTTCAAACGGAAAGTTTATCGAATAGCCCTGCTCTTCATCTGTATAAGTCTTCCATTTAAGGTTGGTATAGTCGGAGTTAAAATTATCTGCAATACCTGTAAATGTGGCGGTAACAGGGGTAACTGTGTAACCGGCGTTTCTTAGTAAAGTAATAAGCCCGTTATCGCCGGGCAGGTGTGCAACCCCAATGGCCGAAAATAGGGGCTCAGTAGCAATTTGTTTTAGAATATTGTTGACCATAACGTTATTGCGCGCTATCAGTACGGGGTCGTCCAGGTGGTCATCGCCCAGGTAGTCTACAATTTCTTTAAGGTTACCTGCACTATACAGGCGTATCATTTCTTCGGTTTGTTCAAGCTCTTCCTGCTCGTCACCGTCAAGTATATCCTGCAATCTTGATTTTAGCTGGTCGCTTTCACCAAGCTCCTTTATTTGTTCTCTTGTATTTTCAAGTCCTATGATGTTTTTGCCCATTCCGCGGGCTACTCCAAACAGGTATGCGTCAACAAACGCCTTTTTATCGTCGGGTTTTTCCTTTACTGCCTGCATCATTGATTCGGCCTGTATAGGGTCGATGTCGCCGGGCGGATACCCGTTTTTCGCCTCAAAGCGTTTAGCGAATTTCTCGTAATCTTCGTTACTTAATAATTTACGCAGGCTGCCTTTTGTATCCTTATTCCCTAGGTCCTCAAACATCTGTTTAATAACCGTATCGGGATGGATCTCGAGCGCAAATGCAGGGCAGCTTTGTATGGCAAGCATAACCGAATCGCTAAAGCCAAATACACGTTTATCTTTCACGTGCATGGTGCCGAAAATATAAGAGGGTTTGGTTAAGCCTTTACCGCTTATTTTCCAGAGCAGGCTGTAGCCGGGCTTTTGCTGAGCCGCCGCGCCAACTGATGTTGCGCAAAGTATTACAGCTATTACAAGATTTCTTAACTTTAAAACGTGCGAAGATCTAAGTTTGGACTTGGTTGTGTAACAGGTGGTCATTAATATTTGTATAAGGATTGGGCCCTATAAAAATATAATAATTTTTTTAATCCATCAGAAAATTACACCGCTATCTTCGAGAAAAAATCCCACAAAACGATGCCTGCCGACACCACGATGTTGAATGAATGTTTAGTACCAAACTGGGGGATCTCGATACAGGCATCAATTTTCTGCATAACCTCGTCGCTAACGCCGTTTACCTCGTTACCGAAGATCAGCGCGTATTTTTCATTAGGGACAGGGGTAAAAGTGTTGAGCATTATGCTATTTTCGGCCTGCTCAATAGCTATTATCCTGTAACCATCTGCGCGCAGCGCCTCAACAGCCTGCAGGGGAGTTTCAAAATATGCCCAGTTAACAGATTGCGTTGCACCCAGGGCTGTTTTCTCTATTTCGCGGTGGGGTGGCTGGGCTGTTATACCGCAAAGGCAAATTTGCTCAACAGCAAACCCATCAGATGTGCGAAAGATAGAGCCGATGTTGTGCATGCTGCGCACATTATCTAAAACCACCGCCACAGGCAGTTTGTCCTGTGCTTTAAACTCATCTAAAGTGGCACGGTTAAGTTCGTCGAGTTTTAGTTTGCGCATATTGTTAAAATAGTGAACCGCGAAATTACGATTTTACCACCTCATTCAATACACCTACGCCATCACCAATTAATGACGCGTAAACAGAAGGTGCGTAGCCAATCTTTTCGGTATAGTAGGCTGCTACCGCTTTGCTAAAGTTATCAAAACCTTCTTTTTTAACCAGGGCTATCGCGCAGCCGCCAAAGCCCGCGCCGGTCATGCGTGCGCCGGCAACATCGGGGTTGGTTTTAGCATAATCTACAACGGTATCCAATTCCACGCCGCTTACTTCATACAGGTCGCGCAGTGATTGATGCGACGCGTACATCAGTTGGCCAAATTCGGTAAGATTGTTACCGCTTAATGCTTTTGCCGCCAGCTTTACGCGGTCATTCTCCTCTACCACGTGTTTTGCACGGGCCTGTACAGTGGCATCGGTTATAAGGTGTTTGTATTGTTCAAAGGTTTGGCTATCAATATCGCACAAGTAATTAATATCCAGTGCTTGTTTTAGAGCGGCAAGTGCGGTTTGGCATTCCTGTACACGTTCATTGTATTTAGATTCGGCCAGTTTACGGGGTTTATTGGTGTTGATGATGGCCAGCAGATAATCGCCAAGGTTGCTGTCGACAGCCTGGTAATCCAGTGTATCGCAGTTTAGCATCAGGGCTTTATCTTTCTCACCAAAGGCCACGGCAAACTGGTCCATAATGCCGCAGTTTACACCTATAAATTTATTCTCTACCGATTGGGAAAGCTTAACCAGTTCAAGCCGGTTGTAATCGGTTGTAAACAGGTCATTCAAGGCGAAGGCTGTAACTACTTCTATGGAGGCAGATGAAGAAAGCCCTGAGCCAATAGGGATATCGCCATAAAATAGCATGTCTAACCCCTGTAGCTTTTTGCCATCTTTTAAAAAATGCGCAATTACACCAACAGGGTAGTTGTACCAAAATTCACCAACTTTTTTGTGTTCGGCATTTAAATGTACTTCGGCTTGTTCACTAAAGTTGAGGCTTTTAAAGCGGAATATGTTCTCGTTATTGGGCGATACTAATAAATACGAACCGAAGGTAATTGCGCATGGCATAACCAGCCCGCCGTTATAATCGATGTGCTCGCCTATAAGGTTCACACGGCCCGGCGAAAAGTAGGTTTCGGTTGCTTGTTTACCATATTGCTTAACAAATTCCTGTTTCAGATCAGCTCTCATAAATTGGTTTTATAGTTGGGAAACAAATATTGTAAATTATACATTTATTCTGTAGCGATAAACGAAAGTTTTTTATTGCTATCATTTGCATCCTAAACAGAACTTGCGGTTATTTGTTAATACCGTATAAAATCATCCATATTATGAACCAATACCTTGTTACAGGTTACGATTATACCGACGAAGGCGCGCTTGAACGCCGCATGAATATACGCCCACATCACCTTGATGGGGCCAAAGCTTTGAAAGAAAGCGGCAATTACGTTTTAGGCGGTGCTTTACTTAACGATGAGGGAAAAATGATAGGGTCGGTTATGGTGCTGCAATTTGAGAGTGAAGATGGGCTTGAAGCGTGGAAACAAAGCGAACCTTATATTACTCAAAAAATTTGGGAAACGGTGGATGTAAAGCCGTTTAAAGTTGCGACGGTTTAAGTTTTAAGTCGAAAGTCTTATGTTGAATTAAGAACTGCGCGGTACTCTTATATTAACTTTTTATCTCCCCGAAGTATTCCCACTGCCTCGCGGGGTTTCTTTTGTAAACCACCGTGTGGTATTCGCCTTCGGCTTTAAAGCTGAACTCAAATGTTTCTTCGGCCGGGTCATCCGGCAAAAATTGTTCAATGATGCTGTCGGCAACTAAGCGTACGGTATCTTCTTTTGGCTGTTGCTCTGTTTTAGCTTCGAGGGCGGCTTTATAATCTTTAAAAGATGGGAATGCAGGTTTATCGCCGTTAAGTTCGCGGGCAGCATTGAAAGCCGCTTCTTCGGCCTGCTCGCGGTATTCTTCCATTGCCTTTAATAAATCATCCGCGGCTATCTCTGGTGTGCCATCGGCGGCGTGCGAATAATAACTGTTCAGTATCTCCTCTTTGCTTTTCATCGGCACAAAAGTACAGATTAACAAAAAAGGATGCCGGTAATTCCGGCATCCTTTTTTGTTAATTTTTTGATTATCCAACAGGTGGCGAAATACCATCCAACTCGTCAATATCACCTGCATCCAATTTTATATTGGCTGTTTTCATATTCTCTTCGAGGTGGGCTACGCTTGATGTGCCCGGTATCAGCAAGATGTTTTTAGAATGATTTAACAACCAGCTTAAAGCCACCTGGTGTACAGTAGCACCGTGTTTTTGGGCAATTTGCTGTAGCTTTTCCTGAGCCGAAACATTGCCGGCATTAAGCGGGAACCATGGTATGAATGCGATGTCGTTCTCCTCGCAATAATTTAGCACACCTTCCCACTTGCGGTTATCTACGCTGTACATGTTTTGTACCGATACTACCTCGAAATAGTCCTGAGCTTTTTTAATATCATCAATATCAACTTCTGATAAACCAATGTGGCGGATCTTGCCATCGGCCTGTGCCTGCTTTAAAAATTCAAAGCTTTGCTCGGCAGGTACATTAGGGTCTATACGGTGTAATTGATATAGGTCTATTTGATCAAGTTTCAGGCGCTTTAAACTGCCATCTAAAGCTTCCTTTAAATGTGCCGGGCTCGAATTTATTGGCCACTGATCGGGGCCGGTACGAAGCAGGCCGCCTTTGGTGCCAATGATCAGGTCGGCGGGGTAAGGGTACAATGCCTCTGCTATCAGTTCTTCAGAAATATGCGGGCCATAGCTATCTGCCGTATCAATAAAGTTAACACCAAGCTCTACAGCACGTTTTAACACGCGAATGGCTTCATCGTGGTCTTTTGGTGGCCCCCAAATGCCTTTGCCGGTAATACGCATTGCGCCATAACCCAGTCTGTTGATCTCAAGGTCGCCGCCAATGCTAAATGTTTTTGGGAATGTTGTCGCGTCACTCATTATATTTAGTTCTTATGGTAAAATAAATAAACGCTAACCAACGCCTATTGTTCGGTAAAGGGGTTCACAATAATGTCATATAGTTTCTGCAAGGGTTAATAACGCTGAGAAACCGCCAATTAGGCTTATCGCCAGGCGCCCAGTATGGCACCCATAATGGTTAACGACACTATGCTGTAACCGCCATTAATAAAAATGTAGCGCCAGCTTTTTATTTCAAAAAGGGCCGCTATGGCAATAGCGCAAAACGCCCATATACCTGCCAGGAAACCGGCAGTAGCGCCCCAGCTAACATCTGTTTTATCATCGGCCAAAAACGCGGCCAGGTTAGCAGCCATTATTAAAGAAAAGAAGAAGGTGAAACCGAATATCTTTGCTTTATTGCCTTTTTGAACCTTCCCTGCAGTTAAATTGCTATCTGCCATCCAGGCTTTACCAAAAACAGCTGGGGCGTACCAAATACCACCAACAGCAAAGCCAGAAATAGCGGCTACAACAACAGCCGGCCAGTTAATAAGTGATGGGTTCATAAAATTTAGGTTTTAGTGTACCTAAATTTACGCAAATACATGCTTGTTATGCAAATGTTTGATTACTTTACGGTATACCTGAATATGTAGCGGCCCAGGTTCCCTTCGGCATCCATACCCTCAATTACCGCGCGATAGCTTCCCTTACTATCCGAGTTAAAGTACTCGAATGATGCAAAACCGGTTTTATCCGTTTTTATTTTAGGGCTCCAGAATATAGTGCTGCGCAGATCGCCGCCAAAGGCCCCTTGTTTAAGCGGGTCATATTTAGGTGAATAAAACTCACGTGATATGCTATAACCCTGCGCGGTATAAGTAAGTAAGTTGCCTTTTGGCAACATTTCCTGTAGTTGAGCAAACGTTATTTTTTCAGTTTTTATTTTACGTGTAATGATGGATATGATACCATCAGACATAAAATTGCGATTGATGTTACTTAATCCGTCAGACTTGAATACCTCTATTGTCTCTACGTCCGATCCGCGGTATCCGTTCAGCGTTTGGTAGTCAACAGGGCTGCCATTTAAAAATACCTGCATAGGCAATTTATTTTGGTTGGATATGTTTTTTGTAAAGTATAGGGCATTGTTTTCTGCCGTTACGCCCAATAACATGGCAGGCAGGCATATGTATAGGTTTGGGCAATCTTTAAAGCGTTCGCCGGTAAGTTGTTGGTCGGCCATTAATGGCAGGGCAGATAGGGTGGTGTAATCGCTATGGCTTGCCTTTTTTACCAATGAGGTAGATTTAATAGTAACCTCTTTTAATATGTGCAAATTATCATACTGGCGCTTGCTGTTTAACATTAGCGGTTTGTAAGCGCTATCAATATTAGCAACAGCATCTAAAGCGTTAATATTTTTTGTAACAGGCTGATAGTTATCTCCATTAACTGATATCATCAGGTTTTTGCTGTTTGGGTTATTGCGTGCGCTGATAATCACCTGCGACGAATCCGGGAAGTTCAATTTTGGGAAGCTAAAGTTACCGTTCATATCTGCCACCGTTTCTGCAAAATAATTTTTAGACGGGATCTGGATGCGGAGGTTGCCTTTAGAAATTGGCATCCCCGTATTATTGCGTAATATGCCGCTAACCTCCAGCCCCTGTTGCTCGGGAGTAAGGAAGATCTGCGGAAATTTGCCGGTGATGATATTACGGTAAGAAATGCGACGGTAGCCTTGCGTCAGCATTAATATGTCCAGGTTAGCATCAACATTAGGGTCCTTACTATTAAAATAATAGTTCGGCTTTTCAATATAACCCTTAATTTCTGATGTAAGCAAAAGGTTGTTCATGATGGTTGTTTCGCTATCCTCATCAACCGGCACTTTTGTTTCATCAATTACAGCAACAGAAAATTCGCCTGCGACAGGCGTCGCATTATTTTTTGCTGATACCGTAAACCTTACCTTTTGCCTAACCGAGAAAGCCTTACGATCCGGCGCCATGGTGAGGTTCAACATGTCGTTACGCTTTATAAAAACAATGCGCTCGGCAAGGGCAATGCCACGCTCACTAAACAACGTAAATTGTATAAGGCCCGTTGGGAATTTGCTTTTTGGAATGGCTGAGCTGTAGGTAGATGTTTCTAAAGCGGTTTTAGCTGCGAAATAAATGGCGCCGCCGCTTTGGGCAGCTACATAGTATGTTTTCCCCTGGTTTGCCTTAAAGTAAGGGTCGTTGGCTGCCAGTTTAATGTTAATATTATCGGAATCGTTGCTGTACACCGCTAAGGTGATACCTGCCGGTTTTATACGTGGTAAATCATAAGCAGTGGTAACGCCATCAGGGAAGGTAATATTGGCTTTATAGGTTTTACCATCTTCGGGCGTTAGTGCAAAAATACCCATGCCCAGGTGGGCCGACTCTAAATTAGCTATTACTTCACCTGTATTATTGGTAATAGTGCCTTTGATAGTTACACCGAGCCCGTTAGCGCCAATTGCCTTAAAGGCTACTCTTGAGCGTATGCCAAGGGTTAGTTCGCCTCCTTCAGGGAAAAACTGCACATCCCGGTCGGCCGCGGCCGCAGTAAGCGGAAATTTATTGAGTGTTTCTTTTTTGTTTGCCAGTTCGATATTAGTGGTAAGCGTAGCGTTTTTAAGCGATGCGGCGGCTGTTTCTGTAAGTACAAGAGTTAACACACCATTTGCATCAGTTGTGCCTTTACCTTTACTTAGTTCATCGCCGGTAGGTGTGGTAATACTCCAATTAACCTTTTTATTGGCTAATACTTCGCCGGGCTGGCTGTAGGAAATGGCGGCGCTAATTTTAGGTTGGCCTGCGATACGGTTAAAAACAATACTGGTATTTACATTGGTTTGTATGGCGTTGCCTATCGCTATGTTTTTGTTAAAGTAATAATCTGTTTCGAAGTTACGCATCCAATTGGTGTAGGCCCTAAGATGATAGTTGCCTTGTTTGTAAATACCGGGAGCCAGTATGATATTGCCATGTGCAACACCGTTTACCACCGGCAGTTTAACCAGTTTCATAATAGAATCTTGCCCGGCTATATCTACATATACTATATTACTAAGGTTTGATGGCTGGTGCTTGTCAAGCGTTATATATGCTTTAAACCAAATAGTATCGCCGGCGGCATAGTATGGCTTGTCTAAATGCAGGTAAACCTTTTCTATCGGGAAATTAGTGATGTAGTTAGCCGTTTTAGTGATAATTGTATTAAGGGCAACAGTGTCACGTTGGGCAAGGGCAGGGGCAATTAAACAGGTAGCCAGTAGTATGGTCAGCACAAATTTTTTTAAGCTCATTATAATAGTTAAAGTAGCGTGGCTAATATAAACATTTAGCTTTACCGCGTGTTGCACGGTTTCGGATTTAACATTTGTTAACTTGATTGGCTAACAAAATGCTATAAATGTACCGTATAAACGCATTTTTAAAAATAGTATTATTGTAAATTAAGTGCTACAAAATAGAAGCTTATGCCAACAGAAATTGAACGTAAATTTTTGGTAGATCACAGCAGGTGGGAGCAGATTGTTAAACCCGCGGGTAATCTTTATAAACAAGGGTACATTTTAAGCGAAGAAAAGCGTACCGTTAGGATACGGGTTACAGACACAGCGGCATATATTACCTTTAAAGGTGCATCAACTGGTATAAGCCGCAGCGAATATGAATACACTATCCCGGTTGATGAAGGCAACGAGATCTTACAGAATTTTGCAACATCAACTATAGAGAAGGTACGTTATAATATTTACCATGGGGGGCACTTATGGGAGGTTGATGTTTTTAGCGGCGTAAACGAAGGACTTATTGTTGCCGAAATAGAATTACAAAGCGAGGGTGAAGCCTTTGAAAAACCCGATTGGGCGGGCCGGGAAGTGAGCCACGATGGCAGATATACAAACGCCAGTTTATCGTTAAACCCGTATAAGAATTGGGCGTAGCTACGGTAAAATTAGCGCATAAAAAAACCTGCCTCTGTAAAGCAGGTTTTTTTATTGGAGATAAATATGATTTACCAGCCTGAACCTTTTTTTGCATTACCTGCTTTGATATGCTCTTCAGCAGTAGCTTTGCCCATGATAGCAGCCATTTTGTTACCTTCTGCATCTTTACCTGTAGCTATGTATCTGCCAGATTTAATGTCGATAACCGGATCGATCATTGGAACATTTTTGGTTTTAGTCTTTACTGAATACGCGGTGATTCCTGAAGCTGCCATGTTTAGTTTTTTTAAGTTTTTTAATTGTAACTGGATTAATTATGTTTTGTTTTCATTATTTGTCAGTTTGTTTTAGCACACTACAGATAATGTTTTTTAATAATGAAGGCAATATATGTATTTATACTTAACTAACAAATTATACAAAAGGTGATTTTTTTGCACATATTAACGATTAAATAACCCTTTTTGTAAATTTGCCCTGATGGTAAATGTTTTGGTATAACTAACCCTCTCTTGCTAAGCCTGTTTATAATTTAGCTTTTCTTACTAAAGCGTATTTGTTAAAGGCATAGCTGTATCGAACTTATTTAGGTATAATTATAAAACATCGAACTTTTAATCTTTTAAGGTGTTTAAGTACCAATCAAACAATTTAGCATGAAACCATATATTTTTTTAAGCATGTGCGCACTGGCGCTTGCATCTTGTACAGGCAACGGAAATAAAAGTGCTGATAGTACAAAAAACACGACAGCAGAGGATACATCTAACACGGCTACGCTGAATGCGCCAGCCCAAAATATGGATTACTGTTTTTTACGTACAGAGGGTGCAAGTAACCAGGATACAACTGCCATTCATTTAACTATTAATGCCGGTAAGGTAAGTGGTGAAATGCAATGGTTGCCCAAAGAAAAGGATGCGCGGAAAGGAGCCCTCGAAGGAACTATGAAGGGTAACGATATTAAAGCAGTATGGACGTTTATGCAGGAGGGCGCTAAAGATACAATGTCTGTAGCGTTTCAGTTATCGGCCCAGGAACTTAGGCAAAAACCCTTTAAAGTTACTAAGGATGGCCGCCAGGAAACTGATGGGGCTGCTGGTTATACTATAATATACAAGCTTGATAACTGCAGTAAATTTAAAACTGCGGCTAAACCATCGCTCTAATTCTACTTATATTTAAAGTAAGATATTCCGACTTATATAATGCCTCGTTATACAGCGGGGCATTTTTATTTATATAGATGTAGTGCCGTCAAGGCTTAATCGGCGGTGCCTACATCTGATTTTGGCGCTGATGTGTTTTTAACAGAAACCGTTACGGCATCTTCTTTCAATTTATCAGCATTTACACTATTGTCGGTTTTAGTAGTAAGTGAAAATGCGGTTACTGCTGAAGCTAATACTAATGCTGCTGCTATGATGATCTTTTTCATGTTTGTTTTACTTATTGGTGACCTGTTGTGATGGTTAGATGATTAATTAGTCTGCAGTGCCTACGTCTTTTTTGTTATCGGCGGTGCCTACATCTTTTTTATTCCTTGCATCAGCAGTACCTACATCCTTTTTGTTATCAGCGGTGCCTACATCTTTTTTGTTTTTAGCATCGGCGGTGCCTACGTCTTTTTTGTTTGTAAATGTTGCTGCGTTAACGGTAGTTGCTGTTATGGTGCTGAATATGATTGCTGCTGCTATGATTAATTTTTTCATGATCGTGTTGTTTATATATTGTGGTGCTTGTTAATGTGTTTTGTTTATTCTCTGTGGCTTGTTGGTTCAATTAGTCTGCAGTGCCTACGTCTTTTTTGTTATCGGCAGTACCTACATCTTTTTTGTTTCTTGCATCAGCAGTACCTACATCCTTTTTGTTATCGGCGGTGCCTACATCTTTTTTGTTTTTAGCATCGGCAGTGCCTACGTCTTTTTTGTTGGTAAATGTTGCTGCGTTAACGGTATTTGCTGTTACGGTGCTGAATATGATTGCTGCTGCTATGATTAATTTTTTCATGATCGTGTTGTTTATATTGTGTGGTGCTTGTTAATGTGTTTTGTTTATTCTCTGTGGTTTGTTGATAATTAGTCTGCAGTGCCTACGTCTTTTTTGTTATCGGCAGTGCCTACATCTTTTTTATTCCTTGCATCGGCAGTACCTACATCTTTTTTGTTTTTAGCATCGGCGGTGCCTACGTCTTTTTTGTTTGTAAATGTTGCTGCGTTAACGGTATTTGATGTTACTGTGCTGAATATGATTGCTGCTGCTATGATTAATTTTTTCATGATCGTGTTGTATATATTGTGTGGTGCTTGTTAATGTGTTTTGTTTATTCTCTGTGGTTGTTGATAATTAGTCTGCAGTGCCTACGTCTTTTTTGTTATCGGCAGTGCCTACATCTTTTTTATTCCTTGCATCGGCAGTACCTACATCCTTTTTATTATCGGCGGTGCCTACATCTTTTTTGTTTTTAGCATCGGCGGTGCCTACGTCTTTTTTGTTGGTGATAGTTGTTGATGCGTTAACAGTATTTGCTGTTAATGCGCCGAATATGATTGCTGTTGCTATGATTAATTTTTTCATGATCGTTATAATTTTTTAAGGTATATTCTTGGGTTATGTGTGTCGTTTTAATTGTTAATTAGTCGGCTGTACCTATATCTTTTTTGTTGGCTACTGTACTTTTCTCAAAGGTTGCGGTTGGTTTAACCTCGGCATTTTTTGTGCATGATGGTAAAATGCCTGCGCTTAAAATGATGATCGCTGCTGCTATAATTGATTTTTTCATGATCGTATTTTTATTATGGTAAGTGATGTTATGATAATAGATAGTTAGTCGGCAGTACCTATGTCTTTTTTTACAAGAGCCAGGCTCGGTTCAATTAATATATTAGCGTTAGTTTTTACGGGAACTTGTTTAGTGTATGAGGATAAAACCGCTGTTGATAAAATGACTGCTGCTATTAATATCTTTTTCATAACTGTATTATTTAATTATTGGGTATTTAATATTTTATGTAGTTAATTAATCGGCGGTACCAATATCTTTTCTGAACGAAAAATTACTTTGGTCGAAAGCTGCCGGGGCCGGTTTAACAATAATTTGTTTGGTGTATGATGGTATAACGCCTGTTGCCAGTATCAATACTCCTGCTATAATTAACTTTTTCATATTCTTATGTTTATTCCTATTTATATAATTAATCAGCTGTGCCAACATCTTTTTTGATGCCTGTTGTTGCTTTTAAAAACATCTTCATCGTTATACGAATGTTACTTGATTTAACACAGCTTGTTATGAGCAAGCAACCAAGTAGAAATACGTATGTCAACATCATTTTTTTCATATTCGTCCAATAACTTAATTACTCCAATTAATTTAGCCTTTAAGCAACATTTAATTATACAACTATTTGTTGTAGTATTGCTAACTTTTAATAACTATTAGTTAATAAAAAACCTATATTTTTTCGATTATCAAAACATAAGAAAATGTCAAGATAACTGTATAACTTGTTAACAATCAATAAATTAACCATACAAATATAATTATGTTTTTTAATTTTCACGCAATGTTGAAAAAAAAATGATTGTGGATTTTTATTAACTTTAACTAAATGAAATATAGTAGCAATAATTTTATAACTTCACCCTTATATCTATGTATAGAGCCCTGATGAATAAAATTTTTACGTTGCTTGTTTTATTTCTTGTTAGCTGTACCGCTGTGTATGCTCTGGATAAAAGCGGCATTGCAGCGCAGGATACGATTGAGGTAAATAAATTAAATAAGCTTGCTTATGATAACCGTGGCACCAACCCCGAGCAAACGGTTGAATTTGCTAACAAAGCTTTAGCCATTGCCGAAAAAGTAGGTTATGAAAAGGGGATAGGTGAGGCTTATAGAGTAAGGGGAATCGGGAATTATTATTTAAACCAGGCAAGCGCCGCTATTCGCGATTATTTACAGGCATTATCGAGTTTCGCGAAAATTAAGGATCTGCGTAGCGAGGCTAAGGTTTATAATAATATTGGCAACTTATATCTTGATAATAATTATGCAAGTTCATTAGTATATCTCAAGAAATCGTTGGCTATAGCCCAGAAGTTAAACGATCAGCAGTTAATAGGTTCTACCTATTTAAACATTGGTAACGTTTACTATCGTAAGAAAATCTTTTACCAGGCACTTAGTTACTACGACAAGGGGAACGCCATATTTTTAGCTATAAAAGATACCTTTAATACTATACAGTCATTACAAAACAGGGGGGTAATTTATTTTAACCTGAATCAGTATGATAAAGCCGAACAGCTTTTGTTAGCTGCTAACAAGTGGGCAAAAGAAATGGATTTAAACAAGCCTGTAGCCAGTACCAATCTTACCCTCGCATCGCTTTACATAGCCCAGGGGCGTTTTGCCGATGCAACTAAAGTGGTATTAGAGGGCCAGGCTTATTCCAAGGCGCTTAAAGACGAAAAGCTGGAATCTGATTACCTGTACACAAACTACCAGTTAGAGGCCAAGCAAAAACATTACGACAGGGCCTTGCAATATCTTCAAACTATATTCAGACAGGATAGCACAATTTACGCGTCTAACGAATCTACGCAGATAAATATGCTGCAGGAGCAGTTTAAGCAACAGGCGAAGCAACGCGAGAACGAATTAACCATTCAGCGGCAACAAAATGACCGTATTAAGTTTTGGGCCGTTACAGTGGTAGCAGGCCTTCTGTTGGTTGTTATAGTGCTGCTGGTGAGTAATGTAAAGCGCAAAAGCGCTACTAATATCAAACTTACCGAGCTGAATGAAGAAGTGTCGCGGCAAAAAGATAATCTCGACAGGGTGAACCATCACCTCGAAGAAATTATTGATGAGCGTACCAAGGACCTGCAGATAAAGAATAAGAAACTTTCGGAATATTCATCATACCTGTCGCACCAGATCCGTGGGCCTATAGCAACATTGCGTGGCTTAATGAATCTTGAAAAAGAAGGCTTAGTTGACGAAAAAGAGTGTATAGAGATGATGGATAAATGCGTTTCAGATATCGACCAAAAGATAATTGAGATGAGTGAAATGCTGAATGATACAAGCAGGCCCACTACCGTTTAGTTAGAAAATTACATCCCCGGATAAGTGCTGTGTATCTGCGCCTCAAATAATCCCAAATACATGCAGTACCTGGATATCATTTGTAGTATAAGCAACTGTCTGTGCCTTTTATAACCTTCAGTTTCAAATGCTAATGTTTCATCACCGGCTGTGACAAAAAACCTAACTTCACCCTCTCTGGGCTTTAAATGCGACCTGAATAACCCAAAAGCTTTAACCTTTAACTTGCTGCGCCTGTCATGTATAGTTCCAACTGTGTGCTGATCGGCGTTAGCTATAGATATCATATAATTAGACATGGTGAATTTCCTTTTTGGTGTTCACCTATGTCAATGCAATTATAAATCCAATTGAGTTAATTGGATAAATTTTATATGCAAAAACGGCAATTAATCAAACTTTGTTTCATTTAACTTAATTAATTAAGATTGGCTTAAAATAATTAAATTAAAGTGAAGTGTATTTGACGTATTGCCGTTGCCAACACTTATAAACTGTTGTGTTTATAGAACAGTATGGTTGTTAGATAGCAACATTCCCTTTACTCAGCAATTCTTCGTAAAGTAAAATTACTTTGCGTTGAAGATTGGTTATCTCAATTTCACGGTCAGCCAGTTTTTTCTGAATTATGCTCAGGCTCACATCTTGTGTGCTTGGTTCTTCGGTGTATTCAAGCGATAGCAGGTTTACAACGCTCACTTCAAAAATATTGGCAATTTGCTCTAACCTCGACAAATTGATATCCGTAACACCCGTCTCAATTTTAGAGAAAGCAGGGATTGATATACCCAATCGGTTGGCAACGTCTTCCTGGCTCCAGCCATGCTCGTGGCGTAGTGTACGAATATTTTTACCGGCCGATTTATTCGTCTTCTTTTTGATAGTATCGCTCATCATGTACATAATAATAGTTAATAAAGGGAAAAGGGTATTAACTATTAACCAAACCTAATGCCATATTTAAATATGGGCTAATTCGGTACAATTAACGCACAGTTAATGTTTTGAAATAAAAAACCGGGGAATTTATTCTACATAAGCGGGAATTATATTACTCCACAACACCAACTATACTCAGTTTAGCAAATTTCAGCAACAACTGTTTTTGGCCAATTTCTTTAAAAAATATGGTTGCTTTTATATCGGGTTTGTTGCCTTCCAGCGTAAGCACTTTACCAAAGCCAAAACGTTCATGCTCTACCTGCATACCCACTTGTAAATTTGAAGTATCTGACGGCTTAAAACCTGGCGATGGCACGTGAGCTTTGGCCAGTATAGAGGTGGTTTTTACCGGCGGGGCCGTAGCTGCCTTAGGTTTGGTATATGTATCGTTTTTGCGTGTCCAGGCGCTACGCTCATCGTCAAAAGATGAAGAGGCCGCGGGTTTGGCTGTAAAGTCGAGCTCCAGGTATTTCGCGTCTATCTCGTCCAGGAAACGGCTTGGTTCGCAACTAATAAGCGTGCCGAATTTAAAACGCGATGTTGCATAACTGATGGTTAACTTGTATTCGGCACGGGTTATGGCTACATAAAATAGCCTGCGTTCTTCTTCCAGATCGCTGCGCGAGTTAAGCGACATTTGCGAAGGGAAAAGGTTTTCCTCCAGCCCCACAATATGCACCTGCGGAAACTCCAACCCCTTGGATGAGTGGATGGTCATTAACGATACTGTATCGGCATCCTTGTCTTTATCTTTATCATCGTTTGTTAAAAGGGCCACATCCTGCATAAATATATCCAGGCCTTTTTCTTCTATGTCTTCACGTTCCGAAAACTCTTTTATACCGTTAAGCAACTCCTGTATGTTTTCATACCGATTAAGCCCTTCTACAGATTTATCTTCGTACAGATCTTTAAGTAAACCCGAATGTTGCGCTATATGTAGTGCCGCCTCGTAGGCGCTTTGGTTTTTGGTGATCACCTGAAAACTCTGTATCATAGCCGCGAAGGCATTCAGCGAAGCAGGCGCTTTCTCTACATAACGGTTAGCTTCTAATATCACCTCAAAAGGGGTAATATTATTTTTATCGGCAGCAACAATAATACGGTCAACGGTGGTATCCCCAATACCACGTTTTGGGTAGTTAATAACGCGTTTCAGCGCTTCCTCATCGTTAGGGTTAAACGTAAGGCGGAAGTAGGCTATCAGGTCCTTGATCTCCTTACGTTGATAGAAAGATAAGCCCCCATAAATTTTGTATGGTATGCCATTCTTACGCAGCGCTTCCTCCATAGAGCGCGACTGAGCGTTTGTACGGTACAGGATAGCGAAATCATGCCATTTAAGTCCATTTGAGGTGCGCTGGTACATAATTGCATCAGCAACCAATTTACCTTCCTCATTATCGCTAAAAGCGCGCATTACTTTTATTTTGTCGCCGCTTTCTTTTTGCGAGAACACATTCTTTTTAAGCTGCTCTTTGTTATTGGCAATAACACTATTTGCAACATTTACAATGTTTTGGGTAGAGCGGTAATTCTGCTCCAGCTTAAATATTTTAAGATCGGGATAATCCTTCTCAAAATTCAGGATGTTTTGGATGTTAGCGCCACGGAACGCATAAATACTTTGGGCATCATCGCCCACCACACATATATTTTCGTTAACAGCCGCCAGACGTTTCACGATCAGGTACTGCGAAAAGTTGGTATCCTGGTACTCATCAACCATCAGGTATTTAAACTTTTGCTGGTATTTATTTAGTATATCCGCGTGGTTTTTGAGTAACTCATTGGTTTTAAATAACAGGTCATCAAAATCCATTGCGCCGGCGCGGTAACAGCGCTGCACATAGGTTTGATAAATGGTGCCCAGCATACCACGGCCGCTGCTAAAGTCGTCGGCTTGTATCTGTTCGTTATTTTGATATTCCTGCCAGCCAACCAGGTTGTTTTTTGCTGCCGAGATACGGTTAAGTACAAAGTTTACGCTGTATAACTTATCGTCAAGTTGCATTTCTTTCAGGATTGCACGCAGTACGCTCTTGCTGTCGTCGGTATCGTAAATGGTAAAATTGCTTGGGTAGCCAATGCGGTTGGCCTCAACCCGTAAAAGCTTGGCAAAAACCGAGTGGAAGGTACCCATCCAAATGTTTTTGGCTTCGGGGCCGCAAATATGATTGATACGCTCGCGCATTTCGCGTGCAGCCTTGTTGGTAAAGGTAAGCACCAGTATATTAAAGCTATCTACACCACTGCGTATAAGGTGCGCAACCCTAAAAGTAATAACACGTGTTTTACCCGAACCCGCGCCAGCAATGATCATCACCGGGCCTTTAATTTGTAATACGGCTGCCTTTTGTTCGGGATTTAACCCCTCTAAATAATCCAAATCCTGTTCCTTTTTTCTTGTACGGCGAAATTAGTTATTTGCGCGGGAAAGCTAAATTAATTGGTAAACCAATTTTTCCACCACCGGTAATTTGTTAACCATTTTTGTTTAGCTGTTTGATAACTGCCTGCAAATTATCCACCCGAAAGGCACAAGCCAGATCATATCGTTCCAAACGTTTACCCAAAAGAAAGAGGGGGCCAATTTGCCGAGCCAGATATAATAAACCAAGCACCTTGCCAATAAAGCCGACGAGTATGAGCGGCCAGTATGCCACCGGGTCTTTTGATGCGAAGTAATAGGCGATACCATAAACCCCAACCAGCATTCCCACGCAGCGCAGGATGATAAGCAGGAAATCGGTAGGCGGGTTGCCGAAGAGGATGATCTGCGGGTAGGCGGAGATTACAATCCCCCAGAAAATATTATAGATAGCAGCCAGCAACATAATGGTTTTGGCAGCTTTGAGTTTGGTGGTCATATCCGTAAAAATAGTAACTCGCTGTATAGTTAACCACAGAGTGCACAAAGGAAAACCACAAAGGCCACAGAGCCAAATAGAACCTCTGTGTCCTTTGTGGATCATCGTGATGCAAATCTTTGTGCCCTCTATGGTTAAAAACTCAGGTTGCACATCCTCAAAACAATTACCATTTTAGCCTATTATCTATTTATATGAACAAGCTCGCTAACTCCACCTCGCCATATTTACTACAGCATGCCAACAATCCGGTAAACTGGTACCCATGGGGGCCGGAAGCGTTGCAAAAAGCTAAGGACGAGAACAAACTGATCTTGGTGAGCATAGGCTATTCTGCCTGCCACTGGTGCCACGTAATGGAGCATGAGAGTTTTGAGGACGAAGCCGTTGCCACAGTAATGAACGAGTATTTTGTGTGCATCAAAGTGGATAGGGAAGAGCGCCCGGATGTCGACCAGATCTACATGAGCGCCATACAGTTGATGAGCGGTCGTGGTGGGTGGCCGCTGAACTGCATTTGCCTGCCCGATCAACGACCTATTTACGGGGGCACATACTTCCGTAAGAATGACTGGACGAGCCTGCTTTTTAACCTGGCCGATTTTTACAAAACCAAACCCGAAGAAGCCGAACATTACGCCGTGCGACTAACCGAGGGCATTAAACAATACGAATCGGTTCAGTTTGTAACCGAACAGGCAACATATACCAAAGCCGATTTGGAGGCCATCATAGCCACCTGGCGCAGGTATATCGACCCTGTTGAAGGTGGTTTCGGCGGCGCGCCTAAATTCCCTATGCCAAATAACACATTGTTTTTGATGCGCTACGCGCATATGATGAAAGATGAGGCCTTGGCTGAGAATGTAAAATTGACGCTCAGGAAAATGGCCTTTGGCGGTATCTATGACCATATTGGCGGCGGCTTTGCCCGGTACGCGGTTGATGGTGTTTGGCATGTGCCGCATTTCGAGAAAATGCTTTATGATAACGGGCAGTTGCTGAGCCTTTACGCGGAGGCCCATACCTGGAACTCAGACCCGCTCTACGAAACCATCGCCGATGAAATAGTTGCCTTTGTGAGCCACGAACTTACCTCGGCGGAGAACGGTTTTTACTCGGCGCTTGATGCCGATAGTGAGGGCAAGGAGGGTAAATTTTACATTTTTACCAAGGCAGAGATATCTGAAATATTGGGCGATGATGCCGACCTGTTCAATATTTATTACCACGTTACCGATGCCGGGAACTGGGAAGAAGAAGAATCAAACGTGTTTTTCCGCCGAGAGGAGGATACCGAACTTGCCGAAAAATTGGGCCTGCCGGTAGATGAAATGCTGCGTCGCATTAAGGCATCCCGGCAAAAGGTATTTGAAGCCCGTAGCCAACGCATCCGCCCGGGGTTGGACAATAAGATCCTGGCATCATGGAATGGATTGATGTTAAAGGGGCTCTGCGAGGCTTACCGTGCTTTTAACAAGCCGGAGTATTTAGAACTGGCTTTAAAAAACGCTGCCTTCATAACTACAAATCTGGTTTCAGGCGTGAAGCTTAGCAGAGTTTACAATAAGCAAGATCAGGGAGAGGCATTTTTAGATGATTATGCTAACGTTATAGACGCGTTTATCGCACTTTACGAAGTGACATTTAACGAAGATTGGCTTATCCGTGCACAAAAACTTACTGATCATACACTTGCGCATTACTATAACCGGGAGGGCGGGATATTCTTTTACACTGCCGATAATGATGAAATGCTGATAGCCCGAAAATCGGAAATTATGGATGGGGTAATTCCGGCATCTAACTCGGTAATGGCACGTAATCTTAAAAAGCTGGGCTTGTTTTTTGATATCGAAGGTTACCTGGAGGTATCGGCACAGTTGCTTCGCAACATAGTACCGCACCTGGCTAAGTATGGCTCAGCATATTCAAACTGGTCGGTATTACTGCTGGATGAAGTTTTTGGCACTTATGAAGTTGCCATAACCGGTAACGATGCCGAAGCAAAGCGTATTGAAATAGAACAAAATTACATTCCAAATAAAATAATATTGGGAGGTAAGGATGGAAGTTTACCTTTGCTGGCAGAAAAATTTGGTGATGATACCCGGATCTTTGTGTGCAGGGATAAAACCTGCGGCTTACCGGCGTATAATACCCAAGATGCTTTAAAACAAATAAATAATTAAATCCTTATATAAATAAACAGGTATTGTGATAACCGGCTAACGCGGGATGGAGTTCCAAGCCTACAAAAAACCATTAGATGAAAATACAACCACAACACGTAGTATCATTAACATACGATCTGTATGTTAAGAAAGAGGACGGAACAGAAGGCTTACAAGAAAGCGCCACACAAGAGCAGCCGCTTACCTTTTTATTTGGCGCCGGGCAAATGATTCCCAAATTTGAAGAAGAATTAAGCACCCTGTCTACAGGTGATACTTACGATTTTCATATACAGGCGGCAGAAGCTTACGGCGAATTTGACGAAGAAGCAGTTGCTAACCTGCCTAAAGAAATGTTCCAGGGCCAGGAAATGCCGCAAATAGGCGAGGTATTACCGTTACAGGATAACAATGGTAACCGTTTCCAGGGCCAGGTTGTATCAATTAACGAAGATTCGGTAATTGTTGACCTTAACCACCCAATGGCCGGGCAAGACCTGCACTTTAAAGGCGAGATATTGAATGTACGCCCCGCAACTCCGGAAGAATTATCTCACGGACACGCGCATGGCCCAGATGGTCACCACGCACACTAATTTTGCGCGACAATATCATAATAAAAAGGGAGGCAATCGCCTCCCTTTTTATTAGTGCCTATTCAAAATCTAAATGCAGCCTGCTGTTCACCACGCATCGTATAACAACACGGCAGGCAATTGCTTCGCCGTTTAATGTAGCTGGTGTAAATACCAGATCGGCAGGATCGGGTAGTTTAATGTTCATATTGATGCTTTTAAATGGCCTGCCCGATGCATCGGCTATTAAGTTAACTTTATAATCGGCCAGGCGCCCGCCCGGGCTTACTAACAGCTCAACAGTGGCAATAACCAGGTCGCGGTCTATTTCTTTAAATCCTTTTGGTAATGTAAACAAAGTAAGGTAGGGCAAATAGCCGTAAAATACCCCGCCAATTTTAACAGGCTTAGTAATTCTGTCACCCTCTTTAAGTTCTTTATCCACAAAGTAAGCTATACGAGATGTGCTGTCTTCGGGTGCTTCGTAAAAAAGGCGGTTATTAGTGTAGTCGTACGTTTGCACAATCTTACCCTTACGGTCTGCAAACTTCCATAGCCCAACTTTTTTATCATTAGCGTAAAGGCCGGTAGCAACTATTGTTTTACCCTTGTACAGCGCTTTAAATAACCCCTGGCGTGTGTTTACATCTTTGGCTAAAACCTTGTAAATCTCGGTTACATCGTTAGATATTTTGCGTTTTACCTCAATGGTATCTTGCGCAAAACAAATTGTATTAGATAATATAGCGGCAATAAGCAGCAGATAGCGTTTTAACATTTTAGTAAGTGGTATAATGGGTTATTAGGCTCCATGAATATACCCGATAGCCGGGTTTATGTTTTGCAGGTCGGCAATAAATTCTTTTTTATTTACAGGCGAAATAACAACCGAATCAAACTTGTTATAAAATATCTCATACCTGTCGAAAGATAGGGCAGGCGCGCTTAAAATTGTTTTGGTTGATGTTATTTTACGTATACTTTCAATAGGGATGGTGAGGTTCACAAAAAAGCCGCATTTTACTTTAAGGGTATTATCTACGGTTATGGTGTAACGGGTATTTAGCAATGGTAAAAAAATAACCGCTGTTAAAGTTATTAGTAGTAATGCCGGGAGGTACAAGCCGTTAAATATATAGCTCACTTCCATAATTAGCATAAGGCCAATCACCATATAAATTAAAAATCCCTTTTTTGATGGGTAAACTTTATCCCCGGTTGTCATTTTATAAAGATAGGTAAAAACCTAAAATTATATGCCACCCCGCATACCGCTTCCACGTCCTCGCCGGCCACCGCCGCCGCCATTACGGCCACCCTGCCTGCCGGCAAATTTTTGCAAACGCATGGTAAATGACAGCATAAAGTACCTGCCCAGGCGGTTGGTACGGGTATCAATTATCTGGTTGCCGCTTACAGACCGGGTTATGCCTGTATTTTGGTTAAAAAGGTCAAACGCTTGTAAACGCAAGGCAGCTAAATGGTTTTTCAGGAACTGGTATTCCACATAAGTACTTAACAGGGTAGGGTTGGCTTTAACGGTGCTGCTAAAACCACTGTTAAAGGTTTGGGTGAGGTTGTATCCAAGTACCAGGTTATAAAAAAAGTAATTGCGGCCATCCAGTCCCAATGTCCAAGTTTTAGCGTCCGAGCTTAAAAAGGTTGGTATACTGTTATGTGTTTTATTAATGCTGTAATTACCGCTTATCTCGGTATCCATCAGACTGTCAATATCTATACGGATCTTAGCGCCCTGGTTAAATACCCAGTTTTTGGCAAGGTTACGTTGAAGCTCGCCGGTAAGTTCATTTGTAGTAAAATTGATATTGTTGTTAAAATTGGCGCCGCCGTTTAAGGTTACCGTAAATTTACGATTGGCAAACGGTTTAGAAAAAGCATAGTTGCCATTAGCCGAATAATAACCACTTGTATTTAAGTAGCGCGTTTCCTGGGCAAGGCGATTAGAGTCCGCGCCTATTAAGGGGCGTGTGCTCGTAACAATTTTGTTTTGCGTGGTACTGAACGAAAGATTGGTAAACAAGGAGTTTCCGCTCGCAAGGTCAAACTGGTTGTAACGCAGGCTGATGTTGTTGGTAAATTCGGGCTTCAGGTCCGGGTTACCGTAAATACGGTTTTGGGGGTTCGAAAAATCGGGCTGGAGCTGTAGTTGAGTAAACGACGGCTGATTGTTTGTACCGGTATAGTTTACAGACAGTGAATGATTTTTTTTGAAATTATAAATGAACCTCGCCGTAGGTATATAATTGAATGTGCTTGTTGAGGTTTTGAAATTACGTGATTGGCCATTTAATGTGGCAGGCTGCACTGCAAGGCCAACAGTATAGTTGTATTTGGTGCCAATGCCACGAATGTTTAAACCAAAGCGGTTGGTAATGAACTGGTAATTATAAACCGTGCTCAACGAGTCGATAAAAGTTTGTGCTTTTGTTGTGCTGTCTATTCTATAGTTTAAGCGGTTATTATCTGTGTTAGAATAGTTGTAAGCATAGTTGGCTTCCAGGTAAGTGGTTTTCCCAATAGGCTCGGTATAACTCAGGCTCACATTGGCCCTTTTAGAGCTGTTATTAGTATATATCTGTTGATATGGCGGTGTTGTTGGGTCCTGAGGCTCTGTTATGTATTGTTCATACTGGTCCTGGTCGTTCTTTGAAAAATTGTAACCACCGTTAATACTAAAATTACGGCCCTTCTTTTTAAATTTATGGTTAAACAGCACGCTTAACCCTCCGCTGGGCGAATTGCCGTTGGTTAAGGTAAGCTCATTGCCGTTGATCTCAATATTACGCCGGGTATTGTTAAAAACATCGGTGTTACTGCTGTTTGATGAATTGTATGAATAGCTGGGGTTAATTTTAAGATAGTTGGCCGTATCTATCCGATACTCCAGGTTAAAATCGAGCCTGTGGTTAATGTTGTTGGTTTTGCCCACACTGTTATCATTATTTACAATTACCCCGGTCGGAAAAGTGATTTGCTGCTGAGATGTGCTGGTAGTAAGCCTGTCCCTGTCGGCAAAACTGTAGCTGCCATAAGCCGTTATTTTCTTGCCCCATTCATCACGATAGTTAAACCCCAGCGAACGGTTGGTGGTAATGCCGTTTGCCGTACTCACGCCACCGGCATCCCCGCCGCCACCGCCGTTACGTCCTCCTCGACCACCGCCACCACCGCCTGAGCCAAGGTTAAAGGAGTTGGTATTGGTGTTGTTCCAGGTACCTATTACGGAGACCTGCCTGTCCTCTTTAAAAGCATTTGCGGATAGTTTGGCGATGTAGCGGTCATTGTTACCTGCACCTACCGTAGCCTGCCCAAATTTGCCGGTGCGTTTACCTTTTTGGATAGTGATGTTCAGGATCTTTTCGGGTTCGCCGGTTTTTATACCGGTTAGGTTGGCTTGGTCGCCATAATCGTCAATTACCTGTATGTTCTCTACAATGTCTGCCGGGAGGTTTTGAGTGGCCGTTTGTACATCGCCGCTAAAGTAATTTTTGCCGTTTACGCGCACCTTGGTTACCTGCTTGCCATGTGCGGTAACGTTGCCATCTTTATCAACGGTAATGCCCGGCATTTTCTTGATCAGGTCCTCCACCTGCGACCCTTCGCGCACTTTATATGCAGACGCATTGTATTCAACGGTATCTTCTTTTATAACAATAGGCACAGCGGCTGCGGTAATAGTTACCCCATTTAATTTGTTTACTTGTATAGTAAGTTTGATAGGGGCAAGCTGTATAGGCTTGGTATCGTTATCCATTACATACCGGCGGGTAAACATCTGGTAACCCAACCCGGAAACAGTTATCTTAAAATTTTTTGATTTAACCTGCGGGAAATGGAATTTGCCGTTTAGATCGCTGCCAACAACAATGCTATCGGCTGCTGAGGTAAGTTTTACTGTAACGCCTGCAACATGGCCAAGCGTATCGGTAACCGTTCCGTTAACATCCCGTGATTGTGCAAAAGCCTTAACTGATATAAATATACCAAAGAGTGCAAGAGTAAAGTATTTTGCCATGCCAGTTGTTGTTTAGCGATGTGACAATGAAGGTATTGGTAAAGTTTAAGCATTAAAGCCATCGTAATATAAATGTTGCAGTAGATGAGGAGCGTAATGCAATTGTTGCAATAGAGCAGACATTATGCTGACAATTTAATTATTCTTTAAGTTTTTTAACGATTTTTCAAAACTAAAGGGTATCTTTAGTCCGTAAGTCCCTATAAAACCAATTAATTAAACTAACGAATGGCATTTATACACGATGTGCTACAAGAACCATCTTACGGATGGAAAAACGCTGATGGCCAGCTTTCAAAGCCAACTCCAAAACAACTTTTCTCGGAATTTTTTACAAGACTTAATATATTTAAAGACAAAAAAAACTGGCTTTCTTTCATGAGCTGGGCCATGGTTTTATGCCTTGCACCTTTTTTATTCTTGTTTTTGTTTAAGTACTTTAGTATAAAGGGTCTAATTATCGCCTTTGTTTACAGTATGATGGTTATGGGTACACATGGCACCATCTGGTATCATAGATACTGTACTCATGGTGCTTTTAAATTTCGTAATAATTTTTGGCGTTTTGTAACGCAAAACCTTACCCTTAAAATTATCCCGGAAGAGATTTACGCCATATCGCACCATGTACACCATGCATTGTCTGATACCCCCGGCGACCCTTATAACGCGCAGGGCGGTTTTCTATACTGTTTCCTGGCGGATGCAAATCATCAGCCGGTTAACCGTAACTTAGAAGAAAAAGGTTTTAACCGTTGCATTACTTTAATGAAACATACCGGCGTTACCTGTAATACTTACGCACAGTATAAAAAATGGGGATCTATTGCAAACCCGTTTCATATGATATTGGGTGTTATTGTTAACTGGGCATTCTGGTTTACGGTGTTTTACCTATTGGGTGGTATCGGGATTGCTTGCGCGCTGTTTGGCGCTGCCGGCTTTTGGGCAGTAGGTGTGCGTACATTTAATTATGAAGGCCACGGTAAAGGCGAAGATAAACGCCGCGAAGGTGTTGACCATAACCGTAAAGATATGTCGATAAACCAGCTTTGGCCGGGTATTGTTGCAGGCGAATGGCATAATAACCACCACCTGTATCCTAAAAGCGCGCGCTCGGGCTTTAAGCCACACCAGGTAGATAGCGCCTGGTACTACATTAAATTTATGCACTTCATCGGTGCAGTGAGTCATTACCACGATTCTAAAAAACAGTTTTATAAAGACTATATAAAAGCAGCGCCCGCTGTACTTTCTGCCGAACCTGTTTTTTGCCCAACAACCGGTAAGCAGATATTCGCTACCGAGGTTATATAAGATACGGGTTTAATTTAAACGGAAAGGGACACGAAAGTGCCCCTTTTTTTGTTTAAAAGCTATTTAGCGCTGTGATTTTTAGAAATGAATGTATAACTTAGGCAACCCAATATTCATAACCTGATAATCTGATGTTTAAAAAAGCTATTTGTGTGTTTACCGGTTTACTGGTAACCGCTGTATTTGCTGCGGGTGCATGTGCCCAAAGCAAACCTGTTGGCATATTTGATGGCAGTACAGATGTTGGGGAAGTTAAGCATCAAGGTAGTGTTGTATATGATGCCCAATTGCAACAATATACCGTTATAGGGTCGGGCACAAACATCTGGGCAGATCACGACGAGTTTCGCTTTGTATGGAAAAAAATCAAAGGCGACTTTATTCTGCGCACAAACGCCCGTTTCGTTAATAAAGGTTTAGAGGCGCATCGCAAATATGGCTTAATGGTGCGTAAGTCTTTAAATACCTCATCGGCACATGTTAACGCTGTTGTACACGGCGATGGTTTAACATCATTACAATACCGCAAAGCAGATGGTGATTCCACCAAAGAGCAAAAGTTTTTAATTACCGCAGCAGATATAATACAGTTAGAGCGTAAAGGGAAAACCTATACCGTATCTGTAGCCCGTAAAGGCGATGTTTTTGGGCCCGAAGAAAAAGTAGATCTTGACCTGGGCGATGATGTTTATGTAGGCATATTTGTTTGCGCCCATAATGCCGACAATACCGAGAAGGCCATATTTAATAACGTACGGATAGTAGTGCCCGCACCGCCGGATCTGGTTACATACAAGCAGTATATTGGCAGTAGTATCGAAGTATTGGATATGGCTACCCAAAACAGCCGTATTATTTATCAGTCGCCAAGATCACTGCAGGCCCCAAACTGGACGGTAGACAACAAATCGCTTATTTACAACAGCGAGGGCTTGCTTTACAAATTTAATCTGGCCACCAACACGCCGTCGGTTTTAAATACCGGTAGCGCAAAAGGTAATAATAACGACCACGTAATATCCTTTGACGGGAAGTGGCTAACCATTAGTAATAATGATAAGGGGAGCCCGTCTGTGGGTTACGTAGTGCCCATTACAGGTGGTGAACCACGCAGGGTTACTCAATTAGGTAAAGGGGCATCTTATATGCATGGCTGGTCGCCCGATGGTAAGTATCTTGTTTTTTGCGGCGAACGCAATAACGAATATGATGTTTACCGCGTGCCTGTAAATGGCGGTGCCGAAGAAAGGCTTACTACAACTAAAGGGCTTGATGACGGCCCCGAATATACGCCGGATGGCAAGCATGTCTACTTTAACTCTGTACGTAGCGGGCTGATGCAGGTTTGGCGAATGGATGCTGATGGCAGCAACCAAACGCAGATCACAAACGACGATAACAACAACTGGTTCCCGCATGTATCGCCCGATGGTAAGTGGATAGTGTTTATTACCTTCCTCAAAAGCGAGGTAGCTCCGGGCGACCATCCATTTTATAAACACGTATACATTCGTGTAATGCCAATTGGTGGTGGCGATCCAAAGGTTGTGGCTTACCTTTATGGCGGGCAGGGTACAATTAACACACCGTCGTGGTCGCCGGATAGTAAGCATATTGCTTTTGTAAGCAACAGTGCTTTACTTTTCCCAACGTTTCCAATAAGTAAAAACTAAGTTCAACTAAATCTCAAATACTATGAATTCATCACGAAGAAACTTTTTAAAAACGGGTGCCATTGCAGCTACAGCCGCAGCAGTAATGCCTAAAAGCATATTTGCAGCGCCTGCGCCTATACAAAGGGTGGGCTTACAGCTTTACTCGGTACGCGATGCCATGATGAAGGACCCCGCAGGTACTTTAAAGAAACTGGCCGATATGGGTTACCAGCATGTAGAACACGCCAACTATATAGATAGAAAATTTTACGGCTGGACAGCAAAAGAATTTAAAAAGAGATTGGACGACCTGGGCATGCAAATGCCAAGCGGCCACACCGTGATGACCCCTGCGCATTGGGACGACGCCAAAAATGATTTTACCGACGTTTGGAAAAATACTGTTGAAGATGCCGCCGCAATGGGCCAAAAGTTTGTAATTAGCCCGTGGATGGATGAAAGGGTTCGCCATGATACCGACCTGCTTAAACGCACAATGGAGCGGTTTAATAAAAGCGGCGAGCTTTGCCAAAAGTATAATATGAAGTTTGGTTACCATAACCACGATTTTGAATTTACTACCATGGTGGGCGATATGCGCCTGTTTGATTATATTATGCAAAACACCGATCCTGATAAAGTTTCGCAGCAACTGGATATTGGTAACATGTTTGGCCGCGAGAACAACGCCATTGGCTTACTGGAGAAATATCCCGGCAGGTTTGTATCCATGCACGTTAAGGATGAAGTGAAGAGTGCTAAACCAACCGAAGGTACAGGCTACGAAAGTACCATCCTGGGCCGGGGTGTATTACCGGTTAAGGATACGCTTAAAGTGGCTAAAAAAATTGGTGGCACGGTATATCTTATCATCGAGCAGGAATCATACCAGGGACTTGACCCGATAGATTGTGTAAAAATTGATTTACAAACCATGAAAAAATGGGGATATTAGTAGTTAAAAACTACCTTACACTCCCGTAACCGTATTTGTAACATTTAATTCTCTCGTCATTGAATTTAAATATGAACCGGCGTATTGCCATCAGGAACATGGCCCTTATTTTGGGCGGTGCTGTGGTTTTACCTTCGTGCCTTACTGATAAAGGCAAACCTGTTATACAGCTAAAAAAGCTTAAGGTAGATGCCGCCCAGGAGCAATTGGTTAACAACCTTACAGAAACCATTCTGCCAAAAACAGATACCCCCGGTGCTGCCGAGTTAGGCATAAACCTGTTTGTTTTTAAAATGATCGATGATTGCTATGATAAAGAGCATCAACAGGATTTTATGACCGGTTTGTCCGATTTTGACGCCGCCGCCAAAAAACAAATGGGTAAATCATTCAACGAAGCCTCGCCTGCGGAACGCACAACTTTTGTTGGTACGGTAGATAAGAACGCTAAAGACGAAAAATATAAAGATAGTACTAAGCTTACCGCTTTTTACCGCATGGTGAAAGACCAAACCGTGTTTGGCTACACCACGTCTAAATATTTTATGACGAAGCAAATAGTTTATGAATTGGTTCCGGGTAGGTACAACGCGTACTTCCCTGTTAAAAAGGCTGCAGCAGTATAATGGCAAATTTGAATATTGATAGTATTAAAGATCGTACGTTTGATGCCATTGTTATAGGCTCGGGTATGAGTGGTGGCTGGGCCGCAAAGGAGTTTACCGATAAAGGGCTTAAAACCCTGGTGCTTGAGCGTGGCCGTGATGTAAAACATTTAAAGGATTACCCCACTACAAACTTATACCCATGGGAGTTTCCGCACCACGGCGTTATGCCCGATGATGTGCAGAAGGCAAACCCTATAGTTAATCGCTGCTATGCCTTTGGCGAAGATGCGGCACACTTTTTTGTAAAGGATGCCGAGCATCCTTACGTGCAGGAAAAACCTTTCGATTGGATCCGCGGGTACCAAACAGGAGGTAAATCCTTGCTTTGGGCACGCCAAACCCAACGCTGGAGCGAGTTTGATTTTGAAGGCCCGGCACGAGATGGTTTCGCGGTTGACTGGCCTATCCGATACGCGGATATAGCACCCTGGTACAGCTATGTAGAAAAATTCGCGGGTATCTCCGGTAACCGCGATGGCCTTGTAGAATTGCCGGATGGTGAGTTTTTACCCGCATTCCCGTTAAACGCGGTAGAAACCTACTTTAGTAATCACGTAAAAAAAACGTACAAAGGCAGGCATGTTATAAGCGCGCGTTGCGCGCACTTGTCAAAACCTAACCAGATCCATTTAGATCAGGGCAGGGGGCAGTGCCAGGAACGTACACTTTGCCAGCGCGGCTGCCCGTTCGGCGGCTACTTTAGCGCTAATTCATCAACCATACCGTGGGCGCTACGCTCGGGGCATTGTACATTGAGGCCGCATTCGGTAGTAGAGTCTATCATCTATGATGAGAAAAAAGGCAAGGCAACAGGCGTAAGGGTAATTGACGCGAATACTAAGGAAGCAATAGAGTATTACGCTAATGTTATTTTTGTTAACGCGGCGGCTTTAAACAGCAATCTTATTTTACTTAATTCAATCTCAAGCCGTTTCCCTAACGGTTTGGGTAATGATAGTGGCACCCTGGGCAAATACGTGGCGTTCCACAATTATTCGGCACATATTAATGCCGAGTACGATGGCGCTAAAGAATGGACTACCGACGGACGAAACCCGGCAGGAGGCGGTTACATTCCCCGTTTCAGGAACGTTTACAAACAGGAAACAGACTTCTTGCGCGGCTATGCCTGCGGCTTCAGCGCTTATCGCTGGGAGCAACATAGCAGTGATGGAATAGGCCAGGACCTGAAGAAGAACCTTGTGAAAAAGGATCTGAGCAGTTGGCATGTAGGTTCGCACATGATGGGCGAAACCATACCCAAAGAAACAAACTACGTTGCGTTAGATAAATCGCTTAAAGACCCCTGGGGTATCCCTCAATTAAAGATCTCGGTTGATTATGATAATAACGACGAGAAAATGAAGAAGGATTACGTTGAGCAGATGACGGAAATGTTCACCTCTGCGGGTTTCAAAAACATACAAGCATCTACAGATCATAGGGCACCGGGGCTTGATATTCATGAAATGGGAGGTGTGCGTATGGGTAAAGACCCTAAAACATCTATGCTTGATAAATGGCACCGCCTGCACGCCTGTAACAATGTGTATGTAACCGATGGCGCCAGCATGACATCAACCAGCTGCCAAAACCCATCGCTTACTTATATGGCCTTTACCGCCCGCGCGGTAGACCATGCCATAGGCGAATTGAAAAAAGGGAACATATAGGTCAGTTTGCAGTGGACGAATAGCAGTTGGCAGTTTTTACTGCAAACCGCAAACTAAAAACTGCCAACTAACACATTGTGTGTAAAAAACACAATGAAAAAAGTTTGTAAAATAATTTTTATTCATACATTAGACGGAACAACCAATTACTATAATAATTTATTAAACGCTATACCTTTATGTCTACAAACACTTATGACGCTATCGTCATTGGTTCAGGGATTTCCGGCGGCTGGGCTGCTAAAGAACTGACCGAGAAGGGCTTAAAAACCATTATGCTGGAGCGCGGTAAAAATATCGAGCACATTAAAGATTATGTAAATGCCAACAAAGGCCCGTGGGAATTTGAACACAGGGGCGGTCGTACGCAAAAAATGATCGAGGATTATCCGGTATTAAAGCGCGATTATCCGCTAAATGAAACCAATCTGGATTACTGGACCAACGAAAAGGAGAGCCCGTATACAGAAATTAAGCGTTTCGATTGGTTCCGCGGCTACCACGTAGGTGGCCGTTCTTTAATGTGGGGCCGTCAATCATACCGTTGGCACGATACCGATTTTGAGGCGAACTTAAAAGATGGTATTGGTACCGACTGGCCTATTCGTTACAAAGACCTTCATGACTGGTATGGTTATGCAGAACGCTTTGCAGGTATCTCGGGTAATAAAGATGGCGTTCCAATCCTTCCGGATGGTGATTTTATGCCTCCAATGGAAATGAATATTGTAGAAAAAGATATTCAAAAACGTTATAAAGAGTTTTATAAAGATGCACGCCACTTTATAATTGGCCGTACAGCTAACATTACTGTACCTCATAATAACCGCACAAACTGCCAGTACCGTAATAAGTGTTGGTTAGGCTGTCCGTTTGGCGCGTACTTCAGCACACAGTCGGCTACTTTGCCTGCTGCCATGAAAACCGGTAACTTAACGCTTCGTCCGTGGTCAATCGTAACAAAGATCCTTTACGATAAAAACACTAAAAAAGCTAAAGGCGTAGAGGTTTTGGATGCTGAAACCAATAAAACATATGAGTTTTTTGCCAAAATAGTTTTCGTTAATGCATCGGCACTAAACAGCGCCTGGGTGTTAATGAACTCTGCTACCGACGTATGGGAAGGCGGCTTAGGCAGCAGCAGCGGCCAGTTAGGCCACAACCTGATGGACCACCACTTAGGTGTTGGCGCCGGCGGCCGTGTAGAAGGCTTTGAAGATAAATACACCTTTGGCCGCAGGGCTAACGGTATATATATACCACGTTACCGTAACTTAAATGGCGAAAAACGCGATTACATTCGCGGGTTTGGTTACCAGGGTGGCGGTAGCCGCAGCGGTTGGGGCCGCGATATTGCCGAATTAAACATCGGCGGCGACTTTAAAGATGCCTTAACAGAACCAGGATCATGGAGCTTTGGAATGGGTGGCTTCGGCGAAACGCTTCCATACCACGAGAACAAAGTTTACCTGGATAAAAACAAGAAAGATAAATGGGGCTTACCGGTATTGGCTATTGATGCGGAGTGTAAAGATAACGAGCGCAAAATGCGCATCGATATGATGAACGACGCTAAAGAGATGCTGGAGAATGCAGGTGTTAAAGATGTACAGACATATACATCAGAACCGGTATTAGGCCGTGGTATCCACGAAATGGGTACTGCCCGTATGGGTCGCGATCCAAAATCATCGGTACTTAACGAATGGAACCAGGTTTGGGACGCTAAAAACGTATTTGTTACAGATGGTGCCGCCATGACATCGGCAGCTTGCCAAAACCCATCGCTTACTTATATGGCGCTTACAGCACGCGCGGCTGATTTTGCTGTAAAAGAACTTAAAAAAGGTAATATTTAACAGTATTGAAATTCGACTAACAATGACTGAAAAGAAAGAAACCACAACGAACGAAAGTTCAAACCCTTCCAGAAGGGATTTTATAAAGTCGGGCGCATTAGCGGCCGCGGGCTTTATGATAGTGCCACGCTTTGTATTAGGCGGAACAGGCTACACCGCACCAAGTGATATGCTTAATGTTGCAGGTATAGGTGCCGGCGGTAAAGGTGAAAGTGATATTGCCAATTTTGCAAAAAGCGGCAAAGCAAATATTGCTTTTCTGTGCGACGTTGACGACCGTAGCGCAGCTAAATCAAGAGCGGCATTCCCTAAGGCTAAGTATTATAAGGACTGGCGCGAAATGTATGATAAAGAGCACAAGAACTTTGATGCCGTATCTGTATCAACGCCCGATCATAACCACGCTATTATAGCTTACCATGCCATGCAGTTGCGCAAACACGTTTATGTGCAAAAACCGCTAACGCATGATATTTGGGAGGCCCGTTTATTAACTGACGCGGCCAAAAAATATAAAGTGGTAACCCAGATGGGTAACCAGGGTGCGTCAAACGATGGCACGCGTTTAATGGCCGAATGGTACGATGCAGGGCTGATAGGCGATGTTGACACCATTTACTGCTGGACTAACCGCCCGGTATGGCCGCAAGGCATTAAATGGCCTGAGCCAAGCACCAATATCCCTAAAGAACTTGACTGGAACTTATGGTTAGGCACAGCTCCTAAAAAGGATTACGTTGAAAAACTTGTTCCGTTTAACTGGCGCGGCTGGTGGGATTACGGAACCGGCGCACTTGGCGATATGGGTTGCCACCTGGTTGAGGCACCTTTCCGTGTGTTAGGTCTGCAGTATGTTAAAGATGTACAGGCAAGCGTTGGCAGCGTTTACGTTGATTCGTTTAGAAAAGGTAATTTCCCTGAAAGCTGCCCTCCGTCAAGCCACATTACATTAACTTTCCCTAAAACTAATAAAACCAAAGGCGACGTTACCCTGCACTGGATGGACGGCGGTATACAGCCCGAAAGACCTGAAGAGCTTGGCCCTAACGAGAAATGGGGTGGCGAAGAAGGCAACGGTACGCTATTTATTGGTTCAAAGGGTAAAATGTACGCGAGTACATACTCTGACGCGGCCACATTGTTACCAAAAGAGCGCACCAAGGATGCCAAAGCACCGCAAAAGTACAAACGTGTACCGGGCGGCGCTAACGGCCACTACGCGCAATGGGTTGAGGCATGTTTGGCAGGTTATGGTAAAATGGAGGTAAGCTCACCGTTTGAGGTTGCCGGCCCGCTTACAGAAGCATTGCTGATGGCTAATTTAGCTGTGCGCGGCCACGACCTTAAAGGCGGTGCCTTCAAATACACATGGGATAATAATGCCATGAAGGTTACCAACTTTGATGACGTTAACCAATATGTTAAGCGTCAATATCCGGCTGGTTTTGAGCTGAAGGCATAATAATAAATGATAATTAAAAACATTAACTCATAATTCTATAAAAAAATGAATAGAAGAGACGCGATAAGCAGAGTTGGTTTGATACTTGGAGGAACGGTAATTGGTGCCGAGTTCTTTATATCAGGCTGTAAATCTGGCAGCAAGGTTGATACCAACGACCTTTTTGCAAAAGATACCACCGCATTTTTAAATGAGGTTGGCGAAACCATTTTGCCTGAAACTAAAACCCCGGGCGCAAAAGCTGCGAATGTTGGTGGCTTTATGGCTATTATGGTGAGAGATTGCTATACCGAGGCTGATCAGAAGGTGTTTAAGAACGGCTTATCTGAGCTTGACAAAGCAACCGACAAGAAGTTTAAAAAGACTTTTATGGAGGCTGATGCCAAACAACGCACCGAGGTTTTAACGGACCTTGATAAAGAGGCTAAGGAATACGCTAAGACCAAAAAGCCGGAAGATCCGAACCACTACTTTACCATGATCAAGCAACTAACTTTGTTGGGTTACTTTACATCAGAAGTGGGCGCTACTAAAGCATTACGCTATTTGCCTGTACCGGGAAAATACGACGGAAACTACCCTTACAAAAAAGGGGACAGGGCCTGGGCGCTTTCATAGGACGTTATAAAATAAGCCTTTCCGTTCCTGCGGAAGGGCTTTTCTTTTAATTCTAAATTTTATACTTTTAAAAACTCCCGGCCATAAGCCGCGGCAGTACCCAGCTACGGTTGGTTTTTTTAAAAGTTTATCTACTATAATATGAGTAACAGAAAATTGCGCATGGGCATGATTGGCGGCGGCAAGGATGCCTTTATAGGTGCTATCCACCGCATTGCAGCCAACATGGACGGCCAGGTAGAATTGGTATGCGGTGCCCTAAGCATGCATCCCGATGTAGCACAGGAGAGCGGTAAAATGCTTTTTCTTGATCCCGAAAGAACTTACAACACCTACGATGAAATGTTTAAGGCCGAAGCCCAAAAACCGGCTGATGAACGTATGGATTTTGTAACCATAGTTACCCCAAACTTTGCCCACTTTGCCCCGGCAATGCAGGCGTTAGAGAACGGTTTTAACGTGGTTATAGAAAAGCCTATAACTTTTACGCTTGAAGAAGCCCAGCAACTAAAAGCAAAAGTTGAGGAAACAGGTTTGATGTTATTGCTTACGCACACCTATGCCGGTTACCCGATGGTAAAAGAGGCACGCGAGCTTATTAAAAGCGGCGCTTTAGGTAAAGTAAGAAAAATATATGTTGAGTATCTGCAAGGCTGGTTAAGCCGCCTTTCGGAACGTGAGGGTAATGCACAAGCCTCATGGCGTACCGATCCGTCTAAATCCGGCAAAGCGGGCGCGATGGGCGATATTGGCACACATGCCGCTCATTTGGCTGAGTATATTTCGGGCCAAAAAATTGATGAGCTAAGTGCTTCGTTAAACATTGTGGTTGATGGCCGTATGCTTGATGACGACGGCGCTGTATTGCTTCGTTTTGATGGCGGGGCTACAGGAACACTTATAGCATCGCAAGTTGCCGCTGGTTCAGAGAACGCTTTGTCTATCCGTGTCTTTGGTGAAAATGGCGGCCTGGAGTGGCACCAGATGGAACCTAACACACTTATTGTAAGATGGCTGGATAAACCTGCCGAAATATTACGTGCCGGCACTGCCAACTTATCAAGTGCGGCATCATCAAATTGCCGTACACCGGGCGGCCACCCTGAGGGTTATCTGGAAGCATTCGGTAACCTGTATCGCAACTTTGCTTTAGCACTTAGCGCTAAAATTGAAGGGCGCGAAGTGCCTGAATGGATCGATTTTCCATCAGTTGACGACGGTATTCGCGGTATGGCATTTATAAACAACGTTGTTGCTTCAAATGCCAGCGACGAAAAATGGACAAAATATACTATCTAACGCATGACTACCATAAAAGGACCGGCTATATTTTTAGCCCAGTTTATTAGTGACGCGGCACCATTTAACGATCTGAAGTCTATTTGCGAGTGGGCTGCGGGTTTAGGATACAAAGGTGTGCAGTTGCCAACTAATGATCTGCGCTTTATAGATCTGCAAAAGGCAGCGGATAGTAAAACGTATGCCGACGAGATAAAAGGTATTGCTAATGAAGCCGGTGTACAGATCACCGAGCTATCTACACACCTGCAAGGCCAGTTAGTAGCGGTTAACCCTGCATACGATAGCTTATTTGACGCGTTTGCACCTGCACAGGTAAAAGGCAACCCTGCCGAAAGGCAAAAGTGGGCGGTATCGCAATTACACGCGGCTGCCAAAGCATCAAAAAATTTAGGCTTAGATGCGCATGTTACATTTAGCGGCGCGCTAATATGGGGGATGGTATATCCGTGGCCTCAGCGCCCTGCCGGTTTGGTTGATGCCGCTTTTGATGAATTGGCTAAACGCTGGGAACCCATCCTGAATGTGTTCGACGAGAATGGCATTGATCTTTGTTACGAGATCCACCCGGGCGAAGACCTGCATGATGGCGTTAGCTACGAAAGATTTTTAAGCAAGGTTAACAACCATAAGCGTGCTAACTTGTTATATGATCCGTCGCACTTTGTATTGCAGGCTATGGATTACCTGGAATATATTGATATTTACCACGAACGTATAAAGATGTTCCATGTGAAGGACGCCGAGTTTAACCCTACGGGCAGGCAAGGCGTTTACGGTGGCTATTCAGATTGGATAGACCGTGCCGGCAGGTTCCGCTCTTTAGGGGATGGACAGGTTGATTTTAAAAGCATTTTTAGCAAGCTAACCCAGTACGATTATAAAGGCTGGGCAGTGCTTGAGTGGGAATGCGCCCTTAAAAACTCGGAAGACGGCGCGCGCGAAGGCTCGCAGTTCATTAAAGACCATATCATCAGGGTAACAGATCGTGCCTTTGATGATTTTGCAGCATCGGGCAGCGATGATGCATTTAACAGATCACTAATTGGATTATAAATAAAAACAAATACAAACGCTCTAAAGAAAAACGCTCATGAAAAAGATATTCGTAATATTAGGTTTAAGCTTAGCTATGGCAGCTTGTGGTGGTAATTCAGATAAAACACCTACAGGCGGCAGTGAAGCAGATAGCGCACAATCGGCAGACCAGAATGCGGTAGCACATAACTCTGATGCTGCTAACGATACAGCTGCAAACAACATTGGTACAACAAAAGCAGCCGGCACCCCGGATAATAAAGGAGAGGCTTTAATGGCAAACAGCGATTGTAATACCTGCCACAACGCGCAAAGTAAAGTTATTGGCCCTGCGTTGGTTGACATCGCCAAAAAATACAAAGACAGCGACATTGATATGCTGGCTAACAAAGTTATTAAAGGCGGTTCGGGTAACTGGGGAACTGTTGCCATGACGCCACACCCGGATCTGGCTGTTAACGACGCAAAAGAGATGGTGAAATATATTTTATCAGTAAAATAAATAATCACAACCTAACCAATTAATTTAAACCAAAACCAATTATGACCGTAACAACACGCGTTAAGTTATCAACCATGATGTTCCTGGAGTTTTTTATCTGGGGTGCATGGTTTGTAACTATGGGGACGTACCTTACCAAAACTTTAAGTGCAACCGGAGTAGAAAACGGTAACGCCTATGCCACACAATCATGGGGTGCCATTATAGCGCCTTTTATTATTGGATTAATAGCCGATAAGTTTTTTTCAGCTCAGAAAGTTTTAGGAGTTCTACATTTAATAGGTGGCGGTTTATTATTATACATCACCACTATAACAAATTTTAACGCATTTTTTCCTGTAATTTTAGTCTATATGGTTCTTTATATGCCTACTCTGGCTTTGGTAAACTCTGTTGCTTTCAGGCAAATGAGTAATCCAAGTAAAGAGTTTGCGCCTATAAGGGTGTTGGGTACAATTGGCTGGATAGTAGCCGGTATAGTGATTAGTTATCTTAATTGGGACAAACAAGGCAACGAAGCAGCATTAGTAAATACTTTCAAATTAGCTGGTTTTGCTTCCCTTGCACTGGGATTGTTTAGTTTCACTTTACCTGCAACACCCCCAGCAAAAGCAGGACAAAAAGTTTCTTTCCGTGAGATTATAGGTTTAGATGCAATAGGTCTTTTGAAAAACAAATCTTACTTAATATTCTTTTTGGCATCGGTAGCTATTTGTATACCACTGGCATTTTATTACGGCTTTGCAAACCCTTTCTTTGCGGAAGTAGGTATGAAAGCAACCACCGTAACACAGTCTCTTGGCCAGGTATCAGAAACTTTATTTATGATACTTATTCCATTGTTCTTTGTACGCTTAGGTGTTAAAAAGATGCTTGCAATTGGTATGATAGCTTGGGCTATACGCTATGTTCTGTTTGCTTATGGCGATGCAGGTAGTAACTATTGGATGCTCATAGGTGGTATCGTTTTACATGGTATTTGTTATGATTTCTTTTTCGTAACAGGCCAGATCTACACAGATAACCTTGCCGGCGAGAAATTTAAAAGTGCGGCACAGGGTTTCATCACCTTGGCTACTTATGGTGTAGGTATGCTTATCGGTTCTATTATGGCTGGTAAAATTGTAGATACATATAAAATATCAGAAACTACACATAATTGGCAATCTATTTGGTTGATTCCTGCAGGTATTGCTGCAGTTGTGTTAGTTGTATTCCTGTTAGCATTTAAAGATACCAACCAAATTCAAACTAAACCGGGTTTAGATATTGAAGAACCGGGAACAGGCCGCGTAGAAGTATAGGAATGGCAAACACAAACAGAAGATCGGCTATAAAAAGCTTGCTTGCAGGCTCGGCGGCCATTGGCACATCGGGCGTGCTGTCGTCTTTTAAGTCGGAACAAAAAGAGGGCATGGCTGATAAAAAGTTAAAGGGCAATATAAACCATGCGGTATGCCGCTGGTGTTATGGCGATATCCCGGTAGAGCAGCTTTGCGTTGCCGCCAAGAACATTGGTATAAAAGGGATAGACCTGGTTGGCCCTGAGGATTGGCCTACGCTTAAAAAACACGGGTTATACTCATCTATGTGTAACGGCGCCGAAATAAACCTGACGGATGGCTTTGGTGATACACAGTTTCACGCCCAGTTGCACAAGCAATACAGTGCCATGATACCGAAAGTAGCAGCTGCAGGTTACAAGAACCTAATTTGCTTTAGCGGCAGCCGTCGTGGTAAAACCGATGAGGAAGGCTGGAAAAACTGTGTTGAAGGGCTTAAGCCGATGGTGAAACTCGCCGAGCAGCACAATGTTGTTTTGGTAATGGAACTATTGAACAGCAAAATAGACCACAAAGATTACCAGTGCGACCATACCGCATGGGGTGCAGAACTTTGTAAGCGTTTAGGGTCGGAGAATTTTAAGTTGCTTTATGATATTTATCACATGCAAATAGATGAAGGCGATGTTATCCGTAACATTCGCGATCATCATCAATACATAGCGCATTACCATACAGGGGGCGTACCGGGCCGTAATGAGATAGACGAAAGCCAGGAACTTTATTACCCGGCTATTATGCGAGCAGTGTTAGAGGTAGGGCACAAAGGTTTTGTTGCGCAGGAATTTATCCCTAAGCAAAAAGACAAGATCGCATCCTTACGCAAAGCTGTACACATTTGCGATGTTTAAACCATTAGGCCTATAGCGGGTCTATTTAACATTTTACATCAACCAATTTAATATAATGACAAGCAGAAGAACATTTTTAGCGCAGGCGGGCTTAGCGTCGGCAAGTATGGTGCTTGCACCGTCTTTACTATCGGCAAAAAGCGTAAACGGCGTTGGTATCCAACTCTATAGCCTGCGCGATCAGTTACCCAAAGACCCAAAAGGCGTTATCGCCAAAATAGCGAAAGCGGGATATAAAGAAGTAGAAACCTTTGGCTACTCTAAGCAAAATGGTTTTTGGGGTCTTAGCGCAAAAGAATTTAAAGCGGTACTTAGGGCAAATGGCTTAAAAACACCAAGTGGCCATTACGGTATGGACGAGTTTTTTAGCACAGGTAAAACTGAAGAGTTTTACAGCTATATAGAGGCGGCACATGCAACCGGCCAAACCTACATAGTTATCCCATCCTTAAACCACGACCTTATCAAGACAGCTGCTGATTTTAATTCAATAGCCGATAAAATGAACAAAGCCGCCGCGGTTTGTAAAAAAGAAGGATTAAAGTTAGGTTACCACAACCATAATTTTGAATGGGAAAAGGTAGAAGGCACAACCTTTTACGATACCATCCTTGCCAAAACCGACCCATCATTGGTAGCTATGGAAATGGATATTTATTGGGTAGTACGTGCGGGACATGACCCTATCTCTATCTTTAAAAAGCACCCCGGTCGTTTTGCCATGGTACATGTTAAGGATATGGATAAAGCAAATCATGAACTGAATACCGAGATAGGATCGGGTACCATCGATTTTAAAACCATATTAGGCAAAGCAAAATTGGCAGGTATAAAACATTACCTGGTAGAGCAGGAAAACTTTACCAATATAGATCCTTATGTAAGTATTGCTAAAAGCGCTAAATACTTAAAAACAAAATTGTATTTGTAAGCCAACCATTAAACTATAAATAAATGAAGTATAAAGTAATTTTAAGCGCATTGCTAACAGGCACAGCCTTCATCGCGAATGCGCAAAACAAGCCGGAGGATACCGAAAAATGGGAGCCTGTACCTAAGGTTGTAACCGCTGGGAAAACCACAAGCGATGCACCATCTGACGCGATCGTTTTGTTTGACGGTAAAACCGGCCTTAGCGAATGGAAAGATGTAGCCAGCGGCGGCGATGCCAAATGGGATGTTAAAGGGGATGTATTAACCGTTAATAAATCATCAGGGAACATCGAAACCAAAAAATCATTCGGGAGTTACCAGTTGCACATTGAATGGAAAGTGCCTGCAAATATAACAGGTACAGGCCAGGGCCGTGGTAACAGCGGCGTGTTCCTGGCATCAATTGGTAAAGGCGATGCAGGATACGAACTACAGGTTTTAGATTCGTACAACAACAAAACTTATGTTAATGGTATGGCCGGTAGCATCTACAAGCAGTTTATACCGTTGGCAAACCCAACCAAGCCGCCGGGCGTTTGGAATACTTACGATGTGATATGGACCGCCCCAACTTTTGACGGCGATAACGTTAAAACCCCTGCACGCGTAACCGTATTATTCAACGGTGTGTTGGTAGAGAACAACATCGAACTTTTAGGCCCAACACAGTACATTGGCACACCTGCCTACAGGAAAGCGCACGGCCCGTCGCCTATTAAATTACAGGCACACGGTGATAAAAGCGAACCGCTTAGCTTCCGTAATATTTGGGTAAGAGAACTGTAACAAGCCCGCAAATTATTTAAAGCCCATTGCTAAAACAATGGGCTTTTTTGTTGGCTTCCAATTTCTTTTTGTATTTATTGAACTTATTAAAAGCCGCTCCGTATAAGATATTATAAACCAATATACCCAGTTACTTTTACTATTTATCACAGTCCGGCTTTTAATGTATAAGCATTATATATTTATTATACTTATGTTTTGCGTGCTCAGCAGTTTTGGCCAAAACCAAAGCCTTAAGTTTGAGCACATAGGCACTGCCGAAGGCTTATCGCAGGTAAACGTAGCTACTATTATACAGGATAGCCGGGGTTTTATGTGGATAGGCACCCGCGACGGACTTAATCGTTACGACGGATATAAGTTTACAACTTACCGCCATGATGAGCAGGACCCTGCATCTCTTAGCAGCAGTATGGCATCAGACATTGTTGAGGATAAAGAAGGTAATATCTGGATTGCGACCATTATTGGCCTAAACAAACTGGAACGTAAAACCGGCCGCATTATACAGTACCGCCACGACGACAAAAACGCCAATACCATTTCTAATAACATCCTTAATAAGTTAGTTGTTGACGAAAAAGGTAACCTTTGGATAGCCAGCCAGGGTGGATTAGACTACCTTGATACCCGCACCAATAAAATAAAACATTACAGGCATGCTGATAATAACCCCGGTAGCTTAATAGATAACAATGTAAGCTATGTTTATATGGATGCAGCCCATAATATCTGGGTGGGCACATTTACAGGCGGCTTACAGATTTTAAACAAAGGCACGGGTGTTTTCAAGACCTTTCGCCATGATGATAATAGCCTCCGAAGCATATCGAGTAACAACATTAGCTGCATTTTTGAGGATGAGAAGCATCGGATGTGGATAGGCACGCAGGATGCGGGGCTTAATTTATTTGATGATAAAAGCAATACATTCAAACAGTATAAAAGTGTACCGGGTTCACCCAGATCGCTAACAAGCAACACTATTCTTTCCCTTAATGCCGATGATAATGGCAACATTTGGATAGGCAGCGATAATGGCGGCTTGTGTATCCTTAACCCCGAAACTGAAAGTATTGTTAACTATCAGCACGATGATATTGACGGAAGCAGTTTAAGGGGTAACACCATTTACAGTATTTGTAAAGACAGGTTGGGAAATATGTGGCTGGGCGCGTACAGTGGTGGTATAAACATATTTAAACGCAGTACCAAAAGCTTTACACATTACAGGCACAGTTCGTTGGCCAATAGCTTATCTGACAATTTTGTGCTTGCCATTTATGAAGATAAAGATCAAAACCTTTGGGTTGGTACCGATGGTGGCGGCCTTAACAAGTTTAACTATAAAGATGGCACTATTAACCATTACATCAAAAGCAAAACGGGTAAAAATAGTATTGCAGGTAATTATGTGCTAACGGTTAACCAGGATTATGAAGGAGATTTTTGGATAGGAACCTGGGCCGATGGCCTAAGCATCTTTAACCCAAAAACCAATGTTTTCACCAATTTTAAGAATGACCCTGATAATCCCAATAGTTTAGCAGGCAACAATATTTACGCGCTCATCCACTCAAGAGACCATACTACCTGGATTGGCACTTACAATAACGGCTTAAACCACTACGATAAGAAAACCAAAAAATTCATCAATTACAGGTATAATGTAAATGACCCACATAGCCTGAGCAGCGATAGGGTATACTCTTTACTGGAGGACCGGCGGGGCAACCTTTGGGTGGGTACCTTTGATGGCGGGCTTAATCTATTGGATAGAAAAACCAATAAATTTACCCGCTATCAATACAATAGTAAAAAGAACAGTATCAGTAATGATAATATCCCCGATTTGTTTGAAGATAGTAAGGGGAACATTTGGCTAAGTACATTTTCGGGCCTGAACATGTTTGACCCGGTTAGCGGGCATTTTACAAGATATGGTAAAAAAGATGGTTTGCCAAGCGATATTATCTACGCTGTTCGCGAGGACGATAACGGTAATTTTTGGGTGAGTACCAACACAGGTTTATCTATGTTTGACCCGGCTAAGCGCACATTTAAAAATTATGGGGTTGAGGATGGTTTGCAGGACAACGAGTTTAAATCGCATTCAGCATTTAAGGGACAGGGGAATAAACTTTACTTTGGAGGTATAAATGGTTTCAACGCGTTTACCCCCGGGCAGATCCTAAAACCGCAGGGTTTTTCGCCTGTAGTAATAACAGCACTCCGGTTATTCAACAAAAACGTTTTGCCGGCAAAAGATGATAAAGACCCTTCGCCACTTAAACAAGATATTGCCGATACAAAGAGCATTACGCTTAATCACACGCAATCGGTTATATCACTTGAATTTGCCGCGTTAGATTATTCATCGCCTGATAAAAAGCGTTATGCTTACTTTTTGGAAGGTTTTGACAAGGAATGGAATTATGTAGGCACGCGCAATACGGCAACTTATACAAATTTGTCTGCCGGTACCTATACGTTCAAGTTAAAATATCAAAATACAGCAGGGGCTTGGTCGCCGGTTACAATTGGTTTGGAAATTATTACCAGGCCGCCTTTTTGGTTAACGTGGTGGTTTAAAATACTGGCTGTAATAGTTGTATTGGCGCTTATCTACATTATTTTTATTGTACGCCTGCGTGCTATAAATGCTCAGAAAGCCGTTCTGGAAAATCAGGTAGCAGAACGTACCGAACGCCTTGCCAAAATGACCAACGACGAACGTGTACTGCGTAAGGATGCCGAAAAAGCACGCGAGGAAGCCGAGCAGGCGAACAAAGCTAAAAGTATTTTCCTGGCTACCATGAGCCACGAGATCCGCACGCCTATGAATGGTGTAATGGGCATGGCAGCGCTTTTAGCCAATACCCCGCTAAACCCCGAGCAGCAGGAGTATACCGAAACGATAAAAAATTGCGGGGATACTTTGCTAAATGTTATCAACGATATTCTCGATTTTTCTAAAATAGAATCGGGCAATATGGAGTTGGATGAGCAGGATTTTGACCTGCGCGATTGTATTGAGGCTGTGCTTGATGTATTTGCAGAAAAGGCTGCGCGTGCAAACCTCGATCTGGTTTACCAGGTAGAGCATAATGTGCCATCGCAAATTATAGCTGATGCGTTTCGTTTAAGGCAGATACTTATAAACCTGGTAGGTAATGCCATTAAATTTACATCTAAGGGTGAGGTATTCATTTGCGTAAAATTAAAGGAAAGTATAGATGGCAGGTTTAACCTGTTGTTCGAGATCCGCGATACGGGTATAGGCATCCCGCCTAATAAGCTAAACAGGCTGTTTAAAGCATTTTCGCAGGTCGACTCCAGTACCACGCGTAAATACGGCGGCACGGGCCTTGGTCTTGCTATAAGCGAAAAGCTGGTCAATTTAATGGGCGGTGATATCAGCGTAAAAAGTAAAGTAGGTAAAGGCACTACCTTCTCGTTCAATATATTGGCTAAGCTGGGTATTAAAGCGCCGCGTAATTATGTGCATTTTAATGTGGCCGAGATACAGGACAAACATATTTTGGTGGTTGATGATAATAAAACCAATAGGGATATATTAGAAGAACAACTGAAGCAATGGCGCTTTATACCGGTAATGGCTTCATCCGGGTTAGAAGCTTTGGGTATTTTAAATGAAAATGAAGGTATAGACCTGGTGATATCTGACATGAATATGCCCGGTATTGATGGTATAGAACTTGCCGGAAAGATTCGTGAACAAAGCCAGGTACCTATTATCCTGTTAACATCTATGGGGAACGAACAAAGCCGCAAAAACACCCACTTGTTTAATGTAGCTTTAACCAAGCCTACAAAGCACCAGGCGCTGTATAAACACATCATACAGCAATTAAAAATTAACAGCGAACTCAATACAGAGGTGCAGCCTGTAAAAACCCCATTCTCTGAAGATTTTGCAAGGCATCACCCCATGAGCATCCTGATTGCCGAAGATAACACCATAAACCAAAAGCTGGCCCGCTATATTTTAAACAAGATGGGTTATAAGCCTGATTTGGTTGAGAACGGGCACGATGCCATAAACGCGCTGGTGAGTAAAAGATATGATCTGGTATTAATGGATGTACAAATGCCCGAAATGGATGGGCTGGAAGCTACACGCTTTATACGGCAGAATATGGAGCACCAGCCAACCATTGTAGCTATGACGGCCAACGCACTGGTAGAAGATAAAGAGAAATGCCTTAAGGCAGGGATGGATGGTTATTTAAGCAAACCGTTGAAGTTGCAGGAATTGATGGATGTTCTGTCTGCCTATAAACCTGATGATAATGCTTTATCTTAAAATGCAGGTGGAAATTTTTGAATAAATTAGCCTTCTAAATTTACCTATATGTCATTTTATAAAAAGATATTCCGCTGCGCGGTATTGTTATCGTTTTTTGTATTCTCATCAAATTTATCAAACGCTCAATCAGCGGGCACGGGATATTATTACGAGATAAAGATCTACCATTTTAAAACTAACGATCAGGAAAGGGTATTGGATAGCTACCTGCAGCATGCTTACCTGCCAATGCTGCACAAAAAAGGTTTTACCAATGTAGGGGTGCTAAAACCGGTAGAAACAGATACAGCCGATAGGAAGATCTATGTCTTTATCCCCTTTAAAAACTGGAAAGAAATTGAAACCTTTAACGCATCGGCAGAAGAACCCAATACTTTTGCTGCTAACCATGCGGAATACCCGAATGCGGCCTACAACAAAGCGCCTTACCATCGTATCGAAACCATTATTTTAACGGCTTTTGTTACACGGCCCACGCCCTTGAGCATTAAACTAACCGGCGAGCGTGCTAAACGCATTTATGAATTGCGCAGTTACGAAAGCCCCACCGAAGCTTTGAACTTTAATAAAGTGCGGATGTTTAATAGCGGCGAAACCGACCTGTTTGACCGTTTGGGATTTAACCCGGTATTTTATGGCAACGTTATTGCAGGCAGTACAATGCCAAACCTAATGTATCTCACTACGTTTAATAACAAGGCAGATAGGGATAAACATTGGGATGCTTTTGGCAAAGATGCACAGTGGAAGGATCTTTCGTCGCGAAAGGAATTCCAGAATAATGTATCAAAAGCGGATATCACATTTTTATATCCGACAGATTACTCGGACTTTTAAGATTCAACATGGCGCTCGACAAACGGGATTTTGATGCAGTGGTAATAGGGTCGGGCCCAAACGGTTTGGCCGCTGCCATACTCATGCAGCAAAACGGCAAACGGGTTTTATTAATTGAAGGTAAAGATGAAATAGGTGGTGGTTTACGAACAGCGGAGTTAACCTTGCCCGGTTTTAAACATGATATCTGTTCGGCCATTCATCCGCTGGCGGCAGCTTCGCCATTTTTTAAGACCCTGCCACTGGCCGATCATGGTCTTAGTTACATTTACCCCGAAATTGATGCCGCCCATCCGTTAGAACATGCCAAACCAGCTTTACTGTGCCGCAGTATTGATGTGACCGCGCAGCATTTAGGCGACGACGCAAATATATATCGTAAATTACTTCGGTCAGTCACTAAAAACTGGCCGTTAATTGATGCCGATGTTTTAGGCCCTTTGCATTTCCCTAAACACCCCCTGGCTTTAGCAAGCTTTGGGCTGGATGCTTTAAAGCCCGCGACCCTGCTTGCCAAACAATTTAAAACGAAACAGGCTAAAGCGTTAATAGCCGGGATGGCCGCACACGCTATGCAGCCGGTTACAAATATGGCCACATCGGCAATTGCCCTGGTGCTAATGGCAACCGGGCACCTCCACGGGTGGCCGATACCAAAAGGAGGCTCTAATAGTATTGCTAAAGCGCTGGCTTCCTACTTTGAATCGATAGGTGGTAAGATCCAGACCGGTACCTATATTAAATCATTAAACCAGTTACCTTCGGCACATGCCGTATTATTTGATGTTACGCCAAAGCAATTATTAGAGATAGCGGGTCATAAGTTCTCTGCTATATATAAGTGGCAGCTGGAGCGTTACCGTTACGGCATGGGCGTTTATAAGATTGATTGGGCGCTAAGTGAGCAGGTGCCTTTCCAATCGGATGCCTGCCGTAAAGCGGGTACGGTACACCTTGGCAACACCCTCAACGAGATTCGCGATGCCGAGCAGCAAACATGGAACGGTAAACATCCCGATAAACCATACGTGCTTTTGGCCCAGCAAAGCCTTTATGATGATACCCGCGCCCCCCAAGGTAAGCATACTGCCTGGGCATATTGCCACGTGCCTAATGACTCTACCAAGAACATGACCGATGTTATTGAGAAGCAAGTAGAGCGATACGCACCAGGGTTTAAGGATGCGATATTGGCCAAACATACTATGGATACCATACAGATTGAAGAATATAACCCTAATTACATAGGTGGTGATATTAATGGCGGGGTAATTGACTTGGGGCAGCTTTTTACACGCCCCGCATTGCGATACTCTCCCTACAAAACATCTGAAAAGGGTATGTACATTTGCTCATCATCTACACCGCCGGGTGGTGGTGTGCATGGCATGTGCGGATATTATGCCGCTAAAAAGGCTTTAAAAGATATTTTTGATATTTCGGTAGGGCTTAGTTCCAATAACTGATCGGTACCCGGTATTATTTGCTTATTTTGCTCTAACCAAACTTATGCAATATAATTATGGGCAAAGGGCGTTTAGAAGCTTTTAGCGACGGAGTAATAGCAATTATAATTACAATAATGGTGTTGGAGCTTAAAGTGCCCCATGATGCCACCTGGGAGGCCCTGCGTCATCTGGCCCCGGTTTTTCTAAGCTATGTTTTAAGCTTTGTTTATGTAGGTATCTATTGGAATAACCATCACCATATGCTCCATGCGGCAAAATCTGTTAATGGAGCAATCTTATGGGCTAACTTATTTTTGTTGTTTTGGCTATCATTAGTACCGTTTGTTACCGCATGGATGGGCGAAAATCATTTTGCGCAACTCCCTGTTATTGCTTATGGTGTTGTAATGATCATGAGCGGCATAGCTTACAGCATCTTATCAAAATTACTCATTAAACACCATGGCGAAAATTCAGTATTAGCAGCCGCGGTAGGCAGTGATACCAAAGGAAAAGCATCTGTGGGTATTTACGCAGCAGCGGTAGCAGTAACATTTGTACACCCATGGATAGCCGTAGGTATGTACTTTGTTGTCGCCTGTGTTTGGTTTATTCCCGACAGGCGTATAGAACGTAAAATGAAACAGGAAGGGCGCGGGTAATTAGCTCAGCTCTTTCATCAACTTATCAAAAGCCTCTTTTAGTTCGGCCAATTCAGTTTCTACTTTGCCCAGGCGCTCTTCTAATTCGGTTGTATTTGCTCTGCGTGTTGGTTCATCCAAGGTATCATCTTCAATGATAGTCCCGCCTAACAGGTGGCGGTAACGCGCTTCTTTCTGGCCGGGGCGCTTTGGCATTTGTACTACAAATGCGGGTTCATCATTCGCCAGTTTTTCCAGCATGGCCTGTACCTCATCCAAATCCTCAAACTCATAAAGCCTGCCCGAATTGGTGTTGATCTCGCCCGGGGTTTGTGGTCCCCGAAGTATCAGCAAACATATCACCGCCACTTCTGAAGGCACCACCGGGAACACGATACCAAAATTGTGTTTGTATTTAGTGGCCCTGCTGCTGCCGCCCGTTGCGGTAGAAATAAGGCCTTTGCGTTTGAGGGTATCCAGCGCAAGCATTACTGTGTTCTCGTCATAATCAACCACCGGTCGGCGCGCCGTTTTTTGGTTGCAGGCGGCGGTGAGGCCGTTTAGCGTCATAGGGTAATAGTCGGGCGTGGTTTTACTTTTTTCCATGAGCGAGCCCAGCACGCGCAGTTCGGTATCGGTTAATAAGGGTAAAGTTTGCGGAGTATCCATGCACAAATATAACATTGGTTTTTTATCTTCGCCCAAATGACGGTTAGTATCTTAGGTTGCGGATGGTATGGATTGGCACTTGCAAAGGCGCTTATTGCTGATGGTACAAAGGTCAAGGGTTCTACAACATCGGCATTTAAATTACCATTGCTAAAAGCCGAGGGTATCGAGCCCTTTTTGGCCGACCTGTCTGCCGGAAATTTAGATGACAGCCCGGAGTTTTTCATATGTGATGTGTTGGTTATTGCCATCCCGCCAAAAGCCCGCTCGGGAGAGGGTGCGGAATATGTGCCGAAACTTCAAAAGGTACTTGATGCTACCACGAAGCAGGGGGTAAAAAAAGTAATCCTCATCAGTTCCACAGGAATTTATGCAGATCAAAACCGGGAATTAACCGAGGCGGATGATCCTGAGCCTGATACAACATCGGGACAGGTGTTATATAATGCTGAGGAATTATTTAAACAACAAAGTAGCTTTAAAACAACCATTATCCGCTTTGGCGGATTGATAGGCCCCGGCCGTGAACCGGGCAGATTTTTTGCGGATAAGAAAGATATCCCTAACGGATTGGCGCCAGTTAACATGATTCACCAGCAGGATTGCGTGGGCTTTACTATGCGTGTGCTCAATAAAGATGCCTTTGGCTATACCTTTAATGCCTGCACGCCGCATCACCCGCCTAAGTTTGCGTTTTACGCACAGGCAGCAGCAAAAGCAGGGCTGGAGGCGCCGGAATTTCTACCCGAACTAAAAGAATGGAAAGTGATTTCGAGCGTAAATAATGGCAAATTTTTAGGCTACGAATACTACATCAAGAACTGGTACGACTGGCTTAAATAACACAGTTAGTAAAGTAAATAATTTGCTATTTTAGCCTTACCATGTCACAATACAGCATTCCCCTAAAGTATCGCAGGATGGAAAACCTGCACATCGTTTTCTGGCTTTTTAAAGATATTGGCTGGTGCCTTTTGTGGAAACCACTTGGGCTTGTGATGATAATACCCACGCTATTTATTTCTGTAATGATAGCTTACCGCACCCGCGATATGGTATCTGAACTTTGCCACAACCTGGCCATTACCTTTTGGATAAGCGCCAACTCCTACTGGATGATAAGTGAGTTTATGGGTTTCGATGGGCACAGGTTTTATAGCACGATTACCTACAAGCACCTTGCGATAATTCCATTTATGTTAGGCGTTTTTTGCCTCGCTTATTACTACGCTTACTGGCAACCCAAACATCCTAATGAGGTAGAAACGTTGTAAATATTTAACCACAGAGACAACAGATGGTTACCACAGAGATCTCCGTGACCTTCGTGCTCTTTCTTTGTGTCCTCTATGGCAAAACTAAACGATATTAAACGGATTATTTTTTAGATACGCTATCTTATGCTGAAACATTTTTGCCATTTTACCGGCGCGCCATTTAGCTTCGGTGGCTTTATCGCCGGTGAAAAGTTCATCAACGGTTTGGATAAATAGTGCCAGCCACTGATTAAAATGCTCCGCGCCAACAGGCAGTTGCGCGTGCGGCGGGAAGGGCCTGCCATTGTACGTATATTCCTCAAGCAAAACGGTTTGCCAAAAGCGATACATTTTCTCAAGATGAACCGGCCAGTTGTCCTTTATCCGTTCATTAAATATTGGCCCCAACAACTCATCTGCTTGGATACGGTTGTAAAAAGTATCAACAAGCAGTTTGATATCATCGAAGGTTAATATTTGGGCGGTGGTCATGATACAAAGGTACCACTTAAGCCGGAAAGTTGGCGATCCGAAAGTCCGAAGAAAGTAAATGCATTTTTATTTTTGTCATGCTGAACTATAGTGAAGCATCTATTAACCGCCATGCATTTATGAGATGCAAAGCTCACGTAGATCCTTCGCTGTCGCTCAGGATGACAGAGCTATTTAATAGTGAACTGATAGCTCCCCGCAGCAACATGATAAATTCCCGACACCGCCTTTCCATCCAACCAAGCCTTTTTGCCGCCACTTACCGGGAAAGTAATTTCTGCCGATGTATTAGCAGGAACCGTTACTGAATATTCCACAGCATCACCATTACGTTTCCACGAGGAAACAATCTTGCCGTAAGGACTTGCATGCTCGGCAGTGAATTGGTCTAAACCCGGTACAAAATTAGGTTGAAGTATTACATTTTTAAAGCCGGGTTGCCTTTCATCAGGCTTAATGCCGGCAATACCGCTATACAACCATGCGCCAATATTCCCGAACATAATGTGGTTGAGTGATATATCGTGCTTGGCATCAATGTTCCAATTCTCGTAAAGCGTAGTTGCCCCGTTAACCATCCACCAACCCCATGATGGATAGGTTTCCTGCGATGCGATTTTGTAGGCAACATCCGGATAGCCGTTATCACTTAAAGCGCCCAAAATTGCTTTACCGCCTAATATTCCCACATCCAGATGGTAGTTATCTGCTTTAACGCGTTCGGCTAAGCGGGCGGCAATTTTCGCCCTGAATGCATCGGGTACCAAGCCCCAGTAAAGCGGAACTGCAAGTTCTGTTTGCAGGCCTTTGTTGTAATTGCCTGTTTGCTCGTTCAGGTATTTATCGTTAAACGCCTTTTTAATTTTGTTGGCTAACGCGATGTATTTCTGCTGATCGGCTTTGTTACCTAATATTCCGGCTATCTTCCCAGCGATGGTCACATCTGCAAAATAATATGCAGTAGAAGTAACCTCAACCGGCGAAACCGATTTTACAGGCACCCAATCGCCCAGTCCCCAGGTAGTGAGGCCGGTAGGGTACAGGTCGTTAATGTGGTTTACATATCGGGTGATGTTCTCGTAATTGTCCTTCAGGATCTTGGTATCGCCATAAAACATATAAATATCCCATGGGATAATGGCGATGGTACTGGTCCAGTCGGGACCGTTGCCCCACTCGTAACCCCAGCCCGCTGTAGGGATGATGGATGGCAGCGTACCGTTCGGCTGCTGTTCATCGCGATGGTCGGCAAGCCATTTCTCGTAAACGGTAATGCCATCAAAGTTGTATAACCCTGTCTCGGCGGCTATATGCGCGTCCCCTGTCCATCCGTTCTTTTCACGTTGAGGGCAATCGGTAGGGTAACCGAACAGGTTACTCAGGTATGAGTTGTTGGTAGCGTACCAGATATTGTTGATGGTAGGGTTTGATGAGTTTACTTTACCCGCTGGCGGCACATCGCTGTGCATAAAATAGCCGGTCAGGCTTTTAGTGCTTAACTCGATTGGCTCGCTGCTGGTAACCTCCACATATTGGAAGCCTTTGTAATTAAACTTCGGCATAAAGGTTTCTTCGCCTTTGCCGCTCAACGTAAAAATATCTACCTGAAATGGATCTTTATCGTCGGTAGGGCGGTAATGCAGGTCGATATTTGAAAGGTCGACGTGCCCGTTCTTAGACAATCTTTCGCCATGTTTAAGGCGGATCACCGTGCCTTCTTTACCCTTAACCGTAAATTTTGTAACGCCAGAAATGTTCCTGCCCAAGTCAAAAACTACCGCGCCATCTTCCAGTTTGTTAATGGTTTTTGCCGGGATCTCCTCTACGTTACGCACAGGGTGTAAAACCTGCGCCGTTACATTTTGCGAGGGAACCGGGCGTGCGAATGCGGGTTTCCATTTGGTGTCGTCAAAGTTGATGGTGTTCCATCCAGGTTGATCAAGGCGGGCATCATAATGCTCGGCGGTGTAAATGCTGTTCAGCGTTATCGGGCTAAAACTGGTTTTCCATTGCTCACTCGAGCGGACGGTCTCAAAAGTGCCATCCTCATAAGTAATTCTCAGGTCGAAGCAGAAGGTTGGCCTGTTACGCCATGATGCTTTATCGAAATCCCAAACAGCGGTGCTCTGGTGGTTGTACCAGCCGTTGCCCAACAATACCCCAATAGCGTTTTTGCCGGCCATAATGTTTTTAGTAACATCGTAAGTAACGTACAGCGTACGCCTGTCGAAACGGGTGTACATTGGGTCAAGGCGGTGGTTGCCGATTTTTTCACCGTTGATGTAAAGTTCATACAATCCGGCAACCGCAATATATGCCCTCGCCGATTTTACCTTTTTGCCCGTGCCAAATGTGGTGCGGAAATAGGGGGCAGGCTTTACGTTCACGCCCTGTTCATCGCTTATCCAGGTGCCTTTCCAATTGGTCATCTTTAGCATACCCATTTCAAAGCTGCTCACAGCAGATGCCGAGCGCTGGCCGTCTTTGTCCCAAACATCAACTTTCCAATAATATTTTTTAAACGGCTGCAATGCTCTGCCACTGTAAGTAGCCAGGATGTTTGCTGATGCTATTTTCGTGGTGGCCCAATCGCCACCTTTCCCGCGACTAACCTCTGCCGAATCCGTCCCGACAAAAACCTGGTAGGCAGTTTGTTTAGCCCCACGTCGCGCGTCGTTTAACATCCACGTTAGGCGGGGATGTGTATTGTCCAGCCCAATAGGGTTTTCCAAATATTCGGTACGTAAACCGATAGGCTTAGTCGGCGTAGCAGCTTGAGTATTTAAGGTTGAGAATAAAAAGGTACCAATCAGTATGTTCTGAAGTAGGCGCATAGTATAGATAGTTTTAACGTTGGTTAGCTTTAATCGGTTAAGATAAAAAGTTTGCAAATAAATACTGTTACCCGCTGTGTTCAAAATAAAAAAGCCTTTCCGGTTAAGGAAAGGCTTTGTATGTCAATGGATTATCTAAAGTTTCTTTATCTCGACGTTTTTAAACCACACATCAGCACCATGGTCTTGTAACGCTATGCGGCCTTTTTTGAAAGTACCAAAGCCCGGCCACTCTTTAAACTTGCTGCCCGCTATCAGCTTTTGCCAGTTGGCATCCCACATGGTGGTTTTTAAGACAACTTCATGGTTAACTAATATGGTGAGGCTTCCGTTGTTTGCAATTACTTCGGTTTTGTTCCAGTTGTCTGCCTTGTTCACTATCTCTTTATCTATCGACATCAGATCGTAAAGGTCGCCCGCGCGGTGTTTAATAAGTTTGCCATCCTCATTCTCTTTATTGTCGGCAATTTGGGTTTCAGGGCCGGTTTGCCAGGCGTATTTATACTTGGTGGTATCCTCATGCACATAAAACATAATGCCGCTGTTGCCTGCACGGCTAATCTTCCATTCCACCTTCAGGTCAAAGTTTTCATACTCATCGTTGGTTATAATATCGCCGCCGCCCGCGGTTTGCCAGTCGGCCTTTTTAGAGGCATCGAGGTGAAGCTCGCCATCTTTCAATTTCCAGGCAGAACCAACCGGGCCTTTGCCGTAGGTGTGCCAGCCGCTCATGCTGCTATCGGCCAAGAGATTAACCCATTCGCCCGTTTTTTGGGGAGATGTGGCAGATGCACTGTCCTGGTAGTTTGCCGCGCGCTTGCCTTTGCATCCGCTTATAGCGATACCCGCTAATAGTATAAAGCTTAATTTTTTCATGTATTTATATTAGAGGTTACCTTTTTTAATCTCGTTCACCGCGAATGTAGCGGCCCTTGCCGTAAGCGCCATATACAGTATCGACGGACTTTGGTTGCCGGTACTGGTCATACAGGCGCCATCGGTTACAAATACGTTTTTACATGCATGCAGCTGGTTGTTTGCGTTGAGTAACGACGTTTTAGGGTCCTTACCCATACGCACACCGCCCATTTCATGAATATCTAACCCCGGCGATTGCTTATTGTTGTATTTGCTGATGTTTTTTACGCCGGCTTTTTCCAGCATCTCGGCCGTGGTGTTCAAAAAGTCCTCGGTCATCAAATCGTCGTTGGGGTGATATTCTACCGAGGTTATCAAAAGCGGGATACCCCACTGGTCTTTCTCGGTTTCGCTGAGGCGTACGTGGTTGCTTTCAACCGGGACGGTTTCCCCCTGTAGATAGGCAAAAACATGCCAGCCGCCCGGTTCGCAAAGGTCATCTTTATATTGCGCGCCAACTTGCCCCTCGTCGGTATCGTTGGGGTGCTGGTCGCGGTAGGCGTTCATAAATGTGGTGAAGCCGCCGAAATAGTTGGTGTCGCGTTTATGCAGGTTGCGGTAGTTCACCAGGATTAGATCGGTTGGGTTGCGGCCAAAATAGTATTTATCCAGGTAACCATCCAGCGTACCCGAAACCGAAGCACGGTAATTATGGAATGCGATGTATTTACCCAGCAAACCGCTATCGTTACCCAATCCCTTAGGGAAACGTTTTGATTTTGAATTGAGTAGTATGAGATTGGTATTTAATGCCGAAGCGTTCATGAAGATCACCTTGGCGTGGTATTCTATAACTTCTTTGGTATTCGCATCAATGATGCGTACGCCGCTTGCCTTGCCCAACTGTTCATCATAAATAACCGAATGCACAACTGAATGCGGGCGAATGGTTAGGTTTCCCGTTTTTTGCGCCCATGGCAGGGTAGAACTCACCGAGCTAAAGTACCCGCCAAAAGGGCAACCGCGCATACACATATTGCGTGCCTGGCATTTGCCGCGGCCCTGGTCAAAATGCACCTGTTGCGGGTCTGTCAGGTGTGCCCAGCGGGCATGCACGAGATGGCGATCGGTATAATTGTCTTTTAAAGATTGTTTGATGTGTTGTAAAGGCACGTTCATTTCAAAAGGCGTTTGAAACTCACCGTCGGGCATGGCTTCCAACCCGTCTTTGCTGCCGCAGATGCCGATAAATTTTTCCACGTGCGAATACCATGGCGCTACATCCTTGTAACCGATGGGCCAGCCAATGCCGTATCCAAAACGCTCGGGGGCGGTAAATTCAAACTCGCTCCAGCGCTGTGTGGCACGCCCCCAGGTAAGCGACTTACCGCCAACCTGGTACCCCCGGATCCAATCGAAAGGTTTTTCCTGCACGTATGGCTGGTCGGCATCTTTCACAAAGAAATGGTCGCAATCGTCGCCGTAGCCCGCGGCTTTTGTAATGAGCGGGTTTTCCTTGTTATGCTTCAGGCCCATGCGGCCACGGTACGGAAATTCCCATGGGGGAGTGGTAGCCGTAGGATAATCTTTTAGATGCTTTACGTCGCGGCCACGCTCCAGAACGAGGGTTTTCATGCCCTGTTCGCAGAGTTCCTTGGCAGCCCAGCCGCCGCTAATACCCGATCCGATAACTATTGCGTCAAATTTGTTCGCGGCTATAGTGCCCGAACCCTTATCCGTAGAATGTGCTGACATGAAAGTTTATAATTTTGGTATCCTAAAGATGCAATAAATTATCTGTAAAAGAAATTGGCTTCGCCTGCGATTTACTCACCCAGTTAGCCTCACCCAAACCCTCTCCGAAGGAGAGGGCTTAAAACTCTTTTTTCTTTTAGTCCTCGCAGGGTCTTCTGAAAGAGACCTTGTACACGCATGCAAGGCAGCGCAGGGTCCACGATGTGAGACCCTGTGGGACGAAAAAAAAATTAATTCATTGCCGTCCCATTTATGGGACGGATAAAATCCCGGGTGTCCCATTCCGTCCCGTTTTTTACAAAGTGGGACACCCCTGCAAAAAACATCAACATGCTTACTCACAGCATGTTATATTTTTAATATAAAGATAAACTTAATGTAAAACAAGAAAATATAATTTTACAATTCGCTAATTATCAACAAGTTGACTATACGATGGTAATAGTGTCACAAATAGTGGGACACCTGAGAAAACTAAGCTTTTATCATTCGATAGGCTTCTTCCGCTTCTACCCTTTCCAGCACCTCAAATTTCTTTCCTGCTTGTTCGTTGTAATTCTTAAAAAAGTTTTCCAATTGGTTGATGATATCTTCGGGGAGATGAAGCATGGTATTAACATCACTAAATAATTGGGATACTATTGGCACAGCAAGGTACCGGTCGTTACGCATGGTACTACCATCGCGCTCGGTCTGCAATACCTTTAAAGCGCCAATAACGCGACAATCCATACAGCAACCCGGGAAGGTTGAGATCTCTGATATGACGATCACATCAAGCGGGTCGCCGTCGCCGCCTTTGGTATCCGGGATATACCCAAAATCAAAAGGAAAAATCAACCCTGCAGGTAGTATTTTCTTTAGCTTAAAGCATTTTAGGCCAGGCTCATAATCATACTTGTGGCTGCTTCCTTTTGGGGTTTCTACAATAACGGTAATGGGTTCCATATCAATCATTCAACTTATCTGTGATCAATTGCGCGGCGCGTTCAACAGTTTGTAAAACAATATCTTCCGCACTGCCTTTATAAACCTCACGCACTGCAATTGGTTCGCCGTTAACAATTGCATGTATAAACATTGTGCCTACGGGCTTTTCAGGCGTTTCGCTGCCGCCGGGCATAGTTAAACCGGTAACCGCAACCTGTATGTCTGATGGTATAAAGCTGCCAAGCTTTTCGGCAAGATCTTTTGTAACCTCTGCAGATTCGGGCGTGTATTTATCTATCAATTCTTTAGACACTCCTAATATATCTTGTTTAATCTTTGCGTCATAACAAGCAATGCCCCCTTTTAGCGTTTGTCCGCAATGTGGCACTAACGAAAATTCTGCAGATAGCCTGCCGCCTGTCGCGCTTTCAGCAAAAGCAATGTAAAGCTTTTTATCCATAAGCAATTCGGCGCAGGTAAGTACACTTTTTGATGGCATATTATTCAGTTTTTCCTTTATTATCCCAATGGTCTTTTATAACATCACCATTAGGGCCAAGTTTTAAACGGCGGGCAAAGCGCTCGCCTTTTATTTTACCCTTATCATCCTTTTTACCAATGAAAAGCAGGATCGGCCGGCCGGCATCGTCAGTCTTAAAGCCAATATCGTAACGCTTAAAAGTGCTTTCAATAAAACTCAAAGGTTCGTACTGTTTGTTCAGTATCTTCATTATCTCTTCACTCAAAACCATACGTTGTATAACAGCGATTTTGGCTACCGGTTTTACTCCTTACATTAAAATATTATATTATAAATTAATTAACAATGCTTTGATATGTTGCAATTACAATATGAATATTGCCGTCGGTTCAGGATTTATTGTATTTTTAGCTGCCAACTAAACTTACATGAAGAACTACCTATTGCTGCTATTGTTACTGCCTTGCCTGGCGCAGGCACAAACCCGCCCGTCAAACCAAAACCTGTTTGATACCATTCCTTTTATACCCGAGCATACTACCGAAAGGCTGGAGTTATTTAAAAAACAACCCATTACAAAAGGTGGCATCATATTTTTAGGCAACAGTATAACCGAAATGGGCAACTGGCCAAAACTATTGAATGATACCAACGTACTTAACCGTGGCATTGGCGGCGATATTACCTATGGCGTTTTGAAACGAATAGATGATGTGATTGCCCGCCAGCCTAAAAAACTTTTTATACTATTAGGTATAAATGATATTGGCAAAGACATTCCCGACTCGGTGATAGCCTATAACTATTTTAAGATCATTAAACGGGTAAAGGCCGGCAGCCCCGGCACTAAAATTTATGTGGAGAGCATACTACCACTTAACCCAACCCTTAAAGGTTTCCCGCAGCATTATGACAAGGCTGAGCACATCCCGCGTGTTAATGCGATGCTAAAAGCCCAGGCCGCAAGTTTAGGTTACACATACATCAATCTGCAACCACTTTTCCTGAATAAGCAAAACCGGCTGGATGCCAAATATACTTTGGAAGGCCTGCACCTTAAGCCCGAGGCCTATGTGGTGTGGGTTGATTACCTTAAAAAAATGAAATACCTATAGTAATTATGACCAAAACTAAAGTTGCCATTCTTGGCGCCGGATTTATATCTGACATTCACGTAGAATCGTACCAGCGCTTTATTCCTGAGGCCGAAATTGTGGCCGTTTACGCCCGGAACATCGATAAAGCTAAAGCCTTTGCCGAAAAGCATCATATCCCCGCTTATTTTGACGACGTGGATAAGCTCCTCGCCGAAACCGATTGCCAGGTGGTGGATATCTGCGTCCCCAATTACCTGCACGCAGTAAATACTATTAAAGCTGCGAACGCGGGCAAACACATCATTATAGAAAAACCGCTGGCCGTTACCCTTGAGGAAGCCGACGAAATGATCGCCACCTGTAAAGCCAACAACGTAAAGCTGATGTACGCCGAAGAACTTTGCTTCGCGCCAAAATATGAGCGCGCAAGGCAGGTAGTTAAAGAGGGTGCCGTTGGCGAGGTGTACATGCTTAAACAAGCCGAAAAACATTCCGGCCCGCATACCGATTGGTTTTATGACATCAACCTTGCCGGCGGCGGCGTGCTGATGGACATGGGTTGCCACGCCATGGGCTGGTTTCGGTGGATGCTGGGGAACGCAAAGGTAAAAAGCGTTTATGCCACTATGGCGACCGTGTTACACGGCCATCGCACCAAAGGTGAGGATAATGCCGTGGTAATTTTAGAATTTGAGAACGGCGTAACCTGCGTAGCAGAAGATAGCTGGGCCAAACACGGTGGTATGGACGACCGCTGCGAGATCTACGGCAAAGGCGGCGTAATTTATGCCGACTTGTTTATGGGCAGCTCGGCGCTTACCTATAGCCGCGAAGGATATGGCTACGCGATGGAAAAGGCCGATACCTCCGCCGGGTGGAGCTTTACTATTTTTGAGGAAGTATTTAACCAGGGCTATCCGCATGAGCTGAAACATTTTATAGAATGCGTGCGCGAAGACAAAACCCCGCTGGTTACCGGCGAAGATGGCCGCGCTGTGCTGGAAATATTGTACGCCGCCTATGCATCTGCCGGGCAGGGCAAAAAAATAAACTTACCATTCAACCCCAAAGTCAACCGCCCTATTGACCTGTGGCTTAACCCCAAACAAGACTGATCATGAAAATCTCCATATACGACACTAACGACGCCATGTCGCAGGCCGCAGCCGAACTGGTTGCCAAACAACTGGCTGAAAAGCCAAATTCGGTAATTTGTTTCCCTTCGGGCGATTCACCTACCGGAATGCTGGGTTACATTGTGCAATGGGCTAATGAAGGCAAGATAAACTTAAGCGAATGCTATTTCGTTGGCCTTGATGAATGGGTAGGCATGGACGAAAACGACCAGGGAAGCTGCAAATACTACCTAAAGCATAACTTTTTTGACAAGCTAAATAACAAGCTTAACAACGTGACTTTATTTGATGCCAAAGTTGCGGACCTTGATGCCGAATGCGAGCGCATGAATAATTTTATCAGCAGTAAAGGCGGTTTGGATGTGATGATCGTTGGTATTGGAATGAACGGTCACCTTGGGCTTAATGAGCCGGGCACCCCATTCGATCTTTACGCACACCGCTCGGAGCTTGACCCGGTTACCGTGCAGGTGGGTCAAAAATATTTCACTAAAGAAACCCCGCTCACCGAGGGCATAACACTTGGGTTAAAGCATCTGGCCGAAGCAGGCAAAGCGGTGCTGATAGCCTCGGGCGCGAAAAAAGCGAACATCATCCACGAAAGTTTACAGGGAACAGTAAGCACCGAGGTCCCGGCGTCAATCCTGCAAACGCTGCCGAACGCTTTGGTTTTGTTGGATAAAGACGCAGCATCAGAACTGGAACACGCTTCCTGACATGGACGTTAAACAGCAAATTATTAAGGCGCTGCACAACGCCCCCGCCCTGCTTGCGGATAAAAAAGTAGCTGCAGGTTTTGATGGCTTTGTAGATTCCATTGTGAAAGTGGTAAACTACAAAAGCGAGGATGAAGGCACAGTTTTCTTCAAAAACATCAGCGAATTTGGTGGCTATATTTCGGGCAAAAGCGGTTCGGGGTTTAGTTTGGAGAGCGAGGAACTGGTTCAAAAACTGGGTGGTAACATGCCTATTATGGCAAGCGCGCTGGCTGGGATGGGCATCGGCGTAAATTGCGTAGGTGCTTTCGGTGTGCCAACCATCGCGCCTGCGTTTACAGGGATGCATGCTAACTGCCGATTGCATAGCTACACCAATCCGGGCTTTACCACCGCCATGGAGTTCAACGACGGCAAGATCATGCTCGCCCAAATGACCGACTTGAATAATTCCGATTGGGAGACCATCAAACAAGCCGTTGGAATTTACAAGCTGTGTGAAATTTTCACTAACGCCACCCTCATCAGCCTCGTAAACTGGAGCGAACTCGACCACAGTAACAGCATGTGGCAGGGATTATTGGATGATGTCCTAAACAATTCAATAATCAAACAATCCCAACAATTCTTTTTTGACCTTTCCGACTGCTCCAAACGCAGCGCGGAAGCCATTGCATCAGCCATAAAACTGATAGAGCAATTTGGAAAGCGCGGCAAAGTCACCCTTAGCTTGAACCGCAACGAGGCGAACATTCTCTACAAAACTTTTACTGGTAGCAATCCTGTTGAAGATATAACCTCCCTCGGCGATAAGCTTTTTGATGTGATTGATATTCACACGCTCATCATCCATAATTCAAAAATTTCCATCGCCCGGGATGAAACAGGTGTGCATAAATCCCTGCCGGGTTTCATCGAAAACCCAAAGATCTCTACCGGCGCCGGAGATAATTTCAATGCAGGATATTGCCTTGCTGTATTGTTAGGTTTAAATGCTGAGGCCGCGCTGATGGTGGCTAACGCAACGTCGAATATTTATATGAACAGCGGGGAGAGTCCGGGGGCGAAGGAATTGCTTGAGTATTTTGGTGGGTAATTTACTCATCCTTCATTGCCGTTGACTAAAGTCAACGGAATGCAGCCGCGCAGGTTGGCTTTAGCTAAATTATTAAGACTAAAGCCATTGAACTGAATAGTGACCCGTCCTGGACGTGGTTTACACAATCTTTTTGGAGTATTATGGAATTCTTTCCATAATACCAAGATTCTCTTTACAAACGGCAAACAATTCTAAATACAATAATGTTGCATTTGTGTTATATTTGCAACATGATCTCCAGGTTAAAAACCATAAAGCTTGATAATATCGGGATGACAGCGTCTACGCTATGTGCTATACATTGCGCGGCTGTACCTGTACTTTTTACAAGCCTGCCTTTAGTAGGGCTTGGTTTTTTGGCTAACCCATTGGTGGAATGGGTAATGATCACGATAGCGCTTGTTGTGGGTGTTTCATCAATAGGTAATTCATACTTTAAAGAGCATCACCGCATACTGCCTTTGGCCTTATTAATTGCCGGCTTCCTCATTATTATTATTGGCCACCTGTTCACAAAGGGATGGATAGAGGCGGTTATTGTACCTGTTGGCGGTTTAACAATAGCTTTGGCGCACTTTGTTAATTACAAATATGCGGGTACATGCAAAGCGGGTAACAGCTTCTTCCATATTACACACCCGCATCCGCACGAAACCGATAAGGCCGTGTAATTACTATATTTGGTTAGATTTGCAGGAAATGGCACAAGTAAAAAATAATTACCAGTTTGAAGATATGCTGCAAAAGCATAATCTTAAAAAAACTGCCCCAAGGTTAAGGGTGCTATCAATGATGTATTCCAGAAATACGGCTACCTCGCAACCTGATCTGGAGAGTGTAATGAACGATATTGACCGTGTTACATTATACCGCATTTTAAATACGTTTGAAGAGAAGGGTATTATCCATAAGGTGTTTGACCTTAACGGCACAGCAAATTATGCTGTTTGCCATTCCAATTGCGAGGAAAACCACCATCACGATGAGCACCTGCATTTTAACTGTACCCTTTGCAAGAATGTGTACTGCATAAATGAGTTAAATATGCCAAAGCTTACATTGCCCCCGGGTTTTGAGGCGCAGGGCTTTACACTTTATGCATCCGGCCTTTGCCCTAAATGCAGCAAAAAAGAACATGCTAAAATAAATTGATTGCAACTAAATTGCTTTGTCTTTTGGGTTAATCCTTTGGTTGAAATTGTAGTCGAAAGCATTAAACGTTGCAACTTATTTTTGTAGAATCATACATTGATGGTTAAATTAGCGTTCCCTATTTAAACAAATGATAAAAAAATATTTCGGGCCGATATTATCGGTGAACATATTGTGCGTTTACCTGCTGCTTTGCTCATTTACACCCGCGGCAGATACCATTAAGGCAACAGGCTTTAAATTAAAGAATGTAATTATTGACGCCGGCCATGGCGGTAAGGATGCAGGCGCAAAGGGCTTAACATCATTCGAGAAAAATGTAACACTTTCTATCGCCCAAAAACTGCAGGCCGCTATTAAAGTACAGATACCCGATTTGAATACGGTAATGACCCGCTCTGACGATACTTTTATAGAGTTAAGGCGCCGGTCGGATATTGCCAATAAATCGCAGGGTAATTTGTTTATTTCTATCCATTGTAACTCATCGGCAGAGGGCACCGCTTACCGTGCGCACAAACAAAGCGGTGTAATGCTGCTGGTTTATGCAACAAAACGCACAGGCGAACAGCTTGAGGCCGTACGTGAGAATGCCTCCATTTTGATAGAAAAAGACCAGGCCAAGTACGAAGCGCTTGACGCTAACGACCCCGCCAACGCCATTATACTGGATGCCTTTACCAAAAAATACCGCAAGCAAAGCATCCGCTTTGGCGAGTTTTTAAACCAGGAGTTTACCATTACCGATGGCCGCCCGTCTATAGGCGTTCGCGAACAAAGCCTTTATGTACTGGCCAACAGCGGTATGCCCGCCGTACTGGTAGAAACCGGCTATATCAACAACCCCGATGAAGAAATTTATCTGAACTCGGATGAAGGGCAAAACCAGATCGTACAAAGCATTATCCGCGCAATAATGGCTTATAGGGAAGCGCAGGCTGCACAATAATCTTATTAGCTAAAGTGGATTTAAAGGCCTATTTTTAGCGGATGGATATTTTACACACCTTGCTTGGTGAAGACATTAAGGCAGGCCTGCTTATCATCCTCAATCTTATAGTAATAGAAAGCCTGTTATCGGTAGATAATGCCGCGGTGCTGGCCACTATGGTTATCGATCTGCCGAAGCAGCAACGCGCGCGTGCTTTGCGTTACGGTATCATTGGCGCGTATGTGCTGCGTGGCGTGTGTTTGTTCCTGGCCGCCTGGCTGGTGAAAATTTGGTGGTTAAAACCTTTAGGTGGCTTATACCTGCTGTACCTGGCTTTCGATTATTTTCGGAAGAGATTGTCTGCAAAAAGATCTGCACATCACGATGAAGAGTCCGTCGACAAAAGCAAAAGTTGGTTTTATAAATCAACAGTTGGGCTTATCGGCAATTTTTGGGCAACCGTAGCCCTGGTAGAGTTAATGGACCTTGCCTTCTCGATAGATAACGTATTTGCCGCTGTTGCCTTCACCGATCACGTGTTTTTGATCTATACAGGGGTATTCATCGGCATCCTGGCTATGCGCTTTGTTGCACAAGCCTTTGTAAAACTGATGGAAAAATTCACCTTTTTAGAAACCGTTGCCTTTTTGGTGATAGGTGTATTAGGTATAAAGCTCATGGCGTCGCTAATTGTTCACTTGCAGCCGAAATCAGCTGTGGGTAAATTTATGGAAAGCGAAACTGCAGATGCTGCTGTTTCCATTTTTACTGTAGCAGTATTCCTTATCCCGGTGCTTACCTCATTGCTGTTTAACTTTCCTAAAAAGAACATCATTAAACCCGAAGTTGCAGAAGAAGCCGAAGGGGTATTGGATAAAAGCTAAATACAAACAACATGTCATTGCGAGGAGCGTAGCGACGCGGCAATCTCGTTGTCAATGCCTAACCACTTTGCAAACTACGAGATTGCCGCGCTATCGCTCGCAATGACATGGTTAATTTTTAATAATGAATAAACTCATCGCATCAATATTCGGTATAGGCTACATTAAGGGTGGGGGCACACTGGCTGCTATAGTTACCTGTCCGTTTATTTGGTTGTTGTGGCAGGGGGCGGGTGCGCACAACCCGTGGTACCTTGTGGTGGCAACTGTACTGGTAACCCTGCTGGGCATATTTGTTGGCAACAAAGTAGAACCTGCCTGGGGTAAGGATAGTTACCGTGTGGTGATAGACGAGGTTGCCGGGATGATGGTGACCATGCTGTTTATACCGCCAAATTTATATTACCTTTTAATAGGCCTGGTGCTGTTCCGCTTTTTTGATATTGTAAAACCGCTTGGTATCCGCAAAATGGAAGCTTTGCCCGGCGGCACTGGCGTTATGATGGATGATGTACTGGCAGGCGTTTATGGCAATATTGTGTTGCAGGTGATAGTTTATTTCACCGCTTTTCATTAAAATGCCACGGTTCATTTAACTTCAGATAAACTACATTCCGTATAAATATTTATATTAGCTAACAAACTTATATACCATATCACAGGATGCATTTTTTTGTTTACCTCGCCATATTTTTACTTGCCTTTCGTTTACGCAGGTCAATTAAATTAACACCAATAGCGGCAAAGTGGAGTATGCCTTTGTATGGTATAGCCCTAAGCGCCGTAGGTTTGTTCTTTTTAGTAGATGACTTGTTGCCAAGCGACGAAGTAAATGCCATTGCGATTTCGCTCGTGCTGTTAGGTTTATTGCAATATCTTAAAAGCGAACCCGACTTTAAGCGTTTTGATGTTTTAATAAATGCCCACTACCCTTTAGTGGTTACAACGCTTATAGCAAGTATCATAGCGCTTATAAATATAAAATTTGCAGACAAGTACGAGAACTACCTGCAAACCGCCCAATTAGCAGCCTTTGGCTGGATCTTTTTGCGGGTAGCTACATCTAAAAAGCAACAAAACGAACTTAAGCGCATCAGCGAGCGTAAAGATGAACTGGAAGTTCTGGTAGCCGAACGTACCGCCGAGATCACCAAGCAACGTAACGAATTACAAGAGACCGTAAAAGAACTGCAAGCCACCCAGGCGCAATTGATACAGCAGGAAAAGCTGGCATCGCTTGGTGAGCTTACAGCCGGCATTGCCCACGAAATTCAAAATCCGCTCAACTTCGTCAACAACTTTTCTGAAGTTAGTATGGAACTGATAGAAGAGATGGAGGAGGAGATGGCCAAAGGAGATATGGAAGAGGCCACCGCTATTGCCAACGACATTAAGCAAAATCTCGAAAAAATCCGCCACCATGGCAAGCGCGCCGATGGCATTGTAAAAGGCATGTTGCAGCATAGCCGCGCCAGCAGCAATGTTAAAGAGCCCACAAATTTAAACACCATTGCCGATGAGTACTTCCGCCTGGCCTATCACGGGTTACGTGCAAAAGATAAATCTTTTAATGCCGAGCTGGTGTCAAATTTAGACCCTAATTTACCATCTGTCAATATAGTATCGCAGGATGTGGGGCGGGTATTGTTAAACATGTTCACTAACGCGTTTTACGCAGTGCATCAAAAGCAAAAAACAATTGGCGGCGATTTTAAACCGAAGGTAGAAGTATCTACAAGGGTGATAACAACCCCTAAAGGAAAAGAAGTAGAAATTATCGTAAAAGATAATGGAAGTGGTATCCCCGATGCTATTAAGGATAAAATTATGCAGCCATTTTTTACTACCAAACCGGCAGGCGAGGGTACAGGACTGGGCCTATCTTTAAGTTATGATATTATTGTAAAGGCGCATAAGGGCCATATTGATATACAAAGCAAAGAGGGCGAGGGCACATCGTTTATTATAACTTTGCCTTTGGCATAATAAAATAATACTATCCCCGATCGTTATCGGGACTATAAAAACAATCATATTATTGCATGAAAATATTAGTCGTAGACGACGAGGAAGACGTTCAGCCATTATTTTTGCAACGGTTCCGTAAAGAAATAAAGAACCACGAGGTAGAGTTTGACTTCGCGCAATCGGGAGAGGAAGCATTAAATTATTTGAAAGATAAACATTCGGAAGTGGTGCTGATCCTTTCGGACATCAACATGCCGGGCATGAGCGGGATAGAGTTGCTTACGCATATCCGCGAAGATTTCCCTACACCGCCGCCACCCGTGGTAATGATGATAACCGCCTACGGCGACGACGAAAACTACAAGCAGGCTATGGATAAGGGCGCGGATGATTTCCTGACCAAGCCGCTTGATTTTAACTTACTTAAAGAAAAACTTAAAACACTATAGCGCAATGGCTAAAATACTGGTGGTGGATGACGAGGCAGATCTGGAGATACTGGTAAAACAAAAGTTTCGCCGCAAAATAAGGGAGAACGAGTACGAGTTTATTTTTGCCCAGAACGGGGAAGAAGCTTTAGAGCGGATAAAAGAAAACCCCGACCTGGACATCATCCTGTCGGACATTAACATGCCTGTGATGGATGGCCTTACCCTGCTCACTCATTTGCCTGATGCTAACCCTACACTTAAAGCGGTAGTGGTATCTGCCTATGGCGATATGCAAAACATCCGTACCGCCATGAACCGTGGCGCGTTTGATTTTGTGATGAAGCCGGTTGACTTTGACGACCTGGACCTCACCATGCAAAAAACCATTACCTATGTAAGGCAGTTACAAGAAACATTAAAAGCCATAAAAGAGAACAACATCCTGAAAATGTATGTTGACGAGAACGTGCTGAACTTTATGACCCACAAGGAGTTTGAAGGCAGCCTGATGAAAAATGAACTGCTGGAAGCCACGGTAATGTTTGTTGATGTTTGCGGTTTTACAGCCATAACAGAGCATATACCGGCCAACACCGTTGTGAATTTGCTGAACGGCCTGTTTGATAAAATTGTAAAGGAAATTATTGCCCAGGGCGGCCATGTAGATAAGTTTATGGGTGACGCGATAATGGCGGTATTTCGTGGCGAGTTCCATTTGGACAGGGCAATAGACGCGGCGCTATCGGTAAAGTCGCACTTATCTAACGAGCCCGAGATAGACGCCGGTAACGGCAAGATCTTTAAACCAAATATTTCTGTAGGTATCAACTCAGGCGAAATGGTGTCGGGCAATATCGGTTCTGCCTCACTAAAAAGGCTTGACTATACCGTGATTGGCGATTCGGTAAACCTTGCCCAACGTCTGCAGGGTATTGCCACCGCCGGGCAAATAATTATCACCGAGGATGTGTACCACAAAGCCAAAGAATCGTTCCAATGCAAACCCAACGGCGAGTTCACGTTAAAGAACAAGGCCAAGCCCGTTAATACTTATGAGGTTGTAGCGTAGAACTTAGCCTATAATAAGTCGTAAGTCCAAGTTATTAAGACTTACGACTTAAGACCTTGGACTTATTAGTGCCTTGCCCTGCGTTTCAATACGCCACCCGCGGCTTCTTTAATAATGCTGGTAAAGATGAAAGCTTTTGGGTCTATGTCGTGTACCATGTTTTTTAGTCGCCTAAGTTCTAAACGGGTAACTACAGTAAATACAATATCAACCGGGTGGTGTACATCAAAGCTCTCCTTTAAAAAACCGCGTTCGCCTTTGTAAACGGTAATGCCGCGGCCAAGCGTTTTAACCAGCATCTCTTTTATGGCCGCGTTTTGGCCCGAAATAATGGTTACGCCGGTATATTCTTCCAGGCCCTCTATCACAAAATTGATCATGCGCGATGCAGTGTAATAGGTAATAATAGAGTACAGGGATGTAACAAAACTTACCTCTAAAGCAGCTATCAGGAAAATAACGACATTGATCCCCAGTATGATCTCGCTAATGGTAAAGCTAATGCGTTTACCTGTGTAAAGCGCCAGCACTTCAATACCATCCAACGCGCAACCGCCGCGTATGGCTAAACCAATACCCGTACCCATAAATACGCCGCCAAAAATACATACAAGCAGTTTGTCCGACGTTACCTTATCAGGATAGGGCACATAAAGCAGGCATAACGCTAAACCGGTAATAGCCAGCATAGTACGAATAGCGAATGTTTTATTAACCTGCATGGCCCCCATAATAATAAAGGGGATATTAGCCAATATAATTACATAGGCAATATTAAAGTGGTAAAGTTCGTGTATCAATAGCGAGATTCCGGTTACGCCACCGTCAAAAAAGGCGTTGGGTATCAGGAAGCTTTTTAGGGCAAAGCCGCAAAATAAAATACCAGCAATGGTATAAAGGGTATCCGTAACTATAGATCGCGCGGTAGGTGCTGTACTCATTTTGGCAGTAGCGGTTTGGTTTTGTAAATCTCTTAAATTTTCCTGTTTTTTCGGCTCCCTATTTTTCAACGCCGTTTGTGTGAAATATTGGTGGCTTTGCAAAAAGGTAATTTGTGTTTTGTCCCACTCTGTAATATGAGCAGCAGAACCAAGTGCCTGCATCTCTTTTAAAAGCTTATCACCGGTAGTTTTAAAATCCCGCCGGCCCAGGTAATCAAGGTCAGCATCGCAAATTATCTGCTCAAGCAAGTTAATTGGCTGCTGTGGCAGGCGAGTAGCCATAATAATTGTGCAAATGCTTTCTATAACATCTGGAGCATAACCAAATTGCGGTAACGCCTCCCTGGCAATATCGCACGATGCCTGTTTGTGGTTATCGATACTTTTTAGGTAACCACAATCGTGATATAATGCCGCTACAAGTAAAAGTTTATTATCGGCTTCGCTTATATCTTCCTGCTTAGCTATTGCAGCAGCAGATTGGTATACATCAATGGTATGGTTGATGTTATGGTAATAAAACTGCACAGGCAATTCATTCCGCAGCCTGTCTAAAATATATTTTCCCTCGGGGCTCTCAACCAGATCCATCATTGTTGCGCTAAGATATTAAATTGAGGGGAAAAAGGAAGCCTCTCCCCAGCCCTCTCCGAAGGAGAAGGGGTTAAATTCTTAAACCCTCTTTCCGCTTGCGGAGAGAGGGTGGTCGAGCGAAGCAATGACCAGGTGAGTAAAATCTGCGTTTTGCTCTTAAGACCTCTCTATTGCAGATGGCTTGGGTGAGGCTAATTGTCACCACATTCTGATTAATGTGACCGTAACGTCATATAACATACAAATGCGCTCAACGGCGCATTATTCGCCGTAAATTTGGATAACATCTGGTCAAAGAACAGGGTTACCATTTACAGAACTACAATTACCATGAGTGCGAAAAATTTAGCAGATATAAAATATTCGGTATTAGACCTTGCGTCTGTTACCGAGGGCAGCACACCCGCAGACAGCTTTAAAAAAAGTATGGATGTGGCGCAGCTTGCCGAAAAAGTTGGATATACCCGGTACTGGTTTGCCGAGCATCATAACATGATGAATGTGGCAAGCTCAGCAACATCCGTATTGATTGGTTATATAGCCGGCGGCACTTCTAAGATCCGTGTAGGCTCCGGCGGTATTATGCTGCCAAACCACGCGCCGCTAATAGTTGCCGAGCAGTTTGGTACGCTGGCTTCGTTATACCCCGGCAGGATAGACCTTGGTCTTGGCCGTGCCCCAGGCACCGATCAGGTTACCGCTTTGGCTATACGTGGCGAAAATTTTAACGCGGCACATAATTTCCCCAGAGATATTGTAAAGCTGCAAACCTACTTCTCGGCAGAGAACGCTGCCAGCAAGGTAAGGGCTATCCCGGGCGAGGGTTTAGATATTCCGATATGGGTGCTGGGTTCAAGTACCGATAGCGCAAAGGTTGCCGCTGCTTTTGGTTTGCCTTACGCCTTTGCCAGCCACTTTGCCCCAACGTACTTTAAAGAGGCTATCCAGATATACCGCGATAACTTTAAACCGTCTGAATATCTTCAGCAGCCTTATGTAATGGCCTGTGTAAACGTGGTTGCCGCCGATACAGATAGCGAGGCCGAATATCTTTCTACCTCTGTTAAGCAATTCTTTATGGGTGTGGTTACGGGTAAACGCCAGTTATTGCCGCCGCCTGTTAAAAGTATGGACAGCGTTTGGAACGTTTTTGAAGAAGAAGCCGTAATGCAGATGCTGGCTTATTCATTTATTGGCGGCGCTGAAAAGCTCAAGGCAGAACTAACCTCATTTGTACAAGAGACCGGCGTTGACGAAATTATGGCAACTACCCACATCTTTGATCATCAGTCGCGCATGTATTCGTATAAAGTATTCGCTGATGTTATCCGTACATCGGCATATGCGCCTTTGGTATAACAAGCATAACCATATATGTAGCCCGCTTCTGTAAGGATAGCGGGCTTTTTTGTGAAAATATCTTAACATCTTAATAAAAACATACAACAAAGTGGGGGTATTAAATGTACTTTAGTCTGTAAAATGCTGTTTAGCTAATTTACGGCACAACATCTACAAATGAGTAAAGTATTTACAATAACAGAGGGACTTGAAAACTTAGGTGCCATGAGTACCGGCGGCCAGGGCTCGGTATATAAAGGGCGCCGCATGGGGCCTGTACTTACGGCAATAAAGCTGCTGCCAACACCCATCCATACCGAAAGCGAGGATGATAAGAACTTCCGCAATTTTCGTAACGAGGTAACCAAGCTGCAAAAGGTAAACGAGCAGCCAAATCCTAACGTAGTTAAGATATTAAGCTCGGGTATTACCGATAGCGGCTCGTTCCCGTATATCGAAATGGAATACATTGAGGGGCCCGACCTTTGCGAACTGCTGAAACCACCTCACGATAATATCTTTATGCTTAAAGAGGTTATCCGCGTGGCAGATCAATTGGCAAGCGCCCTGGCACATTGCCATAAAGTAGGTATAAAACATGGCGATGTTAAAAGCAATAATGTAAAATATAACATCCATACCGGCAATTATGTACTGCTTGATTTTGGGCTGGCCATTATGAGCGAGGAGCAGCGCCGAACGAGCATCCGCCACGCAGGGGCCATTGAGTTTATGGCACCCGAGCAGCACGAGGGTAAAATGCTGATGGAAACCGACATCTACAGTTATGGCATAATACTTTACGAATTGCTAACAGGCGAAGTGCCCTTCCCGCTGCGTGGTGGTGGGGATGCAGGCCGTAACGCGGTGATGCTGGCACATATAGAAAGCCCCGTGCCCGATCTGCTAAACGCCCGCCGAAACGCCCTGCCCCAAAGCTGGGACGATGAGAAACGCGGTCACGAAATGCAGGTGCCTAAATGGCTGTTAAACCTGATTGACAAATGCCTTCAAAAAGCGCCGGAAAACAGATTTAGTAACGGCACACAACTACATGATGCCATTATAAAGGGCAGCATAAGCGCATCAGATGGGTTTGACCTTACGGGTGGGCTAAGCAATGCCGCTCTGCGCAGCGAGAACGAACGCCTGCATAACCAGCTCATGCAATACCAGCAAACCGACCCGCCGCCCGCGCAGGTAGTTGCCGAGCCGGTAGAAGATCCATCGCGCATATCATTATCAAAGCCATATTACTATACGGTAATGACCTTGCTGGTTCTGTTTATGGGCTTTTCAGTTTACTCTACCTTATTAAAGAAGCAAGCTCCTCCCAAACAGATCAACCAGGATTCGTTACAGAACAGTGATGCCTCTAAAGGGGATACAGGTGTAAATTTTGGCTCAAGGTTCCCGGCGGATAACGCGGCTGAAAAAGATACAACACCCCGGGTTAAAGATACAGTGGTTAAAAAACCTGTGGTTATACCACAAAAGCCTGAGCAGGATACAACCAGAACAGAGCCGGATACGACAAGTAGTCAATAAGGGACTTAGGGATTATTTAGAGTTTAATATTTAGAGTTTAGGATATATATAAATGGCATCTACACCAAATTTTTGGCAACGCATAGGCATACAGGATTGGTTTTTAACCAACGAAAGTACCGAAAAGGCAAAAGCTAAGGCCCTTACGCCCGATACTGTTTACAGCTACATTGTAGAGAAGTTTCGCGATTCGATAAAAGACCTCTCTTTTGCCGACCGTGTAGTGTTTTATCACGAATTCATTATCAGTTTTAATGCCGATGATTATAAAGAGTTTGTTGCCGATAAACAAGGCATATTTGGTTTAATAGTTCAGGAAACGGTAACCAAGTTTTACGAGATATTAAAGGAATACCGCTCGCAGGGCAAAACGGTAAAACCGTCGGGTTCTAAATGGGTTTTCCGTTTGGTGTCGCACCCCGATTATGCCCGCGGCGATAAAGGATTTATAGGCAAGCTATTGCCGGATAATAACCAAAAAGAGCAAAACCTGAGGGTAACATTTATTCCCCGCCAAACGGGTATAGCCCAAACCTTTGATGTAAGCCAGGAAGCTTTAAAGGGCTTTACCTATTACAGCGAAGGATATTTTGAGATCCCGTACGAAGAGGAGCTTGAGCCGCAGGAAGAGAAGGCCGCCAAAGCACAGGCTAACATAGCCCGGTTAGAAACCATCATCCCCGACCAGCAGTTTGCCGGTAAAAAGGTGGAATATTTTATGACGGACGAAGATCTCATCGTCTCCGGCAGCGAGGAAACCCGCGAAGATTCAAACATCTTTACCATCCCGAGCGATTGGGTGAACGCGCCGCACCTCCACATCAGGTACAATAAAGCCGATGGTAAATTTTACCTGGCATCGTTTGGAGAGATAACCACGCTTAACGAGGTTACTATTGAGCGTAGCGAAATAAACTTGCCAAAGTGGGTAGAACTGCCTGTAAACTCGCGTATGTTGCTGAACGGTATCATAGGTTTAAACCTCTTTAAAGCATGATAGGCATGTCGCAAATATTATCTATAGGCTTATTGGCAATAGGGTTTTGCCTGTTGGTAACCCACTTTATTGACATTAAAAAATCTGGTAAACGCAATGGCTGAAAACTATTTTGGATTAACCGATACCGGCAAGGTACGTACCAATAACGAGGATACCTTTATTACCCAAAAAGTGATGGGTGGCCGCATGTTATTGGCTTCGGTAATTGACGGGGTAGGCGGCTACAACGGTGGCGAAGTGGCCGCCGCTATAGCTAAAGAGGTTTTTATTGACCGCCTGAGCGGCCTGCAGGGCGAGATAATACCGGGCATGATAGATGCCTTTAAGCTGGCCAGCGCCCAAATATCAGATAAAAAGGCGAGCGACAAAGAGCTGGAAAGCATGGCCTGTGTAGCTACCATGGCTTTGGTTGATGTGGAGCACAACCAATTTTTTTACGCGCACGTGGGTGATACGCGTTTGTATTTGCTGCGCGATAGTTCGTTGGTTAAGATCTCTAAAGACCACTCTTTTGTGGGTTTCCTGGAAGATAGCGGCAGGCTTACCGAAACCGCGGCCATGAACCACCCTAAACGTAACGAGATCAATAAAGCGCTTGGCTTTACCAGCCAGATAGATACCGATGAAAGTTTCATAGAAACTGGGCAGTCGCCATTTTTGCCGGGCGATATGCTGTTGCTATGCAGCGATGGCCTTACAGACATGGTTGACAAGACAGCCATTTTGGATATCGTAACCCAAAATATTCCTTTGCAGGAAAAAGCTACCCTGCTTATTAATACTGCTAACGATAATGGCGGGCGGGATAACGTTACGGTGGTATTGGTTAAAAATGATAAACCGCAGCAGCGCCCGCAGGCAACTATGCCCACATCGCAGCCTATGAAAAGGAATGATGAGAACGATGACGGGGTAACCGCATCACGCCCCCAGTTAAAACAAGAACCACGATTCAAAACTGAACCAGCCATGACCCAACATAAAAGTAACGGCTTAAGCATAATACTTGGGCTGCTGTGCCTGGTGTTTTTAGCCACAAGCATTTGGCTATATATGTCAAAACAAAACAACGGCAAACCAACCGCGCCGTCTGTTACACCTGCAGAAAAGTTGCGTAATGCAGATGAGGTTAAATTACAGGATGCTATAGATGCCTTTAAGGGCGATACGCTTACATTGTCAGATACATCGTTCAAAAACCCTGTTATTCTAACCGATACACTGCATATCGATCAGGATACTTTATACATCCGTGTAAAGGGCGATATTGTTTTACAGCGCGATACGGCCTACAAAGGCCCGGCCTTGGTAGTAGGCAAGGATAGTAAGCTAATCGTTTTAGAGAACTTTAAATTTAGTGGCTTTGATGTAGCGGTAGAACTGCAAAACACCGGATTTGCGTTAAAAAGCACACAATTTACCAATTGCCGCCTGCCTGTACAGCGTAAATACGAATTGCTTGCAGATAAGCCTGTAACAGCCGACTTCCCGGCTACGAAAGTTAACCCGCAAACCGTTAATAATCAAACATCAGTTAAGCCTAATGGAGCCCGATAAGATACAAACGGAAAGCCGCTGGAAGGAGAGGGCGTTCCTGTTGCTGATAAGCGTATTGTTTGTATTCCTATTTTTTAGGTTATACACGGTTATACAAATGCGTTTTGCCGATGTAGATAAGCGCCTGCAGGATGGCACCATGATAAACCTGAACGCGCCAAACCCGGCCGGGCAGCTTAAAACCCTGCTTACCAAAGGATATTACTTTGAAGACAAGCGCGATATTGATCTGATCACCCAAACGGTGGCCAATAATATTGGCACCGGGCAAAAAATTGATAACATAGGCGAGCTAAATAAACGCAAGTATTTTATCAGTGCAGATGACGCCTTTCAGCAAGGGGGCGAATCATTTAAGGCGCGTGTCGCGGCTTCGAGGTCGTTGTTGGGTTATACAGGGGAGGATTCGACACTGTTTGTAAGTGAGCGGAATAACCCTGTAAAAGTGCCAAATGTTACCAACCTGGCCATGGGCAGCTATAGCATCAGTGGGATAATCACCAATAAAAAACAGCCTGTTTCAGGTGTGTTGGTTCGTCTGGATATGATTTTGCCGCAGGACAGTATTTTTACCGACGAGGAACTTGATGAACTGAAACCAATAACAGAGAACGGCAACGGCTATAAAAAAGTTTACCTGCCGGATAGCGCGGGTAAAAAACGCCTGCAAGCACTAACGGCTTATGCCCGTACTAATGAACAAGGCGTTGCGGAGTTTAAAAATTTGCCCGAAGGTAAGGCGTTTAAATTACTGCCTTTACAACCGGGCTATCAATTCGGCACATCGCAGGGGGTACAAAGTTTAGATGAGGATGTAAGTTTAACGTTCATGCAATCGCCACACACCATAAGGCTTTTTTCCACCCGCGATTTTAATATCCTTAAGAAAGAGAAATCCCTTATTATCCGTACACCGGTAGAGTTTAATAAATGGTTTCTTATCATTTCGGGCGTATTTATAGGGGCATTCCTGTTCGTTCATATCCTGCTTTCGTGGAAATTCAGCACGTCAGATCAATTGATATTGCCCGTGGTAATGATCCTTGCAGGCTTATCGTTCCTTACCTTGTTGAGCCTTCAGGATCCGCTTCGCGACAGGTTTTTGGCTAAGGATATGCTGGTTTATCTGGGTATAGGTTTGTTTACCATGCTGGTAATGCTGCAATTAAAGCTTCGCCGGTTTACGCCCGATTCATGGGTCTACCGCATGCTGGTATTCAAAAATAACCGCAATGCCGCTAATGGCTGGCCCTGGGTGGCATTGGCCGCCACCTTATTGGCCATGACCATTAAACTTGGTACAGGCCCCGAGGGTAGCGGTGTAAAAGTTAATTTATTTGGCTTTCAACCCAGCGAGATCGTAAAATACCTTATTATACTCTTCCTTGCGGGCTTTTTTGCCGCTAACGAAAAATTGATAAGCGAATATACCAGTTGGAGCAAACGCTGGTCGTTCTTCTCTTTCGCGCTCATTGCCATTTTGGTAACCCTGTTACTGTTCCTTTTACTAGGCGACCTTGGGCCGGCCATGGTAGTGTGTTTCACGTTCATCGTACTATTCTCGTTCTCCCGAGGCGATTTTATGTTTATGGCAGGGGCGGTAGTACTTTATGTTATTGTATCGTGGGTGGTTAAAAATGTTTGGCTTTCGGCATTGATTACCGCGGGTATCGCGGCATTGTTCATGCTGTTTAAACGCAGGCAACTGAGCGAATCGGCTATGATGGTTTTGATCATTATGGCAGCATTTTTAACTATCGATCAAATCCCATATTTAGGCAAGCTATTCCCCGGCCCGGTACAAAGGCTGGTAGACCGTAAAGCCATTTGGCAGGATGCCTGGAATAATGAAGTGTACGGCGGCGACCAGGTAGCCAACGGCCTATGGGCCATGAGCAGTGGCGGTGTAAGCGGCCAGGGCGTGGGCGAGGGCTTTGCCAAAACCATCCCCGAAGCACATACCGATATGATACTACCGTCAATGGGCGAGGAGTTTGGCTGGACGGGTATAGTCTGCATTTTTGTGCTGTTTTTAGTTTACCTGCATCGGTCTATATTAATAGGGCGGCGAACAGGCACACCATTTTTATTTTACTTATGTGCCGGGATAGGCGTATCCACCTTTGTGCAGTTTGTACTCATTGCAGGTGGCTCAACAGGTGCGCTACCATTGTCGGGGGTGTCGCTGCCGTTCCAGAGTTACGGCGGTTCGTCGCTGGTTGCAAACTTGCTGGCATCGGGCTTTTTGCTCTCCGCATCATTAGTAAGAGGCACACCGGTGCAAATGAATTATATATCGCGCCAGCAGGATAAAAATTTAGTACCCGCGCTTATAGCTGCCTTTGTAGCCGTTACTTTATTAACGGTTAACGTATCGAGGTACTTATTCAATAATAAAAAATGGGTGGTACAGCCCGCCCTCGTGGCCGATAAAAGCGGCGCCAGGATGTTTAGCTATAATCCCCGCATCGCTATTTTAATGAACAGGCTGCAGGCGGGAGATCTGTATGACCGTACCGGCACACTACTGGCAACCAGCAAGCCGGAGATGGTAAAAAAGCAGCACCGTAAATTGGTACTGGCAGGTGCGCAGGGTTATAATATAGATTCGGCCATGCACAAGCGGTTAGACAGGTATTACCCGTTCGACGCGCAGATGTTCTTTTGGACGGGCGATGCCAATACGGGTGTGTTCAATGGCAGCCCTAATGGTTATTTTGCAGAGTATGAGCATGCCGCCGAATTGCGCGGTTTTAAAATGCCGACAGAAAAATATAACGTTACGGCTAACCGCTACCGCGAAGACAGGTTTTTGGCCCGTGGCGTAAAAGAAATGACCGTAGTGAAAAAAGATTACAGCGAGATAGCGCCATTGCTTATTGCAGGCATAAACAGCAAAGAAGTAGAGGCCTTTAAAAACCGCAACCGGGATGTGAAGCTAACCATGGACGCAGGCCTGCAAAGCAGCATCCAAAACTCTATGGCTGCCGATACCTCATTGCTTGATAACCGTGCGTCTGTTGTGGTGATGGAATCTAACACCGGCGATGTACTTACGTCTGCAAACTATCCGCTGCCACCCGTACACGATTGGGAAAAATTGACCATGAGCTATTATGAGCAGAACCAGCTATCGCAATGGATTACCACGCAGGACCTTGGTTTTACGCTGGCAACGCAGCCCGGTTCTACGGCAAAGCTGGCCACATCCATAGCGTCATTCAATAAACTGGGGCTGGCCGCTGCCGATAAAAAGTATAATGTGGCAAGCTACGAACGCATCCGTACCAAAGGTTTGGAGCCTGATGAAACCGGCCTGATAACCCTTGAACGTGCGGTAGCAAAGTCAAACAACGTTTACTTTATTAAATTAGCCAATGAAGAGCATTTGCAGGAAGATATGGCAACTGTGTATTTAAAAACAGGTATGTTTTTGCACGGTGTTGGAGGCTATTATTATGGCAGGGATAAAGAGAACGCGGCTCAGGAAGAAAAATGGCGAGAGCTTTGGCGCAAAACCGAGTTCAATACCAAGCCAAAATATAACCCGAATAATATCCGTAAAACCCGGGCAAAAGGTATCTCTGGTATGGCATGGGGGCAGGGTGAGCTGATAGCTACGCCGGCCGCGGTCGCACGTATGGCAGCCGGAATAGCTAACCACGGTACAATTTTGCCAAACAGGTACGTGTTAAAGGTAGCCGATTCTGCAACAGCGGTTAAGCCCGGCGTTAAGCTTACAAACGATCCTAAATATGCTGCCCTGATGCGCCAATACATGATAGAGCAAAGCGCGCCAAAGGAATGGATATTGGGCCTTGCAGTTGCCGGTAAAACAGGTACGCCCGAAAGGATCTGGAAGAAGCAGCAGATTAACGATGGCTGGTATGTATTTTTCGCACCGAAAGCGGATGGCAGCGGTAATGTGGTGGTTTGCGTAAGGATAGAATCTACCAAAGGCTCGTCAGACGCGGTAAGGCTTGCCGCGCAGCATGTTATTCCGTTTCTGAAAGAAAAAGGATACATTAAAAGTATTAAAGAGCAAACAAGTGAATAATGCTTGGGTTTAGCATAATATAAAAAGAGTTTTAAGGTTCAATAATAGGAGCACAGCGCAGCATTATGTTTAATTTGTTTAAAAGTGATAAACCGGAAAGGCCGGCGGATGTAAAAAGCATCCGTTACGAGTTGCTGCAATTTATTAAGCAGGAACTGCAAAAAGCCGAAGGTGGTGAAGGGGGCAATATAAGGGGATTGATACTTTATGTAAATGCCCCGGCAGCCGATATTCCGATGTACGAAGCTGCGGTTTATACCGAAGAGCCCGAAGTTTTTAAGGATGAAGTGCAGCGCATTGCCGATGATTATGCCGTTAACCTGCCGCAAAGCTGGTTGATGGAAGTGTTGTTTACCGAAGAGTTTCCGCCGGAGGCGATAAGGGCCGCTAAACTGGATGCCGCTTTTTTCATTAAAACAAGTAAAAACTTTATTAAGCAAAGCGCTGTAGCATATATACGCCCTTTAAGTGGCGAAACAGAGCAACAAGAATACAAACTAACATCCGATGCCGAGAAGCTGCACATAGGCAGAGATAAAAAGGCGCAGGGCGACGATGGATTTTTTCGCACCAATCATATCGCGTTCCCAAGCGAAAGCCAAAGCGATGCCAATAAATATGTTAGCCGCCAGCATGCGCGTATTGAATGGAATAATGACGCAGGCCGGTTTATGCTTTTTGCCGATGATGGCGGCATACCACCCCGTAATAAGATCAAGATCCGTTCGGAAAAGAGTGAAGATATTATTAAGCTAACATCCACCCATATCGGCCACCAGTTACAGGAGGGCGATCAGATCATACTGGGCGAATCGGCAGTGTTAGAATTTAGTTACCAACCGGCAGTAAATGAGTAAAGTTTTTACCATAACAGATGGCTTAGAGAACCTTGGCGCCCTGCGTACCGGCGGGCAGGGGTCTGTGTATAAGGGACGCAGAATGGGGCCTGTGCTAACTGCTGTAAAGCTGTTGCCAACGCCTATCCATTCAGAAAGCGAGGACGATAAGAACTTTCGCAATTTTAGTAATGAGGTTGCCAAGCTGCAAAAGGTAAACGAAGAGCCCAACCCTAATGTGGTGAAGATATTAAGCTCGGGCATTACCGAAAGCGGCTCCCTTCCGTTTATTGAAATGGAATATATTGAGGGGCCGGATCTTTGCGAACTGCTGCAACCGCCGCACGAAAAGATCTTTATGCTAAAGGAGGCTATCCGCGTGGCCGACCAGCTTGCTAATGCTTTGGCCCATTGCCATAAGGTTGGTGTTAAACACGGAGATGTTAAAAGCAATAACGTAAAATATAATATCCACACAGGTAATTATGTGCTGCTGGATTTTGGCCTGGCTATTATGAGCGAGGAAGAACGCCGCAGCAGCATCCGCCACGCCGGTGCTATAGAGTTTATGGCACCCGAGCAGCACGATGGCGCCATGCTTTTGCAAACCGATGTTTATAGTTATGGCATTATCCTGTACGAATTGCTTACCGGCCAAGTGCCTTTCCCGCTTAAAGGCAATGGCGAAACAGGCCGCAATGCCATTATGCTTGCACATATGGAAGCCCCGGTGCCCGACTTGCGTGAGGCGCGTAAAAAAAACATGCCCGATGCCTGGAGCACTTTAAAACAAACACAGGAATTGCAGATACCGCAGTGGCTTGTAGATGTAATTGATAAATGCCTGCAGAAATCGCCCGATGCACGTTTTAAAAACGGCGTGGAATTGCATGATGCTATTATTAACGGCAGCCTTTCGGCAGATGGTAAACTAAGCACCGCGGCCATACAGGCCGAGAACGAGCGACTGGAAGCCATGGTAGCCCAGTACCAGCAGGATGTGGTTAAAAAAGAGGAACAACTGCTGTCGTTAAAACATTACGCCAACGAAACCGGCGCCAGGTTTAACGAGGTAAAGGGGCTATACGAGCGTAATAAAAATCTGGTGTTTTTACCCAAAAAGCTGCTCGCCGCTGTTGTAACCGTAGCTTTGGTACTTTTCGCATTATTTGTGTATTCGTTCTTTAGCAAGCCATCGGCTGGTGAAGTGCGGACTGTATATTATACCTCGAATGATTATTTAAAACCTCCTTTCGTACTGAGGCCTTATGCGCACGATAGTGTTATGAGGGCTTACAACCGTAAAATAATGGCGGCAAAAAGGGCCGCAGCAACCAGGGCCATTATTGCCGCCTCAACAGATTCTGTAAAAGTAAAACCAGCCCCTGTTAAAAAGAAAAAGCGCAAAAAGTTCCTCGGAATATTTTAAATTTCGGGAATGAAGAAGAAGATTTTGCTGCTATTGTGTGCTGCTTGTATAAGCCTCGCAGCCCGCGCGCAAAAAGGTAAAGCATTTAAAGTACTTGCCTTGTATGAGAATGGCGGCCATCATGTAGCATATTCTAAGCGTGCCAAAGTGTGGTTAAACCAACTGGCAGCCCATAAAGGTTTTTCTATCGACTATATTCAAAATACGGATAAGATAGACGATGCTTTTCTAAAACAATATCAATTATTTATTCAGCTCGATTACGCCCCTTACGGATGGAAACCAAAGGCTGCTGCCGCTTTTGAAAAATATATCAATGAGGGCAGGGGAGGCTGGATAGGTTTCCACCATGCAACCTTACTGGGCAAATTTGATGGTTACCCTATGTGGGATTGGTTCTGGCGGTTTATGGGCGGCATACGGTGGAAGGATTACATTGCTACTTTTGCTAAAGGAAAGGTAAATGTGGAGGATAGGCAGCACCCGGTAATGAAAGGCATACCCGCATCATTTATCATCAGGCAGGAGGAATGGTATACTTACGATAAAAGCCCAAGGGCTAATGTACATGTGCTGGCCAGTGCAGATGAATCAAGCTATGATCCTAAACAAACCAAAGTTACCATGGGCGATCACCCGGTAGTATGGACCAACGATCATTACAAAGCACGGAATGTATATATATTTATGGGGCACTCGCCAAACCTTTTCAATAATGCTGCCTATACAAGATTGTTTACAAACGCTATTTTTTGGGCCGCACACAGGTAGTTATTTTACAGCAGCGTCAATATTAAGGCTTTTAAAAATATTGGTATTAGGCTGCTTGTCGGTATTATTATAGCCGCCGTTTAAAATGCTCTGGCCTGTGGTTGCAGGGTTTGAACCATAGCCCAATGGCCACTTATCTTTAGTGTTGGTAATATTTAAACCGGCCATTGAAGCAGCCTGCAGGCAAAAATCGGTACAATTGTTATTGCTAAGGTGGTAATCCAGATCGCCATATTTTTTGGTGAGGTTCAGGATTCTTTCAAAACTCTTTTTAGATATAAATTTGCCTACAACCTCGTCCCATTGGTGGCTTGCATCGTCCTTCAACTGCCCTTCGGCCGATGGATCCCAGGGCGTGGCAAACAAAATTTTTTCTTTTTTGGGGTAAAAACCAAAAGAACAAGATACGTAGGTAGAATCGGCATTGTACTTTATAAGTGTAATAAAGGTATGGCCGGTGTTGCTAAATTTAAACACCTGCGGTTTACCCGATACCGGCTGCTTCACATGAAAAAGCAGGGCATAGGCTTCGGTTGCCTTACCATCATTAAATGTACTTGCTATACGTTTGTAGTTGGTGTATTTGCTTTTAGATCTTTTTAAAACCTCGGCCTGTATGTTAAGCAACGAGTCGTCCTTTGCATTAATGGGTAGGTCGGCAATGGTAAAGTCATCGTCATCGTCATCATTGTCATTATGTTTCGCTTCGCTTTTTCTTGCTTTTTTATTTGCCTTATCTATGGTTTTAAAAAAGCATTTCATGGCCAGGGGGTACATTTTTAACCTTGCAAAAAGGTTGGCGAAACGGTATAGGGCCTTGTTATTTTTTTCGTTTTCGGCAACGGTGTTGCCTAATTCAAGCTGTTTAAGGTAACCCATCAATTGTTTGCGTTCCTGGGTCTTATTCAGGTTTAGCGAGATGGTTTTCTGTAACTTATTATCATCATCATCTTCAAAAATATTCGTAACAACGGTATTGGCAACTGTTTCTTTAGGTTCGATAAATGGCAAGGGTTGGTTGGTAGTATCGGGCCTGGGGGCACGGTATGGCATAGAAGCCGATAATTGGGCACGTGCTGTTGTAAAGCTGCTAATTATAAGCAATGCCAAAACTATTGGTTTAAATAAAATAGATAGTGCAGGGCTTTTCATTTTAATATTGTGAATTGATAAGGTAACGCGTTTAGGCGGGGGATTCCTATCAGCAACAACAAAATGGTTTATAAACGCTTTGCCAACCACTGCGAAGCATTATTTGATAAATATACTAACTAATAAACGCGTGGCAAAAACAGCGCGTTTAATTTGCAATATTTAACATTACAACTACATATCTTTATTTTACGCTAAGTTTTGTAGCTATTAATTAACCAGAATTAGTAATCTGTAGTGCAGGTATGCTGCCAAAATAGTTTATCCCTAAATTCTCACACCCAACCGGAAATATAACTGATGCCAGAACAAACAAAAGGTTTTAAAATGAATAAAATGAACAGCAATAACGTAACTGAACAAACTGCTTTCAATCAAACTTAAAAAATTGTACGTAATTAAGGTTAACCGGATAATTATAACATAAGGAGAACCATAATTATGAAAAACGCGATTGCCATAACAAGGCCAACCTTAAAAACGAAGGGTTTTTCTACCCATCACATTGATATTTTTAATTTGATACTCCTGGGTCGCACCAACCGCGAAATTAATGCACTATTAGGTTATAGTAAGCGTTCGCATTCTGTTGTAGACCACTCGCGCAAGGTAATGTACAAATTACTGGCATTAGAAGAGCTTTGCCGTAGAGATCATGAAGACCGTGTGGTTTACCCGCGCAACTATCAATTTTGGTGGAAAAAATTATTAGATAAACATATAGAAGCACTCTTGTCTGTAGCTATAGAACCTGAGTTTTATAAAGACGAGGATTGAATACAACTAATTTGAATAATTTACTCTTAAAACTTCTAAAATGCAAAAGTATGCTAATTACCAAATACTTATCTTTGCAGGGCATCAATAATAATACTGTTGCGCCCCCAATAATTAATGGATATTAAACAATTAGTGGAAAGTGGCATTCTTGAGGTGTATACCCTTGGTATGTTAAATGACGCAGAGCAGCAGTATGTTATTCGTTTGTGTTTGCAATACCCTGAGATTAAGGCCGAATTGACCGCTATTGAGATAGCTTATGAACAATTAGCCGATTTAACAGCCCTTAATCCATCAGCTAATATCAAAAGCAGGTTACTTGCCACGCTTGGGTTCGCCGAAGATCTCCCTGCTCTGGATCTGGAACACCTGCCTCTTACAAATGCCGAAGCTAACCACCTGCAATGGATAGATGCACTTAAACACCTGATCCCCGAAAATCTCGAACAGGACTTTTTTGCAGAACCATTAACCAGTACACCCCATTTGTCGCAGGTATTGGTTATAACCAAATTTGATGTGCCCGAAGAAACACACGGCGATTTCATTGAGAGCTTTTTTATTTTAAAAGGCGAATGTATTTGTACCGTTGGTAAGGATACTTATCATCTCCATGGCGGTAGTTTCCTCGAGATTCCGCTTAACGTGGAGCATACCATTAAAATTGTATCGCCTTACGTAGTTGGTATTTTACAACACCGTATGTTAGGAGTTTGATCTTTTTAAATTATTCATTTTGGGGTAATCGTATTGAGTTTTAACGACCTTTACTAAAAAACTCAACAATATGGATACCCAAAACCTCACTGTAATTGATATAGCGCAAAATGCCGCTACAGACGTTTATAAGAATATTCCGGTTGCACAGGTTAACAACCATGTAGTGCGTATGAGCGTGATGACCGAAGCTTATTTCTGGCATCTCCACCCAAATTCCGATGAAACCTTTATGGTGATAGAGGGTTCGATCTTCATCGACCTTGAAGACAGAACCATTGAACTGTTTCCCAATCAGCTATTCACCATCCCCAAAAACGTTATTCACCGTACCCGCCCAAACGGTAGCAGATCAGTTAACCTCACTTTTGAAAGTGCTGACCTAACAACCGAACCGTTAGATGGGCCTTATTAAACTTATCTAAAATAAGCTGATATAACCCTTTGTGTTAAGCCCTAAATGGCCTTGATGGGCTACATGTATTGCTGTACATTAGCATCTTATTATTAACCCTAAACCTAATTAACATGAGCATTTTTGACGACATTGGTAAAGCATTTGAAGACCTTTTTGATTATATTACAGAGGGGGCCCGTACCGTAGTAAACACCATTAAAGATGGTATAATAACTATTGAAATGGGTGTCTATAAAGCGTTTATAGCGATTAGCGATTTAGCACAAGATGTTGCCCATGCTATAGAAGATGTAGGAATAACCATATCTCAGGGTGTTATAGATGGTGCCACTACTGCTATAAACTTCCTGGAAAAGAATGCTAAGGAAGTTATTGATACTATTGTTATCGCTTTTGATGGCGATAAGGGCAGCCAACCTACACCCGAATATAAATTGGCTATAAGTAAGGCGGTTGCATCGGTATTTTTAAAAATTGCCGTTGAAGGGCAGGAGTATGATGTGTTTGGTATATTAGCTACCGGGTGTAACGAAAAGAAGCGTGATCTGATAAAACTTGGTGCCAACATAACTGCCGAACGTGTAGGGAACGATATTTATAACATTCCGCGTGTTGCCCCCGCCGTAGTTAGAAAAGAAGCGCTGAAAGAATATATAGCCTGGTTAATTTTAAAAGCAGCTACCGATAAACCGCAGATGATGGAAAACGGTAAAGCCGGGCAAGTTGCTACGGGTATTATTATAACAGCTATTACAACCTTGCTTACCGAAGGTAAAATTGCCAATGGCGCCCCGGCATGGCCGGATATCAAAGGCGTAACGCCTGATGCTATTGACCCTGAAGCAACTACAGTATGGACAGAAGGCTCAAGGATCTCTGTAGGAGATGCGATTTACCTGATATTGGATGGGCAGGTACGCCACATTCCCGATCCGGAAACTTATAAGAACCTGTTTGACACCTGGGATGGTGTAATTAAATCTGAAGAGGGTTTGCAGAAAATAGGCAGGCCACTTACAGCAGGTGCCTACCTCTCTAAAGCCGACGGCGATAGGGTTTACCTGGTGGTAGACGGTGTTAAGCGTTGGATAGCCTCGCCACAGGTATTTAAAAAATACCATTTTAACGATAAAGCCATAAAGCATATCAGCCCGGCTCAACAAAACGCCATACCAACAGGTGACGGTATTTATCAGTTTTTGAAAAAAGAAGGCTCTACGCTGAATATAAAAGGCGGGGTGTATATCATTATAGATAAAAAGGCGCATCTGATTCCCAATCCCGAAACCTATAATCAGCTCTTCAAAAATTGGAACGGTATACAGGAAGTTAACAGTAATTCGGTTCTTATTGGCGAGCCAATTACCGATAGGGCCTATCTGGCATCCGCTACCGAAAGAGTTTACTTTGTTAGTAACGGAGTTAAACGCTGGATCATGTCGCCCATTGCCTTTAACAATTTCAACTTTAGCTGGGACAAGATCCGGAAAGTATCGGCTGCGGAACTTGACAGGATTCCGGAAGGAAACCAGATCTTTTAATATCACTTATTAAAACACAGGAAAGTTTAAATCATTTTCCTGTTTTTTGTGATAAATTGCTATGCGTTAGTTATTAACAACCTAAACCCACATTTATGAGATTTTACCGCTTTAAGCCGGCCCCGCTGCTTTTTAAGTCTTCTGTTGAAGACCCCGCCAAATTCAGGGGAGATGAGTATATAGAAAAATTAAAGGAACTGCGCGAAATAAAAGTTAGCGCGGGCAAAAAAGTAATAATTATTGGCGCCGGTATTGCGGGCCTTAGCGCAGGCCACGAGCTTAAGATGTTAGGCTTTGATGTTATCCTGCTTGAAGCACAGGACGACCACATTGGAGGCCGCCTACGCACCTGGCGGGATGGCGACCTGCACGCCGAACTTGGCGCCATGCGCATTCCTAAAAGCCATACGCTTACCCGCCTTTACATTAGCGAGCAGGGTTTAATATTACGCCCTTTTGTGCAGGATAGTAAAAAAACGTTCTCCTATATCCGTGGGCAGCGTTTTCAGCGTACCGATGAAGGTATAGATGCTTCGAAGTTGTTATTCAACCTGTCGGATGTAGAGAAAGATAAAAATTTATCTGATTTGTGGACCGAGGCTGTGCTTGATATTATAAACAACTTTACATTAGAGGAACGCGAGGATATTTTTAGTATTACGCCTACTACAGATAAAGTTAAGCAACTCGATCGCAGTAGCTTGTACGAGGCTTTTAAAAAAGCCGGCCTCAGCGAAGAAGCTACCGAATATGTACTAACACATTTTGGTTTAGAAACCTATTTACAAACCTCGCTTGCCGAGCATATCCGCGAGGAGATGGACGCGACCTGGGACCCTAAGGATTTTGCCGAACTGGAGAACGGTACCGACAGCCTTGCCACAGCCGTTTATGGGCACCTGAAAAAGGAAACCATTATATCTGCCAAAGTATTTAAGATACATCAGGATGGTAATACTGCTGATGCTTACTACAGGGATGCAGCAAATAAAGAAGTAAAAGTTACCGGCGATTGGGTGATTTGTACCGCGCCGCTTGGTTTGGTATCAAAAATGGATGTAGGCGGTGCATTATCGCCACAAAAAATACGGGCTATCCGCAGGGTGAACTATGATTCATCAACCAAAATTGTGGTAAAAACCCGTAACCGTTTTTGGGAATTAAAAGATGATATTTTTGGCGGCGGCAGCATTTATGACGGCCCTGCCGGGCATACCTGGTACCCATCAGATAACTGCGTAAACCGCGACCCAAAGGTTTCCAATTCGCCATCGTTTCTTCTGGCTTCGTATACCTGGGGGCAACAGGCAAGGCGCGTGGATGCACTGCCCGAAGAGGCCCTGAAAACTTTTGTGCTTAAAGAACTTAGAAAAATACACCCATACATATTGGACGAGGATATTACCGAGGTTAAACGCTGGAGCTGGACCACGCATCCGTGGAGTTCGGGCGCCTTCGCGTTCTTTAACCCCGGCGAGCACCAGTTTTTATACCAGGAATTAAAAACACCGGACGGCAAGGTGTTGCTGGCGGGAGAACATTGTTCGCTCACCCACTCCTGGATCCAGGGTTCGCTGGAATCTTCCATTGATGCCTGTACCTATATCGTTAACAACTCTTAAGCCCCTAAAAGATCATGACTGTAGCACAATACATTTTGCATTGCTTAAAAAAGCATGGCTGCCACCACATATTTGGTGTGCCCGGCACATCATGCGCGGGTATTTATTTCGCGGTAGATAACGACCCCGATATGAAATACCTAGTAACCGTAAACGAGCTGGAAGCGGGTTATATAGCTGATGGTTACGGTAGGTTCGCGCCCATGTCGGCAGTGGCGGTGTCTTATGGTGTGGGTAACCTGAGTATGATAAACGCCATAGCCAGCGCTTACACGGAAAAGGTACCCATGATCGTGTTAAATGGTGGCCCAACCGAAAACGAACAGGCCGATCAGTATAATTATGGTATCTTGTTCTCGCACTCTACCGGTAAACGCAATGCCGACCTGGAGATCTATAAAAACGTAACCGTTGCTGCTGAATTACTTACCGATCTTTCAACCGCGCAGGAATTGATCTCAGGCCTGTTCAAAAATGCCGCAGAAACGCCCGGCCCGGTTTACCTGGAGGTTGCCAATAACTTTTGGGATAAGGAAATTGCCATTACAGAAGAGGAACCCGCTAAAGAGGAAGCCAAAACTAACGAGGATGTTTTAAAAGCGTTTTTTGAGCGCGTCTCGGATGCTAAAGAGCCGGTGATCTTATTGGGTTCGGAAATATGCAGGAGAGGACTTGAGAAGCATGCACTGGCGGTTATTGAAAAGCTAAGGATACCCTTTTGTACCACACTGTTGTCTAAATCGGTTATTGACGAGGGTCACGAATTGTTTATTGGCACTTACGACAGCGACCTGGTGAATAAACCCCCACGCCGTTATGTCGAGGCTTCGGACTGCTTTATTGCCCTGGGTTGTATCTTTGGAATAGACCACGGTTCGCTGGTAAAAACGCAGTATAAAACTATGGTTGATGTATCTTACGGTAAGGCACGCATAGCATCGGGAGAATTTGAAGGTGTGGCTTTGAAAGGCTTTTTAGAAGGCATAATATCACACCAACAAGCCCAACTTTTAAGCGCCGGCAGGAACGAGGCGCTTGAAACACAAAAGTTACTGCGGAAACCGGCTGATAAGCCTACACATGATGGTGTTTTTGAATCCATCAATAAATTCCTGAGTGATAAAGGCGACCAGATGATGATGGTGGCCGATACATGCTTAAGCAGCTATCCGGCATCAGACCTGCACATGCCGTCCACTAAAATGTTTTTGGCAAACCCTGTTTGGCTTTCTATCGGGCAGGGCACACCGGCCAGTATAGGCGCGCACTTGGCAACAGGCAAAAGGCCAATAATTGTAAGTGGCGATGGCGGTTTCCAAATGATAGCGCAAACGTTCTCTACCATGGTGAAATATAAAATACCATCCATTATAGCGGTAATAGATAACGGGCTTTATGGTATAGAACAGTTTTTGTTGGACAAAAAATTTTACACCGACCCATCTACGCCATCAATCGGTTTTAATACCCTTAACCGCTGGAAGTATGAAAATTTCCCCGAAGTTTTTGGTGGCGGAAAGGGTTTCCGTGTAAATGATACCGATAAGTTCTACGAAACACTTGAGCTGGCATTCGCTTACAAAGATGGCCCTGTGATCATAGCCATTGAAATAAACCCTAAAGATATCCCAACCGAGTATGTGAAAAAGATTGAAAGCTTAGCTATTTAAGCAAGGGGGCAGTTCTGTTGCAAAAGCCTTTAGAATAAATGCTAAATGCTTTTGTGTTTTAAAATCGTGGTATTTCGGGGCCGTCGTATGGTTTTTCAAATGCGGCGGCTATCCTGCGTAAACGGTGCCTGCAACGGTGATTAGTTGGATCGGCCATGAGCTCGATATTGTTTTTTACCGCCTGTGTAACATTGTATTGTGTGGTTGCCCTGTCTAAACGTAAAGTTTCGGGTAATTTGGCGTGTTCAAAATAGGCTATCAGCTCCTCATCAGTCATGCTGCAAAAGTAAAATAATTGGCGTCAAGCCAACCATAAAACTATTAACATAAACAGCATTATCTGCCCGCGGCAAAATTAAGTGTTAAGGTGTTTTTAATAGGTTTTACACGAAATACTTTGCCATCACCGGGTTTGGAGAACTCTCCGTCGGGGGTAGTCACCGAATAGTTCAGATCATGAAATCTGCTGCTTATGTTACTTTTGTCGACGGATATAAAAGGCAGTTCTGCTTTTGGCGCGGTATTAAGGTCTAAGAACCAATTGGCGGCGTATTTACCGGTAACTGATATAACCGATTTACGCTCGTCCAGATCCATTACAAGCGTACCTTTGTCTGTTAGCGGCCAAACAATATGCAGTTTACCCTGTACGGGGTTGGTCACTTTTGGGTTACCGCCGGTTAGCATAACCTCTTTGCCATTTTCTATCGCTTTAAACCTTAAACCGGCAATATCATTGGGCGTGCTCCATAGGTAGCCATCAACAAAAGGGAGGGTATAAAAAGCGCACACATTTGTTTCTACTTTTTTGGTAAGGTAATCTGAAGGTAGCTTTTCATCAAACAAGTGAATATCCCTAAAGCGTAGTGTGCCTTCTTCCCAAAGCAGGTTGGCGCGGTAATATTTGCTGTTGAACCAAACGGTTTTGCGGTCGCTGTTGCCAAGGTCATTATTCACGGTCATTGAAGTGGCAGGAGTGGTTCTATATCGTTTCCGAAACCACGTGCCCGATTCTAAAAGCGTTTCAACCTTTATTTTTTTCTCATCCCTCAGTTTGGCTATAAGCGGCATCTGAATTTCAAAACCTTTGGCCATAGCATCCCACATAAAGGAATTTTCCTGCCCGGCCTGGGTATATGCAAACTCCATCGGTTCGCCTTCCACCAGCTCTTTAAAAAACCAATCTACCCATTGTTTGCTGCCGCCTGCTTTTGGGTAAACAGGCTCCAGGGTAATCACACCTTGCCAAGTGGTGCCAAAGCCGGTATCGTATTGCCTTACCGGGTCGCTGCCCAGCATCCGGAAGATAGGAACAGGGATCTGGTTACGCTGATTTTGCGCCGGCATATAAGAGTTTACTTTACTTGGATAGTAGGCCTGGTTCCAGTAGCCTCCCCAGAGTGTGTAGCCATCTGTACCATATTGGTCTTTACAATTGCTTGATGCTACGATATTGTATTTTTCATACATGTAATTCAAGGTATGCTCATCAATAAACCATGAGCCAACCGATTTTGGGTAATAGCCGAAGATCTTTTTAAAATCTTCCATATACACATCTGTAAGTTTTTCGCGTTCCAGGGGCGTGTAACCGGTAGAGAAACCTATATTGGCATGCCAGTCCCAAGGGTAGCGGCCGCGCCATTTAAGCCCGGCCTTTTCCACCATTGGCTGCGGAATTTCCCACCAGGCGCCAATCTCAAACGAACCTGCAGGCAGGCTTTTGAGTAGTTTTTGATAACGGGCATCCATCAGCGCATCGTACTGTAACAGAAAGGTGCCGCGCAGCTTATACTTATTCATGATGTGCACTTGTTTAACCACCGTTTGGTAAAGTACATCTTCTGTAACGGCCGGGTCGCGCGGTTCTAAAAGGCGTATAAAGTTTACGATGTTAACTATTTTGGGTTTTACCCGGGGCGTTGGCTTACCCGTAAACGATGACAAGGCCATGATAGAGCTTAGGCCTATTATTAATAATTTAGCGGGTACATTCAATTTCATAATAGTAGGATTGTGTGGTTGGTTTCGAAGGTAAATATTTTTTAGGGGGCAACTTTTACCCGGTGTTTGCAAACAAACAATTTGCACGATATTACACTTCTATTTAAAATTGATAAATGGACCAAGGTCCATCTAAACATATAAAACAACATATGAATACTGAAAAAGCGATATTGGCCGGGGGATGTTTTTGGGGCGTTGAAGAACTGATAAGGCATCAACCGGGCGTTATAAAAACTGTTGTGGGTTATACCGGTGGTGATGTGCCAAATGCTACTTACCGCAACCATGGTACACATGCCGAAGGGATAGCTATAACCTTTGATCCCGAGAAAATATCTTATCGTAAATTACTGGAATATTTTTTCCAGATACACGACCCCACAACCCGTAACAGGCAGGGGAATGATGTTGGTACATCGTATCGTTCGGCAATTTTTTACCTGAGCGAAGAGCAGCGTGAAACCGCAAATCAACTTATAGCAGAAATGGAAGCATCCGGTAAATGGCCCGGTAAAATTGTTACTGAGGTAGTGCCTGCAACCGATTTTTGGGATGCGGAAGCCGAACATCAGGATTATCTTCAAAAGAATCCCTATGGCTATACCTGCCACTGGGAAAGGCCCGAATGGACTTTATAAAACTTGTCTGTTCAAAAAAGGCGAACCACTTGGTTCGCCTTTTTATGTGTTAGTATTTTACCTGTAGGGTCATATAATACCCCCTCGGGTCCGACGGTAAGATACCAGGACCGGGATAGCCATCGGCGCGGCGTGTATAGTATTTGGCATTAGAAAGGTTATTGATACTGCCCGATAGGGTAAACCATCTCCAATTATAGCTGGCGCTTAGGTCCATTACTTTATAGGATGGCACAACACCGTCTACAGCTCTTGGTGAAAATTCGGTATTGGTAGCATCAGAATATTGTTTGCCAACATACGAGAATTGATAGCTTACATCAAAGCGTTTGTTGCCGAATGATAACCCTGTTCTAAATAGTACCGGCGGTACAAACTCCACTTTATTGCCCTTTAAAACAGATTTATCTAGGCTGTTAACATACTTGGCATCTATTAGCGCGAAGTTGGTATAAACCGATAATTTGTATTTGCTTATACCTTGTGTAAACGCTTTCAGGAGATCGGCTTCCAATAAGCTTTCCAGTCCAATATTACGGCTATCGCCAATGTTTCTACGGAAACGGTAAGCAACTGTATAATCATCGCTGGCCACAAATACCGACCCAATGCGGCGGTTATATTTTAAATAGAACACGCTTACATCATAGCGCATAAAATTGTTAATATTGCCTCGCACACCGCCATCAACGGTGTAACCACGTTCATCGGTAAGGTTCGAGTCTACCCGGGCGTTAGCGTTTAATACCCTGATATCATTAAAGTTTACCGAACGGTAGTTCTGAGAAATATTGGCATAAACCTCAACGCCCTGTACAGGCTTGTAAGAAGTACCCACGCCAAAGAATACAAAGGAGCGGTTGTTGACTTTATTTTCCGGCGTCTGAATTAAGTAATAGTCGGGGTAAGGGCTTGAACGTTTGGTATAATAACCATCGGCCTTTGTTGATATATACTCAAACCTTGCACCCGGTGTTACGCTCCATTTATCGGTTAGCTGAAAAATATTTTCGGTAAATACGGCCACATTAGTACCGGGGAAAGTGTACTGCGAACTGCTTGGGAAAGCGCCGCTATATTCAAACACCGGGCCGCTTCCGGCATCTGCCTCGCCCTGGCTGCGCAGGGTTTTGCCTTTGTAAACACGCACTCCTGTAAGCAAAGAGTTGGTTTGCGTTCCGCCCAGTTTATATTGATGTAAAACGCGTAATTCCGAACCATAGTTACTGTAATTATCTTTCATCATGTCACGCGGCCCGCCATCGTCATCTGTATTTATAAAATCAAGAATACCAAGTGCTGTACGATTTGCGTCTAAATGGTAAGTACGCCAGTTTAGTTTAGTATTATCATTAAATTTATAATCAAGACTGATGCTGGCCAGGTTCCAGTTTACCTTAAACCAGTTACGTGCACGTACGGATTGATGGTCATCCTCGTTGAATTGCTGATCGGTTAGGCCACCGGGTAATTGCGCAAGGTAATCCATATAGGTGTATTCGCCAGTGATCTTCAGCTTGTCAGATATACTGTAATCTAAATGGACGTATGCGCCGTGCTGATCGAAATGGCTATTTGGCCGCCATCCATCACCGCGTTTGTACTGGTAGTAGGCGTAATAATTTAGTTTTTTAGTTGAGCCGCCAATACTATTAAATGTATTGAAGAACCCGAAAGAGCCCGCGGTTTGCCTGCTCGTGATCTCAAACGGTTTATTAGCAGGCCCCTGCTTCATTTTAAAATTAACGAGGCCGCCAAACTGGGTGCCATACTGTAAGCTTGCCGCCCCGCGGATGATCTCGATACGGTCTACAGCCTCTGTAGTGGGGGTGTAGTAACTTTCGGGATACCCCAGTGCATCTGCGCTAATATCATAACCGTTTTGGCGGGTATTAAAGTTGGATACACGGCTTGGGTTTAACCCACGGCCACCAATACCCAATTGCAGCCCGCCGCCATCATATTCAATAATATTTATGCCTGCCGCCCGGCTATAGATCTGCCTGGTGTTATTGGTAGCCAGGTTGGCGTTCAGGCTGGCAATATTAATTACCTCGGTTTTTTTACCGGCATAGATAGCTGTACCCTCAACCTGGCGTAAATTGCCCGATGCCTGTTTAAAAACCGTATCCTGTACGTTAACTTCAGATAACTGGCGGCTGTCCTCGTATTTTAGGCTAACAGCAAGCGAGATACTTTGATCTTTAAGCGTCACTTTTTTACGATAAGTTTCGGCCCCCAGGTAGGTAATCAGCACTTCGTAATTGCCGGGTTTAAGGCCGTTAAATTTAAAGTACCCTCCCGCGTCGCTGGCGGTTTTTAAAGTGTCGGGTAGTAGGGTTATGGTAGCACCTTCAACAATATGGTTGCTGCTTTTTACAACGCCGCTTATTTGCAATTGCTGCGCGGATGCGGCGCTTGTTATTAATGTAATGAGGAGTGCGAATATAAATTGTAATAGTTTATTTTTCATGGTCGGTAAAGGGTAAAACCCAGTTATAATGGCGCCAGCTTAGTGGCTGGGCAGCAAGGTTAACAGCGGTATTTATATAAGGGCGGGAGCGTTCGCCGTTGAGGGTAACAAAGCACTGGGCATAAACCTCGGGGTTCTTTAAGCCTCGTTTAGAGTAAACAGTAGCCAGATAATGTGCGTAGCGCAAAATCATATCGGGCTGGGTACTCATCATTTTGTCTTGCAACGGGGTTAAAAACTCACGGTTTTCTACCTCATAGGTTTTACCCGTGGAGGGTTCTTTTACGGTGAAGAAGGTATTGCCCGATTTTTCCATCAGCATAACCCGCCATGAGAAACGGTACCCTTCTTCGTACCAAAACAAATGCCCGGGGTAGGCCAAAAACCGCAGGGGAACAATAAAGTGTATACAAAAATAGGTGCCGATGCATACTGCCAAAACAGGCTGCAGGGCCGGGGCATAAGTGTAAGTTTTTATGCCATTGCTGAGGTTGCTTTTTTGGAAACGGTTAAGCAGTTTTAAGTGATAGCCCGAGCTGAAGAAAGCAAAGCTGCTTACGATCATCACGTACGGGAACATACCAATGCCGGGGAAAAATATGGCTGTTGCGATATGAAAGCCCAGCACAAATACATAAGCCACAGGCCTTGTTTTGCGGTTAATAAGGAAAAAGGCGATAAGCAGGTCATAAAAAGCGCCAAACCAGCTAAACAGGTAAGCTATCCATTCTTTATACATTAAATTACCAACTATAGGCAGGTGGCTTTTAGCTGGCAGCCAAATTTTCATAGGCTGTGCCTGCAGCATCCAGTCGGGGTTTAGTTTGGCAAGGCCGGCGTAAAAGTAAACCACGCCGATCTGCAGCCTGATGATGCCTATAACCCATAGTGGGATGTGTGTACGTTTAAGGTTTGGCCAGATACGAACATCGAGCGAAAAATACCTGTTGGCAGGCAGCCATATCAGCAAAAAGCTAATGAGGCTTATAAAGTAGTAATGGTTAAGATAATTGGTAACATCTATTAGCTCTACATAAGTAAATGCTGTAAAAAACACTATAACTGCCAGCCTGTAAAACAGGCCGGCAGTTATTAATAAGGTAGATAATGCTATTAATGCGAACACTACATGCATCATCGTGTTGCCAAGCGGTTGCACCCATTCAAACCCCATGTAGGTAAAGTAAAATTTGGGCGCTACATATTGTTGGGTTATCCAGCCGTTTAGCCAAAAGCGGATGGTACCGGCAAGCATCATTAACCCAAACAGCACCCTAAAGGTTGCCAATGGGGCAATGGATACCGGCCTTTGCAGGTTTTTGATCTGAACTTTTAAGAACGTTTTCAAAATATGGTATTAGTCGCCGTCGGTGTCCTGATAAGTAATGCGCACGCCTGTTGCCGATGCTACGTCTGTTTTTATCAGCGTCAGCAAGATCTGAATCTCGCGGTAGGCAGCCTCAATTTGTGTTTTATTTACCGACATAGCCGTAGCATACGGGTCGGGTACAGCTTTTAAAGCATTTATGGCTTTATCAAATTGAGTCATCACATCGCTGCTTAACTTATCTTTTTTAAGGGCTATCAAGTAATCTGACATGCCTTTGCCACTGCCGTTACCATTAAACATCGCTTTAAGGCTAACGAGGTTTTCGGTTGCCAAAGCCACAGAAATACCCGCGTTAAAACCTTCAGAATTGTTAGGGAACATAGTCCCTGCCGATTGCTTGCCAAATGGCCATCCAATACGAGGGCCTTTTAACTGGTCCATTTCGAATGCAAACTGATTGATAAGGAATGCAATAGGGCTGCCAGAGTCTGACCGCGTGTTGCCTATAAAGCTTGCGCGGTAGGTGTTTTGCCAGCCGGTTAGCACATTGCCGGTGAGTGTTTTTAAACGGGCAACCAAATCCTGAACATACTTTTTGCGGTTAGCTGCATTGGGTCCGCTAAAGTCATTTAAATGGAAAGGTGAGAACAAGACGTAATCCAACGCAGGGAAGCCCTGTTGGCCTATGGTACTGTTAGCTGTTAGGTTATAAGTGCCGCGTGTAATGTTACCCTCAATAGCAGCCGAATCGGTAGGGAAGGTATTGGTAAAATTGGTATACAGGGCAGCCTCTGCCGGGCCAAACTGGTTCACAGATACGTGCTCGAACTTTAGGTAGGTATCTTTAAACACCGTCTTTAACGCTTGCTGGTTGGCAAATGTTGGTGTTGCCATGAAGCTGTTTACCGCTGTTTCAAATACCCCCAATTGTGTTTGTAAATTGGTGTAAGCCGGTATGATCAGGTTATCGGCATAGTTGGTAAGCATGGCTGTTTTATCAAAGCCATTCTCGGTAGGGTCGGGTTTATTTGCAGAACTGTCTGATTTTGAACAGGCTGCAAAACCAATTGCAAATGCGGTTATTCCTAAAAAGATCCCTATCCTTAATTTATTCATGATCATCTTTATTAATGGTATTTATTTAAATATCAGAAGCCCTTTGGTGTTTAAACCAAAGAGCTACTGTGTGTTGATTTTATTTTTATGCGGTTAACTACAAGCCATAAGTTGCTTTAAGTATAGTTTGGGCCTGTACAAGTTTGGCAAAACCAGGCTCATTTATTAACGTGTAAAAGTTTGTAGCGAAGATGGCTTTCAAAGTAGCATAATCGGTAGCGCTAAGTTTGCTGTTTGTGCCTCGGTATTGTAAAGAGTATATAAACCCCGATCCCTCGGACAAAGCGTGGAGTTGGGTGGCCAGGTTACCAACGTTAACCGAACGGGTAGGTATGGTTGAGTACTCTAAAGCAGCGGCGGCATTTAACTGCTCCCATTTGTCAAGTATGAGTTTAATTTGAGCGGCAACTACAACTTTGTCATGGCCACCTAAGGCTGCACGACCTTTAAGGAATGCATCAAAAATGGTTTTTCCGGCTAATATGTCTTTACCACGTTCTGCAAGGTAGCCACCCCATAATAGCGGGCGGTTAGGGTCGGTGTTAACGTAGGTTTTGTTTGGGTCGTAGTCAACAGGCACACCTAAGTTACCAAAGGCTTCGTCCCAATGGCGTTGTGCCAATGTTGTACCATTTGTCACGGTTTTATTATCATCATTAGGGATGTTGGTTAATAAGTTAACCGCTTCTTTGTAGAACAGCGCGCCCATCATACCTTTTGCAACCGCCTGGTTAGATTCTAAACCTGTTGGGCCAACTAACCTTTTTGTAGTACCTACAACTATAATCCCGGCTGTACCATCCGCAGCAGGAGTAGTATTGCTTTGACTGTTTGTAGCCTGGGTTGCAAAATGCCCTCTGAAATACGCTGCATCAGCAGTTTTTTCGGCAAGGGTTACTCCGGATGTATTCAAAGATGCATCGGTGGTAAACACGTTGTTTTTATTGTCGAAATAATCGTTTGCCTTAGCAGCGGTTATAACGGTATTATTAGCAGTACCAAGGTAACTGTTCAATTCGGCCCCCATTTTAACACGCTGGCTTGCTTTTAAATAATCGGCGTTAGCAAAGTTATATGTAGCAGGTACGTCGTAGGGGGTAACAACCTCATCGGTGGGTGGGGTAACTACGTCCTTATCTTTTGAACAACTGGTGGTGAACAGTATAGCTGCAGTGAGCGAAGTAAGTAAAATTAAAGGTCTTTTCATTTTGTAGTATTTAGATATTATTCTGTTACAAAAGTATCTTCCAACACAAAATGAGGCAATACCCCCAAGGAGGTAATTTATAATTAGTCTAAATAAGTTTACTTTAAATAATCAGTGAACAAAATCAACTCTGAGGCATTTTTAAAAGTAAAGCCTAATTTTTTAATGATATTCTTACGGTGGGTTTTTACCGTATGCACGCTCAGAAATAAGCGCCCAGCTATATCTTTATTAGCTAAACCTTCGGCTATTAAATTAATAATTTCGGTTTCCCTTATTGATAATATTGGTGTGTCGCTCTTCTTTGTAGGGAGGTTCTTTCCAAAAATTGTGCGCATGGTTATCTCACAATAAAATTGTTCCCCCTTAGCCGCACATACAATACTTTGTATCAGCTCTTCCTGCGTACATTCCTTACTCAAATAATTTTTAAGGCCAAGGTCAGCGAGTTCAACTATTTCGTTACGGTTTTGCTTGTTAGATATAAGTACAATATGGGTGTGATCAAAGGGGATAAAGGTATTCTGTAAATATTTGGCTTCAAAATCGTCGCCCAGGTGATGGTCAACTATTACTACATTGGGTTGATATTGGTTTATCATCAACGATAATTCATTAAAATCTTTAGCCCGGCCGACTATTTTAAAACCTGCAATATCATCCAGTAAAGAGGCGATACCTTTATAGGTTATGATTTGATTATCGGCAATGAGAATTTTTAACATTATATTTATCTGGACTTATTCTAAACAATGCGAAAATACCAATTATCTTGATTTAATAAAATTGGGAAAGAAACAAACTATAATAATGGTTTATAATCTTACTCAACTTATGTGGTCTGTTTTACTAATTTTGGCTTATGAAAGGAAAATTATTAAACCTGATAGCAGCTTTAAAAAACGGTTCAATAAAATTTGCTGATGTTATAAACTTTATAGATACGTATTACACCCATCAGCCAACAGCCTTCAAAAATGGTAATGCTTATAATGAGGCTACGCAAAACCAGGGCAGTGCAAAGGTGTTTACTTTTGCCAGGCTAAATAATTTAGGCAAAGACGATACTCTACAGTTGTTTGCAGAACATTATCAAGCGGTATTGGATACACCTAATGGCACAGATCACCAAAACATTAGGCAATTTATAGCAAATGGCTGGGAGGGAATATCTTTCGAGGGTGATGCCCTAACGTTGAAATAACGTGATCATTATACAATATTTATCAACCTAATCTTAGAGGTCGGCGAAATCTTAAAAGTAAGATGATTTGGCCGGGTTATTTAGTTGTATCTCATAAAAAAATGACACTATTTTAAAACAAGTGTTTCAGAATTAAATTATAATTGCAAAAGAAATGGCAAGGAATGTAGAATTTAATGAAGAGGAAGCTATCCAAAAGGCAATGGATGTTTTTTGGGAGAAGGGCTATAAAGGCGCCTCTCTGCGCGACCTTACCGATGCCATGAAAATTAATAGCAGCAGCCTGTATAACACCATTGGCGATAAGCAGGAACTGTTTGTAAAATGTGTTAAACACTACACCGGTATACGCCGGAAAGATATTGAGCAACGTTTAGCAAGTAAAGCCCCGGCATTTACAATTTTAAAAAAATATATAGATGATGCCGTTACGGTTATTATAACCGGGGCAAACGGATGTATGGCTATTAAGGCGGTTTTTGAGGCTGCTACTGATGACAAAAGAGTTACAGAAGCTTTAAAGGCCGACAGCGATTATGCTTACCAGTTTTTACATGACCTGATTGCGAAAGCGATGGAAGAGGGGGATATTTCTAAAGATGAGGACGCGGAACTGCTTGCCGATTATTTTATTAGTACCTGGACAGGCTGGCACGAATCATACCTACTTCACAAAGATCCTCTGAAGATCAAGCGAATGGCCCAGTATTTTATTAAGCAAATTTCTAAGTAATTTTTTTTCAATTATTCTAAAACAAACACTTCAGAATATATAAAGAAGTATTAGCAGTTATTTTGAAACAAACACTTCAGAATTATATAACAACAAAATGGAAAACAAACAAAATCAGATCAAAGATCTTGAAGGCAAAAAAGCCCTGGTAACAGGTGGCACCAAAGGTATCGGAAAAGCAATTGCAGACAGGCTGGCAGAGGCAGGCGCAACAGTTATTGTTACAGCCAGGAACCAACCTAATGGTGATATTAACCATCATTTTATTGCAGCAGATTTAACACAACCACAAGATGTAAGCAGCTTAACCGATGAGATCGACACAAATTTTGGAGGCGTTGACATACTGATCAATAATGTTGGAGGGCTTACCACCCCGGGTGGTGGCTTTAGCGCCTTAACCGATGAGCATTGGGAAAGCGAATTGCAATTGAATTTAATATCGGGCATAAGGCTGGACAGGGCCCTGTTACCCAAAATGATAGAACGCAACAATGGCGTAATTATTCACATATCTTCTGTTGCAGCCAAGCAAGCTTTGTGGAACCTTAATATGGCTTACGCGGTATCAAAGGCGGCGCTGAACGCATACAGTAAAACTCTGTCAACAGAACTGGCTCCTAAAGGTGTACGTGTACTTACGGTATCTCCGGGTGCAACTAAAACGCCGCCCATGGAAAAATTCATCCAGGATTTTGCTGCATCTGCAGGCATAACCATTGAGGAGGCCTTTAACCAATTGCTGGGCCAGGTTGGCGGTATACCAATGGGCAGAATGGCAGAGCCAAGTGAGGTTGCCTCGTTGGTGCACTTCCTGGTATCGCCCGCGGCGGCGTATCTTACCGGTACAAACTACGCTATAGACGGTGGTTCGTTACCTGTTGTACTATAATAGCATTAAGAGGTGTGAGGACGGATTCGAACCGTCGTATGAGGTTTTGCAGACCCCCGCCTAACCACTCGGCCACTCCACCTTATTAAAGGCCATGTATTTTTACATGGCCTTTCTAATTAATTTACATCAAACCATAGTTTGGTAGTAAGCACATCTGCACCCTGGCCGGCAACCGCGGTTTTATAATTTACACCATTTAAAGATTGTTCGGTGCCCGGGTATATAAATCTTACCGGCAGTTTACCGTTAAGTGTACCGGCAACAGCCGGTGCCAGTTGCGGGTAATCAAGCCTGCGCCACTCGGCAAAGGCTTCTAAACCCTGCCCAAACAGGGCTATCCACTTTTGCTCGCCAATAGATTTTTTAAAATTAGCAGCATCATATTGCACCGCAGGTGATGCAGTGTAGGTATTTATTGCTGCATCAGCAATGCCGTATTGTTTAAGCGAGACTGTAATGGCTTGCTTATAAAGCTCGGCGGGGTTTTCTGCTGTAAAGCCGCGTGCGGCAGCTTCGGCACGGTCAAACAATACTTCGGCATAGCTTATAATAACAGCAGGGGCGCCCGGCGCCAAAAAGTAAGCTCCAGGCTTTGATGTTTTGGTAAAACCGAGGTTGCTGGCATCGCCCACCAATAAGCCGTTAGGGATGCCTACATAGGTTTTAGGTGTCGCGTCCTTAGTCGGGCTGGCGTAAACCGGCAGGCGCGGGTCATTTAGCTCGAACAACTTATCTACTATGGTTTTGCTAATGCGGTAATCATCGCGTGTGTCAAACAAATTGCTGATGGGGTTTTGGTTTGGTGATGACAGGTAAACCAGCTGCGCGGTTTCATTATTGGCGCTGATGTAGCCACTGCCTTCGGCTTGTATCTCTGCCAATACCTGCTTTGCTTTCTCAGGTTCGCGGTCTGCAATTCTTAAGGCTATACGCAGGCGTAGCGAATTGGCGAATTTTTTCCAAAGCGAGATATTGTTGTTATAGATCACATCACCGGCAATAGCTTTACCAGAAGTATTTAACGATGCCTGCGCTGTTTTTAAATCATCCAGCAAGGAAAAATAAACATCCTTTTGTTTATCATAAACAGGGGTAAGATACTCGGTAATATTTGATGCCTGGGTGTATGGGATATCGCCATAGTTATCTGTCAGCAAAGTAAACACCCACGACCGTAATACAAGCGCCACTCCTTTGTAATTAGGGTTTGCCTGCGCATCAGCCAGTTTTATGATCTGGTTAAGGTTAACAATACTACGGCTATAGCCAACTGTCCATAAGTCCTGGAAGGAGGTATTAGTGTAAATATATCTGTCTGGGTCTGTGTACTGTATTTTTGCCCAATATTGTACAAATAGCAGGCTGGCATCCATATTATTAGCTGTTCCCCAATAAGTATCGGCGGTAGCTTTAATGGCGCCGGTTAATAAGTAATCGGGCTGGGCAACCTGCGAAGCGTTGGGGTTCTGGTTTATATCTACCAGGCTTTTTTTGCACGATACCGCCGATAATAAAAGCGTTCCGGATAATAGGAGGGTTGTATATTTAAGTTTCATGATCTTGTTAGAATTTAAGGTTAATGTTAAAACCAATGTTGCGCACTGTCGGGAGTGTCAGGTCTTCCAGCCCCTGTCCGTTGCCCGTATTAAAGGCGGTTTCGGGGTCGATGTTAGGTACGTTTTTATGGATTATCCAAAGGTTACGCCCAACTAATGATACTGTGGCAGATTGCAGGCCAATTCCTTTAACCCATTGTGAGGGAAAGGTGTACCCAATTTTTACCTCGCGGAGTTTAACATAAGAGGCGCTGTAAACAAAAGCTTCATCTACGTTGGTAAAGCCCTTATAGTACGATTGAGCGGGAATAATAGTAGTGTTGGCTGTACCATCGGCTTTTACGCCTTTAAAGATCATACCATCATCGTAAACAGTTTCACCGGCTGGTGCGCTTGCTCCGGTATTAACTTGTACAGCTCCAGCAGACGTGTTGTTACCGGGGTAGTAATAACTTAAGCCGCCGTTTGCCGCGCCGCGGCCCGGCAGGGTAGAGGCCAGCACGCCGGTGTAAGTGCCTGTACGGTTAGTATTTGAATAGATAGAGCCGCCGATACGTGCGTCTACCAAAAAGCTTAAGTTTATGCCCTTATAGCTAAAGCTGTTGGTAATGCCACCTAACCAGTCTGGTGTAAACTTACCAAGGTCCTGATTGGTGGGGTTAATAACCGGGGTGCCGTTTGCTCCAATAATAATATTACCGGATGCATCACGCTGATAGGTGGTACCAAACAGGGTGCCATACGGTTTACCTACAGCTGCCAGTACCTGCACAGTACGGTTTGTTCCGATTGTGTAGCTTTGCAGTCTTCCTTCGTCGTCAAGCGAATTTACTTTGCTGCGGTTACGCGAGTAATTTACGTTTATATCCCACGAAAAATCTTTTGTTTTTACCGGTGTAAGGCCTAATTGTACCTCCAGGCCTTTATTGTTTATTCGCCCGCCGTTAATAAGCTTTTGGCTGTAGCCGGTAGTTGGGCTAACCAACACGCTCAGGATCTGGTTAACACTGTTGGTGTTATAAACACTTACATCAAGCCTAACCCGGTCCTTTAAAAAGCCTAATTCTACCCCTGCTTCGCCGGATGTAGTTATCTCCGGTTTCAGGTCGGGGTTAAGATATGTACCCGAAGCATTTTGCTGCGGGCTCGATCCAAACGGCGCGATAAAATTATATGTGTTTATTAACTGATAGGCTGTAGCAGGCTTACCCACACGAGACCAGCCGCCCCTAAGTTTAGCATAACTTAAGAGATCGCTTTTAATATCGAGGGCTTCTGATAATATTAAACTCCCGTTAACTGATGGATAAAAATACGACAGATTATTTAAGGGCAGGGTAGAAGACCAATCGTTACGTGTAGTGAAATTCAGGAACGCGTAATCCCTGAAACCAACTTGTGCCGAAGCAAAATAGCTATACGTTTTTGTGCGTGCATAATCGTTAGATGAAACCAGCGGATCGCGCGAATTGCTTAACGTATACAGGCCCGCAACTGCCAGTTTTGGTGCAAGCTGGTAGTTACGCTCAAGTAAATTAGTTGCTATGTTACCGCCGGCTAATAGATCTATACTGAAATCTTTGTTTAACTTTTTGGTGTATTGTAAACGGCCTTCGGTATTGGTTTCGGTAATGCCGTAAGCATCCTCTTCGTACGAGCCAAATGGCGTGCCATTGGTGCCATAAGCAATGCGGCTTTTGCGGCGGTCATTAGAATAATCGGTACCTACGCGCAGGTTGGCAGATAGGCCGCTGATGATCTTATAATTTAATTCAATACTCCCGATAAGACGGTTTTTGTGTTGGCCTACTGTATTTTCGTAAGCAATAAAATATGGGTTACTATAATAGCTGTTATTCCAGTTTATATTATTACCCGCAGCATCCCGGTAGTTTTTGAGCTGATCAATATCAACCTGGCGGCCAAACCATGTAAATTGCAGCATGGTACTTGTTGCGCGCCTGCCGTATGCGCCGGGTAAGTTGTCGGCATCGTCTTTTATATAATTAGCTATAGTGGTGACGGTTAATTTGGGCGTTGGCCTAAAGGTGCCGTTAAATGAAAATGTGTTACGGCCCTGCGACGAGTTTGGTACAACCCCGGTTTGATGAAGGTTGTTATACGAGATCCTGTAGTCAAACTTTTCGTCGCTACCGGCTAAGGCCACACCGTTGTTATAGGTAACACCTGTTTTAAAGAAATCGCGCACGTTGTTAGGATGTGCTACAAATTGTGCGGGTTGCCCGTTAGAAAAGAATTGGGGTATTAGCCTACCGTCTAAGGGTGGGCCCCAGCTTTCGTCTACACCGTCATTTACACCACCTCCTTTACCATCAACGTAGCTGAATTTTCCATTCGAACCCTGGCCATATTGGTTTTGATAATCGGGGAATACTTTTAGCGTAGCAAAAGTAGTGTTTGAGTTAATGGTTATACCAAGGCCTTTGGCGCCTTTTCCTGTTTTTGTTTTAATGAGTATAACACCGGCGGCAGCACGCGAACCATATAACGCAGCAGCGTTAGGCCCCTTTAGCACGCTTACGCTCTCTATATCATCGGGGTTAATGTCTGCCAATGGGTTGGCAAAATCGCGCGAACCATTGGTGCCAAGGCGTTGTATATTATCTACTATAATACCATCAATAACAAATAATGGCTGGTTTTCGCCGGCAATAGAGGTTTCGCCCCTGATGATAATGCGGGACGAGCCCATATCTCCCTGGCTGCTGGTTACCTGCACACCAGCCACTTTTCCTGCAAATGAATTGATCAAGTTAGTTTCTTTGGCTTCAGAAAAATCCTTTGATTTTAAACCCTGCACCGCGTAACCTAACGATTTTTTGTCTTTAGATATGTTAAGTGCGGTTACCACTACCTCGTTAAGGGAATTAGGTGCGTCTTGTAAAACAATTCTTAAAGGAGTGCCATCGTTGGTAACAGTTATTTCCTTGGTTGCGAAGCCTATATACGAGATCTTTAATATATCATTCGCATTTGCTTTAATGTTGAATTTTCCTTCAACATCGGTTTGGGTGCCGTTTGTAGTTCCTTTTACGGCAATAGTAACACCCGGCAGGGGTTGCCCGTCTGAGGCAGCGGTAACTACCCCGCTAACCTGTATAGCCTGGGCGTTTGCCTGCTGTAGGGTTAAAAATAGCAGTATAACTGCCAATATGGGTTTGTAAATTTTAAACATGGTTTTGTTTTTTTGTTTGTGATAAACGGCCAATACAAGTTATAGCAAGCACACACAAGGTTGCCGAAACACCGCAAACCAGTTACTTAAATAATTTGTAGAAAATAAATGGATAATGATTTCCCCGGGGTAATTAGCAGGATGCTAACCCAGGTAAATAGTTGCTAATTAACAGCAGCAACAACACATGGCAGGCATGCGGGCAGGCAAGAACAGATCGATGCAGAAATTTACTAAGCTTAACAGGCTACTTCGTTCAATAAGGGTAATAAGTGCTTTCATATAAAATTTAACTAAATTTTAGTTCGCGGTCTAATTACCAATTAACCTCGTGGGCGCAAATGATGATATAATGATTGCCCTGGTGGCACGCAAACAATTTGCTTACATTATCTTTTCTGCATTGCTACAGATAGGAATTAGCACCTTTATACCTTTGGCGTACAGGTTGCTAAGACATCATCGGGCCTATCCCTCAGTCTTTCTTGATAATTAGTTAAGAACTATTTCGATGCAAATATAAAACATAAATATATAAAGTCTATAGTTTTTATAGAAATTATTTATTTAATGCATTTTCAATCGCTTAGGAATAAAATAGAAGAAGTTTCGAGATCAGATATTGTGAACACGGTATAGGTTCGATGCATATTACACTAAGTTACTTAGGCATTATTTCAAAATCTTCCTGGTGCGCAAACATTCTTCCCTCATGTTCCCAATTGAGTGTAAGCTTCCATTTACCTTCACTACAATTGTTTACCGGGATTTCCAATAAATTATCTTTCGAACTCTCAACCTTTATACGCAGGCAAGTGTCGGTACAGTTAACCGGCGATAGGACCGCGTTCCCCTTAACCGGGTGGTTAAAATTAAATTGTATAGTTTTCATGGGGCTTACAGATTTATAGCCCAATTTAAACCACTACTCTTATTAAAAAAATGACTATAGTCAGTTATTCAATGTTTAAAAATTAAATAGCGGTTGCTTAAGTAACATATCCTCAAAAGCTTGTAATTGCGCCCGTGCATTATCTGGTAGTAGCTGTATCTCGCTAAAAATGGTTTTGTAGTAGTTTATACCGTTTAAAAGTTGTTCTTTAAATTTAAACATTTGTTTGCTCTTCTTATCAGTTAAAGTCGCCATGCTATGCTGAATATCTTTTTGGAGATAATTCATATAAAGTTCAAGCTCTTTTATAAACATATGCGGGCGCGCGGCATTTTTTAAAATATCAAGTTTGCCATAAATATGTCCAACCATTTCATCCAACGAAAATGTTTTTTTAAAGTAGGCAAGGTTCGGCCCCGGGCAAATTGCTACAGCGGTATTCTCTTTAGGTTTGGCAATATTGTACTTGATATATGCCGAGGAGCAAAGCCCTTCGCAAAGGCAAATTTTTTCGGTTATGGTGTCAAATAATGCTTTATGCTCGGTCTCCGGTAAATGCAATTCTTCAAGTTGTTTTATTTTAAGGTTTTGATATTCTCTTGACGCGGTGCAAATGGGTTGAGCTGTAAACTCGGTATTACTACAAAGGAACTTTTTGGTGCAGGGGCTGCCGGGCCTGTTGTTGTGGATGCGAGCTAACCTAAGCTGTTCTGATGAACTGGGTTTAAAGTTATTGAACAATATTCCCATTGGCGATGAATTGCTTAAATAGTAGTCGCTTTCTGTGGCGCCGGTTAACTTGCTAAGTGTTTCGTCATCAACATTAGTAGCTTCGGGTACCAGCAGGAAGGGGCTGCCCCAACCTGTAGCATCAACGTTATAATATTGTTTTAAAAAGTTATTTTCTTCTGCAGTACCTATGCCGCCTTGTACACTTATCTTTTGCGCGGGCGGTTTGCTTGTAAATATCCCTTTTTGTACAAGCGCACTGTCATACAGTGTATATAGTTCGTCAAGCATTTCCGCACGGCGGGTTTTAAACTCGTCCAAAATAGGTCCCAGCAGATAACCCTCTGTTGCAAAAGCATGCCCGCCGCAATTCAGGCCCGATTCTATTCTGAATTCGGATATCCAAAGCCCTTTTTTTGCCAGGAATTTTGCCTGTATAAATGCCGAGCGAAAATCGCTTACTTTAAGTATTATCTTCTTTTTAAGCTGCCCGTTATTATCCGGGTAAAAATCAGCGAAGTTTTCTAAATAGCTATATAACTTCGGGTTCATACCTGCCGATAAAATAACTGATGACTGAAGATCACTTTGCGCAAAACCCCGCAATGCGGCAAGCGCGTCGGTATTTTCATCACCGGTATAGTTGCCATCGGCGTTAAAGTTCATTTTATCTACCTTGGCCATAATATTTACATCTATAGACCCTTTAGTGATATTATTACGAAGTATAGTTTGAAATATTTTTTTTTGTATTCCATCCGGATACTCCATCATCAAATCGTAGCCTTGTTTTAGCTGCGATGTTTCGGGCAATAAGTCAAAGTAGCGGCAAAGATCGGATCCCGCCTCAAAAGGTTGCTTTCTTAAAACCTCAAATTGCTCATCAACCAATTTTTTAATAAGGTTTAAATAAGCAGTAATACGTTTTGCGCGATAATCTGCGTCTGTTTTTTTAAGAGGCGTAAACGCCTGGCCGTTTTGGAGCGAGTGATGCTCGCGCATACGTTCTATCAGTTCATCATCAACAATAGACATAACCGATGATATACCGTAGCGTGCTACCTTAAGTGGCGTATCGATAGAAAAACCTAAACCTAAAACGGGGATATGGAATGTATGGCTCATGGGCCAAAAGTAACCCGCCTTTGTATGGCTAAAACTGACCACCGTCACTTTTTGCCCTAATCGTCATCACTATTTATCAGCCCTAAAACAGGCAGTTTTGGATATTAAATATCCACAAATGACGGAAAGTATTTTTAAAGAAAAAACCACCTGTTACCACTGCGGAGACGAGTGCTTAAGCACAAACTATATAGTTGAAGACAAGCATTTTTGCTGCCTGGGGTGTAAAAGCGTTTACAGCATACTATCAGCTAATAACCTTTGCAGCTATTATAATTTTAACGACCACCCGGGCTTAACACGCAACCGTACAGCTAAGCGTTTTGATTACCTTGACGAGCCCGGCATAGTGAACGAATTGTTAGATTACCAGGACGAGGGCCTCGCTATAGTTACCCTATATATCCCGCATATTCATTGCAGTTCGTGCATTTGGCTGCTGGAAAAACTGAACAAGTTTAACCCAGCCATATTGTACAGCCGGATAGATTTCCTGAAAAAACAGTTAAATATTAAGTACCATCCTAAGCAGCTTACGCTAAAGCAACTGGTTGAGCTGCTTTTTGATATTGGTTACGAACCGCTAATAAGCCTGCAGGATGTTATTAAAAAGCAGAACCGCGTTAATGATAAAGACAACCTGGTACAGCGTATTGCTGTTGCCGGATTTTGCTTTGGCAATGTAATGCTGCTTAGCTTCCCCGAGTATCTTGGGCTGTCTGCTTTAGAGCAAAACTTTAAGCATTTTTTTGGCTGGTTAAATATCCTGTTTTCGCTGCCTGTAGTATTTTACAGCGGGCACGAATACTTTGTTTCGGCGTGGCAAAACCTTCGTAACAAAGTTTTAAATATAGATTTTCCACTGGCCCTGGGTATAGCGGTATTATTTGCCCGAACGGTTATTGAAATATTAACGCATGCAGGCGCCGGTTTTGCCGATACGCTTTGCGGGCTGGTGTTTTTCTTGCTGGTTGGTAAGTTTGTACAGCGCAAAACTTATCATCACATCTCGTTCGAGCGCGACTACCGCTCGTTCTTCCCGGTGGCGGTGCAGGTGGTAACAAATGATACTGAATACCCCGTTCCGCTTGCCGACCTTAAAGTTGGCCAACGGATTGTGTTGCGCCATAACGAAATTATCCCTGCCGATGCCATCTTACTAAAAGGTGAGGCCCTGATAGATTTTAGCTTCGTAACAGGCGAATCGGTACCGGTTAGTAAAACCCTGGGCGAGATAATTTATGCCGGCGGCAGGCAAACCAGTGAGGCTATAGAGTTAGAGGTGGTAAAACCTGTTTCGCAAAGCTACCTCACACAACTTTGGAACAACGAAGCATTTGCCCGCCGGCAGGATAACCGCATGCAAACTTTTAACGAGCGTATTAGCAAATACTTTACAATAGTATTATTAGCTGTCGCTTTTGGTTCGCTTATTTTTTGGCTGCCAACAAGTTTAAGCAGGGGGCTGGCAGCTTTTACGGCGGTGTTAATTGTTGCATGCCCCTGCGCACTGGCGCTAAGCACGCCGTTTACCATGTCGGCGGCGTTAAGCATATTCGATAGGAACCTTTTTTACTTAAAAAACACGGCTGTAGTAGAGCAGTTGGCCAGGATAGATACTGTTGTATTTGATAAAACAGGTACCATAACAACAGCTACCGACAGCCAGATAACACTTACAGGCACACTATCGCCTTTAGAGGCAGAGTTGGTTTACAGCACCTGTGTAAACTCTAACCACCCGCTATCGCGGATGATATGCCAATATCTTGGTAGGGTTAAAAAACACGGTATAGATCATTATAAGGAAACGCCCGGCGAGGGTATAAACGCGCTGATAGGTAAGCATCATATACGTATTGGCAGTGGTAAATTTTTGTTTGGCGAGGTTGAAGAATCTGTAGGGCAAACCCGTGTACATATGCTTGTTAACGGGCGTTATTGCGGTTATTTCGCTTTCAGGCAGCAATACAGGCCAGGTTTGCAGCAAACCGTGGAGGATTTATCATTATATCAAACTTTCCTTATTTCGGGAGATAGTGATCATGAAAAAAATGAATTATTGCACGTGTTTAAAACCGCCGACAGGATGGGTTTTAATCAATCGCCGCAAAATAAGCTCGATTTTATACAACTTTTACAGAGGTTAAAAGGAAAGGTGATGATGATGGGCGATGGCCTTAACGATGCCGGCGCCCTAAAGCAAAGCGACCTGGGCATAGCCGTAACCGATAATATCAATAACTTTTCGCCCGGCTGCGATGCCATATTAGATGGCCGGTCGTTTAACAAGCTGCCCGCTTTTTTGAGGTTCTCTAAAAGCACGGTAGTTATCATTCATATTTCATTTTTAATATCGCTTACCTATAACCTTATTGGTTTAAGTTACGCGGTTACGGGCAACTTGTCGCCTTTAATTGCGGCAATACTTATGCCTTTAAGCACAGCAACAATTATTTCTTTTACCACTATTGCAACACACTTCGCAGCAAAAAGGAGGGGGCTGTTATGAGTATCATATATTTTTTAATCGGATGCAGCGTGCTTTTGGCGCTCGCATTCTTAACCGCGTTTTTCTGGGCACAGCGTACGGGCCAAAATGATGATCTGTACACCCCGTCGGTACGCATTTTATTAGACGATGAGATCGAAGCCGACGAAAAAAAGTGACCGCTATCATCTTTTCTTAAAATCCCAATCATTCTTAGCCTGCCCGGCTTAAAATATTTTTACAACATCAATAAACAACACATATGCAGCCCGAAAAATTTTACTATGACAATAAGATCGTAAGAAATTTTGGTATAGCCACCATTGTTTGGGGTATTATCGGAATGACAGTAGGCCTTATTGCAGCCATCCAGTTATTTAAGCCCGGTATGAACATGGGCAACCAGTACACCACTTTTGGCCGTATCCGCCCGTTGCATACCAATGCGGTGATCTTCGCATTTGTGGGCAACGCCATATTTATGGGCGTTTACTATTCCTTACAGCGGTTGTTAAAAGCCCGCATGTTCAGCAATTTTTTAAGCAATGTACATTTTTGGGGGTGGCAGCTTATTATACTGTCAGCCGTTATTACCCTTCCATTAGGCTTAACAACATCTCACGAGTATGCCGAACTGGAGTGGCCAATTGATATTGCCATAACCATAATTTGGGTAGTATTTGGTATCAATATGTTTGGTACCATATTTAAGCGCCGTGAACGCCATTTATATGTAGCTATTTGGTTTTACATAGCCACATTTGTAACAATTGCTGTTTTGCATATAGTTAACTCATTCGAGTTACCGGTTTCGGCTTTTAAAAGTTACATGGTTTATGCCGGTGTGCAAGACGCGCTTGTGCAGTGGTGGTATGGCCACAATGCCGTTGCGTTTTTTCTGACTACGCCATACCTGGGCATGATGTATTACTTTTTGCCTAAGATGGCTAACAGGCCTATTTATTCATACAAACTTAGTATCCTTCACTTTTGGGCGCTGATATTCATTTATATATGGGCCGGCCCGCACCATTTATTGTATACAACATTACCGGGCTGGGCGCAATCTTTAGGTATCGCGTTTTCTATAATGCTTATTGCACCAAGCTGGGGCGGTATGATAAATGGCTTGCTGACCCTGCGTGGCGCCTGGGATAAAGTGCGCGATGATGTTGTACTTAAATTTATGGTTGTTGGCTTAACCGCTTATGGTATGGCCACGTTTGAAGGCCCTATGCTATCGCTTAAACAGGTGAACGGCCTTGCCCACTTTACCGATTGGATAGTAGCACACGTGCACGTTGGCGCCCTTGGCTGGAATGGCTTTTTAACCTTTGCTATCTTGTATTGGCTAATACCGCGCATCTATAAAACTAATTTATATTCCAAGAAAATGGCCGGGTTCCATTTCTGGATAGGCACATTAGGTATCCTGTTTTATGCTATACCCATGTACTGGGCCGGTTTTACCCAAGGATTGATGCTTAAGGAATTTACACCCGAAGGCATGCTTAAATACCCTAACTTTTTAGAAACCACCCTGCGCATCATTCCTATGCACGTAATGCGCTCTATTGGCGGTACTTTTTACTTGTTGGGTGCAATTGTTATGGCTTATAACCTTGCCCGCACCATGATGCAGGGTCAGCTGGTAGCCAACGAAGCTGCCGAATCTCTGCCGTTAGAGCCTGTAAACGCGGCTGCCGAAAGTGGCTGGCACCGCAGGCTGGAACGCAGGCCAATTCAACTGATGGTGGGCGCGCTGATCGTGATATTGGTAGGTACGGTAATTGAGCTGATGCCAACTCTAACCATATCATCAAACGTGCCTACAATAGCCAGTGTAAAACCTTACACGCCGCTGGAATTGCAGGGAAGGGATATTTATATCCGCGAGGGCTGTTCTAATTGTCACTCCCAAACCGTAAGGCCGTTCCGGTCAGAAACTGAGCGGTACGGCGAGTACAGTAAAGCCGGAGAGTTTGTATATGATCACCCATTCCTGTGGGGATCTAAGCGCACCGGTCCCGACCTGGCACGCGAAGGGCAGAAGTATGGCAACGCCTGGCATTATAACCACATGATGGACCCACGGCTGATGTCGCCGGGTAGTATCATGCCAAATTACGATTGGCTGCTAACCCAAACATTAGATACTACAACAACCCGTAGCAAAATAAATGCTATGCGTACGCTAGGTGTACCTTACGCGGCAGGTTACGAAAACCGGGCAAATGCCGACCTGAACAAGCAAGCGCAAGATATTGCCGACAACCTTGCTAAGGATAAAATAAAAGTAAAAAGCGATAAAGAGATCATTGCCATTATAGCTTACCTGCAAAGGTTGGGTGTAGATATAAAAGCAAATAAAACCGCCAATAAATAATAAAACCATGTTTAAACAATTCACCGAGAACATTAACGGGCACCAGGTTTACCTGCTTAGTTCGCTGGGTATATTCCTTGTATTTTTTATTGTTGTTGCCATTATCCTGTTCCGCTTAGGCAAAAAACATGTAGACCATATGAGCGCGCTGCCGCTGAGCGACAATGAGACAGATCCACTTAAAAACGTTTTGCAATGAAAAGGGTATCGTTCACTATAATAGCAGCTTTATTTGCTGCACAATCTGGTTTCGCCCAAAATGACAGCATGGTATCAGATGAAGTAAAAAACTACATAGGGTATGGAGCTATCATAACCATGTTGCTGTTATTTTTAGGTGTAATGCTCGTTTTATTACGAACATTTAAAGTGTTAACCCGTGTTATCCTTAAATCGCAGGGTTATACTAACCAGCAAATAGCGGCAGAATTACAGCCCGTTAAAAAAGAGAAGAAGCCAAAAGGCGAAGTATGGAATAAGCTTTTATCGTTAAAACCCCTATATGAAGAAAAAAGCCTGCTGATAGAACATGAATACGATGGGATACAGGAGCTTAATAACCCAACACCGGCCTGGTTTATGGTACTCTTTTATTCAACCATCATTTTTGGTATTGGCTATTTATTGGTTTACCACGTGTTTGACATTGGACAGCTGCAGGATGCCGAGTACAAAACAGAAATGGCGCAGGCAGAAGTAGCAAAAAAAATATACCTGAGCAAGGCTGCTAACCTGGTAGATGAAAATACAGTTAAATTCTCATCAGATCCGGCAATTCTGGTAGCAGGTAAGGCTATCTTTAAATCTACCTGCGCGCCATGCCATGGCGATAACGCGCAGGGTGCTGTAGGGCCAAACCTAACAGATGAGTATTGGCTGCATGGCGATAAGGTGAACGACATATTTAAAACCATTAAATACGGCGTTCCGGCTAAAGGTATGCCAACCTGGGAAAAGCAGTTATCGCCAAAGCAAATAGCCGATGTAGCAAATTACATTTTATCGGTGCAGGGTACCCATCCGGCTGGTGCTAAAGAACCGCAGGGAGATAAAGTAGTAAGTGAAAAATTAGCCTCTAATTAATAGTGTAATGGATACAGTTGTAAGTGACGCGCGAACAGAGAAAAGGCAATGGCTGTATCCATCCTTACGAAAGGGAAAGTTATACAAATGGCGGTCGGCAATCAGCTATGTGTATTTACTGTTCTTTTTCGCGGGGCCTTTCTTAAAAATTGGTGGCCAACCGCTTTTACTACTCAACTTTATAGAGCGCAGGTTTGTAATCTTAGGCCAGGTTTTTTGGCCGCAGGATATTTTCCTGTTTGTAATAGCAACATTGGTGTTTGTGGTTTTTGTAACGCTTTTTACAATAACATTCGGGCGGGTATTTTGCGGATGGATATGCCCGCAAACCATTTTTATGGAAATGGTTTTCCGTAAAATAGAGATTTGGATAGAGGGTGACGCCAACAAGCGACGCAAGCTGGATGCCGGCGGGTGGACCAACGAAAAGATCTTAAAAAAAGGTGCCAAGCATTTTATCTTCATACTGCTATCGTTTCTTATCGCCAACACCTTTTTGGCTTATGTTATTGGCAGCGAAAGCTTAATGCAAATAATTACTCAGCCGGTTGCCGCCCATGTTGTTGGGTTTATCAGTATATGGGTGTTTACAGCTGTTTTTTACATGGTGTATAGCCAGGTACGCGAATTGGTTTGTACTGTAATATGCCCCTATGGCCGGTTGCAGGGGGTTTTGATAGACAAAGATACCGTTGTAGTGGCTTATAACGATGTAAGGGGAGAGCCGCGCGGCAAATTGCGCAAAGATACCAACCAATCCTTAAAAGGTGATTGCGTGGATTGCGACCTTTGTGTAGCTGTTTGCCCTACGGGTATTGATATAAGGAAGGGCACACAGTTAGAGTGTATTAACTGTACGGCTTGTATAGATGCCTGTAACCATGTTATGGAAAAAATAAACAAGCCGTTAAACCTGGTGGGGTATTATTCGGAAAACATGATAAAGAATAACCAGAAACCAGCGTTTACCTGGCGCATGGCTGGTTACAGCGCTATAATGGTTTTGCTGATAGGCGTATTAAGCTATTTTATATTTAGCCGCAAGGATATGGATATAACGGTGATGCGCGGCGCAGGCATGCTTTACCAGGAACAACCGGGAGGATACATCAGCAATATTTACAACGCCGAGATCATCAATAAGTCTAACGTGACAAGATCAATAACCATAAGTACAACCGATCCGGCTTTTAAGATAAAATATATTCAGCCGCCGGGAACTATTGAAAAAGGAGGAGCGGTAAAAGTGGTGTTTTTTGTGATGATGTCTGCTTCGGCCATTCATTCGCCAAAAACAACGATTAAACTACAATTACTAAGCGGCGATAAAGTAATGGACACTCAAAGTACATCATTTATTGGCCCAATAAACAATTAACGATATGAACTGGGGAAAAGGATTAGTTATAGGGATGCTTCTTTTTATGAGTTTTATCATCAGCATGAGCTTTTATATGTTTAAAATGCCCGCCGATGATTATGACCATCAGTATTACGAAAAAGGCCTTAACTATAATACAGATTACGCTAAAGAAAAACAGGTTATTACCGATAAAGCCCGGCCAATAATTAAGCAGCTTGATGGCGAAATTTCTATCGCGTTTAAACAGCCTGCTACAGGTACAATAAAATTAATTACTCCGCTTGGCAAAAGTAAGGACCTGATATTTGCCTTAAATACCGGCCAACAAAATTACGCGACCATACCGGTAAATAAATTAAGTACCGGGAGGTGGGCTATCAGGATAGATTGGAACAGCGGGAATATCGGTTACTTATACCAACAGGATCTCTACATAAATGGAAAATAGCCAGGTAGCATTTTTAATTGGCCTTTTTGGCAGCGTGCATTGCGTTGGTATGTGCGGGCCCCTGGCTTTTAGCATCCCATCAGCCCAAAAGTACCGGTGGCTGTTGGTTGTTGATAAACTGCTTTACAACTTTGGGCGTATAACCACATATGCCGGGTTAGGGTTACTTTTAGGTACAGTAGGTAAGCTGTTATGGCTATCTGGCATGCAGCAAATACTTAGCATACTAAGTGGTATATTTGTTATAGCGTTTGGGGTTTTCAGGCTTGTAAAGTTTAAAGGATTTGCAGGTTCTTATGCATTCCCCTGGTTTTATAAAGCGGTTAATATGGGTATAAAACACAAAGCAGGGCATTTTGTATTAGGGATACTTAATGGCTTTTTACCCTGCGGTTTTGTGTATGTAGCACTTTTTGGCGCGCTAAATACCACCTCGCCGGCCGATGCCGCTATATTTATGTTTTGGTTTGGAATGGGCACCCTGCCGCTTATGTTTATTGCCATGCTCAGCTTAGGTTTTTTAAGCCCGCTTATACGCCGCCGCATTAATGTTGTAATGCCTTATTTAATGATATGCCTTGGCTGCTGGTTCATCTTAAGAGGCTCGGGTTTAAACATTCCATACTTAAGCCCGGTAGTAAAACAGGTAGGGGTTAGCGTGTGCCATTAAGGCTCATAAGAATGTGACCACCGTCATATTAAAACCCTACCGGCATCATTCGCTTGCGGTAGCTATTACCGCACTTTTGTCATAATAAATATCAACATTATGGCAACTTTAACAAATACAACAGCTCAATGGAGCAATGTTTCTTCAACAAATAATAATGGCGGCCTATTAAACAAAATAACCGCCCTGGCCGATAAGCAAGCGCCTAACCGTACGCTTTGGTTTATGGTTTCATTAATAGCACAGGGTGTATTGTTTTTACCGGTTCCTGCTGTTTTGCTTTTTTATTTCCATGCGCCTCTTGCGGTGTTAGCTGTAACACTGGGGCTTTTCTTTTCTAATATTATTGCAGGTATGGGCGGCGCGGGCATCCGTGTAATGCTTGGCTTTTTTGCTTTTAGCATACTTGCACATTTAATAATGATAATATTATTTACGATATAATTATGATCCCAAAAACAATGAAAGCCGCGGTTATCCATAAGTTTGGGCAACCGTTGATTATTGAGGATGTACCAGTACCAACACCCGGCGAGAACCAGTTGTTGGTAAAGGTAGTAGCCTGTGGCGTTTGCCATACCGACCTGCATGCCGCAAATGGCGACTGGCCAGTAAAGCCGCAACTTCCGCTTATAGCAGGACACGAAGCCATTGGCTATGTGGTAGCTTTAGGTACAGGTATTAAGAATGTGGCTATTGGCGATATAGTAGGTGCGCCATGGCTGCATAGTGCCTGCGGATGCTGCGAGTTTTGTATAACCGGATGGGAAACCCTTTGCGAAGAGCAGAAAAACGGGGGTTACAGTGTTAATGGCGGTTTTGCTGAATATGTTGTTGCCGATTCGCGTTACGTGGCTCATTTCCCAAAGGGGATAAGCTTTGCCGAGATGGCGCCAATTATTTGCGCGGGTGTAACCGTTTATAAAGGTTTGAAAGAAACTGAAGTAAAACCCGGCGAATGGGTGGCTATATCAGGCGTTGGCGGTTTGGGCCATTTGGCTGTACAATATGCGAAAGCCATGGGTATGCATGTTGCCGCCGTTGATATTGCCGACGATAAACTGGCACTGGCTAAACTACAGGGTGCAGAAATTACAGTTAATGCCCTTAACGAAAACCCCGGTGAGGTGCTTAAAAAAGCTACTGGTGGTATGCACGGTGTATTGGTTACGGCAGTATCTCCCATTGCTTTTGAGCAGGGAGTAGGCATGCTGCGGCGTAAAGGTACTATCGCTTTAAATGGTTTGCCAAAAGGTAGTTTCGACTTGCCCATATTTGAGACGGTACTTAACCGTTACACAGTACGCGGATCTATTGTTGGTACCCGTAAAGATATGCAGGAGGCTGTTGCTTTTGCTGTAGATGGTAAAGTAAAGGCTGATATACATACAGCTAAGCTGGAAGACATTAATCAGGTTTTTGATGATATGCGTAAAGGGGTTATCACCGGCAGGGTGGTGCTGAAGATAGCGGATGAGTAATTGGTTTTTGTTATTGTGTATAAGAAAGGCTATCTAAAATTTAGATAGCCTTTCTTGTGTTATACAGACATGCTGAATAATTGTGTTGTTGGTTTATCGCACCAAAGCCTGGCATCAAGTGCCATACAAACATTACGTAAAAAGCGTTTACCTGCATCGGTAACCTGCAACCCCCACGGGAATAGCTCTATTAAGCCATCCTGCTCTAAAGGTTCCAGGCGTTCAATTCCTTCAGATAAATCTTCGCAAGTTTCGGTATGATGGTTCCAGGTTGTTTTGCCGGTACACATAATGTTGAGGATATGCTTACGGATCACAAGGTCATCATGCGTTAAAATGTGCCCTTTAAAAACTGGTAGCTCACCCAGCTCAATATCATTGATATAATCCTCGAGCTTTTTTTGATTTTGGGCGAAGCCATACCAGCTATCGCTAATGGCCGATACGCCAAGCCCCACCATTAATTGAGTGTGCTGATGTGTATAGCCCATAAAATTACGGTGCAGGGTACCTTTTGCCCCGGCTGTAACTAATTCATCATTAGGCAAGGCAAAGTGGTCCATGCCAATTTCGGCATAGCCAAAATTCTTTAACAGGCTTCTGCCTATTTCATATAGTTTTGCTTTAGTAGGGACATCCGGCAGATCGGCCTCGGTAAATTTGCGTTGCCCAGGTTTTATCCATGGTACATGGGCATAGCTGTAAAACGCTATCCTATCGGGAACCAGTTCGCTTACCAGGTGCATCGTTTTTACAAGGCTATCCATGGTTTGCAAAGGCAGGCCATAAATAAGGTCGTAGTTAATAGAGGTATAGCCAATATTGCGGGCCATGTAGGTTACGTTTCGTACCTGCTCTAAGGTTTGGTGCCGGTTAATGATCAATTGTACGGCAGGGTCAAAATCCTGTATCCCAAGGCTAAGCCGCCTAAAGCCGAGGTCGTACAACGTTTGTAAGTGTGCCTCTGTCGTATTACCGGGGTGCGCCTCAAAGCTAAATTCGGCATTGGGGTGTAAGTTCACCAGATCCAATAAACCCGTTATTAATTTTTGCAAGTTATAAGGGCTAAAAAAAGTAGGCGTACCACCGCCAAGGTGTAACTCGCGAATAACGGGCACATCGCCCATAATGCTCCTGTACATTTGCCATTCCTTTAAAACGGAATCAATATAAGGCTGCTCTACATTGTGGTTCTTAGTTATACGGGTATTACATCCGCAATAAGTGCAAAGGCTTTCGCAAAACGGCAAATGCACGTATAGGCTTATACCATCCTGAGTATTTGTTTCCTGAAAGGAGGTTTTTACTGATGCTAACCATTGCTGGGTACTAAAATTGCAGGTATCCCAGTAAGGCATGGTGGGGTAACTGGTATATCGCGGCGCCGCTACGTTATACTTTTGAGTAAGTTGTTTATACATAACAACAATTTAAATTTGGGGTAGGGTTTTGGGTACCTGGCAGCTATTGGCACACGCGCAGGCTTTACCAACGCATTTATTTTGCTGCCAAAGGTCAAGGTTTTTAATGGTTTGGTCGGCAATGCCCTGCAGCGCCTCCCTTGTTAAATAGGCCTGGTGCGGGGTAATTAAAACGTTGTCAAAATTCATTAACTCTTCAAGCAATTCATCTTTAACAGCGTCTTTTTCGTGATCCTCAAAAAACAGCCCTTTTTCAAATTCGTAAACATCAAGGCCCAGGTAACCAACCTTACCCGAGTAAATAGCCCTGATCACGTCTGTAGTTTTTATTAATGGCCCGCGCGAGGTATTGATGAGCATTACCCCATCCTTCATTTGCTGCAGGGATATTTGGTTGATGATGTGCCTTGTACCATCATTAAGCGGCACGTGCAGCGATATAATATCCGAACTGGCATACAGATCGGGAAGCGGCACATGTTCTACCAAAGTGTTATCTTTAGGGAAATCAAGGTCGTAACCAATAACCCTGCAGCCTAAGCCCTTAAATATGGCGGCAACAGCAAGGCCTGTATTGCCAAGGCCTATAATACCAACTGTTTTGCCCGCAAAGTTAAAACCCATTAAACCGTTATTGGTAAAGTTAAAATGGTGGCTATGTGTGTCGGCTTTTATTAAATTGCGGTTAAGGGCAAATGCAAGGGCAACCGCGTGCTCGGCAATTGCCTCGGGTGAGTAAAAGGGTACGTTTGCTACTTTAATTCCATGTTGGCCCGCGGCCACCCTGTCTATATGATCGGTACCAGCCGAGCGGGTCGCGATATATTTGATGCCAAGCCCGGCCAGTTTATCTATCACTTTTTCAGAAACATCATCGTTTGTAAAAACAACAACTGCATCTTTACCCTCGGCATAAATGGCGGTTTCTAAACTAAGCGGGTTTGATATGAGGGTTATTTCGTGTTTTTTTTGATTGGCTTTTGAAAGGAATTCCTTTTCAAACGGTTTTATACTATACGCTACTACTTTCATCCGCAATTTTGTTTCTTCAAAATTATTGCAAATGAAGGGCGGTATAGCTGAGCGCGGTCAGCCATAAATATGACGCTCGTCAGTTTTTCATCCTGGCTATCCGTTTTTCGTCGAGAATGGTGATAAGGCTGCCTTTTTTTTCAATGAGGCCTTCGTCTTTAAAATCCGTTAAAGTGCGGCTTACAGTTTCGGTAGCCATACCCGTCATGGCAGCAAGGTCTTCGCGGCTTATTTTAAACCCTTCTTGTGCGCTGCTTTGCTTATTTAAGCGTAACAGCGATTCGGCCATGCGTTTACGTACAGAATTGTAGGCAAGGTGCAATAGCTGTTCTTCTTTATCCCTAACGTCATTCGCTAACAGGCTAATAAATTCCCGTGCCACATCCGGATATTGGTTTATCAGTTCATCTAACTGCTCTTTAGGTATCAGGCAAAGCTGCGAATCTTCCAGCGCGGTAGCTGTATCGGCATATGCTTCGTTAGCCAACATGGCGTTAACCCCAAGGTAGTCATCAGTAGTGAATATACCTGTCATTAACTCGCGTCCATCCTCGGCAAGTTTCATGGATTTTATTTTACCGCTTAAAATTATATAAAGCCCATTCGCTTTATCACCATCGTAATAAACAACCTGTCCTTTTTTAAACTGGCGGCTTTTACGTTCGGCTACAATGCGCTTAAGCTCGGCCAGGCCATTGTTTTTAGATAGCAGGTTGTTCAGGCGCTCCAGCGGGTTAGTGTAAAAATTTTCCTGTGCCTCTTTCTTTTTTAAACGGGTTTCAATGGCGTTAAGCAATTCAATATCATCAAAAGGTTTGGTAAGATAATCATCGGCACCCATCTCCATACCTTTTCGCAGATCTAAACGCTCGGCTTTGGCGGTCAAAAATATAAAGGGTATGGTGGCGGTTTCGGGATTTTTATTAAGCATATAAAGTACGCCATAGCCATCCAGGTCGGGCATCATAATATCGCAAAGTATTATATCGGGTTTGTTTTTAAGTGCCAGGTCTACGCCAATTTTGCCGTTACTTGCCTGTAGCACCTCAAAATCTGCCAGCTCTAATATCTCAACAACATTCTCCCTAATGTCGGTATTATCTTCTATGATCAATACTTGCTTACTCATATCCTATCAAACGAAATTGTAAATGATGTGCCCCGGTTTACTTCACTGTTAAATTCTATTTTTCCCTGCATCAGCTCGGTGTAACGCGCTACTATATTAAGCCCCAAACCGGTACCCGGAATGTTACCTGTATTATGCGCCCTGAAAAACGGTTCGAAAAGGTGTTTCTGATCTTTTTCGGGGATACCAATGCCATTGTCTTTTATAACAACAGTGCAGGCGTTATTATTTATCTCTGTATTAAATTCAATAAAGCTGTTTTCGCCCGAGTATTTGATGGCGTTGGCTATTAAATTAAAAACGCAGTTTTTCAATAAGTTTTGGTCCAAATTAACCATACTTTCTTGACCGGTATGCTGGTAAATAATATGCTGGTTTTGCTTGGCTACCATCTGCATTTCTTCGGTAATTTCTTCTGATAACTTAACCAGGTCGAAGTTGGTAAATGTAGGTTCTATCTTGCCGGCCTCCAGTTTTTCGAGCGAGAGGAAATCATTTAATATAGTAGTTAGGTTGCCTACCGCGTTTTTGATCTTTCCCACATGCTTGGCAATATTATCGCTTTTAAACGCCTGGGCGTATTTATCAACCAGCGAGGCAGATAATTGTATAGCGCTTAAAGGTGTGCGGAACTCATGCGATGCCATGGAAACAAACCGGCTTTTAAGCTGGCCCAGTTCTTTTTCTTTTTCTAATGACAGGCTAACTTCCTCCTTTGCGCTTTGCAGCGCGGTTACAGTTTCTTTTAAAGATTGTGTTCTTTCATGCACAAGGTCTTCCAGGTGTGTTGCATATTCTTTTAACTGTTCCTCGGCTTCTTTTTGCCTGCTTAGGTCATGAATAAAACCGGTATATATTTTACGGCCCGAGTATGCCACCTCGCTTACGCCTAACCTGAACGGAAAGGTAGTGCCATCTTTTCGTAAGCCGGTTACCTCGCGGCCAATGCCAATAATGTGGGGCACGCCGGTATGCTGGTAGCGCCTTATATATTCGTCGTGTTGTGTACGGTCTGGCGGCGGCATTAAATATGAGATGTTTTTGCCAACAACCTCTTCGGGCGCGTAATTAAAAAGGGTACATGCAGCCGGATTGATGGTTTCAATCAGCCCTCTTTCATCAATTGTAATGATGCCATCAATGGCATTTTGTATAATGGCTTTAAGTAGCGCCGCATTTTCCATAAAACTAAGTTAGTCCTTTACAACTAACATCCGCAAATATCATAAGTGCAATACCGTAAAAATGTAACATCATTCATGTCAAATAATGACGCGTGTCACTTTTTAAACCAGGTAGCCGCTATAATTTAATGTAACCCATTTTTACGCGTGATGCCGGTCATGTATCTATATAATTACATTAACCAATTTTGCATTAAATTAATAAATACAATAGCAAATAACACCAAAATACAGTTCTTAAACCGGCCGCACCACACGTTAAAAATTAGAAGTTAATATATAAATCATTCAGTTGGTAATTTGAGTGAAAATATTCATTGTTACAGCCCGTCTAAAAACCCCTATAATACATATAACAATTGCAGGCACCATAACTTATGGTGCCTTTTTTATGCAGATGCGTTAGGTCAGCTTAATACATGATTTGGGTCATTATTTTACACGGCTGTTTATCAGACCTTTATTGCATTAAACAAAGGTTATGAAAACACGTACAAACGCAGGGGACTACAACTTATATAGCCGTAAAGCCAATACCTTATTGCTTACCTGCTTATTTCTTATTGTTATGATGCTGGCCGTATTTGTAAGCATGGCGGCAGTTAAACAGCCGGCGCGTAAGCTTTATGATAAAGAACTATCTGCCGAGATAGAAAAGCAACTTGTAGGCGGAAAGCTATCACTGAACTTTCCGGCATCGGTAAAACGGTTTTACACGCAAAGGCAGTTTGATGCAAATTGGTTGGCCAAAGAAACAGCCGAGGACCAAACATGGGCAGCCATGCTTATGATAGATTGTGTTTTGCAATTTGGGCTTAACCAAGCCGATTATCACCCTAAAGAATTATTATACAGCACGCTTCATGATATTTTTGAGCGCCCTGCCGGGGTGCCTCTTGATCAGCAGGCACGTTTCGATATTATGCTAACGGATGCCATGGTATCATTTGCAAATAACCTTCACTTTGGTAAATATAACCCACAGTACCCCGCCTCAAAAATAGACAAAGGCAATTTAGATTTTGATGCGCTTAGCCTGATCAATATGGCTATGCAGAGCAAGGACCTGATGTTAACCATTACCGGTGCACAACCACAAAATAAACTGTATCAGGATATACAATCGCGGATGCATGCCATTGCGGGAGTGCAACTTGGAGATTGTTATGAATTTCCTGAAGCAGATGTGCGTAAGATGGCCCTTAATATGGAACGATTGAGATGGGCTACCCTTGATACTGATAACTACCTGCAGGTTAATGTGCCATCCTATAAATTAAGCTTTTATCACAATGGCTTGCTCGATACCTTTAGGGTAATAGTTGGCAAACCCGGTAATGCCACACCAACTTTAAATAGCGCTGTTAACTATTTTACCACAGCGCCAGAATGGAAAGTGCCACAAAAAATATTTATAAAAGAACTGCTTCCTAAAGCTATTAAAGATACCGCGTATCTCAGCGCCCACCATTATTCAATTTATAACGATGCCGGGATGCTTATTAACCCCAATAAAACATACTTGCTAAAAATAAAACAAGCCCCGCAACGCTACCGTGCAACACAATCTGCGGGGTGCGATAATGCGCTTGGGCAAGTGGTATTTAGGTTTGCTAATATTCATGACATCTATTTACACGATACACCCGAACAGGAACTGTTTTACAGGAAAAACCGGGCTTTAAGCCACGGTTGTGTAAGAGTGCAATATGCCGCTAAGCTGGCTAAATTAATGTTAGAGAACGACGGTTTAAGTGTTGTTGTACCAACTATGGAAAAAGCTATCGACAGAGGCATCAGAAAAAACTTCGTTCTAAAAAAACCGGTTAAAATAGCCGTTACCTACATCACCTGCGAAATTGTTAATGGCCGGCTTGTAGTTTATGATGATGTGTATGGGCTTGACAAAAACCTGGATATGCTTTTATATAAAAAAGACGACCAAACCCTTAAAGTGACCCAAAACTAATTTACTTGACAGCTATCATAAAAATAAATTAGGGTATGTGAACCCTGTCATTATTTAAACAAAGAGATAAAAGCACTTTTGAAATAAAAAAATCTGGAAATGAAAACCATAGTTGTACCAACGGATTTCTCACCATCTGCCAATAACGCTGCAAAATACGCGCTTAAAATAGCCCAAAAGGTTAAGGCAAACATTAAATTATGTAATGCCATAAAAGTCCCCTCAGAATCCGTCATGGCTGCACAGGTTGCCTGGCCACTGGAAGATTTTGAAAGTTTGCGCGAAGGGTCTGAGGCCGAGTTGAATTATTTAACAACCGTTTTAGAAAAAGAACCGAATACGGAAAACGATGGCTTTCAACCACGTATCAGTCATACTACAGGCGTGGGCTATGTTACAGACTATATTAGAAACATTGTTTGCGATGATCATGCAAATATGGTGGTAATGGGCATGTCGGGGGCTAATGTATTCTCGCGGTTTGTGCTGGGTAGTAATAGCCGCGATCTGATCAACAAGGCCGATTTTCCCTTATTACTGATACCTAAAGCTTATACTTACAAGCCGTTAAAAAAGATTGGCTTTGCTACAGATTTAAGCGGAGCGGATATAGACGCCCTGCATTCTCTGGCCAACTTTGCAAGATATTTTAATGCAGAAATACTGATAAGCCATGTTTTACAAACTCCGGGGCAGGATCAAAAACAAATAGACTCGTTTTTAAGTGATGTTACCTGCAAGGTAGATTACCCTAATATTTACTACCGGAGTTTACAAAGTGATGGTGTTAAGGATGGCCTTCACTGGCTGGCAGAGAACGGGCATATAGATATGTTGGTTATGATCCATCGTAATAACAGTATTTTTAATAACAGTTATACCCAAAAATTTGCAGTTAAAAGTAAAGTACCGCTAATGGTATTACCGCATGGCTTTGATAAATTTTTATTGTAATTAGTTAATTTCCGGATGAGGTTTATGAATTAGGCAAGGCTGTAATTATGGCATCAATGGATGATTTGGATAATTAAAATAGAATATACAATAAAGCAGGGCCAACAGCCCTGCTTTATTAATACAAGAGTCGAAAGATATAAAACACCAACGGTTAACGGTGTTTTTGCTTGTCCTCAGAATCTGTAGCGTGCGTTTTGTCGTTACCGGGCCCAACAGAGCTACCGGTGCTGTCGCCCTTTGTGGCTTCGGGCCTGCCATTTTTAGGGTCTTGTTTATCAAACGCAGCTGTTGTATCGGGTTTGTCATTTGCGCCCATTGCACCTTGTGGGTTGCCCTTACAAGCAAGTAGTAATACGCTTGTAGTTATTAATATTGCCGTTGCTGTTTTTTTCATTGCCTGTTGTTTTGTTATTAGTTGCTTCGCCACCCGTAATTGTGTCACCACGCCGCATGGGTAATGAATGACTTTTCCTTCATGGGGCTACCACAACTTTCTTTTAAAATCTTATTTTTTTTGTATCGAGGTATCTGGCTTTTTAGGTAACGGCGCGCCGTTAACCGTATCCTGTGGGGTAAGCGTTGTATCGCCAACTGTACCTGCTCCGGCAGAACCGGTACCAGAACCAGGGGCGCCATTACCGTCATTTAAACTTACCGAGTCTGACTTTCCGGCATCGTTGCTTCCGCTGGTGCTGCCGTTGCCTTTACAGCCGTAAGTTGCTGCACCGGCTGCTATCAAAAATATCCAAATGTATTTTTTCATGATTTTTATAGTTTATTTATGTTTTTTATTTATTGATGACCATACAACCGCTGCAACTACAGCGCCTATAACCAATTTTCTGATTACCGCGAGCCGGTTATATTTCCACTCTGCCTTGTAACCCCGCTCGGCTATAATGTTAGGGAAGCGACCATCTTTAATATCATCTATCACTCCCTCCAAAATATTTATACGGTCGGCAAGTATAAGAGGCAACCAATGGCGGTACCTGTCTTCACTATGCTTAAAGGCATAACGCCTTATAACACCACTAAGGCCCGACGGCGGCACAGTTGTACCAAATACGGCAGTTAAGCCCGGTCGCTCGTTAGATTTTAATATCTCCACATTTGCCGGCTGCTGTTCAGACCGTTCATAATTAATGCGTTTATGATCGTCGCCAGTGTAATTTTTAATAGGGTAGGTGGGTTCATTTTCCGGATCGGCATCCATTCCCCATCCGGGTATATCTTTATAATTTTGTGCTGACATGTTGTTATCTTTTAGTAGATGGTATTAAAACGGTTTTGATACACTCGTCGAGTTTTGAGGAAAATAGCCGGTAAGCATCGCTTATTTCTTCGAGCGGGATACGATGGGTTATTAACTCGCTTGGTTTTAACCTGCCGGATTGTACATGGTCTATCAGCTTCGGTAATAATCTTTTTACCGATGCCTGGTTAGCCCTTATAGTGATGCCTTTGTTTACTACATTGCCTATAGGCACCAGGTTAAACGGTGGACCGTAAACGCCTACAATTGATACAATGCCACCTTTTTTAACGCTGTTAATGGCCCATTGTAGCGCGGTAGTAGCGCCAGCCTGTAACAGGCCAACCCTGCCGCTTAATGTTTGCAGTGTGTTACCCTCTGCCTCGCAGCCTACGCAATCAATACAAACGTCGGCCCCATACCAGTCGGTTGTTTTTTTAAGAAAAACTACAGGATCTTCTAATGATTTAAAGTTGTACACTTCACACTTGGCATAGTTCTTTGCAAACTCCAGGCGGTAATCAATATGATCGATAACAATTACGCGCGATGGACCAAAAAACCAGGCACAACGTGCCGCCATAATGCCTATAGGGCCCGCGCCAAAAATTACAACGGTATCGCCCTCTTTAATGCCGCCCATTTCTGCCGCCTGATACCCGGTTGGCACAACATCGGTAAGCAATACAGCATCATCCGGATCCATATCTGCGGGGATTACCGTTGGCCCTACATCCGCGTAAGGTACGCGTACATATTCGGCCTGCCCGCCATCAAAGCCCCCGGCAGTATGTGAATAGCCAAATATGCCACCTACAGCGGTTGCCATAGGGTTAGATTCGTGACAGTTACCGTATAATCCCTGCTTGCAAAAGTTACACTTACCACATGCTATATTAAACGGAACCAACACATGGTCGCCAACTTTAAGGTTTTGTACTAAAGGGCCTACTTCTTCAACAATGCCTGTAAACTCATGGCCGAACGTAGACCCAACGCGGGTATCCGGTACAAGGCCATGGTACAAATGAAGATCAGAGCCACAGATGCAGCTGCGGGTTACCCTTACTATGGCATCTTCGGGATGAAGGATTTCGGGCATCGGTTTTTGTTCTGCCCTGACCCGGTATGGGCCACGATAATTCATTGCTAACATATAAAGCTTTTTAGTGGTTAAACAAATATTTCGGAAGGGAGCGGCTAATACTTTTAAGTAGCGGATATATTATAACAACCCTTTGAATTTATAATTGTTTAACTTAATTAACTTTAAAGAAATTAATATATCGTAAATATTTTAGAAGGTAAATTGTTAACCCCTTAAGTTGGGGTTGTGCGTAACAGGGAATATGGTTTAAACGGCATCTTATATTTTATAAGATCGTGCTTAAATACTTTAAACGCGATCAAATAAGGCCGCCCATTTTTTCATTTTTTTGATGGGGATGTTATTGAAATTGGACTCTGATAATTGCCATTTCCAATTAGTGCCATCTTCACCGGCGGGTGTGTTCATTCTGCTCTGTTCGTCAAGTTTAAACCAATCCTGCAAAGGGATTATTGCAGTATTACAAACAGAACCTAATGCCATCCTAATGATAGTATTGACAATGTTTCGTTCCTTTACATCAATGCCAGCGTAGCGTTTTAAATTTTTAATAACTGTTTTATCCGCATCCTGCCTAAACCACCCGAGCGTTGTGTTATTATCATGCGTACCGGTATAAACAATATCATTTGGCGTATGATGATGAGGGATGTAATCAGACTGTGCAATGTTATCACCAAAGGCAAATTGCAACACTTTCATGCCCGGTAGAGCAAACTCATCTTTCAATTGATGTACTTTTTCGTCTATATCGCCCAGATCTTCGGCTACTAACGGCAAATTGGGTATGGCAGCTAACAGCGTTTTGAAAAAATCAGAGCCCGGGCCGTTGAGCCATTTGCCATTTATGGCGGTATCTTCATTAGCGGGAACTGCCCAATAATCGGCAAAGGCCCTGAAATGGTCAAGTCGCAGCAAATCGAACCATTGCAGGTTCTTTTTGATGCGTTTTAACCACCAGTCATATCCTTGTTCCTTTAATTTTTGCCAATTATATACAGGTGTTCCCCAGCGCTGGCCATTGCTGTTGAAATAATCGGGCGGTACGCCTGATACATTGATCATGTCCAGATTCTCATCTAGGTCAAATAGTTCCGGCTCGGTCCATACATCTGCAGAATCGTAGCTAATGTAAAAAGGGATGTCGCCAAAAATGCTGATGCCTAAATTGTTACAATGCGCCTTAAGATTTAACCATTGCTTCGTAAATATAAATTGTAACCATTTAACTTTTTCAACTTCGCCAGTGTTCACTTCAGCAAATTGCTGTAGCGCATTTTGTTTTCTAAACTTAAATTCATCTGGCCAGGTATACCAGGGTGCTTGGTGATATTTATCTTTTAGTACACAAAAAAAGGCGTAATTGTCAAGCCATGTCTTTTCCTGCTCACAAAACAAGGCGAAATTTTTCTGTAATGCTTCTGTAGGGTGGCTTATATAAATTTGCCAGGCTTTCTCGAGTAACTGATTTTTTATGTCCTGCGCCTTTTCAAAATTTAACTGCCGGTTCTCTCCATTGTACTGTTGCAAATCAATTGATGTTAGCAGGCCATCTTCAACCAATTGTTCCGGACTAATTAACAATATATTACCCGCCTGGCTGGATGTTGAGCTGTAGGGGGAGAACGCATCGGCAGCGCTTACCGAGTTGAGCGGTAATATTTGCCAATAACGCTGGTAACCTTCCTTTAATAATTTGGCAAACTGCCGGGCTTTTGGCCCAAGATCGCCAATGCCAAAATTTGAGGGCAGCGATGTAATATGTAATAAAACACCCGCGGCCCGCTTGCTTGTTGAGTTGTTAAGCTCTAATACCGCAACCGGGAGTTCCTTGAGCATAGTGCTGATGGCGATCTTTTTACCTGTTAAGCCTGTTTCATTCGTTATAATGTTTTTAAACGATACAGGCGCTTCGTTTGGTAAATGTATATAGGTGTCATTCAGTTGCGCTTTGGCCCGTACCGGTACAATTGTAACAAGCCATTTATCCTGGTAAATTCTTGCAAAGGCAATAGCTTCATCGGCATGTTTGCCACTTAGGGTTATGGGGAGGTAGTCGCCGTTAGCAAAAACTTCTGCAAACTTGCTTCTTAAATCTAATAGCCGTTGCAAAAGCCAGGTTTTTACATGTCCGTTAAACTTGCTGCCCCAAATCTCTTCTATACTTTCGCGTTCGTTTGCGTCGAGGTAGGCTTGTCGAACGCTATAATCAACAGGACGGCGGTTATCAGGGTCAACCATGCTCAGATCCCAAAGTTCGCAGCCCTGGTAAATATCGGGCACGCCCGGGCAGGTAAGCTTTAATGTTAGCTGGGCAAGGGAATTCACTACGCCCAGGTCACATACTTTTTTATGGAATGTTTTAAAACTGTCCCAAAATGGCCGCGATGTATTCAGCAATGATGAAGCAAAGTGTTTTACCGCTTCCTCATAATTTTCGTTAGGATCTGCCCAGTTAGAATGCCGTTTTGCTTCGCGAAGTGTTTTTTCAAGATAAGCATCCAATCGTTCTGCAAAGTCGGCCGCTTGCTCACCGGGCATCGGGTACGTACCAATAAGCGTTTGGTAAATAAAATATTCATCATTGTTATCAGGCGCGCCACCTAATTTAATATCAGCATTTAGGGCCTGCCATTCCGTTACTTTTTCTATCCATTCGTCGCTTATGGTGCTTAACACATTTAAACGCGCCCTTACACCTTCACCCCGTTTGGTATCATGGGTAGCAGTTGCATTGAGTGCCAGCGGCCATTGGTTTTGGCGCTCAATCATTAATGTGTGAAACTCATCTGCCGGCAAACCAAATGTTTCGGGCGAATCGCCTACCTCATTATGGTCTATAAACCGGTTGTAAGTATACATTAACGTATCCTCTACACCCTTAGCCATTAAGGGTCCGCTAAATTGCATACAGCGTTGGTAAAAGCTTAATGCACGACGGTTATAATCGTCGTCTGCTTTGTGTTCAAACAATTGAAGGTTATCGCTTTTAATTTCGTTTAAAATCGTAACGAGTTTTTGTTCCTCTTCGTGAGGCAGCGGCCAGCTATTGCCATAAAAACGGTAAACTGGGAAGTTTATAAGTAAATGTGAAATGTCTTTTTTAATACCATCACGGTTGTTGGCGTCTCCTAATCCCAATTCAATAATCAGGTTGGTGAGGTTCTCCAGTTCGCCATTCATGTGAGTGGTCAGGATCAGGTTCTTTTTATCCTTTATCTGCTCATTTACCGGTCTTTTCTTCTCTGTTAGATCCTTGTAAAAACGGGTAAAGGCTTTTTCGCTTTTCCTGTCAGTAAAAAGATTGTTTACCTGCGCCAGAAAATCATAACCGGTTGTGCCTTGTATGGGCCATGCGGGCAAGGCTTCACCGGGTTCCAGGATCTTTTCAACTACGATATAAGTATCATCGCCTGCAAGTTTGCGGAGGCGTTGCAGGTACTGTTCAGGGTCATATAAACCATCAATGTGGTCGATACGCAGGCCCTGTATAACGTCTTCCTTAAGTAGTTGTGCTATTAACTGATGGAAATGGTCAAATACTTTCTGGCGTTGTATGTTGATGCAAATGAGTCCGTTTACTGTAAAAAATCGCCTGAAATTAATTTGCGTATCCGTTTCTTTCCAGTTACACAGCCTGTAATGTTGTTTGTTGGCAATTTCTATCAACTTGCTTTTGTCTACATTTAACACATCCGGATCTATTCCAGTAAGCGCCAACGCAGAATCGTCATTGATTGGCCAGAATTGATCCGCGTAATTAAAAAAGAAGCCATCATTTTGGTTGATGATCTTTAGCTCGCCGTTATTAATCACGTTTTCCAGGTCATCACCTAAAAAGGGAACCATGATGGGGCCTTTAAAGAATGTTTCGTCGGCCAGGCTTTGGTCAAAGTAATTGCGGTAAGGGGAGGAGGGGCCATTTTTGAGCAGGTCCATCAGCCATTTGTTATGGTGATGAAAAGCCATATGGTTGGGTACAATATCCTGTAACCAGCTTATACCAACTTGCTTTAACTTTTTACTGATGTCTTTTAATTGTTCAAGCGTTCCAATCTCAGGGTTTATAGTAAGCGGATCAACACCATCATACCCGTGATTGCTGCCCGGTACCGCGCTAAATATGGGCGACGCATATAAAGTTTTTACACCCAGTTTGGCCAAATAAGGGATTATCTGCTCCAGGTTTGCAAAAGTAAAATCCTTATGAAATTGTATGCGATAGGTAGATACCGGGTTAAACATATTTGTTTGTATAAATTATTATCGATTCTGGTTGAATGATGTTTTTTGGATGATCGTTATTCTTCGCAGAATTTAAAGCCATTTTTAGCGCATCGGCGGGCGGTTCGATCTGTTGTGGTTGTTTCGAGAAATTCATGAAGCAGTATACCTGGTTGCCATCTTTCCAACGATGGAGTTGCAAGGTTTGCTGTGTATCATTATAAGTTACAGATAGCTTTTGGCGCTCGGGGTTGCTTAGAGCAGGCAAGGTTTTACGTAGCCGGATAAGCGTTTTATAATATTGCAACATATCCTGCTGCTGCTCCTGGGCCATACTTCCCCAATTTAATTTCGATTTGGTGAACGTGCTTTCCGACTGCGGGTCGGGCGCTTCGCCCTGCACATGGAAAGCTTTAAATTCTTCTTTACGGCCTTTACGCACGGCTTCGATCAACTCTTGATCTCCATGACTCACAAAATATAAAAAGGGGTTTTGTTCGCTGTATTCCTCGCCCATAAATAGCATTGGCAGGTAGGGACTAACCATTACCGCGGCAGCCATCAATTTTTGCATTGATGAGCTAAATAGCACGCTACTGCGCTCGCCAAGCATGCGGTTGCCCACATGGTCATGGTTTTGCGAGAACACTACAAACTGGCTGCCCGGGTTATCTGTTTTAGTACCAAATGTTTTTTGGCGCTCTTCGGAGTAAATCCCATCGTATACGTAAGCATCGCGGTAAGATTTAGCCAGATGCTTTATTCCCTCAAAATCCGAGTAATAACCGTTACGTTCTCCGCCCGCGGTTACACGTAAAGCATGATGGAATTCGTCTATCCATTGCGCATCCATGCCATAGCCATGTTCTTTGATTGGGTCGATGAAGCGTTTATCGTTCAGGTCAAATTCTATAATGAGGTAATGTGTGCGTCCTGTTTGGGCCATCAGTTCATCAACCGCTTCCCTCATTTCCTGTAAAATATGTTTAGGCCCAAAGTCTTTAATGGCATGTACCGCATCTAACCTCAATGCATCTATTTTAAAATCGCGGAACCACATTAACACATTTTGTACAAAGTAATTTCGCACTTCATCGCAGCCGGCATCGTCAAAGTTTATGGCGTTACCCCAGGGTGTGCGGTATTTATCGGTAAAGTATGACCCAAACTCATTAAAGTAATTGCCTTCGGGGCCAACATGGTTATAAACCACATCTAATATTACAGCTAAGCCATGCTTGTGGCAGGCATCTACCAACTTCATCAACCCTGAGGCACCCCCGTAAGAGTTTTGTACCGCGAACGGGAAAACACCATCATACCCCCAGTTTCGCCCACCAGGAAACTGTGCTACAGGCATAATTTCGATGGCAGTAACACCCAGTTCTTTTAAGTGTTGTAACTTATTTTTAATACCTTCAAAAGTTCCTTCAGGTGTAAAAGTGCCGGTATGTAGTTCATAAATAATGTAATCTTGTAATGGGGTGGCTTGCCATTCGGTTGTTTTCCACTCAAAGCTTTTCAGGTCAATAGCCTGCGATTGCCCATGCACACCGTCCGGCTGCGACCGTGAAGCAGGGTCGGGCAGTTGTTTAGTCCCATCTAATAGGAATGAATATTTATCAAAGGGCTTAATTATATCCGTAGTAAGCGTCCAGTAGCCTTTTTCAACTTTGTTTAACGGCAATTGTTCTTTGTCGTTTAAAAGAATAGCCGCTGTATCTGCCTTTGGCGCCCAAAGCACAACGCATGCTGTACCATCTTCTAAAAAACTTACGCCGGGTATTAGATCTTCTTTATTCATTAAAAAGCTTATTACGCAATACAACAACTGCTCTTCCTTCAACACGTATGCTTTCCCGGTTGTTTATGGTTTGCTCAAAAACATCGTCATTAGCCGTATCTAAAACAATCTCCCAGCTTTTATTATTCAGCACTTCGGGCAACCTGTATTCCAGTGGTTCGTGATGTGCGTTAAACATCAAATAAAAATTATCGTCTTTTATTGGGACACCCTTTGGATCTACCGAGTGCAGGCCAAGGCCGTTGAGATAGATACCCAGAGAACGCGCGAAATCGTGATCCCAGTTATGGTCTTCCATCGGCCCCCCTTCAGGTAAAAACCAGGCAATATCTTCGGGACCCTTACCCTTAACAGGTTTACCCCTGAACCATTTCCGCCGGCGGAATATGGGGTGGTCTTTCCGCAAAGCGATGAGGCGGCGGGTAAAGGCTAATAAGTCCCGATCCGCTTCGCCCCAATTAAGCCACGAGATCTCGTTATCCTGGCAGTATGCGTTGTTATTACCTTGTTGTGTACGCCCAAATTCATCCCCTGCAACAAGCATAGGCACCCCTTGCGATAGAAATAGGGTAGTAAGCAGGTTTCGTTTCTGACGATCGCGCAGCTTTATAACTTCCGGGTCATCAGTAGGCCCTTCGGCACCGCAATTCCAGGATCGGTTATGGCTTTCGCCGTCGTTATTATCTTCTCCGTTTGCTTCGTTATGTTTTTCGTTGTATGATACCAGATCGTTAAGCGTAAAGCCGTCATGAGCAGTAATAAAATTAATACTGGCGGTTGGTTTGCGGTAATCCTCCTGGTAAAGATCGGGGCTGCCGGTAAAGCGCTGGCCAAACTCGCCCAGCATACTGTCGGCGCCAATCCAGTAATCGCGGATGCAATCACGGAATTTTCCATTCCACTCGCCCCATCCCGGCGGGAAGTTACCCACCTGGTAGCCATCTTCGCCTATATCCCACGGTTCTGATATCAGCTTTACCTGAGAAATGGTAGGGTCCTGGTAAATGATGTCGAAAAAGCCGCTTAACCTGTTCACTTCATGAAGCTCCCGGGCAAGGGTGGCTGCAAGGTCAAACCTAAAGCCATCAACGTGCATTTCTGTTATCCAATAACGCAGGCTATCCATAATGTAGCGCAATACATTTGGCAGCATGGCATTCAGCGTGTTGCCGGTGCCGGTATAATCGTTATAATATCTTTTATTATCATCTACTAGCCTGTAGTATGATGAGTTATCAATACCTTTTAATGATAGCGTAGGGCCCATGTGGTTACCTTCGCCGGTATGGTTGTAAACTACATCAAGTATTACCTCTATACCGGCCTTGTGCAGTGCTTTTACCATTTGTTTAAACTCCTGTACCTGCTGTCCGTTGTCGATATTACCGGCGTAACGCACATCAGGTGCAAAAAAACCTATCGTATTGTAACCCCAGTAATTGCTTAAACCTTTTTCGGCAAGGTGCCTGTCGTTTACAAAATGGTGTACCGGCATCAATTCTATAGCCGTTACCCCAAGTTCTGTTAGATATTTTATGCTTGCCGGGTGTCCAATGGCTTCATAAGTGCCTCTTATTTCTTCGGGAATATCGGGGTGGAGTTGCGTAAAGCCCTTAACATGTGTTTCGTAAATTACAGATTGATGATAAGGCGTACGCGGCGGCTGGTCGTCTTCCCAATCAAATGTTGGGTCTACAACAACTGCCTTTGGTATATAAGGCGAGCTATCAGTAGCACTAAAACTCAGGTCTTCGGCATGGTGCCCAAGCTCATAACCAAATAACGAGTCGTGCCAGTCAATAGTGCCCGATATAGCTTTTGCATACGGGTCTATCAAAACTTTATTAGCGTTAAACCTGTGTCCTTGTTCAGGCTCATATGGGCCGTGTACCCTGTAGCCGTATAACTGGCCGGGCTTTATGCCGGGTATGTAACAGTGCCATATCTGGTGTGTGCGTTCGGTAAGTTTTATGCGTTCTTCCGGTTGTTTCTGCTCAGCAGATGAATCAAAAAGACAAAGTTCAACATTGGTTGCATTATCAGAGAACAACGCGAAGTTTACGCCTTGCCCATCATAGGTTGCGCCAAGCGGATACGGTTTACCGGGGTAAATATTTTTAGACATACTCATATAACACGAAAACTTTGATTTGTTTTAAGAGTTATTTTTTTTCTTAGAACGATAAAATGTGATTTCATTTATTTAATTTGCGTTCCTACCATCCTACCTATGAGAAAAGTAATACTTATAAGCCCCGATGACACGGTTGTTCATCTGCTTAAATCAAACAGCCAATTTTTAAATATCGAACCGGAAGTGATCTGCTGCTCTGCTGATATACTGAACCAGATGAAACAAAGCTCGCCGGAGCTATTGATCATTGATTTTATATTAAATGATGACAACGGCGGAACGTTATGCCACCAGATAAAATCGGATAATGAGCTGCACGACCTGCCGATCATCTTACTATCAGAATATACATCTCTGGATCCCATTTCGGCAAAATTTGGCTGTAGTAACGTTATTACCAAACCTGTAAACCTGCATGAATTGAAGGAAACAATTAACAATTTGCTGCAGCCACAAGCCGTTCATTAATCAAAAAACATTTTTAGGTAACAATTATAAACTATTGTTGTTGGTATGATAATTTATAATTGTTCATGGAAAAACATACTTATAGTACCGGCATTATAGGGAACTGCGCCTTTTTAGCTCACGTAAACACTAATACTAACATTGAATGGATGTGCTGGCCACGGTTCGACAGCCAGTTTATTTTTGGCGGTTTGCTTGATGATAGAAAAGGAGGCGAGTTTTCTATTAAGCCCTTAGGCGAATTTACTTCGAAGCAGTACTACCTCGAAAATACCAATGTACTGCGTACCGAAATAACTTGTGCCAACGGTAAATACCGCGTAACAGATTTTGCGCCGCGGTTCCTCAAAAACGGGCGTTACTATAAGCCCCTTATCCTCATCCGTAAAATTGAGGTACTGGAGGGTAACCCAAGAATAAGTGTTAAATGCGAGCCGGTTTGTGATTATGGGCAAAATAAATGGGACAGGCAGTTTGGCAGCGATTCCATTGAGTTTACAGGCTGCGATGAACGGATGACGCTTACTTCAAATATCCCGCTGAGCTATTTAGAGGATGCATCCTTCTTTTCTCTTAACGAGACCAAATACCTGCTGTTAAACTACGGCTCTGAGCTTGATAAATCGTTAACAAGCATGGCCGAAGAATATTTACGCGAAACTATTGATTACTGGCGCCTGTGGATCAAGCATTCAACAATTGCCGGCTTTTATCAGCCATATGTTGTCCGTTCGGCACTGGCGCTAAAGATCCATCAATATGAAGATACCGGGGCTATTATCGCGGCCAGCACCAGTAGCTTGCCTGAGTTCCCCGGCAGCGGCCGTAACTGGGATTACCGCTACTGCTGGCTGCGCGATACCTATTACGTATTAACATCGCTTAACCATATAGGCCATTTCGAAGAAATGGAGCGATATTTCGGGTATGTAACCGATATCTCTTTTGGAGACAAGGAGCATTTCAGATATCAGCCGCTATACAGCATAACCGGTAAAAAAGACCTTACCGAGACCATCATGGAACACTTGTCGGGTTATATGGGTAATGGCCCGGTGCGTATTGGCAACCAGGCGTCAGAACATATCCAGAACGATATTTATGGCCAGGTGCTTATATCACTGTTGCCGCTTTATACCGACCACCGCTTTATTTTTAGCGAGCGTAAAGACTCTGACAAATGGATAGCTTCCATCTTAGGTAAAATAGAACGGACTATCGACGAAAAAGACGCGGGGATATGGGAGTTTAGAAATATAGCGCACATCCATTGCTATAGCAACCTTTTCCAATGGGCAGGTTGCTGCGCGGCCGAAAAGATCGCTCTTACCATCAATAATGACGAACTTGTTGAAAAAGCGCGCGAATTAAAGGCGCGCGCAGCCGCACATATAGAAGCATGCTACGACCCAGAACGCAAGGTTTACACCCATGCTGTAGGCAGCCCGCATTTAGATGCAAGCACATTACAGCTTATTATGATGAACTACCTTGATCCTGCATCGCAAAAGGCAAAAGATCATTTGATAGCTTTAGAAAAAGAGCTTAAGACAGAGGGAGGCTTATTTTATCGTTACATACATACCGATGATTTTGGAAAACCCAAAACCACCTTCCTTATATGCGCGTTCTGGTACGTTGAGGCGCTTGCCTGCGTTGGGCGGCTTGATGATGCCACCAGGGAGTTTGAAAAATTGCTCAAATACTGTAACCACCTGCTTTTATTTAGTGAGGACGTTGACGAAGAGTCTGGCAGCCAATGGGGTAACTTCCCGCAGGCCTATAGCCATGTAGGCTTAATGAATGCCGCCTACCGTATTGCCATGAAGCTTGACAGGCCAATATTTTTATAAATATGGAAGAGCAAATAAATTTATGGTCTAAAACATTATCACCCTGGTTGTGGAATATTATTGTTATCGCCTTTATATTATTTATTGGCTTTATCATAAAAGTGTTTGTTAAAATACTGCTTAACTATTACAAGAATAAAAAGGAGGCGGAGTATTCACTATTACGGTCGTTAGTTACACACCTTAGCAGGCCGCTAAACCATTTTATACCGCTGCTGGTGGCTAACATCATGTTACCATACCTAGCTTTAAGAGAGGTTTATGACGGTGCGTTCAGAAGATGGCTTGGCATTTTTTTGCTGATATCGTTTGCAAGCCTAGTGATGAGTTCCATTAGGGTGCTTGAGGATTTTATTTACTATAAATACGATTTTAATAAGGCCGATAATCTCAAAGAACGTAAGATACGCACACAGCTGCAATTCATCAGGAAGCTGGCTACCGTACTTATTATTTTAATTACACTCGCCCTTATACTATTGAGTTTTGATAATGTGCGCAAACTGGGTGCCGGGCTTTTAACGGGGGTGGGCATAGGAGGTATCATTATTGGTTTTGCAGCGCAGAAATCATTAGGTAATCTATTGGCTGGTTTCCAAATAGCTTTTACGCAACCCATACGTATTGACGATGTGCTGGTGGTTGAAGGCGAATGGGGGCGGGTAGAGGATATTACACTTACTTACGTTGTGCTTAATATATGGGATCAGCGCAGATTGATCCTGCCTATTAATTACTTTATAGAGAAGCCCTTTCAAAACTGGACCAGAACCACCTCTGAAATATTAGGTACGGTGTTTTTATATGTAGATTATACAGTGCCTACTGACGCGCTGAGGGGGGAATTGACCAAACTGTTAGATGCAACCGATCTTTGGGATAAGCGCGTTGGCATATTGCAGGTTACTGATGCTAAAGAACGTGTTATTGAATTACGTATGTTGGTTAGCGCCAGAAATTCATCGCAGGCTTTTGATTTAAGGTGTTATGTAAGGGAGAACATGATACAATACATACAGGAAAATTTCCCCGGCAGCCTGCCTAAAACAAGGTTTTTAAAAGAGCCCGAAAACGGAACAATAACCTCATAATATACTTAATGCGGGCGCAGCCTATATGAATGGGGGCCGCGCCCGCTATCAGTTGGTCTATTGTACAGTTAATACGATTTTACCTTGTATGCTTCCTTTTTCGGCCCGTTCATGAGCCTTATGTGCATCGGCAAGTGTAAAAGTGCTGTCTACGGCAACCCGTATGGTACGGTTATCCAGCAAGCCACTTATTTCTGCCAGTTGCGCGCCGCTCGAACGAACCTGTGTGGTAGAGAAGGTGATGCCAAGCTTTTCGGCTTCTTCGCTACCGCCCGCGCCAAGCCCAAACACCGGGAATAACGCTCCCCTACGTTTTATGGTACGTAAAAAACGGCCGGTAGATGGCCCGCCGATAGCATCAACTACCAGATCAACATCACGAATAATATCCTCGGGGGTAACTTTTGTATAGTCATAAAATTCATCAGCGCCAAGGTCCATCAGGAACGCTTCATGCCTGCCTGAGGCTATCGCGATAACGTGAGCGCCTTTCCATTTAGCAAGTTGTACCGCAAAGTGGCCTACACCACCGGCAGCACCGTTAACCAGTACCCTTTTACCTTGCAGCGGAACGGGCTCGTGCTGTTTAGGCTGAAGCGGGTTAGGCACATTGTGCCCTTGTGCTATCATAAACTGCCATGCGGTTAGTAATGACATGGGCGCGGCGGCGGCATGCACATGATCGAGGCCGGCAGGCTTCAGCGCAACTTCTGAGGCAGGGGCGGTTACATACTCCGCGTAAGCCCTGCTATTTCCCAAAACCTCACCCGGAAAGCGTACCATCGAATAAACCTCGTCTCCAACCGAGAAATCCTTAACGTCATCGGCAACGGCCTCTATAACGCCCGAAACGTCGGTGCCCAATATGATGGGAAAGGGCAGCTTGGGTTGCCACTCAGGCGGCAGTATCTTAAATCCATCGCGTAAATACCAATCGGGTGGGTTAAGGCCTACTGCATGTACCCGAATGCGGACTTCTCCCGGCCCTATGTCCGGAATGGGTGCATCTTCGTAACGTAATACTTCGGGGCCGCCGAACTCGTATTGGCGTACCGCCTTCATTGTTCCTTGTTTATCTTTAGCTTGTGATTCCATTTTTATCTTTTATTTTTTAACAAAGTTAGATCTATTGTTTACTTTTGGCAAGTATGTACTTTTTTGTATCCTACATACTAAAAAGTATGTATTATTGATTATCAGTTGTTTGTATAAATATAAAGATGAAAAAAAAGCAGGAAATACCGGAATGTATTCAAAGGTGTGGTGTAGAATATGCTTTTAAGCGTATAGGGGGGAAGTACAAGGGACGCATCCTGTGGCATTTGGGCTTACAGTCCGTATTGCGTTACGGTGAACTGAGCAGGACACTGCCTGATATAACAACCAAAATGCTCACCCAAACCTTAAGGGAACTGGAAGATGATAACCTGATCATCCGTAAAATGTATCATGAGGTGCCGCCTAAGGTAGAATACTCATTAAGCGATACAGGGCGCGAGCTAATGCCATTTATAGAGCATTTACATAACTGGGGTAAAAAACAACTGGCGAATGAATGATGAGCTGACCTTACACCATTTTTACGGAGGTAACAGTTTCATATAATCATCGAATGGCTTAGTTGAGGTTACGGAATTCTACCGGAGTTTTACCTGTTTTTTGTTTAAAAAGCTTGTTGAAATACTGTGGGTATTCAAACCCTAACAAGTAAGCAACCTCGGCAACAGACTTATCGGTACCGGTCAGTATATTCTTTGCTTCCTCAATAAGGTAATAGTGAATGTGGTCTTGGGCATTTTTGCCTGTTTCTTTTTTGAGAAGGTCGCTTAAGTACCCCGGCGAAAGGTTGACTTTATCCGCAAGTTTTTTTACGGTTGGCAGGCCCTGCTCTTGAAGCCCGGGTCCGCTAAAATAGTGGCGTAGTATTTTTTCTACATGCATTACAACGGTGCTGTTCACACTTTTTCTTGTAATGAATTGTCGCCCGTAAAAGCGTGCGCAATAATTTAACAGCAACTCGATATGGGATACAATAACGTTTTGGGTGTGCTGGTCGATGTTCTCGTGTAATTCATTATCCAGATTCTGTACGCAATCATAAAAGATTTGTTTCTCTTTTTCAGACATATGAAGCGCTTCCCATACTTCATAAGAGAAAAAGCTGTAGTCGTTCATTTTATCCTGAAGAGAAGTGTTTCTGATAAGATCGGGATGGAAAAATACGCCCCACCCTTCTTTTTCGGTATAAGCGCCTATATCTGTTTCCATTTCCAACACCTGATTTGGCGCTATGCACATGAGGCTGCCGTGATTAAAATCGATTACTTTACGGCCATACCTTACATTATTACCATCATACCGCTTAAACAATAAACAGTAGTAATCTCCGGATATCCTGGTGTTTTCTTCTACACTTTCATCAACATCGCTAAAATCCACTACTGCAACCAGCGGGTGCTTAAGGGGCTTATCTATATTAAAGAATTTATATACGTCGGCTATCTCAGAAAAATGGAGGGATACACTCATTGATTTAATTGCTGATTATTAAAGTTAAAGATTTATAATAAAAACACAGGGCGCTATAACACGGCAGCCCCGTGTTTTTTTAATTATGCAAGTTTAAACATGTCCTTAATGCCTTGGAAGAAAGTTGCATCATCAGTTTCTGTGCGTTGGGCAATTACGTTTTTTGCATCTTCGCCGGCGGTGTAACGTAGTTTGCCGGTACCATCCGTAGCCGCTTCATATATAACGTTTGCAACTACGCTGGCAGTAGAAGCATTTTTAAAAAATGCGGGCATCCCTTCGTTAACTTTACTAACAATATCCTGGTATTCGGTCATTGATTCATCGTTACTAAAATCCAGCGAGCGGCCGGCAAAATCGGTAGCTATGGCACCTGGTTCAACAATTTTGATTTTGGCGCCAAATTGTTCCAGTTCATAACTTAAAGCTTCTGAGATACCTTCTACGGCAAACTTGGTGCCGTGGTAAAGCGTTCCCAAAGGGAATGCCATTTTACCGCCTATAGAAGAAATGTTGATGATAACCCCGCTTTTATTACCGCGGAAGTGTGGCAATATGGCCCGCGTTACATCCATTAGCCCAATTACATTGGTATTGAACTGGCGGATAATGCTTTCTCTCGAAAAAGCTTCGAGAGGGCCGAAAGCGCCATAACCGGCGTTGTTCACTAAAGCATCTATCTTTCCAAATTTCTCAATTCCTGTTGCTATGGCTTTCTCGATAGAAGCCAGGTCAAGTACATCCAGCTGGGCAAGCAGTAGGTTTTCCTGCTCATTTAACTCTGTTTCGTTTTCGGGGTTTCGCATGGTAGCAATTACGTTCCATCCTTTTTCCAGGAATAATTTAGCGGTGGCTTTACCAATACCGCTGCTTGCACCGGTAATTAAAATTGTGTTTTTCATGTTGTAATTATTTGATGAAGTAAAGGTCGGTGCAAACGGAGGGCAGCAGATAATACAAATTGGGGTAAGTTGTATACTTATTGCGGTTAGGCTTACACAGGAACAAATAATTAAGGGCGGGCGCCTACCTGTAAGGTAATGTATGTAGTTGGTACAGCTTACTTTGACGCTGATAGGAATGATATTAGATTAAAAAAAAATCTATCGCTTTTAACTTAAGTGAAAAACCGGTGGTCATTATCAAGCGACATTTGGGTATTAAAGTAAGAATATAAATCATGAACGCATTAAATCAATCTACCGGTACTGTACCAAGTGAAGCAGCCGGAACCGCAAAATCATTACGTAAATTATATTTCGCACGGGTAGCGTTTTCTGTAATATGGATCACGCTTATAGTAACCGTTGGCAAAACGAACAACACACTCGAAGAAATTTTATTTGTTCTTTACCCTATATGGGATGTCATTGCAACATTTGTTGATATTAATGCCAATCCACCTGCATCTAACAAAATTCCGCAATATGTAAATGTGGCAATTGGCACGCTAACAACTATCGCGGTCATTATTGCCCTGCAAAGCGGCATTCCTACTGCATTAGTGGTATTTGGTGTTTGGGCTTCGTTAACAGGCCTTATTCAGTTTATTATAGGTTTGCGCCGCAGAAAAATGTTTGAAGGCCAATGGCCAATGATCCTTAGCGGTGCGCAATCTCTCATAGCGGGCGGCTTTATCATATTACGTGCGCACATGCCCAACTATGGCATAGCCTCATTGGCAGGATATTCTGCATTTGGTGCATTTTATTTTGCGCTGGCTGCAATACGGTTAGGTAAAACCATAAAAAGCACCAACGTATAAATTTAAAATAACTTAGTTATAGTAACGCCGCAGATCAACCATTTGCGGCCTTGCATACCCGGCGAAGGTATGTACCAGGGCACTAAAGATATGATTGTAGCCCGCGCCTCTAATGCTCATTGCAGCAGAAGTACGGCCAGCGAAGGAGAAAATAAGCGGGAGCAGTTAAAACAAGAACGCCTTAAATGCATCATTTAAGGCGTTTCTTTTGTTTGATATGATAATCAGCGGAGAGTTAGGGTTCAGAACCCATGCGCTCTACGCTTTACTGATGCTGTTTTTGGCAAGTTTTTCAAAAAGACTCTACGAATGACGCAGTTTCTTTTGTTTTGCCTTATGGCGGAGAGCGAGGGTTCAGAACTGTCGCTCTTATATGTTTATTATCAGTAACTTACATTTTAAAAAGTACCTTACTCTACGAATGACGCAAAATAGCAAGTTTACTCTAATTGTTACCTCAAAGATAAGAAAATATGTTCTATTTAAAAAGCCGGCACATAATTATCAGATTTAAATTCACTAAAGCGATAGTAACGGCTCAGCTTAATGCAAAAGATAATATTCCGGCATCTCTTCCTATTTTACCAAAGATGTATCGAATGCCTTCGTTAGTTCTAGTCTATTCTCAAACTCTTGACGGGATTACACAGTGCCGCCTTAACCGATTGGTATGCGACAGTCACAACAGCTATAAAGATTGCGATCAAACCTGCTCCAGCAAAAATCCACCAACTGAGTTGTATCCTGTAGGCGTAGCTATTCAACCAATGATGCATGGCGTACCAGGCCAAAGGAAAACCAATTAAGAGGGATAATGCCACTAGTCTTACAAAATCTTTCATTAGCATCACGGTGATTCCGGAAACACTAGCACCCAACACGCGTCTAACACCGATCTCTTTTACGCGTCGCTGGGTTGCGAAAGCGGCTAATCCGAATAAGCCGAGACAAGATATTACGATAGAAATAATTGAGAACGTATTAAATAAAGCGCAAATACGTTGCTCGGCTAAGTACAACTTAGACAGATCTTCATCCACAAAACCAAAGGAAAAGGGAGCGTTTGGATAAACTTTCTGAAAAATGGACCGTAATTTTGGCAGCAACGTCTCGACGTTTTCCGGTCGGGATCTCAACACCAGATAGCCGCCGTTGTTGGTATGCTTCATAATAAGCGGCTCGATTGGCTGTTGTACGGGCTTAAAATTGAAATCTTTTACTACGCCGATTATTATGCCTTCGTGCCCTTTACTGCTGATCTTTTGTCCTACCGCGGTTTCCGTTGTAAAGCCCATTAGCAATACCGCTTTCTCATTTAAAACATAATTAGCTTGATCGCCATCTACATTGTCATCGAAGCTTCGTCCGGCAAGCATATGCATACCGAAAGTTTTTACAAAATTGCCGTCTACACTGATATGCGGAAAAAGGATCTGCAAGCGAGGGTCTTTTCCACTCCAGGTAACATCATTAGTGGCGGAGCTGAGGTTAGTAGGTAGTTGATTGATCAAACTGTAATCGGTGATATCTGCATTCTGCTTCAAAGTCGCCTTTAAGGCCTGATAGTTGCTTTGTAAGTCTCCAGTTTTAGGCATTTCCAGGTAAAGCAGGTTTTTTTTATCAAACCCCATGTCCCGGCTGCGAATAAATCTCAGCTGATAGTTAACGACGATGGTGCTCACTATCAAAACCACCGCTACAGCAAATTGAAAAACGACCAGCCCATTGCGTAAATAGGATTTCTTTCCGTCAAAGATCCTAAGGCCCTTTAGTACCTTAGCAGGATTAAACGAAGACATAAAGAATGCCGGATAGCTACCTGAAACTATTCCGACAAATGCTGCTAGGGCTAAGAGGCTTCCAGCTATTTTAAAGTTTAACAAATCGATCGTTATTTGTTTGCCAGAAAGATTGTTGAACAGTGGTAATAACAACCACGCAAGAGCGATTCCCACTATCAACGAGATCATACTTACCAATATAGATTCGCTCATGAACTGTGTGATCAGCTGCCCACGTAAAGCACCTATAGTTTTGCGTAAACCAACCTCTTTCGCCCGGTGCGTCCCTAAAGCAGTGGCTAAATTCATAAAATTGACACAAGCCAGCAACAAAATAAATAAAGCTATCAAGAAGAATATGGTTACATACTGGTTATTGCCTTGTCCATTAACATCCAGCGACAGTGTTGAGTGCAAGTGAATATCAGTAAGTGGCTGTAAAGAAAAGGTACTTTTGGTATTGCTTTTGTCGTTGGCTTTATAAAGAGCATCAGTTTGTTTTTCAAGTACGGCGATAGTTTTGGAATTTGCATTAAATTGGTCATGCACCTGGATATAACTGTAGGCGGAGAAGTTGTCCCAGACATCCGCGTTGGATCGATCATAAAATTCAATAGGTAGTAACAACGTGAATTGCAAATGCGAATTACGCGGGACGTTTTTAAGGATGCCCGTTACCTTATAATCGTGCCCATTTGCGTCGTTGTCGACATGAATAATCTTTCCAATGGCGTTGTCCGTGCCAAAGTATTTTATTGCAGCGATTTCGGTAATGACGACCCCATCAGGACTAGTCAGGGCCTGAGTTTTTTCCCCTTTTAGCAATGGGTAACTGAATACTTCCAAAAAATTTGGATCTGCGTAGAAAACATTTTTCTCAGAAAACTTCTGATTGCCAACGCGTACTACTGTACTGATCGGAACCACTCTTGTGACCGTCTCTACTGCGGGGAGTTCTTGTTTCATTGCAAGTACCACTGGGGGTGGCGTAACTGCCGCGGGTGTTCCGGCTACATTAACGGTTAGCCTGTAAATCTGCCTTGCATGTTTATTAAATTGATCATAGCTTCGCTCATCCTGGACCCATAAAAGAATCAAAATGCTACACGCCATGCCCGTGGTAAGGCCAAACACGTTAAGAAAAGTAAAAAGCTTGAACCTTCGCAGGCTGCGGTAAGCGGTTATGAAATAATTTTTCAGCATAAGAATCCGGTTGGTTTTTTTATGCGAAATTATCGTTGCGACCTCTATTCGCTTGCTCACATTATAAAATGGGTAATCTTTTCTCATTTCCGCTTTGAAGTCAGCCGGGCTTTTTCCTGTACTTTGTTTAAACACCCGTGTAAATGAGCTTTGAGAATTGAAGCCAGATTCGTAGGCAACTGCGATCAACGTCATACCGTCATACTTCGGATCTTTAAACTTGGCTATGACGGCCTGAATGCGAAATTGATTGATAAAATCATTAAAACTTTTCTTCAGGCCAGTATTGATCAGGCTTGACAGCTCATGGACGGTCATCTCAAGTTTACCTGCCAAAGACTCCAGGCTCAGATTCGGGTCTTCATAATAGCGGTGGGTTTTTACTTCATTTTTGATCCAAATGGCCTTATGCCTGATATCGCCCTGTTTCGTTGGCCGCAATAAGGGCAAATTAAGATAGGGTAGAAGGTTTTGCGCCTTGAGGTGCGCTTGTGCGGCCAGCCATATCAGTCCGCATAGGGTAGCTGCAGCGACCGCGTAATCGATAGAAATTATCCATTGGATCTGGAATAAATAAAAAAGTACGCAAAGTGCAAACCGCAGAACACAAAGTACGCTGATCATAATCAGCAAATTACGAAGCCAAGTTAGTTCATGTCGATACCGATCGCCTCCAATAAATTGTCGGCTGTTATAAAAATCTCTGATGAGCTTTTGGCTTAGTGTAATATAACTTAAAGCAGAAATGAGTGAGAGCGATTGCAAGGTCAGACTCAATAAGACGCTCGTGGATCCCGCCCGTAAGATTATTTCTAAAAATACCGGACTAAAATGCAACAAGTTTCGTCGTTTGAAAGGTATATCAGGATTAACTAGTTTAAAAACATAAAAGTAGATCAATGGACCGAATGCCATGGAGAACTGCGGTGACGTATACACCTGCATCGGCCAATTATTCAAGTGTTCATTGCTGACATATGCATCGTGCGGCAGGAACAAGACCGTAGTAATCACTGCCAAGCCCAGATAAACATTTGCTGAACGAGTAGAACGCTTAACAAAGAACAAAAGCGATACGAGTGGAATACTAATGCAGGCCAGACAGACGAATAACGCGCCGTAGAAACTAATATGAACATTATACGATTCCAATGTCTTGCTTGGTCAACCTACGTGCCATTTTTACAACAGCGTGATCTTGAGTAAACTATTGTTAATATATAATTAAAACTGTTCGAAATCGAACAATTATTGTGCGTATTTAACTTTATTCAATAAGAGTTTTTTCAAGGCTATCAACATGGGCTCGAAGCCCAGACTTCAAATCCTTGAAAGGAATATTTGATTTTATTTTGCCATTTACCGCAACTTAGCTATTCAAAAGTAAAACAAATCACAGAAAAACTAAATAAGCTGGTATTGCAGAATGGCAGTTACTTCCGGCGTCAATAAACGTACGTCATGCGGAATGTAGGGCGGAATACTCAAATAGTTCCCGGGGCCTAGTTCAAAGACATTTCCCCCAACTGTGCACACACAACGACCTTTAAGGATAAAAAAGCTTTCCGTATAGGATTCATGAGTCTCCTCAGCTACATCTACTCTAGTAATCACCAGCGTTTGAACTATCTTATCATCCCTCCGGAGCTCTCGCATAAAAATAATTTTGACGGGTTGTTCAGGTATCAACGGATCGATGACCTCAAGCCAGCTCAAGTGATTGGTATACTTATTTATTTCTGGTAAACTCTTTATTTTTAATCGTTTACCATCGAATCCCAAGCTGCCTAAGATCTTTTCTCTTATTCCTGTTGGCGGCTCTTTAGCCCTAACGTCGCCTGAGAGTCTCTCCCAAGCTTCAAAATTTGTTATACTTGAACCTTTCGCGCGCGCCATGAAAATAAAGTTACAAAAAGTAACTATTATGAATCAATTATCTTTAGGTGGAGGCCAATATTTGATCTTTGATAAGAGGAGATGTTTTGATACATTAGGTCGCGTTTCCTTCACACTGAACGGTGGACTTACTGGAACCCATTAGAACAATGAAAATTAAAGTACTACCGTCTTCTTACTTTTTACAACATTCCTGCTAAGTGCTTACGGTGAAAATAGGTCGTTCTCAAATTTTTTATTGATGCAACGTTAATTATTAAATTGTTTCTCTAAACTATCTCCGACCCGGTTCAGTGGTCGACCTGAAACATTGGGATCGCTTAAAACAATTCAAAGTAACTGACTTTTTGGATGGCCCACACCATCCAAACAATAGAGACATAGCAGTCCAAAAACAGCGTCTATGATAAATGACCGTCCTGATCGGTCTGTGTATACTAGCTTTCTTTGTAGCTAAAACAAGCCTGCTGACAGAAAACGGCAGCCCTGTACAGAGCACAGCCCTGCAGGTTTATAACCCGGAGGACTACTTCGTTTATGCCGACAGCGGTAACACTGATGGGGCTGCATTCAAACGATTTGATACAATTCCAACGATATAGTATTCCCAGTCACTTCGAGCTAGCGAACACAAATTACGAGCCTTTAGAATCAATGTATAGTCGGTTCTAGAAATAAGCAGGCGTTTTTCAATTCAGAACTTTGTTTAGTCAGGAGGGGTAGAGTTCTGAACAGAAACTTATATGTTTTGATGAAAAAGGAATGCGATAGGATATCTGATTAATCTGTTGTAGTTGGAAAAAAAAACCTGTTTGTTTGCTTTTTTTTGCGTTCGTGGTTTTTAATTGATATGACCGCTTAAAAAAAGCAACTTTAGGCATGTCAATGTCCCATTCCAAATTTTTGCTTTACCCAGACAAGGGTATACGCTGGTTGCAGCATGGTCTGTTTTGGCTGCTGCTGCTCGTGTTGCGCTTTTACCTCACAAATGTCACGTTTAACGTCTACGGCGGTTTTCCTATAAGCCGCATGCTTTTACTTAACACCTGTAGCACCGGCGTTATTGCGCTGTTTTATTACACCCTGATTTACTACCTCTGGCCAAAGTATTTTGCCAACCATAAATATGTTAAAGGTGTATTGCTGATTCTGATACTTTTAGTGATTTATACGATCTTGGACGCTATTGCCGAGAAATTTCTGATCAGCAGTTGCGCGCCTTGTATGGAAAGGTTATCTAAGACGGAACTTGGCTACTTCCAACTGATGAGTTCCGATCTAAGCAATATCGTCCTCATTCGCGTCGTCACTTTTGGTACGCCATTTTTTCTGCTGCTCACCTTAACCATCCCGATCAGTATTAAGACGGCCTTGAATGCCTACCGCAGCAATATGAAAAGCGTAACCCTGGCGAAAGAAAAGCTTGAACTGGAACTCAACTTTCTCAGAGCGCAGCTGAACCCGCATTTTTTATTTAATTCCATGAATAATATTTACGGGCTGATCATTACCGGTGATACGGTACGGTCTGCGGGTCTGGTGTCCCGCCTGTCCGAATTGTTGCGTTATATGCTTTATGAATCCGAAGGGGACACGATGCCGATCAGCAAAGAGGTGAAGCTCATGGCCGATTATATTGAACTGGAAAAGGTAAGGTTAAATTTTACAAAGGTGATGTTTAACCAGCCATCAATTCCAGATGACGTTGGAATTGCCCCTTTACTGCTTATTCCACTGATTGAGAATGCGTTCAAATTTACGCCCGACGAACCGGGCGCTTTTATCGATATTGCATTAACGGTCGCGCCTGAGTCGATTAAATTTGAAATAGAGAATAGCATTGACCCGGCGAGGCCAGAGGCCATGTCCGGCGGTATCGGCCTGGCCAATATGCGGAAGCGGCTCGAGTTATACTATACCGACCGCTATCGTTACGAAGTAAGTGCTAGTGGAAATACTTATTTGGCAAATTTATGTCTTAGCCTATGAAAAAGATCAATTGCATGGTCGTTGATGATGAGCCGATCGCGCGGGATATCCTGCAAACGTATATTCAGCGCGTTCCAGAATTAGAACTCGTTAAAAGCTGCCACAACGCCACTGAAGCCTATGAAGGGCTTTACAGCCGGAAGGTCGACTTGATTTTCCTGGACATTCAGATGCCGGTCATTACCGGTACGGAATTCATGCGCTCACTGCGGAATCCACCGCTCGTTGTCTTTACGACGGCTTATCCCAACTATGCAGTGGAAGGCTTCGATCTCAATTCCGTTGATTACCTCTTAAAGCCGATCACCTTTGAGCGCTTTTACCAGGCCGTACAGAAAATCAGCGAAAGAATGGCAATGAAACATATCCGTTTGCCAGAGACAGAACATCAGCCGGACTGCTTGTTCATTCGCCAGGATAACAGGCTGCTGCGTGTGGAGCATGACCAAATATTCTATATTCAGGCCGAAAGGGACTTCAGTTCGGTTTATCTAAAGGAAACAAGGCTGTTCGCAGGAATGCATTTGAAACTATTCGAAGATCTGCTTCCCCCCAAGCAGTTTCTCCGGGTGCACCGGTCATATATCGTTAACCTTAAAATGATCCGGGCGATCAAAGGCAACGTCATTGAACTGATGAATGCTGAGATTCCAATTGGAGCAAGCAACCGGGAAGAACTTTTTCAAAGGTTACAACTTTGAATCAGCAGGTTATCTTACGATAGGCAGCAACGATATCGCTAGCCCGGGCTGTTTGGTTGCCAATTCCCATCGGTTCGTCGATTTTATTTTTCCGCCCCGTCGAAAGACCGTCTTTTTGTAAACAAAAGGATGGAAAATGGAAAGGAAAAAATTGATTGATCAATTGCCCGTTTGGCTAAGAGTAAGCGTTTATTTTATAGTGATTGTCGGAGCCGCTTATATTGGTGGAGTCATCCCTACACTCGACAGCGTCTTCTATTATTTTGGGATCGCAATGCTTTTGAGCTTATTGTTCCTCAAAGCGGAAGTTAAGCCGTTAACCAGCCTCGGATTTGTGCCTACGTGTGCTGCCGATTGGAAAAACTTCTTCCGCGGGCTGCTGATAGGTATATTGGCCTTATTAACAAGTGCCGGGCTTACGATCTGGTTGAACGGCGGAAGGCTGGTTTTTACCGGCCATGTTGATCCAGTATATCTCCTCATATTGATCTTTATTCACCTCTGGTCGTCCTTTGCACAGGAATTCACCTACCGGGGTTATCCCTTTCAACGTTTATTGACCGCGTACGGGCCCTGGGTCGCTCAACTGGCGGTTACGCTGCCATTCGCTGTGATGCATCTGAAGCTGAATTCGAGCGTAACCTGGCAGCAGTTTTTAATGACATGGCTGACCACCGGCCTCGGATCGATACTATACGGGATTTGTTATCTCAAGACCGGCAAATTGATCTTATCTATTGGTTTGCATTTTGGCTGGAACGTGGTTCAGGCACTTGTTCCCCGCTCGCCGGAAGAAGGTAAAACTATGCTTTTTGCGCTTGTGCAGGATGCCCGTGATTATCACCCGTTAAATGTGCTGCTGCCTTATCTGGGCGTTACAGCCGTCATGATGTTCTTTATCTGGAAGTCAAATTGTCTGCAGAAGGCAAAATAAGAACCTGAATCGTTACTCATAAAACAACCAAATGGAACTTAATAGGTCATATCTTCGGTATCCCATGAACATTAGAATTAACGCTATAGCACTCATAAAAAGGCCGGTAACAATGCTTTTTAGTTTTGTATACCTGATGCCGTTATATTTCCTGAACAGTCTGATCTGCGCCGGGCAGGTCCGGCTGGTAGCGTCAGATAACCCGCTTCATTCCCGGCTGGATTCGCTGGTCGACAGGTACGTTCAGCGATATTTTCAGGATAAAAGAGCGGTGGGACTTTCCATTGCATTAGTGCAGAACGGCAAACCGCATTTTTACAATTATGGGGAGACGAAGGCCGGTAACGGGCAACGGCCCGATGAAAATACCATCTATGAGATCGGCTCTACGACCAAATCATTCACGGGGATAATCCTTGCACAGGCCGTGTTGGATAAAAAGATCAACCTGGAAGATGATATCAGAAAATATCTTAAAGGTGCCTACCCCAATCTAAATTATAAGGGTACGCCTATACGGATTAAAGATCTAAGTAACCACACTTCAAGGATCACAAGGATATTCCCCAACATGTGGGAACGGCCCACCTATGATTCACTTAACCCCTTGTCCAATTACTCGAGAACGCTTTTATATGAAGGACTGCATCACATGAAAATGGATACTCTTCCGGGCAAAATTTATGCTTACTCCAATATGGCCGTTGCTTTACTGGGTACAATACTGGAAGACGTTTATCGTCAGGATTACTTTTCGCTGGTATCAAAAAACATCCTGAAACCGTATCAGATGAGGGATACACGGATCAATATCGGATCACTTCCGTCAGGCCGGATTGCGTGGCCGCATAATGAACAAAGAAAGTCGGTTCCGCTTTGGGATTTGGGAGAAGTTCCTGCGATGGGGGCCTTAAGATCTACCACTGCTGATCTGGTTAACTACATCAAAGCTAACAATGCCGAGGCGAACCGGGCCATTAAGCTTTCCCATCAACGAACCTTCGGTTCCGATCAGGAAGGTATGGGCCTGAACTGGTTTATCCATAGCGGTGCGAATGGCTACCGTATACTGGAACATGGCGGCGGTACCGGTGGCTCCCGCAGTTCACTGGATTGTTTCCCTCAACTCAGCGCAGGTTTGGTTATCCTTACCAATAGCCTCGCTAACCGAAATGACCTGGAAAAGGACTTGGTCGGCATACTGGCTGAACAGCCAAAAGCTTCAGAAAAGTAACAGGTGACCCTAGTGCTATCACGTACCAAAAATTTATACGGGATAGTGCAGGCAGCTCTAGATGCTGGTAAGAGACGAAATCATATCCGCTAAGCGATTCTTGTGCGCCTTGTGCCATCCTCGATGAAACCGAATCTTGTTTCAAGGAAGGCTTCAAAAGACCATAATCGCCATTGTTTTTTTGCAGTTTCTATTTGTAACGTACTTCTAATAGTGCGTAATGGTCGTCGAAAGTCTCCCTTCAGTTGATTAATGGTCCAGAAAACGACGGTGATAATTGACCTGCCCTAAATGATAGCTCAGGTGCATGGCCAGGTGTAACAGGAAATATTCGGTCGTCATATCGCCCGTGCCCACATCTTGTGGGTAAGGGCCCTTCATTTGGTCCTTACGCAACGCTTTAAGCGCGGCATCAACGATTACTATCGTGCGGTCTAGTTGTACGATTAAAATGCTTCTGGGTACATCTTTGCTGGCGAATTCTGCCGGACGGTCACGGACATAGTCCGTGCCGCCGAGTATGGCGCCGATATAGGTATTCAGGTTGCCGATGAGGTGAAGGGCCAGGTTCCCGACGGAATTGGCAATGTCTTGATCGACACGCCAGATATTGGGCTCGGCCTGGTAGGCGTTCAGTTCTGTTCTTAGTTTTTCGAGGTCACGCTTAAAAAGTGTGCGTAAAGTTTCGTTCAGCATCTTATTTTCCTCCGGTCAGATCAATAAAAGTTCCGGTAGTGTACGAGGCCTTGTCCGACAGCAGCCAAAGGATTGCTTCGGCGACCTCTTCGGGCCGGCCACCGCGTTGCATCGGGATACTGTCTTTGATCCGGTCCACCCGGCCGGGTTCTCCGCCGTCGGCGTGGATGTCGGTATAGATGAAGGCCGGGCGGACGCCATTGACGCGAATATTTTGGGCGGCGACCTCTTTGGACAGGCCGATGGTCAAAGCTTCCAGCGCAGCTTTGCTGGCAGCGTAGTCGGCATATTCATGTGGTGCGCCGGTCTTTGCGGCTAAAGACGAGACATTCACGATCGCGCCGCCATGGGACATTCTTTGAATGGCTTCACGGCAGCATAGGAAAGGGGCGATCGCATTCGCGGTAAAAATGCGTTGCAGTCGTTCGCTTGCAATGTCCGCAACGGTCGTTTGGGTTTCCAGTATGCCCGCGTTATTAACCAGGCCGTATAGTGGCGGGAGCAGGCGGTCTACCTCAGCGAACAGGTGCAGTACACCGGCTTCGGTACTCACATCTGCCTTTATGGCCTCTGCCGTGCCGCCATGTTCGCGGATCTCGGCGACGATCGCATTCGCGGCTTCTGCGTTATGATGATAATTGACGGCGACGGCGTAGCCTTGCCGGGCAGCCATCTTTGCTGTAGCGGCGCCAATGCCTCGACTGGCGCCGGTAATGAGCAGCGTAAGGTTCATTCTGCAAGTTCGGCTTTTTCCGGACTGGCTACAAGATGATTCCAACCATAACGGTCGGGTAAGCGGCCGGTACGGATGGCATTGAGTTCGTCGCGTAAGCTGGCGGCGATACCATCGTTGGGCGTGACCGGGAAATAGCTTTGTCCCAGAATGTCGATCTCACGGATTTGGGTCAATACCGCGGCGGTACCCACGCCAAACGCTTCGATCTCAGCTCCATTTTTGAAAGCGGTCTCCAATTCCTGGTAACCTATCGGCCTTTCCTCGGTGGTCATCCCACGATCTTTAGCCAGGGTCAGGATACTGTCCCGGTTCACGCCATCCAATATGGTGCCGTTCAGCGGTGGCGTGATCAGTGTACCGTTGATCGCGAACATGACGTTCATCGTACCCGATTCTTCGATGTAGCTGTGCGTATCACCGTCCGTCCACAATACCTGGTCAAAACCGGCTTGACGGGCCAAACGGGTAGGAAGGAAAGCTCCGCCGTAATTGCCGCCGCATTTGGCGAAACCGGCGCCACCTTTAGCCGCACGTGTATATTCGGTCTCTACTTTGACTTTAACGGTTCCGTCATAATAATTGGCCATCGGCAGGGCCACGATCATAAATTTGTATGCATTGGCTTCCAGCACGCCTAAGCGCACTTCGCTGGCAATGACTATAGGGCGCAAATACAGGGAATTGCCGGTAAGACCGGATACCCAGCCCTCATCCAAACCCACGAGCGCGTCAAGCGCTTCATAAAATAGTGCTTCAGGTACGGCTGGCATACACATCCGTTCCAAAGAGCGATTCAAACGCAGCAGATGTTTGTCCCGGCGGAAAATGCTAACGCCGCCATCGGCCACGCGAAAGGCTTTCATGCCTTCGAAGACGGTCTGTCCATAATGCAGACACAGTGCTAATGGGCTGATGAGGAATTCGCCGAAAGGCTTCACTTCGGCGTTCGTCCATTCGCCATTCTGGTAGTCGGCGGTAAATAAATGATCCGTCGGGTTAGGCCCGAACTGGATATTGGTGAAGTCATAAGCCGCTAAACGGCTTTTGTTCGTTCGTATTACAGGTATATGCATCGTTTTATAATTGAATTTCCATTTTAATATTAGCCCGCTCATAAGGCGTATCACCCAGCGGTATTTCCCGAAAGCCGCATTTGCGATACAGGTCGACGGCTTTGGCATTGGAGATACTGTTCGAATGCAGGATCAGGCGGTCGATACCATTTTTTTGGCCTGTTCCATCGCGGAGCGGATCAGGAACCGGCCGATACCGCGGCGGCGCTGGTCTTCAGCTACGGCCATTTTGATCATTTCCCATTCATTCCCATGGGGCTGCAAAGCGACCGTGCCGACCACTTGACTATTTTCGACCGCGTAAAGAATAACACCGCCCCGGTCGATGATGGCTTCCTGCGCGTTCTCCAGTACATGCCTATCTTCAGGTTCAAGGACGTAGTCTTTAAGTATCCAGGTCTTGTTTAATGCTTCAAAGTGTCGGAGATAAGCTGGCTCATTGAATACGATGGCGACCGGGAGCAACAAGGGTAAATAACGTTCTTGAATAATGTTCAAATGGTGCAGGGGATGTCCGGCCAAAATGTAAGCGATGGCCAATACCGAAACGCGCTTTTCTGCGGCAGTACCGGTTCGTTTCAGGGCTGCTTCGTCAAACTGCTGAAATAATAACAGTGTCGCCTGTCTTAACAGGTCAAATTCAGCTAACAGGTCATCAACAGTGCGATCGGTGATGTTGATGAATTTTCCGTAGGCCGCTTCATCATAATTAGGCAGCGGCGCCTGTTCATCACGGGCCAGGCATAAAGCCCGGTAGCCCAGGATACGTTCGGTGTCCACGATGTGTTGCAGCATCTCTCTGATCGTCCACTTGCATGTTGCGTAGGTTAGCTCGCCCAATGCTGCAAGGTCTTTTGCGTTGAACGGATAACGGTGTTCCTGTAAAACTTCTAATGGCGGCAGGTCCGCGGTCAGTTTAATGTATCGCTCATGCCAGGGATGGATCTCATGTAGCGTCTGGATATCTTTTTTGGTCATAACACAAAATTGTCGTAAAATTGCCGACCTGTACAGATGCAGAAAATGATTTTTAGACCATAGCAGATGGAGTATTTATATGACCGGATCGCCAGCGAACTGGAGCAGCAGATCGCTCAGGGTGTTTTACGCGTAGGGGATAAACTCCCCTCGCTGCGGATCATTTGCGAACGTTACCGCGTCAGCCAGAGTACCGCTTTGCAGGCTTATTACCAGTTGGAGGCGAAGTCACTGATCGAGTCGCGACCACGCTCAGGCTATTTCGTGCATCGCTCACCCAAAAAGCATTTATCGCTGCCAGGCGTGAGCACGCCGGGGCAGGTTAGTGGCGGCGCTTTGCATGAGGTCATCAGCCGGGTCTATAAAGATATGGGCAGGGACGGGGCAATACCCTTGTCCTTAGGTGTACCCTCGCTGGAACTGTTGCCGGTGGCCAAACTGAACAAAGGACTATTGAAAGCCACCCGCAGTCTGAAAGGGAGCGGGCTGGAATATGAGCAGGTACAGGGCAATGAGAACCTGCGGCGGCAGGTGGCCCGCTTTTACAATAACCAGGGGCAGCCGCTGGCCGGTGAGGACCTGGTGGTCACTTCGGGTTGTATGGATGCGCTGGCCATGTCGCTGATGGCGGTGACCCAGCGTGGTGATACCATCGCCGTGGAAAGCCCGGTTTATTTCGGGAATTTGCAGCTGGCGCAAAGCCTGGGTTTACAGGTCATTGAATTACCGACACACCCGCAAACCGGTATCGAGATCGATGCACTCAAAGCGGTCTTAAACAAAAATATTAAAGCCGTCGTCCTCGTTAGCAATTTTAATAATCCACTCGGCAGCCTGATGCCTGACGAGCACAAAAAGGAAGTTGTAGGATTGATCCAATATCACGGCGTTCCCCTGATCGAAGACGACCTCTATGGTGAAGTTTATTTCGGCACCGAACGCCCGCGTTCCTGCCGTTCTTTTGACGACAGCGGCCTCGTCTTATGGTGCAGCTCTGTCTCCAAAACTTTAGCGCCGGGTTACCGGGTCGGCTGGGTCGCGCCAGGTAAATTCAAGGAAGAGGTACTGCGGCTCAAACTTTACCACAGCATTTCAGCCACTACGATCACGCAGGAAGTCATCGCCGGTTTCCTGGAGACCGGTCGCTATGCACACCACTTACGTGGTCTGCGGCATACTTTGCAAGCTAACGCCCTGCGTTATAGCCGGGCCATCGCTGAGTATTTCCCAGGGGACACCAAAGTGAGCCGGCCGCAGGGCGGGTTTATGCTCTGGGTCGAAATGAATGAAAAAGTGAATGCGGTCACTTTATATGACCGAGCCATGCGCCAGGGCATCAGTATTGCGCCGGGCAATATGTTCTCGTTGCAGGACCAGTACCGCAATTGTATGCGCCTGAGCTATGGCCTGCCCTGGACCGCCAATATTGAAGACGCCTTGCGTCGTTTAGGTAATTTGATCATTTGATATGGAAATTGTTCGTGTTCCTTTAGCCACCCGGTTACAGCCGCAGATATCCGCGGGGGATATCGCTTTTGTCGATTATAGCGATAAGGGCGGTCCTTTCCGTAACCGCGTATTGTTCGACCATTGCGCGATCAGTTTTGTGCAGCAGGGGCAGAAACAGATCTACCGTGCTGGTGGCGATACGATATTAAGGCCGGGGCAGGGGATGCTCATTCCCGAAGGCAATTCCATTATTGCGGAGCATAGCGACACCAACACCTTTTATAGCAGTTTCATCGTATTCTTCCCCGGTCATCTCGGACAAGCCTTTATAGGCTCGTCTGCGAAAGCGACCGAACCGTATCTGCATTTCGAGACCAATGGCTATATCCAGGATTATGTGAGCCATATGCGTTCCCTCATCCAAAAGCAACAGACACTATCTGCGGACCTGGCCAGACTCAAAGTCCAGGAACTACTGACCGCCTTGCACGAGCTGTCACCTGATATCCTCGGCGCTGTCTTGGGTAACCATCAAAACACGTTAAAAGCGGTCGTAGAAAAGCACTTGTTGAGTGCGTTGACCTTAGAAGAGCTGGCTTTCCTGGCGAACCGCAGCCTGTCCTCCTTTAAACGCGATTTCGAAAAGCAATACGAGGTCTCGCCGCAACGCTATATTCGCGAGCGCCGCCTCGAACTCGCCGCTACTGAACTATCCAAAGGCCGGCTAGCGAACGATATTTACCTAGATTATGGCTATGGTCACCTCTCCAACTTCAACACCGCTTTCAAACGCCATTTCGGGCATACACCCGCAAATTGGGCTTCCCGCAATACAAAATGAACGTTTCGCAATAACACCACATAGCGCTCATGCCTCAATTTTGAAGTATGAAAAAAATACTATTCGTTCTCGTTGTATTATGCCATCAGGCATCCGCGCAAACCTTCACGCTGAAAAGTGATGACCTCGGCGGGCAGTTCAGCGAAACATTTACCTGCAGCGGCGAGAACCGCTCACCCGAATTGCACTGGTCGAACGCGCCGGCTGCTACCAAAAGCTTTGCCATCACGATGTATGACCCTGATGCCCCGACCGGAAGCGGCTTTTGGCACTGGGTAATTGTCGATATACCTGCGACCACCATGGCGATCAAGCAAAACAGCTTGCCTGCCGGCAGTTTAACCAGCGTCAATGACACCGGCAAACCCGGCTACCAAGGCCCATGCCCGCCCGAAGGTGATGCCGCGCACCGCTACATAATTACGGTCTACGCAGTGAACACTGCCAAGCTCGGCACGACCTCGACCGCGGCAATGACCGGCTTTATGCTGAATAAAGCCGCCATCGCCAAAGCATCCATTCTTGTTTACGCTAAACGTTAACCATGATCTATATCGTCGGCGCAGGCGCCATCGGCCAGGCACTGGCCGTATTTTTAAAACACACCTTAAAACCCGTCACGCTAGTCCGTCGGGTGAACAGCGGTCCTATCACTATTAAAGTACAATTGTCCGACCAGCTACTGGAAGCAGAGATACCCGTTATCACCTTGGATGAAATAGGTGAGGGGCTTGTATTAGTGACCGCCAAATCATTTGCCAATCCTGACATCGCCGCAAAGCTGACGACCCAAAGCGTTGTCATTTTGCAAAACGGCCTGAACATCGAAAGGTCATTTGACAATGCGCAATTGTACCGCTGTGTCCTCATGGTCACCAGCCAGTTCGATGCAGAAGGAGTGGTGCAATTCAAACCAGTAAGCAACTGTCCTATAGGAACGATCCGAGGAACACAATTACATGAGATCGTTGAAACTTTAAATAACCCTTGGTTCTCCTTTACTGCCACGGAAAATATACAGGAATTAGTCTGGAAAAAGGTCATCGTCAATTGTTTCTTTAATTCCATTTGTCCATTGCTCGATACCGATAACGGCATCTTTCACCGCGACCCGGCCGCCCTCGCTATTGCCAAGCGGGTCATTTCCGAATGCCTTTTGGTAGCGCGACAATATGTTACACTGGAACTTGATGCAGTTATAGATAGTTTGTTGACTATCAGTAAATTATCTGATGGGCAATTTATTTCTACTTTACAAGATATCAAAGCCGGTCGCCCGACGGAACTCGACACGCTCAACGCCGAGATCGTCCGTTTAGCCGGCGAACTGCCCGTCCCTGAAACCCGCCTCTTAGGCGAACTCACCACCCTTAAAGCACAACTATGTCTCTCTGGAAAAAGAAGCCAATAAGCCATATACTGCAAGGCAGTGAAACCCTGCCACGCACGCTCGGCGTCTGGTCATTGATCGCACTCGGTATCGGCGCGGTCATAGGCTCTGGCTTATTCGTCAGTACCGCCACCGCCATCGCTGATGATGCTGGTGCCTCAGTGACCCTCGCTTTTGTGATCGCAGCCCTCGGCTGCGCGCTGAGCGGCTTTTGTTATGCCGAACTGGCTTCGGCCATCCCGATCTCCGGCAGTGCCTACACTTACACCTATGCAACGATGGGGGAGTTATTGGCCTGGATCATCGGCTGGGACCTCATTTTAGAGTACGCCGTGGGTGCCGCGACCGTAGCTATCTCCTGGAGTCAGTACCTCAATAACCTGCTGGTCAATATCCTCCAGGTTTCGCCCATACGTTTTGCCTGGTCACATTCACCTTTCCAGGTATCAGCGAGCGGCGAACATGGCATCCTAAACCTGCCCGCGCTCATCATTATCATCCTGATGAGTTTACTACTCATCAAGGGCACCCGTGAGTCCGCCTGGGTTAACGGCCTGATCGTCATCATCAAAGTCGCGATCGTTTTACTCATCATTTTCACCGGCTGGAGTTTTATTGACCCAGTGAATCATAACCCCTATATACCACCGCAAAGCACTTATGTGGATGAACAAGGCTTTAGCCATCCCTTTGGCGGTATCGGCGGCATACTCGCAGCCGCCGGAACCGTATTTTTCGCCTTTATCGGCTTTGACGCCGTCAGCACAACGGCGCAGGAAACCATCGACCCCAAACGCAATATGCCGGTCGGTATCTTAGGTACTTTGGCCTTTTGTACTGTGCTTTATATCCTTTTCGGCCATGTACTCTCCGGCTTAGCTTCGGTCGAAGACTTCCGCAACGAGGGCCGCGAAGCTTCCGTCGCCTTTGCCATCCACCAGGCCATGCCCGGCTACGATTGGTTAGCCCAACTCGTTACGGTGGCGCTTTTGGCCGGCTTCTCCTCGGTCATCTTAGCCATGTTGCTCGGGCAGTCCCGTGTCTTTTACGCCATGGGGCAGGATGGGTTATTACCCAGCATGTTCGCGCAACTACATCCCAAATTTAAAACACCCTATAAAGCCAACCTGGTCATCATGTTACTCGTTGGCTTGTTCGCCGCATTGGTGCCCGGCAATGTCGTTGGCCACATGAGCAGCATCGGTACGCTTTTTGCCTTCATCCTGGTGAACCTGTCCGTCGTCATCCTGCGGAAAAAAGAACCTAACCTGGAACGCCAGTTTCGCGCACCCTGGGTTCCGTTAGTGCCGCTTTTAGGCATCGCCTTTTGCGGCGCCATGATCTATGGCTTGGGCTGGGCGAACTGGCTGCGCCTGCTGGCTTGGCTGATTCTCGGCCTGATCGTTTATTTTTGTTACAGTAAAAAACATAGCAAGTTATGAACTACCTCGACAGCGCGATCAAACAATTCGAATATTATAAACAATTAGGGGAGAAGACCTTTGCGCAATTACCGGATGAAAAACTTTTCCTGCAGTATAACCCGGACAGTAACAGCATCGCCAGTATCGTTAAACACCTGGCCGGTAATATGCAGAGCCGATGGACCGACTTCCTGACCACGGACGGCGAGAAACCCGACCGCCAGCGCGAAGCCGAGTTCGACAACGACATTATTACCCGCCAAGCCATGCTCACATTATGGAACGCTGGCTGGCAAGTCTTACTGGATACCTTGTGCTCATTAAGCGAAGCTGACCTCCATAAAACCATACTGATCCGCAGTGAACCGCATAGTGTGCTCGAAGCCATCAACCGCCAGCTCGCCCATTATCCCTATCACATCGGCCAGATCGTCTATCTCGGCAAAATGTTCGCAGGCGAATGGACCTCACTATCCATACCCCGCGGCCAGACCGACCAGTACAATGCCGCCAAATTCGCCCAAAACCATGACGATCCCGATCCTGCAAAACGATAAGGTCGCCCTGCTGCCCCTCGAAGAGCAGCACCTCGAACAACTCCAGCGCATCGCCCAAAACAAATCCCTTGCCACCTTTTTAAGGGCCGATAAAGCGAAGATTTACCCGCACGATCGCAACTAACTATCCTGTTGCCGAGAAGACCATCCTTTGCCGCAAACTGCCACCTTTAAAAAAAAAGAATCATTTTTACCACGGTGTAATTCCATGATCGCTTAAAAAATGGCCTGTTGGTCCCTCGTTACCCATCGTGGCATATTTCACGATCGGTGCTGCCCCGTCAGCTACAGGCTTATGACCTTGGTTAAAATTGAAGGCGGTCTTGGTATACCCAGGGTTCACGCTGTTGACTTTAAAAGCAGTATGCCTGAGTTCATAGGCCAACAGAACGGTATAAGCGTTCAGTGCCGTTTTGCTGGAATTATAGGCGGTTAACTTGGTATGATAATGTTCATAAGCCGTATCGTTGTGAAGACTTAAAGAACCAAGGTCACTGGAAACGTTGACGATACGTGGCGCCGCTGATTTTTTAAGTAGCGGGAGAAATGCCTGGGTTGTCTGTATCACGCCAAAGAAATTGGTATCATATACTTTACGGATGTTCTGCATCGTAACATTACTGGCATCCTGCGGGAAGTCTCCCGGGATACCCGCGTTGTTGATCAGCGCATCTAACTGGTCGACGTTGAGGCAAGTTCTTGTGCTGCCTTATGCACCGAATCTTCATCGGTCACATCGATCTTTAAGTACTGGACGTGATTGCAGCCAGCTTTTTTTAATTCAGAGACCGCCTTTTCACCGCGATCAGCGTCGCGGCTGCCGATGAATACCGAATATTATTCCGCCAACAATTGTTTAGCGGTCTCGAAGCCGACTCCTTTGTTGGCTCCGGTAATGAGTGCTGTTTTCATTTGATAAATTTTTTATGTGATGTTACGTGATATTTTACAAGCTGTTTTGAAGATTTAAATAGCTACGGTAGATCTGTTGAACTCCGAAATGGATCTTTCCTGCATGCCGCTATTGCTTTGCACAGGTGATGCCGGGAATTGTGCGCCGACAAGATCGCCAGTCTCCAGGTCATGCTTAGAAATATTCATTGCCTGCTTCAGCATCCTTGTGATAAATCGCATCAACACGAACCGGATGAAAAGCCTGGCAAAAAAGTTCTTAGGAACTGCCCTGTAGGTCCATTCAATTCTTGTAGTGTGCTCATCGAGGCTGGTAAAGAACCATTCACCTTCTACACGCTCTGCGGTATATTTAAGCGCCGGTGAAGTGAACTCTTCGTTCTTGTATGCAAATGTGTTGGGTGCTTCCCATTTCTGCATGGTCTCTTTTGAAGTTGTGCCATCATTGAAATATATTGTTCTGCTCAGGCCGGCCTGATTCCAGTCTGCATCAACGCTGGTGCCGGAAATTCCTGCGATTGGTCCGGTACCGGGAAAAATGCGAGGCAGGTAGATCGGTGCTATGTAATCGAAAGCTTGAGCTATCGGAACTTTCACAGTAGCAATGATCGTAGAGTGTGGGTTTTTTCGGGTTTCCTGTCTTTTAGTTAGTGTTTTCATTTTTAATGTTTTAAAATTTTAAGAATGATGTTGTTCAATGCGACGATACAAATGTGAGGAGAACCCTGCCGATACCATTTGCCATTTGGCAAATAGCGATCAACTGCGAAAAAAAATATTTACCGGTTTACGATCGGATATAGCTTGCATTTTAAGATAGGCGTTTTTGCCATTTGGCAAATGCTATTCACAGATCGCACTGCATTTTTGTACAGAAGGGAAAGATCCTTTGATTTTTAACATTATCAATTTCCATGAAGACACTTATTGATCACTTGCTTTTGTTCGATGACCTGAATGATTGGCAGATCGAGCTTATCGAAACCGTCACGCACCGTATGAGACTTAAAGAAGGCAGTTATTTTACCGAGCCCGGTCATACCTATCCACAACTTGCTTTCATAGAAAGTGGCGTACTTCGGTACAATTATTATAATCGGAAAGTGGAAAACATCACCAGTAGCTTCATAGAAGAAGGCAATTTCATTGCCGGTACGGGATCATTACCTATTGCGTTACCACAATCTGAATTTATACAGGCAGTGACGGATTGTACGCTTCTTGTTATCGGAAAAGATGCCCTCGAACAAATTTCCGCGACAGTCACCAACTGGGGAGCCATCCTTAAAAAGATATTGCAAAAAGCCACAACAGCACGCCAAAAGCGCAGCATTGGCATTACCGAGGCAACCGTTCCACATGAAGAGGCAGAAAGGTACCTGCACACATTTGAAGGTCTGAATAAGCACTTGACCTTGCAACAGATCACGCCCTATTTTACGATGCCAGGCAGTAATTAAAAGTATTTATCTTATCAGAAACACTTTAGATCGATGGAAGCACTGATCAATTATCTTCTGTTATTCGGAGATCTTAATGAGCAACAGAAGCAATTTATCATCAGTAAATGCAAAATACGCCATATCAAAAGCAACGCATACTACCAGGAAGCAGGTAAAACCCCTGATCAGTTCGCCTTTTTGATAGACGGTGTTCTCAGGGTCAGTTATTATAACGATAAAGGTGATGAAATAACGAAATACTTTCTGGATGAAGATCATTTTGTCGTTGACCTTGATAGTTATAATCAACGCAAGCCGTCAGCAGAGTATATACAAGCTATTACTGACTGTACTTATGTCACCTTGTCTCGGGAGGCGCTGAAGGAACTATCTGATACGATCGTAGAGTGGATGGAATCATGAATAAGATCATTTCCAAAGCGCTTGTTGAAAAGGTGAGTAAGATCAGTATGATGATGGCCGAGGACGCCACGGAACGTTATCTGAACTTCTTTGGCCGGTTCCCTAAACTTGCCAACCGGATCCCGCTTTCTTACCTGGCGTCTTACCTTGGCATCACCCAGTCTTCACTAAGTAGGATCAGAAGAAGTACTTCAGGAAAGTGATTAGCAGATCATTTGGGACCTATACATAAGTGAGCGTGCGTGTGAATAACGCAAGTATTTTCGAATTAAGGATCGACCCTGATAACAACAACGCCACCCGGCGATGCAGATGGCTTTGTTTTTGTTCGAAATTGTTTCCTGTCGTTTAGCAGATACACCGTTAAAACTTTATTTAATTGCGGAAATGAAGTTTTAATCCCCCTTAGCTGCCACAGTCGCTATGAATTTTTCGTTGAGAAAAGGGTAGTCGATGTAACCTTCTTCGCCGCCACCGAACATCGTCGCACGGTCAGGCTGATTAAGTTCGGCGTTCAGTTCGAATCGTTTTGGCAGGTCAGGATTTGACAGGAAGAGCGTCCCGAAAGAGACCATCTTGGCTATTCCTTTCTCCAATTCTGCCTCGGCATTACTCTTGTCGTAACCGGCATTCGCAATGACCGTTTGACGGATCTTATTTCCGAAATACTCCAGTTCATCGTCAACCGGGTAGTGTGATGGTGAAGGGAAATAAGGACTGCGTTTCATGAGTTCCACATAAGCAAAGTCAAGTCCGTTCAACTGTTCGATCAGGTAGGTATAGGTCGCAGCCGGATCGTCAAGCACCATATCTCCGTAGGGATGGAAAGCTGATAATTTGATGCCTACTTTATCGCCGCCGACCGCACTGATCAGTGCTTGCATGACCTCCAGTACGACCGGACTTTGTTAGGTATACTGCCACCATATCCATCGGTCCTTTGATTGGCACTCTCTGCCAGGAACTGACTGGGCAGATAACCACTGGCGGCATGGAGTTCGACCCCGTCGAAGCCGGCTTCGATCGCGTTTCTGGCCGCTTGTGCATAATCTCGCACAGTTTCATTGATCTCAGCGATAGTTATCTCCTGAGGCGTTTCGTAATCTTTCAATCCCTGCGACGTGAAATGCTGCATGCCTCGGATGGACAGGGGAGATGGTGCCAAAGGCAGTTTTCCATTGCGATCCAACGAGTGGCCGGCGCGGCCGGTATGCCAGAGTTGAGCTACGATCAAACCACCTTGCTCATGGACCGCTTGCGTTACTCTTTTCCAGGCCGCAATTTGCTCATTAGTATAAATACCCGGTGTTAAAGGACTGCCGGTGGCTTCTTCACTGATGCGGATCGCTTCGGTAAATATCAATCCGGCACTAGCTCTTTGGCTGTAATATTCAACCGTCATGTCTCCTACGATACCATTGACATCCGCACGGCTTCGGGTCATGGCGGACATAATCATGCTGTTTTTTAGGATCAGCTTCCCTAATTGTGTTTTTTCAAGTAATTTCATGATAGTTCCTTATTTAAATTGTTATTGATACAAAGTTCTTTTGTTCCTCACAGAGGAACTTGTATCAGAACACTATTGTAATTTGTTTAATTGCGATATGCTGGTAGATAAACCTCGTTCACAAATTCTTCTGCCGTAGTAGGAGAAGTGGAACGTTCATCCCGCTCCTGGTAATTCATGAAGCCCGTCTTGATCGCAGTCCCCATTTCAAGCAGGTTGTCGACGGAATCCGCTGAAAAGCCATTGCCCAAAAATGTTTGTTTCATCTGCGCCACCGGTACCTGTACGTATGGTAGTTCCGGCTGACCGATCGCTTGACCGATAATGTGTGTGAATTCGCGGTAAGTATAGTTCCGAGGTCCCATGACCGCATGCACACTTTTGCCGGTAAAGTCAAGGGCAGCTAAATGTCGTGCGGCTATTTTTGCCACATCTTTGGTCGCGACCATTGGTATCGCATGGTCGCCATCAGCTACGGTACCATTGATGTTCATTTTCTTGACCAGGCCTATCGTTCTCAGGAAGTTCTCCATAAAATAAGCGGAGCGGATATGCAGCACGTTCACATTTTCCAATTGGTTGAGCCTGACCTCCTGCTCACCGGTCCCGGCCATGATACCGTTGCCTTCATGCATATGAGAACCAAGGCTGCTCATATTGACGATGTACTTAATTCCCGATCTTTCGATCGCTTCAATCAGCTTAGTTGTTACGTCTCGCTGAAAATCCCTGGTGTTTTCCGCCTTTACATTATCGGGCATCAGTACGAACGCGCTGTCCGAATTGCTGAATGCCTGCGTAATAGCCTTGATATCCGTGATGTCAGCAGAGATGACCTCTGCCCCCTGGTCACGGTAAGTGCTTAGTTTTTCCGTGTGTCTGGCGATCAGGGTAACCTGATGACCTTCCTTCAATAGGATTGCTGCGATCTTGCTGCCTACCGTTCCGGTGGCTCCGAGTATTACTATTCTCTTTTTCATTTCAATGATGTTTTGTTGTTGATGTATGATGCAAATTTGCAGTGATCCGATCCGGGAAACTTGTATCAGAACACTGTTCTGTATTTACAGATGCAGGTTACCGCTGTACATGCCTCTGTCGTAATGAGCTGCAGTTGTCCGCGTAATGAGCAACACGATATCGCTGGTTCTGGTCGCCTGGAATTCTGCCAGGCCTGTCTCCAACAGTACGCTTTCGCCTTTGGTAAGGGATAGTTCTCCGTCAACGTTTACTTCCCCCTCGAACAGGTAGAAGAGATAGGTACAGTTCGTTGCCGGTGCTTCCGGCAGGCCGATCTGCTCGCCCTTTTCCAGCCGCAGGTCCATTACCCAGGTATCGCTCCGAAATTGAAGCGGTACATCAGCATCTTTACCGGCGATCGTGCGCCAGTGGTTAACGCTATGGGGCTCCTTTAATTGAGCGAATTGAACACCAGATGGCAGATCTGCTGTCTCCGGTCGGATGAATATTTGCAGAGCTTCCAAAATACCGCCTTCCTCCAGCACCTGCTCTTCATGATAAAAGTTTGCGCCGGCGTTCATCAGCATCAAATTATTATTTGATATTTTACCTGTATTTCCTTCCGAATCTTTGTGATCGACACTTCCGCTGCGCAGATAGGTCAAGATCTCATCATTTTGGTGCGGGTGCATCGGTATCAGTGTTCCGGGGTTGATCCGCGCGTGGTCGATCCGGCCGATGGTGGAAAATCCGGTATCCGGCAGTGCCGGTTTGATAAGACCGGGATATAAGATCTGCACGCCGAACTCGCCATGTTGCTTACCATACTTCAGCGAGTTTGCTATTTTTGTGATCATCCTTTTTATTTTTTGTCGTTTATCCTTATGCGATCTCTACCACGATCTTGCCCACATAGCCTCCTCGTTCGGCATATTCATAAGCTTGCTGATATTCGCTGAACGGGAATACCTTATGGATCTCGATCTCCAGTCCACTGTTTATGGCGTCTAGCAGCATATTGGTATACTTAGTGGACGGGGCTGAGAGGATGACCTGATGCTTTTTGCCGGTGAATAGGTTGTTGAGCAGTGAGCCTGGTATCTCTATGGGCTTGGGTGTTGCGTTCAGAAAAACAGCTTTGGGATTCATGATCGGCTTCGCTTTCTGATAGCCCATCTTTCCTGAAAGATCGATCACGATGTCATAGGTTTCCTTGCTGGTCAGCACATTCTCGGCCGTATAGTCGATAACGGTAGCGGCACCCCAATCTTTTGCATAGGTAGTTCCTTTGCTGCCGGTAACTGCGGTCACATCTGCTCCCTTAGGCCTCAGCAATTGTAGAAGGAACATGCCGAAACTGCCGGTCGCTCCATTGATCAGGATCTTTGTCTGTGTACCTATGTTACCCATTTTCTCTAAAGCGGTCACCGCGGCGGTCCCGGCGACCGGTATCGCGGCAGCTTGCGCAAAGCTCAAGTTCTTTGGTTTCTTCCAAACCAAAGAAGCAGGTAGAGTGATGTATTCCGCAGAAACACCTTCCTTCATAATGTTTTGCACTACACCGAAAACTTCATCCCCGACCTTTAGCCCACGAACCTCGGCGCCAATGCCTGCTATGATGCCGGAAAGGTCAGTGCCTGTCCGTTTGGGGAATTTTGAGCCTGACATCAGGGTCATTTCTCCTTTCCTGATCTTCCAGTCCATGGGATTGATAGAAAAGGCTTTGACCTGGATCAGGATCTGATCGGGGCGGATGCCGGGTTTGGGTTGTTCGACCATCTGCAAAACATTGGTATTTCCGAATTGATGATAAACTACAGCTTTCATGATATTATTTTTTTAATTGTTTAAAATGATATCACAAAATTGCGGACATGCGCAGCGGGAAACTTGTATCAGATAACTGTATTGCGGAAGATCGGCACTTCGATAAAAAAAACAAAAAAGGCATCTTCATAGCGAAGATGCCCTTGTATAACTGGTCAGTAAAAATGTGGTCAGTGAATCTCGATCAGGTCGCTGTTAAATTTTAAAGCCTTAGGCGGCATACCGAACATCTCGTACATGTATTTGTTGAGTTGCGGCAGGTCATAAAAACCGGTATCATAGGCGATCTCGGTCAGGCTGCGGTCTTTTTCTGTAAGCGTTAAATAAATGGCCTGACGTAATCTCGTCCATAGCAAATACTTCGATAGACTGCTTCCGGTTTGTTGCTTAAACAGTGCGGCCAAGCGGGAAGGAGACAGATAAACAATGTCGGCAAACGTTTGGGGTGCTATTTGCTGCTCTGCATAGTTAGCGTTGATATATTCGACTATTTTAGTGACCCTTTCATCGTAATCAACGGGCGGCAATTTGGCCAGTACGGCGTCGATGATGTGACCTATAGCCAGACTGTCTTTCGGCGTTTGAAAAAAGGAATTGGTCTCCGATGGTGAATAAAAAACAATGCAATCCTCATTATCCTGAAACCTGCCAGCCAATTCCAGTCCGACCGTTGAGTAAGGCTCAATATTCAGAACATTCAAGGTCCCATTCTCTGCTACGCAAAAATGAGGGACCTGTGGTTTGATCAAAAAGCCATGTATGCGTTCAAATAGTGTACCATTGATCGTGGAATTAAAAGGGGTATCATTAGATAACACGATTTGGTAAGCAGAATGGTGATGGATCTCGACGGTAAGGTTTCGGGCTTTCAGGGCGAGGATGAACGGATTATTAGCCAGTTTTTTCATGCAGGTTTTGATTATCCGGTAAATTGGGTGGATAACGGTTAACCGAATTTAACGATGATCGGCCAGATATCAATAACCAAAGGTTTTAATTATAAATTTGAGTCTAAAACTTAATGATCGCTCATTAAACAACATATGACAGCTTTGGAACAATACATCGCTGGGTGGCGCCTTCAAGATACAGCCACAATTCTTTCAGCCCTGACGCCAAATTGCGTTATTATCGAAAGTTTCGGATCTGTGTACTGTGGGCATGAAAAAGTTTCACAATGGATAAAAGACGCAATGAATGACGCAATAGAGTTTTGCGATTATATGCGAGTTTTGGTAGGTAATAACAAAGAAAAAGCCCTTTAATCTTGCAATTAAAGGGCTTTCCTTACTTTTTAAATGTGTTTTGCGGAGAGTTAGGGATTCGAACCCCAGGACCTGTTACAGTCAACAGTTTTCAAGACTGCCGCAATCGACCACTCTGCCAACTCTCCGGGGACAAAAGTACAAATCCGGGGCGAATTGCCAAATTTGATATTAACTTTTTTTTAATTAATTGTAATGGGCTGATTGCCATTGTATTATTTACTTAAACTGTCGGTTTTTTGGTGCGAAAGGTGTTATAACGCGGTTTTTCGATGCGAATTGTACGCTTGGAAAGGTCAACACTGGCGTTTAATTCGAACCCGATGAGCAAAATCATAGAGTTTAGGTAGAGGTATATCATTACTACTATAAGGGTGCCGATGGCTCCATACACTGTATTGTACGATGAAAAGTTATTGGTGTAATAAGTAAACCCTACTGATGTTAGTATTGCCAGTGATGTAGCCAACACCGAGCCGGGGTTAATAAAATTCCACTTGCGTTTGTTAGACGGCCCGTAACGGTACAAAATACAAATGCTTACAAAGAATATCACCAGGATAATTATCCAGCGCGAAAACGCTATCATCCAAAACCAAAACTCAGCATCGCTATTTAACTCCCGTTTAATGAAATAAATAACCGATTGCCCGGCAGTCATGATTATGATGGAGATCAGCAAAGCTATACTGATCATTACTGTGAGCAGCAGCGCTACAAACCTGCGCTTTAACCAGCTACGGGTTTCCAATATCAACGACGATTTATTGAACGCCTGCATCAGGTTGCTTACGCCATTGGTTGCAAAATATAGCGCCGTTATAAAACCTATTGAGAGTAGCTTGCCATTCTGATGCTTAATAATATCGGTAATGGTGCTCTTGAAGGCCAGGTAAGCGTTTGTAGGCATTATCAGCGCGAAGAGGCTAAGCAGGTTGTCCTGGAAACCCTTCACCGGTATATAAGCTATCAGTGTAAATAAAAATATAATAGCCGGAAAAAGCGCCAGCATAAAGTTATATGCCAATGCTGCCGCACGGTTTGCCAGTGATGTTTTCTGAATTTCGAGAATAAAAAACACAATTACCGTATACAAAGGCAGCGGCCTGAAACCGGGGATATAAACCGTTCGGGCCCAGTCGGTAAGGTATTGGTAAAACTTAAAGTGTAATAAAAATTTATGAGCCCATTTCATTGTGGTTAAAATTACTCAAAAAAAGGCTTTAGTTTTTCAATAAAATCGGCAGGGGGCAGGCAGGGGCGGTTGGTTTTCATGTTAATAAAGGCCAGCATCGTTTCGCCAAGGTGTATCAGTTCTTCACGTTCGTTAAACAACTCGTAACTGAAATGGATCTTTACGCCGGGCATTTTATCCATAATTACCTTTACGGTTATCTCCTCGTCGTAACGGGCGGGTTTAAGGTATTTACACTTCATTTCCAGCACGGGCATCATTACACCCTGGGCTTCCATGCCGGCGTAAGTTAGGCCAAGGCTCCGCAGCATTTCCACACGGCCTACTTCAAAAAATTCGGCGTAGTTGCCATAGTACATATAGCCCATTTGGTCGGTTTCGCCGTAGCGCACCCTAATTTTTGTAGCATTCTGGAACATTAGCGTTTAATATTCCTGTCGTTAAGTGCCTGCTGAAATGCTTTGGCGTTTATCCTGTGTTCGGCTTCATTAGTAGCAAAAGCATGGTTACCGCTAAAATCCGCCTTGGCGCACATATACAAATAATCGGTTTGCTTATGGTTTAACACAGCGTCTATTGCTGCTACAGATGGCATCATAATAGGTCCCGGGGGCAAGCCTTTATACATGTAAGTATTATATGGCGAATTAGTAATTAAATCGCGGTTAAGCACACGCTTAATGGTAAAATCGTTCACCGCGAAGATGACGGTAGGGTCCGACTGTAGCTTCATGCCTTTGTTAAGGCGGTTGAGGTATAGGCCTGCAATAGTAGGCATCTCGTCGTCGTGTAAGGCCTCTGCGTCTACTATTGATGCTAAGACAGAAACCTCCTGGGGGATAAGTTTCAGCGCTTCGGCTTTTTGCTTGCGCTCAGGTGTCCAAAATTTTTGGTAATTGGCATACATGCGGGCAAAGAACTTTTCGGCAGATGTATTCCAATATATCTGGTACGAGTTAGGAATAAATACCGTGTAAATGTTATCGGCTGTAAAGCCGTGCTGCTTTGCAAACTTTGCCGAATCCAGCAAACGCAATATTGAAACCGAATCGGCCTCTATCTTCTTAGACACAAATCCCGCGAATTGATCTTTTAGCCTGATATTATGGAAAGATAGCGTAACCGGTTCCTGGTTGCCAGATTTTAGCATGTTAATAAAGTTGCGGTTACTCATGCCGCTTTTAAGGCGGTACTTTCCCGGCTTTACTTTCACAAACTTCATGCTCTGAGCAGCCTGTATAAATGATGTAGTGTCTTTTACTATGCCTTGCGAGGTGATGCTTTTAAAAACATCATCAAGATTTGAACCTGTTTTAATGTACAGGTATTCTTGCTTATCGGTTACGTTTGGCCCAAAAAACCGCAGGTAATAAAATATGCCGGTGCCGGCCAATGATAATACGATGATGACTACCAGCGCTATCCAAAATTTCTTCATGTTATGTTTAGGTAGATGTGTTGTTAATGTTTATTTTGCCTCACCTAAATCCTCTTTAAAGGAGAAGTACTTCAATCTCCTTCTTTGGAATCTCTTCGGAGAGGGCAGGGTGAGGCTCTTATTTATTTAATATTCAATTTTTGCAGGGCTTTCAGGCCGCCTCTAAGGTTCAGCACATTGGTAAAACCGTTTTCGGCCAATATAGCTTGCGCCGTTTGGCTTCTGATGCCCGCACTGCAAATAACGATTATCTCGTCGGTTTTGTTGTAGCTTAAATTGTTAATATTATGCTCCAATTTGTTCACCGGCATGTTTTTACCGCCAATGTTAAAGGTATGGTATTCTATAGCTTCCCGAACATCGAGCAGGTTAATAACATCGCCGCGTTGTAAGCGCTGCTGTAACTCTACAGCGTTAATTTGCTGGGCCATTATCTGCTTTACCTTGCGATACCGTTAAATTAATGCGTGTGCCGATGCTGGTTTTGCTTAACGAATCGCTCCGCATTGGCGATTGCGAAACCACCACTACGTTTGTAGAATCGCTTATAGAGCCTTCGTAAGTAATGGTACCTACTGTTAAACCAGCTCCTTTTATGGAAAACTTGGCCGCGTCAAGATCAAGGTTTATCAGCTCGGGTATCTCTACTTCGCTCGCGCCTTCGCCGTTACCAAGCACCAGGTCAAGCTTAGAGCCTTTAGGTATCTTGGTGCCGGGCTTTATGATCTGCCCGCCAAAACGTACTTCAAGTACGCGGTCCCGCGCAATATCAGACCGGTAGGTGGTGTCGCCCACCTTTAAGCCATAATTAGATAAGATGGCTACAGCTTCGCGGTAGATGCTTTGCTCGGTGGTAATATCAGGCAGGGAAACATTTGGGGCAAGTTGGGTAACCATCGTAAGGTATATGGTACGGTTTTCTTTAACGTTAGTGCCCGCATCAGGGTCCTGCTCTACAATTGTACCGGGCGCCTGGTCTGGCACGTAAACCGAATCTATTTTGAAATTAAAACCTTGTTCTTTAAGCAGTTCCATAGCCCTGTCAACATTAAGGCCCTTTAGTTTTGGAACAGGAATGCCCTGGCCATGGCGTGTGTACGAGCTAAGGCTGAAGAAGGCTATCAAAACAATGCTTATAACAGTTGCTATAACCAATAATATAGTGTTTCTGAATTGCCTGGTTTTTAAATAAGCCCAAAAATTACTCATGTTTTTGCTTAGGAAATTTAACCTCAAACATAGGGATTTGATTTCGGATTTCGAATTTCCAATTTTGGCTTGGAAAGGAGGAAGCGTTAAACAAAATGATAATAAGCTACTTGTGATAGTACCGTTTGTTATACAGATAATATATTTTGTAATACAATACCTAATTTATACCTTTCACCATTAATTCAACTTTGTCAAGTTTGGATCTTATAGTTTAATTTTAACCTGTATCCTTCATCCATGTCACTAAAAACTCATCAATTGCTAAAAAACAAGAAAAAGAACATCCTTGAACTGTGGATGAAGAACCAGCTGGCAGACGAAGGTTTGCGCGAAGACTTAATTAGTAACGACGAATTAAGAAGCCAGTCTGAAGAGCTTATTAACGCGTTAGTAAGTAATTTATCAGGCGAAAACTTTACAGATCTTGATTCGGACGAGTGGAGCCCGGTTATTGAAATATTGGGAGGCATTGCCATTACGCGTGCCCGCCAGGGTTTTAGCCCCCGCGAGACAGGTAACTTCGTATTTTCATTGAAGGAAGCCATCCTTGAAATTTTACAGCAAGAAGTAGCAGATGATGCCAAATTGCTGTTTACCGAAAGCCAAAAGATAAACCGCCTGATGGACAACCTAAGCGTGGTTACTTTTGAAACTTTTATAAAAGGCCGAGAAGAAGTTATATTACGCCAAACGGATGAGATCACCGAGATATCTACACCCGTTATTCGCGTGTGGGAGGGCATACTTGCTTTACCTATTATTGGTACATTGGATAGCGCGCGTACACAAGTTGTGATGGAAAACCTGTTACAGGAAATTGTAGAAACAGGTTCAAGCATAGCTATTTTAGATATATCGGGCGTGCCTGCTGTAGATTCACTGGTGGCTCAGCATTTAATAAAAACCGTAAGCGCTACCCGTTTAATGGGTGCGGAGTGTATAATAAGCGGTATACGCCCGGAGATTGCACAAACGGTGGTACATTTAGGTATCGATCTTTCAAACATTATTACCAAGGCAACATTGGCCAGCGCATTGGCTTATTCATTTAAAATAATGCGGTTAGAGGTTAGAAAGATAAATACCGTTTCAAAAAATTAATTTCCTAAGCTAATGGACAAAATCCCTATTCTAAGGATGGGAGCCTTTTTGCTGGTTACCATACAAGTAGACCTTTACGACCGCCTGGCGCTAAACCTGGAAGCCGACCTTGTACAAATGGTAAACAAAACAAGTGCAAAAGGTGTACTGATCGATATTTCGGCTGTATCAATAGTCGATTCATTTATGGGCCGTATAATTGGTAACATAGCCAGTATGTCTAAAATACTGGATGCCGAAACGGTTGTTGTGGGCATGCAGCCCGCGGTTGCTATAACTTTAATTGAGCTGGGCTTGCCGCTAAAGGGCGTGCACACCGCTTTGGATATGGAGAAAGGCATGAACCTGCTGAAAGCCATGATCGATGATACCGAAGAGGACGCAGACGAAGACCAGACCACCGATGACCTTATCACTGAGTAAAGACTCCATCCAGATAGTAAAGGAGCAGGATGTGGTTTTTCTAAAAAATCGCGTCAAGGAAACCGCTGTGAAAATAAAGATGGGTTTGGTTAACCAAACCCGTTTGCTTACCGCCTGCAGCGAACTTGTAAGAAACATGATGCGGTATGCCAATGGCGGCGTGTGTTTGATAGAAGTTGTATCCAGCGGCCGCAATAATGGCGTACGTTTAACTTTTTCAGACAAAGGCCCCGGTATACCGGATATTGCGGCTGCCATGCGCGATGGTTTTTCTACAGGTAAAAGCTTAGGCCTGGGCTTACCGGGCACAAAAAGGTTGGTTAACGAATTTGATATAAAAAGCAAAGTAGGAGAAGGGACAGTGATTGTAATTATAAAATGGGCCAATGGTTGATGCAACACACATTAGCTTCACGGCCGACGACCGCAGCTACTTTTCGCTTATAAAAAAAGAGATCCATCGTATGGCTACCGAAGGAGGTATGGACGTAGCCAAGATCAATCAGCTCGACCTCATCGTAGCAGAAATGACCTCTAACTTATTTAAGTATAGTAACGATGGCGAGTTGTTGATGGGAGTGTTCCCAAACAATGGTTCGCCTTATGTAGAACTTATAAGCATTGATAACGGCCCAGGTATGATGAACCCCGCCCGCATGATGCAGGATGGTGTATCTACCTCAAACACCCTTGGGCACGGCTTAGGCAGCATGAAGCGGCTTTCTGATACTTTTGAGCTGTATTCGCAAATTGGCTGGGGTACTATAGTTTTAAGTCGCGTTTACAGCCAGCCCGAAAAAGCGAAACTTAAAAATGATGTTATTATACGCCCTATAGTGGTGTATAAGCCCGGCGAAAAAACGAGTGGCGACGGTTTTATTTATAAAAAAACAGATAAGTACACTAAAGTGATGCTGGCCGACGGGCTGGGGCATGGCCCCGAAGCGAATAAGGCGGTTAATGAAGCTGCAGCAGCTTTTAAGGTATTCCCGGATTACAGCCCTACAGAAACCATACGTTTTATACATAATGCTATAAAAAAAACACGTGGTGCTGTTATAAATATAACAGCGTATGACTATAGCCGTAAAGTTTGGACAACTACGGGGGTTGGTAACATCTCCGCGCGTTTATCCGGCCCTGTTAACTTTAAAAATCATATGTCGTATAACGGTATTGTTGGCCACAATATCCCCAATACCATGAACGACCAGGATTACAAGGCTGATGAATTTAACCAGGTAATGCTATGTTCCGACGGGATAAAAACACGTATAGATATGGCACGTTACCCAATGATGTACAAGTACGACCTTACCGTTTTAGCCGCTGCTATTTATAAAGACCATGCCCGCCGTAATGATGATATGTCTGTAGTTATGGCAAAAACTAAATAAGATGAAAGAAGTAGTAAACATGTCGTTAGAAAACGATATGGACCTTGTCCTCGCGCATAAAAAATCAATGAAGGTTGCCGAAAGGCTGGGCCTTACTATCGCTACACAAACTACTTTTGCTACGGCTGTATCTGAAATTTCACGAACGGTTATTGAATATACCGATAATGGCCACCTTTCTATCGGGCTGGAACAGAATAAAACAAGGTACGCTTTGGTTGCCCTGGTTACTTTTAAAAGCGATGCAACCTTTACTACAGCTACTGAAGGCTTTTTCTACGCGCAAAAATTGGTGCCCGAATTTGAACTGACCTCGACGGATGAGGCTACTTTAATTGAAATGAAAATAGGCCTCCCACGGTCCTTAAAAATAGATGCGGTTAAAATAAACCTGCTTAAAGACTTCTTTGAAAACGAACCGCCCATAAGCGCGTACGAAGAAATAAAAAGGCGCAACTTTGATCTTTATCAAATAGCGATAGAAAAGGATGAAGAGATAAAGCGGTCTAAATTGGTAGACGAGAAAAAAACGGAATTTATTTCTATTGCAAGCCATGAGCTAAAAACACCCATGACGGTATTAAAGGCTTACACACAAATGGCAAAGGCCACTAAAGAACCCGTGTCTGACCAGTTAAGGGGACTTTTAAGTAAAATAGACATCCAGGCAACAAAATTAAATTCGCTTGTGCAACAACTGCTGGATATTTCAAAAATCGAAAACGGTAGCCTTCAATACAGCATGCAACCCATTAGTTTAAATGGTTTCGTACGAGACCAACTGGCTGTAATGCAGCAAATATTACCCCATCATATTTTAGAGACCGTTTTAGATAAGGATGTATATGTACTGGCCGACGCGTTACGGATGGAGCAAGTATTCTCAAATGTATTGGGTAATGCTGCAAAGTATTCAAAAACAAATACCAAAATAGAGGTGAAGACCTCGGTAGATATCAATGGCCAGGTTGTAGTTACCGTAACTGATTATGGAAGAGGTATGTCGGCAGAGGTTATCGCCTCCATCTTTAAAAAATTCTACAGGGCGAAAGATGTTGTTGCCACACATTCCGGCCTTGGCATGGGCTTGTTTGTAAGTTCAAAGATCATAGATGACCATGGCGGGCGCATCTGGGCCGAAAGTGAGGAAAACGAATGGACAAAGTTTCATTTTAGTTTACCTGTTGTAAGCGCCGAAACATTGTAATCGGCTGCGCTTAGCACGAATATCATTTTCTATTAGCTTATTTTTTAAATAAAAGATACTTTAGGGCGCCCGGAAATCCGAAATTGAACATCCGGACCTAAATGAAATGAACACCATAAACGTAGCCCTTTTAGCCGGAGGCTTTACCGGCGAATACGAAGTATCTGTCAACAGCGCCAAAAACATTGCCGCCAGTTTAGATGCCAGCAAATACAAGGTTTATACCATATTAATAAACCGCCACAACTGGGTTTACGAAACTGACGGCCAGTCCATAGATATTGATAAGAATGACTTTAGCCTCACGCTGAACGGCGAAAAGATCAAATTTGATTTCGCGTTCATCACCGTGCATGGCACACCGGGCGAGGATGGCAAGCTACAAAGCTATTTCGACCTCATAGGTATACCTTATAACACCTGCGACGCTACCACATCGGCCATTACCATGAACAAGGCCTATACCAAGGCTATTGTAAACGGCATACATGGCTTGCATACGGCAAAATCTATTCAGTTGCACCAAAAGGACGAGCACGATACGGCTACAATAGCGTCGGCGTTAAAGTTTCCGTTGTTTATTAAACCAAATAATGGCGGCAGCAGCGTAGGCATGAGCAAGGTTTATAACGTTAGCGGCCTGCATGATGCCATAGAAAAAGCCTTTAAAGAAGATACCCAGATCCTGATAGAAGAATTTATAAAAGGCCGCGAGTTTAGTATTGGCATTGCCAGGCTGCATGGTAAAATTGTGGTGCTGCCTGCTACCGAGATCAAAAGCTCTAAGGACTTTTTTGATTACGAGGCCAAATATACCCCCGGCGTATCTGAAGAAATTACCCCTGCCGACCTCCCCGAAGCCAAGAACCGGGAAATTGCCGACATTGTTACCCAAGTTTATTTGCGCCTTAACTGTCGCGGTATGGTACGGGTAGATTTTATATTGTTAGAGGATACGCAGGAGTTCTACTTTATTGAAGTGAACACTACCCCGGGCCAAAGCGCCAACAGTTTGATACCGCAACAGGTGCGGGCTGCCGGCATGAGTGTAACCGAATTTTACGGCACTTTGATAGAAGGTACCATGCATGCTTAACAGGGTGTCCCACTATTTGAGACACTAACTGCTTTTTAATCTCTAATGTATTGATAATCAATATTTTATGAATTTTTAGCTTTATTTTTTATTTAAAGCCATACATTGTTAATTCATGTTAAGTATTTGAAGTTTAAATAGATATGTATTTTTGCGAGGTGTCCCACTCTGCAAAAAACGGGACGGAATGGGACACCCTGTCAAAATTTTACAATATTAGTTTGAATTATGTAACTTTGCCTTATGGCAGCTACAGAAACAATAGAAGATTTTTACAGGCAGAAGTTTAATTACCTGCCCGATAACCTGGGGCATGAGATAGGGCACTTTAATGTGTTCCGCTTAGAAGATTGTTACGCGCCCGGTGCTAAGCCAATTGTTTACGCCCGCAGAGATTACTATAAAATTAGCATTGTGCGTGGCCGTAACGTGGTGCATTATGCCGATAAAAGCATTGAAATAGATGGTAGCACCCTTATCTTCTTTAACCCCAACGTACCCTATACATTCGAGCATATAAGCGAAGATAAAACAGGTTCGTTCTGCATTTTTAAAGAGGCTTTTTTTACTGATGCATTGCGCGCCAGTGTGCATGAGCTGCCTATGTTTGCCTTAACCGCCAAGCCAACATACAGCCTTAATCAGGAACAGGATGAGTACGTGGCCCAGATATTCGGCAAAATGCTGGACGAAATCAATTCCGATTATCGTTTTAAATACGACTTGCTGCGCAACTATGTTACCGAGTTGATGCACTTCGCGTTAAAGATGCAGCCACAGGAAACGATTTATCAGCACACCGATGCTAATTCGCGCATCACATCGATATTTACCGAGCTGCTGGAGCGCCAGTTCCCGATAGAAACGCCATCACAGCGTTTTAACCTGCGTTCGGCAAAAGATTTTGCCGACAGGTTATCGGTACACGTAAACCACCTGAACAGGGCCATACGCCAAACCACGGGCAAAACAACTACCGACCATATTTTTGAACGCCTGACCAGCGAGGCCAAGGCTTTACTAAGGCATACCAACTGGAACGTATCAGAAATTAGCTACTGCCTGGGCTTTGAGGAGCCGGCGCATTTCAATAATTTTTTCAAAAAACAAACCAGTACAACGCCATCTTCTTACCGTGTTGTTTGAATTTTGCAATAATTGGTTTGAATGATGTAAACGCTTGCCCTATTTGCTGATGTACTTTTGTATTATCAAATCATCAGCAAATAATGGAAAACAAAATTAAAACATGGTTCATAACAGGCGCTTCAAAGGGTTTAGGCCTTAGCCTGGTAAAGCAACTGCTGGCAGCAGGGCAAAATGTTGCCGCAACATCTCGCCACCTTGCCGAACTGGTAGTAGCTGTTGGATCCACTGCCGACAACTTTTTACCCATTGAGGTTGACCTTGCCAATGAAGATAGCGTGGGCTGCGCGATGCACCAAACTAAAAAAGCCTTCGGCAGTATAGATGTAGTGATAAATAATGCCGGCTACGGCATCGGCGGCAGTATCGAAGAATTGACCGATAAAGAAACCCGCGATAGTTTCGACGTAAATGTATTTGGTACCCTAAACGTCATCCGCATGGTTATGCCTTATATGCGCTACCAGCAAAGCGGCCACATCATCAACATCTCGTCTATAGCAGGCTTTGCGCCTGGCATTGGCTGGTCTGTTTACGCGGCTACGAAATTCGCGGTAGAGGGGCTTTCAACCGTATTGGCCGAGGATGTGCGCGAGTTTGGCGTTAAGGTTACCGTTGTAGCCCCGGGCGCGTTCCGCACCAGCTTTTTAACTCCCGAATCTATCGCTATAGCAAAAAACCGCATCGAAGATTATAAAGTGGTTGGCGCATCGTTAGACCGGTATCTTGGTTACCACGGCCTGCAAGCGGGCGATCCTGAGAAAGCAGCTGCAGCCATCATCAATGTAGCCTACAACGAAAACCCGCCACTGCATTTATTGTTAGGCGCCGATGCTTATGACCGTGCCATGGCGCAGTTAGAGAAGCTGGAAAAAGAGTTCCGCTTTAACGAAGAGCTGAGCAAATCAATGGCGTACAGCGCTTAATTAAAAACAGATTTTACTTAATGACAATTGCTTCTGCGTTGGGAGTAGGAGATGCTTTGTCAAAATTTTTTAGAAATTCTAACATTTAAAACATAAAACTATGAGCAATCAAAAAGTATGGTTTGTTACAGGCGCCTCAAAAGGCCTGGGACTAAGCCTTGTAAAACAACTGCTAACAAAAGGCTATAACGTAGCAGCAACATCACGTAACATTGCCGACCTTGAAAACGCCGTTGGCAAAAGCGAAAGCTTTTTACCATTAGCCGTGAACCTTACCGATGAAAAAAGTGTTAACGATGCCATTAGCCAGGCCATAAGCCTGTTTGGTAAAATAGATGTGGTGGTTAACAACGCCGGTTACGGTATAGTAGGCGCGTTAGAAGAACTGAGCGATGCCGAAACACGTGCTAATTTCGACATCAACGTATTTGGTTCATTAAACGTTATCCGTGCGGTAATGCCGCATTTGCGCGAACAGCAATCGGGCCATATATTTAATATTTCCTCTATTGGCGGTTTTAGTGGTAACTATCCGGGCTTTGGTATCTATTGCGCCACTAAGTTTGCGGTGCAGGGTTTTACCGAGTCGCTGTCGGCCGAGGCAAGATCACTGGGTATCAAGGCTACTATTGTATCTCCGGGATACTTCCGTACAAATTTTTTAGCGCCTGATGCATTAATTACGCCCAAAAACGAGATAGAAGCTTATAAAACTGTAAGAGAAGTGCAGGATACTCACCTAAATCAAATTGGCGGTAACCAGCCCGGCGACCCTGAAAAAGGCGTAGCAGCTATTATAACCGTTGCCGAGGCAAATGAAGCGCCGTTGCACCTGTTCCTTGGGCAGGATGCTTACGACGTGGCTTATCAGAAAATGAGTGATGTTAAAAACGACCTGGAAACCTGGAAAGAAGTAACAGTTAATACAGGTTATTAAGGAGCCACAGCGTTCTCCAAAGGAGAGGGGGAAAGTTTTGAGAGGGGTTAGGGGTGTGTTAGAATGCAAGATATTTTACTCACCCGGTCTTCGCTTCGCTCGACCACCCTCTCTCCGCAGGCGGAAAGAGGGTTTCAAAAAAGTTCCCCTCTTGAGAGGGGTTAGGGGTGTGTTAATGAGCATGCAAGGTATTTACTCACCCGGTCTGCGCTTCGCTCGACCACCCTCCGCGAGCGGAAAGAGGGTTTAAAAAATTCCCCTCTCGAGAGGGGTTAGGGGTGTGTTAATGAGCATGCAAGGTATTTACTCACCCGGTCTTTATTTCACTCGACCACCCTCTCGCCGCAAGCGGAGAGAGGGTTTCAAAAAAGTTCCCCTCCTGAGAGGGGTTGGGGTGCGTTAATGAGCATGCAAGGTATTTACTCACCCGGTCTTTGCTTCGCTCGACCACCCTCTCTCCGCAAGCAGAAAGAGGGTTTCAAAAAAGTTCCCCTCTCGAGAGGGGTTAGGGGGTGTGTTAATGAGCATACGAGGGCACTCACTCACCCGGTCTTCGCTTCGCTCGACCACCCTCTCTCCGCAAGCGGAAAGAGGGTTTGGAAAAAGTTCCCCTCTCGAGAGGTTTAGGGGTGTGTTAATGAGCATGCAAGGGCACTCACTCACGCGGTCATAGCTTCGCTCGACCAACCTCTCCGCAAAGGGAAAGAGAGTTCAAAAAGTCCTCTCCTTTGGAGAGGATTTAGGTGAGGCATATTTATTTACAACAATTTTACACTATTAGCTATTTAATCTGTTGATATTCGTAAAACGAAAAACTAACAAACAAAAACCAAAAAACATGATACCAGTAAAAGGATACGCGGCACAAGACCCGCAAACCGACCTTGCACCCTGGGACTTTGAGCGCCGCGATGTTGGCCCCCATGATGTGCAATTCGAAATTCTGTTCTGTGGTGTTTGCCACTCAGATCTTCACCAGATAAAAAACGACTGGTTCCCGGGGATCTTCCCCATGGTGCCGGGCCATGAGATTGTTGGCCGTGTTACCAAAGTGGGCGACCACGTTAAGAAGTTTAAAGTAGGCGACCTTGCCGGTACCGGCTGTATGGTAGATTCTTGCCAGGAGTGCGAGAACTGTAAACGCGACCTTGAGCAATATTGCCTTAATGGCGGCAGCACCCAAACTTATAACAGCTACGAGCGCGATGGCAAAACCCCAACCTACGGCGGTTATAGCAACAGCATAGTAGTGCGCGAGGAGTTTGTGTTGCATATCTCGGACAAATTAGATCTTGCCGCTACCGCGCCATTATTGTGTGCAGGTATCACCACATACTCGCCGTTAAGGCATTGGAAAGTGGGTAAAGGCCACAAACTTGCCGTTTTAGGCTTAGGTGGTCTGGGCCACATGGCAGTCAAATTTGGTGTTGCTTTCGGTGCTGAGGTTACCGTGTTAAGTACTTCCCCTAAGAAAGAGGAAGATGCTAAAAAATTGGGCGCTCATCACTTTGTGGTAACGTCTGATCCTGAGCAGGTAAAAGCTGCTGCCGGTACGTTCGATTTTATATTAGACACCGTATCTGCCGAGCATGATTTTAACATGTACCTTAATATGTTGCGTACAGATGGTACCATGATATGTGTGGGTGTACCGTCAGAGCCTGCAAAGGTAGCGGCATTTAGCCTTTTGGGCGGCCGTAAAAGCCTTGCCGGTTCGGGCATTGGCGGTATTGCCGAAACTCAGGAAATGCTTGATTTCTGCGCGGAGCATGGCATCGTATCAGAAATTGAATTGATAGATATCAAAGACATCACCAAATCGTATGAACGTATGCTTAAAGGCGATGTTCGCTACCGTTTTGTAATAGATATCGCAACGCTGTAAGAAGCTTTCGTTAATATTAAAGGCGGATGATCTGATGAAGATCATCCGCCTTATTTTGTTTAATAATCATATTTTTGGAGAAAATCCTAAACTATCATGGTTGTTAAAACCCACATTACACTTCAACAATATATTAAACTGATGTACTTTCTTACCTACCGGAAAGGGGGGACAATTTATATATCCATTATTGCGGTGATCATGTTTGTTACAGGCATTTTAAGTGTAGCGGGTATTTCCGACATGCAGACAGATCCAACCTTTGCGCTGGTTTTTGGAGCGTTCGTGATTTTCGTGTTGCCAGTATCGGTTTATCTTTCAGCAAAAAAGAACTTCAACTCAAATAAAAGATTAAGTGAAACAATTGATTATGAGTTTACTTCTGACAAAATGATTGTTAGAGGTGAAACTTTCCATTCGGAATTAGGCCTTAACGAAACTTTTAAAATCGAAGAGCTTAAAAATTGGTTCTTGATTTATCAAAGTAAACAAACTGCAAATTTCGTATCAAAGGCCAGTTTGAATACAGTAGAGATAAGCGAGTTGAGGAGCTTATTTAATAGCCTGTCGGGCGTTAAAGTTAAATTGAAGCGTAAATAATATCATCAATTTAAAAACTTAACAGACAATGTGATGTAGTGTTATGTATGCGCTATCTCACTATTTTATTTGCTTTAGCAGGTTTTATATACTCCTGTTCGGATGCGCGCAAACCTACCTATGTAATTACCGGCAAGGGTGATACCGTAACCGTCGCCAAGCAAGATACCCTGCCACCGCCCGAACCCGATAGCGCAGGGTTATTCACCAAAATAAATACAGGCAGCACCACGCCCGAGCAACTGCTTTCTTTCGCTCATACTTTAAAAGGCATCCCTTATAAATACGCGTCGATAGATCCTACACAGGGTTTCGATTGCTCGGGGTTTATCACTTATGTTTTCAATCATTTTAAGATCGCGGTTCCGCGCCGCTCGGTAGATTTTACCTACATAAATCATACTGTAGATCTGAATTATGCCAAAACCGGCGACCTTATCCTGTTTACCGGCACCGATAGTACCGTTAGGGAGGTTGGGCATATGGGTATCGTAATTAAATCGCCGGGTAAGGAGTTAACCTTTATCCATTCCACATCCGGCAAAGCCGATGGTGTAACCGAAACGCCTTTTAACAGCTATTACCAGGGCAGGTATGTTAAAACGGTACGTATCTTTCCGCAAAACGATAAGTGATATTTTAATTCCCTCCCTTGGGAGGGGTGAGTTCGGCTGTGTACCGGGAGGGAGGGGTTTATACAAGAGGGAAATTTTCTAACTTATGGCAATGTTGTAAAATCGTAAAAGGGCAGTTCTTCGTAATCGTCAATATAGGCCATGTGTTCTTTCAATTCCTCAAAAGCATTTGGGAATTTTTTATCATCTATGGTAATGATCACCAGGCCATCCAGCGTGGCTTTGCCATATTTAGCCTTGGCCACATCAAGATCCGGGAAGTCAACCGCGGTCATCCATTGCGGGTCGAGGTATTTGATGGCGCTAAGGGTATCTATCTGAAATTCTTTCTCGTTTGATACGATGATCCAGTATGGAGATTTACCATTAGTTGCCGGTTTTGGTAGTTCAATTGTTTTTTCCTTTTCCGCGCTAACCATGGCCCAGGCTATTTTTTGCTGCGCGAAGGTACCGAGCGGGATGCTTAAAAAAGCAATAATGGCAGCGGCTAATATATTCTTTTTCATTGTGTTAGTATTTGTAATGTATTGCTAAATACAAATAGCAGGCCAAACGTTTTACCACAACGGTTGTGCATTATAATTAGTGCCTTATGACAAGCGGCACCATAAATTACATTTAAATGTATCTGCTGTTTTATGAACGACAGATTACTGCCAAATGTTACAGGCTTTGAAAAGCATTACATTATACTGATATTGCTGCTGTAACTATATTATTTATGAAAACAGAAAAGCAAAAAATGCTTACCGGCGAATATTACCTGGCAAATGACGAAACACTCGCTGCCGAGCGTAAACACTGCAAACAGTTGTTAAAGAAATTAAACATTGATGAATACGTAGTAGGCGATGGCACTGCCGCCGTTTTAGCACAGCTTATACCCAACGCGCCTAAAAGCCTGTACATAGAGCCACCTTTCCATTGCGATTATGGGTATAACATCACCTGTGGCGAAAACGTGTACTTTAATGTAAACTGCGTGGTATTGGATGTGATGGAAGTAAAGCTTGGTAACAATGTTTTCTGCGCGCCGGGAGTGCAAATTTATACAGCTACCCATCCCTTAGACGCGGTGTTACGCCGCAGTAAAGAGAATGCCAAACCCGTTACCATAGGCGATGATTGCTGGATAGGCGGCGGGGCGGTAATATGCCCGGGTGTTACCATTGGCAACCGTAGCGTTATTGGGGCAGGGGCGGTGGTTACCAAAAACATCCCTGATGATTCTTTAGCTGTGGGCAACCCGGCGGTAGTGATCAGGAAGCTGAACCATACGAACGAAAATATCGAAGTTAATATATAGTCACAAATCTGTTACAATGATTTAAAATCTTTAGCTATAATATTTAATTCATAGCTAAATTCTTAATATTATGTTTTCTGTAAATAGCTATATTTTATAGATAATTAACTGACTAACATTAATCAAATGAACAAAACTTTAAAATGTGCTTTGCTGGCGCAGGCTTTTGTTATTGGCGCGCTTACCGCTAATGCCCAAACAGCCGCACAACCTAAACTAATTGAGAAGGTAACCCGAAAGGGTACCGAACTGGTTATCCCATACGAGAAGTATGTGTTGCCAAACGGACTGACCGTAATTTTGGCCGAAGACCATTCAGACCCATTAGTGCATGTGGATGTTACTTACCACGTAGGTTCCGCACGCGAAGAAATTGGTAAATCGGGCTTTGCCCACTTCTTTGAACACATGATGTTCCAGGGAAGCGACCACGTTGCAAACGGTGACCACTTTAAAATTATTACCGAGGCGGGTGGAACCCTAAACGGCTCTACCAACCGCGACCGTACCAACTATTATGAAACCGTTCCGGCAAACCAGTTAGAAAAAATGCTTTGGCTGGAAAGCGACCGCATGGGCTTTTTGCTTGATGCCGTTACCCAGCAAAAGTTTGAAGTACAACGCGCTACCGTAAAGAACGAACGCGGCCAGAACTACGATAACCGCCCTTACGGCTTAGCCAGCGAATACACTTCAAAAAACCTGTATCCGTATGGTCACCCATATTCGTGGTTAACCATTGGTTATATAGAGGAGTTAAATAAAGTAGGCGTGAACGATCTTAAGAACTTCTTTTTAAGATGGTACGGGCCAAACAACGCTACCGTAACCATTGGCGGCGACCTTAACCCTAAGCAGACCTTAGAATGGGTAAGCAAATATTTTGGCAGCATTCCGCGCGGCCCGGTTGTTAAAAACGCGTCGTTCCCGATGCCGGTTTTAACCGCTGACAGATACGTGTCCTATACCGACAATTACGCCAAGCTGCCGTTGATGTCTATCACCTATCCGGGTGTAAAGATCTATGATAAGGATATGCCCGCGTTAGACGCTTTGTCGGAAATTATTGGACAGGGCCGAAACTCTATCTTCTACAAAAACTTTGTAAAAACCCGTAAAGCCGCGCAGGCATCAATGAACTCGTCAAACACCGAGCTGGCCGGCGAGATCTCCATTCGTGTGGTACCATTCCCGGGGCAAACCCTTGCCGACGCTAAAAAACTGGTTGATGAGTCGTTAGCTGAGTTTGAAAAAACCGGCGTTACCGATGATGCATTAGTACGCTTTAAAGCAAGTGCCGAGGCAAATGCCATTAATGGTTTAGCTAGTGTTAGCGGCAAGGTATCTGAACTTGCACAGGCGCAATACTTAACCGGCAACCCAAACCAGATTGGCCGCGAACTTGCCGATATACGCGCGGTAACCAAGGAGGATGTGATGCGTGTTTACAACAAATATGTTAAAGGTAAACCCGCTGTAATACTTAGCGTATTACCAAAAGGCGGTACTATTGCAGCTGTCGCGCCGGATAATTACACCGTTAACACCGCGGGCTATAAAGCGCCCGATTACGGTTACAACGGCCTGACCTACAAAAAAGCGACTGATAAGTTCAACCGCGCTGCAAAACCGGGTATAGGTGCAAACCCTGCCATAAAAGCTCCTGTAATTTGGACCTCAACCACTCCAAACGGTATCAAGATGATCGGCACTAAAAATAGTGAGATCCCAACCGTGTCTATCTCTATGTCAATAAAAGGCGGTGGTTTAGATGCCATAAACAACCCATCTAAAGCCGGTTTGGCAGGCATAGTTGGCCGTATGATGAACGAGGAAACGCAGAAATACACTGCCGAACAATTTACATCGGAGCTGGATAAATTGGGAAGCAACATCAGCATTGGTGCAGGTGCCGAAGAGATGTATGTAAGCGTATCAACCCTTACAAAAAACCTTCCTAAAACCATGACTTTGCTGCAAGAGCGTTTGTTCTCTCCAAAGTTTACACAGGATGCTTTAGACCGTATCAAAAAGCAAACCATAGAGGGTTTGAAACAAGCTAAAACACAGCCGGCTGTGGTAGCATCAACAGTGTACAGTAAAATACTTTACGGTACCGATAACGTGCGCACCTACTCTACAGGTGGTAATGAGGAAACTGTTGCATCGATAACTTTGCAGGATGTGCAGGATTACTACAACAAATACTTTACCCCATCGCAAACCTCAATTGTAGTTGTGGGTGATGTAAACGAAGGCACAGCCAAAGGCAACTTAGCATTCCTGAATGCATGGGCCGATAAAAAAGTGACCATCCCAACCCCGGTTGAGGGTAAAACCTTTGATAAGACAACCCTTTACGTGGTTGACATCCCTGGTGCTGCTCAATCAGAGATCCGCATTGGTTACCTGGATAAATTGAACTACGATGCAACCGGCGACTATTATAAACTGGGCATAGCCAACTATATTTTGGGCGGTGCATTCAATAGCCACATCAACCTAAACCTGCGCGAGAAGAAAGGCTGGACCTACGGCGCGCGTTCGGGCTTTAGCTCGGGCAAGTTTGGCGGCGATTTCACCGCTTCTGCAGGTGTACTGGCAACCGCTACAGACAGCTCTGTTTATGAATTTATCAAAGAAATAAAGGATTATCAAAAAAGCGGCATTACCCCCGAGGAGTTGAAGTTTACACAAACATCAATAGGCCAGAGCGATGCCCGCAGGTACGAAACTAACGGGCAGAAAGCAGCGTTCTTATCTCGTATTTTGGATTATAACCTTAAACCAACTTATGTTGATGAGCAGAACAAGATCCTGCAAACCATCACCCCGGCTGAGCTAAAATCGCTTACCGATAAATACCTAAACACCGATAATATGGTGATACTGGTAGTGGGCGATAAAGCAAGGATACTACCCGGACTGCAAAAACTTGGCTACCCAATTGTTGAATTGGATGCCGATGGCAAACCGAAAATGTAATATTAAACATTGCCAACTAAAAAGCCCTCTCAGATGTTCTGAGAGGGCTTTTTGTTTTTTCAACGTCATTGCGAGGAGCGATAGCGACGTGGCAATCCTCGACTTGTGTAGCGACCCGGCATATCGGGGATTGCCACGCTATCGCTAAAGATGACTTAGTGTGGGAAGTAATATTTGCCTAATAATTCTTAATAAACGGCACATGCGCTGTTTTGTATTCCAGCTTTTTAAGTTGTTGCCTGAGGGCTTTAAAACTTTGCGTAGGCCCTTCTGACGCGAACATGTTGGTAAGCCAGGCCGGGATAGCCCCACCCGGGTCGAGCTGAATGGTGTATTCAACCTTTACCTCGCTTTTGTTTACGGGTATGATCAGCCATTTGCTTATCGAGCTTTTTACCCTTACTATACCATCACGTTCGGGTACCATAGTTGGCGCAATAGGGCCATCCATGGTTACAACCTTGGTGTTTTCATCCTGCGTGGTAATCAGGTGGGCCACAAAGTCACGGTTTTGTGCAGGCCAGGGCAGGCTTATCTCCGAGTAATAAAATAATTCGGAAGGCGATACCTGCTTAATCAGCCGGACAGATTTGGTGTGGTAGATCCATTCCGGGCGTGTCTTTAGATCGAGCAGTGCCGCAACCATTTGGGTAAGGGTGCTTTCATAGCTGCACTCAATTCTTAACGCTTTTAGTTTTGAGTTAGCAACAGGGCTGGTGAAGATCTTTATACCGTCTTTATCGCTTTTTAAAGCCCAGTTATATTGGGCAAATGCACTAACAGATAAAGCGATAAGCAGTGTCGCGGAAAAAAATACTTTTTTTAACATACAAGTAGCAGAAAATTACAAACAAATTTAATTATCTGCTTTATACGGCATGTCATGGGTACACCACAATTGAAAATTATCAGGCTGTGGCTACAAGTTTGCTTGTGCTGCGGTAAACATACTCATTATAAATATGCCTGCGCGCAAACCTTCCCGGCGAATCGGCATTAACTAATTTTACGTAAACAGCTTTCGGTACATCAAAATATTCGTATGAGTTACCATCTGTAAAGTCAACCCGTAATACCTGCGATTTGTATTCAAAATCGGCAATGGCTGCAGTGCCTGTAGTGGCTGTATATTCGGCTAATGATTGCGCGCGGGTTTCCGGGGCAATGCTAACCAGGAAGTGATAAGCCTCAATGATGGTCTTGCTTTTTTCTTCGGCCGCGTGCTTGCTTTCTTCGCTATCCTGGAATTTATCGGGGTGCCATTCTTTCATAAGGCTACGGTAGGTAGATTTTAGTTCAGAAAGTTCGGCAGATTCGTTAACGTTTAAAAGTTTGCGGTAATCGACAATTTTTTTCATTGTATATATTGTGTTTTGTTATTGCCGACGAAAATTTATTTCCCCGAAAATTTCCGCAAAGGTACGCTTTATAAATAACGTGGGCACGTATCCTTCAAAAATTTAATATTATGGCTTGTAATTGCCATTAAAAGCGTTTATTTTGTCTTATAATTTATTAACCCTAAGTATATTGATTAATATCCGGGCAGATATAGAGGCAGTTGGCCGCATAGATGCGGTCGCATCCATTTTAGAAGTAGTTTGCCGTACCACTGGTATGGGTTTTTCGGCCGTAGCCCGCGTTACCGATGACAAATGGATAACCTGCGCCGTGCGCGATGAGATAGCCTTTGGACTTGTTCCGGGCAGCGAGCTTAAGTTGGAAACTACCATTTGTAACGAAATCCGCCAGCACCACAACCCAGTGGTGATAGATCATGTTGCTGAAGATGAAGCGTTTTGTAACCATCACACGCCGGCTATGTATGGCTTCGAAAGCTACATTTCATATCCTATCACACTTAAAAACGGAAACTTTTTCGGCACTCTTTGCGCCATAGACCCTAAGCCAGCCCAGTTAAACAACCCCCAAATAACGGGCATGTTTAAGCTGTTTGTCGAATTGATCGCTTTTCATTTGGATGCGCAGGACAGGCTGGCTTTGTCTGCCCAACAACTTGTTGAAGCACAGGAAACAGCTAAACTGCGCGACCAATTTATCGCCATTTTAGGGCACGACCTTGGGAACCCGGTAGGCGCGGTTTTAAACGTATCGCAGTTGTTATTGCGTATGCCTTTAGATGAACGCACTAAGCGACTGGCGCTTATCCTGCAAAATTCTTCTAACAGGATGAAGGCTTTAATAGAAAACATCCTCGACTTTGCCCGTGGCAAACTTGGTGAAGGTATTATCCTGAAACGAGCTGATAATGAACCAATGGAAGAAATGCTGACTTTGGTTATAGCCGAATTGAATTTAATGTGGCCTGAAAGGGAAATAAATGCCAATTTCAAACTAAGCGGCGGCATCAATTGCGATGGTAAACGTATTTCGCAGGTACTATCCAACCTTTTAGGGAATGCCATTACACATGGCGCCAAAGATAGCCCGATAGACGTAGATGTAGTTTGCAACGGTGCCGAATTTTCGGTATCAGTAACCAACTCGGGCAAAAAGATCCCGGAAACCGTTAAAGAGAAACTTTTCGAGCCATTCTCTCGCGGTGGCGATGATGCCGGTAAAGACGGGCTTGGCCTTGGCCTTTACATAGCTTCGGAAATAGCGCGTGCCCATGGCGGAACCCTGGGCGTGGAATCTGACGATGACAAGACCAGATTTACCTTCAAGATGCCGGTAAGCGCGGTAGCTTAATTTCGCCTGTAATAAACTTTAGCCAGCTATTTGCAGCTATGTATTCGGCAGCCAGGAAGCGGTGGGGTGGGTGTGTGCTTGTGTAGCACGGCAATATCTCTATTTTGCTGCTACCCAGGTAAGCGTTAGTATGTGGGACAGGCTGCTGAAGTATTCGACTATCTTTTTGGGCGTTGCTGCCAATGCGTAAACAAGCATCTTACAAAAAATTAGCGCCAGTTGCAGACTTGTACCCTCGTCGTGCGCCATAAGCGGGTCGTTTGAACAACAGCAAACCGCGCCGAAACGACTGTTCATCTCATAAATACCTTTGATAGCATTGGTACGGCTTTGCATTTTCTTACCGCCGGTTATAAAAAGGCAGGGCACCCCGCGGGCGGCATCAGGGGCAAGGGCGGTGTTATAAATGACGCCTTTATTCACCACAAATAGGCTTTCGGTACACTTTCTTGCGTTAGCGCAATGTTGAACTTAAATGCAAGGAATAATATTGCAATGAATTTCTTAGATGCTAAGCGTTTTAAAAAACTCGAAGTTTTAAAACTATAATAAATAAGCTTAGGATAAGCGAATCATAACAAGATAAGCACTGCAACCAAAGCAATAGTGGCAGGCAGCCCTTGTTTGATCAATATGGACCTGCTTGCTGTAATACCACCGTATAAGCTGGCAATAATTATACAGCCTAAAAAGAACACCGCGACATGTTTTGACCAGACCGGGTCGCTGATAAGCAGCGACCATATTAACCCGGCCGATAAAAAGCCGTTATAAAGTCCCTGGTTGGCTGCAAGAGTTTTGGTTTGGTCAAATAAATCCGGCGGGAAACTCTTAAATGTGGCTTTGCCTTTGGTGGTCCAGGCGAACATCTCGATCCATAAAATATAAATATGCTCGATAGCAACGAGGGCTATCATAATTTGTGCGAAAAGCTTCATGCAGATTTATTTGGTTTGATAAAGATAATTATTGCTATTGATTTTACGTAGCTGTGTTAGAGCATGGGCAAACTTTAATGCGGATTGCGTAATTTTGCATCATGTCTATATCAACGGAAGCCGAACGTTTAGGAATGGAGAAAGTGAGCGATGCAGTAGCCACTACGCTTAAGCAAATGCGCGAGTATGCCAAACCCGGTATGAGCGCAAAAGAACTTGACGATTTTGGGGGTGAGGTGCTTAACAGCTTTGGTGCAAAATCGGCCCCGAATCTTACCTATGGTTTCCCGGGCTGGACATGTATCAGCATTAATAACGAGGTGGCACATGGCATCCCTTCCGAAGAAAAGATATTGAAGGAAGGTGATTTAGTGAACATCGATGTATCTGCAGAATTGGACGGCTACTGGTCAGACAATGGCGGCTCTTTTGTGCTGGGTAATGATATTTATGGCCACGGTAAACTGGTAGAGGCATCAAAGGCGATATTACAAAAAGCCATCAGCAATATAAAAGGTGGTGTTAAGATCAACGAGATTGGCCGTTTGATTGAAACGGAAGCCAAAAAGGCCGGCTATACGGTTATTAAAAATTTAACCGGCCATGGTGTAGGCCGCAGCCTGCACGAAGAACCGCACGAAATAGCCAATTACCACGACAGATGGAACACCACCCGCTTCAAGAAAAACTCGGTAGTGGCTATAGAAACTTTCATCTCTACCGCATCTACCATAGCCAATACCCAGCCCGATAAATGGACACTGGTTGGTAACAAAGGTGGTTTTGTTGCACAGCACGAGCATACCATAATGGTAACCGGCGGGCAACCTGTTATATTAACTGCCGCGAACGGCATATGGGATTAATTTTCCTGAAGAGGGATAGTGAACCAAAAGGTGCTGCCTTTACCGGCATCGCTGTTTACGCCAATTTTGCCGCCGTGGCGTTCTACAATTTCGGCACTGATATAAAGGCCTAAACCGAGGCCCGAGTATTGCAAGCCTGTAGAATCTACCCGGTAGTAGCGCTCGAACAGGTGAGGGATCTTGTCATAAGCTATACCCTCGCCAAAATCCTGCACCGAAATTTTAACCGAACGTTCGCGTTTTTTGATCTCTACAACTATTTTTCTGGATAGCGGTGCATATTTAACCGCATTATTTATCAGGTTAACAATAACCTGCTCAATCTTGCTACGGTCGGCATATATCTCAATATCGGCATCGCCTTTTAAAATTAGGACATGCTCGCCTGTGATACGTATATAGTCGCAGCTTTCGTTAACCATCTCACCAATGTTAAAGTTGGTTTTATTGAGTGCTAACTGGCCCGCGCTAATTTTTGATACGTTTAACAAACTCTCTATAAGGTGCTGCATTTTTGACAGACTGGTGTTTGCTTTATCAATAAACTGCGTTACCTTATCGGGATTGCCGTTTGTTTTTATCAGTTTATCCAGTATCTGTATAGATGCCTTAAGAGAGGTCATGGGCGTTTTAAGCTCGTGGCTGGCAACGCTTATAAAATCGTCTTTTTGTTGTTGCAGGCGCTTAAATTCGGTAATATCTAACACGGTTCCTAATATTCGTACGGGCGTTTCTTCGCTATTGTAATAGATTTTACCTTGCACACGGATCCACCTCGTAGTTTCATCCGGGTTTAAGATGCGTGCTTCATAGAATAAAACGCCGGTTTTCACAGCGTCTTCATGAGCTTTGTTTCGTATTTCTCTGTCTTCAGGGACAAAAGCATTTATTAGCGTTCGGCGGCTAACAGGTTTATCAAACCCAAATATCGTGTTGAAACGTTCTGAAGTCACCATGTGGTTGGTGAGCATATTCAGGTCAAATGTGCCTATTTCAGCCGCTTCAATAGCAAGCCTGCCGCGCTCCTCGGTGTCTTCAATATTACGGCGCGCCAATACTTTATCGGTAACATCAATTGCAATTACCAATATAGAGTTGATGCTGCCATCAAAGTGGCGCACAGGTTCATATACAAAATCTACAAATACAATTTCTGGTTTACCACTACGTATCAAAATCAGTTCGGCTTCACTCGCTGTGAACGCTATTCCGGTTTCAATAACGCGGTTCATGATGGGGGCGTAGGCTTCAGCAGCTTCAGGCACAGCATCCCAAATAGTTTGACGTTCAAGCTCTTTGCGTTTTTTGCCAACTAATTTAAGGTATGTGTCATTAACAACCTCTATCATCAGGTCGCCTGCTTGTATTATGCAAATACCCACGGGCGCTTGCCTTACCAGGTTGTAAAGTGTCATTTCGCTTTCTTCAACAGCTTGCTTGGCCCGTTCCAGTTCGGTTACATCGGTGTTAAAGGCAACAACGCCATAGACTTTGCCGTCGGCATCATGTATAGGCTGATAAGTAAATTTGTAATAGTAGGTTTGTAATTTGCCACCAACTAACAGGTCTACACGTTCGCTAAGGCTGTTGAATGTTTTACCTGTACGGTATACGCTTTGCAGGTAGCCCAAAAAGGGCTGGTCCTCCAGTTCGGGAAGTGCCTCAGAAAAAGGTTTACCAATTACAGATGAATCCCTGTCCCAGGCATTTAAGGTAGCCGTGTTAGCAACCGTGATGATCATATCTTCCCCGGTACAAACAAATACAGGGAACGGTGATGTTTCAACAATATTGCGATAAATACTTTCGGCTGGCTCCAAGGGTGGGGTGAATTTCTAATTAAATTTATTTCCTTTTCAAAAATAAAAAACTTTAGCAGACTTGAAACAGGCGAGGCGGAATATAATTCTATGAATATTCACCTCTTTTCGCTATAAATTAAAACTATTTACAGCAAAATTACTTATAACGTTTTATTAAACATTAACAACCAGGTAATATGAATTTGTTAATGGCTTAACCTTAAAATTAACACATATTGAAATTTTTACCTTACCAGTTTAATATGCTGGTTTTTGCAATAATCTTATGTTTGCCTGTAACCTTACTTGCACAAACCGCCCAGGATGCCAATAAGTTACTTGTTGACACGTTGCCGAAACCCAAACCCCGCGTGCGTACGCCTTTTTTTGGCCCTGTGCCACCCCAAACCAAGCGCTTTGGCCGCGCAGCAGCCGAGTGGGGGCTTGCGCAGGCTATTCCGTTTAGCTATGGCAAGTTTATTGCCCATGCCCCATACTCGAATGTTACCGGCGCAACCATATGGCGTAACTTAAACCCGGGTAGCTTTCAGTGGGATAAGGATATTTTCCGTACCAACCAATTTGGGCACCCATACCAGGGGAGTTTGTACTTTAGCGCGTTCCGAAGTAATGGTTATAGCTTTTGGCAATCGGCACCGGCGGCCGTGGCGGGCAGTTATTTTTGGGAAACCTTTGGCGAAAATGAGCGCCCATCTCCAAACGATTTTGTGAATACAAGCTTTGGTGGCATTGTGTTGGGGGAGATGAGTTACCGCCTTTCTAACAAGATCGTAAACAACCGCCACCGTGGTTTTGGCAGGCAAATGGAAGAGATAGCCGCGTTTTTAGCCAACCCCATGAATGGCCTTAACCGCCTGCTCGATGGTAAATGGGGTAAGGTTTACGGAAACCCTAAAGACAGGGACTCATCGCAGGTATCTGCTGAATTTGATTTGGGTTTGCGGACATTTAATAGCTTGACTGGCACCGAAGGGGGCAATAAGAAAACAGGTATTTACGGTAGGGCCAAGCTGATCTACGGTAGCCGTTATAAAGACTATCACACACCGTTCAGTAATATTATGATCAATGTGGAAGTTGGGAAGGATGACAGCTCGGCGGTGAACGCTATAAACGTGTACGGCTCTTTGGCAGGCTGGGAACTGGAATCAAACCGCGACCTTAAACACCTGCTTATCTTAAGCGCTAACTACGATTACATCAGTAACGAGGCATTCTTTTATGGCGGGCAGAGTGTAAAGCTAAACCTGTTCTCGCAATACGAAGCGGGGGAGAAGGTAAAGATAAACACCAGCTTTGGGACCGGCCCTGTACTATTGGCTGCGGTACCAAGTACCTATTCATCTAACGGCCGAAATTATGATTATACATCAGGTTTTAACGTCAATGGCGGGGTAGGCGTTGTGGTGAAAGACAGGTTTTTTGCAAGTGTAGATTACCGCGGCGGATGGTTGTATACGGTTAACGGCAATAAATCGCACTATTACCTGCACACGGTAAACAGCGAACTACAATACGCCTTTTCTAAAAAGGTATCATTGATAGGACAGTCGGGTTATTTCTTTTTACGGGGGAACTACAAGGAACATCCTGACGTGAATAAGCGCTACCCTTACGCGAGGTTAGCGGTTAGGTACAGCGTTAATTTTACCAAACCCAGTGAATAAGCAGGAAAAGTTTACTTCCTATATCTGATAATGCTCGATCACATCTTCGGGTACTTTAGCGCCGCGGCCGGTGGCCATATCTATCATTACGTAGTCGAAGTAGCCGTCGCAGCAAACCTTTTGGGTGGCCTTGTTAGTTAGGGTAAAGGCAACGCGGCAGCCCTTGTCGTTAATGGTTTCGATGCCGGTTTTTACGATGAAGTAATCGCCCATGGTGAGTGGCCGTTTATAATCTACATGAGCGGTGCGTATAACCCAGCCAAAGCCGCGTTCTATAAATTTGTCCATGCCCATGCCGTAGCAGCGCTCCATTTGGTCGTAACGGGCGGCAAGCACGTAATCAAAATACTTACTGTTGTGTACATGCTGAAACATGTCTATATCATCGGGGCGTACCCGCAGTTCGGTTTCGAAGGTAGAGTAGGGCATTTAAGTAAAAAGTTAAAAGTCAAAAGTAAAAAGTTAAAACCGGAATTGTTGTTTTAGTACGCTTTACTTTATGATGAGATGCCGAAACAAGTTCAGCATGACGAGAGTTTATTTTATCTGCACATCTGCACATCTCCTACACCTTCTTCGTTTTCCATTTTCCTTTTTTAAACAAGATGTAAGCTGCAATGGCAAGCCCTATCTCGGATACGGGAATGGATATGAATACGCCGGTTGGGCCCATATCGAAATGTTTGGCAAGGAGATAGGCGAACGGGATCTGGAAGAGCCAAAACGTACAGAAGTTGATCTTGGTGGGTGTCCAGGTGTCGCCGGCACCGTTGAACGCGCTGGTAAAGATCATACCTATTCCGAAGATGATGAAACCGCCGCTCAGGATCTTTAATGATAGTGTGGCCACCTTTTTTACCGCCTCATCCTCGGTAAAGAACGAAGCGAATAAATGTCCGCAGGTTAAGAAAAGCACGGTTACCACGCCCAAAAACACTGCGACGTACCTGATGGTTTGGTAAACCGACTGCTCGGCCCGCTCTACACTGCCCGCACCAAGGTTTTGGCCGACCAGAGTAGCCGCGGCATTACTTAAGCCCCAGGCTGGCAGCAGAAAGAACATCATCAACCTTAGCGATGTTTGGTAACCTGCCGACCCATGGTCGCCGCCGGTGGTGGCAACCAATTGGGCCAGGAAGATCCAACTGCAACTGGCTATTACAAATTGCAGGATACCCGGCGCGGCTATTTTGATGATGGCTTTTATCTGCTCCCAATCGGGAATAAAATAGCTTAACCTCACAGTTAAAGCGTTTTTGTTGTTAAATAAATTATACAACTGGTAACTCACACCCAAACCACGACCAATGGTTGTGGCAATTGCAGCACCCGTTAACCCGAATGCAGGGATTGGCCCTAATCCACGGATAAATAACGGGCATAGAATGATGTTGGCGATATTGGCTATCCAAAGGCTGCGCATGGCAATGGCCGCGTTACCCGCACCACGGAAGATTCCGTTAATGAGGAACAGCAGTACAATGATGAGGCTGCCGCCCATCATGATACGTACGAATTGCGTGCCGTGGTCGGCGGTTTCTTGTGAAGCACCCATTAGTAACAGTAGATCGCAGGCGTGAAGCAGGCCAGCGATGCTGATGATAATGTTCACAAAAACGGCTATTACCACGGTTTGCATACCTGCCTTGGATGCCGCTTCAGGATTTTTTTCGCCAATGCGGCGGGCTACAACCGCTGTGGCCGCCATGCTTAGCCCTATGGCTAAAGAGTATATTACGGTGAGTACAGATTCGGTGAGGCCAACGGTTTGTATGGCGTGGCTGCTGTTTTCGAGGTGTCCTACAAAGTAGAGGTCCACAAGCGCGAATACCGATTCCATAGCCATCTCCAGCATCATGGGGATGGCTAATAAAACAATAGCCCGTTTAATACTGATGGACGTTAGATCTACATGCTCGCCTTTTAACGACTGCTTTAAAACGCTGAAAAATGATGATACTTTGGTTTGCGACTTGGTAGGTTGTGACATACAGGGTGAATTAACAGGCGTTTAAATATACAGCCTTTACGGCAATTTGTAATAAAATGTAACTAAAACGAAGATACAGCTACCATAGTTAGCGAGTGCTGTGTAAAAATGCCATAAGTAGGGGGCTATTGCGACAAGCAAAATTCGCGTTATGGATAGTAGCGGATACCGGCCCGGTGGCTAAGGCCTGTGCAGTATGAGCGGATAGCCCGGGCCGCAGGTAACGCCATTGTCAATTAAAAAGTCAAAATAAGCTCATATACAAGTTGGTAGGGATGATGAAACTTTTGAATTTTGAGTTTTTACTTTTGAATTTAAACAGTATCTTTGCACCCAATTAATCAAATTGTTTACGCTTTAATATTATTCAGGTAATGTATTTAAGTAAAGAAGCAAAGGCAGAGATCTTTGCAAAACATGGTAAAAGCGCCACTGATACAGGTTCAACCGAAGGTCAGGTAGCACTTTTTACTACTCGTATCGCACATTTAACCGGTCACTTGAAAAAGAACAAACATGATTTTTCAACCCAGTTATCACTGCAAAAATTAGTAGGTAAACGCCGCGGTTTGTTGGCATACCTATACAAAAAAGACATTGAAAGATATCGTGCTATCATCAAAGCTTTACAGCTAAGGGATATCATCAAATAACTTTTCTTATTTTTTTAAAAAAAGCCGTCCGCATTTGCAGGATGGCTTTTTTACTTTTGAAACATTATACACACACATAAAACAACCGGTGCGCTCCGAAAGATGAAAAGCGTACCACAACACAAACAAGATGAGTTTAAACGTAATTAAAAAGGTTATTGATTTAGGTGACGGCCGCACCATTGAGATCGAAACCGGTAAACTGGCCAAACAAGCAGATGGATCGGTAGTAATTAAAATGGGTGATACCATGTTATTGGCTACTGTAGTATCATCTAAAGAAGCGAAAGAGGGAGTTGATTTTTTACCCCTTTCTGTAGACTATCAGGAAAAATACGCTGCCACCGGTCGTATCCCGGGTGGTTTCTTACGCCGCGAGGCACGCCTTTCAGACTATGAGGTTCTGATCTCGCGTTTGGTTGACCGTGCATTGCGCCCTATGTTCCCCGAAGATTATCACGCTGATACCCAGGTAATGATATCATTGATATCTGCCGATAAAGATATTATGCCTGATGCACTTGCAGGTTTAGCGGCATCAGCTGCGCTTTCTGTGTCTGATATTCCATTCAATGGCCCTATATCTGAGGTGCGTGTTGCTAAAGTTGATGGCCAACTGGTTATTAACCCAACTTTAACCCAGTTGCAAAACGCAACTTTAGAGTTTATAGTTGCCGGTAGCGAGCACGATATTAACATGGTAGAAGGCGAAAGCGCTGAGATACAAGAAGAAGAACTTGTTGAAGCTATTAAATTTGCGCACAACGCTATCAAAGTACAGTGTTTAATACAAAAAGAGCTTACTGTAGAAGTTGGTAAAACCGAAAAACGTGTTTACAGCCACGAACACAGTAACGAAGAGTTGAAAAAAGCTATCTACGCCGCTACTTACGAAAAAGTTTACGCCATTGCAGGCGAGGCTTCAGCTAAAGAAGAGCGTGGTGCTAAGTTTAAAGCCGTACGTGACGAGTATATCGAAACCTTGGGCGAGATAGACGATATCACAAAATCCTTAGCAAAAAAATACTACCACGATGTGGAGTACGATGCTATCCGTAACCTGGTATTAGACGAAGGTAAACGCCTTGACGGCCGTAGCACCACCCAGATCCGCCCAATATGGAGCGAGGTTGGTTACCTGCCATCTGCACACGGCAGCGCGGTGTTTACCCGTGGCGAAACCCAATCGTTAACCACTGTTACCTTAGGCGCTAAGGATGATGAGCAAATGATTGATGGCGCATTCATCAACGGTTATCAGAAATTCCTATTACACTACAACTTCCCCGGCTTCTCAACCGGTGAGGTTCGCCCTAACAGGGGTGCAGGCCGTCGTGAGATAGGTCACGGTAACCTGGCAATGCGTTCGTTAAAACGTGTATTGCCGGCCGAAGATCAAAACCCTTACACTATACGTGTGGTGTCTGATATTCTGGAATCTAACGGTTCATCATCAATGGCTACGGTTTGTGCCGGTACATTGGCTTTGATGGATGCAGGTATTAAGATCAGCAACCCGGTATCTGGTATCGCTATGGGCCTTATCACTAACGAAATGGGTACTAAATATGCTATCCTTTCTGACATTTTGGGTGATGAGGATCACTTAGGTGATATGGACTTTAAAGTAACCGGTACCAAAAACGGTATAGTTGCCGTGCAAATGGACTTGAAAATAAACGGTTTATCGTACGAGGTTTTAACCAACGCGTTAAACCAGGCTAAAGACGGCCGTTTACACATACTTGGCGAAATGGCTAAAACCATTAGCGCCCCACGTGAGGACTACAAACCACACGCTCCGCGTATTGTAATGATTAAGATAGATAAAGAGTTTATTGGCGCGGTTATTGGCCCCGGTGGTAAAATCATCCAGGAAATGCAACGCGAAACCGGTGCTACCATCTCTATTGAAGAGAAAGACAACATGGGCTTTGTACAGGTATTTGCCGATAACAAAGCAGCTATTGATGCAGCTTTAGGCCGTATCCGTGCTATTGCTTCTAAACCGGAGGTTGGCGAGATCTACGAAGGTAAGGTGAAATCAATTATGCCGTTTGGTGCATTTGTTGAAATAATGCCGGGTAAAGATGGTTTATTACACATCTCTGAAATTGACCACCGCCGCATCGAAACAATGGACGGTATATTTAACGTTGGCGACGAAGTACGTGTGAAACTACTTGACGTTGATAAGCAAGGTAAATTGAAACTATCGCGCAAGGCTTTATTGCCTCGCCCGGAGAGCAATAAACCTGCTGAAAACAACTAATCATTAAATTGATTTATAATAACAAAACCCTCTAAAAGAGGGTTTTGTTATTTAATTGAAAAAAATATAAAATAATTGAAACAAGTTTTAATGTTTTAATGTTTCAGTTAGTTAAGAATAAAGTATAAGAGAAACACTATAGCCGGTCCTGACATTGCAAATGACATCTACCACCAATGATCCTTTAGATTTTCTCAATAATTCTCACGGGGTACAGAGTGGTGCACAAACTGATCTGATCCAGAAGTTATTGTACGAAATTATAAGGGTTAAAGAGCTTATTACCTATTACGATTCCATTCCAAATGGGGCAGGGCAGCTTGGCTCATCTATTTTGAACGAGCTGGTTACCGAAGCCTATAATTCTCTTGTAAACTACGATACTGTTTTGATGAAAAAATATTACGATCTGCTGCTCAACTGCGATTGATAATACCCTTAAAGCAATCTTCAATTTTAATTTCGGAATTTTATTTTATAAATTTTAATTTATCAAAATAAAATATCTATATATTAGATTTTTCAAACTATTATTTGTATAATCTAATCATGAACAAAAGTTTTTTAATCCTGTCATTAGTTTTTTCATTTTTTGTTAACAACTGTTTTGCACAAGATCAAACCTTAAATTGGCTTGATGCACATGCAGTAACTCTAGAAAATAACAAAAATTATCTACCTAAGTTAGTATCTGAATTAGAGGGTAATGCCATTTGTGGTTTGGGTGAAGCATCTCACGGTACTCATGAGTTTTTTATAGAGAAGGCGCGCATTGTAAAATATTTGATTTCTAATGCGAATTACAAGGCAATAGGTTTTGAATTTGGCTATACCAAAATGGCCGTTATAAATAGTTACCTGCAAACCGGTAAAGGCGATTTGAAAAAGTTAATGGCCGATTTGCGGTTATTTAATACTGTTGAACTGTTTGATCTATTCCAGTCCATTAAAACATATAATGATAGTCAGACGAATTCCAATAAGGTTACCCTGTTTGGTTTTGACAGCGACTTTTACAAACCAGATAATGATGCATCGGCAAGATATTGTATTGATTATCTTACAGCACATCCTGCGCTATATAATAATACTTCTAAAGCGGTTTTGGCTTTAAGTAAAGTAACCAATCCAACGCTCTATTATTTAACCGATTTGCCGGAAGCCGAGACCGCAGAAATTACAGCTTTAAATAAGTGGGCAGCTAAAACGCCTAATACAGCACCTGACTTTTCGCGTTTTAAGAAGCATCTTTCGTTACTTTACCAGGGTACACTACTTTCTAACCCGCTGGCAAGAGATGAGTTTATGGCAACTAATATCGCAGATTTTCGGGAGGAGCATAACGTGAAAACGATTATATGGGGGCACAATGTACACCTGGCAAAAGATACAACAATGGCAGAATGCAAGGGCATGGGCTATTACATAAAGCAAACATATCAAAAAGGATATTATGCCATTGCCTTTGATACTTTTAAGGGGGATGTGACCGTGATAGATGGCGAAGCGCTTGTGCCGCACAACTTTGAGGGAACACCAAACTCTTTCTCCGCACTGTTCGCTAAAGCAAAATACCCGGAGTTTTTTATATCGCTGAGCAATTCTGCGGGTAACCCTTTATTTAACGTTAATAATAAAATTACCAACCTGTTCGCAAACTGGGGGAATATGCGCGCCCTACCTATCAGGGCCGGGATAGATTTTAATGCTGTGGTCTTTATTAGTCAAACAACAGCATCAATGCCATTAAAGTAAGTTAGTTTAAAAGTTTATCACGTAGTTCCTGCGAGATCTCGTCGGTTATCTTGATTATGTCTGCCGATACCTGGGTGTTATTAACTACGATCTTGTCAGCCATATCACGATAGGGCAGCAAATACTCTTTATAAGCCGGTACAACATGGTTCACCCATTTATAATATGCATCTTCGTTAGAGTAGCCGCGCTCTTCCAGGTCGCGCTTTAGGCGGCGTTGTAGGGCAATATGTTCATCGGCCTCAATAAATATGGTCATATCCAGCACCTCCTTAATTTTACCGAAGTGCATGATGAAAAGGCCTTCCACAATAATAATCGGGGCAGGCTTTATCTCCATTATTTTTGGAGTGGCATTTGGGTTATTAAATGTATATTCCTGCTTCATGAACGATTCGCCCTTCAAAAGCTTAAAAATATCATTCTCAAAGTGGTCATGATCAATGGTGGATGGAAGGTCAAAATTATATTCCTTGTTTTCCTCTTTGGTCATGGTGTGGCCAACCGGGAAGTAATAGTCGTCCTGCGATACCAGGCACACTTCGTCGTCGCTGAAGTGTTCAAGGAAAGATTTTAAAAAGAAGGTTTTGCCTGATCCGCTGCCGCCTGCAACGCCAATTACATAAGGTTTATTCATTAGGTGTACCGTAGCTGATATTTACATGAAAACGTTTGTCAAGTGCGCCTAATGCTTCAGCAACATTTTTGGTCATCACTACTACCGCGTCTTTGGTTGATTGGCTATCAGTAAAGCGGCCAACCACTTTAGCAAAAGTTGTGCGATTGTTCATTGGGTTGGTTATACGCATTACGGTGCCTATTGGGGCGGTGCGGTGTAAAACCAATTTTTTATTAGGGTCAAGGCTGGCATCATCTATCCAGGTAGCCACGCCCTTTTCATTTTTTTCAAATAAGCCGTATTTGTTACTGCCCGGCTTGCGCGACGCGCTATCAATAGGAGAGGCAACGTAAGTAGAATCGCGTTTAACGGTATCTGCAGGGGCAGCTGCAACAACAGGCTGTGCTTGCGGTGCAGGCGTACCATTAGGTACAATTAAAACCTGGCCGGCGGTTAAGCTTGCAGATTTTAGTTTATTTAACGCAATAAGCGCATCAACAGTAGTATTAAAACGTTTTGCTATAGCGTAAAGCGTTTCGTGTGCCGATACTTTATACTCTTGTGTATTTGGAGTTGTAGCGGCAGGGGTTTGAGGAGCTTTTTGCTCATCTTTTTGTACCTGTTGCTGCTGTGTTACAACCGGTGTTTTTGCAGGGGCTTGTTCTGCGGATTTATTAGCAACAGGCGCTTGCTGTACAACCGGTTTGGTTTGCGTCGCCGCTACTGCTGCCGGTTTATCATTCGCTACAATTGAACGTTCGGTTGGTACTTTAATAATTTGCCCAATTTGCATTTTAGCGTTATTATTAAACGTTTGGATAATTTTTGGGCTTACCCCGTATTTACGGCCTATGGAGTAGTAGTTATCTTTTGGGTCGAGTTTGTGCAGGATAACTTTTTTGCCGTTCAGGTTCTCAACACCAACAGAATCGGGCAGTGCCGATGCGAACAGGGTGGAGCTTAAGCCTAACAGAACGGTTGATAATAATAGTATTTTAAGTTTCATAATAAATTCTTATTCAGTAATTTATATTTTTAAAACCTTTATTTCGGCTTTGTTTTTTATATAAACCAGTGCGTTTTTATGTAATACAAACGCCTCTGGCTGTAATTTTTGTATATCGTGGTTCAATAAATCGTGGTAAACCACATTGCTGCCTTCGGTAATATACAGGTGCTGTTGCAGCAACCCGTTTTTTAAAGTGTGCAAAGATACAATTATGTAACTATTATGGTTTAGGTAATGCACCATATTTCCGTAAGGTTCATCGGGCAGCATACCCGGAACCATCTCCGTGGCAGGCATCATTACAGGTACGACTATATTATTCTCTAAAGGTTTATCCACAACAGCATCATACGGCCTGATGGTTTGACCGGTAAGTACATCTGCCAGCATCAATTTATTTGGCTGGAAACTGGTATTGTAAACCACCGGGCCATTAATGGAGATATGATCGAACGCCAGGCTGTAATTGCTCCAAACTTCTGCAGCGGTTGTACTATCAATAGCAATAATAGCTTTATGTTCGGGGCCGCTTTCGTGTTTATAGTAATGTAAAAGTATTATGCCGTTATAAACCGCTTCAACGCCGGTTAGCCAACGCTCGGGCAGGGCAAAGTTTGTAAAATTTACTTTACCGGTAGATAGATTCAGCGTTGCGAAGCTGGTTTGTTTATCCGCTTCGTTGCGGATCTCAATGCCTAAAGTTTCTGTTACCTCATCAATCTGGAGGCGCCAGACAGTGCCGTTAAAGGCCTGCGAGATGAATGGTTGTAGCATTGTCATTAAGTGTGCAAATATGGGCTATTTATATTAAAACATGTTAACTTTGGTAAACAATGCCTGTTAAAAGGCTGTTATTTACAACTAAAACCACACACATCATGGACGCTGAAAAAATAAGCTTAGAAGAAAAGAAAGTAAAACCCGTTGTCGATCATTTGAACGATCTGTTGGCCAATTATCATATCCACTACCAAAAATTACGCGGTTGCCATTGGAATGTTAAAGGGTCAAACTTTTTTACCTTGCATATTAAGTTTGAAGAGCTATACACCGCTGCTTTAACTACTATTGACGAACTTGCCGAAAGGATACTTACTTTAGGTAAGCCACCCTATAGCACCTTTAAAGATTATATAGCAACATCTACTATTCAGGAGATAAATACAATTGGCCTAAAGGATACAGCTATGGTTAAGGCTATTATTGATGATATGGCCGCATTGATTGAAATGGAGCGCGAGATATTAAATATTACAGCCGATGCAGGCGACGATGGTACCAACGATATGGTTAACCGCTTCATGCAATTCAAAGAAAAAAACACCTGGATGCTGCGTTCTTTTGTGAATGAAGATTAGGTTTCAGAGATTAGAGATTATTAATCAAAGATTAGGCCTAACTCCTAATCACAAAAAAGGCGATGAGTTTACTCATCGCCTTTTTTGTGGACTTATATTTTGTCTCAAATCTCAAGTCTAATATCTCAAATCTTAGAAGCGGTATCCAAAAGTTAAGTACCCGTTATTGCTGGTGTTTCTTAACATGGCTGCCGGGCTGCTTGCCCCAATATCATACGGGAACAGGTTTTGGTTCCCACTTGAATGGGCATAAGTACCATCTACATAATACTGGCCAAAACGCAGGCCTATACCTCCGCTTACAGTTTTAATATCGCTGCCGTTATCTTTGCGCACATCGCCTTGTATGGCATAACCACCGCGTAGTAAAAAGAAGCTGTTTACACGTGCCTCGGCACCAATGCGCGCATTAACTGCCGATTTATACAAACCTTTAATTTCCGGGTTATCTATACGGTCTGCATTGTAATTATTATTGCTGCTTAGGTGGGTAGTGCCATAATCAACATATTCTACATCGCCGGTTATAAAACCAAAATGTTTTATAAATACCGCCGCACCGCCTGCTAACTTAAGTGGGGTGCGCAGGTTGTAGTTTAACTGATAGTCGGGAGAGGCGCTGTTGTTTGTTGTATTTGAGCCAACTTTTGAAGATAACGATTCATAATAAACATCATCAATATTATAAAACGTAGGGGTAGTGAATGTTGCACCAAGGCGCACAGCTTCTACCGGTTTGTAAATTACACCAACTTTAGCGCTAAAGCCCGTACCTGTAGTAACCTGGTTTTGCGAATATGCAGAACTGTATGCACGGGTTACAGGTGGCGGCGTGTTATTTTCTATAACTGATACATTTCCATCCTCATAAAAAGTGTTGAATGAATTGTATTTAATATCAGTAAAATTAAGGCTGAAGCCCAGGTAAAGTTTATTGCTGTAGTTGGCGCCAACCGAAAAATCGACAGATGACTGGCTACCCGAACGATTATAAATAGCTTCCTGTGCTGTTGAACTAACATTGTTAGCCCGATACTCGGATGTGGTTGGTGTAAGCGCGTAAGCATCTATCAAGTTATGGTCGTACGCCCAACCGGCAAGGCTGCCTTCGTCAATACCAAACTGGTTGGCTTGTGATGCAAAGTAACTATTAATAGAGGTTGCTCCATTGCCGCTATAGCGGATGTTTTGGTTAAAATTATTAGTACGGCTAAAGCTTACACCGTAGTTAGCGCTTAACCAGCCTTTGTTTTTATCGGCCCCGGCCGGTTTGGTTAATTGGTTGTAAATTACAATGGCCGCGTTATTTAAATTAAAGTTGTTGCGGGTGGTTGTAGTTTTATTATTAAGGTAGTTAGCCTCGGTTTTGTTATTATCATAACCGGGGGTAATGCTAAATTCTGACCGGGTAAAAAATCCAAGACCGGCGGGGTTACCACTAACGTTGCTTAAGTCGCCGCCAAGAGCTGTACCTGCGCCGCCAACTGCTTTTACCCTTGATGTGGTACCGGTGGTAGTTTGAGAAAACCTTACGGCATCCTGCGAATATTGAGCAAAAGTATTTTGGGTAAATGCTACTATAGCAATTACACTAAGTATATATTTAAATTTCATAAATTGAGTGAGGTTGATGTTAAAACTTAATTCCTTACCGGCCTGCCGCCGCCACCGCCGCCGCCAGAGCTTCGGCCGCCACCGCCACCACCAAATGATGAAGGTGCAGAGCGTTCTACACTTGGCTGGTAGATAGGCCTGTCGGTACGCACGCCACGTGTTGCGCGGGCATCGCCATAGCCGTTGCTATTTGACGTAGTACCACGTGTACCTCTGTTTGGAATGTAACCTATACCGTTTGAATTAGTGCTGCCGCGGCCGCCAAATGCCGTACGGCCCTGGTTGCCAAAAGAAGTGCCCGGGCTGCCATTACCCCTGTAAGGGCGCGGGTTGCTGCGATAGGCCGAATAACCGCCCCAATAGCCACCCCCATAACCGTAACCGATGCCCCAGTAAGAGTACGGAGAATAAAAGCCACCGTAACCATAACCGCCCCAAGGGTAGCCATAGCCAAAACCACCGTAATACCATGGCGAGCCAAAGCCACCATAGCCAAAGCCACCGCCGTAACCAAAGCCTAAGCCAATGTTCCAGCCGCTGCCATAACCATAACCAAGGCCGCCGTAGCCGCCATAGCCATAATATAAGTTATCGTAATAGCCAAAAGGAGAGTAGTAAGCAAAACGGTTTATGCGCGAAGCGTAATCGTCATAATAAAAGTAATCGTCTTCATCAGTCTGGTCGTCGCCGTCCTGGTTATACTGGTCGTTCCGGGTAATGTAAACCGGCTCTTCGGCCGCTGTCGCGCGCGAGAAGTAAACGTCGTCGTTGTTGTTGTTAGATGTGGATGCGGTTCGGTTAACGGAGCAGGAACTCAGCGCTATAGCACTGATCAAAATCATTCCTTTAATAAGGTTCCTATTCATTTTTGTAAGGATGTAAAGTTCTAAGGCCAAATAAACGTATAAATTTATAAATTTGAGCCCTGCTAAATGTTAAATATCAGATCAATTTATAATCCAAATATCACAAAATGAGCAAAGGTGTCATTAGTAAAGACGAAGATTACTCGCAATGGTTTAACGACTTAATAATTAAATCTGACATGGCCGAATATTCGCCCGTGAGAGGATGTATGATCATTAAGCCGTACGGCTATTCTATATGGGAAAAAATACAAGCGGTGCTCGATAAAATGTTCAAAGAAACAGGGCATCAAAATGCTTATTTTCCGCTGCTCATTCCAAAGTCTTTCTTCTCAAAAGAGGCCAGCCACGTAGAAGGTTTCGCTAAAGAATGTGCCGTTGTGACACACTACAGGCTAAAAAACGATGGTGATGGTAATATTATTGTTGATGAAGAAGCAAAATTAGAGGAAGAATTAATTATCCGCCCAACATCCGAAACCATCATCTGGAATACCTACCGCGGCTGGATCCAAAGCTACCGCGACCTGCCTATATTGGTTAACCAATGGGCTAACGTAATGCGTTGGGAAATGCGCACCCGTTTATTTTTGCGCACCAGCGAATTTTTATGGCAGGAAGGCCATACCGCCCACGCAACTGCAGACGAAGCTGTAGCAGAAACAGAACAGATGCTGGAGGTTTATGCAGACTTTGCCGAAAACTGGATGGCACTGCCGGTTGTAAAAGGCCGTAAAACCGCCAACGAACGTTTTGCAGGCGCATTAGATACTTATTGTATTGAGGCTTTGATGCAGGATGGTAAAGCTTTGCAGGCAGGTACGTCGCACTTTTTAGGGCAAAACTTTGCCAAAGCATTTGATGTGAAATTTACTACCAAAGACAACGTGCAGGATTTTGTTTGGGCAACCTCATGGGGTGTTTCTACCCGTTTAATTGGTGCGCTAATTATGGCGCATTCTGATGACGCGGGCCTGGTATTGCCACCAAAACTGGCGCCTATACAGGTTGTTGTTGTGCCCATATACAAGCACGACGAAGAATTGGAAAACATCACAACGTTTGTAAACACGTTAACCAAAGAGTTGCGCGCTAAAGATATCAGCGTGAAATTTGATAAACGCGATACCCACCGCCCGGGCGCTAAATTTGCCGAGTACGAGTTGAAAGGTGTGCCTTTGCGCGTTGCTATTGGCAGCCGTGATATGCAAAACGGAACGGTTGAACTGGCACGCAGAGATACGAAAACCAAAGAAACGGTAAACCAGGAAGGCCTTGCAGCACATATCGAAACTCTGTTGGAAGAGATACAGGCAAATATTTACAAAAAGGCCGCTGATTTCCGTACAGAGAACACTATCGAGGTGGATACTTACGAAGAATTTAAACGTATGCTTGATGAGCAACCGGGCTTTATATCGGCCCATTGGGATGGGACATCTGAAACCGAGCAAAAAATAAAAGACGAAACCAAGGCCACAATACGTTGTATACCTTTAAACAATAAACAAGAAGAAGGCAAATGCATCCTTACGGGTAAACCGTCGACACAGAGGGTGCTGTTTGCGCGAGCATATTAAAGGAGTTTATGGTTCATGGTTGATAGTTCATAGTAGCTGCACCATGAGCCATGATCTATGAACCATCAACCATTCACCATCCCATGAAATTCGGAACCAAAGCAATACATGCAGGGCAGGAGCCCGACCCAACTACCGGCGCTATCATGACGCCGATATACCAAACATCAACCTACTGGCAAAAATCGCCGGGCGATAATAAGGGCTACGAATACTCGCGTGGTACCAACCCAACCCGTAAGGCGCTTGAGGATTGTTTGGCAGCGTTAGAGAACGCTAAGTATGGTTTGGCATTCTCAAGTGGTATGGGCGCTACCGATGCCGTAATGAAATTGCTTACCCCGGGTGATGAGGTAATTACCGGTAACGATTTGTATGGTGGTTCATACCGAATCTTCACCAAGATCTACGCTAACTACGGTATTAAATTTCATTTCCTTGATTTGGGCAACCCCGACATCATCGACGAATATGTGAACGATAAAACAAAGCTGGTTTGGATAGAAACGCCAACCAACCCAACCATGCAGGTGGTAGATATTGAGGCCGTAGGCAAAATAACGAAAGCTAAAAACCTGCTTTTTGTGGTGGATAATACCTTCGCATCGCCATACCTGCAAAACCCTATTGATCTTGGTGCTGACGTGGTAATGCACTCTGTTACCAAATACATTGGTGGCCATAGCGATGTAGTGATGGGTGCCCTAATGCTGAACGATGAGGAGCTTTACAAAAGGCTTTGGTTCATTTATAATGCCTGTGGCGCTACGCCGGGCCCAATGGATAGCTTTTTGGTATTGCGTGGTATAAAAACCCTGCACCTGCGCATGAAAGCGCATTGCGAGAACGGCCGACAGGTTGCGGAGTTTTTAAAAGATCACCCACGTGTAGAAAAAATTTACTGGCCGGGTTTCCCCGATGCAAAAAATCACGACATAGCCAAAAAGCAAATGCGCGATTTTGGCGGAATGATCTCAATAGTGTTAAAAGACGCTGATTTGCAGGAAACCTTCCGCATCGCATCTTCATTTAAAGTATTTGCGCTGGCGGAGTCATTAGGCGGTGTGGAATCGCTGATAAACCACCCCGTAAGCATGACCCACGGCAGCATCCCTAAAACCGAGCGCGATAAAGCAGGAGTAGTAGATAACCTTCTTCGCTTAAGCGTTGGGGTAGAAGACATCGAAGATCTGCTGGAAGATTTGAAGCAGGCGCTGGCATAAGGAGAACCAGGATATAAGAGTCAAGAGCCAAGACGACAAGCTTCCTTCTTGTTTCTTGGCTCTTGTTTCTTAATTCTAAAATTATGAACGATAATCTTAAAGCTTTCCTTGACACTAAGGTTTCTCAATACAACCGCCCGGAATTTATCGCTAACGATCCCGTGGGCATCCCTCATATGTTCAGTAAAAAGCAAGACATCGAGATCATGGGATTTTGGGCAGCTACCTTAGCGTGGGGGCAGCGGGTGACTATCATCAACAAGTGCAAAGAGCTTATTAGTCTGATGGATGGTGCGCCCTACGATTTTATCATCAACCACGAGGAACCCGATCTTAAAAAATTACTTCACTTTAAGCATCGCACATTTAATGATATAGATACCCTGTACTTTATTTCATTCTTTAGATGGCACTATGAAAACTATGAGAGTTTAGAGGATGCGTTTATTCCTCGAAATAATCCTGTCATCCTGAACAATAGTGAAGGACCTGTTCGCGATAAAGGTCTTCAACAAGCTCAGGGTGACAGTATGGTAGAAGCAGCCCTCAACCATTTTCGTTCCTATTTCTTCTCCCTTCCCGATTTTCCGCCACGTACCAAAAAGCATGTATCGTCGCCATCGCAAAAATCAACCTGTAAAAGGCTAAACATGTATTTACGATGGATGGTACGTAAGGATAATAACGGTGTAGATTTCGGCATCTGGAACAAAATAAAGCCTGCCCATCTGATCTGCCCCTGCGATCTGCACGTAGATCGCGTGGCACGCAAACTCAAACTCATCACCCGCAAACAAACCGACTGGCAAACAGCTGTAGAGCTTACCAAAAACCTGCGAGAATTGGACCCAAACGATCCTGTTAAGTACGATTTTGCCCTGTTCGGTTTGGGTATTGAAGAGCGCTGGGGGCTTGAAGGGATATTGCCTGAATTCTAAAAATTATCTTGTATCAGTTGTTTATCAATAAAAGCACCAGCCTTATTCCCATCGGCAATTGCTATTGCAAGCGACCGGAACATGGTTGCATTATCTCCCGCAGCAAATACACCTTCCACGGTAGTTGCCTGAAAAGCATCAACCTTTATGTATCCTGTTTCCGTCATCTCACAATTTAATTGCTGCGGCAGGTTGCAATGCTGCTTTATATCCGGGCGCGCGTAAACTGCTTTTAAATTGTGAATGGAGCCATCCATAAGCTCCAGGCTACTCAAAATGCCATTATTATGATTTATTTGTTTTATATCTTTCTCGTAAACAGCAATATTGTGCTGCTGTAGTTTATGCAATTGTTGCTCGCTCAATAAAGAGGGCCCATTTGTGAATAAGGTTAGTTGTTTTGTGCGTGTGCTTATCATTTTAGCATACTCAAAAGCCATATCGCCATTGGCAATAATGCCTGTAGGCTGGCTTCTCACTTCATAACCATGGCAATAAGGGCAATGCAAAACAGATATTCCCCAGCACTCGGCAAAACCAGGTATATCGGGCATTACGTCAATTATTCCGGTAGAAAATAATAGTTTTTCAGCGGTAAAACTTTCACCCTCGAGGGTAGCTATATTAAATACGTCATTGTGTTGCCGTGCTTGCGTAACTAAGCCCTTTTTTATTTTTACTGTAGGATACTGTAGTACTTACTGCCGCGCCTCGTTTGCTATACTGGCCGGCGTTTGGCCGTCATGTGTGATTAAATTATGAGAATAGGGCGTCTGCCTGTTACAAGGTTCGGCGCTGTCAATTACCAATACATTTCTTAATGCCCTGCCTAATGACATAGCAGCCGAAAGTCCGGCATAGCTGCCACCTATAATAATAACTTCAAAATCTTCTTTCATAAAGCAAATGTAACAGGCTAAAACCTTAAATGCAATAATGTTGCATTTAAGGTTTGCATAAATACAATACAATGACGATATTAGTTTGGGAACATCAACATTTATACCTGTGGAAGAAAAACAATTATCACAGTTTTTGACCGGCAAAAGCGAGCACACAGTCGCGCTGTTCAATCATTTTATCAACCAATATAATATCATTGGCCCGGTAGAAGTTGTGCCCCTAAAAAGTATGATAGGTTTAGATAATGGGCACAAACGCATAGCCTACATTACCCAGCTGGGTAAAAACTTTATACATGTTATATTTCCTTTCAAAGAGGCATATCTTGATAATATGTGTTTTACCAAAATACCGCAGGTGCCGGGGCAGCAGCAATTCAATCATCATTTCAGAATGTTGAATGTAGAGGATGTGAATGATGAGGTGTTAGGCTTTATGAAGATGGCTTACAGCGAAGAATAACCCCAATCATTCGGATCAATAAGATCAGCGGTTATGCTTCTTCCTTAAAATAAACTTTATAATAATTCATGGCCTTATCATCATCGAAACCTTTTTCAATCAGTTTGTTATCGCCGTGTATATAAATGTGGAAGTTTTTATCGAGCTTTAAAACGCTTTTATAGATGCGGGCTTGTTTTTTAACGGCATTGCCGGATATTTCGAAGCTGTCGCCAATCTTGGTATCAAACTCGTCTTCGTATTGGTTTTTGAAATTTTTAAAGGAGATAATGGCCTCCGGGTTGCTTATTACTTCTTCGCTAAACTCATCCAAGTCAAAGGTTTCTTTTTCTTTAAAGTACTTCATAGAGCGGTTTAGCAGGTCTATCTTATCGGCTTTGCTCATCTCAAACTCATCATCCAGCTTTTGGGTTACAAAGTTTTTGTAGATGCCAAGGGTGTTGCTGGTTTGGTTAAAGCTATCGTTACGGATCTTTAGCTGTAAAAACTCATCCTTCCAGTACACCGCGGCATCTTGCCCGCCACTCACTTTATCAACCACAACTACTTTGTAACCGTTCTCTTTTTCTATATTGAAAATCAGTACGCCTTTATCCAATTTATTGATGTTAATGGCATCCTGCTCATAATCTACCGCGAAACCGCCATTATCCGGGTATACTTTAAGGTAGGTTTCTTTATTTTCCGATTTAAATATACCAATAGCATCCAATAGGTTACCTTCAATTTGTACGTTATTAAAATAAACCACGTATAGTTCTCCGCCTTTTATGTTGGGGTGGGTGCTTACTTTGTACAAATGCTTCGCTATCTGTTCAGACATTTCCTGAAATTTCTCCCGGTCGTCAAATACTTTTGTAGCAAAATTATGTAACTCGTTAAGGGCAAGGTCGCCGCTGCTGTGCATCAGGTGGTAAACCTCGTTGGCTTTTTCAAATGGTTTTAAAAAGTATTGCATCAGCAGGGTAGGGATCACCTCATCTTTCAACTCAATCGGTTTTTCTGACAATGCGTACATTTCACCAACCGTTTGGTTACCCACATGATGTACAGAAATTGTATCGAGCGAAGCTTCAAAAAAAGTTACCATAGTGTGGCGAAAATAAAACTTTTAGTTCATAGTAAATTACGACTTTTGCAGATAGCAAAATGGCACACACAGAGGAAACAATAGTAGCGCTTGCTACACCAAACGGGGCAGGGGCAATAGGGGTAATAAGGCTTTCGGGCCCCGATGCTATAACAATTGCTCAAAAGGTTTGGAAAGGTAAAGACCTAACCAGGCAGGCATCGCATACGCTCCACTTTGGGCGAATAGTGGATGGTGAGCTGGAATTGGATGATGTTGTTGCATCCTTATTTGTTGCGCCGCGATCATACACCCGCGAGAACGTGGTTGAGATCTCTTGTCATGGTTCTAATTATATTATTGAGTCGATAATTAAACTGCTGATAAAAAACGGCGCACGTGCAGCCAAGGCTGGCGAGTTTACGCTAAGGGCGTTCCTGAACGGACAGCTCGACCTTTCGCAGGCCGAAGCAGTTGCCGACCTCATCGCGTCAAATTCTAAAGCATCACAACAGGTAGCCCTGCAACAATTACGGGGCGGATTCAGTAACCAACTGCAGCAGTTACGCGAACAATTGGTACAGTTTGCATCATTAATAGAGCTTGAACTTGATTTTGCCGAAGAAGATGTTGAGTTTGCCAACCGCGATCAATTAAAGAGATTAACCCACGAAATTACACGTGTTATAGGCAACCTTATACAATCGTTTGAACTGGGTAATGCTATAAAAAATGGAGTAAATACTGTTATTGCCGGCAGGCCCAATGCAGGTAAATCTACGCTGCTGAATGCTTTATTGAACGAGGAACGTGCTATTGTTAGCCATATACCCGGCACAACGCGTGATACCATTGAAGAAGTGCTGAATATACAAGGCATAAACTTTCGCCTTATTGATACAGCCGGTATCCGGGAAGCTACAGATACTATTGAGCAGATAGGGGTGCAGCGTACTATGGAAAAAATTAGCCAAAGTGCCTTGCTTATATATGTTTACGATGCCGAACAAATTACGGTCGAAGAGCTTAACAGCGATTTAGAAAGCCTGCAAAAGCCCGGCGTAACCATGCTTGTAGTAGCCAATAAAGCTGATCTTTTATCTGCCGAGCAACTCTTAGCCCTGCCGCATACAGATAAAGCGATCATTATATCTGCCAAAGAAAAGCAGCATATAGATGAGTTGAAAAGCAAGATATATCAGGCAGCTATAAAAGAGCAACTAAGTGGCCATGAAACGCTGGTGACTAATATCCGCCACCTGGAAGCCCTGCAAAAAACAGAGGAAGCGCTAATAAGGGTGCTAAACGGAATAGATACCGTAACATCCGATTTCTTATCAATGGATATCAAACAAGCCCTGCACTACCTTGGCGAAATAACCGGCGCTGTTACTACCGACGATTTGTTAGATAATATCTTTAGTAAGTTCTGTATCGGCAAGTGACCTCTCCAAACAACCAAAACTAACGACAACTAACGGCAATTAAATATCTCATTGTTAATAAGTTATGTTGATTTTGCTTGTCCAAATTCTTGGATAATTAGCGATGTATTTCTTATTTTTGTTACTATCTTGTTACTCAAAACAGAAAAAAATTGAGTCGACAATTTTAGGGAGAAATTAAGTCGCTTATATACCCTTATTTCCGCTTATTGCGCCTTATATACGCTTAATCCCTGCTGAAAGTGGAGAAATAACTACAGATGAATAGTTTCCCCTATCATCAGTAGTTAGGTCGCCGGTTATTTCGCCATTGCGGGATAATAATCTGATTATTAATGTTTTAAATGTGGCGAAATTACCGCCCTGGAATTGCTTTGCCAAAATTTTGGCAAAGACAAAAAAAGGATTTTTCGAGATGAGTTCGAATTTTACAGTAAATAGGATATGTGAGCAATGCGGAAACGTATTCATTGCTAAAACGACAGTTACCCGGTTTTGTGGAAAATTATGTAGTAAACGTGCAAGTAAGCAAAAAAGCCGTAATGAAAAAATGGCAGCTATGGATCAGGTCGTAAAAAAAGTACTTGATGCTAAAGATCCTGACGGCGTTAATGGAGAATTCCTGAACGTAAAAAGTGCTGCCAAACTTCTTCGTGCATCAGATAAAATGATTTATCATTTGATCAATATAGGCAAGCTAAATGCTGTCAACCTTTCAAAAAGAAAAACACTTGTGTTCCGCAAGGATATTGACAAGTTATTTGAGCTGCCGCCGGTAGTTCAACTGAAGGAGCTCAAACCTCCACCAATCTCGGAATGCTATAACATGGGCGAAGCGCAAAGGATTTTTAATATTTCAGAAAAAGCGCTGTTCGAGATAATTAAACGAAATAACCTGTTCAAGTTTCAGGAGGGCAAATTTGTCTATGTTGCCAAATCGGACCTGAATAGTGTATTAAATCCAGGATCATAATTATGGCTAAAGTACACGTAAGAAAAAAAGCCTTAACAAAGGGCCGTCATTCCATTTATCTTGATTTTTCGCCCCCTATCAGAAATAAGAAGACAGGGAAACCGCAGCGGTTCGAATTTCTGGACATATTCGTTTACGATAAGCCAGAAAATAACATTGAACGCCGCCATAATTCAGAAACGATGGAACTAGTTGAAAACCTTCGGGCAAACAGGTTGCTTGACATCCAAAACCGGAAATACGGGTTCATTTCCAACCGCGATCGCTCGGCCAGTTTTATCGACTATTTCAAAGAATTCATTAATACAAAAACAAGATCAGATTGCGATAACAACGCGATGGCTTTTCGCTATTTTGTTGCATTCGCCGGGCATGATCTTATTTTTAACGATCTGGAGGAATTTCTTTGTGAAGATTACAAGAACTTCATGTTAAGCGGACCCGGCATCAGCAGAAGAGGACGCCCGATCAGCCGGAACACCGCTGCAAGTTACTTTGCGAAATTCCGCAATGCGCTGAAGCGGGCTTACAAGCAAGGGCTGATCACGGTTGACCTTCATGCGCAAACTGATCCGATCAAATTAAAAGAAACCCACCGGGAACAGCTGGAAATGGAAGAATTCCAGGCGTTGGTAGATACCCCTGCAAAATCTGATTTGATCAAAAGAGCGGCCATCTTTTCAGGGCTGACCGGGCTGCGATTTTCAGATGTAAAAACGTTGATGTGGAGTGAAGTCAGAGGAACCCCCGGCAAATATTATTTACAATTTACTCAGGAAAAAACGGAAGGAGCGGAAATCTTGCCGATTTCAGACCAGGCTGTTTCCCTACTTGGAAAACGTTGTGAACCAGAGAAGCGTTGTTTTAACAATCTTCATTATTCGAATATCAAGCCGTGCTTTAAAGACTGGATGCCAAATGCTGGAATTATGAAAAATATTACGTTTCATAGCTTCAGACATACGTTCGCTACATTACAGTTAGAAATGGGAACCGAACTGTTAACAGTATCTAAAATGCTTGGGCATAAAACTGTAAAGACGACACTGATATATACAAAGGTCAAAGACAAAATGAAGATTGAAGCGGCGGGTAGGATTAAGCTTAACTTAAACAATATGGGACTGATTGACAAAAAAGCTAGCAAGATCAAATAATCTTGCTTTGTAAATCAATGGAGATAATGTAGTTTCTTACAATGTATCGATTTGAAAACCTTTTTACATCTGGAAAAATATCATTGAAACAGTTTTGGGAGCAAAAGAAGGTGTTAACAGATCGGTAATATGCGTGTTAAAAAGCAGGCAAAAGGTTTTCTTCACTTATAGGGTTGCAACGGCAATCAGTTAAGATTTCCACTTTTTCTGTATTTGAAAAATCTCAAAAGACAAAGCCCCTGATAAAATCAGGGGGTTAAATTAAACAACTTTATTAATATAGGATCATATCACGAACGACCTTACCTCACTGATCCATCCCTGCTTAAATTTCCAAACGTCACAATAATGACTTTTAATTGGCTTGCCGTTGTTTTCGATTACCAGCTGGCCAAGTTCAATTATTATATCGTTTTCTTTGACCGAATTTTCAGTTGTGAAGGTTATCCCCTCATAAGCTGAACTTATATATCTGAGTAGTTCTACTTTTCCATTAAAGGTGCTTTTGCCGACATTTTCCCATTTAACATCGTCGGTACAATACGTTATGAACTCGTCATAATTACCTTCTGCCAATGCGTTATTTGCCATTAAGAATATATCCTGATTACTCATACCTAATCGTTATCTTATATAATTTTAGTTATTGACCTGAACACCGATCTTTCCGTAGAAATCCTGGTCGCTGTCTCTGAATTCAAGTAAACTGTGAGCTTTGCCAATTTCAGACAATGGAAAAACTTTGTTTACTACAGGTTTTAGCTTTCCAGCCTCGATCAGTTTAGTAAGTTCGTCCAATTTATTTCTGCTTTGCCTTGTAAACACAAAATGATAAGTGGCATTTTTCCCCCAGGCATGGATCAGGTTCTGCGGCTTTTCTATATCAACCAAAGTCACGACCTGTCCCATCTGGTTTAAGATCTTACCGCTGTCAGAAAGTGTATTTCCGCCAATGGTATCGATCACGAGGTCAACGCCTACGTTATCTGTCAGTTTTAAGATAGCATCAATGTAATTTTCTTTCTCATAGTCAATGACATCCGCTCCCAGTCCCTTTAAAAACTCGTGATGTACGGTCCTGGCCGTTGTATATACGGTAGCACCCATTGCCTTTGCAATCTGGATAGTGGGTATTCCCACTCCGCCCGCACCACCATGTATCAATATTGTTTGGTTGATCTTAAGTTGTGCTCTGGTGTAAAGCATTTCCCAGGCAGTACCAGCAGCTAAAGGAAAAGTTGCTGCTTCCAAATGGCTTACGTTTTTCGGCTTGATACCAATTATAGCTTCCCTGGCAACATGGTATTCTGCATAGCTTCCCTGCCCTACAAAGATTTCGGGAGTGTAATAAACTTCATCACCGACTTTGAAATTCTTGACGCCTGTTCCAACCTCTACAATCACGCCGGAAACATCATGCCCGGTGATGACCGGTAACTGCAATTCATTTACGTAATCACCTCGACGGACCTGAAAATCAAGCGGATTTACTGATGTCGCCATAACTTTTACGAGTACCTCATCAGATCCCGGTTTTGGGGTAGGTACATCTAATATTTCAAACTTTTCAACCGAGCCGAACTCGTTTAGCACTGCTGCTTTCATAATGATCTATTTTAATTAAACTATTTATTTATTTGTTATTAGAAATTTAGCTATTTAGCTAAATTTCTAATTGATTTACCAAATTTTTTACAAACTATCTTTAATCAAATGAGCCAGCTCTTGTATGGCTTCTTCATTACGCTTGTAATAAGTCCACTGATCTTTTCTTGTTGCTACAAGAATGTCCGCTGATGCCATATTTTTTAAGTAAACTGAAACCGTGGGAATGGACATTTCTGCTTTTTTAGCGATGTCAGATACACATACGCCCAATGTTGGTTTATAGTCAGATAACTCTTCAGCCGGGAAATGAGCAAAAGGATCTTTCAACCAGGTAAGGATCTCCAAACGAGTTTGATTAGATAATGATTTGATAACTTCCAGTAGTTTCATAAAACAAATTTAGGTATTTACCTAAATGCCTACAAGTCCTTTCTGTCGAAATTACAGTTTCATGATAATTATTTATAGCATCGCTAATTGGGCTGGAATTCCACAAAAGTTCAGTTAAGAACCGCGATATCTCTCCGCCCTCCTAAAATTCGGCTGGCTGCGAAAACCGGAGGCATCCGAACTGAGACTAGCAGAAGTTTTATATTGGGCTGAACTGATCCATTCCTGTAATTCACTTCGTTTAAAATATAGCCGCTTACCGGGTTTGGAATACGGCAGTTCCTTTCGGCTGACCTTCGTATACAGTGATGCCGTAGATATTTTCAAAAAATCCGCAGCCTCTTCTACATTGAGCAGGTCATTGTCTGTGGTTTCAGCAGGTTGTAAATTTATAACGACCTTTTCGATCAGTTCTACTTTTTCGAAAAGCAATCGGATCACTTCTGGTAGTTCATTAAAATTAAACGGTTCCATACCTGCAAAACTGGTAGTTACAAAAAGTAATACTTCACCAGTCTTTCGGTAGTACAGTAAAATAAATCAACCTGATATTATAGATCACCGACAACCCGTACAATAGGATCGAAGTCGCTACCAGGGTCAAAGCTCGGAGCATGCGTATTTTCAAATTCGTGAATCAGAGCAATCTTTATGTCCCGGACGTCATGAAAAACATCGAACCATATCGAGAAGAAGCCTTTACCTGTAGCTGCAGTGAGTAGCAGGTCTACGAATGGTGCACCAATTCCGCTACCCCATTTATCCCAATCAGACCGCCATAATTGTGCGGTAACCAGCGCTTCGTAACGGTATTTCCAGCGGAGATCTGTCGCTCTGACATTGTAAGTGGTAGCGTCAAGACCGCAACGATCGATCGTCGCCTGAGCTTTGGCAGGATCGACAGCAGGATCATTTCGGGGAATAATTATACAGGCTTTTTGGTTTCTTTTAGTAGGATGGTCGACTACCTTAAAACTGAATGCCAGGTGGGTGTTATGATAATCCGGAATGTAATGCGTTGCAATATCGAACGGATCATCATCTTTCGTTCGGTTGCAGGGACCACAGGCGAGTAACATGTTATCCCAGGTAAGAGTCAAACCAGGATTAGGAGCTTTTGGTGATACATGTTCAACCTGCGGACTATCGTTCAGCACCATGTTGCAGTAACTGCAATAGTTTCCAATTCTTCCTAGCAGGTCGAGACGCCAGTCTTTGTAGTCACTGACCGTTTTTGCAACACCGGCCACCAAAGGAACAGAACCTCTAACTACTGGTCGCATTGGTTATTTATTTGAGGCAAGTTCCAGGCGCTTCATTTTCAGAAAAGCGCGAACAGAAGGGTCGGATATTTTAGTTTCGATCTCATCGAGCCTTGCAAAGTTCTTCTTGTCGGCGTTTTCAGGCTTTAATCTGATAGTTTCCAGTGCAGATAAATAATCGGTCGACAATTTTTCAACCCGTTGATTATCTTCAGCGTAAACATCATCGACGCCCATCAGGTCTTCGGCAACTTCTTCGAGGCTAAGGTCTTTCGGCTGAACATCCGAATCTACATCCAGATTAATCAGTTCCGCACTATCGAGTGATTGTACAATAAAAGGTGAATGTGTAGTTACAACGAATTGTAAATTTGGAAAGGCATCCTTCAGATTGCGAACGATGTTGCGCTGCCAGTTAGGGTGCAGGTGCATATCCAGTTCATCGATCATAACGACCCCTTTGGTCTTCTTAACGGCCTGTTTGCCCAAAAAACCATTCAGGATCACGCAGCGATAAGCAATATCGGCAACAATCCCTAATATACGTTTAATGCCATCACTCATGAGCGAATGCGGTAACCTCCTGGTTTCCTGATTTTCTATCGTACAATCCGCTACTATCTCCAGTCGGAAATTATCAAAGTCGACTTTGCTCAGATAAGGTATAGCCGTCTGTATCGCTTCTACGACTGCTTCATAGGTGCCTTTAAATTCGCGTCCGTGTCTAAGATTTTCCTGATAATAATACAACCAGCGGTTGAATGCTCCTTCATCGGATTTAGCGCCCAAAGCGTTATAATAACCATCGCGAAGGATTACGCGATTTACTTCGGGTTTTGTCTTTTTGGACTTGGTACCCCCCAACTGCTGTACACCAAAATAAGCGATGACAGGCAATTCCGGCCGGTCTTTATCATTGATACGGGCACTGTAATCATCTCCTATACTTCTGATCTGTCCGACGTCAGCGATCTTACTTGAAGTACTTTGACCATATTGCAGAATCTCTCGGCGCCAGGTAAAGTCACCGCTTCCGTTAATGAAGCCAGTGGCCTCGACGATCGTAGGAGTGAAAAATTCGGCTTGCTTTGATCGTTTATTGAATTCGAAACGAATCTCATTTTCCTCGATATGCCTGCGGGAGACAACGTTGGGCAGACCTAGGAAAAAGCTTCCTGCAGCTACCTGCACAGCATGTAATAAAGTAGATTTACCTGTACCATTATTACCGATACCAACAGTGAATTTTGGATTTAACCTGAATGTTTTTTCCGAAAAGCCTCTGAAGTTCTTAATAAATAAACTGTTTATCTGCATGCGAAAGACGTTTCCTATATCAAATATAAAGTTTTTTTTTCAGCGTGTGCCGGTAATTCTGCTTAGTTATCTTTTAAGGAAACCAGGTCTCTGCAAAAATTTACTGCAATTTCAATTCTGTCAAATTCGTCAGTGTCAGTGAATGTTAGCCCATGTTCGCTGCTGGTCAGCTTATAATGATTATACAAGGTTTCCGGTATCGTGCCGGGCTGCACCTGCGTAAGTTCCCAGCCTTCTGCTTCACAGTACAAATTTCCGATTCCAATGATCTCAAGACAGGCGATATAATCAGTATATCGCCCCATTCTTAATGCGAAGTGCACCTCAAAATCTTTCAATTTTTTATATACCGTCAGGACATAAGGATTCATGTGAAAAGCGGACAGGGGATTGCTGCTCGCGCTGCCAAGTCGTTTCAGGTTAAATGTGTCGCGGTCATCCCAAAGAAACAGATTGTAATAATCATTATAATTTGCAACCATCGCGGGATACTTTATGAAATAGTAGATCCAGTCCCTTGTTTTAGATATGTGGCTATTCTTAATAGCCTTCAGTTTTGCTTCTGGTGTACCATCAGGTATAGCCGTATAGGCTTTCAGGAATTGATTTAGCGCCGGGCCGAACAGGTCACGGTCGTCATCGTAATTCGTGAAAAGTTTATTCCAGGCGTTCTTATCACCAAAATAGTATATCCCGTTTTTATGTGTTTTGATGGCATAATCACCGCTGACCGCCAGCAGGGCGCGGACTACCAGGGAGTTTTTGACTTCCGGGTTCCAGATCTCATAAAAAGCGCTGACAAGTGGCTTAATGTCCGGAGCGCTCAGATCAAAGTTATCAGTAATACCCTGGATCTGCTCACTGTCTTCCAGCAGAAAGATCTGTTCTTTTTTCGATGTGCTTTCGATGATCAGCCGGGTCTTAGTTTTTTCGTCCTCAAAATTTTCTTTTGGGAATCCTGTCCAGTTTCCGGCCAGAAAGATCTGATGTACATTTATCCCTGGCTGAGCAGCGATCTGATCAGCGAAGGCGTTTATGAATTTACTATAGTCACCGAAAGAACCTAACCTCAGATTAGGGGCATATTCCGTACGATTATTGGCTGGCTGCCGTGAGCGATTGGTCATATTTCTTACGATCCTAAGGAAATGCCGGAATCTCTCCGGCGCTTCAGTACCGCAGCGTTTTCCAAAGCTTAAAACTGCATAGAAGAGGATGCGGCTTTTGATATTAAATGTTTCTCCGGATATGCTGCTATAGAAAAGATCGGTGCTTTTTTCGCCGAATAATCTCATCTTGTCGGTTTGCAAAGGGTTCTGACAGTATAACAGTTCATTAAAATAATCCGGTACCGGTCTGAATTTACAAAGCACATCGAAAGCGTCGATCAGGAAAAGCACATTGCTTTTTTTGCCATAGATCAGAGCAAGCGTTGTAAGATCGAAAGTGTAAGAATTTTCTTTATCGTTATCGATATAGTAAAGCAATTCAGAAATTGACGTCAGGAAATTGACCATGGCTACGTCCGTGCCTATCTTTTTCCGGTAATCCCAGAATAAATTGGTCCACTCACCATCGATTCGGAATGCGAAATAGTCTTTGAGTGAAACTTTAGCTCCATCAAGAATGAGTTTTTCCTCCTCGAACTCCTTATTGTTGAGAAGGTCGGTAAACTGGGCTTTGAAATTTTCAAACTTCGTTAGCGGTTTTCCACGCGAGTTCATTTTGATGTAGAGCTCATCCGTCAGTTTAAAATCCTCCGATTTGATATCGATAAAATCGAAATTGATTCTTTGTTCCGTGCTAAGTTTAGGCCAGATCTGCGCGGTTGTAAAAAAATGTTTATGAATGGAGTCCAGCATATTCAGCATGGCATCAACCGTCGGGTCATTGTTCCAGGATAAATGGAACCATGAAGTGTCACGAATTTTTGCGCTAAGCAGGGTTTCTTCTTCGATCGCCGGCGCATAAGCTACCAGTTTTTTACAAAACTTTCTGGACGATTCGCGTGTCTGGTAAGTGAAAGCATTCAGACGGCGCTGCGTTTCCGGATTCTGGATCATATCTTCCTTACAAGCGATATACCAGTGAAGCAGGAAAAGTGTTGTCAGTCGCTGCTGTCCGTCAAGAGGCACAAATGTGGTGCCCCCGTCTACGTAGCCGTAGACAAAGTCTAAGTGAATCCGGTTATTTTTATGATCTTCAGCGGGGGCCGTAAGTACTTTTTTCAGTTTACTTAAAAAGCCAGAACGGACTTCGTCCGCAGTTTGACGCCCCTGCGCAAAATCGCGCTGTATCAAAGGAACGCTGATCTGGTATTGGTCAGCCAGCGAGTAAAAACTAAATTTCATAGTATGATTATTTCCAGTCGTCCTGGATGAAAGGGTTAAGTGTAGTTTTCATATGGCTGATATAGGCTTCGCGATCTTTGCGATCCCAGAAGGCCGTGTTTTTGGGATAGACTGAATATGCCTTAAGGAAGGCGTTGCGTGAGCAAATGGGGATATAGCATCCGTCTATTTCACGCTGTTTGATCTTTTCGCGTTTGACGTCAAACATCGAACGGTTTAAATGACTGTTAAGTTCCGCATCTATCAGGCACATATTGCCGATCAGATGAACCTCTTTCTCATCAAGTTCTGTCGCCCTCTGATACACTTTCGCCACTTTTTCTACCAATTGATCAAATAGTTCCTGTTCAATCTTCTCCATATTAACCGTGTTCTGAAGCTGCTTAATCAGGGATTTATGGTTTTCAGAATCGATCGACCTAAGAGAGATCATATGGTCATTCATCCAAAGGTTCTGTTTTTCTCTGTCTGTGATCGGCTCGATCTTGCGGGCGTGAATATGCTCAAGGCTCCAGCGTTTTTTTGCTCCTACCTTTTTGTACAAGTTGAAAGGAAAACGTGCAAGTTCTTTTTCGCTGTTCTGCGTCGTTATAATGTTGTGAAGTAACAGGATTTTAAGAATCTGTGCTTTATCATTTCTGCCTTCTTCGGTCTCGTATACCAGGGTTTCAAAGGTCACGGGGATCTGTTTTCCGTAACGATTCTTCCTCGTCCGCCTGTAATCAAGGCCGTCCTTGATCTGTTTTCGCAGGTAAACTTTGAACTCGGTTTTTGTCATGACTTTAGAGGCTTCAATCAGGACATCGATATTGCCTTTTCCCTTCTCATTAATTAGATATACGATATAGTGAAAGAGATCACGTTCCCCATACCATTCCATAATATAGTTATAGTAATTCGTCACCTTTTCCCAGAACAATTCTACTGCGTGCAGCATCCCCGCATCCCCGTTCATTGTGGTTTTGTTTTTTGCCAGTACATCAGAGAGGTATTTGCTGATGATATGATAGGTGGCATGCTTTTCAGGCCGTTCCTCAAATTGGTTTTCCTGGTCTGCGATCAGGTCAAAAATGAAGTCGATATGTGTTGGCGTATCTTTCGGTCTGTCATTGATAAAATACCACACTTCCTCTTTTTGCAGATTGTATTCGATCTGATCCCATTCTGAAGCGATCTCGAACAATCGCCTTCTAATAGTATCCCGTTTGGAATCAGAATATTTATCAGATTGCAAAAGTAAGGCTTTGATCAATTCTGCATCGGTCAGCGGTATCTTACCGATATTCAGCCTGACGAACGCTTCGATGGGGTTCTCCTCCGGACCAATTTCATACCATATGAGTTTAACGTTGCGATTCTCGTCTTCGTCGCTGTCCATTAACAAAGCCGTCATTTTGCTTTTGGCTCCCGGCTGTCCGGCAAACCAGTTGGTGATCGCCTCATATGCCAAGCACATGTAATGATAGTCGATATTGGTGTCGTCAATCCCGTTCGCAAATCGCTTTTCCTCCAAAAATTGCCGGCAATTATCTCTCGTCGTATAGTTGAGTTTAAATAGTTCCTGATTATAGTTGTCTTCAAATCGGCTATCCTCTAAAAAAGAAAGGATCAGGTACAAGGTCGTCAGCCGCTGCTGCCCATCGATAAGATCGTATTCATTTTCGCCGATTTTTTTTAGCACGATTGGCTGCAGACAATAGAATCTGCCATTCTGTTTATTGCGCAAAAATTCATAAAGGTCATTCAATAGTTCGTTGACCTCGATCTTCGTCCAGCGATAGCCCCGCTGATAGGAAGGAACATTAAAGGTTTTTCCAAAAAGATGGATAAGCGGATAGGTAGTATTCATTAATATTTAATCGTGTAAGCAGGTCTTTAAATCAGATGCAAAGTATTAAATAAAAGCTATACACTAGGTATGTCGTAATAAAATTAGTCATATTATGGCACAGCAATTACTTCGAAAATGCCCCCGCTATTATCATCGTATCTCGAACTCCGAAGGCACTGCAGTTGCGCTGACAGTCGTTATATACAATAGCAAATAATCCGACCTTTTCGTATTCCAATAAGGCTCACCTATACGGGCGAACCCCATTTTTTTCATCATCAAATTAACCTGCATGTTATTCATCCTCGTTGTCGAAAAGATCTTTTCGCCATCTAGGTTCTTTAACAGCGCACTTATTAACCGATTACTTAAGTTTTTGCCTCTTGCTCTTGGTAAAGTGTATAAGTATCCTAATTCATAGGTGAATCCGGTATGATCCATATCAGTCTTGGCCTTGCTAAAAACTTTTGCACGATAGCTTTTTACGGGCTTTTTGATCGATGCTGTTGAAATGATCAGCCCATCGGTCTGAAAGAATGCAATAAAATGTGAAGCCGCTATCCTTTCTTCTATATTAGTAGTACTGACTTCTCCTCCCGCAACGAGGAAATGTTTAATCTGCTGCAATTTTTCAGGTGTCAGTTCATCAGGTTTCTTTATGATCGGTTCAAGTTCGGAAACTCTCCCCCAGGAGAATCGGTCGCGTTCTGTAGATGTTGTTTCATTCCAAAATTGAAAGGACCCAAGTTTGCCATCAGCATTAGTATAGACCAAATACTTCCGGCTACGCTGGATATGAGGGATATCTTCTATATTATCACTATGCTCTTTTGATTTATATAGATGAACGAACCACACGAGATCTAATCCTGCTGAACTCAAAGCACCGTTAATGGTATCTTTATTGAGCAGCGTAATCTCCTGACGTAGGCCGGAACCATTTCTAAGGTCTTGGTGATAGCCAATAATATCATCTTTATTATCTAGGAAGTAATTTCCGATATTTAACATTACAGGGGCGATCGACCGTACGGTTTTTGACGGATAGACACTGTGTGTCTCCCCATCTACACTGGTAGACGCTATTTTTACAAGACCATAAAAAATGCTGAGCGGATCATCTTCGATCTCATATTCTTGCACGGTATCATATTCCTCGATCCAGTTCATCCAGACAATATCACTGGGATTGGCATAGGTATCTGTATCGGGGGATGTCATGAGACTTTCAAAGTGATGACTGAAATGCAGCACTTCAGGATCCTTTCTCACCAGATCAATCAGCGTGCTTTTTTGATCAGAGGGGATAAGGCAGGCAATGGCTTCGAGACGTGCATAGACATATTCCTTTGCGTCTTTCTGTGTGGTGTCGTGATATAATGCGATAAGTTTCCGGTCAGTTCTGCCAACGTAAAATTGTGACTCTTGGAAATACAGCCATTTTTCGAAATCTATAACAGGTTCATCTGTTATTTCATGGTGTACAAAATCTTTGATATCTCCGGAACTATAATTGTGGACCAGCGATTCCTGAATCACAATGGAATTAAAAGCATCATATCCTTTAACATGCTGATTGCCCAGTAGTTCACCGGGATTGGGCACATGAACGATTTTGAAATAATCTTCAACGAAACTTGGGTTCTCATAATTACTGTCCGAGTAAGGCACATAATCTGCCAGATATCCTTTCAGATAACTAACGGCGAGCCAGGTATATTTTTCTTCATAAGTAAATTGAGGACTGCGGCTTCCATGTGTTCTTTGGGTCATTCCATTGCCTTTTGTACGATCAAAGCCAAGACTGCGCATGTAACCAATGCCGGCAGCTAAAGCCCAGGATTTTGCAAAAAGGCTGTGACCAGGAAACTGCTGCCGGTATAAATCAAGCAATTCTCGTGCTTTGTCGCTATCCTGGTCTTTCTGGACCGGACCTGTCCCATCAGGATATCTTAAAAACCCCGAGTAAGATCTTTCAATCACATACCATGATAGGTCGTGAACGATCGGGTAAGGTTCATCTGATCCACTTTCAAGTGTCGGAACATCAAGAGGAATTAGGCTGATCTGCATTTGGACATGAGGACGGGCTATTTTAACCTGATCCTCGGTTAATAGATTGTATTGATATGCGCGTTCGATAATAGATCGAAAACCCGCACGTACAATCACATTTCTGTGATTAAGCGTATCACTGAATACTTCAGCCAGAGCTGCATTAGCTATTGCTAGAATCGCAGGTCCGTCATTAAGTCTGCCCGCAAGCGCAAGTGATATGGAAGCGAGATCTTCTTGAATCTGAGGATCAACAACGTTAAATAATAAGGTAATCATTTTTGCAAATTCAAAAGGCTGCACTAGCGCCCATTTGGTCAGGCTTAAACGCAGATTACTTCGAAATTCCTGGTTAAGGGTAGACAAACACCAAGCGTAGATCAAAGGTTTTTCGTCATGCAGGGCGTAGGGAGACAGCTCCAGTGTACCAGATTCTCCTAAAATCACAGATCGTAAGTTGTTCTTTTCTTTTCCATCGCTGCCAAAGCGGTCATCCCCTTGCCAAATCTTGTCACGCTCAAAGTGGTTGGAAAAACTACATAGTAATTTGTGCAGGTAACGTGCTCCAAAATTATTTTCAGCTTCAACACTTGCCGGCAGGATCTGATGACGGAGCAAATTCAATCTACCTGCCATGTCGCCAAAGAAAACATTTTCAACACCCTTTTCATACTCAGAAACGAGGGACTCAGGCGCTTTCAGCATAGCGTTAAATCTTAAGTCAAAAATTTCATCCTCGCTTAATCCGGTAGATATGAAACCACCTCGGCCGATCATTTTGCCATGTTCGTGAAGTAAGATGTTAACGATCTCCTGCCTGATCCTTTTCCTAGATCTTTTTACTTCATCTGCTGAAACAGGTCGTGATGAACCCTGTATTGCATTAAACAGTGCATAGAAGGCATCGTCGGTAATATTTGTTATCTCTCCATTAACAATTCGTTTGGCTACACGCGACGCAATCACGATTTCTGGAATTGATCTATAAGTCATCGAATACTCTGTGACAATTATTGGGATTCCATCCGATATCTTCTCCACTTCTGTTTTTATTAGAATCCCATTTTCAGCTAGATAATTGATGAGAAGGTCTGTCTCGTTGCCGTTTAAAAAAGTGCTTACGGGAGGCAGAATTAGTTCTTTCAATTGATCGTGACTAATGTTATCGGAGTTTATGAATATATCTGCAATGACACTAATCGCTTTTCCGACCGGACGGTTCGCGGGTATAAGTTCCTTATTTAACTTTTTAGCAAATTCAGCTTCTATATTCTTAATCCTTTCAGCCAGCAACTTGTCGCCCGCAGTGTTGACTTTAGAAGTTTCATTCAAACGACCATGTTCGTAGGCAAGGCAAAATAATCTTAAGGCAAACAAGCTATCAATGCCCCGTATGATGCTTGCCGATGAAATAGTGATGTCGTATTCACGAAAATAGTCATCAATAACACTTTGATAGGGTATATCGCCTTCGGCAGGTATCTCGCTGATTTGAAGGGTAGCGTTTTCAATCTCGCTATCTTCAAAGAAATAATCACGAGACGAAAAAATAAATAGAAGACGCTTATATTTCGCTGAAAGCACCTCACATTCTCTTATTCTCTGTTTCCAGCTTTGCCATTTGCCAGTTGCCTCTTCCAAGCCATCAACGCAAATCAGCACCTTAGTCGGCGCATTTGTAAGTTCATCACCTAATGTTCCTTGTGAGTTGGCCAGTCGCCTATCTTCGCGGATCGCCTGGCATTCGAGTGCATTAAATAATTCATCCATGCTCCAGCCGCTTTCAATCAGTGCAGCCCGCATGATCGCACCCCAATCTGTATTGTCAGTACCAAATGCCTGGATAATCACTGCGGGTAAATGTCTTTCTAAGTGTCTTTGGGTCGCGTGGGAAAGCGCATGGGTTTTACCGCTCCCGGGCCGACCGAGAAACACTTTATTTGGCTTGCTGAGATTCCGCTCTAAATTCCTGAGCAGGATCTTCGCGGAATGGGTGCCGATCTCGTCACTGACATTTTTGAAACGACTTAACAGATTTACGGAGCCCTGATCTGAAATTTTTGAGGAGACCTTCCATACAGCATGAGTTTTTCGGGCATTCTCAAAATCAACTGGTGAAATAGGCTCTCCACTGGTCAACTTTGGCATAAATTCCTTTATCGATTCCACCTTTTGCCGGTATTTCTGAACCAATTCTGATAATTTATCTTTATCTTCAGAGGAAAGATCAACTTCCAAGAGAACCTTATTTCCCAAGACGATGCCTCTGTGCAAACTTAATTCATAATCAGCCAGCTCCCTTAAAATTCCTCTCCGATAGTTTGATCCATACATACTGGCATCAATACTGCTCTCAATGTAACCCTGCGCGTGTAGTTTGGGAACATATCGCTCGCCAAGCCATTTAGCCTTAGCCATTTCAAAACGATCCTTGAGAAAAGAATGGGTGATTGTTTCCCTGTCGAACCAAAACTTATAAATACCTGCATTCTCAGGTTCTGCTAACTCATTTTCAATATCATGGTCTAACCACCATTTAAGTGCAAGGGCCGGGAAAGAAACTTTTAGCTTCTGTTCCAGATTACTAATGAGCTGGTCGCCTGAATTTGTGGTTAGCTGTTGAGCAGGATTGCCATTCTTGTCTTGTCCGGCGGTTACTTTCTTTAAAGATGTGATATCAATCGGCATACAGATGATGTATTCCGTAATTAATGGCCTTATAGCCATTGCCGTTTTAACAGATTCTTCAATCTGGTCAATTTGATCTTTACCAAAACGGTTCCTGAACCATTTGGATTGTACAGCTATAAAAGTTCCGTCTTTGATTTCAGCGTAAGCCTCTACGCCACCGTCACCACCTTTTCCATTAACAGACCTAAATTTTTTTACTTTGCCGGAATAATTTCGTTGGACGTATCGTTCAAACAAATGATTCATTAGTGACTCGAAAGCAGCAGAAGCGCCTTCACCATATTCCTTTAAATTGGACCAGGTCATAGCTGTAATAGGTTTAGTATTTAAGTAATTTCGGATGCTTATATCGAAAAATCTCCATGCGAATATAAGTCATTAGATAACTAATATTGAAGAATTCACTTAGCTATAGATCTCAGAAAAGTGTCAACTGAACAGACTCTAATTCGAATTTAGCGACATCATTAAGTGTACCGCGAATCACCTGCGGATTATAATTCGACCGGTCGCTGTCGCCAACTTTTGCGGTCATCCTTGTTTTCAATTCCAATATACCGGCACTCACCGCTGCTTCGCGAGAATTGAATTGTTTGCCAAAGACTGATAAACCGCTGCCTCCGCCGGCGGTTCCAAAGCTGTAACTTAGGGCGTTGGTCCAGACATTATGATTGCCTTTAGCAATTTTTAAAGTACTGTGTTCACCATAACGTTTTTCATTACCAAAGACCAATTCTTCTGTAAACAGAAATCTTGGACGTAAGAGCCAGCCGTATTGATCGAAGGCAATTTCAGTAAACCCAAACTCCAACCCTTTGCGATAGGCATAGACATTCATGATAATACTCCGGAAAGAGTCACCGAATCCGTTAAACCAGTTAAGCAGACTTGTGTCACCTGCTTCTGCAGCGAACAGGATCTCGTTAAGGATCAACGGCTCATACCGGACAAGACTATTTTCGTTCCGGTAAGTAATGATCTGATCTTTCGAGTCAACAGTTAAAATGAGCTTTTCCATAAAATTGATTTTTATGCAGGAATAAAGCAGGACGGATAAGGTATCAAGGGACACGGGTACCGTGATTTATATACCCTTGATACCTTAAGAGGCGCTTTACCTTAGCATAAAAAATCGGGTTTATGGGAGAACGGTAACAGTTGGAGAAAAGATGATGTTCACGCTGAATATCCGGGATCATTCATGCCGTGTTAAGCGCGAACGTGTTCAGGACGAAAATATCCGGCGGTTCGAAGCCTGATAAAACTTGTTGGAATAGAATTTGTTAAACTTTTAAGAAAAACATTCAAAACATCGACTATGAGCACCAGAGGAAGTAAAGTGGAAAGAAAGTCCGTATCGGATCAGACACATGAGATCAAATACGAAGCGAAAAAAGAAGGTACCAGTCCGCAGGCAATCAAGGATGCCAAAAAATCGGCTGGTAACCAGCGCAGCGAGATCGAAAAAAAAGTTAAATAATCATTTACAAGAATGAAAGAGAAAGCCCCGGTTAACGGGGCTTTCTCGTCTAAACAGATCAACAATGAGCAGTGCATTTGTTAAAGAAAGCGACTCCGAGCAATTGAAAGATATTACTCCAAATATGGCTTCGCTATTGCTTTTCCTCAAGCGGGAGAACGGCGGAGCTATTCGTGAACTGCACACTCGTTTCAGTGATAAGCACCAGAAAGAAGTACATGAGATGAGCGACGGCCTAGGCTATATGCTGAACAGCGAAAATCAATGGCAGGTCGTTCTTGATTAAGCTATGAAAATAGCAACCTACAATATCAACGGCATTAACGGACGCCTGGAAATTCTCCTGCGCTGGCTGAAGGAAGCGCAGCCTGATATTGTCTGTTTGCAGGAACTGAAATCCGAAGATCATAAATTCCCCGAAAAGGCTATCAAGGATGCTGGTTATCAGGCGATATGGCATGGCCAGAAAAGCTGGAACGGCGTAGCTATACTTTCAAGAACCGAGATCAGGGAATTACGGAGAGACCTGCCGGGTGAAGATGAAGAATTCACCCATAGCAGGTACATCGAAGCATTCATTAACGATCTTGTCATAGGATGCTTATACCTGCCTAATGGAAATCCGTATCCCGGGCCTAAATTTGATTATAAGCTAAGATGGTTTGAAAGGTTGTCAGATCACGCACAAGACCTGATCAACCGTAACCTTCCGGTGATATTGATCGGCGATTACAATGTCATGCCGACCGAGTTAGATACCTATAAGCCCGAAAAATATCTGAATAATGCGCTCTTTCGGCCCGAGAGCCGGAAAGCCTATCAGGAGCTTGTCGATCAGGGCTGGACGGATGCGATAAGAACCCTGTACCCCGATGAACGGATCTACACGTTTTGGGATTATTTGCGGGATGCGTACGGTCGAAATGCCGGATTGCGGCTTGATCATTTTCTGCTTAACAAAAAGATCGCGCCTTCTCTTGTAGCTGCGGATGTCGATAAATATGTACGCGGCTGGCCGGGAACAAGCGACCACGCGCCGGTATGGATAGAACTTTCTGAAGGGGAAGTCTTAGAAACTAAACGTAAAAAGAACATAGCTGAAGATCCTGAAATGAAGTCAGAGAAGCGGGTCGGGTCACAAAGACCAGAACCGAAGGGTTTGAAGGCTATACTGAATACACTCCCGGAAAGCCCTATACCTTTGGATATTAAGCCAATGAAAGCTACACTGGTGAATGAACCATTCGATGAACCTGGCTGGATCTATGAGATCAAGTGGGATGGTTATAGGGCACTCGGCATACTAAACGACGGTAAAGCTACGCTGATGTCAAGAAACAATCTGGAGTTCGGGCAGTTCGGGCCGATCAATGAACTAATGGAAACCTGGGAGATGAGCGTGGTCCTCGACGGCGAGATCGTGGCTCTGAATGAACAGGGCACGGCAGACTTTGGTGCCTTACAAAATTGGCGGAACAAAAAGAGCGCGCTCCTTGCTTATTATGTTTTTGACATCTTATGGTATAACGGTCGGGACCTGACCGGTATACCCCTAAACGAAAGAAGGGAGATACTGGACGCTGTTTTGCCAAAGGACAATGAGCTGATCAGGCCCAGTCAAATGTTTGAAGTGGGCGGCATTGAGTTCTTTGAAGCTGCAAAGCGCATGGGATTGGAAGGGATTATCGCCAAGCGGGCGGATAGTTTATATACCGCTGATGCGCGTTCCCGCGAATGGTTAAAGATCAAGGCCAAACACAGGCAAGAGGTGATCATTGCGGGCTTTACCAGGAATGAAGGCACAGTCAAGAATTTTAGTGCGCTGGCTATCGCAGTTTATGACCGTAAAGGGTCGTTACGATATATCGGAAAGGTAGGAACTGGTTTTAACATGGCCAAGCAAAAGGAATTGATGAAACTATTTGAACCACTCATTACCGCCGAAAGTCCATTTGAAGTTGAGCCGGACGTTGATGAGCCTTCCCAGTTTCGTCCAAGGCGGATGGGGGCTAAAGCGACCTGGCTGAAGCCTGTTCTCGTGTGCGAGGTAGAATTCGCGGAGATAACAAATGATGGCAAGGTGAGGCAAGCTTCATTTAAAGGGATGCGGATCGACAAAGATCCAAAAGATGTGATCCTGGAATCAGAGGCAGATACAGACCTGGTACTGGCTGAAGATGATCTTAAGGCAACCGTTAATAATGTAAAGCCGAAAAAGACTAAGCAGGTAAGTAATAAAGTTTCTAAGTCTGAAGCTGTTAAAATCCCGCCTCATCAGCTGCTTACCTCCAGAAATGAGACCGAAGAAAAGAAGGTGGACGGCCACTTGCTAAAATTCACGCATCTCAATAAACTGTACTGGCCGGAGGATAAGGTGACCAAAAGGGATATGTTCAACTATTACCACCAGGTTGCGCCGTTCATGGTGCCTTACTTAAGAGACAGACCAATGTCGCTTAACAGGTATCCCGGCGGGATACATGGCGAAAGCTTTTATCAAAAAAATGTTAAGGATAAGGCACCCGACTGGGCTGAAACGATGCCACATACGAATGTTGAGGGTGAACAGAAAGACTATCTTTTGGGCAACAATGAAGCGACTTTGCTATGGATGGCATCTTTAGGCTGTATTGAAATGAATCCTTGGTTCAGCAGGGTCGGGTCACCTGATAACCCTGATTATTGTGTGATCGATCTTGATCCGGATAAGCAGCATTTCGATCAGGTGATACAGGCAGCGGTGGAGGTAAAAAAGGTACTGGATGCCATAGACGTTCCCAGCTATCCCAAAACTTCAGGCTCGACAGGCATGCACATATATATTCCGCTTGGCGCACAGTATACCTATGACCAAAGCCAGCTTTTTGCTAATATCATTGTAAAACTGGTCCATAAACAGATACCGGATTTCACCACACTTGAGCGAATGATCTCTAACCGGAAAGGCAAAATGTATTTGGACTTTTTGCAGAACCGCCCCGGCGCGACAATTGCCGGTGTTTACTCTTTGAGGCCAAAACCGGGTGCAACCGTATCGATGCCTGTAACATGGGATGAGGTCAAACCGGGATTAACAATGCGAGACTTTACAATTCATAACGCTATTGGGCGGATCAAAGAAACAGGTGACCTATTTACGGGTGTTCTTGGAATAGGTATTGACCTTGCCAAAACGATCAAAAAGGCGCAAAGTATCTTCAAGTGATAGGGAGAAATCACGGATCGATGATCGGTAAGATGCGTTATTAACGCTGGTAAAGATCTGACCGAGGGATAGAATATTCGCCTCGATCAGAATGCACTTCACCTTTCTTCTCAATCACAATTCCAAAGCCATGCTGTTGCAGAGAGAAATTAAGCGAGATGTCAATACTTGCACAGCACATATAAGATAAGTATTCGATCTTGTAAGTTATTTAAGTCAATTAATATTTGACGCCACCTTTTAATCCAAGTAGCCCTTTAATACCCAGGCTTTAGAGTTCTGGCGTAACCGCGATAACGCTTTGTCTTTGATCTGCCGCACCCTTTCACGGGTCAGGTGATATTTATCGCCGATCTCTTCAAGGCTTTGCGCCTGGTGGTCGCCGAGGCCAAAAAACATCGTAAGAATGTCTTGTTCTTTTTCGCCAAGAACGCGCAGACAATCGGTTACCTCAACCGATAACGATTCTTTCATCAAACCGGTATCGGTGCCTGGTTCATCACTCTTTAACACGTCCAGCAGTGTGTTATCTTCCTCACTGGAGAAAGGAGAATCATAAGAGATATGCCGGCCGGAATGTCCTAAAGCATCACTGACCTTTTCTGCGGTGATCTCTAAACTTTCTGCCAGTTCCTCCGGCGTCGGCTGGCGTTCAAATTGCTGTTCAAGCTGAGACGCCGCTTTCGCTATCTTTGATATATCGCCGACCTTATTCAATGGCAGACGGACCATCCTTGACTGTTCATTGATCGCCGATAAGATCGATTGACGGATCCACCACACGGCATAGGAAATGAATTTAAATCCCTTTGTCTCGTCAAAACGCTTTGCAGCTTTCACAAGCCCCAGGTTTCCTTCATTGATCAGGTCACCAAGGGTAAGCCCTGAACTTTGATATTGTTTAGCCACGGAAACGACAAACCTCAGGTTGGCGGTCGTTAATCTCTCCAATGCCGCCTGATCGCCTTCCCTGATCTTTTGCGTCAGTGTCACTTCTTCCTGCACGGTAACCATCGGGATCTTTGCGATATCTGACAAATACTGATTCAACGATGCCGTCTCACGATTGGTGATCGACTCACTAATTTTAAGTTGCCTCATAATAAAAAATATTAAAGTGAAACGCTTAAGATCCGTGCCTTAGAATACGCTAAAAGCTGAGTGGTTCTCGAAGAGAGTGCAGTGATAACTGATGCTTGCGGGAGAAAGGTAGCTATGATCTTTGCAACACAAATATACGCAATAATGGAAAAAATAGTGTTATCTGGATGTCAGGATAACTTACTGAAACGGCTTAAAAACAGGTTCTTTCTCTTTACGAACGGCAAAATATCAAAAAAGGCTCGCCTGTTCAGCCGGAGGCTGTTCCTGACCGTAAACAGGCAATTTCTTGCCCCAGTCGTAATAAGCGTTCGGTATGATCCCGTCAGGCCGGGGTTTGCGGCTCCGGATAGAATAAACCGGATAATGTGCGATAGCATCCGAGGGCATTTCAAAATGAAAAAACTCATCCATGTCATCATCACCGAGATCATCAAGAACCCAGGCCTGTTCCATTTCAGGGGTCAGGAACAGCGGCATCCTGTGTTTATTGTCACCGGCATTATGTATCCATTGCATTTTATCGTTGGCATGCCGGGTGATCATTGTAAATGATGCAAGATTAGTGATATCTCCGGTGTACTGATCGACTTCCTGACTGACTTGATAGAGCGCCGGCACGTAAAATCCTTTGCGCCCTTCTAAACTGATATGATAGGGGATCCTGTTTCTGAAGCCTTTTACTTCGCGGTGTTCAAAAATGCCGGTAACCGGTATCAGGCAACGGTTCTGACGTATTCTGTACCAGTAGGATTTCTTATCACCGATGATCCGTTCCGATCTCGCATTAACGTAATTCAACCGCTGTTTTTGCCTTTCATTGGGATCATCGATGAAAGTGGGAACCACGCCCCAGCTCATATTCGCCAGGACAAGGGCCTTCCTGTTGACCACGATGGGATGCGTAGGCAAAACCTCACAGGTCACATGTAACATCTCAGTGGGGTAATGCGCCAGACTGGGTGCCAGCTGGATCCCTTTAAAGTCCTGGGTGACAATCTGTATTTCTGAATGAAAACTGATATCTCTGCACATAGCTATTTGATCATATCATAAAAAAGCGCCGTGTGGCTTTGCTCACCGGAGGTGATCCGGGCCTTTAAACGGCCATACTCGGTAAATATACGCACCTCATAATGATCCTCCTTTTTCATCAGGATATAGTGAATATACGCAGAAACGCTCTTAACATAAGCCTTCTGTAGTCTTTTTTCGTGACGCGGGTCTATTGTTCCGTTAAAGAACACGGAAATCCCGGATTCGTTTTTTAAAAGCTTCTTTACCGTCTGATATTCGTTCAGGTCAAGCAGGTTTTGCGCTTTGCCCTCGTTATTCCTTAATTCCTGCTCATGGCATCGGGCATCGTGTTCATCGGCATAAGCTGATAATAAAAAGGTCTTTTGCAAATGCTGACCAGGCCATTGAAAGCGCTGTATCACGACGTAAGGCTTACCGGCTCCCATGAGTTTTTTCAGGTTGTCCTCCTTAATGCGTAGAAATGGATTATAAAACAAGCTATCAGTCATTTAGCCCAGCCTCCTAAAATATTTTTCAAAGATAAACAAAATACTAATATTTTTAGTATTAGTTTTGTCATCCGTTTTCTAACATAACAAGATCACCATGTGATAACGAACTGATCACGTACAAACAGCAAGGTAAAATGAGCACAGACCGCCAGATCATCCACATGGACCAGGACGCTTTTTTTGTGTCCGTTGAAGTCCGCAAAAATCCTGAATTGACTGGCAAACCCGTGATCATCGGCAGCCTATCTGATCGTGGTGTGGTGGCTTCGTGCAGTTATGAAGCACGCAAATTCGGTATTCACTCGGCCATGCCGGCTCGCATGGCACGGATGCTGTGCCCTCATGGCATCTGGATCAGGGGCAACATGGATGAATATTCCAAAGCTTCTCATGAGATCACAGAGATCCTGAAAGAGAATGTGCCTCTTATCGAAAAGGCCAGTATCGATGAACATTATATCGATATGACGGGAATGGACCGGCATTTCGGAACCCTGCGTTACGCCAGAGAACTTCGCGCCAAAGTAATGAGAGAAACGGCTTTACCGATCTCGTTCGGTCTTTCAGTCAACAAAACGGTTTCTAAAATGGCAACCAACGAGTGTAAGCCGAATGGAGAATTGAATATAGAGAAGGCCGTTGTACAGCCTTTTTTAAACCCCTTATCTATCCGAAAGATCCCCGGTCTGGGCGAGAAGACATTTATCAAGCTAAGTGACATGGGTATCAAGCGTATCTTTGAACTTGCGCAGGTCCATCCGGAGTATATGAACAGTATATTGGGTAAAAACGGGATATGGTTACTGCAAAAAGCGAAAGGTGTTGATGAATCACCCATTGTTCCCTATCAGGAGCAAAAATCAATAGGTAAGCAGACCACGTTCAGCAACGACAGTATCGACCTTGCAGCCATAAGCGACCTGCTCACTTCCATGACGATGGAACTTGCTTTTGAATTGCGTCAGAAAAAAAAACAGGCAGCCTGTGTAACCGTTACTGTTCGTTATTCCACGCGTGAGGACGTGACCAAACAGGCCACAATCGCCTACACCGCGCTTGATGATCCGCTGATCAAAAAGGTAAAAGAGCTGTTCAGGCAGGCTTACCAGAAACGACTGCTGATCCGGCTGGTAGGCGTTCGATTATCCAGTCTAGTCAACGGTTTTGAACAGATCGACCTTTACTCGGCTTCAGAAGAACAGTACAGCCTTTGTCAGGCGATGGATAAGATCCGTCGCAGGTTCGGTCCTGATTCTATAAAACTTGCTTCAGGTGTCAACTTAAATTTATAAATGCCATGTACCTGAATGTTCATTCTCAGTATAGCCTTCGTTATGGAACCATGTCAATTCCGGCACTGGTAGAAGAAGCTATTGCCTGCGGCGTAACGCAATTGGTGCTTACGGATATCAATAATTCCACCGGAATCATGGAATTTATGCGGGAGTGCGATGAAAAGGGGATCAAACCAATAGCTGGTCTTGAATTCAGGCAGGATAAGCAACTCCTTTATTTGGGTATCGCCAGGAATAAAGAAGGCATGAAAGAGCTGAATGATTTCCTGACCGAGCATAATCTGGAAAAAAAGCCCTTACCTGATCTGGCGCCGGGTTTTAAAAATGCCTATGTGGTTTATCCTTACGGGCATAAAAATGCCCTGAAAGAAAATGAGTATCTGGGCATACGTTTCGATCAGTTAAATAAACTTTTCAAGGCGGATTTGAATGAGATCAGGGACAGGCTGGTCGCCCTGCAACCTGTCTTTATTGCCGACAAGATAGAGTACAGACTGCACGAATACCTTCGGGGTATCGACCTGAATGTGGTTTTAACAGAAGTTAACGCAGGAGATAAATGCGCTCCGACAGATATGTTCCTTGCGCCAGGGCAGCTGGAGGCGAAGTTTTCTCGGTATGCTTTCATACTGGACAATACCCGGAACCTGATGAACCGTTGTGTGATGGATTATCCTAAAGGCAGGATCAATCTAAATCGCAGGACGTTCACCGGAAATAAAAAAAATGACAGGGAATTGCTGGAGAAACTGGCTATAAGCGGCATGGAATACCGGTTCGGCAAAAACAACAAGGAAGCGCAGCGCAGAGTAAAGCATGAACTTAAAGTTATTTACGAACTCGATTTTTGCGCCTATTTCCTGATTACCTGGGATATCATCCGTTATTCCAGTTCACAGGGGTACTATCATGTGGGGCGAGGCTCCGGCGCGAACAGTATCGTTGCTTACTGTCTGAAAATAACTGATGTTGACCCTATAGAACTGAACCTCTATTTTGAAAGGTTTTTGAACGCGCAGCGCACGTCACCGCCAGATTTTGATATTGATTACTCCTGGGATGAGCGTGAAGATGTGCAGGATTATATTTTTAAGCGTTATGGCAGCCAGCATACCGCCCTGCTGGGTACCATGTCCACTTTCAAGGACCGGAGTATCATACGTGAGATCGGCAAGGTCATGGGATTGCCCAAGTCGGAGATCGATGGCTTTACCGACCAGACCAGGGCAGCATTTAACCAGAATAATGAGGTGTTCAGAAAGATCGTTGCGATACATGAACGGATGTGCAATATGCCCAACCAGCGTTCGATACATGCCGGAGGTGTACTGATCACAGAGGAACCGATCACTTATTATACCGCGCTGGACCTTCCGCCGAAAGGTATGGCGACCGTACAGTGGGACATGTATGAAGCGGAGAAGATAGGTTTTGACAAATATGACATTTTGAGCCAGCGCGGGATCGGGCACATCAAAATGGCTGTGAAACTGGTAGAAGAAAATCAGCAGCGGAAGATCGATATCCACCAGGTGAAAACTTTCATGAAAGACCCGGCCGTCAACGCAAACCTTAAAGCAGGAAATACCAAAGGCTGCTTTTACATCGAATCTCCTGCTATGATGCAGTTGAACAGGAAACTGGGCTGCGAAAGTTACCTCGTGCTGGTCGCTGCCAGTTCCATCATCCGGCCCGGCGTGGCCAGTTCGGGCATGATGGGGGAATATATCAAACGCCACCACCATCCTGAGGATGTACAGTACCTGCATCCGGTGATGGAGGAACAACTGAAGGAAACCTATGGGGTTATGGTTTACCAGGAAGATGTGATCAAGATATGTATCCATTTCGCCGGCATGGACGGAACGGACGCCGATATATTAAGAAGAGGGATGAGCGGCAAGTGGCGGTCGGAACATGAAATGAACCGGATCAGAGCGAGTTTTTTTAACGGCTCGCAGCGACTCCAGCGCCCTGCTGAAACTGCTGCCGAGGTCTGGCGTCAGGTCAGTTCTTTTGCCGGTTACAGTTTTTCCAAAGCGCATTCGGCGAGTTTCGCAGTGGAAAGTTATCAGAGTCTTTATCTGAAAACCTATTTCCCCCGGGAATTCATGGTGGCAGTACTCAATAATTACGGCGGATTTTATGACCGGGCTTTATATGTGCAGGAGCTGCAGCGTTCGGGAGGGATCATACATCTTCCATGCGTGAACAATAGCGATGCTATTGTCAGCATTAATGGGGTCGACGTCTATCTGGGGTTTGTAGGTATCCACGGTTTAAATGAAACTTACATCGAACTTATACCGGAGGAACGCAGGCAAAACGGGCTTTACCTTAACCTGGAAGATCTGATCAGAAGAACAGGAATAGGTCTTGAGCAGGCGATCATCCTCATCCGGGTCGGCGCGCTGCGATTTACAGGCAAAAGTAAAAAGGAATTACTATGGGCGATCCATCTGCTCCTGGGTGCAAAAGTAAAACCTAATCCTAATGCCGAACTATTTCAGTTAGAGTCAAAGAATTATTCGCTACCCTTGCTGGTCAATACCTGTCTGGAGAATGCTTACCATGAATTAGAGTTGCTCGGGTTTCCGGTAAGTATGACGATGTTCGAGCTCCTGCAAACGGACTACCGCGGAGAGATCGGCGCGAATGACCTCATCAATCATGTCGGGCAGACGGTAAGAATGGTCGGATTATATGTTTGCGAGAAGACCGTTCACACCAGGAACAATCAAAAAATGTGGTTCGGAAACTTTCTGGATGCTGAAGGCAATACATTCGATACCGTTCATTTCCCGAACAGGACGCCGGCTTATCCGTTCCGGGGAGCAGGCTGCTATCTCATCCTTGGTAAGGTCGTTGAGGAGTTTGGCTTTGCCAGCCTGGAGGTCCTGAAATTTGCAAAATTACCTATCGTACCCAATCCTGTAATTTCTTAATAATGACAACAATGGACAGATTTACTATCAAATGCCTTATCGGCGACCAGGAAATGGAATTGCAACTAGATAAAAAAGCGATGCCCGGTGAGAACGGTCCATGTTTCATGATCACTTCAGAAGGGAGTTTTAAGGGTTATATATCCCGTAAAAAGAACGGCGGCTATCAGCAGATAGGTGATACTTACTACACTGCCAAAGATCTGCAGGCTATAGGGGAACATTTAAGACAGTATGTAAAGTAAATTTGTAAATTGGGTCATGAATTATGTGATAGGTCATCGTTATGAAGTTCCCTGCGCAGAAGTGCGCTGGAGGGAGGATCGCCGAACCTATTTTATTCCGGTACTTGGCGATCAGCACAGTGACCCGCAATTCGGATTCAGGGAATCGCATTATCATATCGATGGCAGGTTTTACATGGAACCCAGAATGCTCCATTACTTCGGACTGCAGCAGGGACGAACTTCAGCAGTAATAGTTCCGCGATCAAAGACAGGTTATGATTTTATGAAGATCGTTCACCGGGAACTTATATGTACCGGTTTGATGACCGGCTTGCTCATGCCGCAAATACCTACAGAAGATCAGAAGATCCAGATCGGTCGTTATGAACAATGGTATCAGGGTTTTATTGGTAAAAAATGTGAAGGTCGTAAATGCCCTCATCTGGGAACGGACATGAATGAGCATCATGGCTTACTTATCTGCCCGCTGCATGATCTCGTCGCAGACATAGATTCACTGGAGATCATACCCCAAAAGACAGTAAGATGATCGGCACGTTTAACATAAGCGGATCTTAATTGACGAATATCGTTAAGGGATCAAATCCAAGTTTGCCGATCAGTTCCTGATGAGATACCATTCTTTCTGCTAATTTTGACTTTTTCTCGGTGGCTTCGTTCGGCATCCAGAAACACTGCACAACTTCTCCTCCAGCTTTATGATCGTAATATTTGATGATCTTATAGTAATTTGCCGGAACACTTATGGTAATGTTATCTTTAGAATAAGTGCTTTGAATTCCGGAAGTCCCGCACCATATCGATACGCTATCTGTGACACCAGATGTCCGGTAGCCGGTAAGTTTACGGCATAGCTCTTCAGTAGCCAGTTCCGTACCTACATTCTGTCCCTGGAATTCCATCCCGGCATTAAACGTATAAGTATTTGATAAGATGGCGGCGTCCCCGGACCACGAGAGCAGTATCCAGGGCTGACAGTGCCCTTTAGCGATCATTTCTGCTGAGTTGGGTTTTCCGATCTGCCGGTTGGCTTCGCGGTATACTTTGGTTTCATCGGGCTGTCCTGCGACAGCATGCCATGAAGCATAGATCCCTGTCCTTGGCAGGTTTAAGGCTTCCTGTTCGAGTCGGTGTGCCTTGGTATAAATGTAAAAAGTGAGTACGGGGATATGATGGAGGGTATCTGCAACAGATCTGAAATAAGGGTTTACCCACAGTTTGCAGGATGGACAAAGGTCAGTTCTTTGAGTAGGATATTGCTGATAAAGAGCTTTAACATAAGCAGCATCCGGAGCCTGGGCTTTTAATAAAATTGGGAATAACCAGAATAGGAGAATTACTACGCGCTTCATCAGGATTTGAAGACACTAATGTAATAAAATCCCTGATAAGGAATCAGGTAAAAGCTGCTGATGATGTGCATCCGGTCACCCGGCCAGCTCGATAACAACAGCAAGCACTAAGCTACGGTCCGGATATTCTGATGAAGAAATGGCCGGCATAAAAGTTTGAGGCAGATCCCTGGTTGCAGTAGTATCTTAAGACAAAAATAAAAATCCCCTGAACACTCGCTGCCAGGGGACTTTAACCTAAGTGATATGATTCAATGAAACACCCAGGCTTATAAAAACGTCTTTCGTATAAAAGAAGGAGGATATTTATGAAAGAGCATAGCGGTGTAGATGTGAGTATCGTTCCGCAGCTGGACAAAGCCTGCGGTTTGGATATGCACAAGGATAAGATCGTTGGCTTCATTTCTGGTAAGGACGGTACCGGACAGCAACTTAAAGAGTTTGGAACGTTCACCTGTGAGCTTCGGCAGATCAGGGAATGGCTGCAAAGCCATCAGGTCGAACATTGCCTGATGGAAAGCACTGGTATATACTGGATGAGTCTGTATGCCATACTTACCGAAGCTGGCATTCACGTAACGGTTGCTAATCCAACCCACATTAAACAGGTGCCTAAGCGCAAAACCGACCGAAAGGATGCTAAATGGTTGTGCACCTTACTATTGAACGGGCTGGTACGCCCGAGCTTTATGCCGACAGCCGAACAGCGGGTATTGCGTGACCATTGTCGTAGCCGTCTGTTTTATATGCGGCAGCAGAATAAGACACAGAATCGGTTACTCAAGATCTTAGAAAGCAATAATATCAAATTACGTTCGGTCATCAGCAGTATTAAAACAAAATCGGCGATGGATATGATACGATTGCTAGCTGTTGGCGTAACAGATAAGGAGCAACTGGCAGGCTGCGCCCGGGGGCAGGTTAAACGTAAAAAGGAAGCACTGATCAAAGCGCTTGACGGAACTTTAGCACCACATCATTTAGTCCAATTACAAATGCTGTTGCAAGACTTTGACCATGTGCAAAGCCAGCTTAGTACGCTTGAGTTGATGATCATTGAAATAACTCAAGCACATTATTCACTCGCTTACGAGTGCCTCGACAGTATCACCGGTATCGCTGGCCGTTCAGCGCAGATCATTTTAAGCGAAGCAGGCAATGATATGAGCCGCTTTAGTACCGCAGACCATTTAACAGCATGGTGCGGATTGGCACCAGGTAACAACGAAAGTGCAGGTAAACGCCGAGATACATCGGTGAAGAAAGGCAACCCTTATTTGAAAACTGCTCTTGTTACCGCTGCGTGGGCAGCAGTACGAGTTAAGGATTCATACTGGCGCGCATTGTTCGAACGCCTACGTAAACGGATGAAGGTACAGAAGGCCATTGTAGCCATTGCCCGAAGAATGCTTAAGGTCGTTCACAAAACATTAGATACTCTTACTATATATCAGGAGAAAGGCATTGCTCATTTTGTTGACTTGCAAGCCAAAGCTGCGTTGTATCACCGGATGAAGCAACAATGGCCATCAACTGAACTATAATATTGTACGATATTAAAAGGACGGATAAGGTTTTAGAGCAATTAGTCTGTAACCTAAGTTGCCCAACTATTAGATAGCACCCAGGCTTGTTCCATGAGAACGCAGAGGAAACTTATTTTTTATGGTAAAAGATGCCAATGTCTAAAAGCCACTTTATTATAATGTGTAATATGCAATTTAGAACGTCATCAGAATCATTCAGACTTATTTATCGAGTCCAACTTTTCATTAATGACATACAGTTGCCTATTCATACTAAACAGAAGATCATCAGTTGTGATATTTCTCATTGGAGATCGATGTTCTTTCAATTTCTCTGATATAGCTTGATAAAGTCTGTTATCTTTATAGTTGGGGTTATCTTTCTTATAGTTTTTTAAAAGTATCTCAATGTCTTTTGTGAAATTGGATTCCAGTTCGTTGTTAGCGGATTCATCGAAATAGAATTTTGAGACCCATAAATATCTGTTTACCCAATCTTCGATAGATTGGTCGATAACAGATTCCTCATATTTTACGACCTCGACATTGATGTCATTGCCATTTACAAACTCAATAACATTAGGCGTATTTTCATCAACTGAAATTACGTGGTTCAAGTAGAGGTCTTTTAAGAGTTTGAAATATCTCTCTGCCGTTGAATAGTCATTAAACCATAAAAGCAGCAATACATTTTTGTAGTAATATCTGTTTTTGTCCGGATCTCTAGTTATGGCATATAATGAGTCTTGCCTGAAAGCTAACCAGAGTGTATTTGATTGATCGTTTATATTGATGGCCTCCAGATACCAGGTTCTATGTTCGCTATTTAAGATTCTCATATTTTTGATAGTTAAAGTCTTTAAAGTTAAATAAAGACTTTAACTATTTTTAGAGGAAACCTTATCACAAATAGCGGACGGGTCGCCCGCTAAGAATTAAGTGCAATATAGAAATATATCAGCGCCGAAGTGAATTCCGCGTTTTTGACCTCATATAATCATTGAAAATACGCTCATGGAACCGTCTTTCGGCTTCCCGCTTGTTCCGCCTGGAAGCTATCCAGAAAAAAAGGGCCCATATCCCGAATGCCACACCAAAACAAGGAAAAGGGTTTTTAGCGCCCAGTGCACCGAACATGGCAAAAGTCGAAATGACCATGCAGGTAAAGAATAAAATAACGTTCTTTTTCATGATGTTTCAATACTATAAATATACTAATAAGTTTAGCAAGTATCAAGTCGGATCTTAATTAATTTCAAAGATCTTATTGTGTTGTCTGGCCTCCTGAACCCGGGTCCGTATCGTTTCGATAAGCTCGGACCGGGGTATCCCTCTTAAATGCAGAACAGGTGTCTCGGCATCTATACTTTTCAGGATCACGTTCATGAGGCCGAGCAGTTGCAATAAAAGAGGCCGGGTAATGATATAGTCTTTGATCTGGTACATTTCGAGTTCATCGGTACGTTTAAAGAATATTCCATGGCTGGTGCGGATAATTTCTGCGCCGATCAGATAACGGTGACTGCGTATCAGCAGCAGCCGGTACCAGCCCGCACCGAGTATGGCGACACTAAAAAAAATAAAATATGGTGAACTGTACCAGGCCAGTACCAGGAATGTCAGCGAGAGGAGGATCAGGTGCGCTATTTTCAGGATGGCGAAACTTACCGCCGGCCTGAGTATAATTTCATCAGGTGTTTTCATCGATCAGTTGTTCTAAATAAGTATTGGATCTTGCCGGTTTTCGTGTTCTTATGGCAGTTCTTACAGCTGCTGCTTTTTCAAACACGTTCAGGCTGACCTTTTCCGGAGCAAGATCCAGGGACAGGCTGTTCACGTAAAGCCGAACCTTCGTTTGCTGCCATACCGCCCGGACGGGTTTTTGCCTGATACCGGCTGCTACCACGATATCGGCCACCCGGCCGCACAGGTCGTTAGGAAAAACGAGCGTTATTTTTCTTTTCAGGCAGTACCTGCTTATCCATTCCAGCTGCTCAGTTTGCGGGCGCAGGCCGACCGCGATGAACGACAGCGAGCTGGCATCAGGATGCCGCCAGGCATTCAGTGCCATGTAGGCGATCGCTTCCATCGCGCTGGAAGTGATGATCAGTTCGGTTGCCGGGTAGCTGCCCTTCATCCAGATATCTTTTGTTAAGGGAACGAAATGGAAACCCTGGCCGAAGATCTCCTGTTCGTTGCCATAACTGAAGCAGCCATCGGGATCATTAAAAAAAGCCTGGAGCTCCGCAGATACTCCAAGCTTTGTCAGTAATTGATGCATCAGCGCGTGTGGCGGGATCTTTCAAAGCGGATATGTGCATTGTCCGCCGCAGGCCGTTCGTCCTCCAGAGCTTTCATTGCGTTATGATAGCCGGGGCTTAACTTGGTACTTTCTTTCAGATCGTGCTTTTGTCCGAATGCCGCGTTAAGCCCCTTATAGACCATATAAGATAGACCACCATCCACAAGGATCGACGCGATCAGCGCCAGCCTGTTCGAGCGTATTCCGTTGGTATCTGTGCCCGAGTAGTTCAGCGATGTGCCGTCAGCGAGTTTCACTTCCTTCCCCTTACGGTAAGCATCTTTTTGGGCGGGTGTCAGAAATTCACTGTTGATCATATCGGGCGCCAGGATCTTATCCGTATCAGAAACAATGAATTCCCGCGTTTCGGGATCATATTCCACCAGGATCTCTTTTTTATTGCCTTTTTTATCTGTAGTTACTTTCAGCAAATTGGCGAGTTCGCCTTTTTCCAGCTTAGCGGCCTCATTATCATCAAGAAAGTCCGGTGTCGCCGGCTTGCGGTAAATCGGGTGGATCAGCAGGTCGGCCTTACCCTGTTCGTTCCTGTGAAGAGATATTTTCGCATCTATAGCTTTGATCTTTATACTTTCCGTTTCCAGATTCTCCAGATGCAGCATATCGGTACGGCGGCCGGAAAGTAAGGCTTTCAGATCATTTACATTAAGCAGAAGCTGACCTCCGGCGGACAGCCCGAGCGTTTCCAGGTCCTTGACCGGAAGTTCGGATTCTTTAAAATTGATAAGGTCCATGTTATCTGCCGATCTTAACTGCCCGTTCCTGACTCTGTTCCTGATCATTATCTATTCCCTGGTCAACTGAAAGCTTTGCAGCCAGCGGATTGTTCCGGGCTTCTACCAGGCTGGCAAAGACCTTGTCGGTCGGCTTGACCTTGAATCTTTCGCCCGTATCTGCCTTTTCCACTTCAAAAGTTTTGCCTTTTTTGTCCAGTACTTTGTAGGTTGTATCATTATAGGCGATCTCTTCACCTTTATTCAGCGTATTGCTGACCGAAGCGGTTTCTTTTACCTCGCGCTTCTGACCGGCATTCAGCAATGCATTAACGATCTTTTGCGCATCGGACGCTGCGCGGGAGAGTTCGAACGGCTCGTCTTTCAGTATTTTCGACCAGGCACCGGTATAAGCGGCGTGCTGTCCGAAGCTATGGCCGATCTTGAGTTCACCGCCAATCAGCATGGCGGCTGTTGCCGCACGGAGTTCCTCACGGGCATAGTCCATCGAAGCAAATTTGCCCTCCATCGGACGGTTCAGGCGGCTTTCATGACCGGTCCAGTGCGCAAGCTGGTGAACGGCCGCCTGCAGATATTTGGTTTCATTCTCGAAAGCATCCCTTTCCGGCAGGTGGATCTGATCATTCACCTTATCATAATAAGCTTCCTGCCCGCCGTGTATAATAACCGCACCGGTGATGGCGATCAGTTTATCGGTGCGTTCTGCGGGTGAAAGCGGTTGTTGTTCTGCTGCCGTCTTCAGCCAGTCTTCCAGCGGTGGAATGTCCCTGATCTGTTCGGCGTTGAACAGGAAGGCTTTGCCGTTCTGAACTTTGTCAAATTCGACGGTTTTGGTTTGCGTCACACCGGCATCGTCCTTCACTTTGGCACCATCAGGGGTTCTTATGGCTTGTATCTCGCTGCGTTTCGGAAAATTGATCAGGGTGCCTTTAGAACCCTCTTTGACCAGGTAGCCGTTGAAGCTCGCGGCATCAGCGGACATCCAGCGGGGATCTTCATGTCCGCGCATAGCAAGATTCAGTGCGTTCAGGGCACTGTAGCCTTTGCCGGTAATAGGATTGACCGGGGTTACGAACGCCGGCATGCCGTTATCTTTCACCGGTTTTTGATACGGTGATGTTCCGGTCCTGAATTCCGCGACCAGCTTTTCTGCAAGCTGCGCGTAAAGCGGTTTGAAGTTTTTACTCATGATTTTTTGTATGGATTAAATGATAAATGAATTCGAGCGGGTCGGTCCAGCGACCGGCGGCACGGATCGAAAAATGCAGGTGTTCACCGGTAACACGGCCGGTCTTTCCGGTAATGCCGATCGGTTGCCCTGATGCGACGGTATCTGCCGCTGAAATGAAGACCTGGCTCAGGTGGCCGTAACCGGAACTGAAAGCTTTATGCTCTATAGAGATATGTATGCCCAGCAGCTCATCGTAAGTAACTGAGGAAACTCGGCCAAGTGCCAGCGCGTAAACCGTATCTGACCTGGCTCTCAAGTCCACCCCGTTGTGAAAGGCATAGCTGCCGGTAACGGGATGGACGCGGTATCCGAACGATGAAGTAATATGTAGGCTGGCCAGTGGCAGGCAGATGAGGCAGCAGATCAGCGACTTCACCGGCTGATATATTGATTATGCCGTAAGCCAAGGCTTTCCTCTATAGAAACGAGACTGGCCGGCCATATTTCCGGGTTGTCCCGCGCGATCTCCAGCGCATTCCAGATGTCGGTACTTCTTCCGAGGTCCTGCAGTGTGGCAATTTTAAATAGGTTTTTGTAGTCGTTTAACGTTGCGGCATTGGTCCCGCCTGACTCCCGTGAAAATATATGTTCACGGTCCTTCAGCAGAAAAAGCGCATCTGAGGGGTAAATAGCTTCGGCTTCATCAGTAAAGCGAAGGTAAATCTCGTTGTGAGGTTCGTCGATATAGGCCACAATGCCGATATCGCCTTCACGTCCGGCCGGGTGGTTCTCAAGATCAGGGTGCACCAGTACAAGTGTCCCCAGCAGTTCCTTGTTTGTCATTTTGGTTTGAGTTTAGAGGGGTTTGGCGGCGGCGGCTTAAAGAGCGCCACCATATCTTCGATCTCCTGGCCGATGCGGTTAAAGTTCTGCCGGAGGATCTCGTCTCTGCGTCCGTTGAAATTGTAATAGGCTGGCAGGGAGCGGTAATTCTTTTCTTCCAGTGCGATCTCCGCCATATCGAGGTTGATGCGGCAGTTGACCGCAGACGTATCGAATTGTCCGGTAAATTTCTCCTGCGCATCCGCGGCGATCACGCCGACCATTTCGCCGGCATTCAGCGATGCGATCTTGCCTGCCGGGATCAGCACTTCCAACTTTTCGTTAAGGGAGGTCGATGTCTTCGCGCGGTCGATGGAAAGGCCTTCGCCGATCTGTTTGGATTTACCGAACAGGCGCTCCAGCCATTCCAGCGTTTCCTTGTTGCGCACCGAACCGGAAAGCACGTTACCAACGACGGAAGTGATGGTCGCTGCTGTATCCTTGCCATACTGCTGGTTGAACTGGGGAAGCTCCTGCAATCCCATGAGTACGGCCACTTTATTGCTCCTGGCGGTTGCGATCAGGTTCTCCACCTTGTGCACAAAAAGTGTGGGCACTTCGTCTACGATCAGCGCTGATGGAAGATTGCCTTTGGTATTGATCAGTTTGGTCAGCCGGTTGATGACAATGGAATAACAGGCAGAATTGATATTCTGTGTATTGGGGTCATTGGCCAGCACCAGCATACCCGGGTTGTCTTTCGCCGATATTTTAAGGTCGAAGTCGTCGCCGGAGAAAACCCAGTAGGTCTCTTTGGTCGCCAGGCGGCTGATAAAAATTTTCAGGGTGCCGATCTGTCCTTCGAGCTGGTCGAATGCTTTCGCGTTGTAGGCGCTCATAAAGGGTGACATGAGTGAGCGAAGTTCCCCCTCGGAAACCAGGACATTAAAGATCTCCTCGTAAGAACGGTTGAGCATTGCCAGCACATGCGGAAGACTGCAATATTTGCCGCCGGAATATTTGCTCAGGAAGTAAATACAGGATGCGAGAAAGTTGATAGCCGATTGCGTAAAGAACTGGTCGCTGCCACCAGAACGATCACCTTTTTTCAAAGCTTCTACCAAGGCTTCGGCGGTCTCCGCCGCGTCAGCCAGCGTACGGATATAATCCGAACGCCAAGGATTAATGCGGCGGCTTTTTTCCGGGTCATCAAGATTCAGGACGTGGAACTGGAACCCGCTGAGTTTTCCGGCCTGTTTGGCTTTCAGATAATGGAAATAAGCGATCTGCCCAAGATCAGGGAATTTGAAATCGTAAAGGCAGACCGCAAATCCCTTGGCGATCAGTTGCCTGATGAATGGATTAACGATCGAAAAGCTCTTTCCGGAACCGGGGGTCCCGATAACGATGGTTCCGCGGAACACATTACAGATATTGATCCATCCGGGCCGAACACGCCGGTTAAAGTAGAACTGCATCGGGATATTGACCGAATACGGCGTTTCTACCTTTCTTTGCGGTTGCATAAAGCTTTCAGCTTCCGTATTCCATTTGTCCTTCCCAAGGCCTGAACTGATCATCTTGGAAATATTATCCATAGACAGACTGGTCAGGAAAGCGCCGCTGAAAGAGCAGACCAGGTAAGCCAGGTTCCACCAGGTGGTGTAGGCAAACACCTTCGGTGATGCTCTTCCCATAAAGACGATACTGCCAAAAAACAGCAGCAGCCCGCAGATCAGCGGATAGATGATCTGCTTTTTGGGATCCAATTCCGTATCTTTCTTTGACAGCGTACCTACACTTACCAGGCAGATCAGACCGAACGTAGCCAGTTTGCTGTACAGGAGATTGCTATATATGGGCATATGTCCTGCGCGGTCCAGCGGAGTAAAAAAAACGCCCCAGAACGGAGCATCATGATAGATAAATATGGCGGCTTCCAAAAGGATGGACAGATAAATGCCGCCTTGCAGGAAGCCATGCAGTTTCTGCTGCTCACGTGTTTCTTCCATAGATATGTATTGAAGTGAGGTCCAGGCACCGGATCAGACGGCTTCCGGAACCAGTTTACGCTTGAAAATAAATACGGGATAAGTTATCTTCCCGGCAGAATGATCGAATTAGCGGCTTCATTACCGAACACATCCCCACCGGCAAATCTTTCAGCGTCCGTATGGTCCTGGCGGTCGCGGGCAAAAAGTTCGATACGGGATACGTCGCCAAAAAGTTCAACGATGCGGTCTCTGATGACGTCTGGTTTTTCGGAATGCCGGGCTATGGGCGACAGCAGCACCTGAGGTACGTTCCGTGACTGCCGGGGCAACGGTTTTCCGCGGGTGAATAATAGGACCAACTCTGCGTTCGCCCGGGTATAATAACCCATCCCCATAAAGGGCCTGCCATTATTTTTGTTGGTTTTCACCCAGGTAAAAGCTACCGTTTTATAAGTAAAGCCCCAGCTTGCAGCAAGTTCAAATGCCTGGCGCAGACAGGGAAATGTCGCCCAAAGCAGCAACACGCTGTTTATTTCGGCATTGCCGGGAATATTAAGTTTACGCAGGTAGTCGAGTGATCGCGTCGGATAATGATTATCCGGGCTGCGCGCTTTCCCGCGTTCGCTCCACACACGGAAGTGCCATGGCGGATCAGCATAGATCAGCTGATACTTTTTAGTTGTAATTTCCATGAAATAGTTATGATCAAATTTTGAAGTGCCGTTAACGGCCAATCCCATTTGCCGGGTAATCATCCCGATCAAAATGCTGCGCCCTAAGTGGCTGAAGATTTTCCGAGTGATCGAGTGTTTCTTCCGGCTTTTCATCCTTTTCCGTGATCTTCCGGCTGATCTCGTCTTCAAGCCGGGCAAGTTCGGTCTTTAAGGCAGCCAGTTCTTTTTCCTGAGCGAAGGATTTCGCGGTAAGCTCCCTGATCGCTGGTATCTCTTTTTCAAGGCCCTCCAGTTTCGTCCGGTATTTACTCACCAGGGATCCAACATGGTCGATGGCATGCAAGAAATAGCGTGCAGCCTTTTTTGGGTTATCGGTATTGGGAATGCCGTTAGTACGCATGTATTTGATACCGGTCTCCGGGCTTTCTGCAAAAAGGGCCGAAACATATTCATATTTACTGCCCTGATCGGTTTGTACCCAGGCCATTTCTCGTTTGACCTTCAGGTCAAAACCGTATAGTTCTCCCAGTTTATATTCGGTTTGTTTCGGGTCTTCGGGTCTCCATTTGCGGTAAAGCGCAATAAAATATTTGCCGACTTCAGCAGATCCCGTTTCCGATCCACCGGGTAAATGCACGGGATTGAGTTTGCTTCCCTTATCGTCCGTCCGTAGCACCTTTGTGTAATTCGCTTCATCTATTCGCAACTTTTCGAGCATCGAAGCTGTTGCTTCCCTTTGCTTTTCAGTATCTTCCAGCAGGTAGCGGCTACGGGCGACATCTTTAAAATGTGAGGAGCGGTACCCTTCCAGTTCGGTGACCTTTTTCTCGATCTTCGTTTTTTCGAGCAGTGAGGTATCACCGGAAAGAATAGCGATATACTCTGAGAAATTCATGCCGCTCTGTTCATCCATTGCGCCCTCGTCGATCGTTCGTTTGCCCAATTCGGAATTTTTCATCTGGCCGATAAAGGTCTGCTTGTTCTTCAGCAGATTGAACTTGTAGTTGTCCAGTGATTGTTCAACTGCATAAATGTAATTGCGCACTTTATTGTCTGAGAGCAGTTTAGCCAGCCAGTTGCCCTGCCGGGCCCCGCGGCCATCCCGCTGTTCGAGTTCCGAGGGTTTCCAGGGAATGTCCAGATGGTGCATGGCAACGACCCGCTGCTGTACGTTCAGTCCGGTTCCGGCCTTCTCCGTGCTCCCGATAAGGATCCGGATCTGCCCGGCGTTCATTTTAGCAAAAAGCTCCGGTTTCCGTTTATCCGTCCAGTCATGGATGAACGTGATCTCGCCCGAAGGAATATCAAGGTCATTGACCAGTTTATCGCGCAAAGCATCGTAAACATTGAAGCCACTGGGTTTGGGTGTACCGATATCGCTGAAGATGATCTGGGTTCCCCTGTGATCTGAGCTGTCATGGTATTCCCGCGCTACGTTCCTGGCACAAACATTTATCTTATTTCCCGGATCATCCTCGTATTCCGTATCGCTGATCAGGCGCATGTCCACCGCCATTTTCTTTGCGTAGTTCGTCGCGATCAGCATACGTCCGATGTCTTCACTTTTGGTTAAGGGTTCCCGTCCGATGAGTGTTGCGTCGCCATTCTTTGCAAAAAGCATCAGCAGTTTGGTAAATACTTTCTGCGCAGTAGTCGGCGGGATATTGACCAGGATCTCATCGATCTGTGGTTTATCAAGGCTGATGTGTTTCGCCGTTTTATAGTCGGTGATCTCGTTATAAAACCGCGCCAGTTCCGGCACCTTAATGAAATACCTGAATCTTTCCTTGGCCCGTATCTCGTTGGTCACACTGAATTCAAAATCAACCGTTTTACGCGCGTAGACCGCGGCCCAGGCGTCGAAGTTGCTGATCTTTTGCCGCTCCATCTCGTTCGGGCGGAGATATTTAAAGATCAGATACATCTCCGTCAGGCTGTTAGAGATCGGCGTTCCTGAAAGGAAAGTAACACAGAGATCTGAACTGAATTTTTCCTGCAGCGTTCTGATAGCGAACAGCATATTTAAAGCTTTCTGGCTGCCTGCGATATTGCCAAGCCCGGCCACACGGTTATGACGGGTAGTGAAGGTCAGGTTCTTGAACTTATGTGATTCATCGATAAAAAGATGGTCGACCTCCATTTCCCGGAAATTGATACCGGTGTCTTTACGCGTGTCTATCGCATGGAGGATCGCGCTAAGCTGTACCTGCAGATTGTTCTTGCGTACTTCGAGGCCCTTTAACATCGCTTTATTGATCGCAGTGCCAAGTGTAGCCAGTGTTGACAGGTCGCGGCTGACATTGTCCAGTTCTGTCTGAAATATCTCCCGCTGTATCTCCGGCGATTGGGGGATCATCCCGAACTGATCATGGGTCAGTATCACACAGTCCCAGTTATTGTTTTTTATTTCATGGAACAGCCGCTGCCTGCGTGATGGCAGGTAATCGTTTTCCCCGGGGGCCAGTATCTTTGCATGCGGATAAGCCGTCCGGAAAGTGTCGCGTATCGCGCTGACGTTCGCTTTGAGGGCCAGGATCATCGGCTTATGGATCAGACCGAGCCGTTTCATTTCCATCGCGGATACTACCATGGTCAGCGTTTTTCCCAGGCCAACCTCATGGTCAACCAGCGCGCCGCGGTTCTGGATGATCCTCCAGGCCGCATCTTTTTGAGAAGCGTAGAGCCCCGGGATATTCAGGGCTTTGAGATCAAGCCCCGGAAACCGCAGATGGCTTCCGTCATATTCCCGGAGAACATAGCAGTTGAAGGTCTCGTTATACAACTTTTCGATCTCCTGCTTATCGTCAGGCGGAAGCTCTTTCAGCCATTCATTATAGCGGCTGCGAATGGTCTCGATCTTGCGGTGGGCGCTTTGTATCGCTTCCGTATCCGGTACCCGCCTAATCTTCCCGTCATAGTCTACCGGATAGGTAATGTTCGGAGTAGTATTTTCCAGGGCATGTTCCAGAAGGGTTTTGCCGGTGATCCGGTCGCTTTGTTTGGGCACGACCGCAAATTCTGCGTCGGTGGTCGTGTTCCCCTTACTGTAATTTACCTTGAAAGTGTCGACGGAAGGAAAATAATTGATCTCGGCCGGGAGCTGGAAAAGATCGGATGCAAAGGCCTCGTAATATTTCAGGGGCAGCCAGCGCTCACCGAGATTAAAATCGAGCAGTTCGAACGGTATATGCTGAGGCTGTACCCGTCTGATAGCCGTCAGGCTGCGCAGCAGCTGAAAGTTCTCAGGGTCGGCAGCCGCGTGCCTTTCCGCCGCCCGTAACTTGGCAACAACATTGCCGGATAGATAACTGTCGGTGGTTTCCCAGTTCCCTTTTTCCGGATCAAAGAGGATCTGTTTTTCGAGCCGGTAGATCACGTCATCGGTATTCAAACCGGTCATGCCCGCGATATAGCCGATATCAACCCGGCCAATGTCGTTCAGACATCGTGCAAGCGCATCTTCCGGCTCTTCGATCTGCTCCCGCATTCCAGGTGGGAATACAGGTTCGCGAAAAATATCAGATGGCCCGAACCTGTCACCCGACTTTAACTCTAAGGAGGCGATCGATCTGAATCCGAAAGCCAGATCAGCAGCGATACGCGCTTTATTCACCAGCTTATTGAGCGGGCCGTTTTTTTCAGTAAAATCCTCGTAAAGCCGGTTCAGTGTTTGTCGCAGTTCCGGATAAGCGATACGATGCTCTGCTTCAAGCGCATAAAGCGAAAGGTAGGTATCCCTGATCGGGATATAAGCGCTGAAGAATGAAACGTGTTCCTGGGACTCCAGCGGTGTGAACGCCGCTTCCCCGTTGGCCGGTGTCCCGATCAGACCGGCTTTGCCATCGAAGATCACTAAAGTATCTTTTTCATAAAAAGGGCGCAGATCCGTAAATGCTTTTGGACGATCGGGCATGATCTTGAAGGCAGGTTCAAGACTGGTATCGCCCTCATAGCGGAAATTGTAAGCGAAATATTTCAGTTTGGCGGACAGGGCATCCAGCTCGTTACCGAGCATGAGTCCATTCATCCAGCGGGCGGGAACGGAGATCTCAGCAACGTTGCTGAACAGTTTGTACAGATATCGTCCATTCTGCCTGGCTCTCGCGGTAAGCATCACCAGACTGTCGTGCGCCGGTTTGACGGTGGTCCGGATAGTGCTGATCTGTCTTGCTGTTGCCGGGTCGACCGTCGCTTTGTCCAGGCCATCAAGATAGGATGCCGCTTTATTGTTTTTCTCAGCCGGTACGGCATCGAACAGTCCCAGCTGCCCGGTCGGGATCTCTGTTGAAACTTCCGGAACCGGAAGGAAAGTAAATTTCCGGCCTGCCGCCAGGTCGAACTGAAAGCGGATCGCTTGCCATTTCTCATGATCAAAAACCTTTGATATCCCGGCAGCGATCTGTGAGCGGAGCGCGTCGGCGATGTCTTGCATATCACCGTTCTGCCAGGTCGTTAAATTCGGCTGCCCGTAAGCATTGGTATCTTCCAGAAGTTCATCTCCCAGCAAAAGACCGGCATTTTCGTCGAGATAGGCGTTCAGATGATAGGTACCTTTCGGACCTGTTCTTTCGATCGTATCGATCAGCAAAGCTTCTGCTTCAGTGAGCGCCTCTTTCTGGTCGTTCTTCTGTACAATCAGCAGATGTGTACCGACCTCAACGTTGGCGTTCTCCTTCATCAGATTTGCCGGCAGTGCTGCGACGCTGATCAGGTCAGCTGAGGTGAACAGATATTTGCGGGCTGCATCATTTGAAGGGGTGTTCAGAAACCCGTCCGTTACCAGATAAGCCAGCAAGCCGCCGTCGGCAAGTTTCTCCAGACCTTTCGCAAAAAAATAATTGTGTATCCGTGAAGTGATGCCGCTGCCGCCGTAAGCCGGGTCATGCACGGAGAAATTGCCGAACGGAACATTGCTGATCACCAGGTCCGACATGCCCTTTTCATTCGGGCCGGTCTCTTCCAGGCCTTTGATCTGCACATTTATCCTGGGGCTAAGTGCCTGAGACAGGACAGACAATATTCGGCCGGTCAGCAGGTCCTTTTCAACCGCGCTGATCTTTTCGATATCCGGAAAAGAACGCAGGGCTTCGGTAACGAACACTCCGGCCCCGGCACTGGGTTCATAAATGCGCCGGGGAAAAACGGACTGGTCTGTCAATGCGCCGTAAATTGCCTGCGGGATGATCTCCGGCGTGTAAAATGCGGTGGCTACACTGTTGATAATGGAACTGTAAACACGCTTGTAATCCGCGGCGGATAATTTACCCGACAGTAATTCATGAAGATGCATGATCTCCGGGTGAAGCTTTAGATCGGCCTGGGAGATATCATAATTGCGCCAGTCAGCTTCTGTGCCCGGAGGGAACAATACGGCTTTGATGCCGCCAAATCCGGCGTAATCACGAAGCATGCCGATCTCTTCAGGGGAAAGTTCCTGCCCGATATAATTGAGGGCGATATTGATGGCGGCCATATTATCAGCCAGTTTTTTGCTGCTGTTAAATGCCATAGTTATTCCTCCTGTAAATAATCAGCGATCGTTCCGATGACCTCGTACCGGAGGAACCTGTCGTCCTCATCCAGACCGGTCAGCAGCGGCGCGCAGAGTTCCTGAATATTGGTGAGCTCATAATGCAGGATGCCGAGGTTGATATATCGCAGGTATACTCCCAAAAATTCCTGCTCCAGCACGAGCCTGAGGTAATCATAGGCGGTCGGGTTTGTCATATGGATCAGTTTGGAAGTGTATCCGCGTCGAGAATATCCTGGTAGGATATTTTAAGGGTCAGGACGCGTCCTGATATTTGCTTTTCGCTGAGTTCGGCCAGCAGTACTTTGTTTCCCGGAAAACTGAGCTTTCTGAAGACAAAAATGTTCCGGTAAGATCTGGAAAACGAGGGTGTGCTTAAAAGCATAAATTCCGGTTTCAGTTCAAATGACTGGACATTGGATGCCTTGGTCACTTTCTTATCGTCCACCCTGAAACGAAGGTCTTCGATATCATATCGCAGCTTGTTAGTATTTTTATAAGCGATATCGAGAAATATATAATCTCCTGCGGTATATACATGGTTAAGCTGTCCGGTCAGGCCAAAAGCTTTTTGCTTCTCTATGCGTTTGTCGGGCTTTCTGGAGATCAGACCGAGCGCCATGCTTTTCAGCTGGTTCTCAGAAAAGCCGATACCGGAAATATCAAGCGGGCGGGTGTCAGATGGCGTGATCTCGATCGTAGAGATACCTGCCGCCTCCCCAGGAACGATTCGGTACTGGGCAATGAACTTTTCACCGGCAATGGTGACAAGTGCACCGCTGAAGCCTGATACGGAATCCTTAAGGCGAAGTCTGAAAACGTTTTTAAGCGGCAGATCGCCCGTTAAGGTCTTTGAAGAAATATCAACGTACTGTATGCGTTCCGGTGAAATAAAATGAAGGGTCAGGTCTTTGGAGATACTAATCGCCGGCTGCGCGAACAAAATGTTCGGGCACAGCAAGGACAGATAAAAAAGGATCTTTTTCATGTTCGGGTTATTAAATGATGATAAAATGAGTATGGACTTTCACAGCCCGGGAAGGGAGATCAATAGGTCCGCTGCACATTCTGCAGGGCGTCCGTGTCGATGAGATAGATGAAAGAATTGTATTTCATTTTTGCCTTGTTCTTGCGGATCACCGATGCGATGGCAGATGAGGTCGACTGGAACAACTTGTCCACCGAACTCATGATGAACTGGCTCCCGGTAGAATTACCGTCGATGGTCACACCCTGTACAGAATTGCTGCCCAGGTCTTTTGTAAATTCCCTGAAGGCGGATGACGGCACATAGAGTCCCGGCATACCATCCAGGTCATACAGGTCGAGTTTTACCGGAAGGATGCGGCCTTCTGAAAGGATAGTGGTGACGGACAGGGTTACCCGCTGTTCGGAAAAACCGCTGATCTGCGCAAATAAAAAGGTTCCTTTCGAGATGGTAAACCCGCCGGCACGGATATCCTCAAGCAGTCTCAGACGTAACCTTGAACCCGCATATCCGGTCACATTCTCGTCGATCACCGCTGTGATGAACTTATGTTCAGCCGGAGGCCTGACCGTATTGAAATCGGCCGCTACGTCTTCGGCCCGGCTTACGGTCAGCTTTTTTTCGGATGCCTTCAGCTGTGCTGTTTTAGCGGCAGAAAGCTTTTTTTGCTTTTCGGCTTTGTAGGAAGGATCGTTCTCTCTGCTCAGACTATCCATGTAGGCCATCTGCATTTTGAAAACGTCCATGGGGTCCCGTTCTCTGGTGACAGGCTGCACCGGCAGGCTCGCCGGGGGGCGCCGCGGCAGTGCATTCAGTTTTGCAGCCAGTACGCGATCATTACTGTTCGCAACGGGTGAATTGAATTTGGCTTTCATTGCGCGGTCAATAGAATCGAGCTTGCGTTTTTCGCTGCCGGAGTAGCTGTCTTTAAAAGAGATATTGCTGCTTGCTTCTTTTGGAATGACATTTACTGCAGAATAACCATCAGCCTCCTTGTAGGTATTGCGGTAAGCGTCCAGTTTATCGTCGAGTTCTTTTTTGCGTACCCCTGCGGAAACATTGCCGACACTGCTGTTGAGCCCGGCCGGCTGTTTGGCCTCAGCCTGAGGCTTACTGAACGTGCTTTGCCAGACATAGAAGAACAGGCAAAGAAAAGGCAGTGCAAGGAGAGGCAGCACATATTTGGGCTGTTTGAAATTAATGTTCATGATGATCTGTTATTTAATTGTTTGGATCTGTTGCAGCCGGTCGAGAACGCTGTCGAGCAGAACACTGTCGGCGGGGCCGAGCTGTTTTTTGGCGGTCAGGCTGTCGACCGTGTGTTTGAGTTCGATGGTTTCCCCGATCCTGCCTGCCGCCTGCATGATCTTTCCGAACCCATCTGAAACGACCGCGGGTCCTTTGACGGCCGTTTTTACCTTTTGGTCGGCCGGCTGGCGGAAGAGCGTGAATGAAAGTGCTGCGGAGAGGATCAGCAGCAGCAGCATGACCGAAAAAGTAAGCTTCGGATTTCCGCTTAACAATTCTTTGCAGCGTGCCACAAGCTTTTCGATTCCGGGCCGGAACTCCCTCCGCAGTTCACTATACAGCGTATCCCTGGGATCGCGGTTAGAATGTATTTTTCTCCACATCTTCGAGGTCTTTATTTTCAAGGGTTTTCCAGCCGGTGATCAGAACACCATGCGGATTATTATCACTCCGGGGGATGTCTTTCAGGTAACCTTCCGTAATGAGGGAGCGAATAACGGTCGAACTGCGGCGGTCGATCTTAAGCTTGCCATAATACCGAAAATAATGTTTGGGCATGTCGATGGCCACGGAATCCGTTTCCAGTGTAAGCACAGAACTGGAGGACAAAATCGAGTTGAAAAAGCCTTTTTCCTTCAGATCATTATATTGCTGCATGCCGGATTCGTCGATCAGGTACATGGCTTTCTTCATTTGGTACTCCATATAATTATCATCCGGGGTCAGCGAGAAAAAATAGGAATGGAACAAATCCACATGCGCACGGTATTCTGCCGGCCTGTTCATCTGCATATCCGTTTGCTTGGCGAGGATCGGAACGCTCTTATCCAGAATATAAATGCTTTTTTGCGCGTTGGATACCAGCCGGTACGCATAAAAGGAATTGATGCCGACAATGACCAGAGCGGTCAGCAGGCTGCCTGCCGAAACGAATATGGCCAGCCTGATCTTGGCTTCGATATTTTTGATGATCATAAATGATAGTTGAAAAGTTTAAAAGAAACTGCCGGCTACTTTCCGCGCCGCGCCGGTAACCGTTCCGGCGCTGCGGCCGAACGTAGAAGTGGCTGAACTGATGCCGGAGGTTGAAATGATCCAGGTAGAAATACTCGGTACCGTGAACATACAGATAGCGCCGATCATGAACACGATGATCACCGTCCCGAAGGACAGAACGCCGTTACCGGCGAACCAGGCCATTTTTTCCAGGTTGGCACTCATGCCGTCTTCTCCGACCAGTTCCTTGTATTTACTGATCTCGGATGTCAGTGCGTATTCCTGCATGAGCCCGCAGAGATACATGATCAGATAGGCTATTCCGGAATAAAGGTTGACCGAAACAAATCGGGCGATCCAGGTGCTGAAACTGTCCCGGAAAGCCGGAAGGATACTGACCGAAACGGCGAATGGCCCGAGGATGATCAGGATCGATGAGTAAATGATCTGCAGCATAAAAATGATGTAAACGGCGATCCGCAGGATCCAGATCCCCAGCAGTTCAAGTGCCTGGGTAAAAAGCAGCTGCATTCCGACGGTCAGCCGGTTTTTGAGTTCGATCAGAGGCGAGACCACGGTGCTGATGCCTTTTTTTACCGTGCTGCTCACGGCATCCCAGGCCTGTCCGTACCAGGTATCACTTTCCTTCTCAGCTACTTCGGCCTGCGCCTGAAAGGTATACAGCGAATTGGCGACCGCAAGCATCAGATCAGCGCGTTTAAGCCGCAGGTCGTTAACGATGGTCTGCTCGTCGTTGAACATCTGCTCGGTCTGGTTCGTCACCAGATCGGTCGGAAATGCGATCACCTTTACAAAAATGCCCCACCAGAGAATGACCATCGCCAGTCCGAACGGGCGGAGGAGCGGCATGATCTCCATCTTTTTATCGCCTACCATCATCTCGTATGACCTGATGGCAAAGAAAATGATCATAAATATGGCCGCGAGCGCCTTGGCGTCGGCGATAAAAAGGTCGAAATGTGTCCATATGGACTCCTTCAGACCTTTGAGAAAAACCATTACACCGGTCTCATAAACGCCATCGCCCTGCAAGTACTCCAGTGTCTTGCCATTGCCGTTACCAGCGTACGCTGCTGTCATCCCGGATGACAACAGCAATAAAAGGAAAAACTTTTTCATTAATGAACGTGATGAAGTACTTGCTTTGCGATCTGAATATCTGTCTGCGGGGTCCAGCCCGGCGCGGAAGTATTTCGGTTATGCAGCTGCTGCTGGTGTTTTTCCATGTCGAGCGTTGTCTGCGCTGATGCCGTTCGGATCGCCCATACGCCGGCCAGCCGGCGATATTCGTTCAATAAACGGAAGTAAGCCATGATACGGGAACCGCGTTCCATATCGGCTGAATGCGCGCCATCGATGCGCTCCTTCAGGCGGTCAAGTTCGCCGCGATACCAGTCGTACAAGCCTTCTGATATCAGCCTGGTACTGACCTGTGGGCTCAGGCCGCCAAGAACAGAGGCCATGGAGTGTTCCAGCACCGGCTTGAACTCCCGGCTGTAGTAAAGCGCCCAGAGCGGATCGGCACCTGTGACCAGGCCGGATCGCCCGGCTGTTTCTGAAAGGGCTGTATTGCGTACCGTATCAGATTCCTGTTTATACTTGTTGTCGATCCCGTTCATGGTACCGACCATGGCAAGTCGCTGGCTTTGCGGACCGTTCGGACTAAGCGGCCGGAGGTCATTCTTATGGTAATTGGGATAAAAGAAGCCCCAGGTTAGCCAGTACCAGGGATTCAGTCCCAGAAAACCGGATGTCGGCGTGAATTTATTTTTGTCCCATTGCTTGTAAACCATCCGTTCCTGCTGGTAACGGATATTCTTGTCTACGACATATGACTGTGCGAAGCAGGAAGCTGCGCAGCACATCGCAGTAAGCATGATATAAATGATCTTTTTCATGTGTTATTATCTAAGATTAGCGTTTTAGGTATTTGGCATTCCGGAGGATCTGCGCTACGAACAGCCGGTCACGGCTGATATAAGCGGAGAAGGGATCGAGTGATCTGAACACACCGCGCTGCTTTGCCCAGAACATTGCTTTCCAGGCACCATAAGCAAGCCCGTCCAGGATCTGCAATTGCTGGGTGACCTTTCGGAGCAATTCATCACGGGCGGCGTAATCTGCCAGTACGTAATTCCCTTCTTTAAGTACAAAACCGGAAACGTCGGTCACCAGAGCCAGGGCACGGTTCTTCATTTCTCCCGAAATGTTGCCGGCGAAGACCAGCAGCGCCGGGTCGTTTCTGGCAAGTAACAGCGCCTGATCGATATAACCCGTCATATCCGCTATGATGACGGCCATGTTCTTCACTTCAAGTCCGTTTTTCAATGCGCTGTTCACATTGGACAAGGCGTTATAGATCATGGTTTGCGCCAGTACTACTGATCCGACATTGGTATTCAGGTCATTAATGTTGTCATTGATCTTACCGAGATAGTTGGAATGGGCAGATTCAGCGGAACTTCGCATTACACCATTTTCCGTAACAGCGACCGCATGCTGTATGTCGATCACATATTCCTGTGCGAAGGCTGCCATTGTTCCGCTGATCAGGATCAGCAGGCTTAGGATATGCTTCATTGTCTGAGGTATTTAGCGTTACGGATGATATCAGCCGCAATGTCTTTGTCGGCATCTATGAAATTCTGAAAAGGATTCGCCGCGCGAAGCAGGTCTGAGGTATTTGAATATTGCATCATTGTCAGCATGTTGCCCGAGAGATCCTGGATCGTGCTGAGCTCGGAAAGCACGAAATCGAACAGCATTTTCCGGTCAGAAGGCCTCATCTGGTTAATATCGCCGATGGAAAGGGACAGCCCGGCGATATAACTGATCAGGCTGCGCGCCTTCGTTGCGAACTGAAGCGCGGCGGGATAACCGATAGCGGCAAGCGCGGGCGTCCGCTCTGCCAGTTCAACAATCTGACGTTCGTTGCTGACGATCCGGCTGACCATCGGTGATCCGTACATGCCGATCTGAGCGACGTCGATAGCAGTGCCCAGGGTATTATAGCGCTGCTGTATGGTCCGGTAAACGCCTTTGAGTTTCGCCAGCAGGGTCAGGTTGGCCTGTTCGTTGGCGGTAGTCAGCGCCTGCTGATTTCTGGCTTTCACCTGAAGTTTGTTTTCAGAAATAGATTCATCCACCAACTGGTGCATTCCGACGATGTTGATGGTGCTGCGCTGGGCAAATGCAAATTGACCCGCTGTAAGGCAGCAAAAAAGTATCAGCTGTGCTTTCATTTTTTAAGGTATTTAGCATTGATCAGTACATCATTTGCGATACGAACATCATTGTTCTGCCATTCCGCCCAGGGATTAAGAGATCTGAATATGCCGTTCATCCGCGCCCAGTACATTGCCCGGTTCATGCCATAGGCAATGCCTCTGAGAATGCGCATTTCTCCGGCAATGTGATTAAGCAGTTTCCCGCGTTCGCCGGAATCCATGAGGTTATTAGTGCCGCCCTTAAGTACGAAAGCGCTGACATCGGCCGCGAGCATGTAAGAGCGCGTTTGGAAATCACGGGCACCCTGTTCCGCGAACAGGAGCAGGACCGGATTTGTCCGGGCGATCTGTACAGCGCCCTGCACGTCGGTGACGATGTCGCTGCCGCAGTCCGCTATTTCCCGGATGGTATTCAGGCTGCTGATCACAGCGGCAACCTGGCTCAGACCATTGTAGATCTTGTTCTGGAGGCTGTTGACAATGACCAGCTGCCCGCTTACAGCCAGCTGCCCTTTCTGGATCAGGTTAAGGCGGTCGTTGGTCGTATTCAGCTGGCCATTGATGATGCCCGCGTTGACGGCGATGGCCCCGGTAACAACCGGATCAATGACCAGTTCCTGGGCACAGCATGTTCTGGCGATCAGCCAGGGCAATAGAATAATAAGGAATTTCATAGCGATCAATGTTGATTAACGTTTCGGATGAACTGGGGCAGAGACAGGCCGCTCTGCCGGAAATCGGCCACAAAGGCATCGAGGCCTTCCTGATAGGTGCTGAACATTCCGGTGTAGCTTTCTATTGCAGATTTTTCAGGCTTCTCGGTAGTATAGGTCAGGTACTGTTCAAGGGAAACCTCGACTCCGTAAACCTCGCCTGATGAACCCCTGCGGATGTACACTTCCTTGAAGCGTCCGCGGCCATCGGTGTTGTCAAGCTGATTAATGGTAAAGATCTTTCTGCGCTCGGTCTCGCTGATCGACAGCAGCGCTGCTATCTCATTATAATTGTCTCTGAACTTGGTCTGGTCAAGCAGGCAGATCGTATCAGAGTTACTGATGATGCTGTCCTTGACCACCGCATTGCCGATGATGTCGCCCAGTTCCTGGGTCACCACGATGGCTTCGCCCCAGAACTTACGGACGGTTTTATAGAGGTAAAGCAAATAGCCGGCCATTAGCGGGCTGGCGATCGCTTTCCAGGCCTCCTCAACGACCAGCGTTTTGCGCCGGTCTGAGCGGTAGCGCATTTTCTGGATGAATACGTCCATAATGATCAGCGTAACGATCGGGAAGAGGATCTTATGCTCCTTGATGGAGTCGATCTCAAATACAATGAACCTTTCCGTGAACAGCGACCTGTCGGCTTCCTTGTTGAGTATCGGTGAGAATTCACCGCCCTTATAAAATTTCTTCAGTACATAGCGGAACTCATCGAAATCGAACAGGATCTTTTCTTCAGCCTTAATCTCCGGTATCTTCACCAGTGCGAAGTCGTAGAAAGTGTCGAATTTAAGCTCGCCGCCCTCGGAGAAGAATTTGCTGTAATAGGCGGAAATGACATTGGCCACCACATCCCGTTCTACCGGACTGAATGAGCCTTCAGCTCCTTTCCAGGCTACACCGATCAGCGTACACAAAAAGTCTTTTTTCTCAATATTATATTCCTCTTCCGTTATACGGAACGGGTTCATAGTGATCGGCGACTTGTCCGTATAGGTGATGTATTTGCCTTTGTAATAGGAACATAAGCCCGAATAGGAATGGCCGGTGTCTACGATGACCATGTCCATATTGTAGAGCATATACTGTTCGATCAGCGCATTCATAAAAAAGCTTTTGCCAGACCCGCTCGGGCCGAGCACGAATTTGTTTCGGTTATTGATCCGGCCTGTCCGCATAGGCAGATCTGCCGGATCCATACCGACCGGAATACCCTGGCGGTCGGTAAAGCGGATCAGGAAATCCGATGGTTCATCTCTGGGCAGTGATTCCTTAAAGAAAAAGCAGGCGGCAGCGTCTGAAGTCGTCAGGAACCAGTCGTAATCTTTCAATTCGACCGAATTACCGGGAAGGGTACTGCGGAACAGTTCCAGCTGGTTATAAGCATTTTTGCTCGGTATGATGCCCAGCTGGAAAAGCGAGCTTTCGATGAAATTTGCTGCTTTCTGAATAGTTTCGGCAGGTGAGACCACCAGAATGTTGAAGTGGCAGTTGACCAGCAGCTGGTTTTCTCTTGCCACATCGGTCAGCAGCAGGTCGATGTCCTCCACACAAAGCTGATTTGCAGGGTCGGGAATTCCGGAATGCCGCTTTTTCTTCTGCTCCAGTTTTCGAAGCGTCATCGTCTGGTTAGGGATCTCAATGACCTGGTGATAGATCAGCGCATCGGTTCCCGGCACTTTGAAAAGGAAAGACAAAAAGTCTACCGGGAATCCCCGGGTGCTATCTTTTTCGTTCAGTTCGATGTGCGTACCGATCTCGGGCGGCAGATCGATACTATCAATATTGACCAGACTAATACTTCGGACCGATCTGTTCCCTATCCTTACCTCTGTATCACCCGGTGAGAGGTTATCCAGGATGATGCTGTTTTCCCTGAAATCCATACTGAGCATCCGCATGACCAGCTTATTGACGCCGGCTTCGTTCAGCACGACCGGAGAAGGTAGCAATCCGAGCACTTTACCGGCAGCCTGACGGAATTCTCGAAGTACTTTCGCATCATAAACGAAGAATGCACCTTTTTTGACCTGTCGGGTGATCGTCAGATACGTTTCGATCCGAAGGCATTCCCGGCCTTTAAAATGCCGGTTATATTTTTCCTGAAGATATTCGCCGCCTTCCGCGGATTCCCATCCGGCGCGGCTGACGATATCATGTTTCTGTATCAGGTAACCGTCGCCCAGCACCTTGATCACATTGAGCAAAAGGTTGTGAAATTCATCATACCCGGCAGGATAGGCCGAATAGCGGACAACAGGATTGATGATGCGGATAACGACAGAACATTCGCCATTCTTGCCAATGAGCAGATCGTATTCGCCGCTTTTGTCGATACCGGCGTAAGGGATATCAAAGCGTGTTTTTACGGCCATAATGATTGATGATATTGATGCCGGTATGGCGGCTTTTGGCGTGAAGTCCGCCTTTCTGCTTTCCGGCAGTGAACAGCAGGCCGCCGACAATGCAGCCGGTCAGCACAAGAGCGCCAAGCCACATGTTGATAAGGGACATGGTGAGTGCCCCTAATACAAGTCCCGCAAGCAGGAAACCCAGGCCCCAGTAGATAAATTTCCCTTTGAAACCTTTGAAAATAAGGGGCTTCTGCAGCCCCTTATAAACAGGATATTTCCTGGCCATCTTACAGGCCGAAGAAAGCTTTGATCACCAGTGCGGAAACTACGAGAAACACGCAGGAGCCGCCCCAGCCCATCAACTCCTTGTTGATGTCCTGATCACCGGAATTCCATTTGGAATAAACACGGATGGCACCGACTATACCTACGATACCGCCGATCACGAGGGTAATGTTGGTTACGGGTGCGACATAGGTTTTCAGCGTTGAGGTTGCTGTGTTCAGGCCATTGACACCGCTTTGTGCCATTGCAGGTAACGTCAGGGCCAGCAAAATTGCCGAGGCCCACAATTGTTTTGTTTTGTTAAACATTAAATAAGGGAATGAAAAATCAGGCAGTGATCTTTTATAGGCAGCCGGGAGGCCGCCGCTACGGAAACCGGTGGTCAGATCACGAAATCCACCGGCAATAACCCCTCAGGGACATGTTGCATTCAATGCTGCTGTCTGTATAAGCTCTCTGAAAGCTGCCGGGTGGCAATTTTTCAGTATGAACAGCATCAGATACCGAATATGGCTTTTAGAAAAGCACCGGACAGTATCATAAAAAAAGCCGCGTAAAACCATGCGGCCACATCAGAATCGATATGATGTTTACCCATCTGCCAGTTATGGTAGATCTTTACTGCGCCGGTAAGCCCGAACAGGGTCGCCAGGACGAGCGAAAGGTCGAATGTAGAGAAGAAATCTGCGGCGAGGTCGTCACGCGCCTTTTGCATTTCGGAAATTCCGGGCTGAGCAGCGGCACTTAGTGCCATCATGCAGCAAAATAGTGTAAGTGATAGTTTCATCATCAGAAACTTACCGGGCGGGTATATTCGATCGCCTCTTCCCTTGCAAGGCTGAATAGCTGCTTCAGGCTGACACCGCCTGAAGACAGGACGGAGGCATTGTATACCTCGGGCTCCGGAGCGGGAATCTCGCGGACAGGTTCGCTGTCATCATCAAAAGAAATGATGTCGGATCTTTCATCCGCCGGCAGTTTCCGGCTGCGAAGGAAGTCCCAGAGCAGGACCACCGCGTAATAGGCCAGGTAAATAATACTCAGCCAGAGCATAAATTTCATCCAGTTCATAAGTCGTTGTTTTGAATAAATTGTTTGATAGTTGATTTGAGTTCGGGGCAGGTGTCGAAAAGATGTCTGACGGCAAAAGAGACCAGACGGGTAACATCGACGCCGGTCGCCATCTTGAACTGATTCATTGTCCTTACGGTCTTTTCGTCGAAGCGCGCATGCACCATGCTTTTATTACTACTGTTATCGTAGGCCAGGATATCGGCAAGGATCTGCGGCACCTCTTTAGGTTTTGCTTTTCTTACAGTTTTGGCACTTGTATCTGTATTCTTTACGGGTTCCCCGGGAGCAGGTTTAACCAGTTGTTCCCGGATCTGGTCTGCCAGTGATTTCATGTTTTCCATAGAGGTGCTCGGTATAGATCTGTTCAAGAACAGGGTTAATAACTGGTTGCAGGCTTACAGGTGTATAAAATGTACTGACCCGCTGAAAGTCTATTCTGTCCGGAAGTACCGGGGTGATCAGGCCGAACTTCGAGAGCTGCCCATCGACCTCCTGCATGATCTCATAGCGGGCATTTGATTTGATGCGGTTAGGTACGAATACCATCCCAATATCCGGGTTGATCCTTTTCATTACGACCGTGAAAAGCACGGTCGACTGAAAGGTAAACTCATCATAGGAGAACGGGCATATGACCAGGTCAGCGGAATTGAATACCGGTATCAGCCCGTCATCATCCAGCTTGCCCGGCAGATCGATCAGAATGACATCTTTTTCATTTTTGCCAAGCAAATTCTTCAGGTAAGGAAAACTTTCGAGATTGGCGGGCACCACTTCATAGGGCTCTGCATTTTCAAGGATCTTGGCCTTCTCGAACTTTTGTGAGATGGACTGCTGGTAGTCCATGTCAATTATAGTGACAGGGCATTTTTTTTCCAGCGTGAGGTAATTAGCCAGCACGAGCGCAAGCGTACTTTTCCCCGCGCCGCCTTTTTGGTTTCCGATTATTATTATCATAGTTCATATGGATTATTATCTGGTGTTGGTACGGGCTTTCTTCTGCCGTTTCCGGCGCATTCCGTGGATCTGCTGGTCATCAACATCGTCAGCGATACTGACCTGCCCGATATAGACCGGCGTTTGCGCTGCTACGTCATTTGTCATGGTAAGGCGCTCGCTCTCATTCTTCGGTCCGTAAATATTGCCACCCTGTGAATGCAGTAATTCTTTAAGCGGAAGTACTTCGCTGCCTTTAAATACGATCAGATTGCGGTGGTCAATGATGGAATAACCGTAAGGCTGTTTACCAGCTGCAGCATGGAAAAGCAGTTCGATATCATGATTTTCTTTAAGAAACAGATCAAGGCCGGGCAAATGCCGGTTCTGCCGGAGCAGCGCTGCGATGTCAGCTGCAATTTTTTTATCGGGTTTATAATTATCGATCTTTGCTCTGATCTGCTGTTCGTTCGGATCAGTACCAGGGAAACCTTTGGATTCCAGGATCATGAAGAACTGCGCCCGGGTGCTGAACTGATACTGCATTGCCATTTCATAACCCAGAACTTTACTGATGGTCCGCTGAGCCCTGACGTGCTCATAGGCACTGCTGATCTTCTTGCCGTCATGCCCGACACGTGATGTAACGATATGTACGTGGTTATTGCCGGTGTCCTTATGATACACGATCAGGTAAGGCTGATCGCCATATCCCATTTCTTTCAGCCAGCTTTCTGCGATCCCGGTCAGCGTTGTTTTGTCATAGGATCTGCCTTTACCTGAGATCACCGCATGGAACTGAGGCAGCCGGACATTCCTGTTCAAAGCTGAAAGTGCAGTAAGATAATTGATGTAATCCTTTGGCTTAAGCTGTCCCAGACCCTGTAAAGGACCGAAATTCGCCGTCTTCATCAGTTCGCCTTTATTGCGGTCGATCTTACGTGTATTATAACTCACACCTGTAAAGCCGGAGGACGGTGCCAGAATTTTTACGATCATCTGCTGTAGATATTTAGAAGAACGTAAGCTATCGCTGTGAGCATTCCGGAAAGATCATAAAAGCTGAGCGATATGGTAGCGATATAGCGCTGTAACTAAGCACCTGAGAGGCAGTATAACTGCTTAACGTAGTAACCTGATATCCGTGTAACAGCTGAACGCGGTGACATCTGATCAGACTTTCTTTATAACCCAATATCAGCTGACAGAGGTATCAGTATAACCCGGCAATTAACCCTCGCAGTAACGGGGTAACATGCTAACGATACAACGGGGTAGCATCAGACCTTGATAGTTTTATTACAGAAGAACAGGCTGTCAATGTAACGGATGACCGATGAAACACTATAACTGCCTATCAGTATAACGGCAGTATTGGATAACGACAAAACCTGATCACCTGGTAACTTTAGATCTATATATCAGCAGGAAAGAGTATCATTATATCCAGATAACATCGCCTGAAGTGGCAGGCGATCAAGGATATCAAATATTTTATTTTCCCATCAGTCTGATGATCTTGCGAAGAGCAGTTTCCAGCGAACGCTGGTTGAGAATGTATTTTCCCATTAGCTGCTCGAAACTTACAATGATCTGTAAAGGTACATCCCCTTTAAGTCTGAGGGTATTGGCATGCCTGGCAAGCTGGTTAATGTTATTGCCTGAGCGGCCAAGTTCGGCCCCGGTCTTATCCAGCAGTTTTAGTAATTCGGCTGCGTTAACCACGGTCTTATTCGCATCGTTTAAAACACGCATCCGAAGCAGCTCTGTCTTGCTGATACCGAATTCATTTTCCATGGCAACGATCAGATCATATTCTTCCTGCGTAAATCTTATGTCCAGCTTTTTGACCCGCCTGCCATCCTTCAGTTTTGGCCGCCCGGAAAGTTTTTTCTGATCAGCCATAAAGAAAAACGACTTGCGAAGTTTTGACCAATGACCCCGTAGGGCAAGATACTTTTTGTCCGACAAAAAGACATCTTGCCTTGACGAAATCAAAGATGATTTCGGATATTTCAAAGCGGTTATTAAGCCTTTTTCATCAGGTGTTCCTGCCGGATCCGCTCGTTGCAGACAGCGATAAAATCTATAGGGATCTTTTTCTTAAAATACGTCCCTTCGTTTTTTTCAATTCCAATAAAATGCCTTCTTTCGCGCATCGCTGCGATGAGAAATGATCCGCTCCCGCAGGCATTGTCGAGGATCAGTGCACCCGGGGTGGTGTAGGTTCTGATGAGATACCGTCCAAGTTCCACGGGCTTTTGCGTTGGGTGAAAGGTCGGTCCGCCTTCGTGATCGGCGGTTTTGCAATGGAACCAGTCATCATGATCTTCTTCATAAAAAACAAAATCATTTGGATATCGTCCTCCGTCACTCTTTACAAAAGACGTTTGATAATCGCCGAAAGAACCTGTTGGTAGGCCTTTTCGCCATCCGCGTACGTAAGGGTCCCCCATAAGCATTTGAGGCTGATAAATCGGTTGCCGTTTATAGAAGATACAAATGTCTTCATGTTTACGCATAGGCTGTTTTTTGGCTGACAAAAAATTGCTCGACTTAGATTTTATCCATACGATCTTATACTTAAAAAGCGGGAGATTACTCATGATCAGCTTGCCCGTAAATGCACCCGCGGCTGTAAGCGCTATCACGCCGTTAGGTTTGATGATCCGTTCATATTCGGTCCAGAGCCGCGGGAAGTCGATGATCAGGTCCCATTCATTCGGGGTCATCCCGTAGGGCAGATCACACAAGATCATATCAATACAGCTGTCTGGGATCATCTTCATTACATCAAGGCAATCACCTTGCGTCACCCGGTCGGTTAGCATTCGTAACTGATCTTTCATAATGGTCAGATTGATAAATGCCTGCTTTTGTAACTTGTCCCATTTATGCCGGGATCCGGTTTAATTTCAGCGACAAGTTTGTCATTGTAATCATTGTAATTTTCATAATTACCTGATCTGTCAGTGGCATAGGGTAATGCTTTGATAAAGTCCTTTGTGGCGTGAAGGCCTGATGTGTCTCTATCCAGGAAAAGGTCGATAGAAGGATAATTCAAAGAAGACCGGATACCTTCGCCGAGCAGTGAAAGTGTATTCAGAACGATCACGCTTTGTTTGGCATCCGGATGTTCTTTCGTCCAGCTGAGATAATTCATGAATCCTTCAAATACGGCGACCGATCTGGGATCTCCGGGAATAAGACTGATCGATTTCCGGCCCAGGCAACCTTTGAAATACCTGTTCCTGACTTCCCAGCTGTCCGCTTCATTTTTCCATCCGGCCGCGAAGAACTGTTTCTTTTCTCCTTTTTCATTTTTGACATGATAATAAACCTCACTCAGAAGGGGTCTGGCTACGTCAAAGATCCCGCGGCTTTTGAGGTAACCCGTAATAGCCGGATGGGTGCCAATGGGTTTGACCTGTTCAATGACATAGTTCCGGGCTTTGACCGGCAGTCTTGTCCGAGGTTCCCGTCGTACCGGTGAGACCATATTACAGGTTGCCTGTATCTTTTCGACGATATCATTGAATTTCAGGTCAGGCCAGTATAGCATACCAAAGTCTATGATATTGCCGCCTTTGCCGATCCCATGATCGTACCAGGCTCCGATCTTATCGTCGACGCTGAAAGAGGGGTTATTATCTCCTTCACGCAACATACTCCGGTACATATATTCTTTACCGAATTTTTTTACAGGTTCATAGCCAAGCCGGCTAAGAAGCTCAACGATCGACACTTGTTCTTTTAGGTCTTTCGCATTTAATAATTCCGTCATGGTAAATGTATTATAGGATGATCAATTCCCTGAAGCATTCAGGGTAGAGTACCGGCAGCGGGTAACGAACCCGTCAAATCCGCTTCTGCCGGTATATATATTTCGGGACTACTCACGTCGGCATCTACATGCCGGGCCTTCGCCTGCCAATGCGTTTTCGGTATTTTGATATGATCTCACCTTCGCAGAATTTTCCGCTCCCCGCGGAATAATGCTTTGTCCCTGTACGTCAAAGAGCTTTCTTACCGACCGGCGATCAAATGGTCGCCGTGGTCAACAGATCAAAGGTGAGGGTATCAGTGACAGGGAATTCAGGAGCATTTCGGTACTACCGAAAAATAAATCGTTAAAAAAAAGGCGACCGTTCGACGGTCGCCCTTTAAAAGCATCATAGCCTGACTAAAAAAAATCAGGAATTACCCTTGTCAATCTTTCGCAGGATAGCTTCTTTCATCTGATCGATAAATTTTGTAAAGCTGAGACGCTTGCGGCGCTCAATTTCATTAAAGCGCCGCTGGACGATGCCAATAGATAATTGAAGGCTGCCTTCCAGCCAGCGAACGATCTGGTTAAGGCTGGCATTGCCATCATTCAATTGTCCGGTCAGCCATAGTCCGTAGGCCAGTTCAACGGCGTTAACCGCATCTCCTGTCCAGCGTAATTCAGACGTTAATGCGCCGGATCTTACGGCATACAATTCCGGATGTGCTACCCGTGCAATCTCTTCCAGCAGACAATATTGGATCCGTTCATAGGCGATGAATTTCGCAAACAGGTAGGTCATTGGCATAGAGATTTCCTGACCGAACTCTGAAAGCTCAGGCAGCGGTACTGAAAGCGGCGCGGCGTCCATGAGAAAATAACTGCGATCAAGCTCGGTCAGTCCGGACTTATAATACTGATAATGGAAGTTATTCATACGAAAGAAGCTTTTCCGGGCCCTGATCTCTTCTTCGAAATATCGGATCTTACTTGCATCTGTGCCGATGGGCACGTGCATTTGTATATGATATTTCATTACTTCTTCAATACGCGTTGCCAGTATCTCAGGCTGGTAATATTTAAAGAAATAGATCTCTTCGTCTATATCCGTAAATTTCAGATCATCGCGCACTGTGGCAATCCGGGCCAGAGCTTCGTCAATTATATTAAGTGCAACATTGAGCCTGTCGATGCCCATGTCCATTTCATTAACTTCAAGAAGCCTTGCGGTCAGAGCCGCTTTGATCTCCTCTAATTGCTGATCCATAAATGTAAAATTTAGGGTATAGGTATCCTGTATCGCACAATAATGCAATGGTCGCTATACCACGATGTGAAAATTATTTGACCTGGAATTTTTTCATCAGTTGAGCCCCTGCTGTGATCACCGGAAAAGAATGGCATATCCGTGGCATCAGCATCGTCACAAAATAACTGGTCACGACCTCTGTGATCAGCATATTGTAAGATATCATGTTATTACGGACGTAAAAAAGACAGCAGGACAGCACACTGATCACCGAAAAGTTGCCCAGGCATTCATAGAAGAAGTTTTGTTTGTTGATCAGCGTTGCGAGTGATCTCGCGGTATTGGTGTATCGGTGCTCTTCTTCGATATGGGTGACGAGGGGATCTGGTGTGCACCGGGGGGATTTTAGTACCTGAGCAAGAGAAATTTCGTTTGTTGCAGCTTTATCTGCCAGGCTGCGCTGGTTAATAGCTATAATTACGGCGTTAACTGCGCCACGCCATCCGATCAGTATTACATAAAGAACATTGATCAGGCCCGCAAACGGTTCAAAATAGCATAACCCAATCAACAAAATAATAACAAGTGAACCATCCGAGAACAGGATGCCGAACAGTGCTGAAAAAGCGTTCTGGATCATCTGAACATCATCAAGCCCTTTCTTTAGGGATCTTTCGGAGATGTCATTGTTGATCAGCCTGCCAATAAAGATCGCCATGTATTTCCGCCTGATTCCTGCGTTCAGTTTGATCAGCATTTGCTGCCGGATATAATTACCGAGTCCTTTTGCGAGCATTATCAGTAACAGGAGTAATACTACTGCGAAAAGCAAACTGCTTTTGCTGTCACTTAAAGAATTGTTCATCCCCCGCTGCAAGAGCCAGGATAAAGCGATACCAAACAAAGCAGCCCACAAGTTCAGAAAGGGAATCGAAACAAACAGGATCCTGGGGAGTGATGCTGATCGGAATAGGACATTCCAGGTCAGATCGGTCACTTTTGGAAACTTGAATTGTAAACCTTCCGGATATAGCGCAGCACCTGATTTCCATAATCTGCCTATCTCATTTTCCGGACACCAAGAGATACCTGTCGCAGGGTCGGCGATCAGGTATTCCCAGTCAATGTCATTGCATTTTGCTCCATAACAAACCATAAAATGGAATTCTCCATCAGCCGTTACGGTATGCAGGATGCAAGGGACATTTAATTCCCGCAGGGTAATGAGGTCCATACTGACATTACGGGCATTGATACCATAACTCGAAAGAAGTCCGCGAAGCTCAAATAGGGAAGATCCACCTGGAGGCGAACAGTTCTCGAGCATGAGCCGTTCACCTTCGGCGTATCGTCCTGTATAATTTAATAACATGGAAAGGCAGGCATGACCGCAGTCGTCCGGACCCCGTTGCGGGGTATAAGTATTATAAACAGAAATGAGATTTTTCATGGTATATATTTTTTAAGGAGCGATGTTGCAGGTAATTTCAGCCGGCCGTGGGGAACATCATTAGTGTAAAGAATGTAACCGCAACTACCCATAAGAATAAGCCGGGAACATATGAGCATACCACTGTTCTTAAACTTTCATCAAAAGGCTTTTGGGTGATCTTCGAAATGCCATAGGCCAGAATGAACCAGTAGGTCACTTCGAAAAGATTTAAGGTCTGAAGTGTATAATACCAATCAGCAGGCACTTCGCCGGCAATCGATAAGGCCGAAAGAATATAATATTTGTGCCAGTCCAACAAATTTCCGTGTTGGAACGTATAATTGAAACTGACAAGCTTTATAAATGCGGGTATCAGAAAAGTAAATTCTGCCAAAACCACAATTTTGACGATCCGCCGGAAGGGTACCTCAAGGTCCTGCAGGAAAAGTGCGGTATGCAGGATCAGTGCGATCACACCAATTTTGATAAGCAGGTACGCAGCTGAGGAGAGGTATACCCACTTCTGAAGCGCTTCGTAAATGATAGCGCCCTGTGCAGGGGTTGCGGCTAACGGATCACCGTTAGCCTCATAAAATCCGGTGGTCAGGACATACGTATTGGTCAGGTAGATGAGCAGGAACGTGATGGTAAATAATAAGGCCAGGCTCAGTTTACCGTGTCGATATAGAAATTTCATGCGATAGAATTTTAAGTAAAATTCTATCGCAGCGGTGCCATTTACAATTAGGAAAAATTGTAAATTATAAGTTGAAGTGATAAAGAGTTTAAATTAAATACATTATGCCTAACCTTATTTCAATATTAGCCGGGAGACCAGTTTCGGTTACCCTGTTGGTCATCACCACTGCAGTGAGCGTACAGGCATTGCGAAGCCGCAGCCTATACCTTAAATGGATATTGCATCCTTACAGCATTTTTAAAAGAAGGGAGTACAGGCGCATGATAACCTCCGACCTGATCCACAACGATCCCGTTCATCTGCTGATCAACGCTGTTTTGTTATTTCTGATATGCGGTGAATTTGAAGAGTTTTTAAGATCAAAATATCTTTACGGCAGTTTGATCCTGCTGCTGATCTATCTGGTCAGCCATCTGTCCGGCGCATTGGCGGTATGCTGGTCGAACCGGAATAATTATGACTATTCAAGTGCTGGCGCCTCTGGTAGTATACTGGGATGCATGATGGGCTTTATGATCCTTGCCCCGCATTATGTCGCGTTCTATTTCCCTTTAGCGGGCGAGATCAGGAACCAGTATGCCGCTTTACTGGTGATCGTCGGACTGATCGTTTATAAATGGAGATCCGGCAACATAATGATGGATAATGAACTGCATTTCTTCAGTGCGCTAGGTGGCATCTTAACTACGATCTTATATTATCCGGGACTTATTTATTGAACACCGGCAAGATCTCTTCCCGGTGTTCAGGCGATATTTACCACCAGCCCAAGCAGGACGGGCCTGTTGCGGCAAGAACTGCACCAGCTACAGCGCCGGCACCTCCGAATAAACCACCTACTGTTGCCGAGACGGCAATATTGTAGCCGCAGGTGCTTGAACCGCCTTTGATCTGTTTTGCTTCTGCATCTGATAGATCCTTCATACACTTATTTGTTTACTGCTTCCGGAATTGAAAGCTATGTAAAAGTGCAACCAGGTCTCTTCATACGCTAAAACCTTAACTTGTATTTTATTACTTTTGCTTATAGGAATAATATCATCCTTATTAAATAAATGCAAAGTATAGGCGAAAAGATCAGGATAAGAAGGATCATAAAGGGGTACAGCCAGGAATATATGGCATTCATGCTGGAGATCTCACAGGCGGCTTATTCCAATCTGGAAAGAGACGAAACGGAAATGACGATCAGGAGGGTATATGAGATCGCAGAGATCTTTGAAATATCCCCCTATGAACTGATGCCAAAACCGAAATTCGGCAGTGGAATCAATTATCACCGCATCATGGAAATGATGAATGATCTGCGCAGGTCCTTTCAAACAGGCATCAAGCCAAAAAGATTCAGCCATCCTGTACTGTAACTGGTTGCCATAGTGACACTTTGAAGCTGATTTTCAGTTAGTTTATAAGCTGGGCTTATAGTTTTTTGTCATCCTTACCGCCAATTTCACCTGACAAATGGTAGAGGTGTTATGGACTACAGATCATATGAGAAAAGGCTGGACTATATTCTGGAACTGATCATAAAGAACAGGTTCCGCACAGTTGAGGATGCTGCAGTACGCTTTGGATGCAGCACACGCACGATCAAACGCATGCTCAACCATCTCCGCGACCGCGGTCATGATATCCAATATGACCGTCTTCAAAAAAAATATTTCCTGAAAGAAAAAGAGTGACAAGTTCTGGCACAAAGGCCATTATACCTTTATTCCATGCTTATAAAAAAAGGAATAACGGAGAATTTCATAAAGGTCGCTACCGGACTCATTGCCTTGCTCTGGCTATATGCGGCGATCAGTAAGCTGATCGATCACGATCAATTCAAAGTTGCGATGTCTAAGCAGCCTTTTCATCCGGTCATACAAAATGTACTCGTTTGGGCGTTGCCGCCAGTGGAAGCTTTGACCGGTGCAGCGCTGCTTACGGACAGGTTTGTCAAACCAGGTATCTGCCTGTCAGCTATCATGTTCATCCTGTTTACAGGTTATATCGCCATGATCTTTTTACGGTTCTTCGGACACATTCCCTGTTCCTGCGGGGGGCTGATCGAAAAGTTTGGCTGGAAATTCCATTTCTGGTTCAACCTTACATTCCTTGCACTAAACCTGATCATCATAACAAATTACCAGCGAAAGGAGTCCGGTGACATTTAGCAAGTCTCACGAAAGAACGTTTGGATAAGGGAGTTTATCGAAGCGAACAGGAACTGCCGAAAACCTGCAGACAGAGTAGGCACAGTTATAACATTAAATTACACTAAAGTTTTTGAGCTGTTTTTTGATCTAATAAAGCAGCACATCACATGAAAAAGTTAATTATCCCTGCTGTTGCGATCGCCCTGGCATTTGGCACAAGCGCTTTTAAAGCAACTACAACAACCAGTAATTTCTTTAAATATATTGGCCCGTCCGCAAGGACATCTGCCCAGGTTCAGGACCTGAACAATTACGCCGCGCTGGATGTCAATCCTTGTATCGATAACGGTAATGTCTGCGGCGTCACCTTGACGACTGCTAAAACAATTGGTCAAGCTCCGGCATCAAGCGAGTTTAATGTTCAGAAAGCCAACTTGTGGAGCTCTCAGCAGAGCCATACAGCTGCTAACGCTGCGATAGGTATGGAGGAATAACCTCTCCGAATTAAACAACAAAGGGGGCAATCGCCCCCTTTGTTGTTTAAGGATTTTGCGGCAGACCGCTGATGTCCACAGCTTTCTGATCGATCAGAAACACATACCGGGCACCATTAGGAGCGAGGTCAAAAGTGGTACCTCCAAGCTTTCGGGTCAGTGTTTTTGCAAACTCCGGTTCAAAATTCAGCCTGCGCAAGTCTGACCAGCGCAGGGTCCTGAATGGCAATTCTTTTCGTCGCTCCTTCAGGATCGTAGCCAATGCCTGTTTTTGATCAGTTACCACATAAGGAACATACGTTCCTTTTTTCCACCTCGTCACAAGAAGCTTATTTAAAGCGTCGACCCCCTGCTGAACATCACCACTCCGTACAGCGGTTTCCGCTTTGATCAGATACAATTCATCGGTAGCGATACCAGTGAAGGGACTTGTTCCGGTAACGCCGGTGTATGTTCCCTTAAATGCAAAAGAACCGTTGGCATTTGCCTTGAATAAAATACTTTTCCTCAGGTCTGATGCCGCATAAAAACTGTAAAGTATGGTATCAATTCGTGCCCTGGATTGTGTCAGTGCCGACGCCCCTAAACCTCGGGCATCGTAGATCACTTCATCATTAAACTGCTTGAAAGGAAGCGAAGCCGTAGTACTCAGCTTTGTATAGTCCAGTAAAGTACTATAAAGCGCAAGGGCGGAATCCGCGTACAAGCCTGCAGTTTTATATTCCCGCATTGAAAGATAAATTCTGGCCAGCATTCCATAAACCGCAGGTTTACTCGCCCTGTATTTGACGTCCGGAGCTGAAGGCAGCAGGGCAATGGAATGTTTCAGATCAGCGATCACCGAGCTGTAAGTTTCGCTCAGGTTAGAACGCTCTGGTTTGATCCCTACATCTGCAGTCTTGCGCAATGCTATACCTAGATCAGCACCGGCGGTTTGAGCATTGTAGGGCTTCGCGTACAATTGCGCTAAGGCGTAGTGATACGAAGCTCTTATAAACAGCGCGTTTCCTTCCAGTCTATTGCGGGAGATCTCATCCCCGCCGGAAACCCGGGGTAGCGATTCAAGGATGACATTGGCAAATTCAATTCCCTGGTAAGGAGAACTATAGTCACCGACAAAAAATGGTGATTTCTGCCAGCTGTAATAAAGCCGTTGCGCTTCTGCCGTGCTGTTAAAATCCGCAGCTGTCAGATAATAGTCGTCAGAGGCAACTTCAGATGCGGAAGGGTATCGGGCATTCATGGTGCCGTATCCGTTTAAAATACCCTCCAGGTCATCAATCGTTGAAGGTGTAGAGATCGACAGATCGGGCTTCGCATCTAAATATTTGTTGCAGGATACCAGCATAGATTGCAAAATGAAAAAGGGCAATGCTATCGCTATTATATGCCGGAGAGACTTATTTATAAATTTCAAAGTTTTCATATGTTTGATATCTTAAAGGGTGACTTTCATGCCTGCGGAATAAGAGACAGGCGGTTTAAAACTGTAAAGCACATCCGGATCAAGACCAGCCTTGTTTGCCTTCCAGAGCATTACATTAAGCTGATTGGCGAAGAGGTAGAATTGAACTGACCTGATACCAAATATTGGCCTTGCTGGTCGGATATCATAGCTCAGATATATTTCCTGTAATTTAATATTGTCTGCTTTTTCCACATTCACAGAGGCATAATGATAAAAATTGTCTCTTGAAGCATTGCCGGGATATATGAACGAAGGCGTATTGGTAGTTTGTTCATCGCCCGGATTTTGCCAGCGCTGCTCATAATCTGAATAGCCTGTCCCGCTTCTGATCAGGCTGGAATAATCTGTTGTTGGTTTCCGGAAGTAGTAGCCGAAACGGTAGGATAAATTAAAGGCCAGTGAGAATCTCCGCCAATCCAGCGTATTGCGTAAATTACCGAATATGGTTGGCAAAGCTGAACCACTGATCACCTGCTGATCCAACGGGGTTTGCATGATCGCGTCATAATCCTTGCTGACCGCACCATTAACGTAACCCTGCGGATCACCGGTCTGGGGATCAAGCCCTGCCCATTTATAACTTACAATAGCGTAGGGGTTCTGGTTTAACAGCGGTAAAATAAAGCCACCATCGCTCACAAATCCAGCGTCTGTAAGTGGGTTAAGGTTTTTCGTGGTTTTGAAATTCACCTTACTGAACAGCAGCGTGGTTCTCCATTTCAGTTCACCATCCAAATTGATCGAGTTTAGTATGATATCTGATCCTTTAGTAAAAATACTGGCCGAATTGCGGTTACCGCTGATAAAACCGACCGTAGGGTCAAGTAATGCACTGCTGATAAGGTCGTCCGAGTGTTTAGTATAATATTCGAATGACCCTGTTAATCTTCCATCGAAGAAACTAAAATCCAGACCGGCATTCAAGGTTTTCACCTGCTCCCAGCGAAGGTCCGGATTTGGCGGAGCGCTGACACTTATGAATGGTAGCCTGATCGGGTTAAGTGTGGCCGGCAGGTTCTGTATCCTTGTTAATGCGGATTCATTCGGTGATAGGTTACCACTTACACCATAAGTGAGCCTTAAAGCGAGTTCCGGCAGCCAGGCAATATGATAAAAATGTTCCTGATTTATTCTCCACAGCCCGCCGACAGACCAAAGGGGTACTCCCTTCTGATTGGTCTTTACCCCAAATAGATTGGATTCATCCCGTCTGGCAGAGGCAGTTAGAGTATACTTGCTGTCAAGCGTATAGGCTGCATTAGCAAAGTAAGATACGAAACGGTTAAGATAGGCTTTATACAATGTACCATCCTGAATGTAACTGTCTCCGTTGATGCCATCGTACGTTGGATAAAGATGGGCATAATCCACAGGAATCGTCGTTAACGTATTTGGATCATACCCGTAAGTCATAAAAGAAGACGAACTTGATCTTGATTCGCGGATCTCAGTACCGGCGATCGCGGTTAGCCTGTGCCGCTGATTCCATAACTGTTCATAGCTTAGCTGTCCACGGATAGCCTGCTGTCTGCTAACCTGATCAGCAGAATTAAGGATCGCTCTTCTGAGAACGGCATAGAAGGCGCTGGTTTCGCTTAATTGGGTAAAAGTGTTAATATAGTCACGTGTAGAAAAACTATTCAGATTCTGCAGGTTATCAGCTGATGACCAGGATTGCTGGTATTGGTATTTAATATCAGCTTTAAGCGGGTTCATGATCTTATAAGTCATTCCTGCGTTTAGCAGCACGTCAGTTGTTCCTGACTTGTTATCATTATTGACCAGTTCCTGTAATGGCCTATATTTCCAGTCGAGCAGGCGTCCCTTTCCGGCCGTATCAGTGAAGGCTTTGCTGTATTTCAGATCAATGGCCGCTGGAGAACCATCGCTGTTAGTAAGAGATGCATAGGGGGAAAGAGAGGTTTGACCATACCGGTAGGAGCCGAACCCACCCGGGCTGTTGCTGGAGGAATTACTCCTGGTAATGATCACATCAGTACTCAGCTGCCATTTTTTAGTCAGGTCGATCAGATTATTTGAACGTAAGGTCACCCGGTCATTTCCATTACCGCGCAAACTGGAAATATCCTTGTCGTAACCTGCGGAGATCAGGTATCTGATGTTTGCGCCTGAACCAGTCAGGTTGAGATAATATTGCTGATCTGCAGCATTTCTGTAAATATATTTCTGGAGGTCATTCCTCACATCTTTTAAGCGCAGTCCTGCGATCTGCTGTTCAGCCTGGGCCGCCGTTATCGTACCATTTCTTGCATCGTTCAGCAAGGATACAACCTGTGATGTTGCCGGAAAAGCAGGATCGGTAAACAAATTGTCATAGTAGCCCTCACCAAATATCTTCTTTTCAAGATCGATATAACTGCTCACAGGTATCTCATCGGCAGAGAAAAGGTTGGGTCTCCGTTTAAATGTAAAATTCGAGTTAAAGGCTACCTGCAGAGGCTGGTTCAGCTTTGCTTTTTTCGTATTGATAACGATAACCCCGTTTCCGGCTCTTGCTCCCCAGATGGATGACGCAGCGGCATCTTTCAAAACTGTCATACTTTCGATATCGTTAGGGTTGATATTATTGATGTCTCCGGAGTATGGGAAATTATCCAGTACGATCAGCGGGCCCGCCGATTCGATATTGAGTGTGCTTAGGCCTCTGATCTGTATAGTTTGCTGGTTCGGGTCACGACGGTCGATCTGCAGCCCGCTTGTCAGTCCGTCGATCCGGCTGATGATATCTGTACCAACCCGCTGATTTAGTAATTGATTGTCCAGTTTATAAAATGATCCTGTTGCGCGTTCCTTGGGGATGTCCTGATAACCGGTACTTACTACTACTTCTTTTAATTCACTAACCAGAGGTTCCAGTGTTATCCGCAGGATGGAAGATAACTTAGGGTCGATGATGGCAGATGCAGGTTTATAACCGATATAATTTACAATAAGAGTATCAGTCCCAAAAATTTGAATTTTGAAATGCCCTTTTTCATCTGTCACTTGTTGGGCATATTGATGCTTAACTTTTACTGTAGCGCCGGAAATTGCCTGACCGCCTGCGCTCTTAACCTCGCCGTAGACCACCACGAAATCCTGAGCGCCCGCACATAAAGCGCTGCTTATAAGAATCAAACAAGATATAAGGTATTTTAAATTTTTCATTGGTATGCCCTTCTTTTTGCATTTGCAGGCCTATTGATAATGCGCGGCGTGACGTTAATTTTTTCGCCCGCCAAAACCTTGTCAATATTTGCTTCGATCGATTCACCAAGCTTCGGGATCGCTACAATAGTTCCATCCGGACCGATCCAGACCGAAAATGGTACGCCATAGAAGTCGAAATTTCTTGATATGATACTGTCACGGAACACGATCGGAAGTTTGAAAGGTTTGTCCGACCAGGAATTCATCCGATCGATCACGATCTTCATGCTTCGGACAGTTTCATTATCGCTGGATGGATTGACCAGGAGAACCTGCAGCTTATCCTTATAGCGGCGCTGAAGTGAGTCAAGTTTTGGAAACCCGGCTATACAACTGCCGCAAAAGGAATTCCACATATCAAGGACAATCATTTTTCCCCTGAAATCAGAGATCCTGGCGGTTTTGCGATTCCAGTTCATTATTTTTTTTATCTCGACATCAGGCATTTTATCGCCGACTTTGAGGTAAACAGGTTCAGTTTGAGCATGGGCAGCCACCTTAAAAAAAAGGCATAGCAAAGCCACTGAGCATATTTTTAGCTTCATTTTAGTTTAGTTATTAGATAAAAAGGTTTGATTAATTAATAAGACTGGAAGAAGCTTATTCTCCGGGAGAAATGAGCAGAGCCCAGGATTGTACAGGATAGCTATTCATGTTCTTCTCCTTCCTGCTGGTTATTCAAAGCCCCGTTCGCCTGGTGTAATATGTAAGCCGCGGCCACCAGGTCTGTTAACTGATCGAAGAACAGGGCGACTTCTTCATCGGTGACTTCACCTTTAATTGTGCATTCCTTTGTCGCCCAGCATTGGAACAATTTCCAGAACATCACCTTTGCAGAATCGGGCGTACGATCTGCAAAAAACTTCCTTACCTCATCTTTAAAAGATAAGGAAGGTTCAAAATCATGTTGTTGTATTACCGCTTCCATCGTTCAAATTAATTAACGGTAAGTCGGTCAATGATAAGCCATAGGCGTGGACTCAACTTGCCGGATTTAGAGGCCCTGAGAAGCCATGCAACACGACAAGAGAGCCCACACCTATGGCTAAAGCTATGGCGTGGGCAATTCACTAGTCGTCCCGTTGCTAAAAATTTCTCAGGTTTCTAAATCGAGACTAAAGCGAAAGCTTATATACTGTAAATAAGTTTCGCAAAACAAATATAAATAATAATTACAATTGTACACCTATTGGTATACAATTTTTTGCGTTTAAAAAAGCATATTCGATTCTAAATTCAATAAATTGGAGAGTTATCAAAGTGTAAAAGAAAAATTTGGAATTCATTTAAGAACTCTTCGTACAGAGAAAAAACTTTCTTTAAGGCAATTGGCTTTAAAAGCAGATTTAAATCATGTAAAGATCGGGCTTATAGAATCTGGGGCAACCGATTTACAGTTGACGACTATTTTCAAACTTGCTAAAGGACTGGAAATTGAGCCAAAATTACTTTTAGATTTTAAATTGTAAAAACTCTACTTAAGCTCTCATCTAAATTTATTGACGAGGTAAATTATTAACCAAGTGATAAGAAGGGCAATTCCATAAAAGTATTGCTTAAAATAACTATTGCTTGATACTTTATTACCATTGCCAGTCTCAGTTAGTTGATTACCTTTTTTATTGTAAACTTTCCCTCGTCGCATTATTGGGCATCTAATTTTTAAAAAACCAAATATACTTGGTGGTGATATATATCTCACCACATTTAAGAGTAAAAAAGACAACTTTCGTATTTCATAATTTGAAATGCAAAGCGAAAGTCATAAAGACATACTTATAAAATTTGGAGCCCATCTCCAAACGCTGCGCAAAAAGAAAAATCTATCTTTAAGAAAACTTGCTTTAAATTGTAATCTTGATCATTCTGTAATAAAAAAGTACGAAAACGGTGATCACAATCCAAGTTTGATTTCGCTAACTGAACTGGCGCTGGGTTTGGAAATTCCGTTGAAAGATCTAATGGACTTTTAATATCGACAGCTAAAATCTTGGTGTTATTTTTTTAGTTGATGGTTTTAATTACCATTTTAAAAAAAAGTATTTACGTAAAATGATATTGCATTAAAACTATAGCAATTGAAATAGAAAATTATATTATTTTAGGGCCTGGTTCAATAAACCTGAACAATCACAATTGATGAATATAACAGATGTTCTTAGCAATCTTGAAGAAAGTGCTTATCAGGAAATGTTAGGCAAAGAAGTAATTGGCACTCTTAAAACTTTAGACAGCTCATACTTATATCCAGAGAACCTTAGAAAAGTTCTGATTAATACATTCACGCATCAAGCTTTACTAATTAATAAAGTTTCGCGAGATATTATCATCAATTCACTTTCACTCAATGAGGCATATGAACTCGGTAAACAGTTTAATCTTCCTGAGACCAACGATGTTTTCGAAAAGCTTACTGCTATTAACTTTAAAGGCACTTCGTTAGAAAAACTATTTGAGTTTTTTGGTGAAATTATCATTCCAGATGTGCAACCTGATTGGGTAGCTTCAACAAATGTTCAGGTTGGGTATCCGCTTTATTATTATCAAAGAGATGTTCTTAGAAAGCTGAAAACATTTCTGACTAGTGCAAATAATAGGGCGTTACTTCATATGCCGACAGGCTCTGGTAAAACCAGGACTTCAATTAGTTTTATCTGCCGACATCTTGTTGATCAGCCAGAAAAGAATGTAATATGGTTTGCGAACACAAAAGAATTACTTGATCAAGCTTACGACGAATTTTATAAAGCTTGGGCATTTTTGGGTGATCGCGAAATTACTGCAATCAAATTTTGGGATAAAACAAATATTGATTTAAAGGAAGTTAAAGGTTCTTTTATAGTGGCCGGGCTTGATAAAACGTACCAGCTCCTAATGCGGGATCTTCAGGCGATGAGCATTTTTGCCGCAAATTGTTCACTTGTCATAATGGATGAGGCCCATATGGCCATTGCGCCTACCTATCAATTATTAATTGAAAATATTATTAAAGGCGGAACAGGCTTTATTGGACTTTCGGCAACCCCAGGTCGAACCTGGAATGATCCTGAGGAGGATCAGAAGTTGGCGGATTTCTTTTTCCGTCAAAAAGCTATGCTTAAAATTCCAGGATATGATAATCCCGTAGATTATTTGACTGATGAAGGTTATTTGGCGAAAGTTACAAATACTCGCTTGCTTAGAGAAGTGGGGATTAAACTTTCTAAAGAAGATATTGAATATTTAAAATCTAATTATGTTTTGTCACCCTCTGTATTAAAAGCCATATCGGAAGATCGTTTGAGGAATATGGCCATTATAAGCAGAATTCAATCTTTGGTGAAAAATCATAAAAGGATTATTGTATTTGGTATTACTAAGGATCATGCCATTACCTTAAATAGCGTTTTGACTGCGGTTGGGTTAAATTCGAAAGTTGTAACTTCCGAAACAAATTCGGTTGAACGTTCTAAAATCATTGCCGACTTCAAAAAATCAAGAGTTGATTTTCCTGAGCCAATGATTCTTTGCAATTACGGTATTTTGACAACAGGTTTTGACGCTCCAGAGACTAGTTGCGCTGTGATTACTCGGCCAACCGATTCATTAGTGCTTTATAGTCAAATGGTAGGTAGAGCAATAAGAGGAATTCGATCCGGCGGCAATATGGAAGCTGAAATTGTTACTGTAATAGATCAGAATTTGCCAGGCTTCAGCGAAGTTGCCGACGCATTCATTAATTGGGAAGATGTTTGGAATTAAAATTTATTAAAGAATATATGGATCATTCAATTGTACCGGTACAGCTCGTTGTAAAATCAATGAGAGACAACGGCTATAAAAATACGGCTTATGCAATAGCCGAACTAATTGACAACTCAATACAACACGGGAGTTCTACAGTAGATCTTATTTGCCTTGAGCATGACGAATTAATTAATATGCGAACGGTATCGCGAATTAAAGAAATTGCCATACTCGATAATGGAAGTGGCATGGATGCCGAGACCCTGCAAAAAGCATTGCAATTCGGCAACGGTACTAATCTCACTAAAGAGGCACAAGTAAGTATTGGTAAATTTGGAATGGGTTTGCCTTCTTCATCAATTTCACAGGCTGTAAGGGTTGATGTTTGGACTTGGCAACATGGATACCAATGGGCTTTACATTCTTATATTGACGTCGATGAAATAAGTAACGGGACGCTCACTATGGTACCAGATCCAGCTCAATCACCGATTCCAAATAAATATATTCAAATAGCAGAAAATTTAGGCGATTCGGGAACTTTGGTTGTATGGAGCAAACTTGATAGATGTTTATGGAGAACCGGAAAGACCATTATCGAACATTCAGAATATTTAGTTGGACGGATGTATAGGAAATTTATAAATTCTGGTAAAGTAATTATAAATGCGACAGTTGTTAGAGAAGCCAATTTATTAAACCCTGAATTTACGACATCTTTTTTGGCAAATGATCCGTTATATTTAATGGAGAATACAAGTGTATCCAAATATTTGGCCACCCAAAGTTTGCCTGATCCGATGTTTTTTAAGTATGGCGGTGATGATGACTTTGAAGTAAAATACCCAGTGAAATATCGTGGCGAAACACACATTGTTTACGTTCGTTATTCTGTAGCATTTGAAGCCGCTCGTAAAGGTAGAAATCCTGGTGGTTTACCCCATGGTAAACATGCTGGAGGTAATGTCGGGGTTTCAATACTGCGTGCGGGAAGAGAGTTAGATTTAGATACGTCATGGATTATTGGTTACGATCCCGTTGAACGCTGGTGGGGGGTAGAAGTTGAGTTTCCGCCTGCATTGGATGAGGTATTCGGTGTAACTAATAATAAACAGTATGCAAATAATTTCCGGGAATTAGGAGCCTTAAACCTTACTCAGGAGTTAAGAGACCGAAATCAAACGATTTTTGAATTTAAAGAAGAACTTCTGGCAGAAGATGACCCTAAGGCTTTTTTAATTGATATTGCAAAAGATATTAAAAACCAGTTAAGCAATATTCGCAAAACATTAGATGCTCAACAAAAACGATTAGAAAAGGAACCCTCTGCTACAAGACATGATGATCAAACTGATTTGGGAGCAGAGATTCACGCCTCTGAAGTTACGGAGTCGCGGAAGGAAGATGGACACGTGACGCCAAACGATAAAGAAGAGTCTTCCACAACTGATGAAGAAAAGGAGAATGCTCTTGCAACAATCCTTGCAGATGATGAAAATGTGGAGGATCCTTTACAATTGGCGAAAGAAATTCTGATTGAGAAAAGTATTAAATATCAGTTTATCGAGTCAAACTTTGAATCAAATGCTTTCTTTACAGTATTGCCAGTAGCAGGAAAGATTATTATAAAATTAAATACATCTCACCCCGCATATAACCAGTTTGTTGAGATATTAAATGACACGATAGATCCGGAAGCTACTTCGACAAATCTTCGTCAAAGACTCACTGAAGCAAAAACAGGTTTGAAACTTTTGTTGATGGCTTGGGCTCGTTATGAAGACGAACAGCCTGTGGGTCGCTTAAAGGATGCTGTGAAAAGTGCTCGACAAGATTGGGGTAAAATGGCTAGTGCTTTTATGTCTATTGAGGAATAAGATGCTGTTTAAAAACGGTGTACAATTAAGGTCAGAGCTACTCAATTTCCTAACTAACCAGGAAGAATGCCATATTTATGTTCCCTACATAAAGCTGGAATCTCTGAAGCCTTTGATTGAAGCTAAAGAAAATGTAAAAATGGTTGTGGTGCGATGGGAACCTAGAGACCTTATCGCGGGGTCTTCCGATCTTGAGGTTTATCCTTATCTTAAAGAAAGAGGAATTACATTGTATAGAAATCCAAGATTACATTTAAAAGCCTTTGTCGCAAATTATGAGCGTGCGTTTATAGGAAGCGCGAATATTTCTCAACGAGCACTTAATTATCCTGAGAACATAAATTACAACTATGAGCTTGCATTAGTAGATCAACAGCTTGACCTCTCAGATAGGCTATACTTCAACATGATTGAAGCTGAAAGTATTTTGATCACCGATAATATTTATGATCAGATAAAATTACAGTTGCCTGAGAAAATCAAAACATTTCCCAAAGAGGCTGATTTCAAGTTTGAAGTTAATTTTCCGGATAAGGGGTTTTCTATAGCTTCGCTTCCAATGACCTACAGTGTAGAAACATTGCATAGAATATATCAGACCCAGGAATCAATACATAAAATTGAATTAAACTGCGCTATGCACGATTTAGCGATTTACAGAATACCACTGGGTTTAGAAATGCATGCATTTGAAAAGGAACTAAAATCAAAATTTTTTAATCACCCGTTCATTAGATCGTTTCTAGAGTATGTAGATACTGAAGAACAAGTATTTTTCGGTGGTGCAAAAGATTGGATCCATCGCAACTGCTCAGACGTTCCAACCCCCCGTAAATTTGAAATAACTGAGAATATTCAAATCTTGTATCGTTGGATTACGAAACTTAGTGATGGAATTTATAAGGCTGATCGCCCCAATCACTCAGAACGGCTTTATCGTGTTTCTTCCTGATATAAATTGGATGAGATATTTGAAGAATGTAAACTGGACTGCTTTCACAGTCCAGTTTTGTTATATAAAACAAGAAGCGCAGCCAATGCCTTCTTCTTCGTCCAGAATGTCAAGCAAAAAATTGGACTGCTTTGATGTTACCTTTTCCATCTTCTTAGCATAATCATTTTTAACTTGGCGCATTCTGTCAGGAGTAATTAACTCCTCTAAGCTTTCATTTTGCATCCAGGTGTAACCATCTTTCTCATATGTCATTGCTTTTCTATACATTTCTGGGTGTTGCTCATACAACCATATCCATTCGATTTTCTGCTGATAAAAACAGAAATAGCAACCTGATCGGCTTCGTGCATAAGAAGAAGTTTTTCCATCGACCTCGAAATTGATTTTTTTGTAATAAGCTGGCACACCCACACCGCTTTCCTCTAAAATTCGAAAAATGTCGTCTCTTACAAGATTTTCCTCGTTTTGCAATAAGGGGAAATAGGAATCATCACGGCCTAATGGGTAATCAGTAGTTTTTAAATAAGAATAAATTAATTGATTAGTTTCTGCTACACCAATATCCAAAAGTTGATTTAACTTTTGATGTTCATGATACGAAATACTTAGAGGCTTAAGTAGGGTTTCCTGGAACAAGTTTTTTCGACTACCAACGCCTGCTGCATCTAACCAGGTAAGATTTTCTTCAATTTTATCATTTGCCAAAAACTTTGATATTACATCTTCACTCCAAATGTTACGTCTAAATGGGAATATAGATTGAATGCTAGTTTTGTGACTGATATATCCTTCACGATCCTCATCACCACGAATGCCTACATATGACACTACCGGGTCATTACCAACATACTTTTCAAACGGTTCAAGCTTTAACTTTTTCGTACACCATCTTGCATTTGATGACGGTAGAAAGCCACCATACATACTTAAAAAATGGTCAAATGGATCTTCATGACTATTTTCTGCTGCTTTCAATATCTCAATACTCTTACCAAGATAAACTTGCAAATTTGTGATTAGATTGTAGGTCTCATCCAATTCTTTTCCAGTGTCACTTGAATAGTATTCTATATCCATTAACGGATATAGGTTTTTTAAATATATAGCCAGGGCAGCGCTGTCCTTGCCACCTGAAATTCCGAGTACATGCCTAACCTTATTCATTATTTAATAATTTATGTAGGAGTTTTGTCAATACCAATTTGTTAACTTCGTTATCTGCAGAAAGCTGATTGTAAAGCCGGTTTATTTCTTGATCAGCAACTGCAGCTTTCTCATGAGAAACTCTAATAATGTTCTTTTGCGGAGTAGCGCCGAAGGTTATAAATTGCAAATTATAAACCTGTTCTTTTTCCTCATCAACTTCAACAGCTGATAATTCTGTTAAGCTATCAAGATCTGCAACCATGGTTTTAAATGAGTCATGTAACGTCACTTCATCATCATCCACTAAATTTTCCAATTGCTTGTTCACCAGGCTTTGAGCCATTGAACTTAACCAAGCTTTATTATCATCTAATAAGGAATCTAAACGCTGCATGAACGTTTTTTGCTTTGGAAGTAGTAAATGCCGCTTGAGACCAATATAGCGATGCTGTAGTTTAGATCGATAAACTTCAAATTCTACCTGATTGTCTTCAAAAAGGATATCGTGTTTTATAAAAGCTTCAAAGCGATCAACCAATCCATCAAAACAAGTGCGAATTTCTCTTATCGCATTTTGTAAAGTTTGGATATAGGAAACAAGCAATTCTGAATTTTCATTCAATTGCTGTATGTCATAACCTAGAGCCGCTGGAAACGCTTCGAAAAAAGTATGCTCGGGATCTTTTGATTTCGAAATCGCTGTTCTTACAGCTAATGCAGTTTTGGATATTCTATTTGTTTGTTTAGCATACTCGGGCAGTGTCCGATAAAACACTAAAAACGGTTTGATGGTCTCAATAAATGATGTGGTACCAACAACCTCTTTGGTCTCTTGATTTAAAAATGTTCGGTAACTATTAAATATATCTAACCGAACTCCTTCGACATCGAAAGCTTTAATTTGAAAGTCCCTTGGTTTTTTAGATATAAGTTCTAAAGTATCGGCACTTATTACAGGTAAAAATGATCCATCACAGTATAAAGCAAAATCATTACGTCTCAAGAATAAATATGATGGGATCCAAAAATCTATAAAACCTTGCTTTAGTTTGAATGGCCGCTGTGACAATATTTCAATAAACGCACTAAGTGGTCTCGGCTGCTTTTTGCTCGCTTCTAAAAATTTATCACTTGCTTGAACCAAATCATAAAAGCTGTCACCGGGTTTAAGAGCTTCTCTTATATTTTCTCGAACAGGAGATAAACCATTGTCGAGTAATAGGGATCTGAAAATCATTTTTTCCGGGGGAAACAAGTGTGCAGGTATCCCTAAATCCGGCTCGTTCCAATTCTGTACAAGGCCACGAAAATAATTCTTTTTCGCTGTATGAATTGCACCTGAAATCTTTTGTTTATTTACAAGTTCGTTTCTAAAAATTGGAGCAGAGCGATATACGTTATAGCAAACTTTTGTTAATAATTTATTGAAGGATTTCTTTGTATTAACCGGCTCCAAAAGGCCATTCCAATACCAAAAAATATCTTTAGACCCTGTAAATAGATTATTTAAAATATAGTGGTTTAGTAACATTTGCTGATGGGCTGCAATGCTCTCTAACTCCCGTTTGGCTACCTTATCATTCAAGTTTTCCTGAAGTACCTTTTTTGTTTTTTCAAGTTCAAAAAGCAGACTCTTTATTTCTTTAGCATTCTTGTAGAATACGTAAATGTTTGCCGATGGTTCTTCTTCATAAATGGCCTTTAATTGCGCTTCATCTGGTGCATTGAAAATTAAATGAATAAATCCATCTATTTCAGCATTTGGTGCCAGCGCTTGTGGAAATTCAGAAATTTCAAATTGAAAGTATCTGCTACTTCCGTTTGTATACGAGTATTCTTTTGCAACAACAGGTGCGAATTCAAAATACCGTTTAAGTACAGTTGGTATATCTGATATTTCTGAAACACGATCGCCCGCCTCGATCAACGCCAATTCAATATCGATTTCAGCTTCTTCAGATAAAACAAATCGTTTACTGTGCTTTCTATAACGCACAATACTTTTGGCAGTTAAATCACTGATAAGCTTATCTGCAACAGGTATTCCTAGGCACAATTCTGAATAGCGTTTCAAGAATTGTTCGTCAAACACCGAGCCGGCTAATGAAAATATATTGAGTAGGCCAATGGTCTTAACGATTTTGAGATAATCTTCTAACTGAGTTTCAAAGCTGTTTTCTACCTGTTCAATAGCTTGTCTTATAGCTGCCCAAGACGCAGAGTCGGGGTTGTGTTTAGAATGCAGGTAGCCATAAAAATGATTGCTAATATAATCGAATACCTGCGCGATGCTATAAAAAGGATCTTTTTCTGAAGGTTTAAAATTACTAATCGCTGTGTGATCGGTAGACTCTAAAAAAGAGAAAAGTGATCTCTCGTTTTGTCCATAACTTTGTAGTGCTAATGTTAAAACGTTTGCGGCTAAAAGGTCAAGCGGAAATAATTGCAAAGCAATATCTTTAGCATAAGTACCTTTGAATGCCTTTGTATTTTCAAAGATAGTAAGTGCTTCTTTTACATTTTTTGGAACCCCATTACCTACGCGCGCTTTTGCAATATGTTCGCTAGCAAGATAAAGCAATTGTTCCACCGGTTCGTTGAAAGTTAATTCCGTAAACCGTCCTTTTACTTTTGTCCATTCCTGACGGAGGTTTTTACTCAACTCGTAAGAATACGTTTCAAAACTTTGATGAACGGTGGTCATCAGCAAAATTCTATGCCGGGCGTTATTAGCAAATTCTGCGAGCTGCTGCAGAAAATACAATTCTTTCTCAGGTTCATTTTTGGATGCGTATTCTAGAAATTTACCCATCTCATCAATCACAATAACTAGCAATGGTTCGTCGCCTTGTAGCTGATGATAACGATTAAATAACTCTGACAGGACGTTTTCAACCTGGTGCTTCTCAGAATGAACATCAAGCTCATTAGCGAACGCTGAAATGATGGATTGATAGCTACCAACCAACTTTACAAAACTGATGTTGTTTTTTCTAAATTCAGGAATTTGGAAATACTTCTTATCTAAAATTAACGTTTGCTCAAAAGCATTTAAAAAAGCTGATTTACCGGTACCGTAAGAACCAATAAGATTGAAAGATCGTAAGCCTTTATTAAAGTCACCCTGCAATTGCTCAACTATCCTTTTTGCATTTGGCGTTGCTATATAATTTAAAGATGCATTACCATCTCTAATAATATTAACTGATGGAGAAAATGTTACTTGCATATTGATAAATCTAATACGTTTAGGGGATTTGACGGCTTTTCTTTAAATTGTATTTCTTTCACACCTGCTTGATCATTATATGTGATCCATGGATAAGAGCTAGTTAACATCTCAATTTTATCTAACAATTCTTGACGAGTCAATGCAAAAACGTTACCCGGTCCATCTTCATCATGCTCTAGCGATTGTAAGCTAATCGAATAACCATAACGGTCGTTATCTAAAATGGAGTATAACAACACCTCCGGCGAAAGCGTTGGTCGTTCACCCTGGTCTATGTAATAAACACCTTTCTCTTTTGTTCGTAATAATTGCAGTTCAGATAAAAGTCCGGTAAATGAATCCTCGCTCAATTTTCCATCTTCAGATTTTTCCAGATACATTTTTTTAAAAACGTCAAAATCGTCGGCGACAGTTTTAATATTCACCTGCTCCATTTTTCTTAACGCAAAGGCAATAAATTGATCCTTTGTAAATTGTATTTTTTCCTTTCTGAACTCGTTGAAAATCAGGCTATATATAGATGAAAAATTTGTCTTTATTAAATAGTAATGCAGTAACCAAAGGCTTTGATCATCTTCCAAATAAGGATCGAAGCCGTTATTGTCGAATAGAAAATCCGCAAAGGCATTCGGCGTTTCATCTTCATTTAGTAATCCAAATGATTTCAGCCAAAATTTTATTGACGTGAGCATATTCTTTCCAACCCCTAACAAAACAGTCGCATCGGGATCATTAAAACTGCGGTGTTGCTTTAGATGATCGAATCCTTTTTTCAACCACATTTGTCTGCAATGGAAGCTTTCGTGTCCAGAGAAGGTATATTTCACAGCCTTACTTTGATTTTGTGCCATATAGTTAATTCTAAAAAAAACTAAGATAAACTATTATTGACTTAATTGCTAATTAAATTAGCAATTAAGTTAAATTCGATACAAAATAAACATTAAAATATCTATTGATAGAATTAAAAATTAACAATTTATTAGTTCTCAACTATGTTGCTGTAATAGAGAATATTTTTTTTATTACTGAGTGCATTTCCTGTTGTAATTTAACAGCAGCTAATTACTACGAATAGTAATCATTTTCAAAACCACAATATGTAGTTGTCAAATGATGTAGACTTTGCATCTTTTAAAGTTATGTACTCTCCGCAATGATCCATTCCTTCAGGATCGAGCAATTGATATTTATTCTTTCCATATTTAACGATTTTGAATGGTATCATTTTTAGAAAAGAATCTATGTATTTATAAAGATCTTGCAATCCAATAATTTGTCTTGTTTGAAATATTGGAGCGGTTTGACCTGAAAAATGATGACGTTGTATAGTGGTATAAAATGACCCTCTTCTCAATTCATCATGTAAAGTAAATCTCTCACTTATATACATTTTACATATTATATCATAAGAAAAATATTCAGCTGTAAACAACATCTCGTCAGATACATCTGCTGTGAAGGTAATCGCGCGAAACTTAGCATTTAAGCTTTCCAATAATTCTTTTTTCATATTGTTTACTAGTTTTTTATCGCGTTTAGATAAGCATCATACCTTTCTGTAATATCTTCACCCCGTATGAATCTGTCTTCCCCAGAATTAAAATCTTCCTCAAAAAATGAAACCCTCTTTGTGATAAGGTTGATCTCATAGCGGTACGTGGCATTGATCCGCTGTTCGTTCATAGTGCAATGCTCACGAATAAGTATCAATTCCTTTTCAGGATCGCTCAATCTTAAAAGTGGCAGGATCAAATTTTCGACTATATAGCCTTGTTCGGGAGCACTGCTGCTGTCGGCAACACATTTTGTCTTTTTGCCATTGGTTAGTATGATATGTAAATTTGAACGTGTCATGATATGTATGTTAAAGTGAGGGGGATCGCTCCCCCTTTAATAATTAGTTAAAGCGTAAAGTATCTGCGCCGTGAATTGCAAATTCTTTGCAAAGGTTGAATGCAGTTTGTCCCCTTAATTTTGCAGTTCCTTCAATGATCGATCTGAATTTTGCCTCGTCATCCTTGTATTTCCGCACATTTTGAAAATAGCCGGTCACTGCATTATAGGCACCGAATACGGTACCGCCGGTTGTTGCCATTTGCTGGCTCGGGCTGCCTATAGCGTATTCATAAACCTTATCGATGATGTTCGTATAGTTAGCAGATAATTCATCCATCGCCCCGTTATGCAGTTTTTGCAATACCTCTTTATTAGGTGCCAAAGCGATCTGGACCAGTTTTTTGACCTGCGCATCAGTTATCCGCACTTTTGCCCAGTGATTGAAGATACTTTCCAGTTCAGCTGACAGATCGCTGCTGATCCCCATTAAAGTGTGCGCTTGCCTGATACGGTCATTAGCTGACGATGTGTGGCGAATTTTGATGGCATTACTATGATTTCCTAAAGCTGCATTAAGCGTGTTGTTGCAAACGACGCGGATCGGAGTGAAGGCTGCAGTTATGCTCCCGAAGCCATTATGCGAGGTGGTAAGGAACAAGTATTGTTCGATGAGGTCTTCTTTGCCCACACGAATGTATCCTGGCAGTTTAGCAGTAATAAATATGCGTTCGCCTTTGCCGAGTGCACCCGCCGTTTCATACAGGATGCCATCACGGCCACCAACTATTGCATCAAAGAATTGAAAGGCATCTACATTCTGTACGATCTCATAATCCTTGCCTACGACACCTAATACGTCCTCAGTATCTATGCGGACGGTGGCATAGTAGTTAGGAACATTGACCTCGGGAATGATCGTATCAGTTTCCCCGTAATGGTTTTCCGTATCGTAGGTAAATAGCGGTCGTTTCTCGACTTTGTAATCAAGTCCCGCGAACCTGATCGCTTCTTCGCTGGTCGGGTAATGCTCGACGATCTTGCCGAGACCGTGCCATGCTTTTTCCTTTACGCTGAAAAAACTGTATTCATTGTTCTGCTGATTATAATTAAGATGATGTGCCATGATCTGTATTTTAATTGTTGATGGTTATTGTTCGTTATTGTTATTCAGTTCTTGTTGTTTGAGAGTTGCCTTTTTGCGTTCCAGCATGGTTGACAGGATATCCTCGCTGCTTTCGTAGTTTCGGTTCTCGAAGCGGTAAGTGCCGTTGTCTTCGTTGTATTCATACTGGCCGATATCATCTGCATCAAGGTCGATCTCGGTCAGTTCACCGTTCAAAAAGGAAGCCTCGCCAAATACGCCGTTGCTTATTTCATCATAGCTGTAAGTAAAGCCAACGTTATATTCCTCAGCGATCTTTACCAGTACCTGGGTGTTAGGAGCCCATTTCGTCTGATAATAAAGGTGGTCGTCCTGCCAGACGATATTAAAAAAATAGCCACCATTCACTTCGTTAATGAAGGTGGGTAGCTGTCCACGTCCCTCATTTTTTTCTTTAAATGCCAGCGCCTGAAATGACGCTTTTACCACGATGAGTTCATTGCGTTCTCCAATGAACTCTACTCTGTTGTTACACCAGTTTGCCATACTTTTTAAATTTTTGATCTGTTAAACTTTTTTTCTTTTTTGCCAGCCTCTTCTTTATGTTTTTGGCGATGAGTGGAAAAAGAAAGCAGCAGTATGTGACCGGTTGCGGGAAAAGGAAACGGAATAATTGGAGGGGACCCTTTGGGGAGGCGGCCGTTTATGCTGTAGTCTTTTCCTCCTAAAGAAAGCACGGTCACGAACTTAGCTGTGCTTTTGGCCCGTTCGGTGAAAACAGGTGAAGGCGGTAAGCCGGAAGAAATGCTAGGAGATACTGATCTGTAAATACTTTACGCCGGGAGGATGATATTTGGGTATGGAAAAAACGATCAAAAAAACGAGAATGATGACCTCTTACAATGTAACCGCAGGGGAAACTGTCATTGCCAAAGCGGATTGCTGGCCAGTCGATGAACCTGGATCAGGGTATGTCATAGAGATAGTGCCTTACGAAGGACAGCCAGAGCGCGCAGGTATCTTACTAAAGGAAAGAGATATGTGGGATGATTTTTACGACAGTGAAGAAAATAGTGAGATCCCACCGGAGATCGAACAGATCAGGTATCTGCTATCAACAATGATCTCAGATCCTCAGCAATTGCGGGAATGCTTGAATATTCGCAGGAGGAATGACGTGTTCGATATTAAAATAGAAAAGCAAGAATACTTTTTCAATCTTATCATGATCTGTCAATATTCTTGTGATGTAAGCGGAAATAAGACGGATAAAGGAATTTTTATTTATGATTCAGAAGAGCACGATACCTGGCATTTCCCGTTAGGTACCCTTGATACAGAGATCTTGCGGATAATAGATCCTTCATTGATCATACCCGTGACGACCCGTTCTAATGACCGGAAAACAAACGATCAGTAACCACGTCTTAAAAATTATTCTCCGCAGATATGCGGAGAATATGTAAATCATTCTCCGCAAGATTTTGGCAAAGTATTAATCAGGATCTTACCTCAGAAACAAATGCTTTCAGCGCAGCCATCTTGCCTTCACGGAATTTCCAGACATCGCAGTACTCAGATGTGACATATTTACCGCTTTCATCTTTTAATGTAATGCGGCCGACGGCTACCACCTGGTCGCCATCGCCGATCAGTTCTTCAACATCGAAATCGGGAGATTCATTGTAAACAGACTTCATGTATTCACGTACGGCTTGTTTGCCGTTCAGTATCTGATCACCTACGAATTCCCAGACCAAATCTTCGGTGCATAAGGATAGAAATCCTTCGTGGTCGTTCTTGACAATATATTCGTTCGCTTTTAATAGAATCGATTTATTAGTTTTCATATTCAACATTTGAGCTTGTGCACTGCTATAAAACGAAACGTTCTGCAGCTTGTTTGATATTAAGAAGACCCCTGTTTAACCAGTGTAATCAGTTTTCAGGTTCCCACCCGGTCTTTTGCCCCCAATGCAAGTGCCCTTCAGCCGGCAGGCGCGCAGGAGCGGCCAGGTGAAGCGCAGCGTACGGTCCGCCCCGGGTATGCGGGTGGCTGCCGGCGGAAGGGCTCTTGCCGGCGGCCCGGGATCTGGAGAAGAAATGCAGCGAAGCGAATGGATGAACCTGATCTGCGGGCCCTGCATCAGGGATAACAGCGGCATCCTTCGGAGAAGATACAGCGGATAGCCCGGCCGGAACGGGATGCCATCAGCGGATATGAACGAAAGGAGATCTTTTGCTGTTACCGAACTTTGTGCTCAGGTATTCGGCCATGGTCAGCGGATCTGCAGGCAGCATGTGGTAAGCCCCCGGCGGAGAGGTATCTCTGTGCAACAAGAGACCCTGCTTCGTAAAAAACCTCCGCATATGATAAAAACGTGGCCTGAACAAACGGAGGAGTAACTCATTAGCCGGTTCATACCTGAATACCCGGCCCTCAGAAACTTCCGATGCCCATTTCGCCAGCTCATTACCGCTAACGAGATCTCCGGCCAGGATGATCTTTGTATCGGCGAATTCATCCGGTGATGAGAATATTTCCGCCACTGAAGCACCGATATCGCTTAAGGCAACATAAGGGATGAACGAGTCGCCGGCGAACCTTCCCTTTATTTTATTATCGCTGATACTCATCAGCGGTGTGCCGATATTCTCCATATACAGGGCAGGCCTGACGATGATACAGCCCGATAGGTTCCGGGTAAAAAGGTCCTCGATGATCAATTTGCTATCCACATAAGGAACTCCGGAGATACTCTCCGTTATATTCAGGATAGAACTGCAGATCACATGCGGTACAGCGGTTTCCCGGCAGGCCCAGATGATGTTCTTAGCCTGCCTGATCTCCATCCCGGGATCAAAGCGGCCCTTGTCTGAAGACCAGGGCTGGGTGACGCAAAAGACCCCCTGCGCACCCCTGAATGCCTCACGCAGGGAGCGCATGTTCAGCAGATCCGCTTTCAGGACCTCCGCACCCAGATCAGCAAGCGCTTTAGCCGCGGCGGAGCCGGGATCGCGCGTAAGCGCGGTCACGGACCAGCTGCCGCTTTTCAGCAGGGCAGCCGCAACAGCACCACCCTGATTTCCGGTGGCACCGCAGACGACTATTTTGGGGCATCGCATGAGTGGGTATCAATATTTTTAAGGTTTACCGTGTAGAGATAAAAAATGCGAGAATGGAGACCGCCAGGCCGCCAAGGAAGACCATGTACGCGTAGGACAGGAAGGTGAACTTCTTGTTAAGCACTTTGCGCACATTGAATACCTCCTTGTACATTTCATTGTAAACATGCTCTTTGCCGCCTTTCAGGAAGCTGTCCAGCTGTACCGAATAAGTATCAAAGTCCGCATCCCGGAATTCCGTACCAACCAGGTCAAAACTGCCGAAGAAAAAGGTCTGGTAACTTTTGGATGAACGGTTCTGAATATAGGAATTGCGCTGGGGCCGGCTGGCCAGGATACAAAGCAGAATGGTCACAAAGGCCACGGCCAGGATGATAAAGATAGGAACGATCAGCATCGGGTATTTCTCCGTGCGACTCATGGTAAATCCGATCACCACGGAGATCAGGACCGAGTTGACCTGGATCAGCAGTCCTGCCTTGGAATCGGCTACATCGACCAGTTTTACATAGTTGCGGAACGCGATCTTGAAAAGGTCCTCGGTCTCTTTATCAGACATGGCCGAGGGCGCGCCCTTACCGGCAGCAGGTTCACCGGACATCCGCTGAATGCGTCTGATCACTTTGTTCTTATTGCGGAGCAACTCATCCGTGTAATGCTTTTTCGCATAATCAGTATAGCAATGGGTACCGGAAAGTTCATCCTGTAATCTGTTCAGGATAGCCAGTTCATCGTACTGCTCATCATTAAGCCGGTTCAATTCCTCTTTGAGATAAACCACATGGAGAAAAAGGTCATCCATGGCCAGCCGGTAATCCAGGGCATCCCAAACAACCTTGTCCAGTTGGGTTAACGGTGCCTCATTAAGGCTGTGGCGGCTGATCAGACCGCGAACGATCTCGACCTCCTCCGCCGGGTAGTCGACCTGAGCAGTAAAATCGTTAAGCAGTTTGATACCGGTATCCTCCAGGACCATGATATTGGTCACCCCGGCAAAGCGGAAACAGCAGGCCAGCAAGGCATTGCCCAGGTCGTAACCCTTTAGTTTTTCGTCTTTGGCGATCTTGCTGCACTCCTGGGAGATGCGGGTACACAAAGACAGGCCGAAGTTGAAGTTCTCTTCGGAGAAGGAATGATAGTAACTGCTGAGGTAACCCAGCGCGGATGCGTAGACGCTTTGTATGTTCTCCATATCAGTTCTGCAGGTTATGTTGTGAGGCCCGGAGCTCTTCCACGAGTGCCGGCGAAGGCTGCACGCCGGTGATCGCCGGGGTTGCCTTAGCCGCCCCGTCCGTTTGCTCAGCAGCCGTGATCCCGGCCGCTATGCTTTCGTACTGTCCGAACTCTGCGATACGGCCGCATAAAAACTCAAATGCTTCTTTGCGTTTCTTTTTATCTTTTTCTTTTTCAAAGGCTTTGATGACCGCTGCAAATTTCTTTTTCAGGAATCTGACCTGTTCTTTTTTCTTGCTCATAGAAATTAATAGTTTAAACGAACCGGTCACAGCCGGTAATTCAATGAAATGTATGGATACCAGCCCTCCGCGGAATGTCCCGCAAGCAGCTGCACGACGCCTAAACCTGCCGGTGAGAAATAAAGGCCGCCGCCTTCGCCATGGTGCCAGGTGTCCGAATTAGCCTCTGACTGCCATACCCGGCCCGTATCAAAGAATCCGGTAAAACCTAATTGCCCGGGAAGGATATAGCCGGCGATGTTGGCAATGCGCAGCCGCGCCTGGAAATTGTTATAGATCATGTGCTCACCGGCGAACCTGTTCTTCAGGTATCCCAGCAGGTTGCCCTGGCCGCCAAGGTACATGGACTGGTAAAATCCGGGGTTACCCGCGCTGATGCCGCCGCCGATACGGTCTGAAAGGACAAGCCGCCCTTTGGGATCCGCTTTGCCATAAACGGTAAATGAGGGGATCAGCTGCGCAAATGACCGTGCAGCATTGTTCAGGCCGGCATAAGCCTGCAGCCTGACGGAGAGCAGGTAACCGCTGCCGGTCAATATCGTATTGTCACGGCGATCCTGAATGAAATTCAGCAGCAGTCCGGCATGCAGCTTTGTCTTCTGATAAGAGGTGCTGTCATATGTACGGATCAGTCCCGGACGGGTAACAGATCTGCCGATATTGTCCTCCTCATCAAACTGATAGAACTGAACAGACGGTCCTGCACTGATAAAGCTGTTCTTTCCGGTCTGCCAGCGCAATGCCGGGTTGAGGTGATAAACATTATATCGGGCACGGTAAAAGCGGCGATAGTCTCCGGTCTTGTCAAATACGGTATTGTTGCCCTGGCCAAAAAAGTTCTGGGTATTATCAGGTGCCTGCGCTATGAGATCCAGCGTCAGGTCCGCCTTGCCGATCGCTTCCCGCCATTGTCCGGAGTAATTGATACCGAATGCGTTCGTCGAAAAGGAATGCGTCAGCATTAACTGTTGTATCGTGGTGTACGGCTGTTTGCGAAAGCCGTCATGGCCGGTGTACCGGAAACCCAGGCCGAACAGGAATCCGTCATCCCGGTTGATATTGGCTGTCGCCAGCGGCATCCAGACATTGTAGGGATCGGTCGGAATGAATTTCCGGTTGATGGTATCCGCAGAAAGATGCAGCCTGATGCGGGAAATGTTTCCTGTATAGCGGGAACTGTCCGATCCCCCGTAAATGTGTACGGCCTTTTTTGCCGCCTGAATATTAAAATGTTTATCGCCGGTACTGTCCACGATGCGCAAACGAACGGACGCATTAGGAGCGTTGATACTGATCCTGTCCTCGCCGCCGGAAGTGTAAAGGCGCAGTTCCGAGGTGATCTTCGGATCATAGGTCATATCCATTAAGGTGCCCCGCGTGGTGCCATCCTTTGCTGTTTTTTCCACCAGTACGCGCAGGCCGTTGCCCGCACCATCACTGATCGTTACCTGCTCATTTTTGTCGGTCAGGCGCAGATCGGCTATCCGGTAAATGAACCGGTAATATTCCGACATTGCGGCGGGGATATGGTTGCGCCGTTCCCGCATTTTGCTGAACAGTTCATCGTGGCGCAGCCGGTAGATCTCTGCCGGTAAACCCCTTAAGCCGGCTTCGAGCACTTCGTCCGTTTCTGCCTTAACGAATGCATCGGTGATCCGCTTCCAGTCAGCATAGCTGATCTGTGCATCCGGATAGGCCTTGAGGAACCTGGTCTTGAACAGGCTGAATTTAACATGTGGTATTTTGGGGTCATAATCTTCCAGCGCAGGATTGATCCAGGGCAGCGAAGCGATCCAGGGGAAAACACCGTTGTTGATATGGAACACCTGGTCGCGGTCACGCGGGACAGCGATATATTTCCGGGCGTTACCTTCGCGCGTCACTGCCCAGCGCCACTGGTCTTCATGCCGGTCCCAGTCACCCAGTAACAGGTCAAGCAGGCGAGCACGCAGGAACTGCTCACCGTTGAAACGGGCCTCGTAGCTTTGCATCAGTTCCTTTTCGAACTTAAAGGTATTATCGGTGGGGCCGGCCGGATCACGTTCTTCCAGCAGGCAGATCATCCCGGTGAAAAGGTTTCGGTACTGCCCGAGTGCCGGATCATCAGCAACAACGCCGATGACAGGCTTGGAGTACGGTACCCCGGCGGCTTTAGCCAGCGGGGGTACGACCAGTGCGGAAAACGGTTCCTGACCGCTGAACTCATCGCCAACCCAGTCGACCACAAAAGTTCCGCGTAAAGCCTCAGGCACGACCTTGTCCGGTATCTTTTCCACGCTGCGCAATACCCATTCCCGGCCTTGTGCATCTGTCAGCCGCAGTGACTTGGACTGCATGCCGCCGCCTTCCCGGACGGGCGTAAGCCCGCCGTGCAGGGCGGAGATGCGGAGCACCGGCATTTTAACCGGCATAGCCCAGTCCCTGCGATAATTCTCTCCAAAGAGCATACGGTGAAACCCGTTGACATTATTGTATGACGGATGCACATCGGCCTGTACACTGTCAGCGCCCGGTGGTATCGTAATTTTGCCGATCTGTGCAAGCAGGCTGGCCGGAATGAACAACAGCGGTAGAGATATTAACTTGAACAGGGAAATTATTCTCATAGATATAGTGATAAGCAATCCCCGGAAAAGATCCCGGGGGCTGAAAGAAAAGGATTGTTAATGTCGTGATCATTTCGACCGGGATATCGCTAAGCCGAACGATCGGTTATTCTCTGCTGGCGGCGCCTGCGATCACCTCAGCCACAGCATTTTTCTTTGATACAATTACACTGTGACCGCCTATGATCTCCGTAATATTTGTCCCGGACCTTCGGTACATCCTGCGATAAACTTCCGGGCGGCGCTAAATATTAAAAAGGTAATGTTGGCCATGCTGATAAGTACTGCAGGGCGCCTGAGATTTGATCTTGTTTTCATTTGAAAGGTATCTGTCTCTCTTTATTATAGTTGTTTGGTTTTAATCCTTTTAAAATCAGTTTTTGTCCGGTAACTCCCGGCTTTGTGTTTCCTCCGGTCTACAGATCAGTTTCTGAAACTTTCATATCGTTAATATCCAGGAGGTGTTCTGCTTTTCGTATCGCATCGTCCGTATAGGTCTTTTCTTTTTTCATTTTGAAAAGTTCCCTGCGCTGCAGGTCGTGAATATCTGACATGATCCGCTGAAATCCTTCCCGCTCCAACGCCCTGTTCGTACAGGCCTCCACCGATGCCAGATAGCTCTGATGTCCGGTTATCTCATGTTCAAGCCTTGCCGTATAGGCCCTTACCAAACTATTGGTTTCGCTGGCAGAAGTGTGGTTCCCGTTCAGGTGTTGTAGTGCCAGCGTGTCCAGTCTCAGGCGGATGCCGGCATACTGTTCATTCTGCGGGAGCACGGGGTCCAGTTCATCGATACGGAGCAATCTGATGATCAGGGGGAGCGTAAGGCCCTGAAAGACCAGTGTGACAAAGATCACGATGAAGGTCATGAAAATGATGAGATCTCGTTGAGGGAACGACGCCCCGTTACTGATCAGGAGCGGAATAGATAAGGCGGTAGCCAGCGAAACCACACCACGCATGCCTGCCCAGCCGATGACCAGCGGGTTTTTCCATCCAGGCCGGGGAACGTTGTCCATCCGTTTGCTGATCCACCAGGGAAAGTTGGCCAGCGCATACACCCACACCAGCCGGAGCGCGATCAATACCAGGCTGATCAGCAGGCCAAATTTGATAGCCTGAAAAACAGATACGCTGCCCAGCCCGCTGACTATACCGGGCAGTTCAAGGCCAATGAGTATGAAGACCAGGGTATTCATCACAAAGATCAGCGTGTGCCAGACCGCTTTCATATTGACCCGGGTGCCTCCGGTCGTAAAGATCTCATGTGCACGAAAGGACATGAACAAGCCGCCGCTCACAACGGCCATAACCCCGGAAAAATGGAACTGCTCGGCGGATAGATACAGCAGGTAAGGTGTCATCACTGTCAGTGTCGCATCAATAGCCGAACTGGTCGGCAGAAAGCGGTGTATGGCGTACATGACATGCGCCCCGGCCAGTCCGACCACAACGCCCATGCCGGCCACCAGAAAGAACTGTCCGGAGGCCTCCTGCATGGAAAACGTACCGGTAAAGATCGCTGCAAGGGCAAAACGGAACACGATGAGCGAAGAGGCATCGTTCACCAGGCTTTCACCTTCCAAAATCGTGATGGTCCGGCGGGGGACTTTAAGGCCTTTCAGCACTGTGGTAGCCGCTACCGCATCGGGCGGAGATACGATGCCTCCTAATAAAAATCCCAGACCCAGTGTAAATCCTGGAATAAAGGCATGTGCCGTACAGGCAACGATCAGCGAGGTCAGGAATACCAGGCCAAAAGCCAGCAGAATGATGCTGCCTGACCATTTTTTGAATTCCTTCCAGGAAGTATACCAGGCCGCCTCATACAGCAACGGAGGTAAAAAAATGAGGAAAATAAGTTCCGGGTCTGTTTTTACCGCAGGGATGCCGGGAATAAAACCGATCCCCAGACCGGCGAGTACCAGAAATATCGGATAGGCGATGCGCAGCTTTTGGGCAAGCATGACCAGCAGCATCACTACAAAAAGTAATCCGAGGATCAAAAGCAGATCTTCATGCATAGCGTTTAATTTCCCTTTTTAATTGATCTGATGGACCGTCCATTTTCAGGATATACCGGTTTATCATTTACGCATCTCCGGTTATGGCGCACCTGCGGGATCAGCCCGCAGGTATGGCAAAAAGCTGTTGAACCTGAACAGCTACGTCTGATCCTCACCGGTTGCGGCGGGCTCACTGTTCATTTCCGTCGTTATCTTAATATCACCTTTGAGTAATTTGGATATCGGGCAGCTTTCTGCTATGCGGATGTGTCGCTGCTGCATCTCCGGATCCGGCACGTTCTCCAGGCTGATGCTGCGTTCGATGAGCAGGACCGGCCCGCTGCTTTCCAGTTTATGGAACATATTAGCTTCTACCGTTATCACCTTAATGTTCAAATCCTTGTGGTCGATATACATCCGTAGCGTTGCCAGGGTGCAGGATACCAAAGATGACAGCAGTAAAGTAAAGGGATCCGGTCCCAGGTCTTGCCCGCCCAGTTTTTCCGGCTCGTCCGTGATCAGGATACCGTTTCTCCACCGGATAGCTGACCTGAATTTCTCAGCTCCTATCGTACCCCGGACGGAATCTTCTAAAACGTATTTCATTGATGCCAATCTTTAGACCACACATCGTCATATTCCGCAGGGTGACGGGTAAACTGCGCATTCACATAAGGGCAGAGCGGAATGATCTTCAGGTCATTTTCCCTGGCATATCTTACCAGTCTCTCCAGAAGTAATTTTGCAAACCCCCTGCCTTCGAACTCGGGATCGACCTCGGTATGGAATACTGCCAGCCTTCCGCCTGTCAGCGCCAGGTTCATCTTACCTACCTGTACATTATCAGAGAATAGCCGGACCTCGGCATGGATCTTATCCGTAAAATCAACACTTGTATTTTCCATTATTCAGTAACTTCCTTGTTGGTTTAAATTTGTTTGATACTTAACGCGCCTGACGGGCATCTGGCGATCTGGTCGACCAGTTCCTGTGTCGTCGCATTTTCTACCCTGATCCAGGGCCGTGCCTTGGGATCATAAACGCCCGGAAGGGTCCTGACGCAGACACCTGAATGTATGCAGACCTTTGGCTTCCAGATGATGGTAATTTCCCCGTTCGGATATTCTAAAGCTTCCATGAGTTATTTTAATAAAAATGCTAAGACTAAAAAAGAGCGTGAGGAAGTCCCCCTCTGGTTTTACGTCCTGACGCATCTCTTAATGTCGAAACCGCAAATTTCAGTAAGAGCATCAGATCTGAAAGATGATAAATGACAGAAAAATTAGTAGACAAATATCTACTCCTTGTCATCCATTGTTGTTTTATCGAATTTAATACGCTGCTTTTAAAACCGTTCAGCGCATCCTTATCGAAGCATTGATGAGTTACGATAGTTTGCCGGGCCCTCCGATTGCCTGTCATGGGAGATAAGAAAGGCGTATGCCATGTGTAAGGCCGGGCAGTTGGCTTCCGCGACCATCTGTAGTGACCTGATCTGCTCATTGGTAGTTAATTATACGAAGTGAAAGGCGCGCGAAATATTCAATCGTTTTATTGAATAAATCGTCGACAATTATCATCGTTTAAAACCTTATGTGATCGTGAAATTTGCCATCAGAAAAAACGTGGACGTGGTCGTTCCTATGAAGAATTTCTCGCCTGTCTTTTTCTGCACTTTTCACTTTAAAAATCAAATATCATGTTCGAAAATATCCTTTCTCACATAGGTAAGTGCATAACGCTGACGGATGAGGAAAGAAAGATCTTCACCGGTTTCCTGGAACCTAGAACTGTAAAGAAAAAGACTTTTTTACTGCGACAGGGTGAGGTCTGCCAATTTGAAGGGTATATCGAAAAAGGTTGCGCAAGGATCTATTATGTCGACCTGAACGGGCATGAGGTCATTTTATCTTTCGCTACAGAAGATTGGTGGCTTGGCGACATAGCTTCTTTTAATGAGCAGAAACCAACGCGTTTTTTTATTGAAACGCTGGAAGACACGGATATGTATATCCTAACCCCACAGACAAAAGAACAATTACTGGCACGTGTTCCGAAGTTCGAACGCGTTTTTCGGATCCTTGTACAGCGAAATCTTTCTGTTACGCAAAATAGGCTGATCAACAATATGGCTATGCCGGCATCGGAGCGGTATCTGGAATTTATCAGAACCTATCCTTCCGTACCGCTCCGGGTAGCGCAATATCATATCGCGTCCTACCTTGGCGTCACGCCGGAATTCGTCAGCACGATCCGCAAAAGACTGGCGGCAAAGTAAAAGGTATACGCGATTTTTTTTTATTCTTTTGCCCGATTTCTTAAACCAGTTCAATGACCAGCAATTTTTAGAACCGCAACTTTGTAGCTCGATCCGCTTGTTTGAATATGTTCACGAAACTGTTATTGGCGAAGATCTTTTACAACGATACTAATGTTACCGCTATGAAAAAACATCTTTCTACTCATCCAATGATGCTGTCAGGCACACTTCTTAAAATAACGTCCCGACACCTTATTTACGATGTTTCTCATTAGTTGAAGCGCGGCTGGTTCCTGCTTTTCATACGTCCCGGACCAGGCCGAGGCACCTTGTTTACAATTCAATAATTCATATATTTTTTAACTATCAAAATTAAGACAAATGAGTAGCATTAATCCCATCCGTGATCCTAAGAACGATCATTTGATAACCCCTGAAAATTCCGCCCTTCTTCTTATCGATTACCAGCCTTTGCAGGTCAGCTCTGTAAGATCAATGGATAACGAACAATTGGTCAATAATATCTCGATAGTGGCCAAGCTCGCTACCGGCTATAACGTTCCGGTCATACTTACGACGGTGAACGTTGCGACCGGCCTGAACAGACCGACCGTTAAAAAGATCAAAGACGAATTACCTGGTCTTGTCGAGATAGACAGGACAACGGTCAATGCCTGGGAAGACCAGGAGTTCCAGGATGCCGTAAAAGCGCTGGGCCGTAAAAAACTGATCGTATGTGCTTTGTGGACCGAGGTATGCCTGTGTTTTCCTGCATTGGATCTGATCAAAGAAGGCTATGAGGTTTACACGATCGTTGATGCCGTAGGCGGAACATCTGTCGTAGCTCATGACGTTGCGCTGCGTCGAATGGAGCAGGCCGGTGTACAATTATCTTCTGTGACCCAGTTCGCCTGTGAACTTCAGCGGGATTGGAACCGTACCGATACCACAGGCGTATTTGTTGACAGCCTGAAAGCGAACGGATCATTCTTTGTTGAAAGCCTGCGCTAATCGTGACATCAGCCGGACCGGATGGTCAGTAGCAGGTGTAAGTGCATAAGTCTACTTTTGGTACTGACCTGATCGGTGTTAAAAACCTTCGTTCGTTACTACACGTACCGGACGAAGGTTTTGATGTTTTTTAAGGTCGTCAGCCTGCGATCTGAAGTGAACTATCATTTATATTCAACACGAATTCAGGAAGCTGTCAAGAAAGTAAGGTATAATCTGTCAGAAAGAAAGCAGACTTTTGCGAATTTCACATCATTATCCCGCAATTCACTTTTGGAAGCGCTGCCGTTTAACACGGCTCAGGGTATCCTTATTCACGCCGATATAAGACGCGATCAGGTGCTGCGGAAAACGCTCGACCAGTTCCGGGTAACGATCTGTGAAATCGGTATAACGTTTTTCTGCGGGTGAACTGATCGAAGAGGTCAGTCTCCGGTGATTGGCGATCATATTCCGTTCATCAAGCTGACGCATCATTTCACAGAATGCAGGAATCGTTTTAATAAGCTCTAATGTATTTTCCCTGCTGACCAATAGCAATTCGGAATTTTCCCAAGCATCGATATTGTAATTGCTGGGGGTATTCATAGCCCAGCTTTCCCGATCACCCATCCACCAGCCTTCTACGCCCAGGCGAATGATATGTTCCGCGCCTTTATCATCAACGGAATACATCCGCATAGAACCGCTGATAATAAAACCGATAAATTTCGACTGATCTCCTGCCTGCAGCAAAAACTGCTTTTTCCTCAGCTTGAACGGGATAAATGCCTTACTAAGCAACTCCTTTTCTACATCTGAAAGTGGGTCGGAACTAAATTTTTTCAGATACTCAAAAAAAGCCTCGTACATAGTAACCTTTCCTATTTTTTTAGAATTATATATCAGTTGAAATCACCATAATAATTAATACAAATATAGCTTAATTTTTACGCATTTCAACAATACGCGACCGATCAGGTAGTTATAAAGTATTGATAATATGTTACTTATCCAAAGAATTTTAAGTAGAATATTTACTTTAAGATAATGCAACAGAACATAAAATACAAGATCGTAGACATTAGTCTATTTATTTTCCTGACATATATCATCTTTCCATGACTCTCCGGATAGTGATCTTTGCAAAAGCGTACGACAGATGCCATTCAAGCTATTTTGCCGGAGATTGTAACAGCCGAATTAACCGTTTATTAATGGGTCCGCCTTTCGGTCATTCCCTTCAGCAAGCATTCGTTTGATGTTTACAGAACGACCAAAATGAACTGTCTGGTCCGGCCATTGGATGGGACACGCTAGAATAACAAGCAATTTAATGATCAAAAAAAATACAATGGAAATAGGCATCGATAGTTTTGCTTCGGCAATGTATGGCAGTGAACTCGGGAGCGTTGATGCTATGGAACAGCTCCTTGACAGGATAGTTGCAGCCGACGAGGCCGGACTTGATATTTACGGGATCGGGGAACATCATAAAAAGGAATTTTTGGATTCGGCGACAGCGGTGATCCTTGCTGCCGCTGCAGCCCGAACAAAAAAGATCAGATTGACAAGTGCGGTCAGCGTACTCAGTACGTCCGATCCCGTTCGCTTATTCCAGAGCTTCGCAACGCTGGATATCATTTCGAAAGGCCGGGCAGAGATCGTTGTCGGCAGGGGATCCGCAGTGGAATCGTATCCCTTATTCGGATTTAAAATGAATGATTACGACGCCTTGTTCAAAGAAAAGCTTTCATTGCTGCTTCAGATACGGGACCATGAATTCGTAACCTGGTCGGGTAAATTTCGTCCGGAATTAAAAGACCAGCCCGTATACCCCCGACCTTTACAGGACAAGCTCCCTATTTGGGTAGGTGTAGGCGGAACGCCGCAATCGTTCGTACGCGCCGGTATGCTGGGCCTTCCGTTAATGGTCGCTATCATAGGTGGTGATACTTACCGTTTCAGGCCTTTGGTCGATCTGTACCGTAAATCAGGCGCAGAGGCCGGCTTCAGACCGGAAGAGCTTATTGTAGGACTTCATTCACCCGGATACGTTGGAGAGGATGACCGTTCGGCGATAGATGATTACTACCCGGGATATTCCGAGATCTGGACGAAATTTGGGCGTGAACGCGGCTGGCCGCCGGTCACCAGAAGTTCATTTGACAGCCAGACAGCCGCCGACGGTGCTATCGTTTTAGGCGGACCTGAGACAGTCGCTAAAAAGTTGATACGGCATAGCGAAGCGCTTGGCGGTGTCGATCGCTTCACCTTCCAGATGGATAATGCGGGCCTTAGCCATCAGCAGCTTTTGCGCTCCACTGAACTGATAGGAACAAAAGTGATCCCTTTATTGAGAGAGAAAGGTCATTAATACGATCGCCCTCCTTTAACAACAAATTGCACTACCCATAAAGCAGGCTTTAAGCCTGCTTGGATCAGTTTACCTACATGAAAAAGAAAAGCAGTTTTTCCACTCAGGGACAAAGAGAAGATATCGGCGAACTGGGAATTCAGCGCCTGCTGCCTAACAGGTATGCAAACGCCGTTGGGCCATTTGTGTTACTGGATCATATCCTACCGAATATCCAGCAAAAGGTCAGTTCAGAAGGCACCGGCGCTCACCCGCACAGGGGCATCGCCACGCTGACCTATATCCTGAATGGTGAAGCCAGGCACTTCGACAGCGCCGGGCATTTTGCGATAGTCCGTTCAGGTGGTGTACAATGGATGAACGCCGGCAATGGTATCATTCATGATGAAACGATCAACCATGATCCGCAGACCGATTCCAAACTGATCCATGCCTTTCAGTTCTGGATCAACCTGCCCGGAATTATCAAGGCGGAAATGCCGTCCTACAGATCTGTGCAGGCAGAGGAAGTGCCTGTAAAAACTCTGGCAGACGGAAAAGGGTGGATCAAAGTGGTCATCGGCACCTATGAGGATCTGTCCGCTGTGATACCGGATTATTCTGAACAGTTCCTTTATCATGTCCGCCTGGAGCCGGGGAGCGCTTTGGTTTTTGAATTTTCGGAGAGAACGGAAGTTGCCGCTTTTTTGCCTTTGCTACCGGTCATGATCAATGATGAAAATTTTAGGGGTGGTGATTTCGCGGAATTCGACAGGGAGGCCGGCACGATCGAATTGCGAAATGGTAACCCGGAAGCTTGTGACATCCTACTGTTCGGCGGCGAACCCTATACAGAGCCGATCTTCGCGGAGGGACCCTTCGTCATGAATTCCAAGGTAGATACAGCTATAGCATACAGGGATTATTTCAACGGCGATTATGGCAAGATCGACTATGAACAGCATAGCTCCCTGAATAATGGCCAGCCTCCGGAAAACGCAGATCAATAATACTGTAATGAACATCCGCAGGCAGAATTTCGGCTCTGCCAGAAAAGCCGACACGCTGATCCGGGTTCTGAACGAATAGATCTTATGAAAAGACTTGTATTTGATAAACACGGTGATCCGGCGCAGGTGCTACGGATAGAAGAAGCGCCTGTTCCCTTAGCGGCGGCAGGTGAACTGCTTGTCCGCATGATCCGGAGACCGGTTAATCCTTATGAATTGGCAATGATCTCTGGTGGTAATGGTTCTGAGCCGGCAGGTACGCAGGTACCGGGCTTCGAGGGTATCGGGATCGTGGAAGCGGCCGGCAGTCAGGATCTGGCTTTCACGAAGGGACAGCGTGTTATCCCTGCACCTGTTGATCTGCCGGGAACCTGGCAGGAATACGTTACAGGTCGTCCGGAACAATTTGTTCCCGTTCCTGACAATGTGGACGACACGCAGGCTGCACTTATAGTAAATCCGCTGACCTGTCTGGTCATTCTCCGCGAGATCTTGAACATTAAAGAGGGACAATGGGTAATGAATACCGCTGCTTCCACCAATATCGGGCAGTTACTGATCCAGTTGGCCAATATATTGGGATTTCAGCTGATCAACGTGGTGCGGAACCGTGCGGCTGAAGAAAATATCAGATCGCTGGGTGCAGGTTATATCATCAATACCAATACGGACGACCTTATTACGGTTTGCGAACGCCTGACCAAAGGTCGGGGTGTTAATGCCGTGGTTGATCCTGTCGGCGGACGGACAGGTTCCATGGCCGCGAAGACACTTGCCTTCGGCGGAAAAATGCTGCTGTTCTCTGATATGTCCGGTGACAGCGTCAAGATCGAGCCTATGGAATTCATTAGTAAAAAGCTGACCGTTGCAGGTTACACCAGTTTTCACTGGCTTAACGAAAACAGCTATGAACATAAAACAAGGCTGATTAGTGAAATATTTACACTGATAGCGAATGAACAGCTGATACTAAAGTCAGACGGAGATTTCAAGCTGGAAGATTATAAGTTAGCGATCGAACGGTCAAAAGAATCGGGCCGGCACGGAAAGATCATGCTTGTTTAATATTCAAAACGATCCGATTTTCTTAAAAGGAAAAACCTATGAAAGATAATATTACCACCACATGGCTGCGGGCCATAGACAGTTTTAAGGATGTACCCCTGGATCAACTGCAATGGTTCATAGATCGGGGGACGGTTCTTGATCTGCCTTCCGGAAATAACCTGTTCAGCAAGGGCGATCAGATGCCCGGACCGTTTGTGATCTTGTCGGGAAAACTGATGCTGAGTGTGCCACGGGGCCAGGAACTGCACGAAGCCGGGATCTTCGAGACGGGTGCTATCGGAGGATACCTGCCGTTTTCGCGGGGCAAGTTTGCGGGAGTAGTAGCGGATGTCGTGGAAGACATGACCTATCTTCAGCTGCCGTTAGGTGAGATCGACGAGATGATCCGGACACAGTTCGATCTTACACAAGCGCTCGTGCATGTAATGGCTAATCGTATCCGGGAGGCTACCGCCTTCGAGCAGCAAAATGAAAAGATGATGGCCCTAGGAAAGCTTTCCGCGGGACTTGCTCATGAATTGAACAATCCGGCGGCGGCGGTGGTCCGCGGTTCCGTATCGTTACTGCAGCACCTGAAAGCAGTTCCGGACGTCTTCAGGCAGGTGATGTCGCTTGGGCTGGATCGTACTGAAGCTGATCACCTGACCGATATCATTTTAAACGCGTTGTTAAGAACGGCAAAACCGGAACTGAGCATGATGGAGCGATCATCTCTGGAGGATGACCTCCTGGATTGGTTAGACGATAACAACATTGCAGAGGCCGCGGAGATCGCAGAAAGCCTGGTCGATTTCGGGCTTGGTACTGAAGAACTGGATAAACTTAAAAAGGAATTTTCCGCTACGGCTTTTCCGGCGGTGCTCAATTTTATCAAAAGCAATCTCATCACGGAGAAGATCGTGATGGATATTCATGAGGCGTCCGGCAGGATCTCCGATCTTGTAGGTGCGGTCAAATCATTTACCCATATGGACCAGGGCCACGGCAAACAATTCGCCGACATACATAACGGGATCCGGAGTACTTTAAAGATGCTCCAGTTCAAGATCAGGAATGCTAACGTACAGGTCGTCGAAAATTTCGATTCGACTTTGCCGGAGATCAATGCCATGATCGGGGAACTTAACCAGGTTTGGACCAATCTGCTTGACAATGCCCTGGATGCGATGGAAGGGCAGAAGAACGGAAAACTGGTCATTACCACGCTCAGGAATAAAGAGTGTGTGCGGGTGACTATTTCAGATAACGGACCGGGCATTCCTGAAGACGTGAAAAGTCGGATCTTCGACCCTTTTTTTACTACGAAACAGATCGGTAAGGGCACAGGGCTCGGTCTGGATGTAGTGATGCGAATCATTAAACAACACAAGGGTGCCGTCAAGGTACAATCCAGGCCGGGACAAACTGATTTTATCGTGGAAATGCCGATCGGTCACTGAACTGAATTATTCACTTAATCCCAATTATTAAATTTATGAGCTTACCCATTATATTTTGCATAGACGACGATGCTCAGGTTTTAAGAGCGATAACACGTGACCTAAAAACACGTTACCGGGATCGGTTTCGGATCCTGAGTACCATAAATGTACAGGAAGCGCTGGAGAGTTTACAGGAATTATACAACAAAGGAGACGCCGTGGCATTGTTCCTGGCCGATCAGCGCATGCCCGATATGCAGGGTGTAGATTTTCTTATTAAAGCCATGCATTATTTCCCGGAGACCAAACGGGCACTGTTGACCGCCTATTCTGATAAAGAATCGGCCATCAAGGCGATCAACGAAGTAAAGCTCGACTACTATCTGGTCAAGCCATGGGACCCGCCTGAAGAAAAACTGTTCCCGGTAATTGACGACCTGCTGCATGACTGGCAGATCGACTACCACCCTGTATTCAGGGGCATTAAAATGATCGGTTATCAATATTCTCAAAGTTCACATGAGATCAAGGACTTTCTGGCCGGAAACCTGGTTCCTTACCAATGGCTGGATATCCAGTCGGATCAGGAGGGAAAGAAATTATTGGAGAATAACGGTTTGGCGGAATCTGACCTGCCGGTCATATTCCTGGAGGACGGCACTTACCTGACCCGCCCGGGCTTAGTCGAACTTGCCGGCAAAATAGGCTTAAATCCTGATCTTCAATTGCAGGAAGTTTACGACGTAGTGATCATCGGTGCCGGTCCTGCGGGTCTCGCCGCCGGTGTTTATGGTGCTTCCGAGGGACTCAAGACGCTGCTGATCGAGCGCCGCGCTCCGGGCGGCCAAGCAGGAACCAGTTCACGTATCGAAAATTACCTTGGTTTTCCCACCGGTTTAAGCGGTGCTGAGCTGACCCGCAGAGCTATGACACAGGCTACCCGTTTAGGTGTCGAGTTCCTTTCACCTCAATCAGTGCGGTCGATCGAAGAAAAGGATGGCTATAAACGGATCATCTTGGACGATGCATCCGATATAGTTACCCGCAGCGTAGTGATCACCACAGGTGTCGATTACCGCAAACTGGAAACTTCCGGCGTATCTGAATTAACCGGAGCGGGCATTTATTACGGCGCCGCCATGACGGAGGCCACCGCCTGTACGAACAAAGATGTCTATATCGTGGGCGGCGGTAACTCTGCCGGTCAGGCCGCTATGCATCTTTCGAAATTTGCCAGAAACGTATATATCCTGATCCGTAAAGATGACCTAACCGATACGATGTCGGCCTATCTGATCGACCAGATCGCCGCAGAAAATAATATCCATGTCGTGCCAAGAGTGGAGGTTGCATCAGCCTATGGTGCAGAGAAATTGGAAAGTCTGGATATCCGCACATTGGATACGCAGGAACTGAGGAACTTGCCGGCGGACGCCCTATATATTTTCATTGGCGCAAAGCCATTCACGGATTGGATACAGATGCATATTATCAAAGATGATAAGGGATTTGTTAAAACGGGACGTGATCTGAAAACACATGCTGACTTCCCTAAGATATGGAAACTAAAACGTGACCCTTATTTACTGGAGACCAGCAGCCCGGGGATCTTCGCGGCTGGCGACGTGAGAGCAGGTGCCATGAACCGTGTAGCCTCTGCAGTCGGTGAAGGTTCGATGGCGATCAGTTTCGTGCACAAGTATCTGGCGGAAGTTAAATAAGAATGATCTGATGCGGTTGTTAGATACACACCCGTCTCATCCATTAAAAAAATTAGAATCAATAAAAATGAAGACACCACAACAAACTATCGAACTTTTTTTAGCAAACACTACAAATCCCGATATTATCAGATCGGTCGTTGATCCAAACGCAACTTATATTTCGCTGAACTTTAACAACCCTGAATTACAGCGAATCCTGCCTTGGACCGGGACCCATTATGAAGGGGCGAAAGGTTTTATCGACACTTTTGCCGGAGTTAATGAATTTTGGACCATTCAGGCTTTTCAGGTGCAGGATATATTTTCAGAAAATGAAAAAGTAGCCGTTTTCGGTAGTTTTACTTACACTTCCAGATCGCTCAACAAGCAGGTTACTTCTCCATTCTCGATACTGGCAAAGGTAAAAGATGAAAAGATCTATCATTTCATGTTCATGGAAGACACTTTCGCCACGGCTGGTAGTTTCAGAATAACTCCGGCAGGTACGTTTCATAGTGATCCAAAAGCAAGTGAATTTGAAGTATAATTTGATCAAAATCAGGAATATAATGGGTGAACTACAATTATACTGCGTTTGGCAATTTTTAGGAGACAACCTGATCGATTAAGGGTCACGTAGTACACCTGTATGGACGACGATGGCAACTTGTTCTTCGGTCAGGCGTAAGTAAATAGGCGGTGCTAAAGTAAGCGGCATCGCCTTTATGATTCGGCTTTAATGGCCCCGGGTGCTATCGAGGCAATGTTAAGTTTCATGGGCATTAAATAAGGTATTATTCGATCAGCTTTAGAACGGGTAGCTCAATATAACAACTTCCTTCGCCAGTCGGCTAAGTTTGAGTTCGCATGCAGACGTTATTATCGCCATCAGCTGATCAAATATTATTTAAGTTCAAACAACCATATGGTTAAGCTAATCAAATTTTTAATTCACCAATTTCACATCGGGCAAAAGCCTGTTCGCATAATTAAGTTTACCACCGGTAAATCCGAAATTACTTTTGCTTCATGGTTTTCCGATATTCCAAAGACCGTTGATCTAATGATCTAATGTTTTTAAGGAATGGAAAGCCGTTGATAACTTACTAATTGATAATTAAAAGAATTAAAATGAGAAAAGCAACAGTATTTTCGCTTATCACATTCCTGGTAATGGGGATATTAGCAGCATGTTCAACGCCTTCCTATTTTGGCAAAACCTATTCACCTACATCAGATGTCGATGTTTACCTGGCTAAAAACGATGTTAAAAGGAACTACACGACCATGGGTTCTACTAAAGTCGGCAAAGGTTTCGGCTCGCTGGAGGCTGCACAGCAAAAGGTGATCGAATTAGGTAAAGCTAAGGGGGCAGACGGTGTGATCATGGAACTTAATGAAGAGGTCGTAAGCACACAACAAACCGGTACCAGCAATGTATCCCTTTCAAAAAAGAAAAATGTAACAGGTACCAACAGTTCCTCAACTATGGATATAAAAGCAAAAAAAATAACTGCTACCTTCATTAAATATGAATAATAAGTAGCTATTAGAGTGTGACGATGATCTGTGATAAAAGATGATAGCATTGATCAGGTTTTTCAAGTATAACAGCAGGCGCCTGCTGTTACTTACTGTTTTTTCGCTGTTCATTTACGGATCGTTCTTCATGCTTTCGTATCTGGTAACACCAGAGCAGACGATCAGGAATTTTGCCGGCGACGATGGTCTCGCGTTTAATATAATAAGCTTTATTGCAGAGTCTGTTATAACGCATTACCTGCTGATCTTCGTTGTCATACTGCCTGCTATGCACGGGCAACGTAGTCGCAGAAGCGCTTTTTTGATAACGATAGCAGTCTTTCTGATGAAATTTGCGGTCAATTATGGCAGCTACCTTTATGAGAAAGACAACAACGATGTCGTGAGAAACAAGTTATCCGAAAATTCTTTAGGCTGGATACTGATCATATCTTATTTATTTACGCTGGTCAGCAGCCTCTCTGTAGCCTTGCTGGTAGAGTGGGTCAATAAAAGTAAAGAGCGGATCTTACTGCAAAAGCAGCGAACCGAGGCAGAGCTAACTGCTTTAAAGCACCAGATCAATCCTCATTTTCTTTTTAACTCCTTAAGCTTTATCTACGGCAAGGTGATCAAAACGGACAGGGAGACCGCTGATTCAGTATTGATACTGGCTAACATTATGCGCTATGCATTGGCTACGGGTGAAGGTATTGATGGAAAAGTAAATATCATGGATGAACTCGAACACATGAAGAATGTAGTGGAGATCAACCAGCGCCGTCACGACCATAACTTAAATATTAAATATGAGGAGCAGATAGACGATCAGTCTATAAACATCCTTCCTCTGATCCTGATCACGCTTGTAGAGAACGCTTTTAAGCACGGCGACCTGCATGATACTGATCATCCCTTGTTGATCAGGATCAGCACCAGTGTTAACCAGCTTAGCTTTGCAATTGAAAATAAGAAAGGTAAAGGGATCAAAGAACTTTCGAATGGCGTCGGCCTTCAAAATATCAGGCAACAGCTCAAATTAACTTATGGTGATCGCTGTACCTTTGTGACAGAAAATATAGATGAAGCTTTCCGTGTAACTTTACATATAACATTCTGAGTATGATCGATTGCGTTATTATAGATGACGAGCAGCACGCAATAGACCTGCTTCTTCAACATATCAGTCAGGTGCATTTTCTGCGGGTGGTGGGAACTGCCACGAACCCGATCAAAGGATTGGCCATGATCACCGACCTGAAGCCGGGCCTCGTTTTTCTGGACGTACAAATGCCACAGCTTACCGGGGTCGAAATGCTTAAACTGATCAGTAAGGATAGCCACATTATTATGACTACTGCATATAAAGAATATGCCGTCCAAGGCTTTGAGCATGAGGTTGTTGATTACTTGCTGAAACCAGTTCAGTTCCTCCGATTTTTAAAAGCGGTGAACCGGATGTGGACTATCCACAGCAACCAGCGTCCGGTCATAGAACAGGATCACTATGTGTTTGTCAAAACCGAGCAAAAAGGGAAGTTATTGAAGATCGATGCCCGCAGAATAACCTATATCGAAGGGCTGAGCAATTATGCGATCATTCACATGGATGATAAAAAGAAGATCATCACTTATTTGAAGTTGAAAGAATTGTCGGAAAGCCTTGCGGCGAGGGGTTTTGTGAGAGTGCATAAATCATTCATCATATCGCTCAGCCATCTTACGGCTGTTGAAGGCAACATGGTCAGAATTCTGAATGTAGAGCAGCCGATCAACATTGGTGAAGCCTACCGGCAAGACTTTTTTGAGGTCATAAACACCAAAATGCTGTATGTGCCGCCTGATGATACAATCAATTAAAAGACTAGGCAAAAATAATTAGCAGAAAATGTTTTCAAATTTTTCAGCCCATCATTATTTAAGATTTATGGTTGCTGAGTTTCTAAAATGACGCTAAGGTTATTTAGATGCCAGTAACAAAATCTGCGAACAATACTTCCCTGCGTTTTAAGATATTCTTCCCGGTCAGGTTTGATCTCTATTTGATCAGCCCGAAATGTGAAACAGATCCTGAAGCATGTGGGCAACTTTGCCTGTCGGGTCCAGCTGATGAACGCTTTTAGATTTTACCTTTCTGTAAGTAATGGATACCCTGCGGTCGCGATGCTTTACCTCGCCGTTAACATTATCTTTTTTCCGAGGAGGTATGGCATGTTTCCATTTTTTCCGCGCATCGTCCTGCATCACATAGACAGAACGCCTGGGCACCTCGATGTCTATAACTTCTTCATTTTCCCCCCTGATAAAACGCATGATACAACCACTGCCCAGATTGACCCCGCAGATCTGGTTTTCATAATACATTCTGTCCTTGTGCGGTTTGATACCTTCCCCCGGATTATATTCATTAATGATCACCTGGTCAGGTAAGAGTTGTATGATCTCCTGCTTTACTAATTGAGTTGACAATTCGCGTATGTGTTCCGGCATTTCGACAGGAAAAGGCACCAGGCTATACGGTTTCTCCAGCTCGTTCCGGTAGCCATAATATTGCAGTCGCCTCAGGTAATCAACGATCCAGGTTTGGCTGTCTATTTCATCCAGCAACAGCAATTCTTGCTGTTCGGTAATAAATTCAGGATATAAAAAAAATCCGGGCAATGCTGTTTCCATCGGTTGATATAACATTTTCCTGACCTGGAGGTTTGTTGCCCAAACTTTTTACGGATCTGTCAATTATATATAGGTTATTAAAAGCTTATGAAAAAGAAGACCAGTCTTATTACCGGAATATTATTCTGTATCGTATCCGCTGCTATGGCTCAAGACGCGCCGATCATGGCCCTTGATCCCACACTGATGGCCGGGTGGTCCGGCAATCTGGCCTATGGTAACACTTTTGGGCCAAAGAGTTCCGTCAAGGCAAAAAGCAGCTTTCCCTATACATCTACACCTGCAATGCGACAATCGGTGGTAGCTTCGTTTACTAAGCGTCTGCAAAGCCAGAGTCCGCAAGGCGCCAATGCGGTGATGACAACATTTGGCCCCGGCAAGGCAGATTATGGAACCGTCTATGCCGAAATGTTAAAAACATCAGCATTACATGATAATGATGCTGCCGATGCACTGGCAGGTTTAATCTTAGCTGGTTATCAGATCGTGAACAATGTACCCGATGCAAAGGTAACAAAGGATAAGGAGCGGGCTGCGAGAATGCAAATAGCCGGAATATTGGCTAACAATTCAAAACTAAATGCGGCGTCAACGCGGGCACGAACAGCAGAGGAATTGAAACTGCAAACCGTTATTTTGGCTTTGGGGTTACAGGAATCTTTAAAAAACAACACAGCAGACACTTATCGTAAAAATATCGCAGACATGTTTCTGAAATCTTACCGATTGAACCTTTACCAGTTCCAATTGACAACAAAAGGATTCAGCAAAAAAAAATCCTAGTCATTTAAGGACCGAATCTTTAAACAGCGGCTTTTCCTGGCCATAGAGCGGGAATGGTTAATCGTAATAGACATCCAAATACCAGTCGACACAACGAATGTTTTTTAATAAATTCAGTTTCTAATGTGTTTCTGTAATTTAACAAAAATTTGATTGTCAGGTTGATTTAATTTTTGGATGCGAAAATACATTAACTGTATTGGCATACCCAATTTCTAAAAAACAAATCTTCAAGACTGGCTAGCACCCGATATTATAAATAGCGAACTAGTCCGGCAAATCGTAAATGCTGATTTAGTGTTATGGTATATTGTTGTGGTGTTTAACAATTCCTTTATGAGTGTTTCGACCCTATTCATGATTGCATTTTTAACCGGTAGCGAATATAAATTTCGCTATCAGGAGAGAAAAAGATAAGTCTGTAATCTATATCAAACGAATGAGTAATATGTATTAGTTATCTGATTAAGATTGATGGCATGATATTACTCGATATCGGCAAATTGGCTATGTTCAGTTACGCTGCTCTCAAATGTCAAAGTGAGCTATGCCATGGTCTGTCGGTTCACTATTAGTATTTTCTTCTTTTCTGCGGTTCTGAATTGTTAATACAAAAACCATGTGTCAAGTTTCTTAAAATAGTAGCGAAGTGTAAATAACGATAAAAGGCATTTTCATTATCGCATTTATGTGGGCGTAAGAATATAATTTTGATCATCATTTAGTTGGATTGGCCAATCACCTTATCGAATTTACGCTATGAGTTGCCCTCATATTAATAATAGAAAAGTATAAGTCGATAGTCATTTAGGGTTTGAAAATCGCTTAATTTCGTTCGGGCTTTAGTTTTCTGATCCCCCCCAAAAAAAACTGTACGATTTTCATTGATTCCATGTTGTTAAAACAAATAGATGAATTTCCTGTGAGCATTTCTACAGATTTATGAGGTATTGCGTGATGGTATTTACGCGCTGATCATTTGGTTTTGCTCATTGGGAATTTCAAAGACAAAGTCAGCCCCTCAGAATTTATAATATTAAAGGAACCCTGAACCTGTCCGCTTAACCCTTTCATCATCACCATCCCAAGTGAACTGGCTGTACGAAGATCAAATTCAGGGGGTAACCCCTTCCCATTATCGGAAATCAAGAGATGATACTGGTCATTACATCGGTGCATATTGATCTCGACAAGCCCGCCCTTATCCCCAAAAGCGTACTTGATTGCATTTGTTATGCCCTCATTAAGAATGAGTCCTACTGGTACCGCTACATCGATGTCCAAATCAAGCTCCTCAACCATTGTCATGATCCTAATCCCTCTTTTTTCAGCATTGGAAAACACCATAAAATCCTCCACCATATTCGAAATGTAAGAAGGCATCCGGACATTTACACCGCCCGTTTCATGATAGATCTTCTGATGGATAAGCGCGATAGCCTGTACCCGCTGCTGGCTTTCTTCTATCGCCTGAAGTGCTTCCCTGTTCTCGAGATATTCCGACTGTGTGCTCAGCAGGCTCATAACGATCTGCAGATTGTTTTTTACTCTGTGGTGAACTTCTTTTAGCAAAATATCTTTATCGGCGATCAAACCCTCTTTCTCAGTTAATAGCTTTTCTTTATCATTAAGCAGGATCTCAAGTTGGCCGTTTTTAAGGTCGATCTCGTCTTTTTGTGCACGAAGCAAGCGGTTACTCTTTATCTTATTTCTGATAACGTTATATGCTATCCCTGAGATAATAATCATAATGATAATACCGGCAATGGTTATATTTCGCTCAAGTCTTGCTTTTGCTGCTCGCGCTAAATTTTCTTTGTTCTGCGAGTTTAATACATTGATCTTGTTTTGTTTTTCTTTGGTCTCAAAAGCAACTTCTAATTGGTTCATCTGGCTTACTTTGCCCATATTGAAGATGGTATCCTTTAAAAAGGAGTGCGCCTGGAAATGTTGTAATGCGAGAAGGTATCTTCCGGAGGATGAATCCACTTTGGACGTCATTAGTTCCAAATTACTCTTCTGGACATTTGAGAAATGTTCTCTTATACCGGCAAGGCCTGAGACGAAGGGAGCGGCCATCTTGAATTGTTTGGTTGAAATATAATACTCTGCGGCGGTTTCGTAAGTTGAAGTGAGATAGTCTATATTTTTATGTTGCGGGTCTATTGCCTCGTACAAGCGTGCCGCCCGCTGAAAATACAGGTCTGCCTTTTTGAAGTTATGCATGGCCGCATAAACCCTGCCGTAAAAATGACTCACATCGATTTCCTGCATTTTTTTTGGCGGCATAGCCCTTACTGTCCGCTGTAATATCGCCAGAGCAGTCGACGCTTTTCCTTGATTTAAAAGGCTGATCAGTAAATTATCTAAAGGAAAAACATAATCTTCTCCTGCTTTTAAAGTTAAGTCTAATTCCTTCAGAGCATAAATCTCGGCCTTTTTATAATCGTCCATCTGGAGATAAAGGTCGGTGATTCGGTTATAGCTCATGATCTCTCCATTGACAGTATAATATTCCGGATGTTTTTTTAAGGCATTCAGGTTTTCTATCTGATAAAAAAGTTGCTTATAAAAGTCCCCCTTTGAAGCAGCGATTGTTGTGAGATTATCTATGGCCCAGCCGTAAATATTAGTGTAAAGCTTACTCTTTTCCGATTCTGCTTTTATTTTTAAAAGCCCCTTTAGAGCCTCGTCATAATCCCGTATAGACAATGCCGTTTGCGTCCACCGTGTAAGTGCGAGGATTGCCGATTTATTTTGACACGCTTTTTTTTGCAATTCGTAAGACCGTTGATAACAAGCCAGGCGTTCTTTTTGCTGATGCGTCGTGTCCGTATTTTTAAGCTGGTCACCTAAGGTAAGCCATGCATCCCCTTCTAATGAGGCTTTGCCAGTTTTTTTGTAAAAAGAAATGATCTCTTTGAAGATCAGCCTGCCGGCAACAGCCTTCCTGGCTTCGAAGCAGGCTGCTGCCAGGGAAACAGAAACTTTGTTTTTCCATTCAGACTCAGCTAACTGCTCACTCAGGCCAACGGCCTTCCGGAGAAACAGGAAAGCACTATCAATGTCTTGTTTCTTTTCTCCTGGCTTATATAAATAATGGTCACCGATGCCCCATAAGATTTTAACCCTGTTTGTATCCGGACGGCTTTTACTAAGCGAATACAGCATGTTGCCCAGATCTGCTTTAGCCGGCGATTGCGCACAAATGCTTGATCCCGACAGGAAGATAAAAGTGGATATGAAAAGTATCTTGTAAAGCGGCATTGCTTTTTCCTCTAAAAATAAAAATAATTTTCAAGCGTCTGTATTCAGTAATATAACAAAAGTTCGGCTTAACCCACGATTTATATTGTTTCTCTAACCTTAGGCAATCAGGACTTTTTCACGGTAAGGAAAGCTGAGCAGGATGCTTACGCCCCCGCGGCCGCTGATCTCGAAAGTGCCAAGCAGTTGTTTGGTCAGCCCTTTCATCATTTCCATACCCAGTGTATTGGAAACGTTAAGATCAAAATCATCAGGAAGCCCCGAGCCGTTATCTGAGATCTTTATGTTTACGCGGCCTTTTGCCCGGGAGACCGCAATATTAACCTTTCCGTTATCATCCCTGAATGCGTATTTAATGGCATTGGTAATGGCTTCGTTCAGGACGAGGCCGACCGGTACAGCCTGGTCGATATCAAGATGGATGGCCTCTACGGACAGTTCGAATTTGATATTCCTTTTCCGGGCATTAAAAGAACTGTCCAGATCGTCCACCATATCGGCTATGTATGACTGCATCTGTACGCTCACGCCGCCCTTATCACGGTACAGTTTCTGATGGATCAGTGCAATCGCCTGCACGCGCTGCTGGCTCTCCTCGAGCGCCTGGAGCGCTTCACTGTTTTCCAAGTATTCCAGCTGGGTACTTAACAGGCTCATGACGATCTGCAGATTGTTTTTGACCCGGTGATGTACTTCTTTCAATAATATATCCTTATCCTCGATCAGTCCCTCTTTTTCAGCCAACAGCACTTCTTTTTCGTTCACCAGAGTTTGCAGGCTTGCATTTTTCTCGTTGATTTCCTGTTGCCGGGCGGTCAGCAAACGATTGCTCCTGATCTTTGCCCGGAAACTGAAGAAAGTGATCAGCGAGAAAACAAGGGCGATAAGAATGCCGATGAAAGTAATATTACGTTCCACTTTTGCCTTTTGGGCAAAAGCCAGGCTGGCTTTATTCTGCGCACTGAGCAGGTTGATCTTGTCTTGCTTCTGCCGCACTTCAAGAGTTACTTCCAGTTGACTCATCTGATGGCTTTTCTGGATATCGAAGATCGTATCGGACAGCTCTTTGTAATATTGAAAGGCCTTTAAAGCGGGCAAATAACGGCCTTCAGCTGAATCTATTTTAGAGCGCACCAACGCGAGCTTACTTTTACTCAGTGGCGTAAATGTCTGAATCGTTTGATCGGTATGTTCCAGAACCTTTTTTGCCTTTTCAAACTCTTGCATTGAAACATAAAAATTACTTAAGCTGAGATAGAGATTTGCAGTGCGGTAAGTTTTTCTTTGCAAGGGAGAGATGGCATTATACAAGTTGAGGGCTGCGAGGTAATTCTTTTCAGCTATACGGGTATAGCGCAAAGCCTTGTAAATGTCTCCCGAGAATAGAAAGACAGATATTTGCTGCACGGAATCTGTTGGCGCATTTTTGATGGTCCCATTTAATACCTTTAACGCTTCCGAGGGCTTTTTTTCGGCAATCAGTGACTTCACAAGAATATTCAGACCAGGCGTGTAATCCATCCTCTCCTGTAAAACGATGGGTAAATATTGACGGGCGTAAAATTCGGCTTTAGTGAAATTCCCGGCATCCAGATAGATTGCGGAAAGCCGCAGATAAATGTTGGCCTTTCGGCTTTCCAAAAAATCATTGGGATGTTTTTTGAGGTTTTCAAGATTTTCAAGGGCATATCTGAATGCCGCGCTGAAGTCTCCTCTTGCCTGGGCAATATACGCCAGATAATCAAGGGCGGTTCCGTCGGATTCTCCGTAATAGCCGATCTTGTTGAGATCCTGATGCATTTTCAAAAAAGCCTTCTCGGCTTTTTCCAGTTTTCCGTTGGAAAAGTATACCAATGCCTTGCCACTTGTCAGTTCGATTGCTTTCTGACGATCGCCCAGCTTCTTGTAAACATCGATTGCTTGTTCATAATACAACAAACCTTCTTGCTGATGATTATGCAACTTTTCGGCAATCAGGTTGCTTCCCAGTTGTCGCAATGAATAGGCTTCCATGGCCCGGTTGCCGCTTTTTTGATAAAACCGGATGATTTCTTTAAATAAAGCTGTGCCTTGATGTGGATTTTCCGCCTCATAATACCAACTGGCTAAAGAGGCTTTCACTCTATTTACCCATTCGTCATTATGTAATTTTTTACTTAAAGCGATTGCTTTCCCATAAAAGTTAAAGGCGCTGTCCAGATCATCTTTTCTTTCACCTGGAAGAAACAGATAATAGTCGCCTAACATCGTAAAAGCGTCTATCCGGCTTGTATCCTGGCCCGTTCTTTTAAGGGATGCACGCAAGTGTTGCAATTCCTGCGACGACGTTTTCTGGCAATAAACTTTACCAGCGCCCAAAAAAAGCGTAATGCAGCAAATAATGGATAGCCTGAAAAGTGCCATATTTTTGATAAAAATAAAAAAACATTTAAAATCGATGTACAATCAAACAATGTTCATCGCGAAAAATTGCTGCTCAATTTCTGTCGTTATCTCCATTGAATTTATCTTTTACGGTTTTATTGACCCAATCCTCTGTCAATCAGCGAAATGTCGCCGTTTCGTTTTATTATTTATTAATCTAACATATTGACTATCAAAGACTCATTGTTTGGTATGATATTTTTCTTCCAGTAAAGAAAGACTATGAGAACATTAGCGTTTACAAAAGAAAGTCAAAAAATATTCAGCCTTGAACAGTTAAGATCAGAAGGTTACCAAAACACCTACACGCTTAAGGGTGCCAATGGTATATATTGCAGGGATACCGACCGGCATTTTGCCGCCCGGGAGCTGACGATCACCCTCGCAGATCACGCTTTCGGGCCCGGTAATGCGTTAAGCCTGCTGTTTACCGTCGAAGCCGCAGACGGCGCTAAAGGCCTCATGATTATAACTGCCGGTGGCAGAAGGCGCAGCCCAAAACCTGAAAAGGCACCTGACCTGATGGCTGCCCTGTGGATGGCTTTATGAACCTGCCCTATAAGCTTCCGCTTTTTTAAAAAAAATATACAGTTTTTCAACGTTTTTCTGCTGTAGCCTTTCGATTTCCCCCGGACCATGTGAAGATATCCCGGTCCATTCGGAAAGGCGACCCGTCGCGTCCTCAATCGGATTTCAGCGACATTCAACATCCTTAAAGCCTGTGATGTTTACATAACTTATTGAAATTAAATAATTTATGTAAAGGCATTTAATTTGGAACAAGGCCCAAAAAGATATTTAACATAATTAATCCAATGAAAAATCAAAAAACACTACAAAAAACCAAGTCGGGTATCCTGGCTGTTGTATTGGCAACCGCATCAATTTCAGGCGTTAAGGCACAAGCGCCCAACTTCGCTACTGACGAACATCTGAGCCCCGAGGTACGTACGTTCCTTAAAGGCCTTAATAATGGAAGCCCGGGTTTGGAGACACTGAAACCGGCAGATGCGAGAATGGTGCTTGTTAACGCACAGGCATCTGCAAAAGTAGATTACTCTGGGATCACAGAGTCCGAAAAAGAGATCAGCGCTGACGGCCTTAAGATCAAACTTAACATTGTGCGCCCCGCCGGCGTGAAAGGCGTTTTGCCGGTGTTTATCTTCATCCACGGCGGTGGCTGGGTTTTAGGTGATTATCCGACCCATAAAAGAATGGTAAGAGACCTGGTCGTAGGGTCTGGCGCTGTAGGCGTTTTTGTAAACTATACGCGTACACCCGATGCGGCGTTTCCGCAGGCCATCAATGAGATCTATGCGGCCCTGAAATGGGTCTCAGCTCACGGTTCGGAGATCAGCGTAGACGGTAAACGCCTTGGTGTTATCGGCAACAGCGTTGGCGGTAACATGACCGCTGTAATGTCTCTGATGGCAAAGGAAAAAAAAGGCCCGGAGATCAAAGTGGCAGTAATGATGTGGCCGATAGTTGATGCAGATTTCGAAACCGAATCTTACAAACTTTACGGTCAGGACCGCTTCTTAACTACCCCTTTGATGAAATGGATGTACGATATGTACATTTCTGACCCTGCTAAAAGAAGCAACATACTCGCGTCTCCTTTAAAAGATACTACAGAACAGTTAAGCGGCCTGCCGCCAACGCTGATTCAGGTAGCAGAGAACGATGTGCTGAGAGACGAAGGCGAAGCCTACGGCCGTAAACTGTTGGAAGCCGGGGTGAAAGCGACCACCGTAAGATACAATGGCGTGATCCATGATTTTGGGTTACTGAACGGTCTGGCGGATATTCCGCAGACCAAAGATCTTTTCTTGCAGGCTTCAGCAACGCTGAAACTGTATTTAGGAAAGTAAATAGATTGATGGAACGAAGCGCCGGGCAGTAGTCCGGCGCTTTTTTTTGCAGGCACCGTTTGCGATGCAGAAATACCGGCTAACCGTATTAATAACTTTTTACACAGTTCAGTCGCCTCCTTTTTAACCGTCAAATTTCGCTGCCGAACTCGCGAAAACATGATATATCACATTCCAGTCCTGAATGTATTTATTATAAATAGCTAATAATCAGATTTTTATGATTTTGGCATCTCGCGTGCATATCCTCTTATACATCGGCACCAGATAAACAAAAAACAAATAAAAGGCAGTATGGAAACAGCAATTTCAACTCCGGAAAGCAATTTAATCCCTAACGCAAATCCTGCGGAAACCAAACCGGCCATCCCTGCGGAAAGCGCATCAAAAGTGCCCGGCAGAAATCCGGCGGACTGGCATTGTAGAGATCTGAACCTGGTTCATCTCCTGAAGGGTCACGGCCTCGGCTTCTTTCTTTATGCGCAGGAACTACTGATGACTATTTACAGATAGGGAGCTACAAAAATTAATCAAACAATTATTTATAAATCAAATCAACATCTATGAAAAATTCAATCAAAACTATCCTTGTCCTGTCAGCTTTGTCAGGTTTTAGCATCGCGGCGAAAGCCCAGACAGGCGAAACACAGGTTAAAACCGGCACCGGTATAGTCTACAGCCTCGGTGTAGAGTCAGGGGTGTCTACCGGCGATTTTAATAAATCGCACAGATGGAACGTCGGCGGATCGTTTCAGGCTGACATTCCCGTTGCAGCAAACTTGTATATTACCGCTAATGCCGGATATAATAATTTTTTTGGTAAAAATAACCTCACCGATATCAGCCTGATACCGGTTAAGGGCGGTATCAAATATTTCCCACTGGAGATTTTATACGTACAGGCTGAGGCGGGTGCGGCCTTCGCGACAAACAAGCCGGACGTAGGATTTGAAAGGACCGCGGCATTTATTTATGCCCCACAGGTCGGTGTAAGACTGCAACTGGGACAAAGCAACAGCTATATCGATGCTGGTGTACGTTATGAAGGCTCATCTAGATTTACGAGCGCTGCAGAAGGCAGTAAAGTGAATTTTTTTGGTTTACGTCTCGCTTATGCCCTGGCTACAAAATAATTTCATGTTAGGTTAGAGTGGTACTATCGGATGACCGGGCAATGTCCCGGTGCATCCATAGTATAACAGAACCGGTTCTTTAAAAATCAATCTGAACAGTTATGGAAAATTTTATCTTCTACACAACCCACATGGTATCTGTGCTGTGTATTGCCACGATTCTCTACGCGATCAACAACGGCCCGGAAAATTCAGGACCGGAATATGATGAAACTGCTATTAAAACGCGGTACCGGCGGGCCGTAAGTTCGGCTGCCATCTACGTAGCATGGCGTAAGAAAATACAGGCTAAAGTGATAAATATCAATGATTTTCAGGTTCTGAAAAAAGATCAGCAAGATCAGCTGAAGAACCGGGTTCAAACCGCAAGTATACATAAGATCAGCAGTTCATTCCGTAAACGCCGCAAGGCAGACCCTTTACAATTGTCGTAAAGGATGATATATCCTCTGCAGCTCATGACACACACTATAATCTGCAATTGAAATGAACAAAGCAGCACGCTTTATTAAACAGGCATTGATCATCATGTTCAGCCTGATCTGGTTTTTGACAATTACCGTAAGCGCAAGGGGCCAGGATCCGGATGATTTGCTGCGTCAAAAAGGCATTGTTTTGCCGGCGCTGCCCGGGCGGCTCGGAAGTTATACGGCAGTGGTCAGGAGCGGGAACCTATTATACCTCTCAGGTAAAGGGCCGGTACGGGCAGATGGCAGTGATGTTACGGGAAAACTAGGAAAAGATCTGGATATTTCTGAGGGATATGCAGCCGCACGCTTATGCGGGCTGGCACAGCTTTCCGCTTTAAAAGAAAATCTTGGTAAGCTCTCCCGAATAAAACAGATCATAAAAGTTACCGGTTTTGTGAACGGTACAGATAGCTTTTACGGTCAGCCTATGGTGATGGACGGCTATTCGGATCTGATGACCGAGATTTTCGGCACCAGAGGAATTCATGCAAGGTCTGCCGTGGGTGTGGCTGCTCTTCCTAAAGGCTGGCCGGTAGAAGTCGAAATGATCGTAGAGATCGGGCCATGAACTATCAGCCGGCACGCCGCAGTGTGATCATCATATTATTCACCAACAAAACACAATAAAATGAAGACAACAGATTTTACAAAAGTCATCAAAAAAGTATTCGTCGCTTTGACAGCGACCGCTTTTTCTTTCACAGGAATAACAACCATGGCCCAAAACACCGGCAAGATCAAAAACATCGTGATTGTTCATGGTGCATTTGCTGACGGCTCAGGATTCAAAAGCGTTTTCGATAACCTTACAAAAAAGGGTTACAATGTTTCGGTCGTACAAAACCCGCTCACGTCACTTCAAGATGATGTGGACGCGGCAAACCGGATCATTGACAGACAGGACGGACCGGTGATCCTGGTCGGTCATTCATGGGGAGGGACTGTGATCACACAGGCGGGCAATAACCCCAAAGTAGCAGGTTTGGTATATGTAGCCGCATTCGCGCCCGACGCCGGCGAAAGCACTGCGCAGTGGGCTTCATCGTTACCTGCAGCGCCTGAGTTCGGTATCTTGCCACCGGATGAAAAAGGCGTTATCTATTTCGATAAGGCGAAATTTCATGCGGGCTTTTGCGCAGACCTGAGTAAAGAACTGGCCGCTTTTATGTATGCTTCACAAGGGCCGATATTCGGACAGTGTTTTACCGATAAAGTTAGCATGGCGTCTTTCAGAACCAAACCAGCTTTTGCTGTTGTAGCCACTGAAGATAAGGCCATTAATCCGGATATAGAACGCAATATGTATAAACGCGCGAATATGAAGGTTACTGAGATAAAAGGAAGCCACGTTGTATTTATTTCACAGCCGGACAAAGTTGCAGGCGTGATCGATGCTGCTGCACGGGAGATATCGCAAAAATAACTGGATATATGATTACAAAAAGGCCCGCATATATGCGGGCCTTTTTGTTTTTAATCTTTCACTGATTATTTCAATATCAAGTTTCAGTTGCGGCAGATCTCAGGGCCTGCCTAAGAACAAATTGATATAATCAGCGATCAGTTCCGGTTCCTGATGTTGAGGGCCATGTCCTGCATCATTCAGGATAAAGTGTTGCATGGCAGGTGCCTGTTTAAGCAGAGGGAACCAATTTTCCACGGCAAAACTGATATCATGATCGCCGGAGATGACCAGCACCGGATTTTGAATGGTTTTATACCCGCCCCTGAAATTATGGGTATCTTCTTTCAGCATTGCGGAGCCACCGAAGTAACGCTGAAATTGTTCCTGCGTGGCAGGGATCTTCGACCGGTCAAGGCGTCTGGCTATCCTTTCGTGGGAGGCTTGAGCTGCCGCCCTGCTTTTTTGAGAAGCAGGTTCAAAAAATAAGGTGTATTCATCTTCCAGGTCATTAACCGGTTTCAATGCTTTTTCAAAAAAGCTTTTATCGAAAGGTACTTCGTTGATGCCGGGTGGATTTGTGCCGATCAGAACAGCCTTTCCAATTCTGCCGGTGTTGCCGAACAGCGCGGTCTGCGCTACCAGACCTCCGTAGGACCATCCGGCCACATCAAATTTGCCGATCCCGAGATGATCAAGCAAACGGATGCCCAGGTCAGCTACGGCATAGATATCTGTGGATAATTGGCCCTCTGAATCGCCCGTGCCGGGATAATCAAAAAGGATCAGTGTATGCTCCCGGGCAAGGGTATCTAAAAATAAAGGATCCCAGGTATCCAGTATACCCCTGAAACGGTTATAGAAAAGAACCGGAGGGCCCTCACCGAACATGCGGTAAGCAAGTTTTTCGCCGCTCAAATCAATAAATTTGGTTTCTGCATCAAAGCTTAAAGTTTTCATATTAATGTTTTTTATAAAAATAACCGACAGGTGCGGACGGGAAGTGCACCTTTCAACGAAAATATGGTATGGATTACATCAGGTTAGAAAAGCGACAGGCACAGTAACATCATGCCATGGGCATTTGCTGACGATGGATACCACAAAAGGATCGATCGGTACAAATCAGCAGATCATATTTTGAATACTATTGCCTCAAATAATCATTATCATGAAAGCATATGTATTAAATACGCCCGGCGAGGCTGCAAACTTAGAACTGAAGGAACTGCCTGTATCATCTCCTGCCGAAGGCCAGGTGCTGGTTAAAGTAAAGGCCATCAGTATCAACCCTGTGGATGTAAAAACCCGTGCAGGGTATGGTTTTTACGGACGTTTAAAAGATGTTGATCCGCTGATACTTGGCTGGGATATCGCCGGCACGGTGGAACAAACAGGTTCCGGGGTAACCGGACTGGAACCCGGCGACGATGTTTTCGGTATGGTCAGCTTTCCCGGTCTCGGCGAAGCCTATGCCGAATATGTGAACGCTCCGGCTGCCCATTTGTCACTAAAGCCCGGAAATGTAAGTTTTGAGTCGGCCGCTGCTGCAACACTTGCTGCTCTTACAGCTTACCAGGTACTGGTAAAACAGGCCAACATCGGCGCAGGCGACAAGATACTTGTGCCCGCCGCCTCAGGCGGGGTAGGGCATTTTGCCGTACAGATCGCTAAATATCTAGGCGCGCATGTTACCGGTACATCGTCTGCCAGGAATAAAGACTTTGTGATCTCGCTTGGTGCCGACGAGCACGAAGATTACAACCTGCCTGCACTTGATGAGAAGATCAGGAATTTCGATTTTGTGTTTGACACGGTAGGAGGAGAAAGCACTGACCGCTTTTTACCGCTGATCAAACCAGGTGGTTCGCTCATCAGCATTCCTGCGCCGCAAAGCGAAGCAACCCAGGCAAAAGCAAAGGAGCTGGGGGTGGCTATATCTTTTTACCTCGTGAAATCTGACGGGGAAAGTATGAAAGAGATCGCAAAGCTGATGGAAGCCGGGATCATTAAATCTCATGTTTCCGCTGTTTTTCCGTTTGGCGAGTTGCCCGCGGCCCATCTTGCTGTAGAAAGCGGCAGAACAACCGGCAAAGTGATCGTTGCTGTTTAATATCCGGGACAGGACCAGTAAAAGACGCCAGGAAAACCTGGCTTTTTTTTGCCGCTGATTTTCGCCTATGCCTAACTGTACCATAAATGCGGGCAACCATACATTGCCGCACGCAGCCCGGCAGGCTAATTTTGAATTAATAAATAATCAACAAATATGAAAGACGGAAATGAACTTTTAAGCCTGGTGCTGAACGCCCATGGCGGAATTTCGCGCTGGAACCAGCTGAATACGGTAAAAATGCATGTTGCAATAAAAGGCATTACCTGGCCGCGAAAAGGTTATCCCGATTCACTGGATGACATTGTTTTCACGGCTAACCTGCATGCACCTTATGACAGCTGGACACCCATTTTTGCGGATGATAAGAAAACGCTTTTCAACGGTCTTGACGTAGCGATCCTTAAAAACAACGGCGAACTGGTTGAAGAATCAAAAAATGCCAGAAAAACGTTTGAAGGCCACGAACTGCTTACACCCTGGAGCAGGCTGCAGTTCGTTTATTTCGTATCCTATGCTACGTGGAATTACCTCACTACGCCATTTCTTTTAGCGCAACCGGGTGTGCACATCCTGGAGATGGACCCATGGGAAGAAAACGGCGAAACCTGGAGAAGGCTGCAGGTGGTTTTCCCTGACAATATTCCAACTCACAGCACAAGGCAGGTATTTTATTTCTCACAGGAGGGTTTGCTGAAACGTCATGATTACTGGCCGGAAGTACTGGGTAACAATTCAGCCGTACACTACTATTCCGAGTACAAAGAGTTTAATGGCATTAAGGCACCTACCGTGCACAGGATTTATCCGCTGAATGACGCCGACCAAACCCCGGTAAAAGATATTCTGCTGGTGTCGCTGGATATCTTTGATCTTCAGTATGCTTAAACGCCGCACGCGATCATTCACCGGTTGCAGATCACGCAATTGAATTTAAATCGTTAATAAAGCGTTTTTCTGTGGCTAAAGAGCGGGCTTTTTCAAGATCAGAAAAAGTCCGCCTTTGAACTCTTTTGAAGTTTGATCACTGGTATTATTTATGTCCAAATCTGATAAAAAAAATAATAAAGAAGAAAAGCCCGGAACCGAAAAGCGTGATAAAGGGATAGAAACGATGTTCCGTATCACTTCATCCAATAATCAGCGGCTCAGTGATATGGCAGATAAGAAGGCGCATATCCTGATCACTGTGAATGCCATTATCCTTTCCGCTATCATCAGTTTGGTGCTTCGGAAACTGGACGAGAACGCGTATCTTACTATTCCTACCATCGTCCTCCTTACAGTTTGCCTGATATCAATGGTCATATCCCTTCTGGCAACGCGGCCCGCCATACCCCATGGCAGGTTTACTGAAGAAGATATTGAACGCAAAGAAGTAAACCTGCTGTTTTTCGGCAATTTTTACAGGATGGACCTGGAAACGTATGCCCGCGGAATGTTCAAAGTAATGGGTGACACGGAGTTCCTTTACCGCACCCTTATACGTGACCTGTACGGGCAGGCCGTGGTGCTCGGTAAGAAATACGGATTGCTGAGACTGGCCTACAATATCTTTATGTTCGGCCTTATTATCGCCGTTACTTCTTTTGTTATTGCGGCCTTATCCAATAATAGTGCCGCTTCGTCCTCCAGAGCGGTAAATCCGGTTCATGCATTGAGCAGATGATCTGCCTTAGCATATAGAACTGTTTTTAATTAGAACAAGATGAGAAAGATAATCCTGTTCCTGGCTTCAGCCGGGATCACACATGCTGCCACGGCACAGGTATCCCGGCATGATATTGCCGGCGCGGCTGACAGCGTGACTGTCAATTTGCACAGCTCTTACGATCAGGTGAGTAAAATTCACCGCAGGCTTTTTGGAGAGAACTACCGTAAAGACTGGGCTTTGCCGGTAAAGCTGCCGGTGATCCGCTTATCAGGAATGCACGGGGGGCTTACGCCGGTAAAAGAAGGCGGTGGTATGGAATCCAAATCCCTGCGCCTGCGTGATGCGGGCGGCCGGGAATGGGTACTCAGGAGCGTTGAGAAAGTTCCGGATAAATTACTTCCGGAAAATCTGCGGGGTACGTTTGCTGTCGACTGGGTGGGTGATGAGTTTACCGGGCAGCACCCGTATTCTGCCCTCGTCGTGCCGCCATTGGCAGAGGCAGCCGGTGTGCCGCATGCCAACCCGGTTATTGGTGTGGTTGCTGATGATCCCGCCTTAGGGGATTTTCGTACTAAATTCACCGGCATGGTTTGCCTGCTCGAAGAAAGGGAACCTGCAGGGAGCTCCGAAAGTACCCTGAAAATGGAACGGGACCTGATGAAAAACTATGCGAACCGTTTTGATGGCAAAGCCTTTCTCAAAGCAAGGATGCTGGACCTGCTTTTAGGTGACTGGGACCGGCATGAAGATCAGTGGCGCTGGACATTCATTAAAAACGGAAATGAAAGACTTTATAAGGCTGTTCCGAGAGACCGCGATCAGGTTTTTCACGTTACCGAAGGTCTGTTCCCGTCCATTGCTTCCCTGCCATGGCTTGACCCCACACTCGAAGATTTTGAAGGCAAAATACCCAGGGTTAAATGGTCTGTCTACAAAACCAGATTTATCAAGGCCTATCCCGATGCCCAGATCAGTTATGAAGACTGGATGCAATGCGCCAGGGACTTGGTCGCCGCCGAGAATGACAGCGTGCTTTTAGCAGGTTTAAAGCGGTTGCCAAAGGAAATATACGACTTGCGCGGCGCCATGCTTTTTGGAAAGCTGAAGCAAAGAAGAAACAACATCCCTGCGGCAATGTCTGAATATTATTATTTTATTAACCGGATCGTCGATATCCGGACATCGGATAAAAACGAACTGATAACGATAACCGGGACGCCGGATAAATCCCTGAGGATCAATATTAAAAAGATCAACGGGAAACAAGGGCCCGCCGCAGATTACATGGATATGGTTTACCCGCCGCAGATTACTAAAGAGATCCGTCTTTATACAGGCGGGGGGAATGACCGTATAATCATCGATAACCAGACATCCCCAATCCGGCTGAGGGTCATCGACAGTGCGGATGCAAAGTATTTTTACGTAAAAAATTCCGTCAGTAAGATCAGGGTTTACGGAGCTGCAGACAGTACACGATTCGAAGGCAATCCGTCGCGCTTAATAAAATACCTGTCAAATGATACAGCAAACCTGCGGATGCAGGCCACGAACCTTTACAACAAATGGATGCCGCTGGGTAACGCAGCGATCAATGCCGATGATGGTTTCCTGATTGGTGCGGGTTTTAAGTATACCGCTTATGACGGATTCCGAAAGGGCGCTTATTCACAAACCCAGCAATTCATGCTGACGCATTCGTTTGCAACGGATGCTTTCAGGATAAATTACGATGCTGAATGGATAAAAGCCATCGGCAACGCAGATCTTACTTTGCATGCACTTGTGCAGGCACCGGATAATACCATGAATTTTTTCGGGCGCGGTAACGAAACCAGGCTGGTGAAATTTGAAGGTTACCGAAGATACCACAGGGCAATATTTGATACTTATGACTTCGATCCTGCCCTTCGCTGGCGCACCGGAAAAGGCAGTAGCGTCAGCTTTGGCCCGTCCTTCCAGCTCTATCACCTGAACCCGGACGAGAATATCGGCAGGCTGATCAACCTGCCCTCACTTATCCATGCTTATGACAGTGCGGTGGTCGATAAAGATAAAGCCCATGTTGGCTTGGTCGCACGTTTTATCAGTAACAGGCGCAACAACGATGTGTTTCCCTCTAAAGGTTATTACTTCGACCTGAGCATATCGGGTTATAAAGGGTTGAATGATTATTCAAGGTCGTTCGCCCAGATACGGACAGAGTTTACCTGGTACCTTAAACCAGGTTCTTCGTCGAGGCTTGTATTTTCAGACCGTATAGGCGGCGGGATCAGCATCGGCAGTCCGGCTTTCTATCAGTCCATGTTTCTTGGCGGGCAGGGAAACCTGCTTGGTTTTCTCAAGAACAGGTTTGCGGGGCAGCACATGGTGTTCAACAACCTGCAGGCCCGGTTGAAACTGGCTGATATTGCCGGCTATATTTTACCCGGGCAGTTCGGCATGAGCGGCTTTTATGACGCTGGCAGGGTTTGGGTTGCCAGTGAGCATTCAGATAAGATCCATCAGGGTGTCGGCGGCGGGCTATACTTTGCGCCGGCCAGCCTTACTGTGCTGCAGGTCCTGGCAGGACATTCCGAAGAAGGCTGGTATCCCTATATCGCATTCAACTTCAGGTTTTAGTTTTTGCGGATGAAAAAGAACTCAATTATAATTATATAAAGTTTTTTACTTAAGGCTCCTCAGTGCATGTCATATTCGTACTAAAGGGCCCTTTTTGCGTAAAACATTGTGTTCGCCCCCTCAAAGCCAGTTACAATGATCGGACTGACACAAACGAAATTTCTAAGCGATAAAAAGAGCGGTGAATTTTCACCGCAACAAGTTATTGTTTTACCTCAAGGCAGGATCAGGCTGCAATTTCCCGGACATTGCGAATAGTACGCGAGGACCCGGGCATTTGTCAGGACTAATGTCAAGCTCTTATAATTTGAAATGAAATGAGCGATGGAAAAGGTGAATTCTTATCAGAAAGATACCGGCGGCCGTCCGGCCTTGAAAGGGGATTTGCCTGATGCCAATATCCGGGCAGGTAAATTAAAACGGGTGGGATAATTATACTGTTGTTCCGGCAAGAATCTGGTCGATGAGTGGCGCTAAGTTCAGCGGAGAATCTGCTGATGCTTTCAGACCGTACCTGCGGCTGATATACGCCTGGTCATTAAAAGCTATATGGGTAAGGCCGTTCTCGCCTTGCCAGCAAATGATCTTCAGGGGCAGGTCGAGCGCAACGATTGGATTTTTATTCATCATCAGCGTCCCCTTCAAAGGGTTCCCGAAAAGCAGGAATTCCAGAGCAGGCAGGCCGATGCCTGCTTTAATGGCTTCGGCCTGCTGGTCAATACGGGCGTATATCGTTGCGCCCTTTTCTTTGATACCCTTTGCCAATACATCCATAGTATCCCTTACAGGAAGCCGGCTTGTCCTGGTAAGGATTCCGTGTTTAATATCAATTGTCTTACTAGTCATGATCTGCAGGATGGTCCCCGCTTAGTTCGGGGTGGTAATGAAGTCCGGGTGTAAGCCAGTACAGCAGTATGATACGTGAATACCGGAAATTGAACGGCGAAAGGATCAGTGATACCGATAATACTGCCAGTACGTACACCCAGGGATTTGTACTACCGCTGAGAATACTGATGGCCACCGCCGTAGTAATAAACTCGGCTACGTTCATGGCATAACTGACAAACATGGCCACGTAAAAATAACCCGGTTCAATCTCAAAAGTGAGGTGGCAATGGCTGCAGGTATCGTGCATTTTCTGGCCGGAAAGGCCATACATACTGTTTAAAAAGATATTTCCTCTTCTGCAGCGCGGGCATTTGCCGTGAACAAAGGAAGGCCACAAGGGTATCGTTTTTACTTTATCTTCCATAATAGAGAAATTGTCTGATTCATGCTTACTGAGGTAGTCAGGCAACGGCCTTGCTGCACTCAGAAGCTGAATATTTTCTTTTGTTCGTTTTGTTTGAGTATCCTTTTAGCTGAATCGGCAAGCGTGTAGAAAGCAGCGCCCAGCATGATAATATCTTTTATCACCAGCCTACCTCTTGCAGAAAGATAAGGGAAACCATGGGCACCGTCGCCAAGGTCGGGCACCCAGCATTCCGGCGTAGTGATCAGGAATGATAAGGTACCGATACACATAATGATCAGCAGGAGCGACCCAAACAGCCCCGAGTAAGGTGTTGCACTATCAAGCAAAAGTAATACCCCCATGAACACAAGGAGCACGCCAAGGCCGAGAGCAAAAGAATAAGTACCGTTCCGGGTATTCCATTCCCTGTTGGCTTTAACAAATTCGCCCTCTTTATTTTGGTGCTTTTTGTAAGAACCGTCAGAATGGTAAAAGAAGGACATGGCCGGACTGTTTGCTACAAAAGGAACAATGCCGTCGGCCTCATAGTCAACAAATTTAAGGGCACCTATCCAGATCAGTACCAGGGCAATGGCAAACCTGGAGAAATGAAGTCCGAAATTTTGAGTTTTAGCACTGAGTATGACAATTGAGTTGATCAGATTTTTCATAATAAAGATGACAATTATTTTTAGCGGGCGCTTTACATAGCGACATGGAAAACGCCCTGTTAAGAAGTTACAATTCAGGTACAGACGGAAAATCTACCGTCGGGTTGGTCATTGCATAAACATAGTTGGTGATAATGCGCAGGCCGGCAAGCATAATAACATCGATAATGCTGCCCGTAGAATAACCCTGGTCTGTAAAAGCATCAATGGCTTCGGGTGACGCGTGACCTTTGTTTTCAGCTATACTTTTCGCAAGTTTTACCAGGGCATCATATTTAGGGTCGAAGGATGCAGCGCCTGATCTGATCTCGAGTATCTGCTCATCGGTAAAGCCGTTCATTTTAGCGAACTTGGTGTGGGCGCTCAGGCAGTAAACACAATTGTTAACCTGGCTTACAATGAGGTTCACGATCTCTTTTTCTTTACCTGTCAGCGATGTTTTAGCGCCTTGCGCGTTTAAAAATGCAGACAATGCATGATCAGAACTGGCAAAGCTGGCATACAAATTCGGCACGAAGCCCAGCGACTTTTGTAAGGTATCGAAAATGGTTTGATTGGCCTCCGAAACCTGGTTTCTTTCGGGCACGCTAAATGTGGTTTTCATGATGGTAAATTTACCGCCACCACCCGCTGCTTTCGATGGACCGGAAGCCGTTAATGTGGTACAAAACGAATGTCCGGAAATGCATTTGATAATCCTTAAGCAGCACCTCCGCTTATAATCCATTACTTTCACAGGAAAGGGAAACGGACAAGCCGGTACTGACGGAACAAATAACAAATTCATACCGTCAGCTGTAAGCCTCCTGCCTTTCCGGTACTTGTAATAATGGTCAATAAGATAGCCGGGGCGGACACTTGTCCGCCCTCCGTCACTTCCTTAGTTGCAGAATGAACACCTTTTTTAAAAATCAGCATCAAGAACGACACGGTAATTTGCTTTACCCGATTCGAGATGTTCGATCGCTTCGTTGATCCTGCTCATCGGAAAATGTTCCACCATCGCGCGTATTTTATGGCGGGCGGCGAAACGCAGCATCTTGTTAAATGCTGACCTTGAACCGGCCGGTGATGCTGAAACGCTGATTTGAGGTATAAGTAAAGAGAAAACAGAAACTGGAATGGCGTCATAAGGTATGCCTACAAAATGTAAACGGCCCTTCGGTGCAAGCATCGAAATGATCTTATCCCAGTCCAGACTGGCGCTTACCGTTACAATGATCAGATCAAACTTTCCTTTCAGGCTTTCCCATTCGGTCGTATCGCGGCTTGAAACGATATGATCAGCGCCTAATTTCAGCGTCTCATCATGTTTTGACTTGCTGGATGAAAAAGCAGTAACTTCAGCACCCCAGGCATGGGCAAACTGCACAGCCAGGTGACCCAATCCGCCAATTCCGAAAACGGCGATCTTATCGGTTGGCTTAAGGCCATACTCCAGTAAAGGATAAAACACGGTTATTCCGGCACAGAACAGCGGGCCTGCATCTGCGGCATTGATACCTTCGGGAACGGGTATAACCCATAACCAATGCGCTTTAATGCGGCTTGCAAAGCCGCCGTTGCTGCCAAGGATAGTTGTTTTAAGATTGACACACAAGTGAGGATCGCCGGCAAGGCAGGGATCACAATGACCGCAGCTTTCTTTATTCCAGCCAATGCCGACAGTTTGTCCGACGGATAAGCCTTTCTCATTGGCAACATCACCTAATGCCACGATGCGGCCGGTGATCTCGTGCCCGGCGACAATAGGGTAGGGCAAGCCAAAATCTCCGTTCAGTGCCGAAAGGTCGGTATGGCAAAGGCCGCAATTGTCAATTTCTACCTCAACTTCCTCTGACTGGAGCGGTGCTAAGTCATAGGTGTAAGGCTGCAGTTTTCCTTTAGGCTCCATTTGAGCCCACGCGTTAGCTTTATGCATTTTTCTATTTTATGTTTTTGTCGTTTGAAATTTTATCCCGGGCTTATTTGGCAACCGGCAAACCCCACAGCTCCCAGTCTTCCCTTACCGGGCCATACAGCCCCGGAACTTTCAGCCCTGCGATGCGCATGATTACGGTCATCTGGCTCCTGTGGTGTACTTCATGATGGGTAAGCAGCGAGAGCACATCGCCACGGCGCCATTTATGATCGTAAAGGTCAACCTCGCCCTGCAGCATATCGTCTGGCCATTTTTTTAAAACGGCAGCGGCCATTTTTTTGTGAACGTCGAGGTAGAGGCTGCCCGTCAGGTCCATTGTAAAAGGCAGCGGATCTTCCGGCAGTTCGGGCCCGTCGAACAAGCCTGTCCGCACCCCGATCTGCGTAATGATCTGCGGGATGTGGTAGGCCAGGCGGGAAAGGCTTCTTACTTTATTGTTTACAATGATATCTTTTGATCCTTCGGGGATCATGGAATAAACTTCGATGGTTTTTCCGGTCTCGTTCGTCCAGTCTTCCAGAAACTCAGTGATGTGATAATACATTATGGGTTAACTATTTATGGATGACCTGTGGATTAATTTTTCTCTGACCGGAACGTGCAGATATAGGTTTGGAACCCGGAGGTCCAGCAGGTCCATGATCATCGTGATCTGGCTCCTGTGGTGCTGTTCATGCCGTTCGAGCAGCGATAATGCATCACCCCGGCGGAATTTCTGCCTGTACATTTCTATTTCTTCTGTCAGCATCTCATCGTTCCAGGAATTCTGGACCGCTCTGGCCATCTGGTGGTGGTGAAAGAAATAAAGACGCAACGAGTCGGCGATGCGCTCCGGAAGCGGGTCCTGTGAAAGTTCAGGTCCGCTGAAAAGGCCCGCATTCACACCGATCTGTACCATCCCCTGAGTGATATGGTAGGCAAGGCGGTCAAGCTTTCTCAGACCGCTAAAACCGTCTTTCTCCACGGCATGTTCCGGGATAGCGGCCAGTACCTCTGCGGTGATAACCACTTGTCTGTTCCAGTTTTCCAGAAACTTACTTATGCTGTAATACATATTTTTTTAATTCATTTATCCTTCAGAGGCCGTCGGAGAGTAACACCTGTCGATGGGCGCATCTTGCTTCATTTCGAAAACTCAAAACTCCCCGATCGCGTTATACACTACCTTTTTCAGGCACTGATTACTTTCGGCCATTCGGCATGCGTTACGTAACAGCGATCAGGCGGCTCAACGCTCACCTACGGCAAGGTGTGCTTACAAGATCAAAATTAGCCGGCCTTAACGCCCCGTTCAATGCACGTATAATGCAATTTATGGTACGGTTTGGCTGAAGAGCGCACAAATCCTGCTTTGCGGGATGAATTAAATAGGAGAGTGTTGATCAAGACAAACCCGCAGCCGGGCCGGGGAAGCTTTTTACCAGCCTGAAATTGATGACGATCGCTGTCCCTGAGGAATTGACCACTTCCAGGTTTCCTTTTAGCTGGGCGGTGAGTCCCTGCATCATTTCCATACCCAGCGAATTGGTTGAATGCATGTCAAAATCATTCGGCAGACCTTTGCCGTTATCAGATATGGCAATTTCAACAGTTTCGCGCTCCAGCATCCTGAGCATAACGGAAATCTGGCCGCCTTTTCCATTAAAAGCGTATTTTATCGCGTTGGTTATCGCTTCATTCAATATCAGGCCTACGGGTACGGCCTGAGAAAGGTCAATACTTACCGGCGCTATCTGTAATTGAAAACTGATATGGCTTTCGGCGGTTGAAAAGCTTTCAGACAGGTGCATTACAAGGTCACTGATATAAGCTGGCATGCTAATACTGGCAAGGTTATCGCCGGTATATAATTTTTGATGGATCAGCGCTATAGACTGTACCCTATTTTCACTAAGTAATATAGCTTCTCTCGCAGACTCGCTCTGCAGGTAGAAGGACTGGGTACTCAGTAAGCTCATTACAATTTGAAGGTTGTTTTTTACGCGGTGGTGTACCTCTTTAAGCAGCCATTCCTTCTCTTTCAGAAAAACCTCTTTTTCCGAAAGCAGGGCCTGCAATTCGGTATTTTTATCATTGATCACCTGTTGCTGCGCAAACAACCTCCTGTTGCTGCGTTGCTTGATGCGAAAAGCAGTAAAGGCCATGATGGTCAGGAGCAATAAAGCCGCGGCGCCACCTAAAATAACATTACGGACAGTAGCCGCGCGCATCAATTCGGCCTGTTGCGCCTTTTGCTTGCTTTCCAATACCTTGATATCTTTTTCTTTTTGCCCGGTTTGGTAGCGGATATTTGTTTCCGTTAACTGGTTGTTCCTGGACAGGCTGTTGATCGAATCCGACATGAGTTTATAACGCTGAAGATTTCTGATGGCAGTTATATAATCACCCTGGGCAGAATCTGCTTTAAACAAAAATTTGTAAGTCTCCATTTCCTGTTGTACATCAAAATACTGCGGATTGACGATTGATCTTTCAAGCAGTTTCTTTGATTCGCGGTATCGTCCCTGTTCTCCGTAAAAACGACCTATCAAAAATAGCGCGCCGCTTCCCTGTACATTGATCTCGTGCCCCTTTAGCTTTTTGCCGTTTTCTATTTTAACGGCGTCATCAAGCGCGAGCATTTTTTTATACTGCTCTTCTGCTTTTTGGTTCTGGCCGCTCAAGCGGTACAGATCCCCGTAAAGGGATATGAAAAGCTGTTTCTGACTAAGGTTCTCCGGCGGGTGCAATTTGATATATTCACTGAGTTCAGAAAGCGCTTTTACCGGCTGTCCAGCCTCGCCCCGAATATGTCCCATCCGGTAGGCACTTACGTAAGTCAGTCCGCTTTTTTCTCTTAATTGGTGATCAAACAAGATCTGGTAATATTTCAAACCATTTTTTACATCGCCAAGGACTGCATAGGTCTCACCAAGCGATCTATATATCAGCATACGTTTGGGGTGATGATATTCAGGTGTTTGCAGGGCCTTTAGGCCGTAATACAGCGCCTGATGATATAAGCCTGTAAATCTGTAGACTTCTGCCAGTAAGTAATAATAGTGTCGCGGCACCTTTTCATGAACAGATTCCAGTATGGCAATTGACCGAAGAAGTTGCTTGCCGCCCAACTTGGTTTGGTTATGGTTGGTGTTAACCACCGCCAAGTCGCGTAATTCATTGGCTGCCTGTTTTTTGTCGCCTGCCCTTAGGTAACTGTCAACAGCCATTTCATGATAATGAATGAGTAGATGAAAAGAATCTTCATTTTCTGGAAAGATATGTGCCATCACAGACCAGTTTCTTGCCTCAAGCGCGTAGTTATGCCGGAGCTGGTGAGTCTTAATGTTTTTTAGAAAAGTTTTCCTGGCCATTTCAATCTCACCTTTTGCGAGGTAATACTTTGCCAGCATAATGCGGCAGTCATCCTGATACGGAGCAGTTGTTATACTGTTGCTGATAGCGGTTGCTTGGGTAATTAATTGAAATGCCTTTGAAAATTCGTCCGCAGTCGCGTCTTTTTTTTTGAGATAATAATTCGCCAGTAATATCATCAACCTTACGCGTTGCTCTCCGTGCGAAGCTTTTATGAGCCCGGCAGCCTGCAGATTCTGATCGCGGAGCAAATAAACCTGGTATATCATAAAACCGGACTCGTCCTTGCCCCGTGCGTATTGCAGGTCAAGGCTCAGCTTTTGAGCGGCGAGTGCCGTATTCAAACAGCTGTCAGCAGCAAGCGGGTTGACGCTGCGGTGCTCCCAATAGATATGCGAGGCCTTAAGCAGGAGCGATACTTTGTTCGTATCTGCCTTTAATGCACTTATGTTTTTCAGAAACTGAGCCGCGTCAGTCTCCTTTTCCTGCCGTACATCCAAAAGCGGATCAATAAACTGTGCTTCAGATGCTTCGCAGGACAGAAGTAAAAATAAGAAGAATGATAAAAAGGCTTTGAATGCCGTATGTGTCATCTATGGTGTCAAATAAAATTATTCCATTCTTGTTTCTGCCGCCGGCAGGAACAACGGGATCGGTTCAGGTGAAATTTTCTTTGTAAAAATACCGCCGGGGGCCACCACGGTATATGTACCAATCCTGTATTTTATTGTACCGATGCGTACGCATGTATGAAAACTTTCCGGTGTTTTCAGGTTCAAGCGTAAATTAAGGACAAGTATATTTTATTACAGATAACCATATGTTTATGTCGTTTTTATTAAACTACAGGATTTACGATAACAGGTTGATCATACCGTGCGCGAACCGTACCACGATAAAGTCCAATGGTACATAAAAAGGACACTCTTCCCCGGTAATTTTGTGTGATGCCTCTGAGCACATAACAGAGAGGCCGGATTTGAATTCGTAAACAACATACATCCACTTTTTATGACTGAGAAAACATTTATTTATGCATCGGCGCCTACCGAATATATTGAGGTAGACGGTATCAGGTATGCTTACAGAAAATCAGGTGATCCCGGCGCTACGCCTTTGGTATGCCTGCAACACTTTACAGGAACCCTGGATAACTGGGACCCGATTATCGTGGACGGACTGGCCAAAGAGCGTCAGGTTATATTGATCGATAATACGGGGGTTGGTAACTCAGAAGGCAAAACGCCGGATAATGCACAAGATATGGGTAAAGATGCGATCAAAGTGATCAGAGCACTTGGCATCAGTAAATGTGATCTGCTGGGCTTTTCCCTTGGTGGTTTCCTTGCTCAGGTAATGGTTGACCTGGAGCCTCAGCTTTTCAGGAAGCTGATCATCGTCGGATCGGCTCCGCAGGGGGCAAAAGCGCTTCATTCATTTCCGCAACTGGTTGAAAAAGCCTTCGCGCTCCCGCCAAAGGAACAGTACCTGTTCGTGTTTGCTACTGCAAGCGAGAAAAGCAGGGCAAAGATCGGTGCTACGTTGGGCCGTTTATTTATCAGGGATGAAGACCGCGACAAGAATGCCTCTATGGAGGCCATCAAGGCGCAAATAAGTGCACTGACGAGGTGGGGAACAGACCCGGTTACCATTAATCTATCAAAAATTACCCAGCCTGTGCTGATCGTACAGGGAAGCAACGACGAAATGATGGACAGCTCTGCCTCGATAGACCTGTATAAAGCTATCCCAAATGCAGTGCTGGTATTTTACCCCGATTCTGCCCACGGTTCTTTTAATCAATATCCAGAGCTTTTTACAGATCAGGCCAATTCATTTTTAAATAAATTCGAATAACTTCCCAATTTTAAAATGACAAACCCCGGAACAGCTCAGGCTGCCGGGGTTTTGTTTTAGGAAGTCTGCTGCTCACTTCAGCAGGCTATCAGCTAAAACAGTTCGCATTGTTTTTAAAATTTCCAGCTGGAAGGATCTTCCCGCATCTTTGTTGTACCAGTTCTGGATCTCTATATGCCGCTGCCCGTATTGCGTTTCTTTGATCTTTAAGCGTTCGTACAACCTCTGGCACTGTTCAGGTCTCGAACCCCATACGAACAATTCACGCTCGTCTGCGTCCCTGATGATCAGTTTTGGTATGGACCTGCTGTTTCCTGTCAGATATTTTTCTATGGTAAATGGCGGCGAATCCCGGAGCTGTATGTCTAAACTGATGAATGGATTGCCTTCAGCCAGTTTGAGTGTAAACGGGAGGGTATGGGCAGCATCTGCGCACCAGGGTTCGGTGATGTATATCCATTTTTGCGGTTCATCAATATCATTTAACAGGGAAACAAGCTCATTATTCAATATCCCGTTTTTTAGCCAGCGCTGTTGCCTGAACCAGTTCAGCCGGCAATAGTTCATGTAATCGGGTTCATTGTACGGTGCGATGGGATGTACCATGTTCAGCACTGACTTGAAATAGTGCTGGTAATCAGTATTGTTCATGCAGTGAGTGCGTATTTTATTTACTAATAATGATCAAAATGACGAATGTGCGATGCTAACTGACAACTTGTTTTTTGGGTTTGATATCTTCCGGAAAAGAAGCTGCAAACAAAGTGCTGATCACGTATTCGCCATCCGCTTGGGCGTTTTTAGCTAACCAGTGCTTTGCTTTCTTTTTTGACTTGAACGACGGACCGAATGACTGCCCTTGTTCGCCCGGCCGGCCATCAGGCAGCCTGGAGATTTTATAGTATGTTTTCATATGACTTTGTTTACATTTTGATTAAGAGATAATGCTGTTTTTACGGCGCTTATGCGCGGTTGCTCTTTGCGGCATGAGATGATATGCCATCCCAAAACAGTTTTGTTATCTAAGGTAAAAATACGGATGTGCCGGCCGTGAGCATTGTACCAATGCACGCAAATATGGTAAGCCTTGGCAGAAGCTACAGGCGCTGTCGTTGAGGACACCTTGTAAGAGAAAGACATTCTATGAAAGATCCGCACTGCCGATCGCAATCAAAGAATGAAACAGTCACGGAAAAAATGACGCTTTAAAAGCCCAGGTCAGAAATTTATAGTTCAGCAGGTTTCGGTTTAGGGAAACCTGCTGAACTATAGATAATACTTAGTGATGAAACCGAAGTAAATGACATCAGCTGCGTCTGAGTTTTGTCTGTCAGTCTGCGCTGAATTCCCTTTTTATGCCAAGTTTTTTTATCCTGGAGTGGAGCGTACTGGTTGGCAGCCCTAAAATTTCTGCCGCTCCGCCAGGGCCGCCAATACGGCCCTGGCAGCTTTTTAATACCTGCACAATATATTCAGCTTCCATCTCTTCCATGGTTTTGAAACTCCCTGCAGGGGTTTGTTGGGCTGTTTGGGTCACAACGGCGCCCGACGCACTTTGCGGAACCGAAATCTGTTCTATGATTCCTTCGCCTTTGATCAGTACCTGCCGCTCTATGAAGTGTTCCAGCTCACGGATGTTACCGGGCCAGTTGTAAAGTTTTAACTGATTTACGGCACCCGTGCTTATCCCCGTAACCGGGCGTCCGGTTTTTTGCGCGAATTTATCGATGAAGCTTTTTACCAGCATCCCGATATCGTCTTTTCTCTCGCGAAGCGGCGGGATAAAGATCGGGAATACATTAAGCCTGTAATACAGATCAAGCCTGAAACGGCCCTCTGCCACTTCTTTTTCCAGGTTACGGTTGGTCGCGGCGATGACCCGGACATCTACTTTTATAGGCTTATTGCTGCCAACCCGTTCAAACTCCATTTCCTGCAGCACCCTGAGCAACTTTACCTGGGCGTCAAGTGGCAATTCCCCAACCTCGTCCAGAAAGATGGTGCCGCCGTTAGCCTGTTCAAATTTACCTATGCGGCGGTCTATTGCGCCCGTAAAAGCCCCTTTCTCATGTCCGAAAAGTTCAGATTCTACTAAGTTGGATGGCAGAGCGGCACAGTTGACCACCACGAGTGCATTTTTTTCCCTCGGCGACATTTTATGAATGCACTGTGCAATCCTTTCTTTACCTGTTCCGCTCTCACCGGTGATCAGTACAGAAGTGGGGGAGGTAGCAACCATATCGATCTGATCTAACACGGTCAGTAAGGACCTGCTTTTGCCGATAATGCCGTCAAATTTTGTTTCAACTGCAGGTGCCTTCGTTTCCGTAATTTTTTTTAACTGTGCGTCCCTGCGAACCGGGGCAACCCCGCTTTTGTCTTCTGTCAGGTGCTGCAGCATCGACTCGAAGGACGCTGATGACCGGCGCAGCAGGTTCAGGTGGTTCTCAGAATAGGTATCCTCGTTCCTGCTGTAAAATGCAAGTGTGCAGGGGCCTTTTTTTAATTTGAGGGTAAGTGAAATCCTTGACAAAAGCCTGAAATGGGCGCTTAACTGTTTTTCAAAAATATCATCCAGTAAGGTCCTGCGATAATCTGTGCCCCTGAGCAACTCGCTGCCGCCAAGATCCAGCAAATCAGCTTTGTTTTGTGCGAAGTCTCTTCCGCCTGTTCCTAAAAGGGCGGCAAAGTCATTCTCGATAAAGGTCTGGTATTCCTCGTACCCTGTTCTTGCAAAAGCGATATGATCAGTAACTGCCCTTGAGGGCAAAATGATCCTCAGGACGTCGAAGGGAATGAAGTTTTGAATAATGGCCGGAAGTTTTTTGGTATTATCTTCCAGGCTTCCGCGGGAGAAAGCCAGGCCTTCCAGTTGCGTACGGAATATCTGCTCGCGCTGCTGCTGGATCTGCAGATTATGCTGATGCTTCTGTGTCGCAATATCAAGCATGATCAGAAGATCTTTTTCACGGAATGGTTTTACCAGAAACCCGTAAGGATTGGTGGCCTTGGCCGTTTCCAACACAGATTGGTTGGTGTTGGCAGAGATATAAATGAAGCCGATATTTTTTGCGGCGAGCAGGGGAGCAAGGTCTGTTCCTTTAGAATCATTTAACAAAAAGATGTCAAGAAGCACCCACGTCGGTTTATGCTTGTCGATCAGCTGCTCGGCCTCTTTTACCGACGCAGCGATGCCGCAAACAGCATATCCGGCTTTAGTAAGTTTAATCTTTAAGTCATTTGCGACGATAAATTCGTCTTCTACAATCAGGATATTTTCTTTCATTCGCGTTTTGTTCGCATTTAAGGTTTGGTGCGGCTTCCGCTGTTATCCGTAAGCCCTGGTCTTTATTTGTAAAGGAAACTGCAGCCGGATCAACAACTTCCGGTTCCTTTATTGATTATGATCCGAAAGCAGCCATAAGACCGTTCTCACTGTGCTGTCTATACCTTTATCGTAAAACAGGATAAGAGAAAAACTGCTGATCCTTTACTTTATAAAAATAACGTATTCCTGATGATTTGTAAAGGGCTGCCTGCAAAAGCTGCTGATCATACGGGCAGGGCATATTCTTTGAAAAAGTTTAGTCACCGGTTAAAGAACGTTAATGCACCCGCCTGAACAGGTGCATCTCCACTTCAATGTCAATATCCATACCATGCATATAACTGTTTGTTTATGATAAGATTGTGTAAATCTGAGTCCGGTTCATGTGCGATATATCGCCTATGCGCAACTTTTAACAGCGAAAAACCAGTCAGATACAAACAAAAATCAGGCAAACAAATATTTTTTCAGTTCAGCCGCAGCATGAACAAAAAGCGATTTTACCTGCGGTAAATGTGCAAGCGGGTTAAGCAAACCAAAATCGTGGATCATGCCATTGTAGCGGATGGTGGTTACCTGTACCCCGGCTTCGTCAAGCAGATGACCATAAGCCTCGCCCTGGTCACGCAGGATATCTGCCTCTGCTACCTGTATAAGGGCCGGTGGCAGACCCTGCAATTGCGATAAGGTGGCGTTAAGCGGAGATAGGTAAACAGATTTGCGTTCTTCCGCGTTTGTGGTGTAATTATCAAACATCCATTTCATCAAAGGAGTAGTTAAAAAGCGGTCTTTTCCGTATGCCCTGTACGAAGCCCAGTCGAATGTTGCATCCGTAACCGGCCACATCAGTACCTGTATTTTTATTTCTGGTCCGCCATTTTCTTTTGCCTTAATGGCCGTTACGGCAGACATATTACCGCCTACACTGTTGCCAACAATGGCAAGGCGTTTGCCGTCAACACCGATCTGGCTGCCGTTTGCGGCCACCCACTTAACAGCTGCATAGATCTCTTCTATCGCCCGGGGATATTTTGCTTCCGGTGAAGGTGTATAATTTACGAACACACCAGCTGCGCCGGACAACACGACAAGGTCTCTGACCATACGCTTATGAGTCGGATAGTCGCCCAGCACCCATCCGCCGCCATGAATGAATACAAAAACCGGTAACCCGGCGGATGCACCCTCCGGTTTTACGATGTTGAGGTTGACAGAAAAATCATCCGATACGATAGTTAGTTCTGATTCTTCGATCCCGGAATAGTCTACCTGTACTGAATTTTGGGCGTCTGTCAGTACCTGCCGGGCCTGCACATAAGGCAGCGTTTCCAGTCCGGGGCCGCCTGGTGCGTTTAAGGCCGCGAGAAAATCTTTCGTGAGTTTGGACAGGGCAGGATCTTCTGCTACAGCAAATACCTGATCATTCATTTTTGTTTCCATATATAAGTAGTTATGTTTAATGTCTTATTACTGGTCAGCAAGATATTTATGTACCATGCTGATCGCCATCGAGCCTTCGCCGACTGCCGAAGCTACTCGTGCCATTGCACCGGCCCTTACGTCCCCGGCGGCAAAAATTCCCGCGCTGCTGGTTTCCAGCAACAGGGGTTCCCGGCGAAGCTTCCACGCTTTGGGCAGACCCCTGTCCCGCGATAACTCAGCGCCGGTAAGAATATAACCCTTGTCATCCCTCAGGATATCAGCGTTTAACCAATCGGTATAGGGTTTCGCACCTATAAAGATATATAAAGCAGCTGCCTTGCAGGTAACTTTCTCACCGCTTGACTGATTTTGGTAAGTGATGTTTTCGAGGTGGTCATGCCCCGTTAAAGACAGGATCACGGAATCTGTGATCAAATGGATGTTTTTTACTGCCGCCATCTGGTCGATCAGGTAGGCAGACATGCTATAGGATAAGCTGTCGCGCCTGATAATAACGTATACGTTTTTTGCAAAATTTGAAAGATAAACCGCTGACTGACCGGCAGAGTTGCCCCCGCCAAGAATAAAAACATCGCGGCCTTTGCAGGCATTGATCTCGGTATTCGAAGCGCCGTAATAAACACCGCAGCCCGTAAGGCTCTCAATACCCGGTACCTCAAGTTTGCGGTAATCTACACCTGTAGTGATGATAACCGATCGGGTGTTAATTTCTTTACCGTCTTCCAGCACCACCGTTTTGTAGCCATCCTGTTCGTGGATACTGCATACGGTACAGGGAGAAATAAACTCTGCGCCAAGTCTCCTGGCCTGGCTTATTGCGCGGCCGGTGAGGTCTGCACCGCTTAATCCGGCAGGAAAACCGAGATAATTTTCAATCCTCGAACTTGTGCCGGCCTGTCCACCCGGCGCTTTTCTTTCCACCAGCAGTGTTTTTAGTCCTTCTGATGCACCGTATACCGCAGCAGCAAGGCCTGCAGGGCCGGCACCTACAATGATCACATCATAAATCTTGTGCACCAGTACCGGTTCGCGGCCAAGTTTTGCTGCGATTTTTTTTACCGACGGAAGTTTGTCGAAGGTGCCGTCATCGTAAATAATTACCGGTAAATCTTTATCGGAGATACGATTGGTTTCCAAAAAACCGCCACGGGCGGCATTATCCTGCACATCCACCCATTGATAGGGGATAAGGTTGCTTGCCAGGTAATCCTTGATCAGATGCGCATGCGGCGAGTACTGAAAGCCGATGACTTTTATGCGTTTCAGATCCGGCTTAAAATGGCGTTGCCAGTCATCCAGAAGATCTGTAACAACCGGGTATAATTTTTCTGCGGGAGGATCCCAGGGTTTCAGCAGATAATAGTCAAGGCGGATATCGTTGATGGCTTTGATAGCTACTTCGGTATCGGAATAGGCAGTTAACAGTACTTTTTTAGCGTCAGGAAACAATTTCATGGCTTCCTGCAGGAAGGCTACGCCCGTCATTCCGGGCATGCGCTGGTCACAAAGAAAAAGTGCCACGTTTGCGCCGCTGCCTTTTAAATCTTTCAGGCTGATGAGCGTATTTTGGGGCGATACTGAGCTGAGTATCCTGTACGTTTTGCCAAATCCCGCTTTCAGGTCTGCTGTAAGCGCGGCGGAAACCTGCGGGTCGTCATCGACCGATATGATGATAGGTTTTTGCATGTTTTTTAATCTGGGGTTTGAACGGGCAGTGAAACGGTGAACAAGGTTTTGCCCGGCCTTGAGGTTACGCTTACCGAGCCGAAATGCTGTGCGACAATAGTCCTTACCACCTCGAGTCCGATACCGGTTCCTTTTCCGATCTCTTTTGTGGTAAAAAACGGATCGAAAATAAACGGTTGGATAGTTTGGGGGATGCCCGGACCGGTATCTGCTATGGTGACAACGATATTTCCGTCTGCGAGGCCCGTGCTCAGGCTCAGCGTGCCGCCGCCGTCATTTTCCATCGCGTCCAGCGCATTATCGATCATATTTGTCCAAACCTGGTTGAGCTCTCCTATGAGAATTGGTATTTCCGGTAGCCCCGGATAAAAATTTTCTTCGAGACCGATGTTCAGATTTTTCCTTTTATGCGCTAATAAAGTAAGCGCGTTTGATATACCATGATGTATATCAGCCGTTTGCCTGTCGGCCCCGCGGTCCATATGGGTAAACGTTTTAACGGAACGTATAAGTTCTTCGATCCTTTTTGAAGATGACAGCAGGTTTTGAGCCGTTTGCCTTGCCCGTAGCAGTTCCGCCATCCATCGTAAAAATGAAGCGAGCTGCTCATTGGTATAATGCGTTTTGAAGTTATCCAGCGTCTTGTGATCAATATTTAAGTCGACAAGGATATCTGCTAAATCGTCAGCATTATTCACGTTATTTTCCTCAAGCCATTTAGTGAGCTCATCTTCTTTTTGTATCCGCTCTTTAAATGGCAGGAACGCAGAATGTCCGTTGTGATCACCGATACGGTCCACCAAATCAAATGCCGCCGCTGCCTGCGCAGTCAGTTGTGTTGAGGGCAGCAATTTGACAGACCTGTTCACTTCACCGAGGAATCTGATCAGGCTGTCGGCATCGCTGATATTGGCTGCTACCGGGTTATTGATCTCGTGGGTGATCCCGGCTGATAATTTACCCAGGGCCATCATTTTTTCATTTTGAAGCTGAATGGATGTCATATACCGGATACGGTTACACATAACATGCACCAGCGCCTGCGTAAGTTCATAATGTTCAACGATCATTATACTGATGAGCCCGATAGGTAAGGTGATCACCATTGCGGGATTTGCAGCAGCAATATACACCGTGGTTTTATCTCCGCGCGAAAATGGCAACGCGCCGGTGATCTCACCGGTTTGGAGCGCCCCAAGATCACGCCTGATGCCGCCCTGATAATTATATACCGAAAAACGACCGGTCATAATAAAATGCGATCCGGTTAGGGGAAATTCCGGCGAGGACAACATCTCACCGGCTTCCATGTGCTTTGGCCGGCTGTTGGCGGCTAACCATATGAGCTGCTCTTCCGGCACCTGAGCAAGTGCCGGAAAAGTCGCCAGTATTTTCGCCGTTTCGGTAGGTGTCATTTATTTTTTTAATGGGATGTGCTGATTTTTAAGCCGAAAGCCGGCAGATCAGGACAGGCATTCATTGATGAGCTTATCAAGTTTTGTATCAAGTAAAAGGCCTGTAGCTGTTACATCGGGGTGGCCGAATTGGGAGAACAGGGTTGAAGGAAGATCATACTCGATATTCAATGTGTCAGGTGCCGTTTCATAAACGAGCAGCCTCAGAGGTGCATATAACGCCGCACGGATATCATGCTGCGTCATTTGCAGGGCAATAAGCGGATTGCCCAATATAACCTGAATAGCGTTACGCTGCTGACCGGCCAGACGAAGCAGGGTGCCGTGTTCCTGCGTGCCGAAAAGTATCAGGTCCTCAAAACCGCCAAGTGCGGCCATGTGATCTTTAGCCCCATGCGGGTTAAGCTTCATCTGTTTAAAATCATCTTCGCCTATACGGCCCAGTAAAGACAGCATTTTTTCTGTGAATTTCCCGTATGATGTTTCTGCGGTCTTTGTGATATGTTTTACTGATATAATGCTTTCCATAGTTTTTGAAATTTTTCCGCAGCCTGCATTAGCCGCAATTTTGTTTTCAAAATTATCACCCCGCGGCCGCTGTTAGCAGTAGAGATAAATGATTTTGTGGTACGGATGGATTTTAGGTTACCGGTCAAATCGCGATCATTCATACCGGTAATATTTCGGGGAATATTATTTTAACTATAAACACCGCTCGTCATATGATGATATCGGAATCTGCAGAAGCTGAGCGGCTGCCCAGGGTTTTCAACCGTTCAAAGCTGATCAGGATCGTCAGCCCGTCTGAAACTGAAAATGATAATTCTCCCTGGAGCTGCCTGGTAAGGCCGCTTATCAGGTTCATTCCCAGTGTCGCACAGGTATCGAGGTTAAAGTCCGAGGGAAGGCCACAGCCATTATCTTTAATGCTCAGACCGATGAGATGGTCATTCGTTTCTTCCATATTGATGGAAATAACGCAATCCGTTTGGTTTTTGAATGCATATTTTATCGAGTTGGTAATAGCTTCATTAATAATAAGTCCCAGAGGCACAACCTGCGACACATCGAATAACAAATCGGGGATATTGCAGTCAAAGCGGATCCTTGTACCGGTGGAAAAGCTTTCCTTCAAAAAGCCGATCAGCTCAGTGATATAACCCTTTATATTTATGCCGGTCAGGTTTTTGTCCTGATAAAGCTTTTGATGTACCAGGGAGATACTGTGCATCCGGTGTCTGCTTTCACGAAGCACGTCTAATGCGTTTTCGTCCAGCAGAAAAGATGATTGTGAATCAAGGAGGCTGATCACGATCTGGAAATTATTTTTTACCCGATGGTGTACTTCTTTGATCAGCCATTCTCTCTCCGTTAACAAATGCCGCAATGACAGATTCTGGGCGTTGATAGCATTTTGTTTATTTTGCAGCTCCCTGTTGCTTTTTTGCTTTAAGCGGTAACTCGCAAAAAGGACGGCAGTGAAAAGGACAAAAAGCAGCATTCCTGCAACCGAAAGGTTACGGACCAGCTTTTCGCTGCCCAGCGCCCTTTCCTGAAGTTTTGACCTTTGCTGCAGGGAAGCGATGTCAAGGTCCTTTTTCTCCGTTTCGTACTCTATCTGCATCTGGCTAAGTTCCCGGTCATGGTTTCGCCTGTTGAGCGAATCGCTTAACAGCTTGTAGCGGTTAAGATGGTTTAACGCATCCCATGGGCGGTTACGGGCCGAATCGAGTTTGTAAAGAATGTTTTCAATGCTCGCCATGTCGCTTACGCTTCCGTTTTTTGTGATCGCAACAGTGGCATCGACTTGTCTCTGGCATTCTTCAAAATTTCGTGTCATCAAGAATAATTTCGCTGCGGCACGGTGGTAATTAATGATCAGGAAATCGTATAGATAGAACTGCCCGATCATATTTTTGATCGCATCATTACATTTTAAAGCATTGGCAGCATCATGTTTGATGATGTAGGCCTCCATCAAAGTGGTATTCAAGCTTATCCGATGGGCGGTATCCAGTAACTTTTCATCTTTTAATGCTTCTTTAAGAGTCAGGATAGCCTTTTCAGGCTTGTCGATCCGGATATAACTCCAGCCGAGGTTTGCACTTACAATAAGTATGGCTTCGGTGTCATGATTGTGCCTGGCATATATAAGGGATTTCCTGAGTGCTTTGTTTGCCTCCTGCAACTGGTTCAGGGAATTGTAGACGTTCCCTAACCGGTTATAGAGCGTTGCAACGGTGGCGCTGCTGTCATTGTACCGGAGCGCCGCTTTTTCGGCAAGCAAGAGATATTTGAGTCCTTCTCTTGAGGCTCCTGTTCTGTTTAATACGGCGCCAAGCAGGCAGTAAATGTCCTGTAGTTTATCATATTTTATGGTCTTATAAACTGATACCGCAGCCTGCAGACGTTCAATTGAGGTAACATTATCGTCTTTTACGTTGTAAAGGTCTCCCAGATATTTCAGGGAATTTGCCAGTTTGATTGATTTAGGAACGGCTTTGTATAAAAGTTTGACGGCATACTCGTACAGACCGATTTTTTTTTCGAGACTTTTGGCATCTGTGATGGGATAATAGCCAGCCAGTTCCATGCAGGCATCCGCTTCGTCCTCTTTCAGCAAAGAGTCAGACCTGAATGTAATAACAGCGCGTTCTAAAGTAGCTCTCCCTCGATTTTCATCTTTACGTGCTTTAAAAACAGATGAAAGGAGAAGCAAAGATTTTCCTTCGCCTTTTTTAAAGGTTAACTTTTCACTCCGCTGCAGTGCCTGCTTTATAATATCTTCGGCTTTAACAATATCAGCTTCCTGCGGATTGGGTTTGCTTAAAAGTTGGCGGGCTTTGCCCGCTAAACTAAAGATCTCCAGACTATCTTTTTTTTGAATTCCCGTACTTTGCGACAGGGCAGGGGAACTAACAACGGTTATCATTAAAACCACTAAGAAGGCTGAATGCAGCATTGCGATTATTCTTTTCCGGCTACGATCCGATGGTCTCATTCAGGGCAGATATAAATAGATTCATTTCCGGATTATTCACCGGTATTTCCGGTCAGTCGTTTCAGGATAACCTTCATGCAAATAGCTGAGCATGTGGCATTCTATGTCTGCAGGAATAAGCAGGCCAAATTAAGGCAGGCCTCAGATCAAAATATGTACGGATGGATGTAAATGTTGTATAAAAGGAGATCCTTTTTATTAAAGAAATCAGCCGCGAAGTATAAGACCTTTCGTTATAAAAAGAATTCCGTTAAAAAAATGAGGCGACGGACGGCATCGCTTCGAATGTGAAAAACGGGATAAAGGCGAAATATCGAATTTCAGAAATATTGTTAAAATGATTAAAGTGTTATATATCAATGCTTTAATATGGTGGCATATAATTGGCAAACAGCGGTTAACGAGACTTTACACTTTGTTTAACATAACTGCTATGATCAATTTAAACGTTTCTTCTGATATTGCATACCAACGGTCGGGTATGACCGCAGATCATCACTTTTTCAATATACAAAAGCTGGAAGACGGTGCGGTTCACTCGATCAATAAAAGAGCGGATACACGCTACCGGATCATTTTTCTTAAAAACGGGGAATGTGAATATGTTATGGACCGGAGAAAACTGGCTATTGATAATTCAAAGATCGGCATCGTCAGGCCTAACAATGCTTTTTCTCTGGCGGGATATGAGGCTGCACATGGTTATATGATCTCATTTTCGCATGATTTTTTGCAGCTTTCTACCGGGTCATCCGCATTGCTTCAATCCGTATTTCTGAATCTTGGCGATATAGATCAGATACCGGTTCCCAAGAGCGAGCACCGGTTTCTGAAAGATGTAATGGAGCGCCTGATCTACGAGTATAATACAAGCAACGGTATGAAAGACGAAGTGGTGCGTGGATTATTCCAGGTGTTCGCTGCTTTCCTGAGCAGGGCTACCGCTCACCTTCAGCCCGTGAATCAAGGTAAGTGTCTGCAGCAGACAAAGAAATTCTTTTCGCTGCTTGATCAGCATTTTACGACCCTGAAGATGCCTGCCGATTATGCCCGCCTCATGGCCGTAACGCCGGCTTATCTCAATAACATGGTGAAGGAGACCCTGGGCAATACTACAAGTTACTTTATTCAGCAGCGAATTCTTGCAGAGGCAAAACGACTGATGAATTATGACGAATTCAATATGAAAGAGGTGGCCTATAAACTTGGCTTTTTTGATGTATCCCACTTCAGTAAATTCTTTAAGCGGATCAGCGGCGAACGTTTTACGGATTACAAGCGAAATATCGCAGCGTAGCCCGTTCTTACAAATCTGATCAGGCATCCATATTGGCCAAAAGCCGCTGATTGATAAATAAAATGTTAATCAGCGGCTCTTTTTTTAATTGTTTGATTAGGGCTAATCCACCTTCAGATCCCGGCAGTGTGCAGTATAATGCAGATCACTATTTTACGCTCCAATATGGATATGCTCTGAGAGAGGATTTCTCGCTACTGCCGGTTGAAGGGTATATTCCGGTGTTTTTCCAGGGCCGCCTCCAGTTTTAATAAAAGATCTTTTTCGCGGAAAGGCTTCGAAAGAAATTCGATATCATGTTTTCCATTCGGATATGCATCCGGTTCAGGACCGGGGTTGGCCGATATATAAATGAAGCCGATGTTTTTTTCCGTCAGTATCGGCGCGAGATCAGTACCCATCGAACCATCCTGTAACCAAATATCGAGCAAGACCCAAGTGGGATTCAGCTGTTCGATCATTGTTTTTGCCGTCTCGACGCAAGGCGCTATCCCGCAGATCTGGTATCCTTTTTTTCTCAGCTTCAAACGCAGGTCATTAGCTACAATAAATTCATCTTCTACGATCAGAATATTTTCTTTCATTATTTAAACTATATTGATTATTAGGCTTCTGTAAATTGAAATTCAACCGTGACAGTAAGGCCCCTGTCGCTGATGATATCAGCCTCTGCCCCGAGTTGCCGGCTCAGACCCGTGATCAGACTTAAACCCAGACTGTTGCTTTGTGCCGGATCATAGCTGTCATTGAATCCTGCACCATTGTCAGACACTATCAGCAAAAGTTTATTGTTTTCTTTTTCGGTGATCTTTATATTGATAACACCCTTTCGCGTATCGGGAAATGCGAACTTGATGGCATTACTTACAGCCTCGTAAATGATGAGACCCAGTGGTATGGTTACCTGTATTCCGAGGCTTATGTCAATCACCTCTTTATTTATAACAATCAGTTCACCGGCGTTATATTCATCTTTTAAATAGTTTAAAAGAGCGCTGACATATTGCCGGAGATTAATATTAGATAATTGTTCAGACACATACATATTATGATAGGCCAGCGAAATAGTATGTAAACGCCTTTGCGCAGTTTTGATGGTATCCAATGCATATGCGCCGGTCAGATAAGCTGATTGATTGCTCAAAAGACTGCTGATGACCTGCAGATTGTTTTTTACCCGGTGATTAACTTCCCCGATAAGCCACTCTCGTTCGTCCAGACATTCGGTCAAACGATGTTCTGTTTCACGCTGCTTCTGATTTATCCGGTTGATCACTTTTTTAGCACGCCGTAATTTGCCAATGATAAAAACACCCGCGCAAATAAATGTTAATAGTAAAACCGCCATAAGCGAGATCGGAAAAGGCGGTGATGGCAAATAATATGTATGGCCAGTATCAGTTTTTTTATAGGAGATAATTGCATTTAAGAAGATGGATATTATCGAATGGCTATGGTTCCCCATTATTCATATTAACAGGGCGCTCCGGTAGTGAAGCGCCCAACAAGTTCTCACCGCAGCAAGTAAAATGCCAATATATTAATTAGTTGATATTCAATATTATCGACAATAATCGCTGATTTTGTAAAAACGATATTTCGCTTTTTACGGGTAAGGAGGATCGAAAACGGGATTGTTATTCCCATATTTCGAAGCGGGTGCCGCCTGTATGCCGCACAAATCCCGGTTGATTAGTACCATAAAATGGTTTAAACAGCCATTGAGACCATTGCATTGCTGCTTTAGTTTTGGGTTGATAAATAAACAACCATGAAAGATCTTACAACAGCATCGGGAATTCCCTTTGATAACTACGAGGACACACAGAGCGCAGGCCCACGCGGGCCGCTGCTCTTGCAAGACTATATATTGCATGAAAAACTGGCTCATTTTAACAGGGAGCGCATTCCTGAAAGAATAGTACATGCAAAGGGCTCAGCAGCATACGGCACATTTACCGTTACCCAAGATGTCACCCGTTATTCAAAAGCGAAACTTTTCGGAGAGGCTGGCAGGCAGACAAAAGTGTTGTTAAGGTTCTCTACCGTAGGCGGCGAAAGAGGTTCAGCGGATACAGAAAGAGACCCAAGGGGCTTTGCTCTTAAATTTTATACCGAAGACGGAAACTGGGACCTTGTTGGCAATAACACGCCTGTCTTTTTTATAAAAGATCCCAAGAAATTCCCCGACTTTATACACACCCAGAAAAGAGATCCTTTTACCAATTGTAAAAGTGCCACGATGGTATGGGACTTTTTTAGCCTGAACCCTGAATCGCTGCACCAGGTTCTTTTTCTGATGAGTGACAGGGGTACCCCGTACGGATTCAGACACATGCATGGTTTCGGCAGCCACACTTATACGCTCATCAATAAGGATAATGAGGTCGTTTTTGTGAAATTCCACTTTAAAACGCAGCAAGGCATAAAAAACTTTACTTCTGATGAGGCGAGGCAAATGAGGGGGGAAGATCCTGATTTTGCGCAACGAGACCTGCTGACAGCGATTGAAAGAGGTGATTTCCCCAAATGGACGCTCAAGATACAGGTAATGACGGCTGAGCAGGCCGACCAGCACCCTTTCAACCCTTTTGATCTGACAAAAGTTTGGAGTCATAAAGAATACCCCCTGATAGAAGTGGGCGTTTTGGAACTGAACAGCAACCCTGATAATTATTTTGCCGAAGTGGAGCAGGCGGCATTCGCGCCCTCCAGGATCGTTGACGGCATTGGGCATTCTCCTGACAAGATGCTCCAGGGCAGGATACTCGCTTACCCGGATGCCCAGCGTTACCGCCTGGGCGTAAATTTTGAGCAATTGCCCGTAAACCGTTGTCCCTTTGCGGTACATAATTACCAGCGCGACGGGGCTATGAGGTATGACAACAACGGCGGCCGTTCTGCAAATTACTATCCGAATAGTTTTGATGATATCCGCCCCAATACAGTTTACAAAAGGCCTGCGGAAACATTGAGCCATCCGTTTGCAGATTCGTTTGACCGTAATGCCGAAGGCGAAAACGATCATTATACGCAGCCGGGTAACTTTTTCCGTGAGGTTCTGTCACAGGAAGATAAAAAGCAACTGATCAGGAATATTGCGGAATCAATGCGTCAGATCGACGGCCCGAAAAAAGAGGAGATCATTAACCGGCAGTTCTGCCATTTCTTTCGTGCCGATTTTAACCTCGGGATGGGCGTTGTGAATGAACTTGGTGTTGATCCTGAATCGGTAATGAGCCGTATGAAAAAATAGCTCATGTAGAAAGTACAGCCGGTGCAAAATGCTGTCCCGGATTTAGAACAGATAAAAAACAAAGAACAATGGAACAAAGAAAAACAATTCTGATCACCGGCGCATCAAAAGGCTTCGGTTTTGAAATGGCGCGTATAGCGCTTGAAAATAATGACAGGGTAATTGCCACGGTGCGGTCAGAACCCGATCAATTAAGCGAGCTTTTAGGCAGGCACGAAAATCTTTTGGTGTTAGTAATGGATGTAACCGACGAGGCTTCGGTAAAAGCAGCCGTGCAAAAAGGAGCAGAATACTTCGGCCGTATCGATACGCTGATAAATAATGCAGGTTATGGTCTGCTGGGCGCTGTCGAGGAAGCCTCAGATGAAGAGGTAAGAAAGCAATATGACACCAATGTGTTCGGTTTGCTGAATGTAATCAGGGCCGTTTTACCGGTTATGCGCAAACAAAAAGCCGGACATATCATTAATATATCTTCATTATTCGGCTTTGAGGCTCCTCTTGGCTGGACCATTTACAGTTCAACAAAATTTGCTGTCGAAGGCATATCTTCGGGCCTGGCCAAAGAGCTGGAGCCTTTGGGAATCCACGTTACGGCACTTGCGCCCGGCCTTTTCAGTACCGATTTTCTTGGTAAAAGCTCTTTCGCCAAAACGTCAACTGTTATCCCTGATTATAATAATAACGTTGGTGTGACCAGGCAGCAGGCTGCGGGGAATAACGGTAAGCAACCCGGCGATCCCAAAAAACTTGCCGCACTCGCTATAGAAATTGCGCACACCGAACAGCCACCTCTGCATTTATTGGTGGGACGGGATGCTGTAGACTGGTATAAGAATAACGCTGCCAGGGTTGCTGCAGAAGTTGAAACCTGGATAGGAAAATCTGTCAGTACAGGGCACAGTAATTAAAAATCCGCTTCATTCTTTTCGGACGAAGCACATACGTTAAAATCATGTCGAACTACCAGGGCAGACCCTTAGGCGCTGTAGAAAAGCTTTATCTCGCGCTGAACGATATTTTTACAAAGGATTTTGCACTGGTTGCTGAACTTGACAGAAAGGTACCGCCTGGTCATATTCCCGCCGCAATGGGTAATCTGATCAGGCGGCATCCTCAGCTTAATTATCATATAAAAGAGGACAGCCGTTTCCAATTCTGGTTCCGCTGCGGGCCAGAACCATCAATACCCTATAGAATCGTGGAAGTTGACGAGTTTTCCGACTGGCTGTACGTTTTAAAAAGCGAGATGATGGCCCCTGTTCAAACCGACACTCCCCCGATGATAAGAATAATTTTTCTGCAGAAAGCCGGAACTTCAACGGTGATTATCCTCGCTAACCATACTATTGCCGATGGCATGGCGGGTTTGATCATACTGCAGGATCTTCTAAAAATACTGTCAGGTTATACGTTAGCGCAGTTGAAAATACCAGGTTCTATAGATGTGGTTGTGGGAGAAATTTTGGAAAACCAGCCGGTATTTATCCCGGGGGCGGGTGAACCGGTTAAATACCCTGATCCGGGAAGTGAAACCGAAATTTTTATTAACAAACTGCAGCTAACCGGGGCTTTCACAAGTCGTTTGCTGGGAAATTGCCGCCGCGAAAAAACCACCATTAACGGGGCACTGAACGCCGCAGTCGCTTTAGTTCTGAACGCAAATAAAAGCGGGGCGGAGGATCGCCCCATAATTACGCGTGCCCCGCTGTCCGTTCGCGAATTATTGAGTAATCCCCAGGATGTTGTTTTAAATGTCATTACCAGGAATATGGCTTTGCAGCCAGCAGATTTCCCCGGAATCTGGCCACTGGCGCGTTTTATAAGTAATGAACTTCGCAGCCCGGATAGTTTAGATGAGGTAAAAGCCTATGTAAAATATTTCAGGGCCGGGCTGATGCGCCCGGTGCCGTTTTCAGAGATTGTCAAGACCGTCAGATCCTCTGTTGATACTGATTTTATGATTACCAATCTTGGCCGTATAAACCAGGATATTTATGGCAGTTACAAGATCCTGAATTTATGGGGGCCGGTGGTCGTTTCCGGAACTGGCAAAGAGCAGACCATCGGGACGGTAACTATAGCAGGAAGGCTGACACTCACACACGTCAGTTTATTCCCTGTACGCTCGCTGCTCAGCAATGCTGTTGATCTGATCATGCGGTCTTTGCCATAGCAAATGCTATTATCCGAAAATATTCCCTGCAAAATAGTATCGCATTTCAAGTTACGACCGGTATTGCCTGTTAAAGGAATACCTGGGTTGCGATGATAAAGGATCCTTTGGAAAAAGCCTGCCTGTCGCCGATGACGATCGGTCTGGTTTGATATTTCAGGGAGATCCTCGCGTGGTGCCCGTCTAAATAAATGTTCCCGCCAGCACTCCAGTAAGTGAAAGTAGCGTCTTTAAACCTTTCGAATTTTTCTAAGCTGAATTCGCCGAAAGGCTGAAGCCTTGTTGATTTGCCTGAAAATGTTTTTGGAAGCAGGATACCTGCCTGGGTAAACCAAGAAGTTCCTGTTCCGATAAGCGGTGCGGAGTTACCAAACCCGGCCTGGGAGATATTGCCGCTGTAGTTTTGCGCAGCGCTGACATTTTCATTGATAATGGAGCCATAACGCAGATAGTTCGGGCCGAAATTGTAGTGGTAAAAAACAGTGTAACCCGTAAACGCCCAGTTTTTATCTTTTCCGCCAAAAGGCAGGTCGGCGAAAGCATCCACGGCCCAAAGCGTTACCGCGTGTCTTATCAATTCAGAATTTGTTGTGTTTCCGGCCTGTGTAACTGTTCCCTCCGCACTGTTGTAATACCCGGCACCTACATTAAGTACCTTTTTGGTGCCCACATAAGTGCCGGTGAAATATGGCAGCTGGTTGTTTTCGCGCTCAAAAAATTGCCAGGCCGCGTAACCGGTCGTGGCCATTTTACCAGTCGCGTTGTTATCTACCGCAAAGCTGCTGTCGCGGCTGCCTGCCTGAAAAGCGGTTGCAGATGAAAGTACGGTGAAGGGTTTATTCACGGCCCAGCGGTAGCTGACCGGGCCGATATTCCCTTTTACATATACACCTATCTGCCTTGCGAACTGGTCCGAAAGATCTACAAGCGGCCAGTTATAAAGCGGAACATCTACTGCTAAATAATTTGCTGAGCCTGCAGAGGTCATCCTGCTTACCCCGTTCCAGTAATGCAGACCTGTCCCGATATAGACAGATGCAGGATTCGCTTTACCGTTGCCGGGATTCTTATCAGGAATTATGGCGTACTCGTTCCACAGGTCATGTAAATAAAGCGCAGGCTTTTTACCCAGCGTGCCCGAAAAAGCGGGGCCACCGTTACCAGTATTTCCGCCGCCGGCCGACCCGCCGGAAGAAAAGGCCTGGTTATCAATGCCAATATCGGCCAGTATCAGATAACGGGGTGATAGCTGGCTATAGGTTACAAACCTGAATTGCCGCAGGCTAAAGTCTGACCAGTTATTCTTGGCAACGCCGTTGATCGCTGTTCCGGGGTTGGCAGATGTCCGCCGGGCCCAGAAAGTTGCCCAGGTCATAAACCTGATGTATTTTTTACCTGTCGAATCAAGTCTCACGGTCATTCCGTCTTTGTAATCGGGGGAGCCCCCCTGCGCAAATATCGCCTGGCTGTAACAGCAGCAGATAATGCAAAAGGATAATTTAAACAGTTTCACGGTTTCGGTTTTTTTTGAATGGCTTATAATGCTTGCTTATTTCCTTTGGCTGCACTGCCGGTCTCCCTGATGACAAAGCTGAACAACAGTGCTGCCGCAATCACTAACAACATAAAACCGCCTGCATTTCTGAAATGTGCAGTCTGGTCTGCTGACGTTAGGAGGTCTTTACCGTACTTTGACGCAAATACCGGCCCCAGGAATGCGGTGATACTGAAGGTTAAAAAGTTGATAGCGCCGGTAGCGCTTCCTTTCACCTCATCAGGGTTGGCCTCTTTTATGATCGTGTAGGGGATCATGGCCGCACCTGATGCAATCCCAAATACCAGCATGCTGAAAATGGAGGGCAGCAGGGCAGGAGCGAATACCAACTGGGCAAAACTGAGCAGCATAAGGACGATGCCGCCGGTAAGAACCGGTTTTCTGCGGCCTATCCGGTCTGATAGCCAACCCAGTAAAGGGCAGCCTATTACCCAGCCCAGCGGAACCATGGAGCAGGTGAGCACGGCATCGGCATACGTATAATTTCTGTCGTGCTGAAAGAAGGCCACGCCCCAGGTCATGGCAAAAATGGTTGTAGGGGCAAACAGCAGACCTGACAATAATCCGCTCAAATAGGTTTGCAGGTTCCTGAATACTATTTTATAAGGATCAATAATATTGACAATTCCTGTATTTTGCTCTTTGCTTTTGTCTTCCGGCGGGGTGGTAAAATAGAGCATCAGGGCAACTACGGCGCAGGCGATGCCTATGCCTATCCAAAAAACATCGAGTCCAAGCCCGTTGTGTATAAAGGGACCGACCACGAACTGGCCGGCAGAGCCCCCGAGCATACCGATACATTGCGTTACGCCAATTGCAGTTGCGATATATTTGGCGGAAAAACCGTGTGAAGCAAGATATACACAGCCGGTAAATGCAAATGCTGAGCCCGCCCCCTGCATCATCCGGCCGATATCTCCCGCAATGACCATTGGTATGGCGAACAAAATGCATCCGGCCGCTAAAATTGCGGTGCCGATGGCTACGGGCCATTTTGCACCGTAGCGGTCAAGCGCTATACCTGCTATGAGGCTGGTGGCAGCGTAAGTATAATAATACGTACCCAGGATTGTGCTTACACCGAGCTGATTGACGTGAAATGTTCTGGTCAGTTCTGCGATCATTACCGCAGGCGAGGACCTGATAACATATTCAAGGAAATAGAAAAGTAAGCCAAATAGCCAGGCGATGATAAATTTCTTTTCGACGCTTTTGGCACTTATCGGTTTTGCGATGTTATTCATGGTTATTTTGCTAAAGGAAAGTTTCGCAGGACTAATCAGCCAGTTCTTTCAGATGTTTATAGTTTGATTTTACCGTGTCTAATACTTCAATGAATTTCCCGCCAAGCATCAGCTTGGTCATTGATACGGCCATGCCTTCAGCCATTTTCAATTCTATTTTAGGCGGCATAGCCAATGCATTAGGGTCTGTGAACACATTCACCAGGACGGGCCCGTTGTAAAGAAACGCTTCCTGAAGGCCGTTCGCGAGACGTTCCGGATCGTGAATAGAGATGTTTTTAATGCCCATTGATTCGGCAACCATTGCAAAATCAGGGTTGACCATATCTGTCTGAAAATCCATCAGCCCCTGTACTTCCATCTCCAGTTTTACCATTCCGAGCGAACGGTTGTTGAACACGATCATTTTGACAGGGAGGTTATATTGTTTAATCGTAGCCAGGTCACCAAGCAGCATGGAAATACCACCGTCGCCGCACATGGCCACCACCTGCCTTTCCGGACAGGCAAACGCAGCGCCGATAGCATGGGGGATGGCGCTTGCCATGGAACCATGGATAAAAGAACCGAGCATGTGGCGTTTCCCGGTTGACCTGATGTACCTGGCGCCCCAAACGCAGCACATACCCGTATCTACCGTAAATATGGCGTCATCCGCAGCCAGTTTATCCAGTTCGGCAGCTACAGCTTCAGGATGGATGGCATCATGTTTACCTTTATCTTTGACGTAGGTCGTCAAATGCTCTTTTACTCTTTCATAAATATGCAGCTGGGCATCCAGGAAACTGCTGTCTGTTTTCTCATTTATCAGGGGCAGCAATGCTTGCAGGCTTGACAGGATATCACCATGTAAACCCATGGTCAGCTTTGCGCGCCTGCCCAGTTTTTCCGGATTCGTGTCTATCTGTATAAGGATCTTGTCCTGAGGGATGAAAGGTACATAAGGAAAATCGGTTCCCAGCAGCAGCACAATGTCGCTTTCATGCATGCTGTGATAAGCTGAAGGGAGGCCGAGCAGGCCGGTCATACCCACCTCATTCGGGTTATTATGCTGAATACCCATTTTGCCTCTGAAAGAGTATCCTACCGGGGATTTTAATTTTGCGGCAAGTTCGACAACTTCGTCATGTGCTTCCGCTGCACCAATACCGCAAAAGATGCAGATCTTAGGGTGTTTGTTGATCAGCGCGGCAAGCTTATTCAGTTCGTCAGCCGCCGGTATGATCGCTGCTTTGGTAAAATAGTTTTCATCTGATGATACATTGGCAACCGCCTTAAGCGCAGCCACGTCGCCAGGTAAACCCAACACAGCCACACCTTTACGGTGTACGGCATGCTGAATAGCTGCCTGCGCCATTCTTGGCAGCTGAGCAGCTGTAGCGGCTATCTGGTTATAATTACTGCAGTCGTCAAAAAGCCTGATGGTATTTGTTTCCTGAAAGTATTCAGTCCCGAATTCGTGCGTAGCGCAGGTAGACGCGATGGCAAGCACCGGGGAGCCTGAACGATGGGCATCGTAGAGTCCGTTGATAAGGTGCACGTGGCCCGGGCCGCTGCTGCCCGCACAGCACGCAAGTCCGTTAAGTTCTGCTTCTGCGGCTGCTGCAAATGCACCGGCCTCCTCATGGCGCACATGCACCCACTGCAATGCCGGTTCTTTTCTTACGGCATCATTTAATTCATTCAGGCTATCACCTGTTACGGCGTAGATGCGTTTAATACCCGCATTTACTAACATGCTCACTAATTGCTCTGCTACTTTTTTTGACATGGTCTTTGTTTTTAATGGTAGGATATGATCGATATTTCAGTTGACACAGCGTGCTGCTCCTCTTATATCAATGCGTTTTTTAATCTTGCTGACCGATCAGGAGTCTGATTTTGACCTGCGGTAAGCTTTTGCCGTACACCCTGTGTTGAACAGGACGGAGCGCGATTGATATTTCCGGACATGACAAAAGTAGCGCGGCTCCCGGCCCGGAAAAATGTATCGAAAACCGTTTTTATGGTACAGACAACGAAAACATCCTATTCCCGACAGTCTCTTAGGTGTCAATGGGTGCGCCACCTTTATAATGTTGATGTGCATTTTATATGCCCGGAATAAAACCGGAAGGTCTGAAATTTATATGTACCATAAATTGCTGCAAGCATCCATAGCCGGGCACATAAAAGGCCATAATTTTGGTATCAAACCCAATTAGAATGGAAACAAATACAAATCAATTGAACCGCAGGCAGTTTATAACTTCAGCGGGTCTGCTTTCAGGAATGTTAATGCTGGCACCCGGTGACCTTTTTGCACAAAAAGGCAGCCCGGTAACGATGATCATTGAAGAGGCAAGGAAATCGGCTGTAAAAGCAACGAAATTAAGGGGCAACCTTACTTTGCTGGAAGGATCAGGCGGAAATATCATTTTATCGGCCGGAGAAAAAGGTAATCTGATGGTTGATGCGGGCATTGATGTTTCCAGGGAAAAGATAAAGGCAAAAATCGCAGAGATCAATCAAGTGCCTTTGCAGCTGCTGATCAATACCCACTGGCATTTTGATCACGCCAGCGGTAATGAATGGTTAAATAAAGACGGTGCTCAAATCATAGCCCACAAAAATACGGCGAAGTGGCTCGGGCAGACGACAAGGGTAGATGACTGGAATTATACTTTTCCGCCGGCACCTGCCAATGCCGTTCCCTCAAAAGTATTTGATCAGGAATATGAACTCACTTTTGAAGATCAGGTGATCAGGTTGAAGCACTATGCACCGGCCCATACGGACAGCGATATTTCTGTTTACTTTCCTGATACCGATACCCTGCACGTGGCCGATACCTGGTGGAACGGCTATTACCCTTTCATAGATTATAACACCGGCGGAAGCATACAGGGCATGATCAAAGCGGCTGATGAAAACGTTAAAACAGCATCTGAAAATACACTTGTCGTGCCGGGACACGGCCCCATCGGTAAAAAAGCTGATCTGCTGCGTTACCGGGATATGCTGGTAAATATCGAGACGATCGTGGCAAAATTAAAGAAGAGCGGGATGCCATTAACAGATGTCATCAATGCCCGACCTACCAAGGCGTACGATGAACAATGGGGCAAATTTGTTATCGGGCCTGATTTTTTTACGGCTTTAGTTTACAAAGGACTTGATTAAAACGGCGTTTGCTGTAATCCCATTTAAATCATAACAAAGATCAAATAAAAGTGGTGTCAAAAATTTCGCATAGTTACGAGATCGACCGGCGCCCGTAAACCGATATGAAAACAAACATTGGAATCCCTCAGAACTTCATGGGCGAAATTGCTCATGAACTTAATCATCTGCTTGCTGATGAATTTTTGCTTTATACGAAAACTAAAAATGCCCACTGGAATGTGGAAGGTCCTGATTTTCACAGTATGCATGTGTTCTTCGAGTCGCAGTTCGAGCAGCTGGATGAAATTATTGACAGCATTGCAGAACGCGTCCGTTCCCTAGGGCATTTCGCACCGGCTACCTTAAAGGGTTTTCTCGAGCTTACCCGCCTTACAGAACAGTCCAGAGAACAGAATAGCAGTTCGGGATTTATAAAAGAGCTGCTGAACGATCATGAAAGTATCATTATACGGCTGCGTGCAATGGTGCCTTCTTTTATTGATAAATGGCAGGATGCAGGAAGTTCCGATTTTGTAACCGGTCTGATGGAAACACATGAAAAAATGGCGTGGATGCTTCGCGCTCATCTTTAAACGGACAAAGGGTGATCCTTAAACTACACAATTGTAACTTATGAATTGGTTTTGAGGTGGTTATTTCCGAGCCGGGTGTTCAAAGTCTGCTATCTTTGCATAACTCCCGAATATAATTCACCTCAAAGCCAATATTCCTTTAAGTAATTTAACCATCATAATGCAGCAAACTGCAAAACATTTGACCCGTACCGATGTCCAAAAAGGGCATTGGGATTTTGATCTTGTAAACAAACGCCTGAAGATATGTCCGGATTGTAAAAGTCTGCTGGACTTGGGGGGTAACCGGATCAGGATGAGCGACATATTTGCACTTTTACAAAGTGCGCAAACCATAACCCTTTTAAGAGCATACCGTTTTGCATTGCAGCAGAATGAAGGTATAGACCTCAAACTATGTATTACGGCGCCCCAGGGCCAGACGAAATGGATCAGAGTAACAGGTGTTTTGAGCTACTTGCAGTGGGGCAGACCGGAGAAATTAGTAGGCATGGTTGAAAATATAACGCAAAAGGTTGCAGAGGACTCGATGGGACTGGCCGTTGTAAATCATGAGTTAAGGGGACCGCTCACCATAGTTAAGCTGAACACGCAAAGGGTCATCAGGATGCTTGCACGGAAACAGGATCTCGAAACCCTAAAACTGCTGCAAAATGTAGACGGACATATCAATGGGATCACTCAGACGCTTGACGATTATCTTACTTACGATCCGGATGAGTACCGCTCGCGCAGGAATAATTTTAGTGTATTTGACTTGAATTCCTTGTTACAGGAAATTATACAGGATGTGCGGACCGTACATGGCACCTACCGCTTCACGATCAATCATGCCGGGGCGCTGATGGTGCGCGCAGACAGATATAAGATTTTGCAGGTAATGATCAACTTTATCACAAATGCAGTTAAATTTTCACCCGAGGCCTCTACGGTCTCAGTTCAAATATCGAAGAAGGGGCAGCAGACCGTGGTAAGTGTAAAAGATCAGGGCACCGGTGTTCCGGAGGGGCAGGAACAACTGATCTTTAATAAATTTCATCACAGCAAAGACAAAAGTTTCAAACAGCGTATGAGCAAAGGTTTAGGTCTTTACCTTGTAAAGGAAATAATAGAAAGCCACCGCGGGTCTGTAAAGGCAGAGCGTTGCCCGACCGGCGGATCCGTTTTTTACTTTACGCTGCCGATTTACGGGCAGCAGGAGATCTGACCATGCAGTAAGGTTTAAAGGCCGGTTGTTTGATTTTATCTTTCCAATATCCTTGCTTCGTTAAAATCTATCTGCTTTTCCTCTCTTCTCAAAAGTTCATCGCTGAATGATTTTTCCTTTTTTAGCTGATAAAGTGCCTGCCGCTGTTGCCGGTAGATGTCTTTAAGAACGTTATTATATTGATCGATCTCCTTTTTGCCGCTAACTCCGCAAGTCATGCATCTGAGATGCTCCGCGGCCTGCGCCATCAAGTGTTCCAGTTCCGTTTTATATCCGTTAACCAGTTCGTTGCCTTCACATTCCAAAGCGTATTTATCCTGGAGGATGGCCAGAGATACCCTGGTTAGATGCAATTGTATTTCTGCAAGTTGCTGGTCTTCGGCTGTATCCGTATCCGTATTTTTTAATTTAAGGCCTTTTATGATCCATGGTAAACTGAGCCCCTGGAAAATCAGAGTGACAAGTATCACGACAAAGCTGATAAAAACGATCAGCTCTCTTTGCGGAAATGACCGACCGTCGTCTGTCAGGGTTGGAAGCGAAAGTGCGGCGGCAAGTGAAACCACACCGCGCATTCCGGCCCATCCGATGACAAATACACTCCTCCAGTCCCATTGCGGCTCAGTTGTCCGGAGGCTTTTGAATAACCGGCGCGGAAGGAACGTAGCCGTATAGATCCACAACATTCGGATAACTATAACAACAACTGCGATCGTGAAACTATATTTCAAAGCTTCTGATAAAGAACGGGTACCCATGCTTTTTACGATTCCGGGCAATTGAAGGCCTATCATTATAAACACCAGTCCGTTCATGATGATAATAAGGGTGGACCATACGCTGATCACCTGCAGCCGGCTTTGGCCATTCATGAAAATTTCGTGGGAGCGGTAAGAAAGAAACAAACCTCCGCTTACAACGGCCATTACGCCGGAGAAATGAAATTCTTCAGCAGTGAGATAGATAAAGTAGGGTGTGATCAGGGTGAAGACAGCGTCGATACTGGCTGTTGTAGGCAAATACCTGTGGATAGCATACATCACGTATGCTACTGCAAGGCCGGTTAGAATACCCATTAGTGTCACCACGAAAAAATTACTCAGGGCATGGTCAAATGAGAAATTACCTGTTATCACTGCGGCCAGTGCGAATTTCAGAATGATAAGGCCTGATGCATCGTTCATCAGGCTTTCTCCTTCAAGGATGGCGGTAATTCGTTTTGGAATCTTCAGGTGTTTCAGTATCAATGTTGAAGCAATAGCGTCGGGCGGTGAAATAATGCCGCCAAGTACGAATCCCAGCGCTAACGTGAAACCCGGAATGGTAAATTCAGACACTATGGCTACTATGCCGGAGGTGAATATCACGAGGCCAACAGATAACAGACTTATCGGTCCTCTCCATTTCCACAGATCATTCCATGAGGTATACCAGGCGGCTTCGAAAAGAAGTGGCGGGAGAAAGATAAGAAATATGAGGTCCGGATCAATCGATATTTCCGGTATGCGGGGGATATAGCCCATCAGCAGACCCGCGATCACAAGAAAAACCGGATAGGCGATCCTGATCTTTTGAGCGAGCATAATCAGCAATACTACTGCCGCAAGCAACAGGATATACTGCAACAAAATATAGTGCATGATAACAGTGATTTGATTTCAGGCGAAACGTAAGCAAAACTGAAGGAAATCATTCTTTTATCGTTTCGTTTAGCTTAGTTCAATTGATGAATGAGGATGACTGTGCGATTGCACCAAAATGGATAAAATCCAATAATAGTATTCCTTTCTCTCCGCATTCAGATTCGACTACGTATACATATTTATATTGCCCGAAAAAATCATCATATACCTGGTCAACCAGCGTAACAGAAGTGCTTTCCATTATAAATACATAATTATTCTGCAGACAAAAAAGCTGAAAGGCGGGTGTTAATACGAAGTCGTGATCGTAACCCTTCCGGTGCAATTCGGTAACGCGCTTCGTAAGCGCCCGGTTGGCTTTTGGTGAATCTGTTACGTTGTGCATGGCTGATTGAATATGAAAAGCCTTTTGAAATAATTGTGCCTTTTTTTAAATTATTGATATACAGTTGATTATTGAATTTTTTAATTTGTTAACAGGCGATATTTCGTTGTTGTCTGATCTGCTGTATTAAATATCGCTTTGGTTGAAATTTAAAGGCAGGCGGCAGAAAGACTGCATATATTCAGCAACGGTTATCCAAAATGATCTCGTATTTAAAAGTCTGGTATACAGGTATGCACTGTTTTTTCTTAGCAGCGATGTAGCGCGGCCCGGCACTTTGGCGTAATTATGGTTAAATCAATTTCCAACGGAAGTCGATTTGCGGGTAGTTAATTATTCATCATTAAATAAGTAAAAAAATGATTCGTCGCTATATGATCATTGCTGCAGGAATTGTATTGGCATCCTGCCACAGTCCAAAGCATGTTACACGGGAAAAGGGATACGAATATCTGAACGAGGCTGCTCAGCTGAAGGTAAGGTTTGATGCCCCGGCAATGAAATCGGGCAACCGTGTTCCTGTGCTATTTACTGTAACCAATCCAACCGGTAAACCATTGCGTTTTTTAAGATGGGAAACGCCGTTTGAACCGCGTATAGGTAAATATTTTGAGATCAAAGACCGTCTGGGCAACGAGGCGTCTTTTCAGGGGGCGATGGCCAGGCGGATAATGCCGCCGCCCGAAAGCGCCTTTATCACTGTTCCGGCACACGATTCTGTCAAAACAACTATGGATCTGGCGGCAATTTATAAGCTTACACCTGGCCGGTATACCGTTTCTTATAACGGAGGCGGTGTGAGCGGGCTCAGAGCGGGTAACAGGTTTTCTGTCTCGTTATGATAGATTATCAGACCGGAAATAAAGGTGATACCGGGAAGGCGCCGTCTAATATTTTACGCTGCAGCGGTCTGTCATTGATGATATCATATATTAGATTTCCTTCAGGCTGATGAATCATCCGTATTCATTTTCTGATTATTCACAAGATCGCTCAGGCGATCAAGTCATTTTTGAATTTACTGGAGGAGGCTGGCATCTGCTGATTTGAGAAGAACATGACAAACCATATGAAGACGCCAGAGTGTTATCATAAACAGGTTTAAATATCCCGTCATGGAAAATAATCAAAAGAAGATCTACCGGGCAGTACGCTATGATAAATTCGGCGGTACTGATGTTTTATATATTAAAGAAGAGATCTTGAACGCGCCGAAGGCCGGAGAGGTAAAGATAAATGTTAGGGCCGCTTCCATAAACCCGGGCGAGAGTGCTATCCGTGAGGGAAAAATGGAAAAGATGTTTCCCTCGGCATTTCCCTCCGGCCAGGGCAGTGATTTTGCCGGCGTAGTTGCCGAAGCGGGAGAGGGAGTTAAGGATTTCAAGCCGGGTGATGAAGTGATAGGATTCAGCAATGACAGGAACAGTCAGGCAGATACAGTTATCGTCAGCCGGGATCAGTTAACCTTCAAACCGCATTCCGTGCCCTGGGAACAGGCAGGCAGTCTGTTTGTTGTCGGCGGTACAGCTTACGCGGCGGTGCGCTCCGTAACTTTAAAAAAAGGCGATATCCTCGTCCTTTCAGCAGCCGCAGGAGGCGTGGGCAGCGTGATCGTACAACTGGCTAAGCAAATCGGCGTTAGGGTGATCGGCCTGGCAGGAAAAGCTAACCATGACTGGCTCAAGGCGCAGGGGGCTATCCCGGTTGAACATGGTGAAGGCGCGGAACAGGGAATAATCGCTGCGCTTGACGGAAAGAAAGCCGATGCCCTTATCGACTGTTTTGGCAGCGGTTATGTAGAATTGGGTATTAAACTCGGAATTGAGCCTGACCGCATCAATACTGTTATCGATTTTGAAGCGGCGAAGCGTTTCGGCACCAAGACAGAGGGCTTGAGCAGCGCCTCTACTGCTGGTGTCCTCACCGAACTGGCCAAGATGATGGCAGCAGGCAAACTGGAGATCCCGGTAGCTAGAACTTATCCGCTGACAGAGGTTAAAGCAGCTTACAATGAACTCGAAAAACGCCATACTCATGGAAAGATCGTGCTGATCCCTTAGCAATCAATCATTACTATATCTGCCGTAAAACGCAACTAAACACACGCAAATGAATTTTTTGCATACAACGGTACTTGCCTGCAATAAACAGGGGCCGGTGTGATGGATATTCTGCGCCTGTTTATTTTCTGATCTGGCTTGAAATGGTATAAGAGTTTCTAAGGCCTTACGGTGAGCTTTGAAAGAATTCATGGGCAGAGGTTTTAATAACCTGTTTGTTTCAGCTACCGGTTTCTGCTTTCAATTTGTCCATTAGATTCTGTAAAAATTCGGTTTTATCTTTTTTGACCGTTTCAAGAACTGATTTCCACTCTGCAGAAAGATCAAAATATTTTTCTGCCCACAAACTCATTTCGATCATCGTAGGAAGTAATTCAATTCCCTTTTCGGTCAGGGTGTAAAGTACGCTCGATTTATTGCCCGGATGTGCTTGTTTCTTTATTATTTTGCTGTCTTCGAGTTTTACAAGCTTAGCTGCTAATATGTTCGTGGCAATGCCTTCAGATGATTTGAGGAAATCCCCGTACGTGCATTTTTTTTTGTACATGAGGTCCCGAACAATAAGTAATGACCATTTATCACCAAGGATTTCCAGCGTATTACTAACCGGACAGTCGGATCTTTTCTTATTTTCTTTCATAAAATTTAAATAGTCTTTTTTTTCTGAATCATATGGCATATTTTTAGTGCTTGCAAAATGCAAGTTCTTGTGTTTGTTCCGACAAATACAAGCTTTCTTTCATGAATAATACAGTTACAATGAGAACATACAGATTCATTCAAATAGAAAAAATTAATGCGCAGGTCACAAATGTAATATATGATAACCCGCCGGTAAATTTAATTCGTCCCGAAACAGTTTCTGAGCTTATGGATGTCATAACAGATTTATATGAGGATGAAAACCTAAAAGTTGCCATATTTTCCAGCAGAACGAATGATTATTTTTATAACCATTTTGACTTGTCAAAGTTCAGCGAATTCCCTGTATCGGAAACCGTAGAAAACAATCCACTATGGACTGAGATCATTTTAAAATTGTCTGAAGCGCCTTTTGTAAGTATTGCTGTGATCAAGGGCCGAACCAGGGGTGGTGGTAACGAACTTGCCTTAGCGATGGACCTGAGATATGCAAGTAAAGAAAAAGCATACTTTGGCCAGCCTGAAGTAGGTACAGGTATTTTACCTGGGGGCGGGGGAGCAGAATGGCTCCCACGATTTATCGGGCGCGACAGAGCGTTCGAAGCAATCCTGACCGGTATAGATTACGATGCAGAGGCCGCGGAAAGATATGGATGGATAACAAGAGCACTTCCGGATGATGAACTTGACGGTTTTGTATTAAATATTGCTGAGCGGCTGGCATCTTTTGACAAACAGGCACTTTCAAAAGCGAAATCTCAGATCAATCGCGGATCGTTGCCTCCGCATAAAGACTTCCTTAAATCTTACACAGAATTTGCTGAATCTATGACCTGGCCTTCCTTATCAAGGAAGTTCAAAAGTCTTGCGGTACTTGCAGGGCAGGTAGGCGGCGGGGAGTTAGAGAAAAATCTGGGTTACTATTTAGGAATAAAGGAAAAAGGTTCGTTTTAAACTTATCAGCGGTCCTGTCCGGCTTTTAACTAATGATATCAATTCAAAATTTGTTAAACAGTGTTTCGTAAGTCGTACACCACGCTCACAAATAGCGAGTTGATTACCTTATTTAACAGACAGGACCGCGTCGCATTTTCTGAGATATTTAACAGGCACTGTGGTAATGTCCGAACTTTAATTTTCTGATCATGGTGTTTGTTTATATAATCTATCCTGCATGCTGATATCCAGTGCAATGTTGATAAAACCGGCCTCCACTTGCCTTCGGTTTCAGGGATTTTTTTGGAGGCTGTCTTACACAATTTGGAACAGTTTCGCCATCCTAACAGAACAATTTAAATGGAATTTAAAGATCGGTTAGCAAGCTATGTTTGTAATATTGAAAAACCTATAATTGTTAATGAAATTGAGAGCACTAAATATTTTATTATTATTTCCACTTTTACTACAAGCACAAAGCATTTATACCGGAGGTTCTGGCAGTCCGGCATCCATTAAATTTCCGATGGTTATCACATCGCCAAACAATAAATTACAATTAAAACTTAATTATAAAACAGGCGACGGCTTAAATTATTCGTTTACAGCCAATTCAAAAACAATGATCGTAAATTCAAGGCTGGGTGTAAGCGGTGTTGGCGAGCCTTTGCCCACGAGGGTGTCGCGACATTCAGTAAGGTCAGTTTGGAAACCGGTTTGGGGAAAACGAGCCCTTGTGCCAGAGTATTACAATGAATTGACCTTAGACCTGAAAACTTATAAAGTAATTTTCAGGGCCTATAATGATGGTATTGCTTTTAAATACATTTCACCCAAAAAAAGCGGGATCAGTGATCTTACTCAATTTAATTTCAGCGGCAATTACACGGCATGGTATTACAATGGTGAGCACGCTAACATTGGACCCGAGAAATTAGCAGATTGCGACGATAAACGTTTACCGGTAATGACAGTCAAGGTAGACAATAATAGTTATCTTGCCATTCATGAAGCTGATTTATCGTCGGGTGAGCCGATGGTGCTCCAATCTAAAAAGGGGGAAACCTTATTTTCGATTGCTTCTCAACCTAACGATGCCTGGAAGGTGCTTATGTATGGTACAAAAGCCAGCGAACTGGTTGATTCGCATATTATCGAACTATTGAACCCTCCGTCATCGAAAAACATGGATTATTCGTGGGTAAAGCCTGGAGTTGCTGTTTGGGATTGGCGGATCGCAGGCGCACAGGTCGGTGGCTTTAAATATGATATGTCGCTTCCTTCCTGGAAAAGAATGGTAGACTTTGCAGCTGCTAATAATATTCGATATCTGGCGCTTGATGCCGACTGGTACGGCCCCGAGTTCGGGAAGGAATCAGATCCGCTGAAAGGGGGGAAAGTAGCCCAGGTACACGAAATAATATGCTATGGGAAATCGAAAAACGTGGGCATCTGGTTATACTTAAATGATGTTGGCGGGCGCCAGTTTCCGATCGAGCAAACCTTGAAGCAATACAGTGATTGGGGCGCTGCAGGTATAAAATACGGATTTATGTCCGGAACCCCTGCTGAAAAGAATGAGCGAACACGCATGATAACTGAAGTATGTGCTAAAAATCACCTGTTATGCGATTTCCATGATGGCCCGGTCCATCCTTATGGACAGATGCGCACTTTTCCTAACGCTGTTACACGCGAGTTCTGCCAGGCACAGCTTGATGGTGCCACAGTTCTTGAACCCAGGACATTTGTAACTTCAGTATTCGTAAACATGCTTGCCGGTCCGCTTGATATGAATAATGGTCTTGCCGATCTTAATCAAAAAGGAAGGACCCATGCACCAACGTACCCGACCAATACGACCTTGGCAGCTGAGGCCGCTCGTACCTTGATTACGTTTTCCGGTGTTACGGTCATCCCCGATATTCCGGAAAACTATAACAAGCATCCCGAGATACTTCAATTTATCGCTGCGCAAAAAATGCCCTGGCTTGAAAGTAAAACCATTAAAGGGGAAATAGGCGAATATATAGTTATGGCGCGGCAAGCTGCCGATAAAACTTGGCTTATTGGCGTAGCTACCAATGAAAACGCGCGGGAATTAGATATACCACTTTCCTTCTTAAAAAAGGGTAAATACCATGTAACGATTATCCAAGATGGCGATAATGCAGATTATCATACCAACAATGAAAGTTATAAGGTTTCTCAAAGGAACGTCGAAACGAAAGATATCATTCATGTAAATCTTGCACCTGGGGGTGGCGCCTGTATCATATTAAAACAATAATTACAAACATAATTGATGTTTGCATAAACTGTAAAGACACGATCTTGGTAATTGATATAACTTGATACGAGCGTTTGAGTTTTTTCTTATATTCTAAATCTTTACTTTATAAAAGGAAAATCTGTTTTGGAAATAATCAATTTTTCAAGGCTTGAGTATTTTCCCAATCCTTGTTCCTAAACTTTTGCAACCCTGCAATCATTTAGTTCTATATCAAATTAACGAATTTCTCGATGAAAATTGCTTTTAATATTTTCAGCTGTCAGACGTAAATTTCTTCCCTGACGACTGGTCCTGAAACGGGATATTCATCTCCAATTATCCAACTTTAAACTCATTCAAGATCTTAAGTTGATCTACCAAGTGGTTCGGATTATATCCACTCTGGGAGCAAATGCCATCAAAGTAAAATTTGATGGCATTTTTTTATAACGATGTTAATTTATGGTATTTATCGGCTAACCGCTTCCGATAATTTCCAAATACAGTTCTTTTACAGCACAAAACCATTTAGCCTTTTAATGGTGAAGTTTTTACTATCTGGCAGATAGTTTATTGACTTTTTTTATTGCCTGATCAACCATGGCGTTTTGCCTTTCGGCCCGTACCATTCAAAAGTGCTTAGTGTTGTGGTGATCTTGGCGGCTGTAAATTCATAAGGATCAACGTATAATGTTTTTCCGTCTGCTGAAAGCACACCATAATACGGGATATCATAAATTTCACTCAATGTGGGGTGCGCTCCAAAAAATGTGATACGTGAGCCATCTTGTTTGTAATATGCCCTATGGCGTAAAGACTGGCCGCCAGTGGCATATATTGCTTTTCCGTTTTGGGTATATAAGGTTTGCCCTGGTATAGTTTCACTTGGATTAAGAAACATAATAGCGTTCACATCCGGAAACCATTCGGGGTGTTCAGGCTGCTCCCAGGTACCTACAATGCTGGGCGCATCTTTAGGAAATAATTTCATATCAATCATAGATATGATGGGTGAAGTACCACCTGTTATCTTTGACTTATCGGCCGAGATGGTATACACCTGCGGCGAATTGAATTGCTCATCGCCCGGCAGATCAAACATTATAGTAACCTGAGTTTGGCCTGGGCATCCTCCTCAACCTTGGTTATTTTGCCGTGCACATCACCCCGGCGACATACACTTAGCGTTAAGTGCGACCACGCGGTAACACTGTCATTAGCCCCGAACCGTAACGATTACGGACGCGGATAGTAATGATTACCTACGTTTGCAATGCCTTTATATTCTGTGTTTGAAAAGCTGTAAAGCCCTTTTGTGTCTTTGTCCGGATCTTTTTGTGTTTTATCTTTTTTACAGGCTACGCCAAGCAGCAACGTGCTGATCAAGATAAACGCAAGAATGGACCTGATCATTCTTTTCATGGTGATATGGTTAAGGTTTATGGTTTGTATTTATCGGAAATATATTCTCGTCCACCTGCGTGCCCTGGCCAGCTACGCGGCACCAGTTACCGGAGGTTTTGTGGTAGACCTCCAAACGGCGGACCTTGATATTCAGATCACGGCCATCAACAACAATGTTAACATTGATCAGCAAATTGACCACTGCGGTGGTGCCATCATAGATCCTGATGAACTCATTGCCGGGTATAGGCCTAACAGCCTTGAATACCAGTTTTTCCTTCTTCTGCGCTTCTATCCATTGCTGACGGGTGAAGGAAATATCGCCTTTGGGACCGACCGCGATCATATCCGCGCAATTGATATTTGTGCCTGGTCCCTGGCTCCGCAGGAGTTGCCGGATCTCCTGTCGCTCCTTTGGATAGCTCGCAGTATCGATCTGCGCGAACGCACCAAGCGATATACAGGTCAAAAAAATTAAGGTGAGTAATGCTTTCATAGTATTTGTTTTTATTCAAATCTACTGGCGTTGATCATATGAAAGCCGGAAAGTAGCCCGACGTAGCCAATTCGAAAGCATACACCTTATCTTTGTCTATCAGATCATTTCGTCGACGACGAAATGATCTGATAGACTGCTTAGTTAGGTTTGTCGAATATGTCGCCGGGAATAGTATGCTTTGATAGCCTATATGTATCTTAGTATGATAATTAAATTCGATGCAGCAAATACCATTTATTTATTCAAACAGTATCAAATGGCGGTTGTCGCGGCATCTAATCTTTTGGCTGCTCTGGTTCCTGTTCCAGCTTTTGCTATACTCTTTCTCGCCGTCACCTGCGTTGCAACAACAACCATTTCTCCATCGCTTGATCATCACCTCGCCGGAAACTTTAATGTATCTGGTCCCAAGTATGTTTTTGGCTTACACATTGATGTACCTGGTCATTCCTAACTTGGTGTTGCCGGGCAGATATGGCTGGGCTACTATAAGTGCGGTCGTTTTAGTTTTTTTAACGGCGGCATTATCAGCAGTCTTATCCCTAACAGTGATCGACTACTTTCGTCATCTCAATGCTGATAAGCTATCGCCGCTCGTTGCCCGTGAGCCTCATCCTGCATTTTATATACAATTCGGTGTAGCCATGCTGGCTGGTTTGCGGGGAAGTATTACCGTAGGCGGTGTAGCCGCTGCGATCAAGTTGATGAAGTGCTTCTATGAAAGGCAGCAAGCCGCCCTGATGCTGGAAAAGGAAAAAGCGAATGCTGAACTGCAAATGCTAAAAGCACAGCTGCACCCTCATTTCCTGTTCAACACGCTAAATAATATTTACTCCTTCACACAGGAAGTATCCGAGAAGGCATCCGGAATGATCATGGGCCTGTCCCAACTACTCCGCTATATCCTCTACGATTGTAGCAAGCCGTTAGTGCCGCTTGACAAAGAGCTGAAAATGATCAAAGATTATATTCAGCTGGAGTCGACCCGCTATGATGAGGGTTTAGACTTATCTATTCAAATGCCAAAATTTACCGATCATTTGATCGCCCCGCTATTGCTTTTACCCTTCGTTGAAAATGCGTTCAAACACGGTGCAAGCCAGGTAACCGAGCACCCCTGGATCAGTCTTGCTGTTTATATAAATAATGATGAACTGTCGATGAAACTGATCAATGGCAAGCCGGCCACCGTTAACAATTCGAACCCCGGGATCGGGATCGCCAATGTCCGCAAACGTCTGGAGCTTTTGTATCCGGGTCAACATGAGTTGGTGATCAATAACGAAGAAGAAATGTACATTGTCAATCTGACGATCACACTGGCAACCGCACGTGCTCAAGTGGTCAAAACTGTTTATCATGCAACCGATCAAGAAATACAATTGCCTCATCATTGATGACGAGCCACCCGCAAGGGAGGTACTTCGGCGTTATATCAGCCAGATACCGATGCTTAGCCTCATCGGGGAATATGGTAATGCCGTGCAGGCCATTAGCATGCTAAAACAACACCACATCGATCTGCTTTTTCTTGATATTCAGATGCCACAGGTCACCGGGTTGGATCTGATCGGCACATTGGTTGATCCGCCAAAAATAGTCCTGACGACCGCTTTTGAACATTATGCGGTCAGGGCCTTTGAGCTCGATGTTACGGATTACCTGGTCAAGCCCATCCGTTTTGATCGGTTCCTGAAAGCGGTCATGAAGGCATTGCCCGCGCAGGAAGACCGTTCTGATGACCAAGCTCCCTTCAACGCCCAGGACGCCGTTGATCATGCTTTCCTTTATTTCCGGGCCGACCGAAAGATGGTAAAGGTCATGCTTAATGATATTCTATACGTCGAGAGCTTAAAAGATTACGTCAAAATAAACACCACTAAAGGCCCGGTCATAACCAAGTATGCGATCACATCGCTTGAAGCTATGCTGCCTGCATCATCATTTATTAGAGTGCATCGGTCTTATCTGGTATCGGTAAATAGGATTGATTCTTACACGCAGGAGGAAATAAATTTAGAAAGCAATATCGTACCTATTGGAAAGCTCTATCGGCTGCAGGTATTAGATACCTTGAACAAGCAAAGGGGTTTATATTAGGCAATAGCCAATGCATTTAAAATCTTTAATTGTTCTACAAAATGGTTCGAATTATGTCCAGTCTGAGGAGGACTGAAAAAGACATTTTTTATTCAATAGGTATTGTTATTTAAGGGTAATTTAAGCGACTATATTAAGATGTTAATTGTTCGCCACATTGAAAGCCATGATTTATTGATATCCATAACCTAGCTGTTTTATGGATACAAAGTAGATTAGAAGAAATTTCGGAGCCTTAACAACTTTAAAAGTTAACCATCGATTTTTCTTTCGTGTATTATAATTTGAATTGATTACTAAGGTGGCTTTAAGGAAAAACTATCATAGACTTGTTTCAATATTGCCTATGTTTTTCTAATCTGAACAACGGCAAAAATTTAACCTGATTATTCAAAATTCTGAAGTTACTCACATTCGTTTCATCTTCATTTGCCTATGAACGCTGATTATTAATAACACTCCAGAAAACACCAGCGCAAAACCAATCAAATGAATCCATCTGAATTTCTCGCCTAATAGTGCGTAAGATAAGACCAATGCACTGATTGGCATTACGCCCATGAATGTTGCAGCCATACTTCCCTCTACTTGTTGAATACCCTTATACCAAAGGACCGAACCCAGACCCATTGTACCGGCTCCATATAACATAAGGTAAATCCAGCTTTGGATGGAGACATCACCAAATGATAGATCATGAAATTGCCAGATCATAAATGGAATAAAGCCGATGAAGCCAACTATAGCAGAAAATGTGGCAATGTCCTCCGGCGGGTAATCTTTAGTTAGCGCCTTGCCCATTAAGGTATATCCAGCTTCGCAGCAAATGGCCGCCACAACCAGCACAATACCCAGTATTTCATTCTTTCCATGTGCCTCCGCACCGCTACCCAATTGCATAATTACGACCCCAACCACAGCGAGCGCAATGGCCATTCCTTTTTTCCAGTCAAAATTATCTTTAAAAAAAATCACCGACAATAAAGCGGTAAGTGCCGGCGTAGCACTCATGATCACACTACCCGTCACGCCGGAGATCATTTGCATTCCATAGAGCATTAACACAGTAAATCCCAATACACCAACCAAACTGATGCCAGCTAACAGCCAGGCATCCTTCCCCTTATATTTTTTGATGTTAGAAAGTTTAATGAACGGGGCAAGCACAATAAAAGCAAGCAAAACCCTCAACCCTCCGGCAATAAATACCGGAAAATCTTTGGAGACCAGTTTACTCAGCGGCGTTGCGCTGCCAAATAAGGCCATGCCCAATAAAAGCATCAGGTACACTTTGAAATTCTTCATATCAGGGCTTTTTTAAAATAGCTTTACAGAACTTACAGTTCAGGCTTAGATATGTTTGAATAACCCTTTTGGTACAATTAGAGTAGGTATTATATCAAAGGCCTGATATAATTACTTACATTTAAATTTATTCAATACCCAGCGATCTATGAAGCAGTGCTTATGTTTACTTTTTTGTTATTTTTTTATTCAGCCGGTTGTTGCCCAGCAAGATACGCTGAAGCATAAAAAAGACTCGCTGTTGACCATTCAACTGGAATTGCAGCAAAAGAAAGTAAAGCAACTTTCTGAAGAAAGGCTGGCTGATTCGATCAAACGGACAGATTTACAAAAACAGCTTTCCACCGCTGACAATCTTCAAAAAAGAGATTTACTGGAAAAACTGGAAACTTTACGGCAGAAAGATTCACTCCGATATGTAAACCAAAAGCGCCAGATCGATTCGCTACGTGCCTTTGTAAAGGGCTTTCCGGTTATCCCTTTTCGCGATACGCTCTTTTATATCTTTACCCGTCAGGGTAGCTTTACCGCCCGGGACCGTGCAGAAGCAATTAGCAATCGAATTGCTAAACTCAGTGATATTTTTGCATTTAAAACCGATTCATTAAAACTGGCCAAAGCCGAGCAAACTACAGATATATTATTCCGTGACCAGTTGCTGATATCGATATCCGATCAGGATGCATTATGGCAGAATACCAGCCGGGACCAACTTGCCAATTCGATCAGGACGAAAATAGGAATAGCAGTAATAGCACACCAGCAGGAAACACGCTGGCAAACCATCATGCTTGAAAGCTTTTTAGCGCTTTTGGTGATTGTTGTTACCGTTTTGCTCATCTATGGTATACGCAAACTGTTCAACTGGCTTCAGATCAGGCTAATGAAACAAACCGGATGGTTCAATAAAGGTATCCGCCTCAAAAATTATGAATTACTGAATGCGGAGAATGAACTTGCTGCCATAAAAAAAGTGCTTACGCTGGTCAAATGGGCCGTTATATTATTGGTGATCTATCTGGCCCTGCCTATCCTATTCGGGATATTTCCATTTACTAAAGACGTGTCGGATACGCTGCTTAACTATCTGATCAGCCCGTTAAAAAAAATTGTACATGCCATTTGGGCCTATATTCCTAACCTGATGACGATCTTGGTTTTGATCGTCGTATTCAGGTATGTTTTAAAGTTCTTTAAATTTATTACTACTGAGATAGAACATGGCCAGCTTAATGTGCCTGGCTTTTACTCGGACTGGGCAAATCCAACTTACCAGATCATCCGCGTATTAGTACTTGCCTTTATGCTGATCGTCATTTTCCCTTACCTGCCAGGTTCTGATTCAGGGGTGTTTAAGGGTGTGTCGGTGTTTATGGGCGTACTGTTCACTTTCGGTTCGGCCGGGGCATTGAGCAACGTAGTAGCCGGATTAGTGCTCACTTATATGCGCGCCTTTAAAATAGGCGACCGCGTCAAGATCGGAGAAGTTACCGGTGACGTAATTGAAAAAACAATCTTAGTCACTCGTGTGCGTACCATTCAAAACGAGATCATTTCCATTCCTAACTCCACTGTGATGGGAAACCATACCATAAACTACAGCAGCGACGCGCCTGTAAATGGCCTGATCGTTCATACCACTGTTACTATCGGTTACGATGTTCCCTGGAGGGATGTACACCAGTTATTGATCGATTCGGCCCTGGCAACACCAATGATAGAAGCTGAACCAAAACCTTATGTTTTACAGACCAGCCTGGATGATTATTATGTTAGCTACCGGATCAATGCTTTTACCAAAGAACCGAACCGGCAAGCTGTCATCTATTCGGCATTGCATGCCAATATTCAGGATCATTTCAATAAAGCCGGTGTGGAGATCATGTCGCCTCATTACAGAGCACTAAGGGACGGTAACGCCACAACAGTACCCTCCGATTATTTGCCAGAGGATTATGAAGTACCTAAATTTGTGGTTGAAGAGCAAAAGTTAACTGATAACAAAAAATAGTATTGGATTAAAATGGCTGGGATCAACAAAGTCATTCTTATAGGATATTTAGACAACGAACCGGATTGGGTAGGCGATAGAGATCAAAAATTAATGTCCTTTCAACTCAGAATCAAAACACCTTTTTTGAAAAACGGAAAAAAAAGCGATCAGGTAGACATCCATACGATAATGCTGAAGGGAAATATAGCAGATATGGCAAGCCGTGTTGTAACCAAGGGTAGGCTGATCTACGTCGAGGGCAAAGCGTCGACCCACTCATTTATAGGCGACGACGGGATTAAGCGATATAATTCAGCAATAGTTGCCGGTTATTTTAAGATCCTAGGCCGGCCGGGAGATTTTAAGTAGCAGATATGCTCAACCACTAAACAATTACCATCAATATTGCTTAATAATAAGCAATACCGTGTAATGGATAGAAATTTAGGGATCGTATTGATCGTTGTTAATTTTATTGTGCTGATCTTTCAGATCTTACGGATGCAAAAGAGCAATCGATTCTAACCGCTTTGCGTAGAATTTATAAACCGAAGCCATTGGGCAGCTGTTCCGATTGTCCAACACACAAGTTAATAACATACAATAGTCGATCAACACCAAATTCCCCTTCCTTAATGAATACCCAGGAAATCATTTCTATTACTATTGTTTTAGCCGCACTTTTCGCCTACATCAATCATCGGGTGGTCAAGTGGCCACCAACCATCGGCATCATGGCGTTATCGCTCATTTGTTCAGTGGGGCTGGTGTTGCTGGGTAATTCGAAATCGCTGCTTTCCGAAAAAGCTGTCCAATTAGCCAATTCTGTCGACTTCCAGGATGTTTTGATGAATTTTATGCTGAGTTTCCTGCTTTTTGCCGGGGCTATACATATAGATGCCGGCAAATTAAAGGCTGAACGCTGGCCGGTTTTGTTGCTGGCTACAATAGGGATATTGGTTTCCACTTTCTTAGTAGGCGGAATGACCTGGTTACTATTCGGATTTTTCGGCATGCCAATTCCGTTTATTTATTGCCTGCTTTTTGGATCGCTGATCTCACCGACCGACCCTATAGCTGTGATGGGTATTTTGAAACAAGCTAAAATACCGGAATCCCTGGAAGTTAAGATCGCAGGCGAGTCTCTTTTTAATGATGGTGTGGCTGTGGTGATCTTTATCAGCATCGCGCAGATCGCACGTTCTGCGGACGGTGCATTTTCCATTGTGGAAATTGGTAAGCTCTTTTTACAGGAAGCAGTCGGCGGGCTGGTTTTTGGAGCTATACTTGGTTATTTAGGGTTCATGGCGCTTCGCTCGATAGACGAATATAAGGTTGAGGTTTTGATCACCCTGGCCATTGTAATGGGGGGATATACGTTGGCCTCTCATTTACATGTATCCGGCCCGTTGGCGATGGTTGTTGCAGGTATAATAACCGGGAATAAAGCCAAAGCCGAAGGCATGTCCGATGAAACCCGCGATTACTTAGGGAAATTCTGGCACTTGGTAGATGAAATATTGAACGCCGTACTTTTTCTGTTCATTGGATTGGAAATGCTCATAATCAAGATCAACTCAACAGTAATGCTGATCGGGGCAATATCCATCCTTATCGTGTTATTGGCGCGCTGGATCTCCGTGATCTTTCCTGTACTTTTATTACGCTATAAGATCAAATTTGAGAACAATGCCATAGCGATCCTGACCTGGGGCGGCCTTCGGGGAGGCATTTCAGTTGCGCTTGCCCTTTCCCTAAGTGCGAAAATGCACCGGGACGAATTTGTGCTCATCACTTATATCATCGTCGTGTTTTCCATATTGGTACAGGGACTGACTATTGGTAAACTTGCACAAAAGTTGCAGGTAAAAACTCAAAAGTAAACTATGAGTGCTCTATTACACCGTATACGATACATCCTTACCCACCGGTTCAACTTGCAGGAGGACAAAGCCGAAGAGTCGGATATCATAAATGCTATTCGCAAAAATGTGGATTTCCGTGGTGCAAACCTTTGGGCGCTCATCTTTGCGATCTTCATAGCTTCGATTGGGCTGAATGTCAATTCTACAGCGGTTATTATCGGTGCCATGCTGATCTCGCCGATCATGGGCCCGGTTATGGGGATCGGCTTAGGCATTGGCATCAACGATCTGGAATTGGTTAAAAAGGGCGGAAAGAATTTATTTGTCGCAACGATCATCGCTATCATCACTTCTACTATTTACTTTTCGATCACGCCATTACACGAGGCGCAGTCTGAATTGCTGGCGCGGACATCACCTTCGACCTGGGATGTGTTTATCGCTTTCTTTGGCGGCATGGCGGGTATGGTAGCCGCCTCCAGGAAAGAAAAAAACAATGTCATACCCGGTGTAGCTATTGCAACGGCATTAATGCCACCCTTATGCACCGCAGGTTTCGGCTTGGCAATGGGCAACTGGCCGTTCTTTTTTGGCGCGGTCTACCTTTACTTTATCAATAGCGTTTTTATTGTTATTGCTACATTTTTAATGGCAAGGTACCTGAAAATGCATAAAAAAATTTTCGAAACACCAGGTGCAGAGAAGAAAGTTACCAGGTGGGTAATACTGATCGTTGTGATCACGCTCCTGCCCAGCATTTACATGGCTTACCGTATTGTAAACCGAAGTATTTTTGAAAGTAACGCCCGGAAATTTGTGGAAGAACAATTCCATTTTGACAATACGCAGGTCGTTTCCAAATCATTTAAATATGATGGGGAAAAGAAAAGCATTGACCTGCTTTTGATCGGCGACATATTAGATAAACCAACGATCGATTCTTTAAAGCATCGCATGGATAAATACCGGCTGCGCCATGTTACTTTAACCATCCGCCAGGGTTTAGATGCCCGGCATCAGTTGGACCTGTCACAAATAAAGGCGAGTATTTTGGAGGATGTATATAACAACAGCACCAGGACTGATACGGTTCGGCTAATACCCAAAAAAACAGTCGCTTTAGACAGCGTGGTCATTCAGGAAATGAAAGTTCTTTATCCTGCATTAAAAACTTTTGGAGTAACTAAACTGGCTATCCGCACCTCCGATTCCCTCCGGGTTGACAGCCAAAGGATCGCTTTGGCGCGATTTAGCAAACCATTACGCAAAGCTGATGTTGTAAAATTACAGCATTGGTTGCAACAGCGGTACCAATCACCCTCGCTGAAACTAATAGTACAATAAAGCCACCTAATGAAAAAAGAAGATGTTGCCCACCCGAAGCTAAATGAATTACAGGCAACATCCATCTGCGGCAACGATATCAGTTCTTCCTGTTTGTATGTTTCGGCTTTGACCATCGCTTACGCCGGGCAGTATGCATGGATCTCGCTGTTGATCGTTGCATTGGTGTTGTTTCTTTTCCGAAAGATCTACGGCGAGGTGGTTGGCGCATTACCGCTGAATGGCGGTGCTTATAATGTGCTGCTCAACACGGCCTCAAAAAGGACGGCATCCTTTGCAGCCTGCCTCACCATATTATCCTACATGGCAACCGCTGTGATCTCGGCTTACGAAGCCATGTTCTATTTCCACGATATTGTACGTTCTCTTCCGCTTATTCCGGCTACCATCATGATCCTGCTCATTTTTATGATGCTGGCGATCATCGGCATGGGCGAATCAGCTATTGTGGCCGTCATCATTTTTATCACGCATTTAGCATCCCTTAGCCTGCTGGTGTTAACCTGCTGCTGGTTCCTTTTCAATAATGGCTTAACTATTTTTCAGGCAAACTGGCATATGCCGGTAACATCCGGCGGGCTTTTAACGGCCTTATTCCTTGGGTTTTCGGCGGCTATGTTGGGTATATCCGGCTTTGAAAGCTCGGCCAACTTTGTAGAAGAGCAAAAGAAAGGGGTGTTTCCTAAAACGCTTCGCAATATGTGGCGGGTAGTCAGTTTCTTCAACCCGGCAATAGCGCTACTGGCGCTATGCATTATTCCTATACCTTCTATTAATAACCACCAGGAATCATTGCTTTCCTTCATGGGACAAACTGCCGGCGGCGGGTGGCTAAGCTATATCATTTCTATTGACGCGGTTTTGGTATTAAGCGGCGCTGTGCTAACGTCCTACGTAGGCGTTACCGGGCTGGCCGAACGTATTACGCTGGACAGGATCTTGCCCAATTTTTTCCTGGCAAAGAACCGCAGAGGTGTTAACTACCGCATCGTGATCGGGTTCTTCCTGCTTTGCGTATCTATTTTATTAGTCACCAAAGGTAACCTGGCCAACCTGGCGGGGGTTTACACATTTTCCTTTTTGCTGGTAATGGCGCTATTCGGCGTCGGGAATTTACTCCTAAAGGCTAAAAGGAGCAAATTGCCCAGGATGGAGAATGCGCCGGTAATATCTGTGGTAATTGCCATATTCTTCATCATTGCAGCCTTTGTAGGCAACATGGAACTGAATGTCTTATCGTTCTATGTATTTATCAAATACCTCATACCTGCTATGCTGTTTATAATCATTATGCTGAACCGTGCGCGGGTGATCCGGTACCTCATCTATTCTGTCACCTACCTTGGAGAGCCGGTTCGCAAATTTATCTTAAGCAACGTCCGCTTGCACCGCGCACTGGTAAAAATAAAGTCGCAGGAACTGGTCTTTTTTACGCGGGGGGATAATGTATCTATCCTCAACCGTGTAATGATGTATGTAGAAGACAATGAAGCGACCAAGCGGCTGAAGATAGTCCACATTGCAAACACCGAAAGTAATAACGCAAGCCTTAAAAAGGATATTGAAGTGCTGGACCGTGCTTACCCGGAGATCGATATTGACTATGTGGAGATCGCAGGGCATTTTGGCCCCGAGATCATAGACCGGCTGTCTAAGGAATGGAGTATCCCTAAAAATTTCATGTTCATAGGTTCCCCGAGTAATAAGTTCCCTTACCACGTTTCCGAGCTTGGCGGTGTCCGGCTCATTATGTAATTACAAATACAATGGATATTAATAATGCCTATCAGCTTATCGTTGATAAATTGACCCTTTGGGCAAAAGACCTGATCAGGCTTTTGCCGAACATAGCCCTTGCCGCACTGATACTTGTCGTAGGCTTTTTTATTGCAAAATCTGTAAAAAACGGATTGAAGAAATTGATACGGCGATTTATTCATAACGAGACACTGGACAATCTTTTCAGTTCCCTTATCTATATATTTCTATTGGGCATTGTGATCTTTATCGCCCTAAGCGTATTAAAGTTGGACAAGGCGGTTACGTCCATTCTTGCCGGCGCGGGTATATTAGGTTTGGCATTAGCTTTCGCATTCCAGGATATAGCAGCCAATTTCATGTCGGGCATTTTCCTTTCCATACGCAGCCCGTTATCTGTTGGCGACATTGTCAAGATCAAAGAGTATATGGGTAAGGTAGAAGAGATCAACTTACGCGATACCGTTATCCGAACATACCAGGGGCAAATGGTAATTATCCCAAACAAAGATGTATTTCAGAATCCGATAGAAAACTATACTTTATTAGGCAAACGGAGAATGGACCTTGCGGTTGGGGTATCGTACGGGGATGACCTGGAAAAAGTCAAGGAAGTAACAATTGAAGCAGTAAGTGGGATAGAAGGCCTATCAAAGGAAGATGAGATCACCATGTTTTATACAGAGTTTGGCGATAGTTCCATCAACTATGTGATCAGGCTTTGGGTTTGCACTACAGAGCAGATCAACTTTCTGGAAGTGAAAAGCCAGGCAATCATAAGGATCAAAAAAGCTTATGATGAAAACGACATCATGATTCCCTTTCCAATTCGGACAATGGATTTCGGTATCAAAGGCGGCATACCGCTGACGGATATGCTGCAAGACCGAAAACAGTAGCCATGATCGATATTTAAAGAAATTTCTGAATAATTTGGGTTAATTCTGTGTTTTAATTGCGGATTTGGAATAATTTCCGTATATTAAGCCTACTTCATTGGCTGACCGATCTGTCAGCTGCATTTGTAAATTCATTAATACAGCATCGCTATGATTACTTTAATAAAAAGAATACTTATACCCATTGACCTTTCCGATACCTCTCTGAATGCCCTGAATACCGCCATTCAAATGGCTAAACGGCACAACGCGCAACTGCATTTATTATACACCCAGGATATTATGGACTATTATCCCAAAATGGGCCAGATGGCTGCCCTGGAGCCAATGCTAGAAGAGGTATTGGAAAAGGATAAACTGCTACTTGAAAAAGTTGTTCAATCTATTTTTTACACGCACCAAATTAATTGCTTCCTTCATGTAGAAACAGGTTACCGATCAAAAGTGATCTCAGAAAAATCAGCTGAATTAAATATTGATGTAATTGTTTTAGGGACAGACCCTGATATAGCAGAGCGATCTTACCTAAATGACAGCCTGGCCTATAAGATATTGCAAAACACGAGCAGCCATGTACTAACGGTTCCGGCGGGAACGGAAATAAATGATTTTAAAAGAGTAGTTTTTCCTGTTTTAAGCCAGGAAAATCCAATTGCAAAGCTAAAAATGTCCCGCTCCCTTATTGAAAAAAATAATGCAGCCTTATCCATAGTTGGGATAATAAAGCAGCAGGATCTCAACTTTCTAAGTTCGGTAAGAGATATTTCGGAGAGTGTCAAACGAAGGGCAAAAAGCTTTTCGGGATCCGTAATCAGGAAGTCGGTTTATAGTATACGTTCCGCAACAGACATTATCGGAATATCTAAGGATGAAAAAGCGCAGCTTGTCGTTATTGAAGGAAATACCAAACGAAATTTTAAGGAATTCTTTTTGGGGAACTTCACACAGCGGATGATACGGAATGCGGAGGTAGCGGTACTGTTTGTAAGAAATATTCCGGAAAGGGGATTTGTTAACGTCCCGGTTCAAGCGGCTAACCGGTTAACGCTTAAATTAAACCTTTAAATAAGGGCAAGGTCTGTTTATATATGCCAGTTCTATTTAAAACACTTTTTGCCTCATTCATTTTTATCAAGCTGGCCGCACCACAAGCTTATTCTCAGCCTGCACCTGCAAGTGAACGCATTTGTGGTAAATGGGAGAACCAGGCTAAAACATTGCGGATACTGGTTTACACGGAAAACAATGACTTTAAAGCCAAGATCATATGGTTCAGTGATACCGAAGGTAAGCCGATGAATTATTGGATGGATAAAAAAAATCCTGATCCGAAATTGCGCAACAGAACTATTTTGGACATGAGCATTTTGCGGGGGCTTAAATATAATTCCGAAAAAGGAACCTGGGAAAATGGAATGGTTTATGATTCCAAACATGGTAAGGAATGGAATGCCTCAGCGTCCATTGATCAACAAGGGTTGCTTAAAGTACGGGGCTACTGGCATTTTAAATGGATCGGTAAAAGCATGATCTTTCACCGTATCCAATAAATACAATTATAATTACTTATTTTTTACCGTACTACGCCCTTCGTCTGCTCCTGCGGATCTATTGAAATATAAAGAAAAATAGAACCAAACAACAGCATAACACCCCCAAAATAGGCGGGTATTTTTACTGACCATGCGCCATTAAAAGTTGTAATTGATGCAGAACCTCCGGTGTCGACTGCATTTTGGGTGTGTCCGTAAAAAACATTTCCACAAATTATTAATACGATTCCAAGTGCGATCAGTATGACGCTTAACTTTTTCATATAGGGTTTTATTAAGATTTAGCCTGCTGGGAAAGCGACATTTTTGACCATTCAAATCAAGGTCGCTAAGAGAGAGGGTATTTTTATTACAAAGGGAAAGGCATTATGTTTTGTAAAATTTCCCAAAAAGCTAAATTGTTAAATAAAGTGAAATATTATTAACGGAAACAAATAGGAATAGTTAATGTAATATAATAAAGGGTTTCTATAGAAGTATAGCTATTCTTAGTCTATTTATAACTTCTATTAAACAATCCAATGAAACATTCCATCCGTTTTGTCACCTTAATAAGCATTGCTTTATCAATTGCTTTAACATCTTGTTCTAGAAAACTCTCATTTAATACATCTTCAGTAGTGCCGGCTGCCGAGGGCTATGCAAAGGTCAATAAAGACAATAATAACAACTATGCTATCCATGTTAAGGTAACGCATTTAGCAGAACCAGGCCGACTGCAACCCAAACGCGAACTATATGTTGTGTGGATGGTGACCGCGAACAATGGCACAAAAAATATCGGCCAGCTTAAAAGCAGCAGTGGTTTTTTCTCCAGTGTTTTAGAAGGGGAATTGAATACAGTCAGTTCCTTTAAGCCGGAACGCGTTTTCATTACTGCCGAAAATGACGCTAATATCCAGTATCCCGGTAGTATGGTTATTCTCACCACAAAAGGAAAGAATTAAGATAAGTAGCCATGGACAATGACAAGCAATATTTCCTTTCCGGCCTTTTTACTGAAATGAGTAAAGCGGAAAAAGCTTACAGCGAACTACTCGCTATGGGCTATAAGCCGGAAGAGGTCAATGTGGCTATGGCCAGTACAACCCGTGATAAGCTGCAAGCAGCGGAGATGCAGATAGGAACTCCTGAGACAGCATTGGATCAAAAATACGACGGAACCATAGATGGCGGCATAACAGGTGGCTTGCTCGGTAGCATCGCGTTTACGATAGGAGCACTCGGTAGCAACCTTTTAATTCCGGGATTGGGCCTGGTGGTGATGGGGCCGCTGGCCGCTGGCCTTTTAGGAGCAGGTGCCGGTGGCCTGACAGGTGGAATCATTGGGAAATTATTGTCTCCTGGAGCACCTGAGCCACAATCAGAATTGATCACACAAGGTTTAAAAAACGGCAAAATAATGCTGGCACTGGTCCCCCGCAACGCACAGGAGGAGAAGGCTATTCATGCTAAATGGACTGCACTTGATGCTGAGATTTTTCAAAAACCAATTGACAATAAACTTCATGACTGAACATAAAAATAAATTATTCCCATTTGCTTGGGTACTATTGGTAATAGTAATCATGGCTTTCGTGGCCTATTTCCTTTACGTCAACCGTTTTAAAGGAAATAAAACAATTGATTTGAGCGCACAGCAAACCGATCTGATCAACCGACATGAAAACGACACAACGGTGACGGACTTCATTAGCTATGTAAGCGATGGATCTAATAAAATGAGCCTGGATCACGAATATTCCAATACGGCATTGATTAAACTTTCCAGGGCGGTCAGCGCTATGGCACGTGCTACAGATTATGTGGTTAAGGCAAATTTGAACGAAGCGGAGACAGATGCCGATAAGATCACGCGCGATCCGTTGGCGATCACCCATGCGGACAACATCCGTAAAGCCGCTGACATTTTAATTGAGGCGCTAAATAACCTGCAGAAAGCCAAGTACCCTACGCTCGCAGCTGAGGTAGCAGCAGTTTCGGAAGCAGCACAACAGATCGATCCGGATGTTATGACACTGGATCAGAAAAGTAAGGTGAAACAATTTTTCCAACGTTCAGCTGAGCTATTATCTAAAATGAATTAAACTACATAAAATGAAGATACAGATCAATACAGACCATAACATTGAAGGCAATGAACGCCTGCAAGCATTCCTGGAGAATAAAATAACGAACGCGCTCGGCCGCTTTGAAAACCATATTACCCGAATTGAGCTTCACCTGAGCGATGATAACGCCGGGAAAAGCGGTCCGGATGACAAACGCTGCCTTTTAGAAGCCCGATTGGAAGGCCGTGAACCTTTGTCAGTGACTGCTAATTCGGAAACGGTTGAGAGTGCTGTTAATTCGGCTATTGAAAAGATAAAGAAAGTTTTGACAACAGCTTTAGAAAAAATGAGCCATTAAATAACCAATATGATATGAACAAGTTTGGACTAATTGCCGTTACCGCCGTGGTGGCTGCCCTGGTCAGTTTTACTACTTTTAAGATCATGGGGTCTTCCAATTCGGTTGCAGCAGATCCCGCGGATACAGCCGCACAATCGATTTACTTCGCTAAAACACCTGAAGGAGGTCGTGCACCATCTAATACGCCGGAATTTACCCAGGCGGCCGCACTGGTTACTCAATCCATTGTGCACATTAAAGTAAAACTTAACAGAACAGCTGACGACAATAATCAATACGATCCTTATTATGGTTCACGGCAACCGGCTGCCCAGGTAATGGCATCCGGTTCGGGCGTAGTTTTTAGCAAAGATGGTTATATCGTAACGAATAACCATGTAGTTGAAGGTGCTACCGAAATAGAGGTGATATTAACTGACAAACGTATTTTCCCGGCGAAACTCGTTGGCCGTGATCCAAACACAGACCTGGCAGTAATCAGAATTAATACAAATGATCTTAAAGCGATTGGAATAGGAAACTCTGATGATGTGCAGATCGGCGAGTGGGTGTTAGCCGCAGGATATCCTTTTTCGCTTAATACAACCGTTACCGCAGGTATAGTAAGCGCGAAGGAACGAAGCATAGGCATTATCGGTAAACCGGAGAACGGACAGCCGGCAACTACCTCAGCCATGAGTTCGGCGGTAGAGGCTTATATCCAGACCGATGCAGCGATCAATCCGGGTAATAGCGGTGGCGCGCTCGTCAATACCAGCGGCCAATTGATCGGTATCAATGCCGCTATTGCCTCACAAACCGGGAGCTATGAAGGCTACGGATTTGCTATACCGGTAAACCTGGCCAAAAAGATCGTCAATGACCTGATCAAATTTGGAATGGTTAAACGTGGATTGTTGGGTGTTAGTTTCCCATCACCCGCAACAGAAGATCAGTTCCTGATCCGCCAGGGCATTAAACCCGGCAGCATTCAGGGCGCTTATGTGACGGGTGTACAGCAAGGCAGTGCAGCGGCCACAGGTGGCTTAAAACCCGGCGACATCATACAACAGATCGATGACGCGAAGATCGGTTCTTCCGTAGAATTATCTGAACGGATCGCCAGGCATAATCCCGGCGATAAATTGTCTCTGTCGATTAAGCGGGGCAACGAGGCGATTAAAGCAGAAGTAACCCTTAAAGCCCAGGATGCTACCCCTGAGCCTGACAAAAATCCTAACTCCCCTGCTTTAGCATCAAAGCTTGGTGCCACATTTGCCCCACTAAGCGATGCCTTTAAACAACATTACCATATGGCCACGGGTTTGGCCGTTACCGGCGTTGACCCTGAAGGGCTTTTTGCCCAGATCGGAATTCAGAGAGGGGCAATTATTTTAAGTATAAACGGCCGCCGTATCAATAGCACCAGTGATATGGCTAATGCTTTTAAGACGGCCAGCAATGGTATTGTCCGTTTTGAATGTGTGACGCCGGATGGGGCCCGCATCGTTTTCAATTTATCACTCGGCGCCTAAAAATATAAACTATGACCACTTACGACAAGTTATCTTCCACAGACCAGCAGAAACTTTTAAAGTTTCCCGTATATATTTCTTTATTGGCTGCTAATGCGGACGGCACAACAGACGATCAGGAGAAAAATACAGCAATAGCATTTGAACATACGAAGACCTATACAGCCGATCCGGTACTTGGTGATTTTTATAAACGCTCGGAAGAATTATTTGAACAAAACTGGAAAGAGCTTGACAAGTCTCTTCCCAAAAGCAAAACTGAACGGGATAAAAACTTAAAAGATTTTTTATCGGATGCTGACAATATACTTCTGAAGCTCGGCAAAATATACAAGACGGTAATGCATAAAAGTATGCGAGCATTCAAAAACCACGTTTCCAGGGCACATCATAATATATTGGAGGATTTTATTTTTCCAACCCTATTAAAGGTATAAACGCTTAAAGATGCTTTTTCAATAGTTTATTCCGGGCGTATGTCCGGGGTAGACATTGAAATTAAATAACTCAAAATGAAAGACAACAAAGATATTATAACGCCGACTTCCAAAAGATCCTCCGGGAACAGGCCATTGATCAGGAAAACCTTGATCATTGGAGGTACCGTCCTTTTTCTCGGCCTGGCATCGCTGATCTATTACCGCTACTACTTCGTATTCGGAGAGGGCGTTAAGGCCGGCCAGCTTAATTACTTTGTAGAGAAGGGATATGTTTTTAAAACACATGAGGGCCGACTGATACAATCCGGTGTTAAGACGCAGCAGCCTGGGATGATCGCCTCCAATGAATTTATGTTTTCAGTGACTGATTCCCGGCTGGCTGATACTCTAAATCATCATGCCGGTGGCTTTTTGCAACTGCATTACAAAGAATATCTGCACACATTGCCATGGCGCGGAGTAAGCCATTTTGTAGTGGACAGTATCTACGCTATGAAACCCGGTGTTAATCCCTGATCATGACCAGCCGGATCTCTAAATCATTAAGGGCTGTTTACAATAAGACTGTAAACAGCATAGCTTTTTATCCAGCCCTGATCGCAATTGGTTTTTTATTCTTGTCCTGGCTGATGCTTGAACTGGATTTTTCGGATGCCGGCAAGCATATAAAGGCAAGTTATAGTTGGGTAAGACTGAAGGACGCCAGCACTGCGCGGACAATTGTGTCCACCATTGCAGGCGGCATCATTTCGCTGATGGTATTTAGCTTTTCGATGGTGATGATCCTGTTGAACCAGGCGGCATCGCAAATGAGCAACCGCATGCTGGAAAGTATGATCGGGAACCGGTTTCAGCAAATCGTATTAGGATTTTATATCGGAACGATTGTTTATGCGCTATTCCTGTTAAGTACCATCAGAGATATCGAATCCGGTATTTACGTCCCCGCTTTGAGTATATACCTGCTATTAATGGTTACCATTGCAGACATTTTTATGTTCATTTATTTCCTGCATTATGTAACACAATCCGTCAAATTCGAGACGATCATTTCGCGCGTGCACAAGCAGACCTTTAATGCACTCAAAAATGCGTGTGCGGTGAACGATCAATCAAATACCGATCTACCATTATCCGGTGGCCAGGTTATGGTCACCAATTCTTCCGCATATTACCAGGGTATTGACAAAAAGCAATTAGTTGAATTTACAGCACAGCATAATGGTTTAGTTAAACTGCTGCATCCCCCGGGTACTTTTCTCTTAAAAGGTCAACCGGTAGCAGTGTTTTACGCAAACGCTTTACTGAAAAAAGAAGATAGCGAAGACCTGCTACTATCGCTGGATTTTTACACAGGGCAGTCTATCGACCAAAATTTTTATTATGGTTTTCATCAGCTAACAGAAGTGGCACTAAAAGCCTTAAGTCCCGGCATTAACGACCCCCAGACGGCAGTGTTGAGCCTTCATGCCCTGGCAGATCTTTTTGAGTACAGGTTAAATCATCATCCTGAATTAGAAATAAAAAATAAGGACGGCCGGGCTTGTATTTATTTGGCCGGCAGAAGTTATAGCGAATTATTCACCGAATGCATATTACCCATATGGGATTATGGCAGCGATGACCGTTACATACAAAACACTTTGAAATCAATGATCTCACAGTTGCTATCTTCCGGTCCGGAAAAGGAGACTGAACAAATATTAACTGGAATGCTTAATAAGGTGAACGATAAGATCACAAACAGCAAAAAATAACTTACTCACTACGTCATGGAAGATATAACCTATTATCCACTCCGGTTTCCACCCATTTATCAATACCGGTTATGGGGTGGAAGAAAGTTAGAACATCTTCTTACTGAGAAATTACCCGATGGCCCGATTGGTGAGGCATGGTTGTTAAGTGACCGTGATGAACATGCCAGTGTGGTAGCGGACGGCACACTAAAAGGCAAAACGCTTTTACAGTTGCTCCGGCAGGATGAAAAAGGTATCATGGGAAAATTTGCAGACCGTTTTGATCGTTTTCCCTTATTGTTAAAATTTTTGGATTGTAATGATGTCTTATCCGTCCAGGTACATCCTTCCGATGAGCAAAAGCAATATATTCCAAAAGGAGAACACGGTAAAACAGAGGGCTGGGTGGTGTTGGAAACGCAGGATGACAGCCTGATCTATGCCGGACTAACAGTAGGCACTACACCCCAATCTTTGAAAAAATCGCTGGATAAGCATAATGTAGCAGAACATTTGCACAGTTTTAAGCCAAAGAACGGTGACAGCATATTTATAAAAGCAGGCACAATCCATACCCTAAAAGGGGTAGTTGTGTTCGAAGTGCAGGAAAACAGCGATATCACCTTCCGGCTTTCTGACTGGAACCGGACGGATAAAAAAACCGGAAAGCCACGACCTTTACAAGTAGAACAAGCTTTGGCTTGTATAGACTATGATCAGATAAATATAGGTCCTGTAGAACCATCTCCATCTCAGCCACCCGTTGTTTTAAGCTCCGATTACTTCACTGTTTGGAAACACAGCGAAAAAGAAGCTTTCACGGTTGGCGGCGCTGATGAGCCAAGAGTTTTAGTGTGCGTGAGCGGAAATGGGCAGATCGAGAGTAATGAAAACTGCCAGATAAAAAAGGGGAATGTATTCCTATTACCTGCACAAATGGGTGCTTGCCAAATTATACCCAATGGGCTTATAGAAATACTGGAGGTTGGCATTCCCTCATAAATATATCCTATGAAAAAATTAATTGTATTCGATCTGGACGGGACGCTTGCGGAGAGTAAAGCAGCTATTGATAAAGATATGGCAAAATTATTCCACGACCTTCTTGAAGTTGCCCGGGTAGCTATCATATCGGGCGGTGCCTGGCCGCAGTTCGAAAAGCAGGTGATCGCTCACTTGCCGAAAGGCAGCGACCTCAAAAAATTATCTATTTTGCCTACCTGTGGCACCAAATTCTATCGCTATGAGAATGGTGATTGGAAAAAGCTTTACGCAGAAAACTTCACCGGTGAACAAAAACAAAAAATAGAAGATTCGTTAAAAAAAGCTGTCGAAGAATCCGGGTTCAAAGCAGAAAAGACATGGGGCAAACAGATCGAAGACCGTGACAGCCAGATCACTTTTTCGGCCTTAGGCCAAAAAGCTCCGCTGGAACCCAAGAAAGCCTGGGACCCTGATTTTAAAAAGAGAAAAAGGATCAAGTCGCTGTTGGAAAAGATGATACCCGAATTTGCGGTCAATCTGGGTGGTGCTACTTCTATTGATGTTACCAAGCCCGGTATCGATAAAGCATACGGGATGCATAAGCTGGAAGAAGTGCTTAAGATCAGTATCGCGGAAATGCTTTTTATAGGCGATGCGCTTTTTGAAGGCGGTAATGATTATCCGGCCAAAACAACCGGTGCAGATTGCATTCAGGTGCGTGACCCGGAGGATACTAAAATCATCATTCAAACGATCATCACTTGCCAGAAATAATATGGAAGCATTACAATTAAAACGCCTGGATACCATTATGGAGCCTGATATGAACAATCCCATGGAGGCAGGCGGTGTATTAAACCCGGCCGCCGCACGGGGAAAAGATGGAAACTTGTATTTGTTCCCGCGTATGGCCACCAAAGATAATTATTCAAGAATAGGGATCGTTAAAGCCCTGTTTGATAAAGAGGGAAATCCAAAGGGTGTAGAGCGCCTTGGTATCGCCCTCGAACCGGAAGCGGATTACGAAAAACGACCTGATGGCGGCGGCGGTTGTGAGGATGCCCGTGTAACTTATGTGGAGCCGTTAGAACGCTATATCATGACCTATACCGCATTCTCGCCTGATGGCCCAAGGATAGCGATGGCTCAATCCAAAGACCTCTTCCATTGGGAGCGTTTAGGCTTAGTGCACTATAAGCCTTATGAAAATATTGATTTTGATAACGTAAATAACAAGGACGCCTGCGTTTTTCCATTGCAGATACCGAGCCCTCATAGGCATCGAGCTTTAGGCATGCTGCATCGCCCGCTTTTTCCGGGCACTTCGCCGGAGGAAAAAGCTGCGCATCCATGGGATGAAGTGGTTGATAAACATCATGAAAGTATCTGGCTGTCCTATTGCCATATTCATCCGGATAGGCAGGAAAGCGAAAAATGGAACCCGGCAGAATTCACCTCACACCGCCCGCTGGCTGTGCCCGTGTTTGATTGGGAAAAAGTAAAGATAGGTTCCGGACACCGCCAGTAAGAACAAAGTTCGGCTGGATGTTTTTATATCACGGTGTTCATGCAGCTGAGCGATCTACACCTGAAAAACAACAATTGGTTTATTCTGCAGGCGTAATGTTTTTATCAGCAGAAGATCCTTATGATATTGCGTTCAGATCATTTGAGCCGATATTGACGCCAACGCTTCCTGAAGAAAAAGTAGGTGTTATCGCTGATGTTGTATTCCCTACCGGTATCGACCAGCGGACCGACATTGGCATGCCTGACCGTTATGATGTTTATTATGGGATGGCCGACAACCGGATCGGAGTTGCGCGGCTTGACCTTCCTCAAAGCCTGGAATGGCTATAATAGTTAGCGATGAATAAAGTAAATGATTTCCTTCCCCGCAGTGTGCAAACGCTGTTATTAATGTTCCTGATCTTTGGCGGCCTTTATTTTTCGGCCGGCTTTTTAACGCCCGTTGCACTGGCAGGGATTTTGGCCATGCTTTTCCTGCCCTTTAGCAGATGGATGGAGAAAAAAGGCGTGAACCGTACGGTTGCCGCGGTTATCTGTGTATTGACCCTTATCCTGATGGTTGCCGGGTTCGTTTTCCTGGTAAGCTGGCGGGTTTCTAATTTGCAGGCGAACCTGGATCAGATCGAACAGCAATTCAACAAATACCTTGGGCAGGTACAAAATTATATCAACGACAGCTTTGGTGTATCAAAGCAGCAGCAGGATCAAATGCTCAAGAAGCAAGGAACTTCCGGGGCTGGAAGTGCAGCAACTTATGCCGCGGGATTTGCAGCAACTTTATTGGGTTCATTGACCACAACAATTTTGATGTTGATCTATGTCTTCCTCTTTATTAATTCAAGGGCACATTTTAAAAAATTCATATTAAAATTGGTAAAGCCGGAAGACCAGGCCAATACGAAACATATCATCTCGCAAACAACAGAAGTGGCACAGAACTACGTTTCCGGATTGGCCAAAATGATCTTTTGCCTTTGGATCATGTACAGCATAGGCTTTTCCGTTATTGGCGTAAATAATGCGATATTCTTTGCTATACTTTGCGGAACACTGGAAATCATCCCTTTTGTAGGCAATATCACCGGCACCGGCCTTACCGTGTTGATGGCTTTAGCACAGGGCGGCGGAAGCAGTATGGTAATTAGTGTACTAATTACTTATGGCCTAGTGCAGTTCATACAAAGCTATATCTTGCAGCCGCTGGTCGTTGGCAAGGACGTGGATGTAAACCCGCTTTTTACGATTATGGTTTTGGTATTGGGGGAAGCGGTATGGGGTGTGGGCGGCATGGTGCTGGCTATCCCGGTTTTGGGGATGGTCAAGATCGTTTGCGATCATATTGAACCATTAAAACCATATGGTTACCTGATAGGTAATGGTGACGAAGGAAAAAAAGAAAAGCCACTGGCCGAAAAAATTAAGTCATGGTTCAAATGAGAGCCGACTTCAGCATGAAGACTTTTTAAATAGTTGCACCGTTATAATTAGTATGAGTGAAGTTAAAACGAAAACAAGGTATTCAGACGCTGAATTAGAAGAATTTAAGACTATCATCGAACAGAAAATAGCCATTGCACAGGAAGAATATAATATATTGTCAACAACGATCAGCGCATCTAATACGAATGGAACGGATGATACAGGAGGAACACATCAAACATTGGAAGATGGAGCTGCGACGCTCGAAAGAGAATCTATGAATCAATTGGCAGGCCGGCAACGAAAATTCATTGATCAGTTAGAAATGGCTTTGGTCAGAATAGGGAACAAAACTTACGGGATATGCCGCGAAACGGGAAACCTGATCCGTAAAGAAAGATTAATGGCTGTTCCGCATACTACTTTAAGCATGGCGGCCAAACTAAAACAATATAGGAGTATTTCGCTTGTTACCCTCACAAAGCCGGTAAGGTAAACCAAAAGGTGCTTCCCTTGCCAATTTCACTGTCTACGCCGATCTCGCCGCCATGTCTTTTGATGATCTCAGAGCAAATGTAAAGGCCTAATCCCAGGCCGGATGACTGGGGCTGGGTTCCCTCAGCCTGGTAGTAACGCTCAAACAAGTGGGGGATCTTTTCGGGGGCAACACCAGGGCCTTTATCAGTTACTGAAATTTTTATCAATTGATCTTTTTGCCCCACCGTGATTAAAATTTCCTTAGACCCGGGGGCGTATTTGATGGCATTATTGACGAAATTGACGATCACCTGCTCTATACGGTCAGCATCGGCGTAAAGCTCCAGGTCGGTTTGGCCTTCGGTTTTTATCGTTTGTAAACCATTCAGGTGCACATGGGCGCAACTTTCCTCGATCAGCCCCGCGATGTTAAATTTTGCTTTTTTAAGCTGCAACTGGCCGAGATTGATCTTGCTGGCATTGAGCAGGTCTTCGATCAGGGTAGTGATCTTATCCATACTCCGGCTGGCCTGGCTGATCATCTTTGGAAGCACATTTGCCGAAGGATTCTCCTTCATCCTTTCCAGGATCTGCAGGGAAGCCTTCAAAACTGTTACCGGCGTTTTGAGCTCGTGGCTGGCAATACTGATAAACTCATCCTTTCTTTTCAGCAGGTTTTCCGTGGCTTCTTCCTGATTTTTTTGAGCAGTAATATCGAGCGCGGTGCCGACGAACCGTACCGCATTTCCAGCAGCATTAAAATAGGCTTTTGCCTTAAACCTGATCCACTTCAACAATTCGCCCTTGGCCGTAAAGGTCCGGAACTCGTGTTCAAATTCGCCGTTATGATCACCGGCCAGGGTATGCCTGAGTACTGTTTCAACATGAGGCTTATCGTCGGAATGGATCATATCGATAAACTGCTTATAAGTAATCTGGTTCTCGGGACGAATACCAATGAGCTCTTTACAACGGTTATCCATGATCAGCTCTTCTGTAACCGGGTTATAGTCCCAGATGCCCAGTCCGGCAACATCGATAGATAGGCGCAAACGCTCCTTACTTTCCTGGAAAAGCCGTTCTACTTCAGCCAATCCTTGTTCGACCTTCCTTTTATCTGTGATATCTTCTATGGCTAAGATGATAAATTGTTCGCTCCGGCTCATTTCCAGTTTTTGCGTATTCAGAAGCATAACGCGGTGGCCGATGTCCGGGAAAACATGGTCAACCTCAAAATCAACCACCATTTTCTTTTGCGGCAGGACTTTTTCCAGCAGGTCGCGCAGCGCGGGGATGTTCCACTGGCCTTCGCCCAGGTCGTAAAAGTACTGGCCTTCGGTGTCTTTTTCGGATACCCGGAATTTTTTATAAAAAGCGTACGTGGCCCTTTTAACGATCAGGTTTTTATCCAGGAGGATCAGCGGGTCGCGGATCGTATTCATGATACTTTCCGTGTAGAGCCTCCCGGCGTTGAGTTGTTCATTGCGGTCCTGCAATTCGTTGTTGACGATCACGATCTCTTCGTTCGTGCTTTGCAGCTCTTCCTTGGATGTTTCGAGTTCTTCGTTAACGCTTTGCAGCTCCTCACTGCTGGAGAGTAGTTCCATATTCGCGCTTTGCAATTCCTCGTTCACCACTTCCTGTTCTTCGGTGATCATGCGCATGTCCGCCCGGATTTGGATCAGTTCTTTCTCTAACTGTTCGATGCGCAGATCCTTTGGATCTATGCCAGATTTTTTTCTTCTCGTGGCTATCGCCGGTGAAATAACGGGCGGTGCATGTTGAAAAAGGATCAGGTAGTAATGCCCCGCAGGATGGTGTAACTGGGATACGTCTACATGGACGAAGTGCTGACCAGTACCGGCGAAAAAACTGATCTGTTCTTTTTTTGCGGGCTGACTGGTCTTTTTAACCTGCTGGAGTAAACTTCGTATTTCAAAAGCTAATCCTTCACGGGCCATTTTGATCACGTTCAGGCTTGCTTTTCCGGGTGTCAGCGTCAGCCAGTTTTCCGTGTTCCCCCGGAACTGGATAATGTCAAAATTTTCGTTGACCAGTACGCCGGCGGGGGCATACCGGGCTAAAACCAGTTCGTCGGCTGTTTTAAAAATATCGCTTTTAGCATCATCTTTCTGTACCGACCGGTCGATGATCTTCAGGTCCTGTTCCAGCTTAATGGTCGTGACCGGCATGAACCGCCCGCGTTCTCCTGCACGGAGGTAGATCCGTTCTTTTTTAGTATAGGGAACGAACAGATCGGGGTTTTGACCGATGGTCTCTGATTTTCCGAGGACCAGTATACCCTGATCGTTAAGCGCATAATGAAAAGTGTTCAGCGCCCTTTTTTGTAATACCGGTTCGAGATAGATCATCACATTGCGGCAGCTGACGAGATCGACTTTTGAAAATGGCGGGTCTTTTAAAAAGTTATGATGCGCGAAAACACACATTTCCCGGATGGATTACTGACATGATAACTTCCGTCTATTTTGCTGAAATATTGCTGCAGGCGGGCAGCTGATATGCCATCGACATCGGAGGCGCTGTAGATACCCGTCCGCGCCTTGGCGATCGCGATCTCAGAAATGTCTGTCGCGAAGATCTGTATTTTATAGTCCGCAGTCTTTTCACCCAGGTTTTCCTGAACAGCGATGGCCAGGGAATAGGCTTCTTCTCCCGTCGCGCAGCCGGCTACCCAGATACGCAGGGAATCGGTTTCGTTTTTATGCTCTAAAATACTTGGAATGATGGTGTCGGACAGGAATTTGAAACTTGCCGGGTCGCGGAAAAAACTCGTGACCGAGATGAGCATGTCGTTATACAGGTCATCCTGTTCCCTGCGATTCTCGCGCAGAAAAATCAGGTATTCGGCGGGCTTTTCGATATTGTTTAAAGCCATCCGCCGCATGATTCGCCTTTTAAGGGTGCTGGATTTATAATAACCGAAATCAACGTTTTTGCGAACCCGCAACACGGTCAGCAATTGCTTATAGATATCTTCGTCTTTTTGATTGGTGGTGCTTTCGGATACCGCTAGTGTAGCGTCGGTGTGGAATGGATTATTGATCGTGAGTAATTGTTGGACGATCTGCGCCGGAGCCATGATAAAATCGACCGCGCCGCTGTTAACAGCGTTTTTTGGCATGCCCGTGTAGGTGGCTGAAACTTCATCCTGCGCGAAGGTAATACCGCCATAGGCTTTGATTACTTGTAAACCCAGTGTGCCGTCGTTAAGCGTCCCGGATAGCACAACGCCGACTGCAAAGCTCTGGTGTACGACCGCCAGTGAAGAAAAGAAAAGGTCGATCACTTTCACAGTATGCCGCTCTTTATCGAGCGGGGAAAGTTTGAGTTTACCGTCAACAGTTGTCACGATCTTATTTTCAGGTACGATGTAGAAATGATCGGTGTCCAGATCAATGTCGTCGGTAATTGACTTAACCGGAATTTTTGCCAGTTTGCCTACGATCTCGGCAAGGGCGCTGGGGTGTTCGGGGTTAAGATGCTGCACAAAGACATAGGCCATACCGGATTTTTCGGGGATAGCCTGAACAAATTCTCTGATCGCTTCCAAGCCTCCTGCTGACGCGCCGATCCCAACAACGGGAAACTGAACTGAGGTAGGAATATTTTCGGCCGATCCGGTTACATTATTCATTTGAAAAGGTCTAAATAAGCAGCCTTGGGTTCGTTCGACAACCCAAAAAAGTCTTAATAGGAAATTATTTTAATCTCAAGCTAAAGTAAAAAATAAAATAGATCAAATATAGTTTAAACAGCTTTTTTGGCAAATTCTAAGGCACGATTCTAAAAGGGTATAATTGATAGCGTACTATTTCGGTAATTAAAATTATAATAAGACTGTGCCAATAATGAGTTTGAATTGCTTATGGTCACATTGTATTAATAGACAAAATTTTAATTCATTTAATACCAAAAATCTAAGTTGCATGAATTATTATCTAATATATTACTTACGCCTTAAAGCGTTTTAATATTAAAAAATGGGTAGGCGAAGAACGTTTATTGATCAACGGGATTTTGATATACGGGAGTTTATCGGTTTGTGCTAAATGATTAGGGCAACGAAATGGATAACTAAGATTTTAAAATTTAACTCAACAAATTTTCATTCTTATTTGACTAAAATTGAAAATTAATGCCTACTATTGCCAAGTTATCCACACCTCTGGTAACAAGATAGTATCAAAATAGACCTAAATTTAGGTCGAAAAGTTTGTTTCTCATTTGGTACTGAAATCTCATAACTTACTGATAATCACCACCTAACTACTTTCTGTATCGGCAAGTGACCCCTACAAACAACCAAAACATTAATAATTAACAATAACTTACTTATTGTTTTCTTATCCAAATTCTTGGGTAATTAGAGATTGACGCTAAAATTGCCGTGATAGATCTATCGTTTTAAAACGATTATTTCTATTCTTGAAAACCATATCGGCAGTTGCGCGTATAACGGGGTAAAACGAAGACTGATTCCACCGCGCTCCGATAGCATTAGGTTTATTCATCAAGGCTACTGCAATATAATACCGACCCTTTGGTGCATGGTTTAAACATTTTAGGAGTAAAACAAAACTACTATCTTTAACGGTCAAATTTTACCTACCTGCCATGATGAACAAATTTGAGCGCCGCTTGCAGCTGGGCTATGGTTTTACGCTACTTATACTGGTAGTTGTCAGTTTAGTATCCTATCTTACCTTACAAAGCCTTGTGCGTAGCAACCGGTCGGTTATGCGCAGCACTGAGGTCATTCAAAGCCTTGGTGAACTGTTGTCTCTCATAAAAGACACTGAAAATGGCCAGCGCGAATACCTGCTTACGGGTAAAGAAGAGTCCCTGCAATCTTACAACAACGCCTACCTTCGGGCAGATAAGTTAATTATTCTAATGCAGCGACTAACTGCGGATAATCGAACGCAGCAGAAGAATATAGCACATATCAGATTTTTGCTGCAACAGCGTATCATCAATATAGAGCGGTTGGTGAACCGTAAAAAACAGCATGCGGATATTGCGATTAATGACCTGGATGCAGGTATGGTGGCGATGGATGCTTTCCGCGATGCGGTCAGGCAAGCTGAAGTTATTGAGCGGAAGGTGTTAACGTTGCGTTTATTACAAGTGGACCGTTATTCGGCGATTGTACCTGTTTTTATTATCCTCGCTGCAATACTGGCTGCCGCGGTTACGGCATATTCTTACCGGAAGGTGGTATTTGACATCAGGGAGAAGGAACGCATGGACCGCGTTGTAGAGGCAGGCGGCGAAGAAACCCAGGCATTGAACGAAGAACTTAGCGCCCTGAACGAAGAATTAGCAGCAAGTAACGAGGAACTGATGGCTACCAATGATGAACTGGTTAAGGCCCGCAAGGAACTTTCAGAGGCAAACGATTCGCTGGAGAAGAAGGTTTCAGAGCGTACGCAGGCTCTGCAGGAAAGTGAGCAGGAGACGCAGGCGCTGAACGAAGAGCTTACTGCCACTAATGAAGAACTGGCGGCAACAAACGAACAGTTACTGGCGACAAATGAGGAACTGGCCCAAAGCCAGCAGCGCTTGCTGGAACTGGTTGACGAGCTTCGGCAAGCGGACGAACGCAACGCGAAACTGGTGGCTATTGTAGAATCCTCGGATGACGCTATCATCGGCAAAAACCTGGATGGGGTTATCACTTCGTGGAACCGCGGAGCAGAACAGATTTTCGGCTACAAAGAAGCGTATATGGTTGGCCGCCCCATTCTAACCCTGATCCCGGTACACCTACAACATGAAGAGCCTGTTATTTTAGAGCGGCTTCGTAACGGGGAAAAAATTGATCATTATGAAACCATTAGGCAGACCGCAGATGGACGGTTGATTCATGTATCTTTAACCATTTCGCCAATTCACGATAAGGAGGGCAACGTGATTGGTGTTTCTAAGATTGCCCGGGACATTACTGAACAGAAGCACATTGAGCAGCACAAGCTTGACTTTATCGGCATGGCAAGCCATGAACTCAAGACACCGCTCACCTCTTTATCGGCACTGATCCAGGTACTATCTCAGAAGCTTGGCAACAGCGCCGACTCTTTTGTCTCTAATGCGCTGGACAGAGCGAAACATCAGACCAAAAAGATGAGCAGCTTGATCAATGGCTTCCTTAGTGTTTCCAGATTGGAGTCGGGTAAGCTGGAAATCGTCAAAGAACTTGTTGATTTGTCCAAATTAGCTGCCGAACAACTCGACGAGATCAGACTGACCACCAGCGGCCACATATTTACCCTCGAATCTGATACTACCGTTCAGGTGTGGGCGGACCGGGAAAAAATCGGCTCCGTTATATCAAACCTTTTATCTAATGCTGTAAAATATTCACCTAAAGGCAAAGCGATCACCGTTAGGTGTACAAGTAATGATGGAAACGCATTGATGAGTGTACAGGACGAGGGAATGGGGATTAAGCCGCAGGATCTTCCAAATATTTTTGACCGGTATTACCGTGCGGAAAGCGAACACACCCGCCATATTTCGGGATTCGGCGTAGGCCTGTACCTTTCTTCAGAAATCATCCGTCGTCACAACGGCCGCATCTGGGCTGAAAGTAAAAAAGGGATAGGTTCTACCTTCTTTTTCACGTTACCGCTTGCGCAAAGCTAAGATTGTTGCTTACGCTCCATGTTAGCCCTAAAACGTTTCATACCTTTATTGCCGGACACTTTGATTAAAGGTTATTCGTTGTGCTTTAATCGAAAAGCTCTATTTCATCCTGGTTAGAGTGCCAATGCTCTTTTTTTGCCAGGCAGCTATATCAATTAACAAGGGGCAAAGTGTCTTTCCAAAATCAGTGAGTGTATATTCTACCCGGGGAGGCACTTCATTGTACTGTTTCCTACTGATAAGGCCATCAGCCTCAAGCTCTCTCAATTGGTTGGTTAACACCTTTTTTGAAATGGAAGGCACCCTTACCTGTATCTCGCCAAAACGTCTGGTATTTTTTGAAAGTATATATAAAATCGGCAACTTCCATCGCCCTCCAAACAAGGCTATCGTTGCTGTAACAGGACAGTCTGCATAGTCTAATTCATTTTCCATTGGTCACTTTTAGGTTACCACTTTTTGTCTTGTTACCCAAAGCAAGGGCAACTTTTCAATATCAATATTTGTTTCTTTACCTAACAAAAGTAATTAATCTAAAAAGAAAAAGTATGATCTTAGTAACAGGTGCAACAGGGAATTTAGGTAAAGCCACCATTAATGCATTATTGGAAAAGGGTGTAGCCCCCCATAATATTACTGCATTAGTAAGAGATGAAGCCAAGTCGGCAGAATTAAAATCAAAAGGACTTCAAATAAAACCCGGCGACTATGGAGATTTTGAGTCTCTTAAAAGCGCGTTCCAGGGTGTAGACAGGTTGCTGCTGGTATCATCTTCATCGGATATAAGCAGGAGATTTGAACAGCACAAAAATGCGATAGATGCAGCCAGGGAAGCTGGTGTAGGCCATATTATTTATACAAGCTTTGGCATGAAAAACTTACAACAAAGTATAATGGGGGAAGAGGTTATATACCATTTATACACAGCTGATTATTTAAAACAAACAGGTATTACTTACACTTTAATGAATAACACCATGTATGCGGACATGATTCCCTTTCTTGCCGGAAAGGATATAGTAAATAATGGTATTTCCATTCCTGCCGGGGGTGGCAAAACTCCCTTTTTGCCCATAACAGAAATGGCTGAAGCGAACGCTGTTGTACTAACCACAACGGGGCACGAAAATAAAGAATATGTTATTGCTGCAGATGTTGCTTTTTCCTTCGCAGAAATTGCGGACCTACTATCGGACATTGCAGGAAAAAAAATAACTTATCACCAGCCGGAGATAAGCGCATATATGACACAGCTTATACAAGCCGGGCTTTCTGAAGATGACGCAGCGTACATTGCAAGATTCTCTGGCGCAATAGCTAACGGAGAATTTGCTACTAATAAAAGCCATATGAAACAACTATTGGGCAGAAGCCCGGTTGGTTTAAAAGATTTTTTGGCAACTATATATGATTGATTTATATATGGTTGAATAATATGCGGGCACGAAGTGAAATACTTTCGAACAATGAAATCCTCTAAATCATTATAATTCTATCGTTTGTGTCTTCATATCTTTAGTTTTCAATTTTCCATGCTAAGCAATCATAATGCTAACATATAACAAAGTTACTTGGATTAACCCTTTATCAATACCCGTAAATTCGGGAAACATGAGCGTATTAGATCCCCGTTCTAATGGCGAACAGCGTTTACATGATCACCTTACCACTCGGTTAATTTAGCTACTTTAGCAATAAAAGCGTGTTTAATTACAAAAAATATAATTATAAAATTAATACACGCACAAACAAATTTGGAGAAGTATTGGTTACAAGGTTATAAAAAAGCTATATGGCTCAGCATAACACTGGCTGCAAGGTGTTTCGGTTAGGATTTACTACATTTTGCCTTATATCAGCACTTATTATAAATAGTGTTAAAGCCCAGATCCGGTTAATGTCTTATTCATTTAAGTTGTCAAGAAGGTATCAACGTTTATTTACCTGGCGGCTGCCGCTTACCATACAGCTTTAAATATGATTTTGTAAATAGCATGAGCACAGAATTTACGGAGGATACAACTCCCGGTACACTGCAACAGAATATTAGTGGCTTGTTTAATTACCTTCGGTCAAAACGTAGGTATATTATTTTTACCGCCCTGGTATTTGCGGTTGGTGGCCTTATATTATCTTTTATTAAAAAACCTGCTTACACGGCAGAAAGCAGCTTTGTTCTTGATAATAACGCAGGTAGTGGTATGGGTAATTTTGCCAGTATTGCCGCATTGGCCGGTGTTAGTATGGATAATGGCAGCGGCGTATTTTCGGCGGATAACATCGTAGAATTATATAGATCAAGGACGCTTTTAGAGAACACCCTGCTCACCCGGGCAGCATTCGGAAATGAATCAGAATTGTTGATTGACAGGTATATTGCTTCGCAGCCTAAATGGCGTGACCTGGTTGCAGAAAAGCATATTAAGTTTACAGCAAACCGTACACAGCGCGACCGCACTGCCGACAGCGTTTTATACGAGGTAGTTAAAGAGATCCGTAAAAAAGCGCTCACTGTTGACAAACTGGAAAAAAAGACCATTATAACCGTGAGTGTCACCTCAAAAGATGAGCTTTTTGCCAAGAATTTTAATGAACAGTTGGTTGGCAACGTTAACGCGTTGTTTGTGCAGATCAAATCTGCAAAGGCCGCCCAAAACGTTAAGGTGCTGCAACGGCAAACGGATAGCGTTAAGCGCACACTAAATGCCAATATGCAAGGTGCTGCCGCGGCGCTTGATGATGTACCGTATGCCAACCCGCTGGAGCAGTCGCTTAAAGTTCCTTCGCAACGTAAATCGGCAGATCTGCAGGCAAACGCCGCTGTTTATGCAGAATTAATTAAAAACCTGGAATTAGCTAAACTTACCTTACTGCGCGAAACGCCCCTTATCCAATCTATAGATAAACCTCAACTTCCGCTCGAAAAAGAAAAAATAAGCAAGGTTATTTATACCATAGCTGGGGGGATAACAGGGGCTGTATTGATAACAATATGGTTTATAATTTGGGGGCTGTTTTATAAAAAGCAGATTAATTAGAAAATATTTTGGCCAGCATAAAACGTAATATTTTTTATAATATCCTGCTAACAACCAGTCAGATCGCTTTTTCTCTGGTCAGCCTGCCTTATATCTCCCGGGTTTTAGGGCCTTTTCAACTTGGACGGGTTTCTTTTGTGGATAGTGCAACCCAGTATTTTATCATAACTGCATCACTGGGAATACCCATTTATGGTATCCGCGAGATAGCTAAAGTAGTGGGTTCGCCCGTAGCGCTTAAGAAAACATTCTCGGAGTTATTGCTTATACAGATCATTACTTCTGCGGTGTTATTTTGCGTTTATCTTGTTTTAGTGTTATGCCTCGACCGTTTTCATGCAGAAGAACGGTTGTTTCATTTAGGGCTTCTGCAGGTACTGCTAAGCGCTTTTGTTACCGATTGGTTTTTTCAGGGGATGGAGAATTATGCTGCTGTTGCCCTGCGCTCATTTGTTATGCGGTTACTAAGTATTGCCGCCATCCTGATATTTGTTAAGAACGAGCATGATGTATATCTGTATTATACTATCTGGTCGGGCGCGGTTGTGCTTAATATGGTAATTAGCCTGTCTTCCAGTTATAGTTATATAAATTTCAAAGGCCTTGATCTGAAACGTCACTTGAAACCGGTGATGACCTTTTTCTCTACAAGGTTTGTAACCAGTATATACGTTATACTGTTATCGGTATTTATAGGTTACCTGGAGAACAAGGTTTATGTAGCCTACTTTACATCGGCCTACAAAATTTATACCGTAAGTGTAACTTTAATACTGGCCTTCAGTTCGGTTTTGATACCCAAATTATCAGCCTATCATCAGGCCAATATGCACGAGGAGAGTGCCCGGCTGCTATCCCGCAATTTTAACGTCATCATTAACTTTAGCCTGCCTATTATAGCTGTTATGATGTTTTTTGCCGGGCCGGTGATCCATATTTTATTGGGCGAACGTTTTTTGCCAGCACGGGCAGATCTGTTGCTGCTGGCACCCCTTGTGCTGGTTATTAGTATCAGTAATGTACTTTCATTAAATATACTTACCCCGGTTGGTAAAGAGCGCGACTTTTTAAAGGCCACAGTGTATGGAATGATATTTAACCTATGTATCGTTTTCTTCCTTATATCGGCGTTCAGGGATGTGGGGGCTTCCATATCACTTCTTGCAACCGAATGCCTTGTATGTGGCCTGTTATATTTTTATGCATTGCCGTATCTTAAAAATATCCAAATTTCTCTAAAAACCATTTTGCTCAACTTTATAAGTTGTTGTATTTGTTTTGGTGTAGTAAGGCTTGGGTTTACCTATATAGCACCTGCCGGCAACCACTTAGTGGCCTTTATTGTACAAATAGGTGCATGCGGCCTGGTTTATTTATTAGTTGAAGTTTTTATTACGCGTAACGTACTTTATAGGGAACTTTATCAGTTGGCTTTAAAAAAGATAGGCAGATGAAACTAAGGGCCTTATCGAATCCATATACAATGTTTGCCCTTATATGGGCTGTGGCTGTTGTGTTTTACTTTTTTGGCTGGTCTGACCTCTTTCCCAACCTTTCTGCAGGGCTTACTTTATTTCTGTGTGTCGCCATAATATTTAGTGTAGCAGCGGCTGTAGTAACAAACAGGCACTCGATATTTGCCTACCGCCCCGCAGAAACCTCCGGTTTAGATATAGGTATTTACCTGCTCGCCATTGATCTTTTTTCGTGGCTGCTTAGTTTTGCTTACAGTGGAGTCCCTATACTGAAAGTTTTGCGTGGCAGCGATATTGATTATCGGGATTTTGGTATGCCAACGGTTATCGTATTCACCATGAGTTTTAACAGCTTCTTGTGTTTATATTTTTTCCATCGCTACCTAACCAATAAAAAGCGCATCAATTTAGTTTATATAGCTGTTTGTATAGGTTGTTTTATAGCAATATTTTCGAGGGGGTTAATTGCCATGACGGCTATGTCTATGTTCTTTCTTTGGTTATCTTCAAAGAAGAATACGCTACGGCCGGGCTTTATAGCAGGTAGCGCCGCAACTTTCCTGTTAGTACTGTATCTGTTCGGCGTGGTAGGTAACATCCGCATGAACACGCTCATAGCTTCGCAAACAGGCAGGGCTGCAGAAAGCTACAGCAGCAAGGCAATACTTTTAGTTGGTTCGGCCTCTCAAAAATTCAAGGATAGTTTTGTCCCCGATGAATATTTTTGGGGTTACCTGTATATTTCATCACCCCTAAGCAACCTGGAACATAATGTGGAACAGGAAGCCCCAGCCGTTAATTTGCCCGATGTGATTTCTTACGGTGTTAACGAGTTTACCTGGGATTTTTTATCTAAAAGATATAATACCATTACCGGGCAAGAACAAAAGAAGCCTGTACTGCTTGTACAAGAGTTAACCGTATCTACCATTTTTGCAGAAAGTTACCGATACGCGGGCTGGGCCGGAATGATCTTTATGCTGGTTTTTTTATTGTTGTTGCCTTTTGTTTACCTCGGGCTGCTTGGATACGATAAGGATGTTGTGCCATTAGGGGTTGCAGTATTAACAAACATTTATTTCTTTTCATTCTTTGATAATATGCTGGTTTACTCGGGGCTTGGTCTGCAACTTTTATACCCGTTCCTTTTAAAGTTTGTGCATAGGCTTAGCACCGAACAATTTTTTTAGTACACACACTGCCAACCATAAATGATTTTTAAGTAAGCATGATAAAAACGCCACGAATTACCATACTAATGGCCACTTACAATGGGGCACACTATTTAGCTGAGCAGCTGGATAGCTTGCTTGCACAAACATATACCAACTGGCAGCTTATTATCAGGGACGACGGATCTACCGATAAAACGATAGATATTATAAAAGAATTTGCAGATAGATACCCTCATATTTCTTTAGCTGAAAAAAACTGGCCCGAAAAAGGCGCGTGCGCCAATTTCGCGGCTTTGTTCGACATTGCCTACCATGATCCCGAAATAGCTTACATCATGTTTTGTGATCAGGACGATATATGGAAGCCGGAAAAGCTACAAAAAACGATGGATGCTATGCAGGTTATAGAAAAAAGCGACCCCGGCCAGCCAACCTTAATTTACAGCAATTTTGAACTGATGGACGCTAACGGTGCTTATATGCCGGGCGAGTTTAAGCTAAAGCACAGCATCCATTTACGCCACCTGTTGAGTTTTAATTTTGTTTATGGCTGTACTACTATGCTAAACCGTGCCCTTATTAACCGGATAGCCGCAATACCGGCTATAGCCATTAACCACGATTATTGGATAGCCCTTGTGGCGTCTATTTACAAAAGCGGGTTTATTAACGAACCACTCTTACGGTATAGGCAACACGGGCATAATGCCTCGGGTAACGTTGCAGGCAATAATAGCTTGACATCTCGTTTAAAAAGAAATTTTACAGCGCCGGAGAAAGAGTTAAATAATTTAAGAACAAGGCTGCGCATGCTCGAAAAATTTTATCAACTATATCAAAAAGAAATGAGCGCCCCAGACAGAAAGATATTAACAACCTTCCTGCACGCGTTTCAATCGGGGCGGTTTAAAGTGGCTACGGTGATGCTCTCTAACGGCATATTCAGAAACGGCCTATTGCAAACGCTGGCATCATTTTTCCAGGTGATTTTCTTTTTTGATAAGTTAAGCTATAGAGGAGGGGGCGAGTAAATAACATGGCCATTATTTGCAATACAAGGTGTTTAAACGCTACTTTGACCGGTACGCAGCGATATACTCAAAAGATCCTGGCGTCGTTCCCGGATGAGGTGATCCGTTTGGCCCCGTCTACCGGTATTTCCCGCGGAATGATAGGCCATTTATGGGAGCAGGTTATCTTGCCCGTCAAACTTAAAAACAATTTACTCTGGTCACCAAGTAACTCGGGGCCAATGCTGGTAGGCAAGCAGGTGGTTACTATTCATGACCTTGTAACTGTTGATCACCCGGAGTGGTTCAATAAAAAGTTTACCACATGGTACAACTATATGTTGCCGGTACTTTGTAAAAAAGCGGCCCATATTATTGCTATATCTGATTTTACGAGGCAGCGCCTTATAGAGTTGTACAGAGTCCCCGAAAACAAAATAAGCATGATCTATAACGGCGCCGACCTGCCATTGCCGGTTTTAAGCAATTTCGACATGCAATTGCCGTTCAAAAGGTACGTTTTATCATTAGGTTCGTTAGAACCACGAAAAAATATCCCGCTGCTATTAAATGCCTGGAATGCAGTGTTGCCCAAGCTTCCGGAGGATGTTGGTTTGATAGTGGTAGGAGCCAGAGGCAATACAAAAATTTTTAAGGATGCAGGTATAACCAACATTCCCGATAGGGTGCATTTTACGGGCCATGTTACCGACGAGTATATTACACAGCTTTATAAAAACGCAATGTTTTTTGTTTACTTGTCTGCTTACGAAGGCTTTGGCTTGCCACCACTGGAAGCCATGGCTTTAGGCACGCCTGTATTGGTGGGGAATAAAACCGCAATGCCCGAAGTAGTAGGCGATGCCGGTTTGCTGGTAGATACCAATAGCCCGGCCGAATGTGAAAATGCACTGTTGAGGCTGGTAGGCGATGAAAACCTGAGAACAGATCTGGCTGCAAAAGGGACGGAACAATGTAAAAAGTTCGACTGGAATAAAACATCACTGCAAACTTGGGATGTATTGCAACGTTTTATTTAATGGCAGCGGCGTAAGCTTTAATTTATAGCATGTTAAACATTTTGCACAGGTATACTGCTCTTCTCATACTTATATTAATAACAACGGATGTTGTTGCACAAAGCAAAACCTTTAAACGGGTGAGTATAATAGCGTATGGTGCTAAAAGCAACGCCGATTTTGATAATGCTAAAGCTATTACCGATGCTATAAACCATGCGGATACCATTGTAATTCCCAAAGGCAATTTCAAAATAGGAAAGCAGGTGTATATCCGTAAAAAAAACAATAAAACAATTATTGCTACAGGCAGCACTGTTATCAACTCAGATGATTTGGCAGGCTCATTTTTTTTTGAAAACTGTAACAATATTACCATAAAAGGCGGTACCTGGGCCCGGCAGCGCATGCCGGATGTGATTGGTAAAACAGGTAAAGAACATACCTTTACTTTCGAAACCTGTAAGAATATCACCATAAAAAATGCTTTTATAAACGGTTCGCCCCAAATGGGCATCAGTTTAATGAATGTAATAACTGCCAATATTATTGGCAACCAGATCCAGAACTGTTTTCGGGATGGCATATACGCCCATTATTCAGTCAATTTAAAATATCTTAACAACAAGCTTAATAACATAAAGGACGATGCCATGTCTGTTCATGATTATGGCATTGCCGGTCAAAAAAAGGTGTTGCTTGCAAACGGATATAAACAAGCCGGCCATGTAGTGGTATCAGGAAATGTTACCACTAACACCTATCAGGGCTTTTCATCTATTGGATGTATAGATGTTAAAATAACAAATAACAAGTTCCGTAACACAGTAAACGCGGGCATTGCGGTATTTAATACCGAGCACCTGTTTCCGGGGCATACTTCACGTGCCCAAAAAATACTGGTTAGTAAAAACACGTTGTTTGGTAACGGATATAGTCAGTTTATTATAAACAAGATGTACGATAATCTGGGGCAATTATCCAGTGGCCGATGCGCTATATACATTGCTGTGAACGATAAAGAAGACTTTATACGCCATCCGCTAAGCCGTATAAAAGATGTTTTTGTAACCGGTAATACTGTTGATAGTTGTGCGGTTAACGGCGTGTATCTGGCGCAAATAGATGGTTTAACCCTAAAAAATAACAGTTTTAGCCGATGCAATCTGGTAAAGAACGCATACACCTATAAAACAATTGAAGTTAACGCTTGTACAGGTAAAACCATATTAAAGAACATTGTACGCTAACATTATGGCCCAAGAGAAACAAATGAGAGTCTCAGTTTTTATTCCTACATATAATGCCGGCGATAGCTGGGCTAAATTATTACATGCACTGCAACAGCAAAGCCTTCGCCCCAATGTATTCGCCGTAATCGACTCCGGGTCATCTGATGCTACAGTGCAGCTTGCAAAGGACTACGGGGCGCAGGTGCTTAACATAGCGCAAAAAGAGTTTACCCATGGCCTTTCCAGGCATCGCCTTACAGAAAGCTTCCCGGATAATGACATATTTATTTTCATGACCCAGGATGCCATACCTGCCAATAACCAAAGCCTGGCAAACTTAGTTAAAGCTTTTAATGATAACTCGGTAGGAGTAGCTTATGGCCGTCAACTGCCTCGCCTCGAAGCAGGCCCCATTGAACGGCAAGAGCGCCTTTTTAATTACCCGGAAGTATCATCTGTCAGGTCAGAAGCGGATATCCCTAAACTGGGTTTTAAAACCATATTTTGTTCAAACTCTTTTGCTGCGTACCGAAAAATAGCTTACCTGGAGAGCGGCGGTTTCCCGCCTAAAGCACAATTTGGAGAGGATACTATTTTGACGGCAAAAATTATTAAAAGGGGTTGGAAGATAGCTTATGTCGCCGAAGCTACCGTTGTACATTCGCATGGCTATAACCTGGCAGAGGAAGCTGCCCGCTACCGCGAGATAGGAAAGTTTCACAAACGAAACCTGTGGCTGTTTGATAATTTTGGTAAACCGGGAAAAGAGGGCTTTAAATTATTGTTTTCGCAATTGTGGTTTGTATTTAAAAATAACCCCTTTAGTTTGCCTTTGGTACCTGTAAGAATAGCTAACAAATGGCTGGCATATAAAAAAGGTTTCTCTGATAAACCTTAATTACTTTCCTTTTCCCTGCACCATCACCCTTACAGTACCGTATATAATAGATAGGTCGGCTTTAAAGTCTACGTTTTTAAGATAATGCAGGTCGTATTGCAGGCGCTCACACATTTTATCAATGCTATCTGCATATCCGTAATGTACCTGTCCTAATGAAGTTATACCGGGCTTAAGTTTTAGCAATGTAGCGTAAGTTGGGTCTCTTTGAATGATCTGGTCTATAAAATAACGTCTTTCGGGTCTTGGGCCTACAACAGACATCTCTCCTTTAAAAACATTCCAAAACTGGGGCAATTCATCAAGCCGGGTTTTGCGTATAAAGTACCCCCACTTGGTAATGCGCGGGTCATTATTAATAGTGAGTTGCGGCCCTGCTGTTTCAGAATTGGTGATCATACTCCTGAATTTGATGATCTTAAATGTACGCCCGCCTAATCCTACACGCTCCTGGCGGTAAAATACAGGGCCTTTAGATGATAATTTTGTAATAAGTGCAACAATGGCAAAAACTGGTGCACCGGCAACCATTACCAGGGCCGAAAAAAGTATATCGAATGTGCGTTTCAGAAACATCTTCTCGGGGCTTAGGCAATGCTCTGATGTAATATTTAAGACGGGCAAATTGCCATATCGTTCCAGTGAAACAGCATGCACACTATTGAGTACTACATCTGTTACTACCTTAAATTCAATATCAAGGTTCTCTGCAATGGCTGATATCTGCTTCAATAAATAATCATCAGCCTTAACAACACACATGTAAATACGGTGTGGGCGCAACGAGGATATTTTTTGTGAGAGATCCCAAAACGGCATATCCAAAGCATTCTTTTGCGATATAAAGTCCATTAGCTGGTAATCGCGTGATATATCCCTTGTAAGGGTGTCTATAAAACGAATGGCAACATCTTCCTCTCCAATAACAATCATCCTATCCTTAACAGGAGCTTTGCTGCGTTTGTAAAGTACCCTTGTATATACAAGAAAGCGCAAAAATGCTACGCTTATAAAAAACATGGAGTAGCCGAGGGTAAGCTCGGTTCTCGAAACAAGATTTATCTTAAAAAAATATATAATACTGCCTATGCAAAGCAGGTGATAGAAGATGGCTTTGGCCAGGTATATTAAATTATCGCTAAGTTTTGCTACAAGGCGTGGCCGCAGGCTTTGAGACTGTATAGAATTTACTACCCATGTAACATTTACTATGCACAAAAACAGGACAGTTATTTTACTATCTGTATATATTTCGTGAATAAGTGTATGTGATACAATAAGAGACGCGTTTAGCGCTACCAAATCAGCTATAAAAAGAAGCAAGTAAAGATATCGCGAGTATTTTAACGTCATAGGATAATTAATTACCTATAACGTTACAAAAACCATGCAGTTATTTTCTGTTTAAAGCCTTTGCGGTAAATAATTTTTATTTGAGTGAAAATTATTTATGTAAACTTATGATACCCAGAACAATTGCGGCTAATGAGGCAAGCGCACTTGTTACACCAACAAGCTCTGCAGTTGTTAAACCCTTTCTTTCGGGTTTTTTAGGTACCAGAATATCACTGCCTGCTTTAACCTGTGGGTAACTCTTAAAGAAAAGGAAATGGCGGGTTGATTTAACTGTACCATTAGGGTACACAACATACGTTTTCCCTTTATAAGCTCTTGGGCCAAAGCCACCCGCGTTATCAATATAGTCGCTAAGCGATTTGCCACGTTCAAAAACCACAGTACCCGGATATAACACCTCTCCATTCACCCTTACAGTACGCTGTTGTTGAGGCACTATAAGCACATCGCCATCTTCTACCGGGATGTCACTTACAGAACCGGGCTTAGCAATTATATCGGCAAGTTGTATTCCCACCCTGTTATTTACTAATTGTTCGGCACTTGTTTGTGTACTGTCTTTAGAAAGTATTTTTAAGCGGTTAAGCTGTTGCGCCCTTTGCAGGGCCAAAGAATCAGCCCCGTTGCCCTGTGTGCTGTTAAGCGCCATCATTTTTCTTTGCATGGTACCACCTTCGGCATCTGCAGATGCGGTAAGCCCGCCGGCGCGCTTAATTAGATCAGATATTTTTTCGTTTTTGTGCTGTATGGCATAAGTTCCCGGATAAAGCACTTCGCCCTGTACCTTAACAAGCCTCTGCTTTTCAAAACCGGGCAGCGGATAAACAGACACTACATCATAAGGCTGCAGCGAAAAATTTCCCGTTGATTGCAGATCGTTATTTACATTGACCGTGAAAATTTTTGCAATAGCCGAGTTTGCGGCTGTTGGGTCGCTGTCGGTTATTCTTCGGGCAACTTCAATGCGCATTCCTGATGCGCCCTGGCTAAACCCGCCTGCTTTAATAATAAGGTCTTCAACGGTCATTTTTTCGCCAAAGTTATATTCACCCGGCTGGCGTACTTCGCCTGTAATACGTACTTTATATGTATCGCGCAGGTCAAATATAGAAGGGACAACAACGCTGTCTTCCCGTAATAAAGTTATATCCGGGTCTTTACCGCTTTTTATGGCAGAAGGGTCGAATGAGATAATTTCTTTTGTATTGTCGGGTTTTAACCTGGTTATAATACCGCGATTCGGGAACGCGTCTTCTTTTAGGCCCGAAGCTTTAGAAATAAGCGATGATAAGTTCATCCCTTTTTCAAGCGCGTAAGTACCCGGTCGAAACACAGCGCCCGAAATTGTTACCCTGTTGATATAACGGTCTATTATGCGGTCCACAAAAAAACGGTCGCCCCTTAAAGGCTGATAGTTTTTGTAGTCTTGTTCGGGTATATCGCTTAATCTTCGTTGCTGTTCGCTAACCTGGTCAACCTTTATTTTCTCAGTATATGCCTCATTTGTAAAACCTCCTGCAAAACGAAGCAGGTGGGCAAGTGTTTCACCGGGCAGCATTTCAAACTTCGCGGGTGTTTTTACCTGCCCGCCAAGCTCAACCTGTATCTGGTAAGAGGGTACACGAATAATATCCTGGTCCTGTAAACTAATATTGCTTTCCTGGTCGCCTTTGGTCAGGAAATCATAAACATCCAGCCTGCGAAGCACATGGTTATTCCTTATGATCTCAATGTTACGGTAGCTGCCCAGTTCACCGGGCCCCCCTGCAGCATATAAAGCGTTAAATGCTGTAGCAAGAGAAGGAAGGGTATAAGTGCCCGGGCGTTTTAATTGCCCTGTCATGATAACTTTTATGCTACGGATATCGCCAAGGGTTACCGAGAGGTTTGAACCGTTACCTATTGCAAAACGATTGGCCTGCAGTTTGCTTTTAATAAGCGCGGTAGCTGTTGACATGGTTTTGCCGGCAACCGGCACCATTCCAATTCCAGGAATGTTAATGTTGCCTTCTGGTGACACCTGTAGTTTCCAGTTAACCACCGACCTGCCCGAAACATTGATGTTCAATTGATCGTTAGGGCCAACGGTATAGTTTACCGGCGTGGCTAAATTGAGGTTTGGTTCAAATGTAGAGGAGGTCTCAGAGAACAGGTCGCTGCCAAAAACGGGCAGTGTAAATATATTCTTTTGCTCATTTAGTTTCTTACCGATTTTGCTGCTATCGGCCCGGTAATTGAGCTTTCTTGCCGACGGCTGTAAAGCGGTGTCGGCGCTGTTAGTCTCCGGCGAAGTGTTCTTACTGTTTAATTTACGCTGTAAAATCTCTAACTGTTCGGCATTTGCGCCCCGAGCTTTTGCAGCGTCCATTATTTGCTTGTCGGTCATGCCGGAGGCCCTGGCCTTTGTTATTGCCTGCTGAAGTTGTTGTTCGTTGTCGATAGGTAAGTTCTGTGCGGACAAGATATTTGGAGACAAGAATATCAAACAAACAATAAATAGGAGAACGCTTGTTAATTTCATCAGGTAGAGGTATTTTTCTTATATTATTGCGATAAATTTAAATGGGACTTACCCATTATTAAAGGTAATCTCCGGGAATACCGGGCAAAATTTCGATATTATAAAGCTGGATGCGACCGATATTGTTTGTTCAAACGAATATCAGCGGTTTTTGTTGGTTCAGGATTGATTTTTTTTAGCTAATCATTAATCCCGTTAAAAATGTAAGCTAACAGCATTAACGCATTGTGCGCGTAAGGCCTGTTACAAAAGTATTTGCCACGTAAAGCAAGGTAAGGAGCTTTCATTATCTGCAAACTGCTTAAGCGTTATAAAAGACTGAATTTTTAAGTGGGGTTTATCAGAAGTTAATATATCTTTGAGGCTTAAAAATTTTACAAGAGCGATCAAATGGCAAAGGCATCTGAAATTAAAGTAGGAAATATATTACGTTTTAACGGTGAATTAGTAACCGTTACCGAAGTTTTACACCGCACACCGGGCAAAGGGGGCGCTTTTTATCTCGATAAATTCCGTAACATTAAAACCGGTAAAATTGTTGAGGCCCGTTTGGGTACCGATGAGCAGGTTGAGATTTGCCGCGTGGAAACCAACGATTTTCAATACCTGTACGAAGAGGGTGATAGCATGGTAATTATGGATAATGTAAGCTACGAGCAACATAATATCCCTAAGGCTTTATTTGGCCCTGCTGTTAAATTCCTTAAAGAGGGCATGAATGTTATTGTTTCGTTTGAAAGCGAAGAGCCTATTATGGCTCAAGCCCCAAACTTTGTTGAGTTAGAAATTACATACAGCGAGCCGGCTGTTAAAGGCGATACATCTTCTGGCGCGTTAAAAAATGCTACTACCGAAAATGGTGTTGAAGTTAAAGTACCCCTGTTTGTAAACCAGGGAGATAAAATTAAGGTAGATACCCGTACCGGCGAATATGTTGAGCGTGTAAAATAATTACTGTTTGATATTTCACAAAAAGCCCGGATGATCTCACCCGGGCTTCTTGTTTAATAGCAGCAATCATTATGCGAAGTACTGGCGGATTTTTTCTTCTTCAAGATCAAGCAGCTCCTGTTGATGCTTAATAAGGTCTTCGCTGATGTTTTCTTTCTTATTAAGTGTGCTAAGTAGAGCGCGCTGCTGTTTTATAAGATCAGACATTATTGCCTGGTATTCCTGGTAAAATGCTTCAGCCTTACTGTTGTTGCCTTCGGTTTCCCAGTCCTTAAGTAACTCCACATCTGACGTGAACCTCAAAACAGCCGATTTAAGCATGCTGTTGCTCTCAAGTTTTTCGGCATATTTATCATTCAGGATGGTTAACGATAGGTGCGAAAGTTTTTTGCGGATAAGCTGCCTTTGCTTTACCAGCGGTATATCTCCCTCGCGGTCGCCGATATTCACCCATTTTACTAAAAATGGTAAACTTAAGCCCTGTAGCACCAGCGTAACGATAATAACCGAAAAGGTGATAAATAAAATAAGGTTACGGTTGGGGAAACCTGCCCCCGAGGATAGCGTTAGCGGTATACTTAACGCAGCCGCTAATGATACCACGCCGCGCATGCCTGTCCACCCAAAAAGGAGAGGGGCTTTCCAGCCCGGGTAACGTTCGGCTACCTTAATGTACCTGCCAATAAACATCGTGAACAATGTAGCCCCAAATGCGCTGGCAAAACGTGTTACAATTAAAACGCCTATAATAATAAGGCTATAGTTTATTGCAGGTTTTAACCCCACAGGCCCCAGGCCTTTGATTATTATTGGAAACTCGAGGCCTATAAGTATAAAAACAAAGCCATTGAGTACAAAAGCTACGGCTTGCCAAACGTTTATACTTTGTAACCGGCTTTGGTTTGTTAAAAATTCCTGCCGCCTTACCGATAGGAAAAGCCCGCCGCTTACTACCGCTAATACACCCGAGTAATGAAACTCTTCGGCTATCATATACATGGCGTATGGGGTAATAAACGTAAGTACAATATCTATATTGGTTGTGGTAGGCATCCAGCGGTGTATGGCATAAAATACTATAGCAACAGCAAGGCCTATAACAATACCCATTATAATTACCAGTACAAAATCTACAGCGGCATGGCTAAACACAAAGCTGCCTGTTGCTACAGCCGCCAAAGCAAAGCGGAACACCACCAGGCTGGATGCATCGTTAAGAAGGCTTTCGCCCTCAATAATACTTACAAAGTTTTTGGGCACTTTAATGTTCTTTAAAATTGCCGTAGCCGATACTGCGTCCGGCGGCGAGATGATGCCTCCCAGTAAAAAACCCAGCGACCATGTAAAACCGGGGATAATTGCCTGCGATACCCAGGCAACTATGGTTGATGTAAGGATAACAATGGGGAATGCAAAGCTGGAGATGATCCTTCGCCACTTCCAAAAATCTTTCCATGACGTGTTCCAGGCTGCCTCGTACAACAATGGCGGCAGGAATATTACAAATATAACATCGGGGTTAATTTCTATACCCTGCAAAGCCGGTACAAACCCCAGGGGTAAACCTACCAGCAGCAGTAAAATTGGATAAGCTATTTTTAATTTTTCGGCTATCATTACCACCAGCAGTATAATAGCAAGCAGGCAGGTAAGCTGAATGATAAGGTAGTGCATAAAACGAAAATACAATAAAATCGCAAAAGTGTGGATGTGTATAGCTACCCACCGGATTTAGTATAGCTTAAAAAGTAAAATTATTAGTTGCAATAGCATACGCTGTGATATGTGCTCCGGCCATTTTTTAAAGGCTGTAAACTCCGGTATGTTTCGTCATATAAATTACTTATTTTGCAGTACCAATTATTTAAATTAGTGAATGAGAACCGGTGGCCTATATAAGTTAATACTCAATTATAGTATCATATTGCTTCTGGTGCTTTTGCAGGCAAACAGGGCAGTAGCCGGTAATAGAATTGATAGCCTGCAAAAGGTGCTAAACACCATCCTGGATAACAAGAAGCAATATGACCAGGCAAGGTTTGCGGCAATTGATAAGATCAAGCTTAAACTTAAGGCAAACTATTCGTCGCTAAATGCGAGGTACGGTTACTATCAGGAACTTTTTGATGCTTACAAATCGTTCGTGCACGATTCGGCATATGTGTATAGTAAGAAGCTTAACGAGTGTGCCTATCAGCTAAATGATCAAAATAAAATTAATTATGCCAAGGTTGATATGGGTTTTGTGCTGATATCTGCTGGGATGTTTAAAGAGGGGCTCGATACCTTAAGTAAGGTAAACACCCGCTATCTTACGGCTAAGCAAAAATTCCAATATCTTTTTTTACAAGCCCGCAGCCATTTTGATATTGGCGATTTTGATAAAATAGACGATTACTACAATCACTATAGCGCCATAGGCTTAAAATATTGTGATTCGATACTAAATGACCACAAGCCCGGCACTTACGAGTACTTATCCGCAGCCGGATTAAAAGCTTTGCGTAGCGCCGACTATAAAACGGCCTTATCGCCTTATTTGGCCATTATGAAGCTGCCGCAAACCTACCAGGATAGCGCGGTGAATTTAAGCTGCCTGAGCTACATTTATTTTGTAAATAAAAACAACGATTTGGGGATGCAGCACCTGTTGCAGGCGGCAATAATTGATAATATGCACTCCACTAAAGAATCGGTAGCGCTTACCAACTTGGCAACGCGCCTGTATGAGCAGGGCGATACCAAAAACGCCTTCCTGTACATACACAACGCTATTAATGATGCTACCTTTTACGGTGCCCGCCACCGCGAAGCACAAATAAGCAGCATTTTGCCCATCATCGAGAATGAGAAGATAAACGGGATAGAGAAGCAAAAGCGGTCGCTGATGATGTATGCTTCTATCATTACATTGCTTATTGTGGTGGTGATCATTTTCGCGGTGATAACATCGCGCCAGCTCAAAAAGCTTCGTATTGCCGATGAGATTATTGTTAAAAAGAATAATGATCTGAATACCGCCAATGCCTCGCTTACAAAGGTTAACACCACCCTCGATAAAGCCAACCGCTCCCTTACGCATACCAACATCAAGCTGGATGAAGCCAACATGATCAAGGATGAGTATATTGGTAATTTCTTTAATATTCACTCAGATTATATTGAGAAGATAGACAGGCTAAAACGCTCCATAGAAAAAATAGTAAAAGAGAAACGTTACGACGAGGTGCAACTGGTGCTCAACCGCTTAAACACCAATTTTGAGCGCGAGAACCTGTCGCACAGTTTTGATAAGGTGTTCTTAAACATCTTCCCCAATTTTGTGGAGGATTTTAACCTGCTATTTGATGCCGACCATCAAACCCACCTGGCCGAAGGGCATTTGCTTAATAACGAATTGCGCATCTTCGCGCTAATAAGGTTAGGGATTGACGAGAACGAAACTATCGCCAAGATCCTGAATTACTCCGTCAACACCATCTACACCTACAAAACCAAGGTGAAGAACCGCTCTTTTATCCCAAACGAATTGTTTGAGGAAAAAGTGATGGCTATTAAAGCTGTAAAAGAAGTGCCGGTTATTATTTAAAGATCTTTTGTCAGATCATATCCCTATTTTGTTGCGTTATAGTATCCTGTTTGTTTTGTTTTTGCACGCCATAGTGTACTAAAACTTCTTAATTTTTAATTACTCAGGTTCATAATTATCTATATATCCTTCTGCTAATTATTTATATAAATTTTTAATAATCAGTTACTTATATAAGTATGGTGTCTGTTTTTTTTAATATCAACTTCTGTACATATTGTACACACGCGTAAAGCTCTTTTACTTTGATACTGTTGCCGCCCTCATATCGGCAGCCCGATTATTAAACCAATTAAACCGTTTTAAATGAAACACATTTCCTTATTCAAGTACGGCTTGGCTGTGCTTCTTTTTCTTTGTGCTACGCTAACTTTTGCACAAACCGTCCCTTTTAAAGGTAAGGTGGTTGACGAGAACAACCAGCCGTTACCCGGAGCGGTTGTGCGCGTAAAGGGGACCGATGTAGCCACTGCTACTAATGCTAACGGTGCTTTTGAAGTTAGAAGCTCGCAGCAGGCCGTTGTAGTAACTGTAACCTTTGTTGGTTACGATGTTGCCGAAAAAACACTGCTTGCAAGCCAGCCGCTAACTATCCAAATGGTGAAAAATTCAAAATCATTATCAGAGGTAGTGGTTGTGGGTTATGGAACCAGCCGTAAATCTGACATTACGGGCGCGGTATCTAACGTAGCCGCTAAAGACCTTAATCCAGGCCCCATAACGAACCCGCTGCAACAGCTGGCAGGTAAAGCCGCCGGTGTAAATGTTTCGCAGGTGGGCAGCGAACCTGGCGTATCGCCAAGTGTGCGTATCCGTGGTATTACCTCATTGCAAGGCGGTAACGACCCTTTAGTGGTTGTTGATGGTGTACAGGGTAACCTTGACCTGTTAAACCAGGTGCCGCCAAGCGAGATAGCATCTGTAGACATTTTAAAAGATGCCTCGGCAACCGCTATCTACGGTTCGCGTGGCGCGCCGGGTGTTATTTTGGTAACAACCAAAAAAGGCCAGGCAGGCAAAACAAGCATTGAGTTTACCGAAAATACCTCGTTAGATGTGATTGCCCGCAAGCTAAAGATACTTGACGCTGCCGGCTGGACAGCACAAGCCCAGGCACAGGGCGTAGATGCATCTGCCAACCACGGTTCAAATACCGATTGGTATAATATCCTTACCCAAAATGGCGTAACACAAAACCATACGCTAGCCTTTGGGGGCGGCACAAACGATTTTAATTATCGTGCATCTGTAACCGCTATCGATCAAACCGGTATTGTTATCAATTCGGGTTATAAAAAATACATTGGGCGCATTATAGCAACCCAAAAAGCGCTTGACAACAAGTTAACGCTTACCATGAACCTGAACAGTGGTATCAACAAAACCACTTACAGCCCAACAGGTGTGGGTAACGTAGCGTTCAACTCAAACCTCATTAGCCAGGCATATGTTGCCCGCCCAACTGATCCTGTGTTAAACGCCGATGGGACTTTTTACCGCGACCCTAACGTGTTCCAGTACACCAACCCTTACGCGGTGGCAACTACTATCAAAAACGATAACAATATCAACAACCTGTTTGGTAGTTTAAAAGCTGATCTGGAGATCTACAAAGGCCTTTCAGCAGGTTGGTTTGGCAGTTGGAGAAAGATCGATGAAAACTCGGGCTATTATGCGCCGGTGTCGTCAACCATTCAATCGGCTATAGATTTTAAAGGCGTTGCCAACGTAAATAATCGCCATACCGACGAGAAGTTGATGGACATAAACCTGACCTACAAACGCGATTTTGGTGCGCACCACATCGACGCGACCGCAATTTACGAATGGCAGGCACAAACCTACAACGGTAACTTCGCGCAGGCGAAAGGTTTTATAAATGATATTGCTACTTACAATGCTTTGCAACTGGGCGATATTACCAAAGCTGTTGTTGGCGACATATCTTCATACAAAAACGACAGGCGTTTGATATCATTCCTTGGAAGGGTTAACTATTCATTCGCTAATAAATACCTGTTAACTGCAAGCTTCAGGCGCGATGGTTCAACTGTGTTTGGTGCCAATAACAAATGGGCAAATTTCCCGTCGGCATCGTTGGCCTGGAGAATTGACCAGGAAGGTTTTATGAAAGACCAGCAACTGTTCAGCTCTTTAAAGCTGCGTGGCGGTTACGGTGTAACGGGTAACCAACAAGGTATATCTCCGCAGAACTCTATTCCGCTGGTAGGCCAGGCAGGTTCAGTATATTTTGGCGGCGCCATTATTCCTAACTATGCGGCTACTCAAAATGCCAACCCTAATCTAAGGTGGGAAACTGTTAAACAAACCAACTTAGGTTTAGATTTCTCGATGTTGGATCAACGCCTTAACGGTTCATTTGATGCATACTCATCAAAAACAGATAACTTGTTATTTAACTACACGGTACCACTTGTCGGGCCGTTTTTAGTGCCATACATACTGGCAAACGTAGGTAGCCTGCAACGTCAGGGTTTAGAGGCAGCGTTGAGCTATACTGTGATCCGCAACAATAAAATGACGCTTACACTTGCTGCTAACGGCTCTATTATGAAAAACAAAGTGTTGAGCCTTGGCGGTAATATACAGGGGTACGATATACCAACCAATTTTATAGGCTGGGGGGCTAACGCGTACCTGATACAAGGCAAACCGATTGGTACCTACCTTATCATACAGCATGATGGCAAAGACGCCAACAACGCCGAAACGGTTGTTGATCAGAACGGCGATGGCGTAATTGACCAGGGCGCTCAAAGTAAAGACAGGGTAGAAGAAGGCCAGTCGCTGCCAAAATACACCTATGCCTTTACCCCAAGCTTTAGTTACAAGAACTTTGATGTATCAATGGTGTGGCGAGGCGCGGGTGGTAACAAAATTTACAACGCTATCAGGCAGAAATTTAGTTTGCTTGAAAACCTGGGTAAATCAAATGTGCTGCAAAGCGCTGTACCGCTGGGCATAGCCTCTACACAATACGGTTCTGACTTATGGTTAGAGAATGGGGCATACTTGCGTTTCGAGAACCTGTCGTTCGGTTACCGTGTAGATGTTAAAACCAAATACATCAGCGCGTTGCGTGTATCATTAACCGGGCAAAACCTGGCGCTTATTACAGGCTATAAAGGTTTGGATCCCGAACTGGATGCAAGTGGCGGTGCTTCTTCGGGTGTAGATAATGGTATCTACCCGCGCACCCGCACCTTCTCTGTAGGCTTAAATGTTGTTTTAAAATAACCAATCCTAAAAATGAAAAAGATATTAATGATTACCGCGGTTTTGGGCCTGGTTACCCAAAGTTGCACCAAGGTAAACGAAAACGTTTACGATAAATATAGTACCAACGAATTTTACGCGTCGCCTGCAGGTGCCGATGTTGCCCTTGCTAATGTTTACAGCAAGGTTACCGGTAGCTGGGGCAGTAACTATGCCGGCCGCGATAATTGCTGGTACGACCTAAACTCATACTCGAGTGATGAGCAGGTGATCCCTCACCGTAACACGGGAGACTGGCAGCTTGACTTCGCGCAGCTTTATACACGCACAGCCTTGCCAAGCCTGGGTATCATCAATAACACTTGGAATTGGATCTATTCATCGGTTTACAGCGCCAACCTTGCTGTTGCGCAACTTACCGCTGCCAAAGCCGATCCATCAAAAATTGCGGAGGCGAAGGTAATAAGGGCATGGTTATATTATTTGGCGATAGATGATTTTGGCGATGTGCCATTCTACACCGATAACAATACTGATGTATCAAAAATTCCGCAGGCTAAGCGTGCCGATGTTTTTAAATTCATAGAAACCGAGTTGAAAGAAAACGTTGACCAGCTTTCTGAAACCCGTGGCGGGCAGTACTATGGCCGTTTTAACAAATGGGCAGGCTACATGGTATTGGCTAAACTTTATCTTAATGCCGAAGTGTACACAGGCACACCACGCTGGGCAGATGCACTTGCAGCTGCCAATAAAGTAGCTACAGGTGGCTTTACCCTGCATAGCGGCGCGGCTAATACCGCAAGCCCGCTGGGTAACCAGTATTACGAATTGTTTGGCGATGTATGCCCTAATGATGAAACCATTATGGCTATTTTCCTTACGGAGAATATCATCAGCGGAAACATCCTGGGTATCCGTAGCTTAAATAGCGCTAATGGTACAGCATTAATTGGCTTTGCCGGCTGGAACGGTACGATTATCCCGTCGGAGTTTTACGACAAGTTTGCCGATAACGACATCCGTAAGAAACAATTTCTTGTTGGCCCGCAGGCCGGTAGTGTAACTTACACCAGGGATGTAACCTCATTAATGGACCCGGGAGCAGGCCCTAACGAAGGCATTAGGGACGTGAAGTTTTTCCCGGCTGCACCTGTTGATGCAAGCGGGGCCTCAAACGATTTCCCAATGTACCGCTATGCCGATGTTTTGCTGATGCAGGCAGAGTGTAACGTGCGCTTAGGTAACCCCGGCGCGGCTGCTCCGTTCTTAAATCAGGTACGCACACGCGCGGGTTTAGGCGCCATTGCCAGCCCAACGCTTGATAATATTTATGATGAGCGTGGCTTTGAGCTGAACATGGAAGGCCACCGCAGGCAGGACATGATCCGCTTTGGCAAGTTTACTTTGGCGCATGGTTTTGTACCTACAACTCCTGCCTATAAGCAGATCTTTCCGATACCAACAGGCGCGCTTGACGCAAACCCTACATTAAAACAAAACCCCGGTTATTAATCAATAAACATCATGAAAAAATTAATATACCTTTTTATCATACTTATTGCAGGCTTTACGGCTTGTAAAAAAGAGGCCGAGATCACCAAAATGGCGGTGGTATCATTCTCTTCAGAGCCCACCGCTTCGGCAAGCTCTTTAACGCTTACTAAGGCAAAGGATACTTCTTCAGTTGTCACGTTTTCCTGGCCGGCAGTTAAATACCCGGTTAAGGCGCAGTTAACTTATGCTTTACAGATAGACGTCCCTACCGATACGGTTGGTAACAACGCCTGGGCAAACGCCAAAACAGTAGTTGTAGGTAAAGATGTGCTAAGTAAATCTTACCTGGGTAAAGACCTGAATACTATCGCACTCGATATGGGTTTGCTGCCGGCTACCGAAGGTACGCTGGTGGTGAGGATCCAGTCTTACCAAGATCAGTACGCTTACACCAAGGCACTTACATTAAAGGTTACGCCTTACCAGCCGGTTGCAACTTATCCGCTGCTATACATCCCGGGTAATTACCAAGGCTGGAACCCCGGTGCTGCGCCAACTGCCGCGGCTTTAAAGCCAAAGATATATGAGGGCTATGTGTACATGCCGGTTGCTGATAACTACTACTTTAAGTTTACCAGTGCGCAGGACTGGAACCATATTAACTACGGCGATGGCGGTAACGGTTCTATTACCGAGGATGGCCTGGCAGGTGGTTTAGTATCTCCGGGGCCGGGCTATGTACAGGTATCTATCAACCTGAATACAAAAACATGGTCGGCGGTGCCAACTACCTGGTCTATTTTGGGCGATGCCTCACCTGGGGGCTGGAATACCGATACGCAGTTGAGCTACGATGTTGCCAAACAGGTATGGACCGTCACCTGCGATATGAAAAAGGACGGCTCGTTCAAGTTTAGGGCCAACAACGCTTGGGTGATAGATTTTGGCGTGAACGCTGATGGCAACCTGGCTTATGCCGATAACCCGGTATTTGGTTACGATGGCTCGGTGCAAAACATCACCGTACCGTCTGATGGTAATTATACCATCACCCTGGATCTGCACGATCCGTCAAACTACAATTTTAAATTAAAGAAAAATTAATTCATGGGGCGATGGCCATCTGTCGCCCCATTTAATTTGATATCATGAAATTCAAACCAACTCTAATGAAACTGCTGCTTTTATCGCTCGTAACCATTTTTAGTTTTTGTAAAAAGGACAGTAACAATAACGTAAAAACAGATTCGGCTTATGCGCAATATGGTACACCCTTTGCCGGTGTGCCAAACACTACTGATGCTGCCATATACCAGGTTAACCTTCGCGCGTTTAGCCAAAATCACGATTTTAAAAGCGTAACCGCCAAGCTCGATGATATCAAAGCCCTTGGTATTAATGTGGTTTATCTGATGCCCATTTACCCTGTGGGAGTGGTAAAATCGGCAGGTGGCCTGGGTTCTCCTTATTCAGTAAAAGATTATAAAGCCATTAATACCGAATTTGGTAATCTCGACGATTTGCGGGCTTTAGTTGATGCCGCGCATGCTAAAGGCATGGCTGTAATGTTGGATTGGGTGGCTAACCATACCTCGTGGGATAATGCCTGGACAGCCAACAAAAGCTGGTACAAATTGGATGACAAAGGCAACTTTATCCCGCCAACCGGTACCAACTGGAGCGATGTGATACAGCTTAATTACGGCAATAAAGATATGCGTGCCGCGATGATAGACGCGATGAAATATTGGGTGTATACCGCCAACATAGATGGGTATCGTTGCGATGCCGCAGATTTTGTACCACTTGATTTTTGGAAGGAAGCAAACGATGCCATGAAAAGTATCACCACCCATAAATTGCTGATGCTTGCCGAAGGTACCCGTGCCGATCACTTTAAGGCAGGTTTCCAGATGGTGTACGGCATGGGTTATTATTACGACCTTAAGAATAAAGTATTTGACGCATCAAACTCATTAAGTGTGCTGCAAAACACAAACACTGCCGAATATGCGCCTGCATTACCGGGTTCGCAAGTGGTGAGGTACACAACCAATCACGACGTTTACCTGAGCGACGGCAGCCCCGTAAATATTTATGGTGGTAAAGCCGGTTCTATGGCGGCGTTTTTGGTTACTGCTTACATGAAAGGTGTACCGATGATCTACAACGGTCAAGAAGTTGGCACTACGCAAAAGATAGATTTCTTTTATAACACGCCTATCGATTGGAGTACCAACCCGGACATGACCGCCGAATACAAAAGCATCCTGAATTTCCGGGCGGGCAGCGAAGCGGTTAAAACCGGCGACCTTGCACAATACAGCAGCGATAACGTGGCGGCTTTCACAAAATCAAACGATAAACAAAAAGTTTTGATAATAGCCAACATAAGAGGCAATAACGCTACGTACACCGTGCCACCCGCATTGGCAGGAGCGGGCTGGAAAAACGCTTTCACTAATGCGCCTGTAACATTAGGCAGCAGCCTGTACCTGCAGCCATACCAGCACATGGTATTAGTAAGATAAAAATTATTGGTTAATTTATATTTGGTTTAAGCCCGCGGTTTGAGATGCCGCGGGTTTTTTATTGCTTAAAAATGATGGCGCACTTGGTACAATATTATAAGTTTGCGCTTCCGTAATATTATGCAGCACGTACTTGATAACCCTATTTATAATGCCCTTTCCGGCGGTAACAATCATTTATCAGCAGGGGAAGATAATGTCCTTCACTTCCGCAGAGATGTAGCGCCATTTGCCGGCCTTAATGAATTTACTGATGAGAACTTTGGCGCTCTTCAACACCAAATTACAGATGGCGGGCCTTACGTATTTTTTAGTCCCAATGAGATCACTTTTCCTGAACCATGGGAGGTTGTAAAAGCTTTTGAAATGAAGCAAATGGTTTATGATGGACCGATGCCGGAAGTTGATTCATCAGTACAAATAACTGATCTCGGCGAAGAATACATACCCGAAATGATAGCATTAACTCAACTAACCGCGCCCGGCCCGTTCCTGCAACGCACAATAGAGTTTGGAGAGTACACCGGCATTTTTGCGGATGGTAAACTGGTTGCCATGGCCGGGCAGCGTATGCAACCACTACCTTACGTAGAGATAAGTGCTGTTTGCACCCATCCCGATCATTTGGGCAAAGGTTACGCGGGCTTGTTACTGAATGAACAGATCAGACGGATCATGGCTGTCGACAAAATTCCTTTCCTGCACGTCCTTAAAGATAACCCTGCCGTGCGGGTTTATGAGCGGGTGGGCTTTAAAAGCCGCAAACAGATATTGGGCTACGTTTGTAATATCTAAAAAATGTTATGCCCTGGAGAAACGGCGACTACCCGCCATCATGTAAAAACCTGCCCAAACCCATCCGTGATAAAGCGGTAGAGATTGCCAATACTTTGCTTATAGATAAGCACATGGAGGAGGGGCAGCCATTGCCATCGGTGTTAAAAACGCGAAGCAATGGTATAAAAATCATAAAAACGAGATGAAAGGTTGGCCTATATCCCCGAATAATCTGTAGGCACCAGCATGGTTGAGGTGATCTTGGAAACCAGCAAGGCATCGGCATACTCCGGCACGGCGCTTATCTTTTTCCATTCGGCATCGTCCACAAAACTTTTCCAATGGGCGGCTTTGTCTTCCATATTTTTGAAGGTAACCATGTAGGTAAGGTTTGGCCTGTCGTTCCCAATGATAGTTTCGCCAAAGAACACGGGTTTAAAACCAAGGCGCTTAAAAATATCTATCTCACCTTTGTCGTTAAACATTTCAATTTTCTTTTTCCCGGCTGCCTCGCTCGCGCTTTTATATTGCCTAAGCTCAAAAATACGCTGCTCTCGCGCAGGTAATTGTTTTGATGGCATGTGCTTAAAAGCCTTCATCATTGAAGTTTCCAGGTGTTCAAATGCCGGGTCACTGGCAGGTGCGTTAAGATAAGCCGCGCCGCGGGTCCAGTAATCTTTGTTGTTTTCTAAAAAATAATAAAGTCCTTCGGCATGTACGTAGGTATTAAAGGGGATGAGAACATATAATTTTGTTTGCACTTTGGGGTTAAACTCTGTAAAAACACCCACTGTTTCGTACCGCTGTTGTTTCATCAGGGGCACAAATACATTACGGTAAAAATCTTCTGTAATTTTTTGCTGGCGGTCGTCCTTAAAAGTATAAACCCTTAATTCGTAGTGTTCTAAAGAAGGTATTTTATCTTTTAAGGGTTTGGTTTGTGCCATAGCTGCTACAGGTGCAACGGCAACAGCGGCGCCGCTAATTAACGAGCCTTTTACGAACGAACGTCTTTGCATTTTATTTAGGAATTGGTGGCCTAATATAGCATTATATTACTCAAAATCCTCGTCTTCATCATCTTCCGGTTCGGGCACATAGTTGGTGATAGCCTGGCCAATGGCATCAACTTCGGGGTTGTTGTTAAATATGGGGGTTTCTGTCTCGGGGTCGAGCAATAACCAAATATTTTCGGTGTCTTTCTCAATTTTACCAAACTCGGTACCCGCCTTAAAAATGGCGTAAACGTTATCTTCCTCGGGGAAAACGGAGTAAACAACACCGCCCACCAATATATCAAATGGTTCTTTCAACTCTTCCATAGCGTAAAATAAAGGTGCAATTTACCATTTTAAAAGATGGCTTTAATTCATACCGAAAAGTTTAAATATCTATTACCTATTTAAGCGCATATTCATTTACATTTGCGCCCATAATTGCAACGGCAGGGGGTATTAAAACTTTGGCCGGTTTTTAGCAGTATATTAAGCATGAAAAGAGTTGTTATTACGGGCCTTGGCGTTTTATCTCCTGCCGGGAACGATCTGAAAAGTTTTTGGACAAACATCGTGAACGGCCGCAGCAACGCCGCTAAGACCACCCGGTTTGACGCGAGTGGTTTTAAAACACATTTTGCCGCGGAAATAAAAGATTTTTCGATGGCCGATCATCTCGACCGTAATGAAATTAAACGTAACGACCTTTACACCCAATACGCACTGGTTGCCGCTAAAGAAGCCATAGAGGATTCGGGCTTTGATCTAAACAAGATCTCGCCTTTTGATATAGGCGTTATCATGGGCTCGGCACAGGGCGGTTTCGAAACCTTTGAACAACAGGTGAGGGATTATGCAGCCAATGGCTTTCAACCACATTTCAATCCTTTTTTTATCCCTAAAACACTGGTGAATATGGCAGCAGGCCTTATTTCTATTAAATACGGATTTATGGGTATTAATTTTTCTGCGGTATCGGCATGTGCCTCATCAAATACCGCCATAATGGATGCCCTTAATTATATCCGTTGGGGTAAAGCCAAAATTATCGTTACAGGCGGGGCCGATGCGCCTATTAGCGAAGCATCAATTGGTGGGTACAACGCTTTAAAAGCATTATCAACCCGTAACGAATCTCCCGAAACCGCTTCTCGTCCGTTTGATGTGGAGCGCGATGGCTTTTTAATGGGCGAGGGCGCAGGTGTATTGGTATTTGAAGAGTATGGGCATGCGGTAGCCCGTGGCGCTAAAATCTACGCTGAAGTTGCCGGGGCCGCCATGACATCTGATGCATACCACATTACCGCCACTCATCCAGAGGGTAAAGGCGCTATCCAGGGAATGAAATACGCGCTGCATGATGCCGGGCTGAATGCAGAACAGGTAAATTATGTAAACGCCCACGCAACCTCAACACCAGTTGGCGATTTAAGCGAATCTAAAGCCATTAGCGCGGTATTTGGAGGTAACGAAAACCTTGCTGTAAGCGCCACAAAGTCGATGACAGGCCACCTCTTAGGTGCCGCCGGCGCTATCGAATCTATCATAGCAGTAAAAGCCATTACAGATGGTATTATCCCACCAACTATCAACACACAAACGATTGACCCGGAAGTTCCGTTTAACTTACATATTGTAATAAAAGAAGCTATCAACAAAAAGGTTGATGTGGCTTTAAGCAACACGTTTGGTTTTGGCGGTCACAATGGTATTGCCTTGTTTAAAAAGGTATAATTGCCTAAGTTTATACCGATGGATAACAGCCTTTTGCTTAGCAGTATTGCCAAACACGTTACGCTTGATGCGCAAGAGGAGCAAATGCTGTTATCTATACTCCACTATAAAAAAGCCAAACGCAAACAACTTGTGCTGGAGGAGGGCGACATAAGCTCTAAAATTATTTTTGTGACAAGCGGGTGCCTGCGCAGTTACGCGGTTGATAAGAACGGCACCGAGCATGTACTGCAATTTGCACCTGCCGGCTGGTGGATAACCGATATGCGTAGCTACATTACCGCCGAACCGGCCCGCCTTAATATTGATGCTATAGACGATAGCGAGTACATCTTTATCAATAAGAACGATTTTGAGGAACTGAATGTTAAAGTACCCAAATTTGAACGCTTTAACCGCATTATTGGGCAAAACGCTATAGCCACCTACCAGCACAGGCAAATAGATAACGCCATCTTCGCAGCAATGGAGCGTTACGCCAACTTTTGCCAGCTTTATCCCTCACTTATCAAAACCCTGCCTCAAAAACAGGTGGCATCCTATATTGGTGTTACACCCGAGTTTTTGAGTAAGATGCTGAATACGCAGATAGTTAAGTAGCGCATTCAACAATACAGCCATCAAACAATAGAACAATTAAGCCTTGCTCTTAATCTATATTAAGTTTTCTTCTTAACCTGCCATAAGTATTGGCCTTAACCTACATTATTGGGCCGCGTTCGAATGCAGGCTATCTTTGTTATATCAAATCGCAAGAGATATGAAAAAGAAGATCCAACACATACTTGCAGGCCGCGAGAAGCAAATAACAAAAGAAGATACGGTGAGGCAGCCGTTGCCCCACATTGATTTTAGGTTTGCTAATCCATTTGTTGTGCTACATCACATGGGGCCTAAAGAAGTTAAGCCAGGCCAGGAGTTACGGATCCATCCGCATCCGCACCGTGGCTTTGCACCCGTTACTTTTCAGTTACAGGGCGAAGGTTACCATAAAGACAGCGCGGGTAATAGCGGCACTATTAAATCCGGCGATGTGCAATGGATGTTTGCAGGCAAAGGCGTTTTACACAGCGAAGGCCCAACTGCCGAACTCCTAAAGAACGGCGGTATGCAGGAACTGATCCAGCTTTGGATAAATGTGCCCAAAGCTAATAAATGGGACCAGCCGACTTATCAATCGGCCACCAAAGCGCAGCAGCCAAACGTGTTGCAGCAGGAGGGAGTTAAATTAAGATTGGCAAGCGGTATTTACGATGGCCAGACAGGACCGATACAAAGCATCACCCCGGTAATATCAATAGTAGGAGAGATAGCACAGGGCAAGCAGGTGCAAATGATGGCCACCCCCGGTTACTGGACATTGCTTTATATAGCCAAAGGCCGTGTAAACGTAAACCAGGAAACGGTAGGGCAGTACAATTTGGTGGTATTTGAAAAGGACAACGAGGAGATCATTATCACTGCCGAAGAGGATACACAGATACTGTATCTAAGCGCCGAACCTATTGATGAGCCTGTTGCCGCTAAGGACAACTTTGTTATGAACACTGCCCAAGAAACCAACCAGGCCATTGAGGACTATAAGAGCGGTCTATTCGGCACACTCGAATTTTAAACAAAATTAAATTAAAACATAAATTTTAAACACACACACACACGCAATCATGGAAAATACAATAAACGGAATACACCACATAACTGCAATAGCAGGTAATGCTAAACGCAATTATGATTTTTATACAAAAGTTTTAGGCCAGCGCATGGTTAAAAAGACCGTGAATTTTGATGACCCCGAAACTTACCACTTATACTACGGCGATAAACAAGGTACGCCGGGAACCATCCTTACTTTCTTCCCTTGGGAAGGCATTGGTACAGGCAGGAGAGGCCCAAGGCAGGCAACTGAAATAGGTTACTCCGTACCCCAGAGTAGCTTAGATTTTTGGCTGAAACGTTTCGAAAAATATAATGTAACCTATAACAAGGTAGCCGAAAAATTTGGCGAGCAATACCTTACCTTTTTAGATCCCGATGGCTTGAAACTGGAACTGATAGCCTCGAAAACCACTGACACCCGTTTGCCTTGGGAAACCGACGAAATAAAAGCTGACAATGCGACCAAAGGTTTCCATAATGTAACCATCACAACCAACAAAATGCAGCCAACTGCCGACATTTTAACTAATGTGTTTGGCTATAAATTATTAGAACAGCATGTTAATCGTTACCGCTTTGTAACCGATGCGGCAGATGGCGCAAATATAGTAGACCTTGTAGAAGTGCAGGGTGAAGTTGCCGGGCATGTTGCAGGTGGTTCTGTTCACCACGTAGCATTCAGGGTTAAAAATGAGGACGTGTTGATGCAATATCGCGATAAGATAGCCGCATTAGGTTTACATATTACCGATAAGATAGACCGTAACTACTTCTATTCACTATACTTCCGCGAACCAGGAGGCGTATTGTTCGAAATAGCAACCGATAACCCGGGCTTTAGTGTTGACGAACCGGTTGAGGAGTTAGGCCGAAACCTGAAACTGCCTGAACAACACGAGCGTTTACGCAGCCATTTAGAAAAATCGTTACCCAAATTAAACTAAGTAATGTACACACACAGCAAACAAATAAGCATTGGCGGCGCACCCGCCGCCAATGCAAAAGCTGCCCTTATTATGTTGCATGGCAGGGGCGCTTCGGCTATAGATATTATGCGGCTTGCCAATGAGCTTAACGCTAAAGACATGACCGTTTACGCGCCACAGGCTACTAATAATAGCTGGTACCCTTATAGTTTTTTAGCACCTGTTGAGGATAATGAACCCGCCCTAAGCTCGGCTCTTTCGTTGATTGATGAGGTAGTTGCACGGGCTTTAGCCGATGGCTTTACCGCGGATAAGATCTACTTCGCGGGGTTTTCTCAGGGGGCATGCTTAACACTCGAATATATAACCCGCAACGCCAAACAATACGGCGGCGCGGTAGCTTTTACAGGCGGACTAATTGGCGAAGAACTTGATCTCGCAAATTACAAAAGCGATTTTGCGAGTACACCGGTATTGATTACCACCGGCGATCCGGATCCGCATGTGCCGTTGAACAGGGTAAAAGAAAGTGTAAATGTACTTAAAGGAATGAATGCAAATGTGACTTTAAAAGTATATAAAGGCCGCCAGCATACCATTAGTTATAACGAAATTGCATTAGCTAATCAGCTTGTGTTTTTATGAAAAAACTGATAGATTATTTACTGGCATTATGGACATCGCGCCAGTTTAAAAAAGTAAGAAAATGAATTACGACGAAATTGAACTGGTTAATAACCAGGCCATCCATAATTTTGAATTGGTTGTAGATGGGCACCGCTCATTTATTGATTACAGGTTGAAAGACGATAAGATCTATTTGGTGCATACCGAGGTGCCCGGTGAACTGGAAGGCCGCGGAATAGCGGCCGCTCTTGTAGAGAAGGCGTTAACTTATATAGAACAAAAGGGGTTAAAATTGGTGCCTTTATGTGCCTATGTGCAATTTTTTTTAAAGCGCCATCCCGAATGGAACCGTATCGTAGTGTAATATGGCAAGCTTTAAAGTAACCCGTGTTTATGCTGATGCAGCTGGCGAAAGCCATTTTGACGAAGTGATGTACCCATTAACTGATGCAGGGCCAATTGGCTTTTTATCTCAAAACGTAGCGGTAAAGCAGGTACAGTTCAGAAAAGTGCCTGCCGGCTATAATGATCTGCATAACGCGCCGCAAAAGCAGTATGTTGTTCTGCTTGATGGTGGTGTAGAGATAGAAACGTCGACAGGAGAGAAGCGCGCATTTCTGCAAGGTGAGGTGCTGTTGATGGAAGATACCACAGGCAAAGGCCATCGTAGCAGCAACCTGGAGCAAAGGGAGAGGAGCTCGCTGTTTATCATCTTTTAAAGTAACAACACATCTATCCGGTGGGCATGTACCATATTCAACTCTACCGACCATGCGAAAACGGTAAATTGACCGTCTTGCGATGCTACAAGGGCAATGGCGTCATGCTGGTCGCTTACAAACTGGGCGGCTGCTAAATGGCGGCTGCCACCACTTTGGGCGGGGTGCATTCTAACTGCCTTACCATCAGCAACAGGTTCCGTCATGATGATCTGTCCTACAGGGGTGCTGTTTTCAGATCGGGCAGCCTTAGCGCCAAACGCCAGCAGGCCGTATTTGTCAGTTATAATTGTTGCCCCATCTACAGCGGTAAAACCACCAATCAAGTCTATCGCTTCCAATAACGATTCCTGCCACTCCAGTTTTTTTCTTTCCTTATCTGTAAGTTTTAAAAGATCGTCTATAGAACCATAGGTGGGTATCACCGGGTATTTAACCGGCTGCACTATCGATTCCTTCCACTTGCTTGTACCTGCAGGTACCATTAAAACCAGGCCACCACGTTTATGCTGCCTCATAGATGCTGCTAATTGTACCAACACATTGAACGACTCGCCCATATAGGAGGGCAATGGCATATTAGCAAGCGATTTTAGCAACTGCGGGCAATCGGCTACACCCATAGTAGCTTCGTCTAAAACTTTTATCTGGTCGCCCTGTAAAACGGCAACGTTTACAAACTTGCCAAAGCCGTCGACACGGCGGTGTTTTATTACCAGCAGGCCCGGTTCAATTACTTCTAACACAAAACAAATAGCAGGTACGCTATGGGTAGTGCCCCAAATAAACAGGTCGTCGCCCTCGGGCCAAACACCCAAATGTATGCCCGGCTGCTCAACAGCAGGGGCAAGTTTGATGAGGTTTTGGGTGGTTAGCCTAAGTTTCTCGCCAAAAATAAGCGGTTTATCAGATTGGGAAGGCTGCAGCAAGGCTAATGAAATATTGGGTGACCGTCCTTCCTCGCGCCTCATGCTTGCCCAAAACGCTATATCAATTACCGATTCGATGATGTGGGCATCGGGCGCGGAGGCCACGTTACTATCCGGTATGTTGTGTGCCGCCAACTGGTGCGTTTTAAAATGCGCCTCAATTTCGGGGGCAACCATACGGGCCGGCAGGTAGGTGGGTTCAGATAGCATCGGTATAAGCGTTTTTCAATACAATTATAGTTAATATCCGCGGGCATTAGTGTTATTATTATGTAAGTAAATGTTGTTTGAGGATGGTTTGATAAATTATTTGAGAATGAGTTACGCGCTGTTAACTAACCCGGTCTTTGCTTCGCTCGACCCCTCTCTCCACAAGTGGAAAGATTCACTTTTTTCTTTACCCTCTTTGCGCGCACTAAGTGTTGCGGGGTGAGTTGATTGTCAGGCGGATCTTCCGAACACTTGTGATCCGAACACCCACAACTGGATTGAGCTTGTTGAAAATAAAACCACGCTAATGCTTTTAGTATTTGGCCGAAATGTTTTACTTTGTAGCTATGCCGGTGTATATAGCGTCATTAAATTCGGGGAGTAACGGCAATTGCTATTACGTTGGTAACGAGCGCGAAGCTGTATTGGTTGATGCCGGTATATCCTGCCGCGAAACCGAGAAACGGATGCTGCGCCTTGGTTTATCTATGCAAAAGGTAAAGGCCATCTTTATATCACACGAACATTCTGATCATATTAAAGGACTGGCGGTACTGTCTAAAAAATACCGGCTGCCTGTTTATGTAACTGATGGCACGGTACACCATTGTGGTGATGTACCCAAAGAGCTGTGCATTAGTTTACGCTCATACGAATCTGTGAAGATCGGCAGCCTTGAGGTGATGCCATTCCCCAAACACCATGACGCTGTTGAACCCCATAGCTTTATGATAAGTAATGGCGATACCCGCATTGGGGTATTTACGGATATTGGCGCCCCCTGCGAACACCTGATCCGCCATTTCGCGCAATGCCACGCCGTTTTCCTGGAAGCCAACTACGATGAGGAAATGATGGAACAGGGCAGATACCCTTATTTCCTGAAACGCCGCATCCGTGGGGGCAAGGGCCACCTATCTAATAAGCAGGCGCTGAATATGTTCATTGAACATAAGCCGGGTTATATGAGCCATGTTTTACTGGCACATTTATCAAAAGATAATAACTGCCCCGACCTCGCCCTAAAAATGTTTACAGAACATGCCGGAGATACCTACGTTTGTGTGGCATCCCGTTACGAGGAAAGCCCCGTATTTGTGATAGACCCGCTACCATCGGCACCCCGAGAAAGCACTGTGCTTAATCAGATCACCGGTCAATTTCAATTTGCGATCGTTTAAAAGCAGGGTGTCCCACTATTTATTACACTGTCCGAGACAAGTATTTAATGTGTTGATAATCAATAATTTGTAAATTTAAAAGTTTTAACTTAACTTAAAGTGCTACTTGTTTTGAAATTGCTCAATGTATTTTTAAATCAGCTATTTATAAATTTTTAAAGGGCTGTCCCACTTTTGTAAAAACGGGACGGAATGGAACACCTTATTTTAGATGTTAGATCTGTGATTTTGGACTATGCCATTCTAACAATAATGTCCAGATCTTACACTTGCTTCTGTCTGTTATTATCTCACCCTCAAACGACCTTAAAACGCTTATCTTCGCCCATTGATATATGCTTGAGATAATTTACCAGGACGACCACTTAATTGCCATTAATAAACCACACGGGTTGTTGGTGCACCGTTCGTCTATTGCCGCCGATGCTGAGGAATTTGCACTGCAATTACTGCGCGACCAGATTGGCAGGAAAGTGAACCCTGCTCATCGTATCGACAGGAAAACAGGCGGTGTGCTGCTGTTCGCGTTTGATAAAGTTTCGGAGATTGCCATGCAGCAAGCCTTTATGGAGAACAGGGTGAAAAAGAAATACCTGGCCGTTTTACGTGGCTACACTCCCGATGCCGAAGTGATAGATTACCCGCTGCGTAAAGAGAACGGTACTTTACAGGACGCATTGACCAACTATATTACCTTGGAACGCGCCGAACTGGATGTACCTTTTGGTAGTCACCTCACATCCAGGTATTCGTTGATAGAAGCATCGCCCGAAACAGGCAGGATGCACCAGTTACGCAAACACTTCGCGCATATATTTCATCCCATTATTGGCGACCGCACACACGGCTGTAATAAGCAGAATAAACTTTTTAAGGAAAAATGGGACATGGAAACCATGCTTCTACACGCGTCGCAATTATTGTTTATGCACCCGGTAACACGTGAGGAGGTCACCATTAATGCGGCATTACAGCCTGAGTTTATACGTGTTATGCAGTTGATGGGCTGGATGGATAAGTAACAAACTATATTTATATTTGCAGTATGAGCAATAACGACATCATGAAAAAGCTTCGCGTAGCACTGCAACTGCGCGACGACCAGATCATCGAGATACTTAAACTGGCAAATTTCCGCACCACTAAAACGGAGTTGAGTGCCATCTTCCGCAGCGAAGACCACCCTAACTTTCAGCCTTGTAAAGATCAGTTACTGCGTAATTTTTTAAATGGCCTTGTGCTACACCTTCGCGGGCCAAAAGTAGAGAAAACACAAAAGCCGGAATAATTAATATCCCGGCTCTTTTTGTATCAGGCGGTATTTGCCGCTTTTAATTAATTTTTGCTGTTCTTCGCTAAACGGTTCTCGGCCTCCAAAATCCTGTACCCAGTATTTATTGTTTTCGGCAACGCCAACCTCTTTAAAGCCGGGGTTCATCAAATTTTTACAGTGGCCTTCGCTTTTAAACCAGCCGGTCATAACTTCGGGGATACTGGTTTGCCCAAATGCTATGTTCTCGCCTACAGCAAAGCTCTTCCAGCCTTTAAATACGTATCCCGCGGTAATTATCCGGGTGGTCATGGTGCGGCCGTCTTTACTTTCGTGGCTAAAGTAATTTTGCTTAGCCATATCTTTAGCGTGCCCTTTAGCAGCCTCTTCTAAATCGTCGTTCCAAACCATTGACGGGGCAGGCGGATACCATTTATTGCCGCATTTGCAACCTTTGGCGCGTGTTTCGTTTATCAGGTCTAAAAATTGTTGTTTAAACGAGGCATACCCCGCAACTTTATTTACAGAGACAAAGGAGCTGAAAGCAAAAACAGTTAAAAAGAATAGAATGCCAAAATAGTATTTCTTCATATCGCCATCTATGACACCATTAACGTAATATGGTTTAAATATATATAAACCGTACCGTTAAATAATAAAGAGCCATGCTGATATTATAACGATGCCAATTTACCTATAGTGGTAGGTTTAGCTTGCTTTTTCGCGATGATTGCCTTCTTCTTTTTGGGTGCAACCCGTTTTGAGGGTGAGTTATCAAAACTAATGATCACGGGTTTGTCAGCTTCGAGGGCTGCTTTTGCCGTTAATTCGGTGGCGCGTTTTTCGGCGGCGTTGCCTTTATCATAATCTTTTAACCTGTTATACAGGTAAGCGTAATTTTGCTGCACAAGAGCCTCCGAAGCAGGCATATTATTAGATGTTGACCATCTTAAGGCCTCGTCGAGGTCGCGCATAGCCATCTTATACTCTTTAAGCTCCATTTTTATGGCTGATAGCTTTACCAGGGAGCTAATAATATTGGGAACGTCCTTAACCTCTCGTGAGATCTTATTTGACTGTAAGGTGAACCACTTTGCCTGGCTAAATTTACGTTGTGCAATGTAAACACGTGCAAGGTCATCAAAACTGGCACGAATACCGGTAGTATCCTCATAATAACTATAATTATGCAGGGCAAGCAAGGTCCAGTGGATTGCTTCTGATTGGTAATAAGCCTTTAAGTTACGGTTAGGTTGTTTGTCGAACTGTAAATACTCGGTCGCAATCTGCCTGTATATAGCGCCCTTAAGGGTATCGTTGGTGGTAAGCTGCAATTTTTGTTTAAGGCTGTCGATGTTGTTTTTATCAACGTCGTCGGCATGTGCAGCAAATGTTGTAGCGGCTAATATAAATGTGAAAAGTAGAAAAAGTTTTTTCATCTGCTTAAATCTCAATTGTGAGATGTTATATGCTCTTCAATTTTTATGCCCGTTATTGCCGGTAAACTATTACGGGGTGTGCAAGTTACAATAAAGTACTTTAATATTACAATCAATTTGATGTACAGCCATTTATAAGAATAACAAACAGGCTTAATTATCCCGCTAAACATCAGTATTGAAATTTAGCAGTACATAAAAGTGTACATTTTAATTAAAGGAAATAGTACAGTTACTTTATTACGCTTTCGTACCTGTTAAGAAAGGCATTAAAGCCGGCAGATCTGGATCTTACCAAATTGAAGATGAGGATACCCAACGTAGCACAAGCTATACCTGCCAAAACATCGAGCACGTAATGATGGCTTGCGTATACGGCAGTAAACCAGATGCCGAACATCACAATACCAAAAAACCAGTTAACGAGGCCCAGGCGGTTCTTAATGCCGTAATAAAGCACAATTACCGGGTATGAGGAGTGCAGAGAGGGCATAGCCGCGAACACGTTTGACCCTTTAGCGTATATTGATTTAAACAGGTTAACATTATATAGTTTATCAAACCTTGCTAACCCTGCGGTATTACCTTGTGTTAACGGATGAAAATTAAACCCATGGAACTGGATGTACCATGGCGGTGCGGCAGGGTAAGCATAGTAAATAATGAATCCCAGCATATTTACCAGTACGAATGTGAGCGAAAAGTACAGGAACTGGCGCTTGTTCTTAAAAAACAGGTAGGCTGCGAATGCAAGGGGTACGGGGATCCAGCACAGGTAAAATAACCCGGCAAGGGTATCTATAATATTATTGCCCTGCAGGCGCAGGTATTCGTTTGGCGTAAGCACGCTTCCATGATAGGTGATGCCAAAAAGATCTTTTTCGGCGCCATACAGGCCTCCAACAGCAACATCATTATAATTATAGTTGGGGAAGGCCTTCATATAATCGAAAATGATCCAGTAGATTATAAAAATAGAAAAGCCTAAAATGAACTTGCGCGTAATTACCGAGGCATAAAACAGTACGTTGAATATGCAAAGCAAAACAAGTTGGTCGGATTTAAAGCCAACCAGTAAATAAGATAAAATGAGGTATGCAATTGATATACCGGTAACAATAGCTATGCTTTTTGTGTTGATCCGTATATCATCGCCAACAGCATTAGCCATTCTGCTTTTTAATGAAATCTGAATTGAATATCTTGTCCCATAGGGGAGAGCTTACGCCATAACCTTTGGTAGGGTCCTGGTAGTGGTGCAGCATGTGGTGTTGTTTAATGCGTTTCCAGAAATTGCCTTTAAAGTTAAAGTGATGTATAGCATAATGCGATATATCATAAAACAGGTAACCTAAAATAAAGCCCGGGAAAAACCCGAAAATATAGTTTGTTGGTAATAACGCGTTAAACAAAAAGTAAAAGCCTGTTGCCAGCGGTATACTTGCCGATGGGGGCATTACCAAACGTTTTGCATCGCTGGGGTAATCGTGGTGTACGCCATGGAATATAAAGTGCAAACGCAGGGCCCATTTTGCCTTTGGCACAAAGTGGAATACAAAGCGGTGCATAACATACTCGGTAAGCGTCCAAACAAACAGGCCTGCTATAAATAACCAGATATAGTTAGACACGCCTATATTCCTGTCGTAAGCGAAATAGCTGGTAACTAAAATAACCGGTACAAAAATTATGATAGGCACAAAGTAGTGCACTTTTGATAAACTTTCTAAAAAATTGCTTTTAAACATCCTCACAGATTCCTGCGAGTTCGATACAAAATTCTTTGCCATAGTAATCAGGGTTTAAAACGTTCGGTAACCACTTTTCCTGTAACGGGGTCTGTACCTTGCATTTCTACAAAAATAACATTTGGTACCCATAAAGTACCACCATCTATCTTAATAAAAATATTTTGGAGTAACATTTGTTTATTGGATACAGTTGCGAAGATATGATATTTTCCGTCGGCAGCCTTCATTAAAGTAAGCGGAAGTTTATTGTATGACATAATTCTGATATCATACTTATCATTTGCCAACGATTTAGAAGTTACGCCATACGCAAACTTGCGTTGTATATAGCTTAACTCGGCAGCCTCACCTTGCCCCTCGGCGTACCTTAACCAATATACATGTATGGGTGTGTCTTTATCCGGCTTACCTGTAGCCTTGTTAATATTTAAATCGTAAGATAATGCGTTTATATTGGGCGAGCGTTGCAAATAAAACAGCCGCAGGGGGTTTTGCGGCGGGGTAGGGTAAGTAAGCCCCTTATCATCAGTGCGTACTCTGGTAGTATCTGTTTGTTGTGTTTTGCCATGTTTTGCAGCGGCGTTATAAATCGCCATTGCAGAAACTAAAAAAAGCACTGCAGAACATTTTAAAAGAGTTTTACGCATTCTCTTCTTTTTCGTCTAATGCTTTTTTGGCATTTACCAACCTTTTAAAGGCAGTTAAATTAGTTAATACGGCAAGTACAGTAATAGGGAAAGTAAAAATGGTCATGGTTTCAAAAACGTGCCATTTAATACCTGGAATGTATAGTTTATAGTCGGCCGGTAAGTATGACGAGGCTATGCCACAAAATATGGCGAATAAGCCAATTGTTACCACACGCTCGGGGCGTTGCATAAGGCCGCCTTTGGCATCTACGCCTAAACCTTCGGCACGGGCGCGCACGTAGCTAACCATCATTGAACCTATAAGGGCTATAAACGCGAATATGGAACTTAAAAAGTAGTGATGTGCAACAAGGTAATAGCAAATGCCCAGAAACATGATCAACTCGCTGTAACGGTCTAAAACGGAATCGTACAAAGCGCCAAAAACAGATTTCATATTACCCAAACGGGCAACCTGTCCGTCGAGCATATCAAAAAGGCCGGCAAATAAAATAAGGCCGCCCGCCCAGCCAACGTAGCTCAGGTCGCCGCGGTTACCATCTTCGGCACCGATAATAAATATGGCTGCAACTCCTACGTTTAAAACAAAACCTATAGACGTAACGGCATTAGGCGTTAAGCCAATTTTGATCAGAAGCTTTACAAAAGGGTCGATAACTTTGTATATCCCCAGTTGGAGGCTTGTACGTACTGATGTTTGTGATTCCATTTGCCGGTAAAAGTATGTAAACCTAAATTAACTATTATTGATTAAAAGTCAAATTTGATTTTTACACGGATCCCCCACTTCGCAATATCGGGATGATCCAGGTAGGTAAATCTTTTAACGTAATCAACACGTACAAATTTAAAAATGTTTTCTATACCCACGCTGCCTTCAATATAAGGGGTTTTGCCAAGGCCGTAGGTTATAGGGTTGCCGTTTTCATCAACCGGGAATTGATACAGGTTTGGATGTAGCGATGGTGTATTTTGTGCGCTCAAGCCGCCCCACAAGGCCTTACCGGATAAGGTTTCGCGCCACTTCAGTTTTTTAAATAAAGGTATTTTGTTGAAAAAGTAGCCGCCAAAGTGATGATCGATAATTACACTGGCCGATTTATCGCTCACAAATTCCAAAAAGTTCATCAGGTTATACGAATCTATAACGTATGCAAAGGTTTGGTTTGCACGGTGGATGTTTAACAACGGATATGGGATTTGCCCGAAGGTTTTAGACCCCTCTAAAACCACATCAGAGAAACCAAATGGTGCCAGGTAAAAACGTTTATCGCCCCTGAATTCAATTTTATCATAACCATACTCGCCGCCCAATACATTTTTAAGGCCCCTTGTATAATCAAGCGATAGTTTCGGGTACTGGTTTATAATGGGTGTACGGAACAGCTTGCCCTGGTAATATTGTTCGTTCGGCGCATAACGTACGCCTACGTTAACCTCAGAGGTAGTCAGACTGTTAAAAGTATTGGTGCCTTGTGTATTGATGAACGGATACAAGCTGCCTGCTGGTGTTTGCATCAGCTTTCTTAAACCGACGTGGTACGAGAAATGGTTCTCGAACTCGCTTTGGTAGTCGATACGGTAAGCATCATTATAGTAGTATTTATCGTTACGGCCACGCTTAAAAGATAGCAGGAAGTTGTCTTCCTGTACAAATTGCAGCTCCTGGCCGGGTATTTTTGTATCGCGCTGAAAGCTACCGCGGATATAATGCTGCGGGAACCTGTAAATACTTTTACCGTTTAACGAGTATGTGGTGGCGAAAAAGTATTTCCACTTTTCGTCCTTAAAACCATATGCGCCATAGCTTTCAAAAAAGATCTTTTTGCTAAAATCCGCTGTTGTACGGCCACCAACACGCAGGCGTAAACCTTCTACCGGGTTAAAGCTATAGAATGTACTTGCAGGGCCTATTTCAAATTTGCCAAAGTTTTTAAAGCCTGCAAACAGCAGGTTAATTATATCAGCCGTGCGCCTGAAGGATGGCATATGCACCAGGCTATCAATGTTCTTATAAACTTTAGATTCGGCAGTGGTAAGGGTATCCAGGCGGTTCTGGGCCCAAAAGCTTTCGGGACGGTTGCGTAATTCTTCATCCTCCAGTTCTGCACGGGCCTTGTATAAAGTATCGCCATGCGGTTTATTTATCTCGAAGTTTTTGATGGTAAGCGTACGGGTACCAAAAAGCCCGCTTTTGCGCTTGGCGCTTATACCAAAATCGGCAAAGGTATTGCTTCGGCTAAGGTGGTAACGTCCATCAGGGCTTAACTCAAAATCCTGGTCAACATGCATGCTGCGCACAAAATTTACGTTGATGTTGTTGTTTATGCTTAAGCTCGCTTTTTGTACGGCATAATTACCATCAAGCGTTATATAAATATCGCCTTCAAACAAAATATCGTTGGTATTACGGGGGGTAAAGCTAAGTTGTACCAGTTTTTTACCGCTTTCAAGTGTAATGGTATCGGTTATAAAATATTTATAAAACGAAGGGGCGGTGTTAGCAATGGGGCTTAAAAATTCGCGGCCCAGCAATAAGGTGCTGTTATCGTAAATGTCAACCTTTTCGTAAAGGTGCTTAAAGTACTGGCCAACACCTTCGGTATCAAAGCCGGGCCCAAAGTCAACCGATTTTTCGCCTAATATCACATTGCGGGTAACTTCGGGATTTTTGCGGTAATATACGTTAGACAGGCGTTCTTTCAGGTATATGGGCAGCAGGGTTTTGCCGGGATAAGTTACACTGTCTTTATTCTCGAATATAAATTTATACTTACGAAAAAGCCTTTTCTCTTTAACCTTATCAGATATATTGCTAAGTGCAAACTGCATCTTATCGTACTCTTTGTACTCTACATAGTTATAAGCCTGGGGGCGGTTCTTCTCTTTATTCTCTATAACCTTGCGTATCAACGCCACAGCAGGGTTATCGTTTTGGTACTTTGTTTTCTTGGCAGACTTGATGTTTACTTCGCTCAACGCCGTAGAGGACGGGATCATCCTCACATTTATCACCTGTTCTTTACCTGGTGCAACGTTGTAGGTGGCATCCTTAAAGCCAACGTAACTTACTTTTATCTGGTTATAACTGCCGGTTGTGCGAAGAGTGTAATGGCCTGTGCTGTTTGTAACAGTACCTATATTACTGCCAACAAAAGCCACAGATACAAAAGGGAGCCCGTCGCGGTTGCCGCCATCGGTAACTTTACCGGTAACAATGGTAGTTTGCGCTTTGGCTGCAAAACCTATCAGTAAAAAAAGTATAAGAACTGGATATTTAAAGGGGTATTTAAAATTCATTAAGTTTATGAGGTTATGCAAATACAAACTTCTTTTGCAGGAAATAATTGTATGTTATCCCTACTGTAAATGATACTATTATTTTTGAGATCTTATAATCTAACTTAATATAGTGTGTAACTAAAAACACACCTAATGTGTTTAGGGCAAGGTTACCGCACCATACCAACACATATTTTATAGCCTGCTGAGGAATGGTTTTTTCTTTACGTTTTTTAAATACCCAAACGCGGCCCAGCGCAAAGTTTGTAACGCCGCCCATAATAGTACCAATAAAACTTGCGGTTACGTACCAAACAGAAAATGCCTCTTTAAGCACAATAGTGGTTAAGAAGTCAACTGCTGAAGATATAAAGGAAGAGGCTTGCGCCTTAACAAATGTTGCCATTCAGGTTTAAATAATGCGGCTAATACGTTTTAACCCCGCCGTAAGGTTATTAGTCCATCCAATTTTCAGCATCAGGTAGTAGACGTTAGGGTTCCCAATTTGTTACTATCTACGTAAAAAATACTGCAATTAGTTTAACTTAAACAACAAAGCCCTCGGGGGGAGGTTTGCGTTTTGCTACGAATATCGTTAATTTAAACCTAAAACCCGTAAAATAAAAAACTGGTTACTGCCCGTTAAGGCAATAACCAGTTACAGTATAATTTTTATTAAAATTATTGACGGCGAACATGCCGTCATAATAGTCAGGCCCAGATGCGTGAAGAATAACAAATTTATTTTATTCGTCATAATCAAGATTCTCTTTTTCAAAAGCAATCCGGTGCAACCAAAAATCAATGCCATCCCTACCGGCTCCCTGTGGGTCTATTCTAATAAACTCGGCAATGTTTTCGTGTAAAGGTGCTTTACTATTTTCAATAGTATAGGTAAGGCATTCTAACAGTTTGGTAAAAGATGAAAATAAGATTTCGCTTAAACCGTCAAGATCATCCCCGCCGTACTCATGGTCATATAATCTTATGGGAAATTCATTCTCTTCTCTTTCTTCCCGACCATCAAAAACGAAAAACCCGATATCATTATCATCTGTAGCAAAAGGATATAGCTTTCGGGCAATTAACTCCTCTGAAAGATCATTGTCCAGATTGTCAATAATTGCTTGCAGGGGCTGCGTTGGGTATGAGTTTGGTAAAGAAACAACATATCCCCCTGCATTCAAAAAAAAATATCTTTTATGCCATTCTATGAAACTTTTTGGAAATTTGACATCGAATTTTTGTTCAACTTTTTGATAATCAGCATAAGTTAATGTGCCTTTTATTGGCTTCCACTTATAATATCCCTCATGATCAATAGCTGAATCCATCATAGATGGGGGTGAAAACTGACTTATATAACCAACCCAATGCGGACCTGTTAAAAAATAAGCATTGAAATACTTATTTATTATATTGTTCATAATACCGTACTAATATGTTTGAAAATTTCTTGAAGTTGATTTTTTGGTAACCACGTCTATATCTTCCGTAAATGTAGCCAGCTTTTGTACGCCCATGTATTTACCTTCATCACTATCCCAAATATAATCGGCATACACATCGTACGTTACAACAGCTCTTATTACTACTCCTGCGTTATTTTTATACGAAATTAATTGTGTGATCATATAATAATCGCCGGTCAATGGTTGTTTATAGATTCTGCCGATTTGATTGTTTTGGCCAAACCAATTTATCCATGCATCTGGGTTTCCGGTTTGTATGTCAGTTAAAAAAGAAAATACCTGCATTATATTAACAAATGAGTTAAGGGTAGGTTTAATTCGTGGTATTTTACCATTTATTTTAAAGTCATGTAATATCTTGGTCCATTTTTGATGTACTTTTACTGGGATGGCATAGGCAGTATACCCTTGTTCATCATGATGATGAACAAGTTGGCCAAATTTATATGCCTTATGAGTAGGATTATATTTGATCCATTGATCATCGGCATTGACCAATTTAAATTGGTTAGTTGCAATATAATTTCTATTTTTTTCACTAAACATTTCCGGTTTCTTTTTTATTAATTGTGTCCAAAAATATTTGGCGTTTCTAGGCGCCCCTTTCACCGTACGAGAGTCGATTGGGGATGGGGTCATATCGATTGGGGTGCCATTTTTATAATATGATTCTGGTATAGGGTCGGTATTTTTGATGCCTTGTTGTTGTAACTCATTCCCTACGGCACCTAATTCGTCCTCGTTAGTAAACCATTCCTGATCATATACTACACTAAAATCAGTGGGTATATAAACTTTGGAATTTTCATTATAAGGCCGGCTAAGTACAGCTTGACGCACCTGTAAAACCCTTTGTCCTATGGCACCCCACGCATCTAATTCACTAGTTATTTGCTGTGTTTCTACAGCATTCTTAGATGGGTAAATACCTGATAGCTTTCCGAGCTTATTTCTAAGCCAGGTAATAAAGGGTGGATAAGTTTCCTCGTCGTCGATTAATTGATTAAGTTGGTCTTTGTTTGTAAGAAAATCGCCCCTGTAAGCCAAAAATAATTTTTCTGCTAATTCCTGTCGATCATTATCTGTCAAGTTAGTATTTACCGAATACTCGTTTTCAAGGTTCTTAACCTGATTTAGTATAGCTAAAAAAGCCCGTCCTTTTATTACAGAAGGACTATTATTGTCCGGTGCTTGTGGTAAATTTGGCGTAGAAATAGGGTAAGGCTGCCAGCCGCCATCACCCGTAGGAGGGCAACCTCCGCCAGGTTGTGCTACATTTATATGTTGTTTCCCATTGCTTGCGACTGTTACTGGGCACCCGCCGCTTCCCGATCCACCACCTGTAGTATACCCGGGAACATATCCATTATAAAACAAATCATATGGTAACAATGTCGCAATGTCTCCACCACCGCCGCTACCACCACCCGAACTACCGCCGCCGCCTGTACTACTACCATCGCCACAAAAAATACCCCATAGAAACTGACACCAATCTGATATGTATCCATCAACATGGCCTGCTTCATTCCAAAGGGTTGAGCCTGGTATACCTAATTGAAAACCGATCCAGTTAATGGCATCCCAAACAACTTTTACTAAACCCTCCAACCAAGTCCAAAAGCTATTAATGGCTTTTCTGTTTCCAACACTGTAGTTTATCGTTTGGTTGTTAACCAATCTGTACTTTTGTACTACCAGGCTTTTATCCAGCTTTTGCACTAATACTGTATCTGCCAACATATCCCATTCAACCAGTTTTCCGGTCCATAAACTATCCTGTCCAAACTCTTTATTACGATTGTCTGGTATAAAATTTAATAACATTGCAAATACGCTATCCTTGCCTCCAATTTTTTGCTCTGCGAAAACAATAGCAGGGGGATGTTCTGCGTAATAATTGGGATTATTTTCGCCTGTTCCTGTTTGCCCTGAAGCCAAAACTTTAGTTAATGATGATGACTTAGGGGTTTTATCAACATTTTGTAAGGGCATACTTACAAATTTAACCCCATTAATTTTTGCCTGGGTTGCCTTGCCCCAATCGGGTGTTAGAAATTGACCCATTGGATGATCAGTAAACCAATTTTGTATGTGTTCAGGCGCAATTAACTGACCTTGAATAACATTTTCTTGGTTATTAAATATCGGAATATTGGAACTATTTGGTCTACTAATGTCTTCTTTCTTACAGGATATTACAGTAAATGTTAAGAGCAGAAAGGTAAAGACTTGAAGGTAATACCCCCACTTTTTAAAGGTTTTTTTCATTATTGATTAGTTTAGGTTTAGCAATAATAAAAAATATCATTTAATAATTTGTGCGTGTTAGTTAAATTTTAATGTGAATTAAAAACCCGTAAAATAAAAAACTGGTTATCGCCCGTTAAGGCAATAACCAGTTCCTGTATAAGTTTTATTAAAATTATTGACCTGCGAACATGTCGTCGTAATAGTCAAGGCCCAGATGCGTGATAAGGTCTTCGCCCATTAAGTAACGTAAAGTGTTCTCAAGTTTAATCAATTGTTTAAAGATGTCATTCTCGGCATGTAAACCCGGCGCGGTTTGCGGCGATTTAAGGTAGAATGATAACCATTCCTGTATACCGCTCATGTTAGCGCGTTTAGCCATATCGCAAAATAAAGCTAAGTCTAAAGCGATAGGTGCTGCTAAGATAGAGTCGCGGCAAAGGAAGTTGATCTTAATTTGCATTTTGTAGCCTAACCAGCCAAAAATGTCGATGTTATCCCAGCTCTCTTTGTTATCGCCATGCGGGGGGTAGTAGTTGATACGGATCTTGTGGAAGATCTCACCGTAAAGCTCAGGATTATCCTCAGGGCGAAGAATGTCTTCTAACACACCTAATTTAGATACTTCCTTAGTTTTAAAGTTATCCGGATCGTCTAACACCAAACCATCGCGGTTACCCAAAATGTTGGTAGAGAACCAACCGTGTACACCTAATGAACGTGCTGCAAGGCCCGGTGCCAATACAGTTTTCATTAAAGTTTGGCCGGTTTTAAAATCTTTACCTGCAATCGGGGTTTTGGTTTGTTTAGCCAACTCTATCATTGCAGGGATATCAACCGTAAGGTTAGGGGCGCCGTTAGCGAATGGTACACCAAGTTTTAATGCCGCGTAAGCGTAGATCATACTTGGGGCAATACGTTTATCGTCGTCTTTTAAAGCCTGCTCAAAAGCAGCAAGGGTTTCGTGGATCTCCGAACCTTCAAAGTAAACCTCGGTAGAACCACACCATACCAATACAACGCGGTCTAAACCGTTATCTTTCTGGAAGTTTTGGATATCTTCCATAACCTGCTGCGCAAGTTCGTAACGGGTACCGGTTTTTACGTGTGTACCATCAAGGTTTTTAGCGTAGTTTTTATCAAAAGCTGCCTTCATAGGCACAATTGATTCTAAACCTTCTCTAACTGAATCTAATAAGTCGCGCTCAAGTACTTTAGCGTTTACGGCTGCCTGGTAAACGTTATCTTCATACACATCCCAGCCACCAAAAACCACATCGTTAAGGTTAGCCAATGGTACAAAATCTTTAATTTTAGGGTGACGGGCTTCGGTACGTTTGCCTAAACGGATGCTACCCATTTGGGTTAACGAGCCAATAGGCTGTGAAATGCCTTTTTTTACAGCTTCAACACCGGCAATTAGTGTAGTAGCTACTGCGCCTAAACCAGGTATTAAAATACCTAATTTACCTTCTGCAGGTTTAATGTTAATTTTCATTACTTACTGTTTGTTTAAAGGATAATGCCACCTGCTACAACATTTTTAAAAGATTGTAACAGGTTTAGTTTACTGTTGCTTTGTATATAGTAGTGATCGCTCACGGTTACTATCGTAGTATTTATATTAAACCCGATGCGGGTTCGCCTAATTGCGGGGCAAAGAATATAATTTTTTTGGACGAAAATTTATAAAGTTATAAAGATTACAGGCAGATGAAGATTGGCGCTAACTATAAGGCCTTTTCGTATATCCTGTAAATTTTATACTGGTCGCCTCCAATGGCTTCAATGGCACGGTTTACCATATCATTGTTTTCAAGGGTCCACGATGCTTCGGCATACTTTAAGCCTTTGCGCCTGTATTCCTTAATAATGCTGCCATATAAACTGGCTTCGATACCCAACTTACGGTAGCCATCAATTACGCCCAATAACATAATGCGGATGCCTGTTATCTTCTTTTTATTTAATAATAGTTTAAAGATACCCGTAGGCAATAACCTGCCTCTTTTAATGGTTTTAAGTATCTGGTTAATATCGGGAATGGCTACACCAAAGCCCACTATTTTACCATCCTGCTCGGCTACCAAAGCAAAATCAGGGTCGAGTATCATTTTAAGGTCTTTGGCGGTATAATCAAACTCTTCGTTGGTCATCGGAAAAAAGCCAAGGTTTTTATCCCAGGCTTTGTTATATACATCGCGCAGGGCATCGGCCTCCTGCTTAAAGTTCTTCAGGTTTATTTTGCGGATAACGATGTTGCTGTTGCGTTTTAAGCGTTCGGTAAGCATATCCAGCATCCTTAAAGATTTATCGTTGTAATTGGCACCATCCCAGTACCATGCAAGCAGGTCGGTTTGCTTTTTAAAACCGGCGTTCTCCAGCAGGGTAATGTAATACTCGGGGTTGTAGGTCATCATCACCACCGGCGACTTGTCAAACCCTTTGATCAATAAGCCACAGGTTTCGTTTGTTGATGGGTTAACCGGGCCAATAATGTTTTCCGCGCCTTTTTCTTTTACCCACTTTGTGGCAGTATCAAAAAGCAGATTGGCGGTCTCCTGGTCGTTTATACAATCAAAAAAACCAAAAAAACCATCGTTCGCTTTGTTAAAGCTATTATGGTTTGTGTTGTAGATGGCTGCAATACGGCCTACTATTTTATCGCTATCGTAAGCCAAAAAGGTTTGTAACGACGAGTGCTTGTGAAAGGGGTGTGTGGTTAGCAGGTCCTTTTGGGCAATAAATAATTCGGGTACGTAAAGCGGGTCGTTTTTATAAAGCTCGTGCGGAAAGTCAATAAAAGCAGCAAGGTCTTTTTTCGACTGTACCGGTACAATTTTTTTCATTTGGATGATGTGGTTAATAGGGGTACCCCGTAGGCCGGGTACCGCTATATTTAAAGAGATTATATATTTTCTTTAATAGTATTATTTGTTACGCCTACATGTTTAAACGCCTGCAATAGTTTTTCTACGGCTTCGTCAATTTGCTCGAATGTGTGGGTTGCCATTAGTGAGAACCTAAGCAATGATGAATCTGACGGTACGGCCGGAGATACAACAGGGTTTACAAATACACCCGCGTTTTGCAGGTAATTGGTAACCTGGAAGGTTTTTGCATTGTCGCGAATGTAAATAGGCAGGATAGGGCTTTCGGTAGCGCCAATATCAAAACCTTCGTCGGTTAATAATTTAACCGCGTAGTTGGTGTTGTCCCAAAGTTTTTGGATACGCTCGGGTTCGGCCTCAATAATATCAAGTGCCGCAATAACGCTGGCAACAGATCCCGGGGTCATGCTCGCGCTGAACATTAATGAACGGGCGCGGTGTTTTATATAATCTATAGTATCATGGTCGCTGGCTATAAAGCCGCCAAGTGATGCCAATGATTTACTAAAGGTGCTCATGATAAGGTCAACCTCGCTGGTTAAACCAAAGTGAGACGCGGTACCAGAACCATTATGGCCAATTACACCCAAACTGTGTGCATCATCAACCATAATATTCGCACCATATTTATCAGCAAGCTCAACAATGGCAGGTAACTTAACAATATCACCTTCCATGCTAAAAATACCGTCAACAACAATAACTTTTACAGCTTCTTCGGGCAGCAAGGCAAGTTTGCGCTCCAGGTCGGCCATGTCATTGTGGGCATATTTAATAACTTTTGAGAATGATAAACGCGTCCCGTCTATTATAGAGGCGTGATCGTATTCGTCAAGTATCAAATAATCGTTACGGCCGGTAATGCACGATAAAACACCCAGGTTAACCTGAAAACCTGTACTGAAAAGTACAGCCGCTTCTTTACCAACATACTGTGCCAAACGGTTTTCTAACTCGATGTGTATATCAAGGGTACCGTTTAAGAAACGTGAACCGGCACAACCGGAACCATATATGTCAATTGCTTTTTTTGTAGCTTCTTTTATTTTAGGATGGTTTGTTAAACCTAAATAGGAGTTAGAACCAAACATTAAAACACGCTTGCCGTTTATGATAACTTCAGTATCCTGACCAGACTCGATAGGCCTGAAAAAAGGATACAGTCCCTGTGCCCTGATCATATTTGCATCCTGGAACTGAGCAATCTTCTCGTGTAACTTTTTAACCATTTATAAACGCTGCTTAAATTTTTTGTAAAAATACCATGAATAAGCTTATAACTTGCATGGTAAATGTAAATTTTTTACACACCACCTTAATAGTATGTTAATATACTTCCATCAGGCAAATTAATTAAATTTTTTATTTATTCGCTACCATTATTTTGCATTTGTTTTAAAAATGTTGAAAAATCGTGCCAATTATCATTCAAATCTCCTAATTGCGTAATATTCCTGTTGTCCATTTTCATTTAAAACGGATATATAGGATATTCGCCTTCCCTTTAATAGACAAGAACGCGCGGAAACCTTTTTGCCGTATTTTTGTTTTGTTTGCATCTAAGCATTTATGAAAAAACTACGTTACTTATTCATTTCCAATCTACTACTTTTTTTGCCGGTAGTATTATTTGCTCAAACCCCTACAGATACCGCTACCGCCGTAGTGAGCTTAAGGCAAAGCATTGATTTTGCACTGCGTAACCAGCCGCAATTAAGGCAGGCAAATATTGATGAGCAAATTAATGAACGCGATATCAGGATAGCCTTATCGGCATGGCTGCCTCAAATTAACAGCAGCAGCCAATACCAGCATTATTTTCAAAGGCCGGCGCAGATTGCCGCGGGTGCAGGTGGTGGTACAGGTCAGCAAAACCTGGCCATTGCACATAATGTATCTACCTTAGGGGTAAACGCCAGCCAGGTTATATATAATAACGATGTGCTGCAGGCATCCCGGGCTTCAAAATATTCAAGACAGTATTATAAGCAAAATACCGAAAGCAGCAGGATAGATGTGGTATCTGATGTAAGCAAGGCTTTTTACGACGTTTTGTTATCGCAACGCCAGCTGGATATTATTAAGGAAGATATTGTGAGGCTTCGCAGAAGTTTAAAGGACGCTTACTCGCGTTACCAGGCGGGCGTAGTTGATAAAACAGATTATAAGCAAGCCACCATCGCTCTTAATAATTCATTAGCATCGCAAAAACAAACGCAGGAAGCTATTAAAAGCAAAACCGCTGTACTTAAACAAATAATGGGTTTTAACCCCGAAAAAGGGCTGGCGCTGTCTTACGATTCCATAAGTTTAACAACTGAGGCGCTTATTGATACTAACCAGGTTTTAAATTATACCAACCGTGTAGAGTACCAGTTACTGCAAACGCAAAAAAACCTCTTAAATTTAAACGTATCTTACTACAAGTGGGGTTTTCTGCCATCATTATCAGCAATAGGTGGGTATAGCCTGGCTTATTTTAACGATTCTTTTTCTAAACTGTATAACAATGGCTACCCAACATCATTTGCGGGGTTGTCATTAACCTTCCCGATATTTACAGGAGGCAAGCGTTTGCAAAATCTTGCTAAGGCACGTTTACAGGTAGAGCGCAGCGACCTTGACCTGATCAATAGCCGCAATACTATTAATACCGAATACACCCAGGCGCTGGCCAATTATAAAAGCAATTATAACTACTGGCTAACCCTTAAAGAAAATGTAACCTTAGCCAGGGATGTATATAAGGTTGTTGACCTGCAATACCGCGAAGGGATAAAAACTTACCTTGATGTAATTGTATCGCAAGCCGACCTGCGTACAGCCGAACTTAATTATTACAACTCATTGTTCCAGTTGCTGTCAAGTAAAATAGACCTGCAAAGAGCGCTTGGAACTTTGCGGCCCGAAACAGTACAATAACATAACCGGAGACTACTGAATAAAATCACAAAATCACTCGACATACACTCATAATGAAAAATAGATATACTTATCTCATCGCCGCTATCGCATTAATAACCATATCATCATGCGGTGACAAAAAGAAAGATGCCGCCGCCGCTCCGCCGGCCACACCGGTAAACGTAACTGAAGCGCAACAATCTGACGCGCTTTATTACGATAAATACCAGGGTACAGTTACCGCGCTTAACTCGGTTGAGCTGCGCAGCCAGGTAGGTGGTTTTATTACCGGCATATTCTTTAAAGAAGGCGATGTTGTACAAAAGGGCGCGCCGCTATACGAGATAGACCGCCGTAAATATGTCGCGGCTTATGAGCAGGCCAAAGCAAACCTGCTTAGCGCCAAAGCAAACCTCAGCAAGGCGCAAAAAGATATTGACCGTTATAACATGCTGTTAAAGAACGACGCCGTAGCCCGCCAGACGGTAGATCAGGCTACTGCCTCTTATGAAACCAGCCGCAGCCAGGTTGCGGTTGCACAGGCAGGTGTGGCATCGGCTGCTACCGACCTTTCATACGCTACCATCCGCGCGCCCTTTACCGGCCGTATTGGTATATCGCAGGTTAAATTAGGTGCGCAGGTGTCGCCGGGCACTACTTTATTAAACACTATATCTACAAGTAACCCAATAGGTGTAGACGTAGTTATAAACGAGCAGGATATTGAGCGTTTTTATAAACTGCAAAAAGTGAGTACTGATACTACCTTTTTACTGCAAACTGCCGACGGCACTTTATTAAAGAAACCGGGCAAGGTGTTCGCTATTGACCGCGGCGTTAGCGACCAGACCGGTACCATTAAGGTAAGGGTACAGTTCCCTAATGCCGATGACCGGTTAAAAGATGGTATGAGCTGCGTATTACAGGTGTTGAACGATGCCTCCGGCACCCGCGTGCAGATACCGTACAAAGCGGTTACCGAGCAAATGGGTGAGTTTTTTGTATTTGTAAGAAAAGACACTACTTACAGGGACACTACCCAGGATAAGAAGATTGTAGATAAACGCGATACCATTGGTAAGCAAATAAAGGTAGCATTAGGCCCGCGTATAAACAGCAACGTGGTGGTTTTAAAAGGCCTTAAACCGGGCGACCAGGTGATCTCCGAAGGTTTCCAACGCTTGCGCGATGGCGGTAAAGTAACCTTAGGCCCTCCGCCTGCAGCGGCTGGTGCAGCGCCAAAAAAATAAAGCGTTTATCACGATAGCTACTTAATGGGCATGCCCCTAATATTTAAGAAAAAGACATATACATAATGATCGCAGATACTTTCATAAAACGCCCGGTAACCGCTATAGTAATATCACTGGTTATACTGATCGTTGGGTTGCTGGCCATGTCGAGCCTCCCGATAGGGCAATATCCCGAAATTACGCCGCCAACCGTACAGGTAACGGGTACCTATACAGGTGCTGACGCCTTAACGGTTGAGCAAACAGTTGCCACGCCTGTAGAAGTACAGGTAAACGGTACCCCCGGCATGACCTACCTGCAAAGTAACAGCACCGGTAACGGCGCCATGAGCATGACGGTTAACTTTGAGGTTGGTACAGATATTAATATAGCCGCGCTTGATGTGCAGAACCGTGTAGGGATAGCGCTGCCTACATTGCCGCAAGAGGTGCAGCGTTTGGGTATGATAGTGCGTAAACGTAACCCCAGTATTTTGATGCTGGTGGCTATGTATTCGCCTAAAGGTACCCACGATGTGACGTTTACTGATAACTATACCAACGTATTTATAAAGGATGCGCTTTTGCGTACCAAAGGCGTGGGCGATGTATTTACACGGGCCGATGACTTTAGTATGCGAATATGGCTTAAGCCCGATAAGTTGGCCGCCCTTAACATGACATCGGCAGATGTTACAGCTGCTTTGGCCGAGCAAAACGCGCAGGTGGCCGCGGGTACTGTAGGCGCAACCCCGCAAATGAAGGGGCAAACCTTTGAGTACAGCGTATTGGTTAAAGGTCGTTTGACAGATAAATCGGAATTTGAGAACGTAGTTGTTAAAACCATGCCGCAAACAGGCGCGATTGTATACCTTAAAGATATTGCAAGGGTAGAGCTTGGTAAGTTTAACTACGCGGGTAACTCTTTTGTTGATGGTAAAAGGGCGTCGTACCTTTTAATATACCAGGCTCCGGGCAGTAACGCTATTGAAACTGCTGATAACGTTATCGCAACCATGAACGAACTTAAAAAAGCGTTCCCTGCCGATATCGACTTTGTGGTTCCTTTCGAGTCGGTTACTGTGGTAAAGGTATCGTTACACGAGGTTATCGAAACCCTGGTCATAGCCTTGTTCCTGGTAATTGTAGTGGTGTTTTTATTCCTGCAAAACTGGCGTACAACGCTTATCCCGGTATTGGCTATCCCGGTATCTATTGTGGGTACCTTCATCTTCTTCGTGCCGTTAGGGTTTACTATTAATACTCTAACCCTGTTCGGTTTTGTACTGGCTATTGGTATAGTTGTGGATGACGCCATTGTTGTGGTTGAGGCTGTACAGCATTACATGGACGAAGAGGGGATGAGCCCGAAAGAGGCAACACACCATGCCATGAAAGATATTTCGGCACCGGTAATAGCCATTGCGCTGATACTTGCTGCGGTGTTTGTACCGGTAGGCTTTGTACCGGGTATAGTTGGGCGTTTATACCAGCAGTTCGCTATAACCATCGCCATATCCGTACTTATCTCGGCATTTGTGGCGCTATCACTTACACCGGCCTTATGTACTATATTATTACGCCCCCACAAGATCGATGAAAAGTCAACCGGGCTAAACAGATGGTTCTATAAGTTTAACCAATGGTTTGACAGGGTTACCGGCCGTTACCGTAACGCGGTAGATAAGGGTATTAAAAACTCTAAGTTTGTGGTGATCATATTACTTTGTATCGTTATAGGTACGGTGTTATTGTTCAGGAAAAAACCGTCGGGCTTTTTACCGCTGGAGGATGAAGGCCGTATATACGTAACCTACGATCTACCCGAAGGTTCGTCTACTGAGCGTACCGTTGCCGTGTTGCACGAAATGATGGACACGCTTAAAACTGTGCATGCTATTAACCACTACGCTGCATTAGGCGGGTTAAACGCTGTAAACTTTGCGACAAAAAGTAACAGTGCAACCATATTTGTGCAGCTTAAACCGTGGGAAGAGCGATCAAAGAAAGAAGACCAGCTAAACGGTGTGATAGGATTGATACAGAAGAAGCTGGCCAAGTTTAAGGAAGCCAATGTGGTTGTTATCTCTCCCCCGGCTATACCCGGTTTAGGTAATACCGGTGGTTTCTCTTTTATATTACAGGAAAAAGAAGCAGGCGGCGATATAAAGAACTTTGAGAAGGTATTGAACAACTTTGTGGGTGCTGTTAACAAACGCCCCGAAATTGCTAAGGCATTTACTTTCTTTGGCGCACATACGCCCGCTTACCAGTTAACAATCGACAGAGAAAAGGCCAAAAAGTTAGGTGTGAAGTTATCTGATGTAAACGCAACCCTCCAAACCTATATGGGTAGCGCTTATGTAAACGATTTTACCGTTTATGGCCGTAACTTTAGGGTGGTGGCACAGGCCGATACAAACTACCGTACAAATATTGCAAACATAGGGCAGTACTTTGTACGTAACGATGCAGGTGCAATGGTGCCGTTAAGCACGCTAACCAGCTATAAGCTTATTGAAAATGCGCCGTTGATCTCGCACTATAACTTGTTCCGTTCTGCCGAGATAAACGGTAGCACCAAAGAGGGCTTTAGTAGCGGCGATGCCATTACGGCCTTAAAGGAAGTGGCTGCACAAACGTTGCCGCAAGGGTATGGTTACGAGTTTTCGGGCTTAAGCCGCGAAGAGTTGTTATCGGGTTCAAAAACCATATATATATTCGCGTTATCAATAGGCTTCGTGTTCCTGTTCCTCGCGGCACTGTACGAGAGCTGGTCGGTGCCATTCTCCGTGCTGCTTGCCGTGCCACTGGGCGCATTTGGAGCTATCCTCTTCTTGATGTTTAAACCGAGCTTAACCAACAATGTTTACGCGCAGATAGGTTTGATAACGCTCATAGGTTTGGCCGCCAAGAACGCCATTCTTATTGTGGAGTTTGCCAAAGAACGTGTGGACAGGGGAATGAACCTCGAAAAAGCGACGCTGGAGGCCGTAAGATTACGTTTAAGGCCAATAATCATGACCTCGATGGCATTTATACTGGGCGTGTTACCGTTGCTGTTCGCATCCGGTGCAGGTGCCGAGTCGAGGAAAACTATTGGCTGGACGGTGTTTGGCGGTATGTTGATGGCTACATCTCTTGCTATATTTATAGTGCCGGTGTTATATTACATCATTACCAAGTTTTCATACGGCGATGCTAAGCTGGCCGAAATGGAAAAGAATTATAAACCGGATCCGGAAGTTGATCCTAAAGTATAATAATGATCTACAAAGCCCCCGGTTGCAACCGGGGGCTTTTTGTTAGAGATTTAGTGATGTAAAATCTGGACAGTCGGCATATTTTCAATCAATAAAAGATATTTATAAATCTGTAAATACTACACTTTTAGTAAAAACGGTACACTTAAAAGCATAAGTAAGATTGTTTAATGCATAATTTTAACACTTTCTGACCGTGCTGGCTTAAAAGTCAGAACTTGGTTGATTATCAGCTTATAACAAGTAAATTTATTGTAAAATAAAGCTTACCGGATAACATTGGGATTACCATTTTAATACATAAAGTGCCAATTGGCAAAGTATTTGATTATAGCCGTGTATCACAATTTATAATTGTATTACTAAAAACACGACAATGAAAAAAATGACTAAATTAGTAGCAGGAGCTTTGACAGCAGCTGCTATATTTTTCGGAACAAACGTAGCGAGTGCACAATCAACACCAAAAAGCGCATGGCGTTTTGGTATTGGAGTAGACGGTTTAGCCCCTGTAGGGAAATTGCATGATGTATCTAACGTTGGTTTAGGTATAACCCCGCGTTTACAATATGGTATCTCTGATGCCCTTGCCCTTACACTAACTTCAGGTTATTATAATTTCTTTGGCAAAAATATCAATGCTGCCGGGGGTGTAAATTCAGGTTATAAATCTAAGTCTTTTGGTATGGTACCAGTTAAGGCAGGCGTTAAAGCTTTTGTATCCAAAAACTTCTACCTGGATGGTGAAGTTGGTGCCGCATTTGAAACCAGCCACTTCGGTGATTATGAAGGTAGAGTTGGTCAGAATCCAAAACAAACTAAATTGATCGCATCACCTGGTATAGGTTGGGCTAATCAAACATGGGATATTGGCGCACGTTACGAGAACTTCTCTGGCCAAAGCACCAATTTTGGTACCCTTGGTTTACGTATAGCTTACGGTTTCGGTTTATAATATTGCCGAACTTCTACTTACAAAAAATCCCCTCGTCAATATGGCGAGGGGATTTTTTGTTTAGTCTTAATTTGTGTTAGTGAATTATGGAACAATTAAAATTCTGTCAATTCTTGAACTCTAATCATTCGGGTTCAGACTAATTTTGCCAGAGCAGCTTTTATACGTTTCATCGCTTTAACCAATTTATCTTCAGCGGCAGCATAAGATATACGAATAGATTTTTTATCGCCGAATGAATCGCCGCCAACTGTAGCAACGTGGCCTTCTTCTAATAAATAGATGCTCAGCTCATCAGCATCATTAATAGTTTTGCCATTATAACTTTTACCGAAGAATGAAGTTACATTAGGGAAGAAGTAGAACGCACCATCGGGCAGGTTAACTTCTATGCCTGGGATGTCTTTTAATAAGCCATAAACAAGGTCGCGGCGTTTTTGAAATTGCTCGCGCATTTTGTGCACGCTTTCCAAGCCACCTGTGTAGGCAGCCACACCAGCTTTTTGGGTGATAGAGCATGTGCCCGATGTTATCTGGCCCTGTATCTTATCGCAGGCAGCAGCAATTTCACTGTTAGACGCCGTGTAGCCAATTCTCCAACCGGTCATGGCAAAAGCCTTAGACCATCCGTTTACTATCACCACGCGGTCTTTAATGCTCTCAAACTGTGCAATAGATTCGTGGCCGCCAATAAAGTTGATATGCTCGTAGATTTCATCGCTCAGGATATAGATCTGGGGGTATTTTTCAAATACTTTAGCCAGGCTTGCCAATTCTTCCTTGCTGTAAACGCTGCCTGTAGGGTTACACGGCGACGAGAACATGAAGAGTTTTGTTTTTGGCGTAATAGCGGACTCTAACTGCTCGGCAGTAATTTTAAAATTAGTTTCAACCGTGGTGTCAATGAACACACTAACACCTTCGGCCAGTTTTACAATCTCCGAGTATGAAACCCAGTAAGGGGTAGGGATAATAACCTCTTCGCCCGGGTTAACCAAACATAGCACCGCGTTAGCAAGCGCTTGTTTAGCGCCGGTAGAAACTACAATTTGCGTATCAGTATAATCCAGGTTGTTTTCATTCTTCAGCTTACCAACAACAGCCTTGCGCAGGTCGGGGTAACCGGCCACCGGCGTATAATAGGTAAAGTTGTTATCCATTGCCGTTTTTGCGGCCTCCTTAATATGCTCAGGGGTATGAAAATCGGGCTCGCCAAAGCTAAGGCTTATTACATCTACACCTTTAGCGGCCAATTCGCGACCCATTTTTGCCATTTTAATGGTTTGGGATTCTGACAGGTTGTTTATCCTGTTACTTAATGCGCTCATATTGTTGTTTTTGTTATTGCGGCAAATATAGAAAATTAGTTTACTGCTGGTTTATTAAAACCAGCACAATTAGGGGAGGTGTTAACATATATTTTGTTTTGTAGAGAACTATTTATAACCAATAAGTATTAATAATGCTGTTATCATAAATAAAATGAATAACTACGTTAATTTTCAGGAGAAAGACATTACTGACGTTGGGGAAACAGATAATAAAATGAGCCGGCCCGATAAGCTGTTTCTTACCTGTATAGCCGCTTTTATATTTATTATTTATGTAATTACCGATCTGTGTTTTGAAATGTACACGGAAAACATTACCCTGGGCGAATATGTCGGTTGTGGTATAGTGGTATTTATAATACTCACTTACTATTGTGTAAAATACATAGGCTTGAAGCGGTTTATGACCTATGCTAATATTATGGTTGGTACCTTCCTTCTTTCGGTGTTGTTAGGGATGAATTTGCATAGCGTCAAGCTATTGTATTATGCGGCTAAAGGCGATACTAAAATCACCCGGATAAATATCAATACAGTAAAGAAAATAATTTCAAAACGCTCCTTTATTGGCAGTTATATTTATGCCGATTATGACCATCATGCGCTCAGGTTCGAGTCGTCCCGGGTTAATTATTATGCTTTAAAGAATGCTCATAGTATGGTTGCCAATATAGGTAAGGCCGGGGCAAATAACTATTATATTACCAGGGTACAATGGCATGGCGATCAAAAAAGTATTGCGCGTAAACAGTATTGGGCACATTGGTTTAGTAAAGCACTATCATTTACTTATATAGTAGCTGGCATAATAGCCCTTTTTGTTGCAGGCATCGTTTTAAAAGTAAAGCTTGGTATAAAAAAGCCTAACTTCTTTACACGGTTGTCGCCTTTGAAGATTGTATTGTTATTTTTTGGTATAATGGTTGGATTAGTAATATTGATCGTATTGGTAGCATATACTTATATGCTGATAAGATACGGAAGAATTGGTAGGTATTAATAGTATTTTGATTACTGCAAGCCTAAAAATCCGTAAGTTTGGCTTCTTAAAACTGGGTTTGTGAAGGAACAAAAAAGGATAATCCTCATATCGCTTATTACCGGCGCAGTGCTGATGGTAATGAAATTCGGCGCCTACTTACTCACCAACTCAAACTTTGTGTTAACTGATGCTGCTGAGAGTATTGTGAATGTGGTAGCAAGCTCTTTCGCGTTTTTCAGCATCTACCTGGCATCACAACCAAGGGACGAGAATCACCCATATGGGCATGGAAAAGTAGAGTACTTCTCTGTTTTTATAGAAGGGGCCTTAATTGGCATAGCCGGGGTAATTATTGTTGCCAAATCAACTTACAGTATTTTTTATCCCGAGGTTATTCATGATCTGTTACTGGGCGCTATTATTATAGGCATCACCGGTGCAATAAATGGGGGGCTTGGCTATTATCTTATCAGTAAAGGTAAAAGCCTGCGGTCTATAACCCTTGAGGCTGATGGCAGGCATTTAATTACTGATGCTGTTACCAGCAGTGGCCTTGTAATAGGTTTACTGCTGATACACTTTACCAAAATACTTTGGCTGGATAGCGTGTTGTCTATCCTTGTAGGCATTTATATTATGTACACCGGGTACAAGCTTATCCGCCGGTCTGTGGCGGGGTTAATGGACGAAACCGATTTCACGGTTGTAAATGATATCGTAAAGGTTTTAAGCGATCAGCGCCGCGAAGAATGGATAGATATACATAACCTGCGCGCGCAAAAATATGGTCACGAGTTGCATATAGACTGTCATCTTACCTTGCCAAACTATTTTGACCTTAACCGGGTGCACGAGGAGGTGAAGCTGGTAGAGCAACTGGTAAATAAAAACGCGGGCATAGTAACCGAATTTTTTATTCATACCGATCCCTGCCTGCCGTATTGCTGCCATTACTGTAGTATGCCTAACTGCCCCATCAGAAGAGAGGCGAAAACAGAAGATATACCGTGGACGATGGATAAAGTAATGCGTAACAAAAAACATTATGAGTAAAAAGTTTTTTAATTTGCGTGTTTACGGCCTGCTGATAAATGAGGCCAACGAGGTTTTGATAAGCGATGAGCAGGAGTATGGCTTTAAATTTACCAAGTTCCCCGGCGGTGGTTTAGAGTACGGCGAAGGACTGATAGAGGGCCTTAAACGCGAGTTTGTTGAAGAATGTAATACAGAAGTAGAAGTGATAAGTCACTTTTATACCACCGATTTTTTTGTAAAGTCGGCCTTTAACGACTCACAGATCATCAGCGTTTATTACCTGGTAAAAGCAGTATCTGAGCTTCGTTTTACCACCAAGATAGAAGTATTTGATTTTGACGGCGAGGGCGATGTTTTACAATCCTTCCGCTGGGTAAAATTAAGCGACCTTACCGTCGATGCCTTTACCTTCCCAACCGACCAATACGTAGCCGACCTATTATTAAAAACAATATGAGCTTAGCCGATCGCGACCTGAAAGTTATATGGCACCCTTACACGCAAATGAAAACGGCGCAGCCGCCGATCCCTATAGTGAGGGGTGAAGGCACCTGCTTGTATGCAGAGGATGGTACAAAATATATAGATGCCATATCATCATGGTGGGTAAATATCCACGGGCATTCACATCCGTACATCGCGAAAAAAATAGCCGAACAATTAACTGTTTTGGAGCACGTTATTTTTGCCGGCTTTACACATCCCGGCGCGGTTGAACTGGCCGAGCGGTTGCTGGCACTCTTACCAAACAACCAGGCTAAAGCATTTTATTCTGATAATGGCTCCACCGCAGTAGAGGTCGCCATAAAAATGTGCCTGCAATACTGGCATAACAAAGGAGAAGAGCGAACTAAGATAATCGCTTTTAAGAATGCCTATCATGGCGATACATTTGGCGCCATGTCGGTTAGCGGGCGCAGCGCATTCACGGCTGCATTCGATAGTTTATTATTTGAGGTGGAGTTTATTGATCTGCCTGATGCGGAGAATATCGAAACGTTAAAATCTCAAATCTCAGATCTCAAGTCTCAGATCTCATCATTTATTTTCGAGCCGCTTGTGCAGGGTTCGGCAGGTATGGTGATGTATGAGGCGAAGTACCTTGACGAATTGATGGCTCATTGCCGTGCAGAAGGTATTATGCTGATAGCCGACGAAGTATTCACCGGTTTTGGGCGTACGGGCAAATCTTTTGCCTGCGAGCATGTCGCCACACAGCCTGATATCATGTGTTTCTCAAAGGGGCTTACAGGTGGTACAATGGCTTTTGGTTTAACAACCTGTACACAGGAAATTTACGACGCGTTTTTATCCGATGATAAAATGAAGACGTTGTTTCACGGGCATTCGTACACCGCTAACCCTATTGCCTGCGCCGCGGCTTTGGCAAGCCTGGATCTATTTGTTGACCCATCAACCCAACAAAATATCGACCGTATTATAGCCAAACACCAGATATTTGCTGAAAGCGTTGAGGGGCATAGGTCTATAAGAAGCACGCGCCAAACAGGTACCATCCTGGCGCTGGAATGGGAAACAGGTAACAACACGTCGTACTTTAGCGGGCTGCGCGATAAGTTGTATCACTACTTTTTAGACAGGGGTATAATCTTAAGGCCTTTGGGTAATATTATTTACATTTTACCCCCATATTGCATTACTGATACCGAACTCGATTACATTTACGCCACCATAGGGCAAGCCCTTGATGAGATATAAACCATGGAACTAAACACAATATTACCCCAAATAATTGCCGATAACCGGCTGCACGCGCGTTGGTTAAACACCCTGTCGCTTATGGAAAACACAGGTGCCCGGAAGATCTCGGCGAGCGAAGACCCCGCCACAGTTACCTACATCATTTTAAAACACGCTGCCGAAGAACACCGTCACGCTTTTTATTTGAAAAAACAAATAGAGAAAACAGGTGAACAATTGCCAACGTATGCTGCCGGGTACCTCATTGCGCCCGCCTTTAGCAAACGTTATTTGAACCAGTTAGATATTGACGTTTGCCGTTACCTAAAAAAAGAATTGCATTTAAGCGGATCTGAGTTGCGTTTTGCAGCATACTTGTTGGTAACCTACGCTATAGAAGTGCGTGCCGATGAACTTTACCCTATTTACCAGGATGCACTCGACGCTGTGGGCAGTAAAGTAAACGTCAAATCTATAATTTTAGAGGAAGAAGGCCACCTGGAAGAAATGATAAACCAACTGCAAAAGTTTTCGTCGGATTGGGAAGCACACGCGCAAAAGGCCGTTGATATGGAAACCCGTTTATTTGGCCAATGGGTTAACAGCTTATCATCAGAACTAAATTAAAATATACTATATATTAAAAGCAAAGCCCGTTAGTTTTTAACTAACGGGCCTTTTTTCTATTTATAAGGGCTTAGTTACCGCCACCGCCTCTCATGGAGTTTAACTCCTCCATGGTGATTTTATCAAAATCGGCAGGTACGGCAAACGTACCTTTTGGTAGCTTTTGTTCTGTTACGCTTTTAACCGTAATTTCTGATGTTTGACCGTCGCGGGTGCTGGTGTATTGGATTGGCACACCACCTGCTTTGGCATAAACTTTCGATGCCGCGTTCATTGGCAGGCTAATATCATTAGTTACCCATACATCGTATTTTTTGTTATCCTTAGTATCGGTGGCAACCACTTTTTTGCAGTTAAAGCCGTTAATAACTTTAGTTTCGGTAGTAGGAGCAAATGTGTATACAGGCAGCTTAGAATATTGCTCTTCAACTTCAGCAGGTGTAGCAACAGCGGCTTTTTTAATTGAGGCAACAGCCACATCAACTAAATAGACCATGTAAGTGCCTTTGTTGTCTGTAAGTACCTTAATATTTGCCGGCCCGGCGCTAAAAGCGATAGCACTCGAATCGGCGTTAAAGTAATTTTTGGCATCAACTGTTTGGCCCATAACGCTCATGCTTAGGGTAGCAACACCTTCTTTGTAAGCTTTTTGCGCGCTGGCGCTCATAGCTGTTGCGGTAAGTGCAATACCCAGGGCAACAGTAAATAGTTTATTATTCATAGTTTTAATTTAATGGATACAATTTAGTGTGTAATTAACTCGTGTGCAAGTTTTTTAAGATGTTTTTTAATTATTTATGTGAATTAGATGCTATACAAACCGATTTGTTACGTTTTAATATGTGATAATTAGTTTTACTACTTTTTAAACTTGCTATAAATGCTTCTACATATTTTGGCGAATTGTCCGCATTGATAATAACGGTTTTACCCTTTAGCATGCCCGTATCTATAAAGGCGTTTCTGCTCACAAATAGATATTGAATATTTATTTGCTGCGGGATGGACTGTATTTTACGCTCACCGTTTAACAGCAGTATATTTTTATTTTGAAAGTTGATGTAGTTGCCCTGCTTTATCAAATATGGCAGGGTTATATTATCGGCAATATGATACACCTTAAAATCGGTGATTTTGCTGCTATCCAGCCCGGGCTGTACGGCGTACTGAAAGTTTCTGTCTGTTTGCGGCAGATCACTTATCACCACACCATGTGTACCAGCCTTAAATACAATGCCTGTATGTTTGCGCAGGTTTAAAAAGGTAATGGAGTTGGTAGCATCGGCAGTTAACTTTTTGAAGCTGATTCTTACGCTAAATGCAAGCGTACATAATAAAGCAGCTTTTATAGCCCACCGCCCTTTGTTATACAAAAAATAAAATAACGATATAATAATGGCATACAACAGTATGTACTCAAACTTTGTAAGCCATATTTTACCGATGCTTGCATAAGGCGAATGTTCTATAATAGCTAATGCCTTATTCATCAACAGGATAGTGTGCTCCAGTATATAACCAAGTATGCCGGATATATGTGGCATTTGCGGCAGCAGCAACAAAAGCAGCCCGGTATACATCACTATAATAATGGGGATAGCTATTAACAGGTTGCTCAATAAAAAATAAACCGGGAACTGGTGAAAGTAATATGCGCTAAGTGGAAAAGTAATTACCTGGGCGGCAATAGATACTGAACACGCCAGCCAGATATTATCTAACCACTTATTTTTTATGATTAACCAGCCATACACTATAGGTTGGAAAATTACCAACCCTGCAACCGCGAGGTAGGAGAGTTGAAAGCCTACGTCTGTAAGCAAAAATGGGTCGTACAACAACAACCCTAAAGCTGATGCAGCCAGTAAATTTAGCGTGTTAATGTACCTGCTGTAGGTTTTACCGGTTATTACCAAACTGATCATAACCGCGGCACGGCAAACCGCGGGCGAAAATCCCGTTAGCAAAGCATACGCCCATATTAAACTTATAATTAGTATGGCCTTAATTATCTTGCCGCGTTTAGATACATCCAGGAAACCCAGCATCCAGCCAAGCAGTATGTAAATGATTGCCACGTGCCCGCCCGAAACCGACAGGATATGGATAGTGCCGGTTTTAGAATAGGCTTGCAATACATCGTTACTTAAATCGGCTTTGTAGCCCAGTATCAGGGTTGATGCTACCGCTATGGCCGTAGTATCATGCATATTGTGTTTAAACTTTTCTACAAGATTTTGCCTTACACGTAGCGCATATGCAATTACAGGGTTACCATTTCCAGCTGAAACTATTTTGTACTGTTTTGGATATAAGTAAGCCTGATGGTACACATTCTTGTTGGCCAGGTACTGCTTATAATTAAACTCACCGGGATTATACGGAGGGTCGACAGGCAAATAGTTTGCCGGTATGATCAGTTGTTCGCCATAGAAAAGGTTTTCAGCCAGTTCATCTTTAATGGTAACCAGCAATGTGCCGCTTGTTTTAGTAACCCGGTTGTCGTTGCTTACCGCTTTTACATCTGCCGTAAACCGTACCATATCATCCTTTACTTTTGGTTCGGATGTAATGTTTATCAGCATTTTTTGAGCTGCTTTTTTTGAAAAGTGGTCTGGTTGATTTAGCTGATTATGATTAATTGTAACAAACCACCCAAACAAGAATAATATAGTGTAAAGCAATGCGCCGCCAAGCCAGCGTGCTTTGTATATATGTAGTTTGGCATAGGCCAAATTAAGCCCGATAAATATTAACGTAAAGGTAATTAGCGCGGCTAAAACAAAGTTATTGGATGTATGTAAACGCAACAGCGCGCCGGTTATGCCTGCTAAAAAGGGGAGGAGTAATACAACAATGGGTATTTCGCCCTTGTGCTTAGCAATCATAATAATTTATTATTCAACAGTTTTATTAAGCCTGCATGGGATGAGTGTCAGGCTGCAATAAAAATAGAATAATTACAATTGGTCGCGCACTTCCAGCAGGAATTTTTTCATGCTTTCCAGCGAATCTATTACGCGCTGATGGTCGCGGGTATCGTTAAGGTTAGTTTTGAGGTGGTCTTTGGCGCCCTGTAGGGTATAACCCTTGTCGTTTATAAGGTGGAAGATGATCTTAAAATTTTCCAGGTCTTCGGGCGTAAAATATCTGTTGCCCTTTTTATTCTTTTTAGGCTGCAATACATCAAACTCCTTTTCGTAGAAACGTATCAAAGATTGGTTAACGCCAAACATGGCCGATACTTCGCCCATGGTATAGTACATTTTGCTTATCTCGCGGTCTTTGTAAGGCATACACAAATGTAAAGTTTTAGTAAGGAAGTCTGCAAGAGTGTAATAGGGAAAGTTAATATAATGCTCGAAAACATTTTTTTCTTCCTGACATCAGACTTCCCGACTTTCGGACTAATCATTACCTTTGCACACTATGACCGCTAAAGAGATACGCCAGGCTTTTCTTGATTTTTTTGCTTCTAAAGGCCACGTTATTGTGCCAAGTGCACCTATTGTTGTTAAAAACGACCCCACCCTGATGTTTACCAACGCGGGGATGAACCAGTTTAAGGATGTTTTTTTGGGCGAAGCTCCTGCAAAGGCCCCGCGCGTGGCCGATACCCAGCGCTGCCTTCGCGTTAGCGGCAAACATAACGACCTGGAAGAAGTGGGTATTGATACCTACCACCATACCATGTTCGAGATGCTGGGCAACTGGAGCTTTGGCGATTACTTTAAAAAAGATGCCATAGCCTGGAGCTGGGAACTTCTCACAGAAGTTTACAAATTAGATAAGAGCCGCCTTTACGTAACCTATTTTGAAGGCGACGAAAAGGAAGGCCTTGAAAAGGATACCGAAACCTACGACCTATGGAAACAATATGTAGACGAGGCGCATATATTACGAGGCAACAAAAAAGATAACTTTTGGGAAATGGGCGAAACCGGCCCATGCGGCCCATGTTCGGAGGTACATTACGATAGCCGCCCGGATAATGAGCGTGCAAAAGTTAGTGGCGATACCTTAGTTAACGCCGACCACGACCAGGTAATAGAGATCTGGAACAACGTATTTATGCAGTTTAACCGCATTAAAGATGGTTCGCTGCACCAGTTGCCTGCCAAGCATGTGGATACAGGGATGGGCTTTGAACGTTTGGTACGTGTGCTGCAAGGCAAAACATCTAACTACGATACTGATGTTTTCCAGCCGATGATTCAGCTCATAGCGGAGAAGAGCGGTAAAAAATATAACAGTGCCGCCAAACCCGGCGATGCCGACTGGGCCGATGCCGTAGCCATGCGCGTACTGGCAGACCATATACGCGCCATTAGTTTTGCCATTGCCGATGGGCAGTTGCCTGCAAGCAACAAAGCAGGTTACGTTATCCGTAGGATTTTGCGCCGTGCGGTACGTTACAGCTACCAAACTCTCGGCTTTAAAGAACCATTCTTTAACGAATTAGTGCCATTGCTGGCTGAGCAGTTTAAAGGTGTGTTTGATGGATTGGACGCCCAGAAAGATTTTGTGCAAAAGGTTATCTTGGAGGAGGAGGTTTCTTTCTTGAGAACTTTAGCCAAGGGTATAGATATGTTTGGAGAGTATGCGACTTTATTGAAAGATAAAAATGTCGCTACCCAAAATTCTCCTGTAATAGATGGAAATTTTGCCTTTACATTGTATGATACTTATGGGTTCCCAATCGATCTTACTGAATTGATGGCGCGTGAAAATGGACTTTCTGTCGATATGGTCTTGTTTAACGAAGCCCTACAAACCCAAAAACTCCGCTCACGGGCGGCTACAGCTGTTGATACCGGCGATTGGATTGTTCTAAAAGACGAAGACGCTGTAATGTTTACAGGTTACGATGAGACTGAAAGCATAGCGCACCTTATAAAATACCGAAAGGTGAGCGCCAAGGGAAAAGAACAATACCAGTTAGTTTTAGATAAAACGCCTTTTTACGCTGAAAGTGGTGGCCAGGTGGGCGATAAAGGAGAACTGATATTCCCTAACGGCGAAATAATTGAAGTTACTGATACTAAAAAAGAGAATGGCCTTATTGTACATTTTACAAATAAGCTTCCGTCGGCTCCGGAAGATGCCTTGACAGCTATTGTGGACGCTTCTTTGCGTAACCGCACGAACAGTAATCACTCAGCTACGCACTTGTTACACGCTGCGATGAAGCAGGTATTGGGCACGCACGTCAATCAAAAAGGGTCTTTGGTAAATGCTGATTATCTTCGCTTTGATTTTTCTCATTTCGCAAAAGTGACGGACGATGAACTTAGAAGGATAGAAAATATTGTAAATGAAAAAATAAGGGAAAATATCTTCCTAAAAGAAGAGCGAAGTGTAGTTTATGCCGAAGCTATACAAAGTGGCGTTACAGCCTTGTTTGGTGAAAAATATGGCGAATACGTAAGGGTAATAACTTTTGACGACGATTTTAGCAAGGAGCTTTGCGGTGGTACACACGTAAAAGCCACAGGCCAGATAGGTTACTTTAAAATAACAGCCGAAAGTGCAGTTGCAGCCGGTGTGCGCCGTATCGAAGCAATTACAGGGGTTGCTGCCGAAAATTATATCAACGAGCAAACCAAACTGGTGCAGCAGGTAAAAGAGCTGCTTAGAAACCCGAAGGATATTGCTAAAAGTCTGGAAAGTTTAATGGAAGAAAATAACCGTTTGAAAAAAGAGATAGAAAAATCTATCCTCGAAAAATCATCCGGTTTAAGAGATGAACTGGCTAAAAAATCACAGGAGATCAACAGCATCAATTTTATTGCCCAAAGGGTAGAGTTACCAAACGCCGATGCTATTAAAACCCTGGCCTATCACCTTAAAGATATTGTGCCAAACCTGTTCCTGGTATTGGCTGCGGAAATTAACGGAAAACCAAGTATTACCGTAATGATAGATGAGGCCCTTGTAAAAGAAAAAGGCCTGCACGCGGGTAATATTGTAAAAGAGCTTGCCAAAGAGGTCAAAGGCGGCGGCGGTGGCCAGCCATTCTTTGCTACAGCCGGCGGCAGCGATGTTACCGGTATTAATAACGCTTTAACAAAAGCCAAAAGCTTTGTAAGCTAAGCCCAACAAACTTACTTTATAACAAAAAGGACCGCCTGTTAAGCGGTCCTTTTTCATTTAGATCATATTAATGCCTGCCATGTCCACCGCCATGCCCGTGTCCGCCCGGCCCTCCGGGCCCATGGCCATGTTGTGGTCCTTTGGATGGCCCATGTCCCCAGTCACGGCCGGGGCCTCTGCCTGGGCCACGGTTCCAGTTATGGTTAGGGCCTCTGCCCGGCCCACGGTTTATGACCCTAACAGGGAGGTTCACATAATGGTTACGGTTTACTACTACTGTGCGCGGGCGGTAATACCTGTCGCGAATAATGCCATGCCCTGCACCACGGTACCGCGCATATCTTACACGGTCGCTGCTGTAATAGCGGTAGGGGTTTGGCCTGTACACCGCCACTTTGTAACCATTATTTATGTTGTAGTAATTATAGCGTGGTGGTAAGCTGTTACGCCAGATCCAGTTATTGCCGTTTAAATAAATATACTGCCGTGTTGGGGCATAGTAATAACTGTTAACATCGGGCAGGTAGTAATAATTCGCGTCGGCATATTCTACTGGTGGGGTCCAGGTGCCTATATTAACGTTTACGCTTACCTGCGCTTTTGACCGGGTTACTGATGCCGCGAGCATAAACATCGCCGCAAGGCATCCAAAAAGTAGTTTCTTCATATCTATAGTGTAATTGCAATTAATTCTGCACGCTTAAGGTAACAGACATCAGCATAAATAAATGGTTTAAAAAATTGTTTGTTTATAGCCCGTGCTTTTTAAAAAATAGCTATGAAAAACATATATAAAAACTATATTTGGCATGTTTCATCAATGCTGAACAACAGCTGAATATATACTATGGCAGTTCTACAAGGCAGCGTGAGTGATAAGTACGAGTTGGTTGTTGGGTTAGAGGTTCACGCGCAGTTATCCACTTTAAGTAAGGCTTTCTCATCAGATTCGGCAGCATTTGGCGCCGAACCGAACCATCATGTTAGTCCGGTTTCGCTGGGCCATCCCGGTACGTTGCCACGCATTAACAAGCGCATGGTAGAGTATGCTGTTAAAATGGGTTTAGCTTGTAACTGCATTATCAATTTAAAAAACACTTTTGCCCGTAAAAATTACTTTTACGCCGATTTACCCAAAGGCTTTCAAACCACGCAAGACCAGCAGCCTATATGCCTTGGTGGTGGCGTAACGGTTAAATTATCCGACGGTTCGTCTAAAACGATCGCTATTCATCACATCCACATGGAAGATGATGCAGGTAAAAGTTCTCACGACCAGCACGACCAGTATTCTCTTATAGACCTGAACAGGGCAGGAGTACCGCTTATAGAAATAGTATCCGAACCAGACCTGCGTAGTGCCGAAGAGGCCGGCCAGTTCCTGACCGAGATCCGCCGTATTTTGCGTTACCTTGATATTTGCGATGGCAATATGGAAGAAGGCAGCATGCGCTGCGATGCCAATATATCCGTCCGGTTAAAAGGCGCTACCCAATTTGGTAATCGGTGTGAGGTAAAAAACTTAAACTCCATACGTAATGTGCAGCGCGCTATTGAACATGAGTTTGCACGCCAGGTAGAGATAATAGAAGCCGGCGGCCATATAGATCAAAACACCCTTAATTTTAATGCAGATACCGGCGAAACATCGGTACTGCGTTCAAAGGAAATGGCTAACGATTATCGCTACTTCCCCGAGCCGGATCTACTGCCCGTTCAAATAATAGAAGAACAGCTTGATGTGATCCGAAAAAGCATGCCGGCTTTGCCAAATGAGTTGTTTGAAAAGTACACGAAAAACCTTGGCCTATCTGATTATGACGCCGGCGTGATAATCGCTGACAAAGATTTTGCCGTATATTTTGAAGAGCTTATAAAGCATACCACTAATTATAAATCTGCCGCTAATTGGGTTATGGGGGCCGTAAGGTCATACATTAACGATAACAGCATTAACGTAGCTGATTTTAATTTGCCTCCAAAAAATTTAGCCGGGCTTATCCAACTGGTTGACGAAGGCAAAGTGAATAATTCTGTAGCCACGCAAAAGCTTTTCCCCGAAATGTTGAAAGTTAATAACAAAACTGCCGATCAACTGGCTAAAGACTTAAATTTACTGATAAGTGGTGATACTAACGAGGTTGATGAGTTTATACGTGCCGCGCTGGCAAAATATCCCGACAAGGTGGTAGAATACCAAAAGGGTAAAAAGGGCGTTTTAGGCTTGTTTATGGGCGAGGTGATGAAACTATCGAAAGGAAAGATCGACCCGCAAAAAACCAATCAGCTTTTAATAAAAGAATTAGAATCTAAATAAAGATCAATGAAAAACCGTATTGTTACCTGCCTGGCATTCGTGGCAGCGTTCGCCATTTCGTCGTGTAAGGATGCTACAACCTTCACTATTTCGGGTAAATTAGATAACCCCGGCAGCATTAAAAAAGTATATCTGTTAGCAGCAGACAGCGCGCAGGTAAGTATTATTGATTCCACAGAAATAAGCGCTAACAAGGAGTTCAGTTTCAAACATTCATCGCCCTACGCTAACCTGTATAAGCTGCGCATTGGCGGTAATATTTATGATCTGGTTGCCAAGAACGGCGATGCCATTACTTTTAAAACAGATGTAGCCAACGTTAACCACGATTATGAGGTGGGTGGTTCAGAAACATCTGAAAAAATTAAGGAGTTTAATAAAATAAGCAACATGTACGGTGCCAAAAACAGTAAACTGTCTGATGAGTACACCAATAAATCGGCAGCATTGGGTAAGGAGTCCGATTCGTTGCTTAAGATCTACATTCCGCAATTCCAGAAAAATATTGCCGACTACAGCAACGAAGTTTTGAAATTTGTTGCCGATAATAAAAAATCATTGGCAGGTTTTTACGCAGCCACATCTTTAGACCAATACAAGTACGAGCAGCAAATGGTTGCTTATGCCGATGATATAAAAGATGAGTTTAAAAATAACCCTGCCGTACAAACCTTTTTGCGCCAGATGGCCGCGGTAAAGCCTATTTCGGTAGGCCATAAAGCGCCCGACTTTACCATCAAGAGCATTGATGATAAGGATGTAAAGCTATCAGACTATAAAGGCAAATATGTAATGCTGGATTTTTGGGCATCGTGGTGCGGTCCTTGCCGCCAGGAAAACCCTAACGTGGTTAAGCAGTATAAACTTTATAAAGATAAAGGCTTTAACATACTTGGTATATCATTAGATATTGAGAAAAAAGACTGGAAGCAAGCTGTTAATGCCGATGGCTTAAGCTGGACGCATGTGTCAGACTTACAGCGCTTTGAAGGGCCTACAGAAAAGCTATATCATATTGAGGCTATCCCATCAAATTTTATCATAGACCCGCAAGGAAATATTGTAGCGAAGAATGTTACAGGCGCTGATCTTGAAGAATTTTTAAAGAAAACATTTAAATAACCTGAATTAAAGGTTAACTTATGGTGCCATTTAACAATTTGTTAATATTGCGTTAACTATTAGCTTTAATTAAGCTTATACATTTATGCAAAAATAAATATACATGAGCACCAGCAAACAAAAGATATTAATTGTTGACGACGAGCCCGATATTTTAGAGCTGATAGAGTATAACCTTAAGAAAGAAGGCTACCAGGTTTATTCGGCGCGTAATGGCCAGGAAGCTGTTGCCGAAGCAAAACGTACCCAGCCAGATCTGATCGTTTTAGATATAATGATGCCTAAAATGGATGGCATAGAAGCATGCCGCATTATGCGCACCATGCCCGAGTTTAAGAACACCTTTATGGTGTTCCTTACTGCACGTAGCGAAGAGTATTCGGAAATTGCAGGCTTTAACGTAGGTGCCGATGATTACATTGCCAAACCTATTAAGCCACGTGCGCTGGTTAGCCGTATAAACGCCATCCTTCGTCGTAATGCCCCACCGGAAGAGGTTACCGATAACAAACTGGAAATTGGAGACCTTGTGATAGATCGTGAGGCTTACCTGGTTTATAAAAAGGGTGTAAAGGTAGTATTAGCCAAAAAAGAGTTTGAGCTGCTTTACCTGTTGGCATCAAAACCGGGCAAGGTTTATACCCGTGAAGTGATACTGAAAAATATTTGGGAAGATTCGGTAGTGGTTACCAACCGTACCATTGACGTACATGTGCGCAAACTACGCGAAAAGCTTGGAGATGATTGTGTAGCTACCGTAAAAGGTGTAGGTTACAAATTTGAAGCCTAAAAAAAGCCTCCCGAAGCCGGGAGGCTTTTTTTGTGTTCTTTACTTATTTAGCAGTCGCGGCTTTACTTTTAGCGGTGGTTGCTGTTTTTGAAGTAGTGTTTTTAGCAGCAGTAACCTTTGGTGCTGCTTTTTTAACAGCGGCAACCTTGGTTTTAGCTTCAGTAGTAATTGCTTTAGCTTTGGTATCGGCTTTGGTTTTTAAATCGGCAGCTGTTTTTTTAGCGTCAGCCGTGGTGGTTTTTGCTTTATCGGTAACCGCTTTTGCTTTGGCCGCGGCAACTGTTTTAACAGCGGTTGCTTCTTTCTGAGCTTTATTTGTAGTATCGGCGGCCTTTTTAGCGGCAGTGGTTTTAGCTGCAGTAGCTTTTTTTACAACGGTTGTTTTTGCCGCACTTGCTTTACGCGTGGCCGTCGCTTTTTTTGCGGTTACGCTTTCTTTAATGTCTTCAATTTTGTCTTCGGCCTTATCTTTCAGGTCTTCGGCAGTTTCTTTAGTGCCATCCCAAAATTCTTCTATGGTTTCCTTTATCTTTTCGAAAAAGCCCTTTTCTTCGGGCTGTGTTTTTTTTGTGCTCATAATAATATATTTAGGTAGCGGAATGATTTATAGGAATTTAACATAGGTAATTATAATTTGTTTTAGGCCAGCTATTTAGCGTGATTGCTATAGCGATACTGCAATTAATTTAATTAACTGTATTTTTGCCCGCAATATGAAGTTTCCAAAGTTTACCGATCTGATATTGTTTGAAGATGATGATGTTATTGTGGTTAATAAACCACCGTTCATCAGTTCGTTAGACGAGCGCAAGGGTGGCGAGATAAATATGCTGCGCCTGGCGAAGCAATATACCGATGATGCGCAGATATGTCATCGCTTAGATAAAGAAACCTCGGGCGCGCTTATTATAGCCAAAAACCCGGAGGCCTACCGTACGGTATCTATGCAGTTTGAAAAACGTAAAGTTAAAAAGGTTTACCACGCTGTTATTGATGGTACACATGTTTTTGAAAACCTGCTGATAGACCTGCCTATCCTAAACGTTGGTAAAGGCAATGTAACCATTAGCAGGCAGGAAGGTAAACGTGCCGAAACATGGTTCCAATCGTTAAAATACTTTAAACACTACACCTTGGTGGAATGTAGGCCAGTTACGGGCCGAATGCACCAGATAAGGATTCACCTGGCTACCCAGCGTGCTTCAATAGCCGGCGATGAAATGTATAAGGGCCAGCCGGTATTCCTTTCAAAAATAAAACGGAAGTATATTTTAGGTAAAGATCAGGAGGAGCTGCCTATTATGAAACGCTTTGCCCTGCACGCTTATGAGGTAAGCTTTAAGCTGCCATCCGGCAATGATGTTACCATACATGCGCCTTACCCTAAAGATTTTGAAACGCTGCTGAAACTGTTGGAAAAATTTGACAGTTAGGCATAAAAAAAGCCCTTGCTATTTGCAAGGGCTTTCAATTACTTGAAGCTTGGATCTGGTGGAACAGTATCCTTTTTAGTCCTTAATGTATTAAAAGAAGGATCTGGTGGAACAGTGTCTTTTTTAACCCTGAATGTATTGAAAGAAGGGTCTGGTGGAACAGTGTCTTTTTTGCCTTTAACGCTTAAATTATTAAGAGACTTACCGGCAGGGGCAGTGTTATCTTTCTGGCACGCATATACGCCAATAACAACTATGGCTAATAATAAGTAAATAATTTTTTTCATATCTGATTGTCCGCTGTGATAGTTTATACAAATGTATAATTAATATATTTCTTTATACGCATAAAAAGAGTAAAAAGTTACAATTATATTCTTTTTGTTTTTATCAAAGTCAAGCGTAAATTAGTAAAAAAACAGTGTATGCTTAAAAAGCTTACCATAACCCTTAGTTTCTTTATTCTATTCCTGCAAGTTGTGCATGTTCATGCACGGCAATTGCCTGTTACACAGCAAAAAAATAATAAGCTCAGTAAAGACACACTCATCGATATACTTTCGCAGCCGGATGCATTTCAACGCGAAAAACGTTTAATTACTTTTTCAAAAACATATATCCAGGTTACAGATACCGCTAAATTATCAGCAGCGCAAGACACTTTAAAAAATTATTTTTCGAAGTATAATCTGCCAAACCGCGATATTTTTATATATTTTATAAAAAGCATCGCATATAATAAGCTTCATGATCTTAAGCTGGCCGAACTGAACATGGCAAAGGCCGTACAGCTTGCCGAAAGAAATAATCAGGCTTACCTGTCATTTCAATGTTTAAGCCACCTGGGCTTTATTCAAACAGATAAGGGCGATTATATCGGTGCTATTTATAGCTATCGCCTTGCCAATATCAACGTACGGAAGCTTAGGGATAAGTTTAAGGATGTAAGGAGGGAAGCCGCCCTCAATATTAATATTTCCGACCTGTTTTACAAATCGGGGTTGTATGCGCAGTCTCTCAATTACCTTAACGACGCTGATGCGCTGCTCAGAAACGACACTACAGCGCAACGCCTTTTATCGAGCGCTATATATTATAATAAGTCCGAGAATTTTTTCAGGATGAACAACCTCGATTCGCTGAAGGCTTATCACAATATACTTAACGATCCTAAAAACACCAACTATAAAATATTTACTTACCGGGGGCGTACAGCTTATTACATAACGTTGCTGCAGCACAACTATACTTTAGCTATAAACCAAATTAAAGAACTGCAGAAAAGTAAGAACTACGCCCAAAGCGACCTGGAAAACCAACACCTGGCCGATGCGTACTACATGAGCGGGCAGTTAGATTCGGCAAAGGTTATTATTGACATGCTGCTTGCCGCCGATACCGCTAACAGCCACCCTGAGATAAAATTTCACCTTTACGAAACGCTTGCCTGGATAGCCGAAAAGAAAGGGGACTACAAAGCTTCATCATACAACTTCAGGCTGGCGTTGCGCCAATCGCAGGAAATTAACATCAGGTTAACGCAGGTAGGTAATATATCATCGCAAATAAAAATAGAAGAAACCGAACAATCCTATCTTCAAAAAGCCGAGGTATATAAACGCGAGCGTTTGTGGCTGCTGTTTATTGTATTGATTGCAGCACTCAGCATAATTGCCATAGCGTTGTTTTACCGTAACGTTCGTCAAAAAAGGCATTACGAAAAACTATTGTTTGAAGCTAAAAAAGCCGAGCTCGCCTTTATCAACTCTCATGAGGTTCGCAAACACCTCACCAATATTTTGGGTATGATAGATATTTTAAAGCACAGTAGTACTAAACTGGAAGACTACAGGCAGGTGGAGGAGTATCTATACAAATCTGCCTCGTTGCTTGATGATGCTATCAAAAACATTTCCGAAAAGCTGAACGACGAGTAGAGGGGATGTCTAACAAAATTCTGTCCGGATCAATTACTATCCCTAATCCAAGCTTATCAGCGTAGTTTCCCGGCGAATAATATCAGCCACACTCGTTTCAGATAGTATCTTCAGCGTAGCATCGCGTACTTCTATAAACACATCCCGTATACCGCAGGTATGCTCCTGGTGGCACTCATCGCAACGATGATAGAAGTTTAAGCTTGCACAAGGTACCATGGCAATAGGGCCATCGGTAATACGCATAATGCTAACCAGGTAAATGTCTTTAGGGTCTTTGTTTAGGCTGTAGCCACCACCCGCACCTTTTTTACTGTATAGGTAACCCGCGTTCCTGAGGTCAAGCAGGATCTGCTCCAAAAATTTTTTCGGTATCTTTTCAAGCTCAGCGATCTTCGAGATCTGCATAGGCGGCTTGTCCATGTTTTTGCCCATGACAACAAGCGCCTTTATGGCGTATTTAGTTTTTTTGGATAGCATTTATAAATATAGTGCACAAAATTACATAAACAAATTTGTACTACATAATATGTATGCATAGTAAATCAGGTAGTCGTTTTGTCTGAATGGCCAAGGTTTTTACCGGGGCTGATTACATCTCGTACAAGTTGCTTTAGTTCCTTAATTTCAGGGAAACGGCCTTGTTCTTTGCGGTCAAATATCACAGCTTCATTTATCCGGATGTTATATGTTCCAGATGTTTCGCTGGGTTGTAAAGTTATGCCGTAAACATCATCGGTAAAGGTAGTAAGCAGTTCCTGGGCCATGTATGCCGCACGTAAAAGCCAGTTACACTTTGGGCAATATTCAATGGTGATAGCAGGTTTCATACTGGCGAGATAAATAATTTATAAATTCATTGCGTAAATACGACACAATAGTTTGTTAGCAGATAATTTTTATTAATTTCAACATCCAAACACCAACCAATTATAAAACATATTTCATGAAAAAAATAACATTTTTTCTGCTGATGCAGGTTGCAGGCATGTCTTTGTTCGCTCAAAAGGGCGTACAAGTTAAAATTGAAAATGGTATTGTAGAAAGCGTTACAGAAACATCCGGCGTAAACAGCTTCAAGGGGATACCATTTGCACAGCCACCAATTGGCGAATTGCGCTGGAAAGAGCCGCAACCGGTTAACAGCTGGACAGGTGTGCGAAAGTGCGATGCTTTTGGTTACAACGCCATGCAAAAAAAGCCGTTTGGCGACATGGGTTTTCGCTCGCCGGGTATGAGCGAGGATTGCCTGTATCTGAATGTTTGGGTACCTGCCGGTAAACCCAAAGGTAAGTTACCTGTTCTGGTATATTTTTATGGCGGCGGCTTTGTGGCCGGCGACGGATCCGAGCCGCGTTACGATGGCGAAAGCATGGCCAAACGGGGCATTATTACCTTAACCGTTAACTACCGTTTGGGCGTGTTCGGGTTTTTGGCACACCCAGAACTTACGAAGGAATCGGCACACCACTCATCGGGCAACTATGGTTTGCTCGACCAGAACGCCGCCCTGCGTTGGGTGCAAAAAAATATTGCCGCCTTTGGTGGCGACCCTAAAAGGGTAACCATAGCAGGGGAATCTGCCGGCTCCATGTCGGTATCAGCGCAAATGGCATCGCCTTTATCAAAGGGTTTGATAGCCGGAGCCATAGGTGAGAGCGGGGCTATGTTTAAACCTTTAGCGCCAACGGCGCTTGATGTTGCCGAAAGTAATGGTGTTAAATTTGGCGAAAAGGCAGAGGCCACCACGTTAGCAGCTTTGCGTACCATCCCGGCCGATCAATTATTAGAGCTGGCCTCTAAACCGGGCAATCCGCAAATAGGCTTTACTACAGATGGTTACTTTTTCACTGAACAACCATCTGCTACGTTCATGTCAGGACAGCAGGCTAAAGTGACGCTGCTGGTAGGATGGAACTCTGCCGAGATACCTTACCAGGCCTTTATGTACGGCAACGCGCCAACGCCCGAGAATTATTTAAAGCAATTAAATATGTTTTATAAGGACAAGGCCAACGAGGTGCTCAAATTATATCCGGGTGCTACAGAAGAAGAGGTAATTAAATCGGCCACGGAACTGGCCAGCGACAGGTTTATTGTTTACGCAACCTGGAAATGGGCCGATGTACATGCTAAAACAAGCGGTAAGCCGGTGTACAGGTATGTGTTCTCTAAAGCTAAACCACCTGTTACTGCGGCAATGGCCAATTTAACACCAGGGCTTGCAGGTGGTGTAAATAAAACTACAGATGCTGAAAAAGCAAGGCCTAAGGGGCCGCAACCTTATAATGGCGCGCCGCATGCTTTTGAAATTGAGTATGCTATGGGTAACCTGGCCACCAATAAAATGTATGCCTGGACAGCGGACGATTACAAAGTATCTGACACGATGGAAAGCTATTTTGCCAACTTTATTAAAACAGGTAACCCCAACGGGGCGCGATTGCCGAAGTGGGATGCCAACGTTAAGGACGGGGTAGTATCATACAATGACCTTGATGTAAAAACCGTGTTGAAAAAGGAAAGCCCTCAGCTAAAAGGTAGATATGATTTTTTAGATAAGCAATATCAAGAATAAAAAAAGAGCCGCTTTGTGCGGCTCTTTTTTTATTACTTCAAATTCCTGACAATTGTAAAAGTCAATATGCCTGCAACTGCAATTACCGAAGCAATTAGTGTTTTGTTGACCAATTTAGGCGGGGTGTACAATACGCCACGTTTATTTGTTTTAGCGGGGCGCTTAACATATCGGCCGCTGCTTGGGATGGCTACCCTGTCAAAATTTTCAACCAAACTTTTAAGCCCTTCGGCAAGCTCCTCGCCAACCATTGGTCTGCCGTGGCCGGTTGCAGCAATAGCCGGATTTAAATTATATAATTTTTTTACCGACTGCTTTGCCGCGCCCCAATCGTAAGTGAAGTATTTGGGAGGACCGGATACGATCTCTGATTGCATGGCTATCGAAAAGGCCGACTCTTGTTTAGTAGTAACAAATGCATCTCCGGCTAACAGCAGCCTGTCTTTTTCCCTAAAAAGCGCTATATGCCCCGGAGCGTGGCCCGGCGTATGGATATATTGCCAACCTGGTAAAACCGGGATATTATTATCGTTTTGCAGCACCTTTAAGGAGCCATTCAAATCGATTGACTTCCGTGGATAAACTACCGACATCAGGCTCATTAATCCGCCACCAACGGTAGGGTCGGGTGGTGGGTAAGATGAAACTCCGTTTAAATAAGGTATCTCCAACGGGTGTGCAAATACCGGTACATCCCAGGCTTTTAACAACTCCAATATATTGCCGGTATGATCGAAGTGCCCGTGGGTAAGTATAATTGCCTTTGGCGGGTTATTACCAAAAAGCTCTTGCGCAGTATCTTTAATATATTGTGAGTAGCCTTTAAGCCCTGTATCTACCAACACCCATTCGTTTTTATTAATGGCTACAAAGTAAACGTTTACAAATAGCGTTTTAAGCCCCCACACGCCGGTTGCTATTTTGAAGTAACCAGACTGGTTATCTTTTTCTGTTTCAACTTGGGTCATAACTATATATTTCTATTCTATATCTACTTTCTGTAAATCCATTCTTGGCGGGCCGGTAAGTACTTTTCCGTCAATGTCAAATCGGCCGCCATGGCAGGGGCAATCCCAGCTTTTTTCGGCGTGGTTAAAACATACAATACAGCCGGCATGAGTGCATGTAGGGTTTAAGGCGGTTATTTTGCCATCAGCATCTTTGTATACTGCAAGCTTTTCTCCCTCATACTTTACTATGGTGCCGGTATCTGATTCAAGATCCTTTAATGAGTTGATCGACTCGGCGCTGATCCTATCCGCTACAAAACGGTAGGCAACATCAGCGTTCTCTTTAACAAAATCCATAAACCCTGCTACAGGCTTAATGCGCGAAGGATTGAACAGATCTGCATATTCATTTTCCTTGCCCAGTATCGCATCACTAATCATTTTACCCGCGATGGTACCGAACATCATGCCGTTGCCATTGTAGCCCGTAGCCATATAAAGATTATCGTCGCCCATGGGCATTTGCCCTATAAATGGTAACTGATCTGTTGGGACGTAATATTGAGACGACCATTTAAACGCCACTTCGTCAACATCATAATAATTACGAATATATTTTTCTAACGTATCAAAGGCAGCATCAGGATCTTCGTGGCCGGTTTTATGATCTTCGCCGCCAACCAGTAAGTATTTTTGGCCATCAACGGTATGGCCGCGGAAATAATGATACGGCTCCTTAGAATCATAGGATAAACAATCCGGGTAATCGGCCTCGTTCTTTAGTTTTACACCAATTACATAGCTACGGTAGGGCGCGCAGTTAAAATCGAAAACATTAATTCCCGGTGGAAGGTGGGTAGCGTAAACCAAATTTTTGGCTTTTATGGTAACACTATCCCCCTTGGCTAAATGTACCCCATCAGCAAAAGATGTTTCCCTGATAAATGTGTCCTCTAACAGAACGCCGCCCGCTTCAATAAATGCTTTTGCCAAACCATATATATACTTAAGCGGATGAAACTGCCCCTGCTTTTTAAATACGATCGATTTTTTAAACGGCACTTTAACACCGTTGTCATCGGCTTCAAAAACTTCTATTCCTGCCTTTTGTGAAGCAGTAAGGATGTCGTCAAGTATCTTAACCTCTTCGTCGGTTTCCGCGTACAGGTAGCCGTCTTTTATTTCGAGATCGCAGGCTATATTATGATCCTGGGATAGATCCCTGATCATACTAAATGCCTCTTTGCCGCAATTGGCAAGTAGTTTAGCATCCGCCTCGCTAAAATCGCTTTCTACATCGGCATAGGTAGCGTCAAAAAATGTATTTAAGTGTGCGCTTGTGCCGCCTGTAGTGCCAAAACCAATGGTTCTTGCCTCGGCCAGAATGGTTTGTTTACCCTGTTTTTGAAGCAGCAGGGCAGTGGTTAAACCTGTGATGCCACCGCCAACTACGAGGGCATCATAAACAGTCTCTCCGGTGATTTTATCTGTTGTAGCGTTAAGCGTAAAACTGCCCTTTTGCCAGGGACTAAGCGTTTCGCTATCCCGTAAAGTTTGTTGTCGTGTAGTGTTGATTTTTTCCATAGCATACAGATTTTTAAATAAAAAAACCGCCCCGGTATACCGGGGCGGCCTTGATATGTAAGGCACCACATTTAATACAAATGTGATGCCATCCTAATACTATAGGTTAAAAATATTTACTACAAGTGAATTACTTCGCCGTATGCATCAGCAGCGGCTTCCATAACAGCCTCGCTCATGGTAGGGTGAGGGTGTACCGATTTAATAATATCGTGACCGGTAGTTTCCAGCTTGCGTGCGGTAACAACCTCGGCAATCATTTCTGTAACGTTAAGGCCCAGCATATGCGCTCCCAGGAATTCGCCGTATTTAGCATCAAAAATAACCTTTACAAAACCATCTTTAGCGCCGGCAGCACTTGCCTTACCCGATGCCGAGAACGGGAACTTACCCACCTTAACTTCGTACCCTGCTTCTTTAGCAGCTTTTTCGGTATAACCTACAGAAGCAACCTCCGGAGAGCAATAAGTACAGCCCGGGATGTTATTATAATCTAAAGGCTCGGGGTTTTTACCCGCTATCTTTTCTACACAAATAATACCCTCGGCAGATGCAACGTGTGCCAAAGCCTGGCCTTTAACAATATCGCCGATAGCGTAAACGCCTTCAACGTTTGTTTTGTAAAAATCATCAACTAAAACCTTGCCTTTGTCGGTTTTAACACCGTTCTCTTCAAGGCCTATGCCTTCGATGTTGGTAGAGACACCTATTGCCGATAATACAATGTCGGCCTCAAGCACCTGGTTGCCATTAGCGGTTTTTACGTTAACACGGCAGCCTTCGCCATTGGTATCAACAGACTCAACGGTAGAACCGGTCATGATGTTGATGCCCTGTTTTTTTAAGATACGTAACAAGCCTTTTGAGATCTCTTCGTCCTCTAACGGAACGATGTTATCTAAATACTCTACCACAGTAACTTTTGTACCAATAGCGTTGTAAAAATAAGCAAACTCAATACCTATAGCGCCTGAGCCCACCACAACCATTGATTTAGGTTGCTGTGGTAATATCATGGCCTGGCGGTAACCAATTACCTTTTTACCATCCTGTTTAAGGTTAGGTAACTCGCGCGAGCGGCCACCTGTTGCCAATATGATGTTGGTAGCGGTAAAATCCTTTGTAGAGCCATCTGCAAGCTTAACAGCAACGGTGCCTTTTGATTTTAACGAGCCGTAGCCGATAATCACGTCGATCTTGTTTTTCTTCATCAAGAACTGTACGCCTTTACTCATGCCATCGGCAACGCCGCGGCTGCGTTTTACAACGGCTTCAAAATCAACCTCGCCGCCGCTGGTTTTAATACCATAGTCGGCAGCATGGTTTAAATATTCAAAAACCTGGGCGCTTTTTAATAAAGCTTTAGTAGGGATACAACCCCAGTTAAGGCATATGCCCCCAAGCGATTCTTTTTCTACAATAGCGGTTTTTAAACCCAATTGCGATGCGCGGATAGCAGCTACATAGCCGCCCGGGCCCGAACCAATAACAATTAAATCGTAATCCATATAGTATGTATCTTTTATGATTTTGGAATGCCAAAGCTAACTAAAAACCAGTGTAAATGAAAAATGGGAATTGATTTAGAAATGAAGCTTATAATTTAAAGTAATTAGGTGATATTTAAGTTAATTATTATAAAAAATGACACTCATAATGCAAATATTATAGCAGAAATTCATCAAAATTTCATTATTGCTTAAATAAGGTGTAAAGTGTTGAAAAATATATAATTATTGTTAACATAAACTTAATATACTAAACAGCTGTAATATATATCTTTGCGCCATTAATTCACTAACGATTAAATCACTTAACAGTTAAATTAAAAAAACAAGTATGAGAAAACATTTACTTCTCTCAATCATCTTCTTGTTTACTGCGGTTGTTGCCTTTGCACAGGTAACATCAAGTAGTATGTCAGGAACAATTAAAGATGCTAAGGGCGTTACTTTGCCCGGCGCAACCATTAAGGCAACTCACCTTCCATCAGGAACTGTTTACACTGCCGCTTCAAACAAAGACGGTTTGTTTAACATCCCGGGTATGCGCGTTGGTGGCCCTTACACGGTTGAGGTAAGCTTTATTGGTTTTAATAAAGCAACCGCAAGCGACATTACTTTACAATTAGGCCAGCCTTACATCTTTAACTCAACCCTTAGCGAAACAGGTTTAGAGTTACAGGCTGTAAACATTACTGCAACAAGGCGCATTTCTACTGCTAAAGCAGGCGCAAGTACAAACGTGAACAGAACAGCACTTTCAACCCTGCCTACTTTTTCTCGTAGCATTACAGATTTTACCCGTTTAACACCACAGTCATCAGGTTCGAGCTTTGCAGGCCGCGACGCGCGTTTAAACAGTGTAACTGTTGATGGTGCAAACCTTAACAATACCTTTGGTACATCATCAGACCTTTTACCGGGTGGTGGTGCACAGCCTATTTCTATCGAAACTTACGACGAGCTTTCTATTAATATCGCTCCGTTTGACGTTAGACAGTCAGGCTTTACCGGTGCAGGTATATACGCTACTACCAAAAGCGGTACCAACACATTCCACGGTTCGGCTTATACTTACTACAAAAACCAATCTTTTAACGGTAACTACATTGGCGATAATTTTATTGGTGCTAACGTAGCTAAAGCAAGTACCAAAACTTACGGTGCTACTTTTGGCGGCCCTATCATCAAAAACAAATTATTCTTCTTCGCTAACTTCGAAAAAGAAACCGCAACCTCTCCGGGTATAGCGTTTTCTCCGGCAGGTGGTTCGGGTAATGGTACGCCATCAGCAACACCGGTTGCCGATCTTCAAAAAGTGTCTGATTACCTGAAAACTAAGTTTGGTTATGAAACAGGTGGTTTTGATAACTTTGACGCGTTTAACAACAAAAACACCAAGTATTTACTTAAACTGGACTGGAACATCAACGATAAAAACAAGTTGACTGTTAAATACAGCCATTTAAATGCAACCAGCGATCAAACAGTTAATGGTACAAGTACACCAAACAACGGATCTTATACCTTTACAAATACAGCTACAGGTGTATCTACTACCCGTGGTAGTGGTGGTTTGGTTAACGCGCGTTACAGCAACCAGTCAATTGCGTTTGCTAACTCAAACTATGGTTTCTTAAACAAAGTTAACACCGGTACAATAGAGTTAAACAGCAGCATCAGCTCTAAATTCTCTAACCAGTTGTTAGCTACCTTCAAAAAATACGATAACCCACGTACCAGCAAAGGTGCATTATTCCCAACTATTGATATCTACAATGGTTTAGGTAGCAACTACATTACTGCAGGTTCTGACCCTTACACAAAAAACAACGAGGTTGTTGACAATACCTACAGCGTTTACGACAACTTAACTTACTACGCAGGTAAACACACCATTACAGGTGGTATTAACTACGAGTACCAAAGGGTAGGTAACGCGTTTATGCCGGGTGCAGCGGGTTCATACATCTACAATTCATTAGATGATTTCTTGAATGACAGGGCACCCATTCAATTTACTTACAACTACTCGTTGGTACCGGGTGTTGATAAAGTTTTCTCGGCTAACTTAAAAGTTGGTACTATCAGCGCATACGTACAAGACGAATACGCTGTAAGCCCGGACTTTAAATTTACTTACGGTATCCGTGCCGATAAGAGCATCTACTTAGAGAACCCAATAGAAAACCCGCAAATGACCGCGTTGATATTGCCGAACTCTAAAGGTGTGCCTACTTCATACAACTCTGGCTTATGGCCAAAATCACCTATCTTGTTATCGCCAAGGGTAGGTTTCCGTTGGGCATTGCTTGAAGATAAATCATTGGTTATCCGTGGTGGTACCGGTATCTTCACAGGTAAAATTCCTTACGTTTTCTTAACCAACAACCCAAGTAACAGCGCCATGTATAACTTTGGTGGTGTTGCTACCCCGGCACAACTTGCTGATATTAAGTTAAACCCGGATCCAACAACTTACGCCAACCTGTTCCCGCAAACTGCTGGTACAGCTATCCAATCGGCTACTGTATTAATAGATCGTAACTTTAAATTCCCACAGGTTTTCAGAACTAACTTAGCGGTAGAGAAAAACCTTGGTAATGGCTTCACTGCTACTTTGGAAGGTTTATATACTAAAGATATCAATGCTGTTAGAATGCGTAACGCTAACTTAAAAGACCCTACCGGTATTTTAGTTGAAGGCGACCTGACACGTGTTCGCTACACAGGTAACGCTGCAGACAGGTCTATATACCCTGCACTTAGCTCGGCTATCGTATTAGAGAACACTAACAAAGGTTACGCTACTTCGTTAACCGCGCAAATCGCTAAACAATTTAAAGGTGGGTTTACTGCAACTGCAGCCTATACTTACACCCAGGCTAAAGAAGCATTCTCTACTGTAGGTACAACTGCAACAAACGTATGGTCATCAACTGCAAACGTTGGTACTACTAACGATGTTGAAACAGGTTATACTAACTTTTATGTTCCTCACCGTATAGTTGCTTCTGCATCGTACAGGTTTAATTACTTAAACCATGCTGCTACAACCATTGGTTTATTTTACCAGGGCCAGGCAGGTGGTACAACCCCTATCAGCTACACTGTTAACGGCGACTTAAATGGTGATGGTGTATCTGCTGACTTAATGTACATTCCTAAAAAAGCGAGCGAAATTACTTTCACTCAATACAATGCTACTGTTAACGGCGTAACTTACACTTACACCCCGCAACAACAAGCTGCTGCTTTAGAGCAATTCATCAAAAACACTCCTTACTTAAATGCTAACAGGGGTAAATACGCGCAAAGGAATGCTGCTTTCTTACCATGGTACAACCGTATAGATGCAAACATCTTACAAGATTTTTACATCATGGCCGGCGGTCAGAAACATACATTACAGTTAAGCGCAACTGTATTAAACCTGCCAAACTTGCTTAACAAATACTGGGGTATCCAAAAACAGATCACCTTTGCTAACCCGCTTACTTACTTAAGTACAGATGCAACTACAAATGTTCCGTCATACAACATGCGTCAGCTTAACGGTAAACTGGTTAACACTCCATATGTTGATGCTACATCAGCTACTACCTGGAGCTTATTGATTGGTGCTAAGTACATTTTCTAATCAACAGTTGATATTGTTAAACATTAAAATAATTACAATGAAAAAATATATAAATATCGTATTAGCTGCCCTGGTTACATTAACCGTGTTTAGCTGTACAAAAAAAGCCGATGTTGACGCTATCGAACCAAAGCTGCCAGCCATTCAATTAAGCAGCCTTGGCTATCAGCAAGTAGGGCCATTCATCATTAGCGGTAGTACTGCAAATTATTTGCAGGTAAACTTTGGTGCAACACTTACTAACCAGCAAACCGGTGCTTTTAAACTGGAGTTTTACGAACAACAACCTGCAGCCGGAACCCCGCCTGTAACTCCCGCACCGGTGCTAAAATCTACCGTAAACTTTACGTCGTGGAACGGTAATGATGTTACATCGACACCTGCTGTACCGGCTACCGAAACAACACCTGCAAAAGCTGCAGTGGTTGTTCATACTATTTCTGCTGTTGAGCAATCAACCACATATCCTAATACTTTAGTATATGCCGGTACTATCACGCTTAAATTAAGTTCACTTGGTTTAACGGTTGGTAAAACTTACAACGTAAAAGCTTACGCTTACAATAAAGATGGAAGTAAATCATCAGTGTTTACTCAAAACTCATTCTTAGTAACTAAGTAATATGAAGTTTTAAATAATAAAAAAAGCCTCCCAATTTGGGAGGCTTTTTTTTGTGCTTGTTTTTCGGAGATTAAGGTTTATATGTTTTAAATAACCTGTCCCAGATGTTGGTATAAAAGCCGTAATTATAGGTAATATCAGTATGATGATTATGATGAAATGTTGATGACCCGAGATACTTGAACCATATACTGTTTCTTGCTCTATCTGATAAAGGTTCGGTACCCAAATGGCCGGCAATACCAAAGACTACATTTGCCGTTAAATAAATAATAACAGCATAGAAGTTAAAAGCGTAAACGCTAATAATACAAAGCCACAGTAAACCGAAACTAACAGTTTCCAACGGATGCAAAACAAAAAGATCTATAGGTTTTGGGTGGCTGTAATAATGGTGGAATTTATGAATAGTATTGTAAATAGCTGAATGATGGATGCAATAATGCAAAACATACATAGCCAGATCCATCGCTATAAATAAAAATGCAAAATCGATAACTATAATCCAATTTATATCAAAGCGGAAAGTTAAGGCTCCCGTTTGCCATAACTTAAAGCCTGCGAAAGTGATCAAAGTGTTGATCAGATTTGTTATGATGCAAACAAGAACCTCATTACGGTTGGGCGGTTCGACATGCTTCGAGGTTAACTTCTGAGTAAGCCAACCAGCAAATAAAGCTAATAGTGTTACAAGACAATTTTCTATCAGAAATATCATCAATAATATAGCGGACGATTGTTCTGACAGGAATTTTAACATGATAAGTTAATTACTATTCATATTCAAACTGCCCAAATTCCGATACCACCGTTACCTGCTTTTTATCAGCAGCTTCTACACGCCCAATAATTTGCGCATCTACATTAAAGCTTTTTGAAATAGCTATGATGTCATCAGTTATCTCTTCGGGTACATAAAGTTCCATACGGTGGCCCATGTTAAATACTTTGTACATTTCCTGCCAGTCGGTATTGGATTCTTCCTGGATAAGTTTGAACAAAGGAGGAATCGGGAACAGGTTATCTTTTATGATGTGCAGGTTATCAATAAAGTGTAATACTTTAGTTTGCGCCCCGCCGCTGCAATGCACCATACCGTTTACCTGTGCGCGATACTTATCTAAAATGGTTTTGATGATGGGGGCATAGGTGCGTGTTGCCGATAATACCAGTTTACCCGCGGTAACAGTTTCGCCATTGCCGATCTCAATTTTATCGGTGAGTGTCTTGCTGCCGCTAAATACCAGTTCTTGGGGAACTGCAGAGTCAAAGCTTTCGCTATATTTATTGGCGATGTTTTTATTAAACACATCGTGGCGGGCAGATGTAAGGCCGTTTGAACCCATGCCGCCATTATATTCTTTTTCGTAGGTAGCTTGCCCGTATGATGCAAGCCCCACTATAACATCGCCGGGTTTAATACGGTCGTTTGAAATTACATCGGCACGTTTCATGCGGCAGGTAACGGTGCTGTCTACTATGATGGTACGTACCAAATCGCCCACGTCGGCAGTTTCGCCGCCGGTAGAGTAGATTCCTATCCCTGCATTACGCAGTTCGGCTAAAATTTCTTCGGTGCCGTTTATGATAGCTGCGATAACTTCGCCCGGTATCAGGTTTTTATTACGGCCAATGGTTGATGATAGCAGGATGTTATCAGTAGCGCCCACGCAAAGCAGGTCGTCCAGGTTCATGATAATGGCATCCTGTGCAATACCCCGCCATACAGATATATCGCCGGTTTCTTTCCAGTAAGTATACGCTAGAGATGATTTTGTACCTGCGCCATCAGCATGCATAATATTGCAATACTCAGGGTCGTTAGTTAAAATATCGGGTACAATTTTGCAGAAAGCTTTCGGGAAGATCCCTTTATCAATGTTTTTAATGGCATTATGTACATCATCTTTTGATGCAGAAACGCCCCGTTGATCATATCTTTGCGGAGAAGTCATGGGCAAATATACTGCTTACAAATATTTTAAGCGTTAAAATTATTACATTGCCACTTCTGCGCACTCCTATGTTAAAATCTATCAGTTATAAAATTGCCCGCTGGCGATTAAAAAAGAATACCCAACGCAACTTTTTAATTTATTGCAGTGTTGCTGTAGGCCTTATTGGCGGCCTTGCGGCTGTGGCATTAAAATACCTGGTGCACCTAATGGAGGAGCTAAGCCGTAATATATCATCGCACCTGCCTTACCATATTATATATGTGTTTTTGCCTGCTGTTGGTATCTTGCTTACTGTAGCCTGGCAACACCTCATCAATCGTGATAAAATACAAAAGGGGATAGGTAACATACTGATCAACATTAAAAAGAACCGCTCCAACATCCGGTCAAATAATATTTATTCGCATTTAATAACAAGCTCGCTTACCGTGGGGTTTGGCGGTTCATCGGGCTTAGAGGCGCCCATTGTTTGTACCGGCTCGGCCATAGGTTCTAACGTGGGTAAGTTATTTAACCTTAGCCCGTACGAAAAAACGGTGCTGATAGCCGCCGGGGCATCGGCGGGTATTGCGGCGGTGTTTAACAGCCCCATTGCGGGTGTTTTGTTCGCATTGGAGATCTTGATAGGAGAGATCACTATTCCAACTTTTATCCCTTTACTTATTGCATCTGCCACAGGTGTGGTTGTGGCCAAGGTGCTGTATTCGCGCCAGCTCTTCCACCTGGTTACCGATGGTTGGGTAATGACAGCCCTGCCGTTTTATGTTATTTTGGGTTTGCTTTGCGGATGGATCGCTGTTTACATAACAAAAGTTGCGGGTAAACTCGAGAAGGGGATTTTTACTAATCAGAACCGTTACGTACGCGCTATTGGCGGCGGCCTGATATTAGGTTTTATCCTGATGATATTTCCCGCCTTATTTGGCGAAGGCTACCACTACCTCCAGGAGATATTGAACGGTAATATTGACGCGCTTAAAGAAGAGTCATTTTTTAGCCAGTGGTTATCAAATCCGTGGCTAATGCTGCTATTTATTGCCGCGCTTATTTTAATGAAGATAGTGGCCGCGGGTATTACCATTGGTTCGGGCGGTAACGGCGGTACGTTCGCGCCAACCATGTTTACAGGCGCGTTCCTGGGCTTATTTGTAGCTTTTGCGGTAAACCAGACCGGGTTAGTGCATTTAAATATCAGTAATTTTATTGCCGTAGGCATGGCGGGGGCGCTAAGCGGTGTTTTACATGCGCCGCTGACATCCATCTTTTTAATAGCCGAAATAACCGGAGGTTACATCCTTTTTATCCCGCTCATGATCGTATCGGCTATATCATATATCATCTCCCGTGTTTTTAGCAAGCATAATATGTACTGGCACGAGCTCATTCATGAAAAAAATATACACCCCGGCCAGGACTACGGTATGTTAAATCAAATATCACTGGATAGTATTATCAACCACGATTTTAAGGTGATCAGTAAGGAGATGCCGGTCAGCGATTTTTACACTATCCTATCAAATAGTAAAGCAAACATCTTTGCGGTGTTAAGCAAACACGGCCAGCTGGAGGGGGTTGTTTGGATGGATGAGATACGGAAGCATTTGTTTGAAATCGTACAGCAAGAAGATACCGTTGCCGACATAATGGTTGCACCACCTGCAATAATACATTATGGCGAACCTATAAGCGACGTAATGGATATGTTTGACGGGTTGGATGTTTGGCAGCTTCCTGTTATTAAGGATGATAAGTTTATAGGGTTTGTGTCTAAATCGGCTTTGCTCAATAAATACCGCGAAGTAATTATCAGCCAGCATAAGCAGGCTGATATTTTCGCGAGATAATATAAAAGAAACGCCGGGCAATCGCCCGGCGTTTCTTTTATATTACTTTATAAACAGCAACTCCCTAAATTTAGGCAGTGGCCAAAGTGAGTCGTCAACCAGTTGTTCCAGCTTATCTACATGGTAACGGATAGGTTGAAAGTAGCTCTTTACCTTCTCGTCGTAATCTATCGCGCGCTGGCGCAGGTCGTCAATCTTATTGGCCAGTTTGCGTTCATTTATCATCTGTTCCACATTGGTTTTCGTGAAATTAATGTGTTCCGCGATTTTGCTGATGATATCCATCTGGGCCTCGTAGGTGGATGGATCCATGCCAATTTCTTTTAAACCCTTAACGTTCTCTATTAGTTTCGATTGATATTCTATGGCTGCAGGTATAATAATATTCATTACCAACTCACCAATTACCCGGGCTTCTATCTGTAGTTTTTTATAAAAGCTATCCAGCAATATTTCGTGGCGGGCGTGTGCTTCGCGTTTGGTGAATACGCCTGTTTCTGTAAAAAGTGTTTCGGCTTTTTCAGATATAAAAGCGTCGAGCGCTTTGGGTGTGGTTTTAATGTTAGCTAAACCGCGTGCTTCCGCCTCTTTCTCCCATTCTTCGCTGTAGCCGTTGCCTTCAAAGCGGATGTTTCTCGATTCTTTAATATAGCGTTTGATGATGGTCATCAGGGCTACATCTTTTTTCTCGCCCTTTTTGATCAGCTTATCAACGTCGGTCTTAAACTTTTTCAATTGGTCGGCCATGATCAGGTTAAGTACCGTCATGGGGCTGGCAGAATTTGCCGACGAGCCTACCGCACGTAACTCAAATTTATTACCGGTAAAAGCGAAAGGAGAGGTGCGGTTACGGTCGGTATTGTCTTTTAAGATCTGCGGTATTTTAGGGATGCCCTGCCAAAGCGAATTTTCTTCCTTAATTTTTTTGCTCAGGCGAGATGTATCTATCTCATCAAGCACCTCGCTCAGCTGGCTACCTAAAAATATCGATATAATGGCAGGAGGGGCCTCGTTAGCGCCCAGTCGGTGGTCGTTGTTTACCGAAGCGATGGATGCACGTAACAGGTCGGCATTATCATGCACGGCTTTGATGGTATTCACAAAAAACGTCAGGAACATCAGGTTGTTCTTAGGCGTTTTACCCGGCGATAACAGGTTTTTACCTGTATTAGTTATTAGCGACCAGTTATTGTGTTTACCAGAACCGTTTATGCCCGCATAGGGCTTTTCGTGTAATAATACTTTGAAATGATGGCGGTTGGCCACGCGGTCCATAATATCCATCAATAGCTGGTTATGGTCAATAGCCAGGTTTATTTCTTCATAAACCGGGGCGCACTCAAACTGCGACGGCGCGACCTCATTATGACGGGTTTTTAAGGGGATTCCTAATTGCAGGGCCTCGGTCTCCATATCCTGCATAAAGGCATATACACGTGCCGGTATAGAGCCAAAGTAATGATCTTCTAATTGTTGGTTTTTTGCCGACATGTGGCCAAATAAGGTGCGGCCTGTCAACGATAGATCCGGGCGCGCGTTAAATAATGCGGTATCCACCAAAAAATATTCCTGCTCTATACCTAACGAAGCATTAACCTTCTCAATGCTTTTATCAAAGTAATGGCATACGTCAACAGCAGCCTTGTCTAAAACACTCAGCGCTTTTAATAATGGTACTTTATAATCGAGCGCTTCGCCGGTATATGATACAAATACGGTAGGGATACAAAGTGTACGGCCTATAATAAACGCCGGGGAGGATGGATCCCAGGCCGTATAGCCGCGCGCCTCAAAAGTGTTACGGATGCCGCCGCTGGGGAAGCTTGACGCATCGGGCTCTTGTTGCGCAAGCGCATCGCCGCTAAAGCGTTCTATAGCGCCACCATCGGCTGTTGGCTCAAAAAAAGCATCGTGTTTTTCGGCAGTGGTGCCGGTAAGTGGTTGAAACCAATGCGTATAATGTGTAGCGCCTTTACCCATTGCCCATGACCGCATTGAGGAGGCTACCTGCTCGGCCATATCACGCGGGATAGGTACACCGTTATCGATTGAATCGATAATTACGGTATAAGCATCTTTTGAAAGAAACTCCTTCATTTTTTGCTTATCAAAAACATTTACACCAAAGTAGTCGGATATTTTGGCTGATGGTAGTTTGGTTTCGGGGATTTCTCGGTTTAAAACGGCCGTAATGGCCTGAAAACGGATGTTAGGCATGGCAATGATAATTGGTTCAGCTCAAAATTATGAAATCATTTAAAATAGTGGGCCTTTTGCAAACATTTATGTTTCGCAACGCTTTAGCCGCGGTGTAATTGTTAAAAAACGAAAATTTGAAGGAGGGTTTATATTAATAAGCCTTATTTATATAAATATTGATTTGATAAAGTTGGTTTTGATGTTATTTAAGAATATAAATTATATTTTATAATATTTTAATTAGTTAATTAGTTAATTACTAATTATTAACTTTTTATTGTGTTTAAATGATTTAAATCGCAATTATGTTAATAAAATTTTATTTTATTTGTTATTTTATTGAAAATAATGTTTGTTTTTATAAAAATTTATTGTGTATTTAGTAAATAATTAATAGAAATATATTTAAATAAGAAAATTATAATGTTTATGCTATTTATTTATATACTTTTTAAATAAATGTAAAAATTATAGTAATTATATAAGCGTTATAAGTAATGGTTATTGGTAATGATGCGATACTTATTAAATAAACAAACAATCAACTAACAATAATTACATTAAAAACAATTAAATCCCTTATCCATGAAAAAAAGACTTTTACTTTTATCCTTTTTTGCTGTTACGGCATTTGCCGCAAATGCGCAGGACACTACCAAAGCCGATCCTCCTTTAGTAATATCAGGTTCGGTTGATACTTATTACAAATACGATTTTTCTAAACACAGCAACATCCCTACAAGCTTTGCAACCGATAATAATTCGGTTTCAATTGGTATGATAGATCTTGCTTTAAAGAAAAAGGTAGGTAAAGCCTCCTTTGTAGGCGAATTATCTTTTGGTCCCCGCGGGCAGGCTCAGTCTATTCCTAACGGCAGCGATGGCAATAGCTTTCATATTCAAAACCTGTACGTGTCATATGATGTAACCGATAAGTTTAACTTAACAGGTGGTTATATGGCAACATTTATGGGTTACGAGGTTATTAGCCCGGTGGGTAACTTTAACTATTCAACTTCGTACCTGTTTACCAACGGCCCGTTCCAAAACCCGGGTTTTAAAGCAACGTACGCCTTTACCGATAAGGTGAGCTTAATGGCGGGCATCTTTAACGATTCGTGGAATGCTTATACTTCGGTAGACCAGGTAAACACTTTTGGCGCGCAATTAATGGTAGCACCTGTTAAAGGCTGGACCGCATACCTGAACCTTTTAACAGGTAAACTATCGGGCACCGAGTTTGATTTGACCACCAGTTATCAAATAACAAATGCCTTTAAGTTGGGCTTAAATGCCGCTACATTTAAACCAGCCGAGGTAGCCGGTACAGGCGGCTTTACAGGTGTGGCCTTATACCCGCAGCTTGCTGTATCTAAAGATGTAACCTTTGGTTTAAGGGGCGAATATTTTAAAACTAAGAATGGTTCATATTTAACAGCAGGCCCGGCACCCGGCAGCTCGGTATTTGCAACTACCTTAACTGCTAATATAAAAGCTGGTCCGTTAACTGTTATCCCTGAGTTTAGGTTAGATAACAATAAAGACATAAACGATGGCTTCATCAATAAAAGTGGCGCACCAACTAAAAACGCATCGCAATTCCTGATTGCGGCAGTATACGCATTCTAACCTAAAACTTAAACGATTTGATTTTATAAGGCATCCGTATATAATATGGATGCCTTATCTTTATAACATGAAAAGAATATTCTTTAGCCTGGTTTGTTTATTGTGCGCGCAGCTAGCATTCGCGCAAAAAGATTCGTTAGCCTTTGATGAAGGTAATAACTATATCTATTACCGGGTTATTGATAAACCTGCCTTAACTGCCGATACCTTATATAACAGGGCTTGGGGGTTTGCAGCTTCTTTAAATACAGCAACCAAACCCGCAAAAGGCCAGGCCGAAAATACACTGAATACATCTGGCAGGTTTTTGGTATATAACGGCGTATCGCTTATGCGTAAAGAGGCTGGCGAGATAAGCTATACCTTAAACATTCAAACCAAGGATGGCCGTTACCGCTACCGCATCAGTAACTTTGTTTTTAAACCCTACCAGCGCGACCGCTTCGGCAATATGGTATCCATCCCCGGGATAGAAGTCCCTTTAGAGAAAATGGAAGGCAAATATGGCAAAAAAGACGCCGATAATTACCTCGATCAGGTTGCTGCATTCAGCATAGCAACAGGTTCCAAACTTAAAACGGCGATTGATAAGCTGCCTGTAATTGTAAAAAAAGACGCCGTAAAAAAAATCTCTACTCAAAACTGGTAGTCTGTACCGCTATTAGATTGATTTAACCAAATATAATTTTTAACGAATGGTTATTTGCAATATAAAAATTGCATTTAATTGTATGTTCAATTTATTATTTGGTAAAAGTTGGATATTATGCAACTTTTTGTTTGGCAAATGCGTTAATTAGTAAAATATAATTTTAAACGCTATGCTAAACACAAAACTTAATTTATACAATCCCGATTGGATCGAGCTTGTATTTGCCGGCAGGAACAAATCTTACGGCGCATTCGAACTAAGGCAACATTATGGTAGTACCATGTTAAAGGCTATTGCCATAGCCATTACCACCATCGTAGCTGCATCCGTAACGTACACTTATGCGGTAGGGAAAGTTCCGGGTGACAGTGAAGTAATTCATGTAATAGACGACATTCCAATACAACCGCTGCCGGTAAAACCAGACAAAAAGGTTGAGCCTGTTGTTGAAAAGCCCGCAGCTGCAAAACCTCAGCCGGCAGCATCAACTATAAAATATACGGCGTTTAAAGTAACACCGGATGAAATGGCAACCAACCCGCCAAAAATAGATGAACTGGAAGGCAAAGAAGTTTCGTCTGTTACCACTGAAGGCAAGGGCGGGCAGGAGCAAATGCCTGATCCGGGCCCGGGCATGTTAAATGGTACCGGGGTTGAACCAAGTGTTACAGATGAAAAGGAGTACGTTACTGTGGAGTCCATGCCGTCGCCTATAGGTGGGGTAGACGCCTGGTCTAAATTCTTAAACAAGAATCTAAAGTTTCCTGCCCAGGCCCAGGATGCGGGTGTTGGCGGCCGGGTAACCGTTAGCTTTGTGGTTGAAAAAGACGGGCACTTAACAGATATCACCGTTATTAAAGGAGCGGGTTATGGAATGGACGAAGAAGCCATCCGCGTGCTTAAATTAGCCAAGCCCTGGAGGCCCGGTTATCAAAATGGTAACGCGGTTAGGGTTAGATATACTATACCAATGAATTTCCAGATGGCTGAGTGAGAAAGATAAGTGATTTGTGGTAGATGTGTTTATGGCGATAGGTGTACCTATCGCCATTTTTTTGGCCCTAACTTTCGCCTGCCTGTATTCCGCTACTTTTCCCAAAGCTTTCTGCTTTAAACTTTCGGCTTTTAGCCTTTTTTGCTAATTTTGCGCATCCTTTCAACATAAAACACAACACATTGGAGAACCAGGAATTAACCACCGTTGAAACCGCCCGCGATCTGGGACTTTTACCCGAAGAATATACACGTATACAGGAAATATTAGGCCGCGTGCCCAACTTTACCGAACTATCTATCTTCGCGGTAATGTGGAGCGAGCATTGCTCATACAAAAACTCTATCACCTGGCTTAAAACACTTCCAAAAGATGGCCCGCGTATGCTGGCTAAGGCAGGTGAAGAAAACGCCGGATTGGTTGACCTTGGCGGCGGTGTAGGATGCGCTTTTAAAATAGAATCACACAACCACCCATCTGCGCTTGAGCCATACCAGGGCGCTGCAACAGGTGTGGGCGGTATAAACCGCGATATATTTACCATGGGTGCAAGGCCTATCGCGCAGATGAACTCTCTTCGCTTTGGCGACCTGAGCCTCGATAAAACCAAATGGCTGGTAAAAGGTGTGGTAAAAGGCATCAGCCATTATGGGAATGCCTTTGGTATCCCAACCGTTGGCGGCGAGCTTTTTTTTGATGAGTGTTACAATATCAACCCGCTGGTGAACGCGTTTTCGGCAGGTATTGTTAAAGAAGGCGAAACTGTTTCTGCTACATCATATGGTGTAGGGAACCCGGTTTATATAGTTGGTTCGGCCACAGGTAAGGATGGTATACATGGTGCGGCCTTCGCGTCGAAAGATATAACCGAGGATTCGGTGAATGATCTGCCGGCCGTACAGGTGGGCGACCCGTTCCAGGAAAAATTGCTGTTAGAAGCTACGCTTGAAGTTATTAAAACAGGTGCTGTAATTGGTATGCAGGATATGGGTGCGGCAGGTATTATCTGCTCAAACTCCGAAATGAGCGCCAAAGGCGAGCACGGTATGATCATTCATTTAGATCGTGTACCTATGCGCCAGGAAAACATGAAACCATACGAGATCTTGCTTTCCGAATCTCAGGAGCGCATGCTTATCGTGGTTGAAAAAGGTAAAGAAGCGTTGGTTGAGGCTGTGTTTGATAAATGGGACCTTAACTGCGCTATTATTGGCGAGGTTACCGATACCAAACGCCTGGAGTATTTTATGAATGGCGAAAAAGTTGCCGATGTACCTGCTGACGACCTTGTTTTAGGCGGCGGTGCTCCGGTTTACCAACGCGAATACCGAGAGCCTGTTTACTTTGCCGAGAACCAAAAATTTAAGATAGAAGATGTTGCCGAGCCTGCCAACTTAGTTGACGTGGCCGAGCACCTGATAGGTCATGCCAACCTGGCATCAAAACGTTGGGTAACTGACCAATATGATTCTATGATAGGTACTGCAACCATGACCACCAACCGCCCAAGCGACGCGGCAGTTGTGGCTGTTAAGGATACCGATAAAGCTATTGTGCTTACCTGTGATTGTAACTCGCGCTATGTATTTGCCGATCCTCAAAAGGGTACCGCTATAGCCGTTGCCGAGGCTGCACGTAACATTACCTGTGCGGGTGGCGAGCCGGTTGCAATAACCAACTGTTTAAACTTTGGTAACCCTTACGTGCCCGAAGTTTACTGGCAGTTTGTTGGAGCTATTAAAGGGATGGGCGAGGCTTGTACAAAATTTGAGACACCGGTAACAGGTGGTAACGTAAGCTTCTACAATCAGTCATCTGATGAGGGCCCGGTATTCCCCACGCCAACTATTGGTATGTTGGGTGTAATGGATGACCAAAGTAACTTAATGACGCTTGACTTTAAACAGCCGGGCGACTTAATTTATTTAGTTGGCGAATCGCAAAATGACATTGCTTCTTCGCAGTACCTGGCATCTTATCACAAAATTTTAAAAGCGCCTGCGCCTTATTTTGACCTGGATAAGGAATACGCGATGCACCAGGTGATCAAAGAACTCATCAAACATAAAGTTGTACAATCGGCACATGATGTGGCTGATGGCGGTTTATATATGGCGCTGGTTGAATCTGCTATGCCAAACGGCTTAGGTTTTGACATTGAGAGTGATAGCAGCATCCGTAAAGACGCTTTCTTGTTTGGCGAGGCACAAGGTAGGGTAGTAGTAACCGTTGCGCCTGATGATCAGGAACGCTTTATAGAAATGATGGCTACCAGCGAGGTTGAGTTTAGCCTGTTAGGCACCGTTAACGGCATTGGTAACACTACTGTTGATGATGAACTTTTTGGTAACATCACCGATATTAAAATGGTACATGATAATGTACTGCATGTAATTTTAGGCGAATAATATGTTAAAGCTGAACAGGATACATCACATTGCTATCATCTGTTCAGATTATGAACGCTCTAAAAAATTTTATACTGAGGTATTAGGCTTTACGGCAATCCGGGAGGTTTACCGTGAAGCCCGTAAATCATACAAGCTCGATCTGGAAGTCAACGGACTATATCAGATCGAGCTTTTTTCGTTCCCCGGCCCTCCGCCTACGCGCCCTTCCCAACCGGAAGCGCTTGGCCTTCGCCATTTAGCTTTCGAGGTAAACAATATTGAAGAGGCCGTATTCCACCTGAACGAATGCCAGGTGATCACCGAACCCATCCGTATTGACGAAACCACCGGCAAACGCTTTACGTTCTTTACAGACCCCGACGGCCTGCCGCTGGAGTTGTATGAGGGGTAATACTTTCTTGATTAATTTTCAAAGTCATTTCTAACGAGCGGTAGAGAGGAGAACCCTTCTACAATCTGCTAATCCCGTGTAGAAGATTTCTCGTTGCGCCAGCACACAAGCCTTGGCCTCGCTCGTTCGAATGACGATTTAAACCTAATCTCCAATCTCCAACCACTAATCTCTGTCGTCCTATTTCACCACCTCAACCCATTGGCCTTTTATCAGCGCGTTAATATCATGGTTATACATGGCTTCGCAATAGGTGGCAGGCAGGTAATATTTACCAGCGTAAGCAGCATTTAGCATCACGTAGTAAACAACCTCTTTGCCTTCGGCTAAACTGAAATAAGTATTCACCCGGTCGTCGCGGATGTCGCGGTAATCGGATGGTGAAGACTTAAAGGCCTCATCGTTATTCAGCATTCGGCTGTTCAATATTTCCCATCCGGATGGGAAGATCTGCGTTAGCGCCAAATTATCGTACCTGCCGCGTTTGCCCGGGTTTTTTATGGTTACCTGGGCCACAAAATCGCTGCCTTGTTTAAGGGAGGTTGGGTCGATGGTTTTGCCGCCGAGGGTAAAATACGCCACACGCATTTGCATCACATCCGGGTTAACGTAGGTTTTAACATCCTGCCCGGATGACGGCTGCCCTTGTTGAATTAACCGAACATAAAGCTTATTACTGCCTGTGTTTTTCATGGTAACCTTGCCACCATTGGCCGCTATTTGCTGCTGCCACAGGTACGATTGCGAACTGATATTACCCTTTGACGCACCAGCGTTATAGTTAAACGATAACTTACCGCCGCTTTTGTTCACACCGCAGTATTGAGCTATGGCGATGAGCGAATAGGCGGTGGTTTGCGTGCTATACCAGCTATCTTGCGATAGTTTGGCCGCTACTGAGCGTACCATGCCCGAGGCCTTTTGCTGTTGGCCAAGCAGGGTAAGGGTTTCCAGTATCATGGCTTCATCACGAAGATCTGAGCCGTATGTGCCGTACATGCTGCTATACGGCTTAATGGTAGTAGGTAGCCCGGCTATCATCCGTAAACCTATCTCCGGCTGGCCTGCCAGTTTGTAGGCCGCTGCCAAACGCCAGCGGGCTTCCACGCTAATGTATTGGTATTCGCGCAAGCGGTTCATGGCGCCCAATTCTGGCGCGCCTGCTAATGCAAGCAGGTATAAACGATAAGCCTGCACCAGGTCGGTGTAGTAATAATAGCCATGGATATTAGTACGTGGGTCGGGCGACCAGTTTACGGCTTTTTGTTTCTGAAATTTCTTCCATTCGTCGATAAACCCGGATGGTAAGCTATAGCCCTTTGCCTGTGCCGAGAGCAGGAAATGCCCGGCATAGTTGGTGCCCCATTCGTCGGGCTGCCCGCCATCAGGCCAGTAGCTCAGGCCGCCGCCCGGTACCCTAAATCCGTTTAAGCGGTTTATGGCAAGCTTGATGTTCCGCTCGCTTTCCGCTTTTTGCCTTGGCGAAAGATCAAGCAACTGGCTTAGATACAATTGCGGGAACGCGGCCGAAGTAGTCTGCTCCACACAACCATGAGGGTAGGTGATAAGGTAGCCCAAACGCTTAGCCAGGTTTAACGGCGGAATACTGGACACCTCTAAAGATGCCTTGTTGGTGCCATTAATGCCTATTGCATTATATATAGCGCCGTACATTGCGCCCGATGTAAGTTCTTTTTCGAAGATGCGGGTAACAGGCGGATTAGGGTTGCGTACATTTAATTCCACATCATAAGCCGCGGTTTCGCCACCGGCTTTTGCGATGATCTTCACCCTGCCAACGCCTACAAAATCTTTCACATTAAGGTTGAACGTAACCAATTGGTCGCCGGGTTTGGCGAAGGTCACCACCTTGCTGTTGTTACCCATTAAGTTGCTGAACGCGTTAGATTGCACCTGCACATTAACAGATTTTATGTTGTTCTCCATCGCGAAAACGGTAACCGGAAGTTTGATACTTTCGGTAGGGCCTAACACGCGCGGCAAGGTAGCCAGTATCATTAATGGTTTTTTTACAGCAACGGCCTTTTCGGCCATACCATAAGCGCCGTTGTGCCCCGCAATAACCATGGCCTTAACAGAGCCTACGTATTGCGGTAGCGTAAATTTGGTTGTTTGCTTATCGCCTGCAGCCAAATGGAAAGGCCCAAGGAATTTCACAACAGGTTTAAAGCGGTTAACCGATACGTTTTTGTTTGTTCCGTTTGTGCCATCACCACCAATACTCAGGATGCGTTCGAGTCCGCCACCAAACGCGCCTATCACGTAGTCGAACAAATCCCAGGTTTTAACGCCGAGGGCTTCGCGGGCGTAGAAAGCATCATGTGGATCGGGCGTTTTGTAATTGGTTATATCCAGCAAGCCTTCATCTACAATGGCAATAGTGTACGTCATCTCCTTGCCCGAGGCTTCAGACACAGTAATGGCCGATTGTGTTTCGGGCCTTATTTTATCTGGCATGCTGATAACGGGTTTCAGGATCGTCTCGGGATCATCTACCACCAGCGGGATAGCGCCATACATGCGGATAGGCAGATCGTTTACCGTTTGTGCATGGCGCTGCAGCAGCGTTACGTTCACAAAAACGTTTGGCGCCATGGTTTCATCAACCTTAAAGCTGTAGCGTGTTTCGCCTTTTTTGGTGTCTATCCACACGGTTTTTAAAACTTTGCTGCCATTCTCAAAACTGATCAATGCACGGCCATCGCCACCTGTCGGGATGGTGAGGGTAGCTTCTTCGCCAACCTTGTAATTCGGTTTGTCAGAAGTAAAGGAAAGCATTGCCGCCTCGGTAGGGTCGGTATTTTGCAAACGCTCCGACCAGTTTGGCCAATCGGCATAAATTATTTTACCTGTAGAGTGCCCGGTTTGCGGGTCTTTTATCCGGATGAGGTAACGGCCCCAATCTGCCTGGTTAATTTTCAGGTTCCAGTTGCCTTTACCATTTACCAACTGCACATTGGCTGTTTTAATGAGTTTGTTGTAACGGTCTTGCGTAAAGTTGCTTAGCTCGTTTCCGCTTTCGTCCCACCACCAGCGCCATTGTATTTTGTAAAGCTCAAGCTCCACATTGCGGGTACCTGCAAAAGCGTGTCCTTTCACATCTACGTCGGCAATCTCGATGTTGTGATTTTTATCGGTCACTAGCATGCCGCTTAAATCGCTGCCTTTTGGTGTTTTAATGCCTACGTAGCCATCATATACGTTGTATGGCATACTTGCCTGCTGCAAGCTAAAGTTGCCGCCCGGCTCAAATACTTTCACCACAAAGTTGGCGCGCAGTTGTCCCGGCGCTTGCTTTTCCACGTTGATATTAGTGTTTACCGATGCTACGCCATTCTCATTCAACTTGCCTTCAAAAACGGTTTGTGTTTGCGTGTTGAACGCAAGGGTAGGGTCGTCGAAATTATAGTCTTCGTAGCCCTTAAAGCTTGTTGTTTGCGATGACAGGAAGGCATCTACCTTGGCATTTAAGTTTTGTGCAATGCCGCCGAATAGCCATTGAGCGCTAAGTGTACCATTCGCGCCGCTTCCTTTTGTTAGTTCAGTAGCGTTGCCAAAATCAAGCTTTAATTTGAGGCGGTTTGGCATTATGGTTTCCACCTTTATCTTCTTCTCGAAGGTAGCCCCGCCTACTTTTACACGCGCGTTCCAGTTTCCTGTTGGCGAAGATGTTTCGGTAGCAACATGGAAGCTATAGAAACCGTCAACCGAGCTTGTGCGGGTGATACGTTTGTACAATTGCCCGTTTGGATTATATAATTCAAACTCAACCGGGTGGTCTGCCGGCAGGGTTTTCAGTTTATCTTCAAGAATAAAAGTTGTAAAAATGGAATCGCCCGGGCGCCATACACCGCGTTCGCCGTAAAGGAACCCTTTCAGGCCGTTCTGTACCTGCTCACCACCAACATTAAAGCGCGATAGCGGGAGGGAGCTACCATCATCCAGTTTGAGGTATCCGCGTTCTTTACCCTGCTTAGCAACCAATAGGTAAGGCTTGCGTTTAAGGCTGAATGTAGCCATTCCGTCGCCATCTGATGTCGTTTTAAAGATTACCTGTTTCTGGTAATCCAAAAGTTCCAGTTCAACGCCGCTCATCGGTTCGGCGCTCAGGATATTGGTTACCGCAATGGTCATAGTATTATCGTTGCCGCGTTTGGCAATCAGGCCAATGTTTGATGCGATGATATTACGCGTTGCCCATCGCTGCTTGCTAAAGTACGATTCGGTGCATGGGTCGTTACGTTCCTGCCAGTTGTAGCCTTCAGGATAATAATTATCGTAACGCTGCCAAAACTCATCATCCTCGTCGTTCACTTTGCTGGTATTGTCCCCTGCGTATTCGCCACCTTCGTCACCGTACTCATCGTCGTCACTACTTTTAGCCACAAGTTTGCCTGCGCTGCAATTGTACAGCGAATAATCTTTCCTGAAACCTATCACCACCCTATAAATTGCACCCGGCTCAGCACGCATCAGTTGGTCAACATCCAACATAAAGCGGTTCTTTTTGCTGAGGTTCAATCCTTTGTCGGTATCTAAACGGATCGTTTTTTGTACAATGGGCTTGCCTACATGGCGCAGTTCGTAACCACCGTCAAAACCGTTGTTCTGAAAGTATTGGGGAACGTTGTTCTCGTAAATTTTAATGATGGTTACATCCACCGCATTGAGGTTAACAGCCTCAAAAGGCATCATCAACTTACCTGAATCCGGCAGGATAACACCCTTGCCGGGGATGGTCACCGCCGGTTCGCGGTTCTCAAAAAATACGTTGGCAGTAAAGCCGGTCTTGATCTTTCTGTGATAAATGTCTTCTACGCCCTCATTCACAAAAACGCTGAAGTTGCCCTGCATGCGCTCGGGGGCATAAACCTTTACAATACTACCATCGATGGTGTAGGCGAGGTCTGATGAATTATTGATGCCTATTAAACCGCTCAGGTCCTGACCGACCATAATAGGGTCAGAAAATTGTACGGATACATATTGGTCGTTATCTTGTACGGCCTTTATATCCAGTACCTTAAACTCGCCCAGCGCGGGCACGCGGAATTCCTGGTTGCCTTTTTTGTCGATATTCAGTTTGTCGCCATCCCAGTTTACGGTGAGCGCATTAGCGGTATTAGTGCGGGTAATTTTAGTGATGGTGAACTGATGCGACTTAGCGACTGTGTTATGCTGCCAGCTTACTTTCACCGGACTTGCATATTGTACATCCAGTAGTTTTTCTATAGCTGCCTGCTCTTCACCGTCAGCCGTTTGAATATTGCCTATGAGTTTCATGTTTTGGCCGGATGTAGCGCTTTCGCTCTGTAACCCGGCGAATGTTATACTGAAGTCGGGTTTAATGGTTTGGAAACCGAATTTGAAGTGCTCGTAATCGCTTTCTACCTTAATTATTTTGCCGAGGTTAAAATCAGCAGTGTATTTTTTGTCGATGTCTAAAACTTCTGCCGGGCGAAACTCAACGGTGCGGTCGTCTATCCAGTAGGCTTTACCTTTTATAGATGGAGAGAAATCGAAGATGCCGTCTTTTAATTGTTCGTTCTGCGCATGCGATACCTGTACTTCGCCGGCCAATTTTATTCGAATAGTGCTTTGTTTAGAGATGACTCCTGTGGTGTACGATTCGATGTACTTACCGAAAGCAGCATCAACTTTTAGTTGCTTGTTGCGTTGGTGCTGCCTGGCAAAAAAGATAACTAAGGCAATTAATATTAATGATACAGATACAACTATCTGTCCCTTTCGTGAACGGAAAAGGTTGGCAAAGTAATTCATAGACAGGTTGGTAAATGGCTATGAATTTATAAAACTTTTAGCAAAATTATATACCGGCCAAAATATATTTGCTCACATTATTTCGATAGATTTAGCCTAAATATCAACTGGTTATGATAAGTTATATCCTGCCAACCCTGAGTGTTAGCAACGGCCTTGCCGCCATTGAGTTTTATAAGAAGGCTTTTGGCGCCGAATTAATTGCCGGAAACACCGACCCGGATGGCAACACGGTTGCCGAACTGGCTATACAAGGTGCTCACATTGTAGTGGCAGATGCATCACCCGGTTACGGTAATTTTTCGCCGGAAAATTTGGGCGGGATAAGTGTGCGGATAGGGTTGATGGTGGATGATCCGGATGCTTTGGCAGAACAAGCCGTAGCTGCCGGGACTAAAACCGTTTACGCGGTAGAAGATCAGCCCTATGGTTATCGCTTAGGGCATTTTATACACCCATACGGCCATCATTGGGAGATAGGGAAGCCATTGTAATTTGTGCGATTGCAGAACTGTAGCGATGGGTATAAAACCCGTCGCTATTTTTATAACATACTCAATTCTGTTTTGCTGCTTTATCCAAACATTCCTGCAAAACTTTGGCGAATTGCTTGTCGTTTGGCGGGGCGAAAATGGTATTGTGTTCTCCCGGAATATCGTGAACGTTTACGCCTTTGAGGGCGAAAGGCTTCCAGCCTAAAAACTTAAAATCGTTCATGTAGAAGGTTTTTTTCTTGGCCCTAAAAAGTTCGATGGTTACATTGACCGGTTCTAAAAGATAGTTCTTTTGCGCGGTGAGGCTCCTGTCGTGTATATCATCGGTGTAAGCCGAGAAGCCTTCTTTTTTCTTTACCTTATCGGGGAACAGTTTTTTAAATACCTTTTGTATTCGGCGACCAACTTCGCGGCTCTTGTACTCAATAGTACGTTTTGGGTCTTGTACAAAAAGCACCGGAGTATATGCCACCTGTTTGATAAACATCCATGTATTATCTATGGTCCGCTTTACCGGCGAGTCGTATCGCTGGGTCTGGTCTGCATAGGTATCAAACATAGCGAGCATCTTTAGGTCTTTGCCCATTGCCAGCATTTGTTTGGCCATTTCATAAGCGATCAATCCACCTAAGGAATAACCTGCAACGGCGTATGGGCCAACCGGGTCGTGGTTGATGATCTCTTCTACATAGTTGGCGGCGATCTCTTCCATTACATCAAGCGGTTCGTCAATGCCATTTAGCCCTTTGGCTTGCAGGCCGTAAACGGGTTGCTCATCGTCCATATTCATGGCAAGGGCGTTAAATAGCAGAACGTTTAAGCCGGCGCCATGTACAATATATAAGGGCATTTTACTACCCTGCGGCTTTATGGGCACCAACGAATCCCAGGTGATGGCTTCGGCATCTATCTCCAAACGCGCGGCCAGTTTTTCTACTGTTGAGTGTTCAAACAAAGTAGCCAGCGGAAGCCGTTTGCCCGTTTCCTGCTCTAAACGGGCCATTATTTTTACAGCCACCAGCGAGCGGCCACCCAGCTGAAAGAAATTGTCGAAGATGCTGATCTTATTAAGACCCATCATTTCTTCCCATATATCGGTAACCAGTTTTTCGTTGCTGGTACGTGGGGCAACATATTTTTCGGACCGGTTTATATGGCTGTAATCGGGTTTGGGCAGGGCTTTCCGGTCTATTTTGCCGTTTGGTGTAGATGGTATAACGTCCATCAGTACGTAATCATCAGGCATCATGTACTCCGGCAATACGGCAAGCAAGGCCTCATCCCATTTATCAAGCATGCTTTTTTCGGGTACTCCGGTTTGGCCCGATTCTAAAACCACGTAAGCTACCAAGCGGGGGATGCCGGGCGTATCTTCACGGGCTATGACAACCGCTTGTTTTATACCTTCCTGTTTACCCAGATTATGCTCAATTTCGCCAAGCTCTATACGGTAGCCGCGCACCTTCACCTGATGGTCGATACGGCCAAGATATACAATGTCGCCATCGGGCTTAAGTTTGCCAAGGTCGCCGGTGCGGTAAATTTTTTCGCCGGGCGTAAAAGGGTTATCTATAAAACGTTCTGCGGTTAGTTCTGGGCGGTTTAAGTACCCCCAGGCAACTCCAACGCCGCCGATGAATATTTCGCCTATTTCACCATTTACAAGATTGTTTTTTTCCTCATCAAGAATGTAAACCTGCGTATTATCAACTGGCCAGCCAATAGTAATATCGTTAGGGTCGGTAATGTGTTTTATGATGGAGTAGATGGTAGTTTCGGTAGGGCCGTAAAGGTTCCAAAGCTCTTTACACAGCGGGATAAGCTTTTCAGCCAAGTCCTTCGCCAATGCTTCGCCACCGCAAAAAACTTTTAAGGGTAATGGCTCGTTCCACCCAACTTCCAGCATCATACGCCAGGTGTAGGGGGTTGCCTGTAAAATTGTAACGCCCTCATTGCGCACAATATCTAACAAAGCACGGCCATCTTTAGCGGTAATGGAATCGGCCATGATGATTTGCGCGCCGCTACACAGCGGCAGGTAAATATCTATCCCTGCAATATCAAACGAAATAGTGGCTACAGCCAGTGTAACGTCTTTTGAGGTAATGCCCGGTGTTTTTTGGAAACTGTACATCAGGTTAACCAGGCTGTGGTGAGCAATCTGCACACCTTTTGGCTTACCGGTTGAGCCGGATGTGTAAAGCACATAAGCCAGGCTTTGGCCGGTTACGTCTACTTTAAGATTTTCGGCGGGATAATTCTTAGAAGCAGTTAGCGCCTCTTCCACCAAAACCTCGGTGGTGTTTGATGCAAAGTGGCCTTTATACTTTGTGGAAGTAATGAGTATGGTAGCTGCCGAATCATCAAGCATAAACTCGATGCGGTCTTTCGGGTATTCAGGATCGAGCGGTACATATGCTGCTCCACTTTTTAATACCGCTAAAAGAGAAATAATAAGCTCTGCGGAACGGTCGAGCGCAATACCGATGATATCGCCGGGTTTAACCCCGTTATTTAAAAGCTCCTGCGCAAGTTGGTTAGCCGTATTATTAAGCTGGCTGTAGGTAAGCGTAGTATCATGAAAGCGCAATGCAATATTCCCGGGGAATGTGGCAGCACTATCCTCTACAAGGCTGTGAAGCGGTTTCTCTTTTGGATAATCAATTGTTGTATTATTTAATACTACTTCCATATGTTTATTAAACCCGGAACTGAATTTATATACCTGTTAATTTAATTAATGTACCGGGAAGCATATTCCCCGTTTTTATACTGTTATTTCCGCAGCGTGTGTATACTTACGTATTAATTGGCGTCCGGATTATGCGGGGTATGAATAAACTTTTTATTCGCGCCCTTTAATTTGAACAGCAATGCCAGCATAGCGAAAAATATTAAAGGTATTTTAAGCACCGCGCCAAGCAACTTATTGTTAAAGAACTGACCAGGTACTGCAACTAATATACCAATGTAGCACAAGGCTGTTGCCGTAAGCCACATTTGCCAGCTTGGGCCAACGCCCGGTGTTAAAAGCGATACCAATAGCATAAACGGCATTAAACCCAGCATTAATATACGGGGCAGGATGGCTGTTTGATAGATCTCGTTAAAATAATCGAAATTGCCATGAACAAACAGCTCTTTAAAGCCCGTTAAGCCATAAGTTTTGAGCAGGTTAAATTGTGCCGATAACCAGCGGCGGCGTTGCTTCTTAAATACTTCGGGGTTGCTTACTTTTTCGTCGAAGATATAAGCCTTATCAGCATAGGCCACGTGGATCTTTTGGCGGGTAAGCACCAGTCCCATTTCTTTATCAAAACCGCCAACGGCATCAATTTGAGCCATGGTTTCCTTAAATAACTTATACTCCAGCACCATACCCGAGCCAATAATGGCTGCCGAGAGTTTAAATACCTGTTGTGCCTTGCGGAAAATGTGGTTGTTAATTTCTTCGCTAATGGCATCCAGTATGGCAACAGGGGTTTCGGTGTTTTTAGCTATACGGTGGCCCTGTATAACCCGGTTACCATCGTGCAGGTAATTGTTTATTTGGTGCAGGTAGTCGGGTGCAGCAACATTGTCAATATCAAATACTACAGCGGCGTCAAAATCCTGGTGTGTGGCGGCTATGGCGGCATGCAGGGCTTTAGATTTTGTGCTGCTCTCAAACACAACTTCAACAACCTGCAAAGGCATGGTTTTTAATTGTTCGATGGTTTCGGGTTGCATCGAATCGGCAATAACACAAACGTGAAATTTATCCCTGGGGTAATCAATAGTTAAGGCCTGCGCGGCAGAACTAAGTATAATGGCATCCTCTTTATATGCGCAAATGTAAATTATAAACTTACTAAAAGATGTTGCAGCAGGAGGGGTGCGCTGTTTTACTAACTTGCCTAAAACAGAGAATACGAAAAGATACAGGCTGTATACACCCAGGTAAATAAATATTAATGTGAAAATTGTGGAGAGGATAAATACAATTATGCCCATATTGAATTTCTATAATGATAATTAAACTTCTGTCTTTTCTGTTTTAGATTTTTCCAGTAAATGGGTAACAATGCTTTTCAATTCGGCATAGCCCAAACTAAATATATCTTTTATAGTGAAATGTAAATGTTTTTTTAAAGCCCAATAGCCAAATATAGCCCCGGCAAAAAAGGTAAATAATGATGCGATAGCAACAGCATAAAGGCTATGAAATATAAAGATGCCTATGAAGTCGCCGGCCACATTAACCACCAGCATTAAAATAACCTTAAGCATATTAAGGTGTGGTTTATTAATGATATCCAGCGTGATGCCAAAAAACCTGTCGATAGGCATTAACATTACATAACACATAAACAGGCGAAAGATATTTACTGCCTCGGTATCCATATATTGTTTGCCAAACAAAATGGTTATAACCGGCCCCGCTATTAAAAAAGCAACAACCGCAATTGGTATAAGCGTAACGGTAAGCATCCCGGCGTATCGTTTCATGATGCTTGCTACTTCAGTTTCGTTATCCTTATGTACCGCGGCAGACAGCTCGGGCATGGCAGTTGCAACACCCGCACGCATCGGTATCTCAAACACCTCCATTAAACGTTGGGGAATGTAGTAAACCGCCAACAATGCCGGATTAAACATTATTTTAATAATAAACGTGTCTGAACTGCGCAGCAGGTACGAACTTATGGATGTGCCCACACTAAACTTGCCAAAATGGGCCAGTTTGCTAATGGTTTCTTTTGTGCGGTATTTTAAGGTGCGGACCTTTGCCCATCCGTTAAATATAGTGAGGAGCGATGTTATAGCGCTGCCCGCGAAATAGGCGTAAACCGCAGTTTGAAAAGATAGTTTGTGTGCGAATATCAGCGTAAGTATAAATGCAAGAAACAGGCCCTGGTTAATAACCTGTAAAATAAGCATGCGGCCAAATTTTTCTTCGGCTTGTAAAATGTATGAGGCTATAGCTGCAGGTAGGGTGGTCATGTAAATAATACCAAACCATTGTATGGTGGTTTCGGCATCGGCGCTTTTGCTGCGGTAAACCAGGTACACTACAGCGTCAACCGCTACAAACACACCGGCTTGCAATAATCCAACATACCATGCCGAACCGGCCACTTCAAACGTCTTTTTTTTACTGGTGCCCGCGTAAAACTTAATAAGCGAGGTTTGTACAAAACCGTTACGAAAGGTATCGGCCAGTAATATGGTAATTAACAGGAATATATAGTTCCCAAAATCGGCCGCGGGGAGGTTATGCGCCATTAACGAGAGCACCAGCATACCAATCACCGGCATGGCCGCACTTGTGGCTAATGATATGGTATGCTTATTTACAAGTTTTTTTAAGTTGGGCATATTGCTTTATACGGCTAAACACGGTCCCAGGTAGCGGTTTTAAAATTATATTTTTTTATAACCTTTGCCGGGTTGCCTGCCGCAACGCAATACTCGGGTATATCTTTTGTTACTACGCTGCCGGCACCAATTACCGCATGTTTGCCAATAGTAACACCGGCCGTAATTACACTGTTGGCGCCTATCCAAACTTCGTCGCAAATGGTAATTTGCTTGGTTACCACATCTTGCTGGCTTGGCGACAATGTAATATCCTCAAACCCGTGGTTAAGGCCCGATAGCACAATGTGCTGCGCAAACATAACATTATTGCCTACAGTTATTGGCGCTATAAAAATGTTGCTAAGTCCAATCCGCGTATTATCGCCTATTTTGATGGCACCTACACCGTTATTTATAACCGTAAAATCTTCTATAACACTATTGGCACCAAGTTCAAAATCATTAAAAGGAAAAAGATCAAGTCGCGATTTAGACATAACGATGGAGCCTTTGGCGCGCTTGTGTATAAAAGGGTTAATAAACCACTTTACCCATAGCCTTGGTGCCGCACGGCGCTGTTGTACTATCATCCAATGTACAAACTTTTTAAGTTTTGGGTTCGACTTTACTACTGTTAGTAACGACATTATAATATTCTTCAGGCGCTTAATTCGGCGCATTGTTTGTCAGCTTGTTCTTTTTGTTCCTGTTTGTCTATCCGTAAGGTAACGCTTAACAGCGCACATGCAAGATAAAATAAAATATTTGACGGGTATTGCACCAGCGCCTGTTGCGGGTAGTTGCCAATATTAAACACAAATATGATCAATATCATCGCCAAGCAATAGATCTTAAGTTCGGGGTTTTTGATGAGGTAATAATTATTGATGCCTGTTTTTAATATAACAAACATCAGGGTGCAAAATAATATTAAACCAATGTACCCCATCTCTACCGCCACACGCACATAACCGCTATCGGGCGGAAATTTTGCCAGGAATGAGTTTGGCGCAAACCGGCGCCCCCATATACCTACCGACCCTAAACCGCCGCCTATAGGGTGCGACAATATATACGGTTTAATACGCCGTTGGTTTTCGGCACGGACGTTAAACGAGGCATCGTCTGAAGGTTTAAAGGCCGTTTGAAAGCGTTTAATGAACTGGTTGGATGTAGGCATAAATATAAGCCCCAATAGTACAACGCCCGCGCCAACCACAAACATCAGTATCTTTTTATTAAAATTAATAATGGCCAGCATAGCCAAAGCAGCGGGGGGTAAAACAAATGCACCCCTTGTACCGGAGTATAGCATCACCAAAAAAAAGAAGGGGATAGCCAAGCCAAGCAGAACCTTTTTATACGTCCTGATCTTGGTGAACATGATGCACATACATAATACCGCGGCCACAACCATATTATAGGAGAACGTAACCGGATCAGGGAAGATGGCAACCTTGCGCAGGTGCCCGTTGATATACAGGAAGCTCAACCTTAAAGGATCTGAGTAATACCAGGCCTTTTCAAACGCGAACAACCCAAAATTCTCCTGCTGGAAACCTGATATTGCCGATAGCAACGCCAGCAACAGCCATAGCTTTACCAGGAATTTAATTTGGGACAAGGTGCGCACCTGGTACACAAATATAAAGTACATCAGCATAATAAAGCCAACGGTACGCACTGTATAAACCCATGCCAGTATTGAGGGAGACGCAGGGTTAAGTACTTCTATAAAATTATAGGCCAGCCAGGCCAGTACAAGATAACTGATAGGATTTTTAAAGTACGACCAATCTTTATCGTACTTAAATTTCAGCAGGAAGCCAAATATGAGCAGGTAAGTTATGGCATCAAGTAAAATGCCGGTAGGGGTATCTGGCGGTACAAATTCAGATACGTAGTTTAAAAAGAACGATACTACCATTAACACCGCAATACCAAATATGGGATATGCTACAATACCCAGTACAACGGGTACACCTACAAACAAGGCTAATAAAGCGCCCGCGGCCAATATGCCAAACATTGATATAGCAACGGCTATAACAACTGCTACAGGCAACAATATTAAAGCAAGCTTTAGTGTAGAAACCCGGCCCGACAATAACCTGCGGGAAAAGTTTACAATAAAGTTGTTATTTGCCTGGTTTTGAATCATTTATTAAAAGAATAATATTTTAGCTGCCCAAACAAATACACCTATAAAGGCAAATACTATTGCTGCTTTACGTGTTTTTTGTTCCAGCGGAGTAAGGTTCTCAAAAACATCGCCCTTTTTTTCTGTGGGTTTTATCCTCATGGCTTATAGAATTAAAGGTTTACAGAAGGTAGATATTGCCAGGGTTGGTTATTAAAACCTGTCTTTTTTAGGATCAGTTTTATTGAGTACCCAGCCGGCAAATTTACTGTTTAAGTTACGCAAATAATCTACATCATCTTTTTGCCATTTGGCAATGCCCTTATTGCTTTCGTAAACAGAAATTACTTTATTAGCAAAAAGCAGCCACTCTTTTGACTTATTGAGCGATGAGAGGGGCGGCGTTTCAATAATAATGATGTCGTACTTGGTCTTAAGTTCGTTAAACCTGCTGCGTATAAAATTTTCATCGCTAAGTTCAAGCAGGGTTACATCGCCGCCATGGTTACCCATAACATTTGTGGTATTGCTAAAGCTTTGGTAGTTATCGGGGTTGTTCTTAAAATAATCTTCTAAATATACCTTGGGACTAACGGTATTGCTTATGGTTGGGTTATCAAAGTTACCATCTATTAACAGCACCTTTTTATTGATCATGGAGTAAGAGTAGGCCAGGCTTATGGCCAAAACCGTTTTACCCTCGTGGTTACTTAGGCTGGTTATGCCCAAAACTTTTTCGCCCCGCAGTTCCTGGTCTACTTCAAAACGGATAGAACGGATCAGCTCTTTAAACAAACGCATTTTATCCCGGTGTTCAACATCCCAAAGTTTTTTAAGATCAAGCGAGCCTAATACCGTGTTAAGATGCCCTAGCAGCGGCAGGTTGGTACGCTTAACCAGGTCGGCAGGTTCTTTTATGGTATCATCCATAAAAAATAAACCAAACAATATTATAACGCAAAACGCGAAGGCGATAATACCGCTTAAAATAATAAGCAGCATTTTTTTAGATGGCTCGGCAGCATCCGGCGTAGCATACTCCGCAAGGCGCAACCTTATGGAAAAGGTTGATTGCAGGTTGGTCTGGTTATATTTGTTCAATACGTCCAGGTATTCCTTACTGGCTATATCAATATCAAAATTGAAGGTTTTTACGTTGGCGTCAAATGGTACAAGGCGCTGAAACTTAGCATTAAGTTCTTTTACCGCGTTGTTAATTGACTGGATACTGTACTTGGCAAGGTCTCTTGTTACTTCAAGCGTAAGCTTCTGTTTAACAAGATCGTCCTTAGCGGTTAAAGGGTTTGTAATATACTTATCTGATGTTTGGTTTATTTGTGCCGAAAGTTTATTGGATAATGAATCTATAGCGGGCTTAAGCTTAGGGTTAAAGCCGCTGCGTACATACCTGTCTGTAAGGATATGTAGCTGGTCCTGCGAGTTTATAACGTCCTGATTATACTTGCTGATGGTGGCTTCGATATATTGACGCTCGCCTGGTTTAAACCTGTTGTTTATTTTTTGAATGGCGCCGTTGTAAGATGCTACGTCTTTTTCGGCCTGTTGTTTACGGTCGTTAAAAACTATGATCTGGTCAAACAGTGATTTTGATTGCTCTTCCAGGTTGAGGATGCCGTTTTTGATCTTGTAATTTTGAAGCGCGGCCGTTTTTTTGTTAAGCGAGTCGCGTTTTTGTTCCAGCAATTTTGCCAGGTAATTAACCGCATCTGTTTCGTTTTGCCTAACAGTATGGGTATAATAATCTATAAACTGCGTACACAATATATTAACAATAAATGCGGACAGTTGCGGGTTATTTGATTCGTAACTTACCGAGATAAAATCGCTATCCTCAGAACGGACAATCAGGAGGTCTTTACGGAGCGAACGCTCATCATACTTCATCGACCGCAATAATTCGTTTAAGCCTTCCTCGTCCTTATTGTAGTAGGATAGGGGCTGCATGTTTTTAAACTTATTGGTAAACAGTTCCACCGCATGTGCACGGGCGCGGGGGTTCATGGTGAGAAATAATTTACTATGCGGTTTAAACGGAACGCTATCGGTAAGATCGTGGAGGATCAATTTGTACGATACCTGATTAATGAGGGTTTTAAGTTTCATTATCTCTATCAGGTTGCTAAATTCGTGTGCTATAGACTGCTCTTTCGTGGCACCTGTTGGGTCGGCATCAAGTAAATGGCGCGACTGATCTACAATACCTGTGGCTATCTGGGCCGTTGATACATATTTATCTGCCAGGTTTTTTACCAGGAAATAAGAGACGATAATGGCCACCAGCGGAATAATGATCAGCAGGTTTTTATGTTTCCATAAAAGTTTAAAAAAGTTCCCTAACTCCATGTTCTATTTAACCTCTTCTAATTTAACACCCAAAATTTCTTCAAGATTGGCTTTAGCCGTTAACATTGCCAGTTCGCTTTGTACTTTAAATGAATTTTGATTGTATAAACTTGTTAAAGATTCGTTATAATCATGAAAGGTGGTCTCGCCTTTCTGAAACGTGTATTTTAATTGTTTAACGGCTATTTCGCCATCGGTAACAGCCCTTGCCCTGTTACGCAGATCGGCCTGTGCTTCAAGGTATTGAAAGTAAAGGCGTTTAACCGTAGCCTCAACGGTTAAGTTATAAGTTTGCTGCTGGTATACGGCAATATTAACATTCTCTTTTGCTACCCGTGTAGCAAAGGGTTTTGATAACAACTGCCCGATGTTTACCGAAAAGCCTATCTGGTAGCCGTTAAAAAATGTAGGGTTGGTAAGGTTAAGAGAATTTTTAGGGCTGTAAATGTATGATGCGGTTATAGCATCCAGCCATAATACTTTTGATTGGGTTAACGATGCCCGCGCTGCTGCAATTTGGGCCTGGCGTACTTTTACCTCGGGGTAATTCTTTTTTGCGGTAGCAATAAGTTTATCCAGAAACGGATAGTTTACCTCATTAACAAAACTTTCCTGGGCGTGCAGGGCTACAGTGCTAAGCAGGAATAATATTAATATATAAAGTGTTTTCAAGGTAATGCTGGTATTTAAACTTTTTCTTTTTGGAACAAGGCCGGTATTGTGCCTATAATGATCTTAAGGTCGAGCCATAACGAGTACTTTTGAGCATAAAAATTATCAAGCTTCTTACGCTCGCGCTCGCTCATATCTTCTTTTCCGCGTTTGCTTATCTGCCATAAACCGGTTAAACCGGCCGGGCCCAAAAAACGCATCGACCATTCGTTAGATGTAAGCATCTCGGCCTCATACACTGGTAAAGGCCTGTTACCCACTACCGACATATCGCCTCTGATGATGTTAAACAGTTGCGGCAATTCGTCTAAACTGCTGCTTCTTAAGAAGCTTCCTAATTTGGTTATACGGGGGTCGTTCTTAATTTTTACAAAGGCCGATTTAGATGCGCCCTCTTCTTCGGCTGCATACTGGTTATCCGTTATGGCCATTTGCGCTAAGAGCTGGTCGGCATCGGTACGCATGCTGCGGAATTTGTAAAAATCGAAAACTTTGTAGCCCGTACCCACACGTTTGCTTTTATAAAATATAGGCCCTTTAGAGTCGAGTTTTATAGCTATGGCAACAATGGCCATAACCGGTAAAAGGCATATGAACATGCCCCCGGCAATAAATAGGTCTAAAAAGCGCTTGCCAAAAGGCATTTTATACGTGGTATCCACATGTACCGATAACTCAAGCAAGCGTGGTTTTATCAGCTTAAACTTAACCAGAAAGTTTAAACGCTCACGCAGGTCTGATGTGGCAAAGGGATAGGTGTAAAAATCGTGCAGCTTCATCTGCATGGCTTTTTGCACCAGCTTTTTATCCTTACGGGTAGATAGCATAACGATGATCAGACCGTTCATCAAAAAGTTTTGGCGAAGGCGTTTAACCAGTTCAAAGCACTCCTCATCTTTATCAACCTCCACCAATATAATATCTGGTATGGTTAGTATAGATTGATTGCCGAGGTAAGCCTCAAGTTCGTTAAGTGTATCGTTAAAATCTATCTGAAAGTTTGCCAGGTCGTTAGCAATCAAGTCCTTCAATTCCAAACCCGCGTATGCAATCCTGATCTGCGAATTAGAATTTTCGTTCCAGTCAGTCGCTGTCTTGTTCGTCATAAACTTTTAAGGCTTGATTAATGGCAGTTTTTAAGGTAGTAGGGTTAAAGGGTTTATGCATATAGGCATCAACCTTAAAGGGCATGTTAGCAACCTGCTCGTCAAGGTCATGCGCTGCCGAGAGCATAATAACAGGTATGTCGCGGTAAAAGCCGCTTATTTTAACATTTTTCAGGAAAGATTGTCCGTCAAAATAAGGCATTTGTAAATCAGAAATTATAAGTTTTGGCATGTTGCCATCCTCTAACCAGCTAAAGGCTTCGATACCGTTGTTCTTTACAACAATCTCATAATCTTTAGACAAGATAAAATTGAGCAACTTTAAAATACTCAAATCATCATCAACAATCAATAAAGTTTTTTTCATGCCCATCAATCGTGGTTTCGGTTATAAATATGATATTTTAATATTAAACCACAGTTAAAAATATCATGCCAATTATACACCCTGCTGTTGTAAACCGCACCAAACATTTATAAAACAGCATACTACGTAAATTATTGATTTAGATTTATAGTTTAAAAGTAAGGGTAAAAAAGTCGATACTGAATTAAATTCCCCATTTCGGGTAGTGTTTGTTGACAAATTCCGTCAATGTGGATTATTTTTAAATATCTTCTGCTAAGTTTACGCAGCAGTTTTAAATAGGTTTCAAGGTTATGCAAAAATATTTTGTAGGTATTGATTTAGGCACTGGCAGCACAAAGGCCGTAGCCATTGATATTGCCGGTAACACCCTTGCCACCGCCCAAAGTTATTACCCAACAAGTAACCCCAAGCCCGGCTATAGCGAGCAAGATCCCGATCTGATATGGAGGGCATTATTGAATTGCATCAGTAAAATAACCACTAACTTAAATGCGGCCCCTGTTGCCATAAGCTTTAGCAGTGCAATGCATAGTATAATGCCGGTTGATGAGCAGGGAAATGCCCTTGCTGATGCGATGTTATGGGCAGATGCACGAAGTGGCGAAATAGCGCAGAGGATACGCGAAAGCGTAGATGGTGAAGATTTGTACAGGCACACCGGAACTGCCATTTATGCTATGTCGCCCTTTTGCAAACTGATCTGGTTACTGATGAATGAGCCCGGTTTGTTTAACAGGGCCTTTAAGTTTATATCCATTAAGGAATATATTTGGTTTAAACTTTTTGGTGTTTTTGAGGTGGACTACTCCATTGCATCGGCCACGGGCATGTTTGATGTATTGGAGTTAAACTGGTACGTAGAGGCGTTAAACATTGCCGGGCTTGTACCTGCTCACTTATCTGTACCTGTTAATACAGATCATAAACGATATCTGTCTTCAACGGGAATTTTACCCGGCATAGGTACCGATACAGCTTTTATTATTGGCGCAAGCGATGGTTGTTGCGCTAACTTAGGCGGCAATGCTGTTAGGCCCGGCATAGGTGCGCTAACCATTGGCACAAGCGGTGCTGTTAGGGTAGGCAGCAAAACCCCGGTTTATAATTACGACGCCATGACGTTCAATTACCTGCTCAACGCCAATACCTTTATATGCGGCGGCGCGGTTAATAATGGCGGCGCGGCGGTAGACTGGCTATTAAAGGATTTCCTTAAAATGGAAACTGTATCTGCCGAAAATTATCAATATCTGTTTAAGTCGATAGATACTGTTAAACCGGGTAGCGATGGCCTGGTGTTTTTACCTTACCTATACGGCGAACGTGCGCCTGTTTGGGATGCCAAAAGCTCCGGGGCGTTCATCAATATTAACTTTAAGCATCAGCAGCAGCATTTTTTAAGGGCGGCTTTAGAGGGTATTTGCTTTGCATTAAATGATGTTTTAAACGCCGTTGAAAACCAGGCGGAACCTATAAAGGAGATCGTTATTAGCGGCGGGTTTATAACATCGGCAACATGGGTGCAAATGCTGGCAGATATCACCGGTAAAAAGCTAATAGTGCTGCAAGGCGGCGATTCATCTGCTATGGGCGCAATTTATTTGGCTATGGAGGCTCTTGGTGTAGACATTGATCCCATATTAAGCAGGGAGGCAAAAGACAGGGTAGAGATTGAGCCTAACCCCGAAGCTTTTGCTATATACCATAAGATATTTCCGGTTTATAAAAAATTATACAGCCAAATCAAGTCATCTGTATATCAACTGCACGACCTTAATACTTAAAGGATCATTACGCCGGGTTTATTTACCACCGGCAATTTTATAAAGTTATCATCTATAATGCTTTCCGGCAGGAATATAAACTTTTTGTCGAAGATCTCGCGGCCAATGTAATAACTTAACCAGTACTCGTTATTTAGCCCGAATGTTTGCTCATCTATAGGTTCGATAAGTTTGTATGAGTTAGGTTCGATAAGCGGGAATGAGTGGCGTAGAATAGAAGTTTTCACCTGCTCGCCATCTTTTTCACCATAACCTTTTGATGTTACCAGTACATTCTCTAACGGAACGTTTTTAAGATTGATAAGGTACACATACCAAACCTTGCTTTCGGCGCTTTCATTTTCTAAGGCAACTGCAACCGCTATATCTTTAACTACGTTAGGTGGAAGATCTTTTATCATGTTAATATGGTGAGTGGTTGATTAGGTGAGTAGTGAATGGTTATCAAAATGTAACCACTCCCCATTCACCTAAATAACCAATTACTATTTCTTCTTTGCTGCCGCTTTTTTCTTAGCCGGCGCTTTTTTTGCTACAGGCTTGGCTGCCGGTGCGGCTTTACCAAAGCGCCCTTTCTTAGCATCCTTAGGCATGGCATCGGCTAAGGCCTTGCATTGCTCATAGGTAAGGGTAGTAGGGTCGGTTATGTCTTTAGGTATCTTAACGTTCAGTTTCCCAAATTCAATATATGGCCCCCAACGCCCGTTCAGAACCTTTACGGTTTCATCCTCGGGGAAGGATTTTATTAACCTTTCGGCATCCTTTTTACGTTTAGCTTCTATCAGCTCAATTGCCTGTTCGTGGGTAACATCAAGCGGATCTATCTCTTTTGGTACAGATATAAATGCTCCGTTATGGCTTATGTATGGGCCAAAACGGCCTATAGCTACCTTCATTACCTTACCTTCATATTCGCCAAGGGATTTAGGTAGTTTAAAAAGCTCAAGGGCTTCTTCCAGGCTAATGGTTTCTATACTCTGGCCGGTGCGTAAGCTTGCATATAAAGGTTTTTCTTCGCTGTCGTCGCTCGGGTTATCGCCAACCTGCACAAATGGTCCGTAACGGCCAATACGTACCGATATTTTTTTGCCGCTCTCGGGGTGTACGCCTAATTCGCGCTCTCCGGTTGCCTTATCTGCCGTTTCTATGGTGTTTTGTACATCTTTGTGGAACGGATCATAAAACTTGCGGATCATTTTTGTCCAGTCCTGCATGCCCTGGGCAATCTCATCAAACTGTTTTTCTACACCGGCGGTAAAGTTAAAATCAACAATACCGTTAAAGTGCTGCACCAAAAAGTCGTTCACCACGGCGCCAATATCAGTAGGAAATAGCTTGCCACGTTCGGCACCGGTATTTTCCGTTTTGGTTTCTTTGCTGATGTTACCACCCTTAAGCGTAATCACACGGAAGTTCCTTTGACGGCCCTCTCGCTCTTCTTTAACCACATAGCCGCGGTTTTGGATGGTAGATATGGTAGGGGCGTAGGTTGAGGGCCTGCCTATGCCCAATTCTTCTAACTTTTTTACCAAACTTGCCTCGGTGTAACGTGCAGGCGGGCGCGAAAAACGCTCGGTAGCAGATAGTTCCCGGAGGTCTAATTTCTGGCCTTTGGTTAATGGCGGCAATATGGCGTTCTCGCCATCGGCAGTTTGGTTATCTTCTTCTTCGTCGCTGCTTTCCAGGTAAACTTTCAGGAAACCATCAAACTTCATTACCTCACCGTTGGCGACAAGGTCCTCGTTACGGGTTGATATACTGATCTTCGCGACGGTTTTCTCAAACTGTGCTTCGCTCATTTGCGAAGCAATAGCGCGTTTCCAGATCAGCTCGTAAAGGCGCTTCTCGTTGCTTTCGCCATCAATAGTATGGTTGTTAAAGTAGGTAGGGCGAATGGCCTCGTGGGCTTCCTGCGCGCTGGCATTTTTAGTTTTATATTTTCTTAACTGATGGTATTTATCGCCATAAGCAGATGTTATCTCTTTTTCTGCAGCATTTAAAGCTGTATCGCTCAGGTTTACCGAGTCGGTACGCATATAGGTGATGTAACCAGATTCGTACAAGCGCTGTGCCACCTGCATGGTACGCGCTACCGAGTAACCCAGCTTACGGCTGGCTTCCTGCTGTAGGGTAGATGTAGTGAAGGGCGCGGCAGGCGAGCGTTTAGTTGGCCTTGTTTCCAGCGATTTTATCTCGAATATGGCGTTGATACAATCCTGTAAAAACTTCTCGGCATCTTCCTGCTTGCCAAAACGCTCCGGCAATTCTGCCTTAAACGCATCGCGGCCTTTACCAAACAGGGCCACTATTTTAAACGCGGCCTCGGCAGTAAATTTATTTACCTCGCGTTCACGGTCAACAATTAACCTAACGGCTACCGATTGTACACGGCCTGCCGAAAGCGATGGTTTAACCTTTTTCCATAATACGGGCGAAAGCTCAAAACCCACCAGACGGTCTAAAACGCGGCGGGCTTGTTGGGCGTTTACCAGGTTATAATCTATTTTACGCGGATTTTCGATGGCACGCATAATAGCCGGTTTTGTTATCTCGTGGAAAACAATACGGCGGGTGTCCGGCTCTTTTAAACCTAAAGTTTCATATAAGTGCCATGATATAGCTTCTCCCTCGCGGTCCTCATCGGACGCGAGCCATACAATATCTGCCTCTTTAGCTAACTTCTTTAATTCGCTCACTACCTGCTTCTTATCGGCGGGTACTTCGTATTTTTGGTTGAAGTTGTTGTTGATATCTATAGCATCTTCCGACTTTACAAGGTCGCGGATATGGCCGTAACTGGATTTTACGGTGAAGTCCTTGCCCAGGTATCCTTCGATGGTTTTGGCTTTCGCCGGAGATTCAACTATGAGTAAATTTTTAGCCATTAAGCGGGTGTTTTTTTGCAAAGAAAACATAAAATGCGGTAGAAACGCAAATTAATTATACTGTTGAAAGGTTGTAATGTTTTAAAGTTTGAATGTTTTGAGGCATTGTTAGCCTAAAGGGAGTATGTAATTATAAGGTTATAAAGTTTGGTGTATGTAAAGAAAACAACTTTACAACATTCAAACTTTTTAACCTTACAACATATATTAAATCAAAAATCCACCACCCAACAGGTCGCTGCCTTCGTAGAAAACAGCCGACTGCCCGGGAGCGATACCCGATACCATGTGGTCGAACGATACTTTCATATGGTCGCCTATTTGTACGATCTTACTTTCGGTACCGGCGTCTTTATAGCGGATCTTTGTAACTGCCTCAATAGGTTCTTTAATGCTTTCGTACTTAACCAGGTTAAGGTTGCGCACCCAGGCTTCTTTCTTTTCCAATTCCTCAATAGTGCCCAATACCACCGTGTTGGTTTCCGGCTGTATCTTGGTCACGAACATCGGCACACCTAAAGCAATACCCAAACCCTTACGCTGGCCAATGGTGTAAAAAGGATAGCCCTGGTGTTTGCCTACAACAGTGCCGTTTGTTAATACAAAATTACCCGGGCCTACACGCTCGTCAAGGTCTTCAACTTTATGACGCAGGAACGCGCGGTAGTCGTTATCGGGCACAAAACAGATCTCATAGCTTTCGCTTTTGCCTGCCAGTTCCAGTTGGCCCATATCAACGGCCATCTGGCGGATCTCCGGTTTAGAGAAACTGCCTAACGGGAATTTGGTACGTGCCAAATTTTGCTGCGACACTCCCCAAAGTACGTATGATTGGTCTTTATTTTCGTCTTTACCTTTTGATATGACGTAGCGGCCATTATCCTGTTCGCGGATGTTGGCGTAGTGCCCTGTCGCGATAAATTCGCAATCGAGTTTATCGGCGCGTTTTAAAAGGGCTTCCCATTTAATGTGGGTGTTGCAAAGCACGCATGGGTTAGGGGTGCGGCCGGCAAGGTATTCATCCACAAAGTTATCGATCACAAAATCGCCAAACTCGTTACGGATATCCAATATATAATGCGGGAAGCCGTAGCCAACGGCCAAAGCGCGGGCATCGTTAATACTGTCCAGGCTACAGCATCCGGTTTCTTTAGAACTGCCACCGCTTGCGGCATAGTCCCAGGTTTTCATGGTAAGGCCAATAACCTCATAGCCCTGTTCATGCAGCATCACCGCTGCAACAGAACTATCAACGCCACCACTCATTGCCACTAAGATCCTACCGTGCTTACTCATATTGGCTGCAAAGATAAGGTTTTAGTATTTATGATGATTGCGGCTTGGGTCAGAGGAGGGTAAAATGGGACCGGGATTAGGTGGATTTTATTGATATGTTGGATTTCTCACCTTGCGCGCGTTTATAACGAGTGCTTAAAATGGTTTAGCGTCTGCGACGCGATATAATCGCAGGACTACGTTAAGCACTCGTCAAAGACGAGCGCAAGTACAGCTCTAATACTTGGCGAATATCGGTTTATCCATTGGCGTCCATAAACAGGCGCGCTGGCCGCAGGCTTTTAGGGCGTTGTTGGCCCAGGTGTTACAGGTGTAGAATAAATTGTAACGGCGGTTTGCCTCGTAAAACGCATCAGTTTCGCCGTAGTTGGCATTGGTTTTTATATTGATAACATGGCCGTTGGCATCTTTTTGAAAACTGTTTTGGATGTATGTAATTAAACGGGCGTATTGCTCTTCGCTAATGGCTATCTTTTTGCAGGAAGAACTTTCTACCAACTGTTTATGATAAGTAGCATGTATAGCCGATGTGCTTAACGCGAATGCCGCCTTAAACGCTGTGCTGAATTTAAGATCGGCCCAGGTAGGGGTATTGAGATAAAAGCCCTTATCACCCCACCCAAAGGCGATTAGTTTAGCGGTAGTGTCTTTGCTAACCGTGTTTTCAAACTTTACTTCTTTACTCCAGTCTATCTGGTCGTTTTTAATAGGGACAACAACATCAGTATGCACTCCGTTGGTAAGGATATAAATTTCGATGGTTTGCGCGGGTGCAGGCTCTGCTTCAACAGCTATTTTAGAAAGCCCAAAGGCTGCCATTAGGTACAACGCGATAAAGGCTATTAACCCTAAAACTACACTTAAAGTGATCTTGAGGAATTTTTTCAATTGAGTAAGGTTTATGTACTTAATTACTTTTTGCTATCAAAAGTGACCCATTGGCTAAAAGAATTTTTACCCTTTCCTTACCTGCCCATTCCCTTTAACTATCCATTTATAACTGGTTAACTCTTCCAGCCCCATTGGGCCGCGGGCGTGAAGCTTTTGGGTGCTGATACCAATTTCCGCGCCGAGGCCAAACTGCGCGCCGTCTGTAAAGGCGGTTGAGGTGTTTACGTACACCGCTGCCGCGTCAACACGGTTCAGGAACGTTTCGATATTCAGTTCATCCTCAGATATAATGGCCTCGCTATGTTTGGAGCTGTTGATGGCGATGTGCTGCAAAGCCTGCTCTAAGGTATCAACCGTTTTTACAGACATTTTCATGGATAGAAACTCGGTGCCAAAATGTTCGGGTTGGGCTTCTTGCAAAAATTCGGCAGGGTAGTGACCATTCAGCACCTCAAAAGCTTTTTTATCGGCATAAAGTTGTACTTGTTTGGCGGCAAGTGGTTCGGTAATGTGTACCAGGTCGCCAAGGCGTTTGCTGTTGATGATGAGGCAATCCAACGCATTACAAACGCTTACACGGCGGGTTTTGGCATTGTCTATTATGGAGATGGCTTTCTCGAGGTCGCCGGTTTCATCAAAATAAGTATGCACAATACCGGCACCCGTCTCAATAACGGGAACTTTGCTGCTGTTGCGCACATAATTAATGAGCAACTGACTTCCCCGGGGTATCAGTACATCTACATAGCCAACCGCGTTAAGCAGCGCTTCGGTAGCTTCGCGTTCCACAGGCAGCAGGGTTGCAAAGTTCGTATCGATACCATGTGCCGTTAATACACAGTGAATGATTTTAATGATAGCTCTATTGGAGTTATCGGCATCGCCGCCACCTTTTAATATGCTGATGTTGCCGGTTTTAAAACACAGGGCAAAAACATCAAACGTAACATTTGGCCTTGCCTCATAAATCACACCCACTACGCCCAACGGCACACGCACTTTTTTTACCTGCAAACCATTTGGCAGTACTTTATCTGATAACACCTTCCCCAGCGGACTATCCAGCCCTGCCACATTTTCAATATCGCCCGCTATGGCTTTTATTCTGTCGGCAGTAAGCGCGAGGCGGTCATATTTTGGGTCGGCACTGTCCATGCGGGCCAGGTCTTTTTGATTTTCCTGCAGTAAGTAATCGGTTTGCTCAACAGCCGCTTTAGCCACATCCAATAAAACCTTATTTATAACAGCAGGGGATAGCGCGGCATTTCTGCCGGCAATCAGTGCGTTCTCAAAGTAGTGTTTATAGCTCATGTTATCCCTGCAAATAAAGGTAATCGTAATGTACCAGCGCTTTCTGGTTTTTTTGTCCGGTTAGTTCGCGGGCTTTTTCCGAACTGTATTCGGCCAGGCCAAGGCCGATTGTTTTGTTATGCCCGTCTACAATTTTAATGATCTCGCCCTTTTTAAAATCGGATATTATATCAACAATACCTACCGGCAGCAAACTGGATGCTTTATTAGAGGTAAGTACTGCTTTGGCGCCATCGTTCACTTGCACCACGCCTGTAGCGGCGGTCTCTGAGTGGGCTATCCATTTCTTTTTGCCCGATGCCTTTTTGGTAGGGTTAAAGCAGGTATGGGTAATCTTATTAGCCAATACATCTGTAAGGACGTTATGTTTTGTGCCATTGGCGATGTGTACCGCTATGCCCAGTTTAGCTGTTTTTTGCGCTATGGTTGATTTGGTGATCATGCCACCACGCCCAAACTGCGATTTACCCGAACTTACGAATGATGCAAAATCCAAACCTTCGTCATTTACTTCCTGTATTATTTTTGAAGTTTCTAATTTGGGGTCGCCGGTGTAAATGCCATCTACATTGCTCAATACTATCAGCGCCTCAGCGTTCAACATGGCGGCTATTAATCCTGCCAGTTCATCATTATCTGTAAACATCAATTCAGTTACCGATACCACATCATTCTCGTTAATGACCGGGATAACCTGGTGTTGCAGCAGTATCTCTAAACAGTTACGCATGTTGAGATAATGCAGCCTGTCGCGAAAATCCTCTTTGGTTACCAATACCTGCGAACACAAGATGTTAAACTTTTCGAACAGACTGGAGTAAATGTTGATCAACTTTACCTGGCCGATGGATGCCAGTAACTGACGGATGGACACCGCATCGGACTTTTCGGAAACGGAGATCAAACTCCTGCCGGATGCTACCGCGCCCGATGATACCAGTATCACTTCGATACCTTGTTTTTTAATGGCTGCTATTTGGTCTACCAAATGCGAAATGCGCTCTACATCGGGCAGGCCATCTGCACGGGTTATAACGTTAGAACCTATTTTAATGATGATGCGGCGGTAGTTGAACGACATTTAAAGTATAGCAGTTTAGTCGACAATAATACGTATTTCCTGTGTAAACGGCGGCTTTTTAGCAGGTTATCTAAATATTATTTATAAAATAATACGATTTTATTTGGTGGGTGACAAAGAATTTATACTTTTGTCTACTTATTCTATAGACAATGTATTATTTTATTGCCTTTACTTCAAGTTCAATGACCCAAATGCAGCGCCTAACTGCATGCTGTTGTTGTTAATCCCATCCGAGGATTTTAACAAACAATAACTTATTTCAATTTTTTTCAACCTGAATTCGATGAAATCTTTTACAAATTTCTTAAAACTTATTACGCTCTTTTTAACTCTTTTGCCGGCGTTTGCGTCGGCTCAACTAAATGGTAATTATGCCCTTAGTGGTAAAGTGAATGATGACCATGGCCAGCCTCTGATAGGTATAACCGTGACCATCAAAGGCACCGAGAATCGCACTGCTACAGATACAACAGGTAAATTTACACTACAAACCAACGCCAAATTACCATTCACACTGGTTTTTACAGGTGTAGGTTTCCAAACGCAGGAGTTTGTGATCCGCAATGCTAACAGCTCTATAAATGTGCAGCTATCAACCCAGGCCCTGCTGATAAATGAAGTGGTGGTTACCGCATCGCGGAGGGAAGAAAAGTTGTTGAGATCGCCGGTAGCAATAGAAAAATTGAGCATTACCGCGCTTAAGCAATCGCCGGGCCCAAGCTTTTACGACGCGCTGGAAAATGTTAAAGGTGTGCAGATGACCACTACAAGTATTACCCTCAAAGTACCCAATACCCGAGGCTTTAATAGCCCCAATAACTTTAGGTTTATGCAACTGGCAGACGGGGTGGACATGCAGTCGGCCACGCTTGGTGTGCCCCTTGGTAATGCCATTGGCCCAACAGAACTGGATATTGCCAGTATAGAGCTAACCCCGGGCGCCGCCGCGGCTTTGTATGGTACAAATGCCATAAACGGCTTGTCTAATTTGTTCACTAAAGATCCGTTTAAAACGCAGGGCCTTAGCTTTTATCATCGTACAGGCATCAACCATGTGGATGGAATAGGTATTAGCCCAAGCGCTATCAATGAAACGGCTATCCGCTACGCGAAAGCCTGGAACGACAAGTTCGCGTTTAAGGTTAACGCCAGCTATCTCACCGGTAAGGATTGGCAATCGAACACCCGTTTGGATCAAAACCCCGGCAATTTGAAAACCGCAAACCCGGCATACCCGGAACTTACCGGTACAAGCAACGCTGCTTACGATGGCTGGAACAAATATGGCGATGACGCGCTGGCAGGCAGCAACACCGTATCTATAAAAGGAATTGTGGTTGATGGCGTGGCAAGGCCTAATTTAACTGTTGCCCGTACCGGCTACAATGAGGTTGACCTGGTTGACCCTAAAGTAACCAACCTTAAACTTGATGGTACGCTGGCATACAAAATAACACCTACTACACAACTATCTTACACTTACCGCTATGGCAATATGGATGGTGTTTTTCAGCGTGGTAACAAAATATCACTGAATGGTGCATCTGTACAAAACCACAAGGTGGAATTAAAAGGGACCGACTTTTTGATACGTGCTTACGAGTCTATCGAGAATACCGGTAAATCGTTCAACGTAAAACCACTGGCCGATAACCTTGACCTGAACCATGCCAGTAACTCGGCATGGGGTACGGCTTACAAAAATGCTTTAACCGCTTACGCCAACACCCACGGCGGCGCGTTAACATCGGCTAACCTTGCTGCCGCTAATGATGCCGCCCGTGCCGCTGCAGATGCCGGCAGGGTAGAGCCCGGCACGCAGGCATTTAACGATCTGAGGCAAACGATCATCGGTATCAATAACTGGGATATCAGATCGAGCCTGATACCTAATGCGCCGGTAACAGGCGGTGCTGCCCTGGTGCAGAAAAGCAAGATGTACAATGCCGAGGCGCAATGGGACCTTACCAAACACGTAAAATTTATTGACCTGTTAGTTGGTGCCGATGTACGTGTTTACGCTATAACACCTGATGGTAATAACTTTGTTGATTTTACCCGCCCCATTGCCGACCGTAATACACCGCTTGCCGATGGCAGCTTTGGCGATAACGTTACCTATAAAAAATACGGGGCCTTTACACAGGTAACCAAAACGTTTTTTGATGAGAAGTTGAAATTATTCGGGTCTGTCCGTTGGGATCGCAACCCTTATTTCTCTCCAAAGTTTACACCACGTTTGGCTGCGGTATATTCGCCAACAAACAATCATAATTTCAGGTTCACGTTCCAGAACGGGTACCGCTTCCCGTCATTATTTGAAGCTTTATCTTACGTAAATAATGGCCGTGTTAAGCGTGTGGGTAGTTTAGAATTCATTAATGAGGGCTTGGGTTATTTGAATAACAGCTATACCCAACAATCGGTAACGGCGTTTAACGCTGCCGTAAAAGCACAATCAACCACCGGCGATGATGCCACCGCCTTAGCAAACCGCGACTTGCTAAAGGTGGCCGACCTGCCAAAAGCACGCCCGGAACAGATCACTTCATTTGAGGTAGGGTATAAAGGTATTTTCTTTGATAATAAAGTTTTCCTGGATATAGATGCCTACGCCAACCGTTACAACGGCTTCCTGGGCCAGGTGCAGGTATTTGTGCCGAATGGAACAACGGTTGGAACAGACGCGGCTGTTTTAGCTATGCTTGATATTAACCGCGACCCTACGACAGCAACAGCCAACAACGCAGCCAGCCAGGGGCAAAGCCGATACCGGGTTTACACCAACGCTAAAAATGTTTACAATAACTATGGTTCGTCTGCCGGGTTGAGTTATAACTTTTATCGTAGGTACACGGTATCCGGCAACGTAAGCTTTAACAAATTGAAGGCGCAGCAAACCTCAGATATTTTCGTGACAGGCTTTAACACGCCCGAGTGGAGCGGTAATTTCTCTTTTGGGAACCGTGAGGTGGTTAAAAATTTAGGTTTCAACGTGGTGTATAAATGGCAGCAGGCATACCTGTGGGAAAGCCCGCTGGTTACCGGGACAGTCCCTGCCATACACACCGTTGACGCGCAGGTTACCTTACGTATACCGGCCTACTATGCAACGTTTAAAATTGGCGCTACAGACACATTCAACAAACGCTATATCCAATACGCGGGTGGGCCCACAATCGGCGGCATTTACTACGCATCGGTTACGCTGGATGGGTTGTTGAGCAGTAGCAAATAGTTAATGGTTAATAGTTCATAGTAAAGCAACTCTGGCTATTAACCATGAACTATATGCTATCAACTATCACAAAGATCCTATTTGTTTTTTAGGTATAATTTAGTTTTTCAAAAAAGCGGGCGGGCGAGCTGCCCGCTTTTTTTATGCGAAAGAATGTAAGTTAGCAATTCCTAAATACTTGTATGCTAAAAAACAGGCTTGTCTTATCCGCAATTATATTATTTCTTGTTATTAATACTTCCTATTACTGGGAGGGAATGTTTGGCTTTTTTGTGGTGTTTGTGCTTCTGGCAATTGTTGTGGTGTTTTTAACACTTGCTTTTGCAGTGTTTAGGCAGTTATGTTTTGCTGTTAAGGAGAAGTTTAGCAACAAACTACGTCTATATAAGATAGCGATAGTTTTGTCGCTTTTAACTCTTGTGCTGATTTGGCCTTATGGCCTTATAAATTATGAGGCATTAGAAAGCGAAAACATTTTAGTTGCAGGCAGGGAAGGCGCTGCAAACTGCACCACATCACTTTTTTTGAAACAAAGTGGACGGTTTAAGATGCGAAGTATATGTTCTTGGTGTTGAGGAAGACCTTGGGACTTACACTATAAGTAATGATACTATTAAATTAAACTATCTTTCTTCTTGCGGCGCTGCTGATAAGTTTAAATATGCCGTTTTAGACAGCACAGAAACCTACCTTAAGTTTTATAACACCAAATCTGTTACAGACCCATATTTATTACGTATTACACTAAATAAAACTAAGCTACATTAACCAAGGATTTTTAGAAACGGTTAGTATGCATTGTGAAATCCGTATAGCTGTGTAATAATCATGGATAATGGTGTCGGCCTATAAAACACATTCGGATACCTAATCGCGTTATAGCAAGAATTATTAACTTTGCGGCCTTAATAATTTAAATACATGAGCGAATTAGCCCCTTGCCCGGTTTGCAAATCCCCCTATACTTATGAACTTGAAAGCATGCTGGTTTGCCCGGAATGCGGACACGAATGGCCCGCCGCGGAAGAGCAGGGAGCGGAAGACATTTTAGTAGTTAAAGATAGTAACGGCAATATCCTGCAGGACGGCGATACGGTAGTAACCATCAAAAATCTGCCTGTAAAAGGTACTTCGCAAACCATCAAAGCCGGCACAAAGGTCAAAAATATCCGTTTGGTGAATAGTGATCACAACATCGATTGTAAAATAGACGGTTTCGGTGCTATGGCGCTTAAATCGGTGTTTGTTAAGAAAGCCTGAGCCGACTTGTTATAACGTGCATGACTTCGCTATCCCCGAATAAAGTCCGTATGGCGATGTGGGATTGATTAAAACCAAAGAACCCTGCACGAGTTGCACCTCGCACAGGGTAACGCTTCACTTAACAGTATATAAATAATTATAAATTATTCGGGGTTACTCTACCGATTGGCACAGCATCAGCGCGCCTACGGTCACATTGGTGCGGCTGTCTATTATAATAGCACCGCCATTGGCCTTGTTTACCTGGTATGGGTCGAAGGCCAGGGGGTCGGCTGTTTTGATCACAATCCGGCCAATATCATTCAGTTTGAACTCTTCGTCGTGTTCTTTTTCGAGGGTGTTAATGTTCACCTTGTAAATGATCTCCTGTATTTTGCAGCGAATGGTTTTGGTATTGTGCTGCACCAGGTAGGTCATGCCGGTATCCAGCGGACGGGTGTCCATCCAGCACAGGTCGGCTTCAATAACGTTGCTTAGCTGCGGCTGCCCGGCGCTGTTCACAATAATATCGCCACGGCTAATGTCGATCTCATCGGCAAGGTGCACCGTAACAGATGTGCCTGCTAAGGCTTCATCCAAATTTTTATTATATAACTCTATGTTAGAAATGGTAGAACTAAAGCCCGACGGCAGAACGGTTACTTTATCGTTCACTTTAAAAGACCCGCTCGAAACCCTGCCGGCATAACCGCGATAATCGTGCAGTTCGTCGGTTTGCGGGCGCACTACCCATTGCACAGGCAAACGGGCATGTGCCGATGAATCGTCGATGATTAGCTCCACGTTCTCTAAATGCTGTAGCAGGCTATCACCTAAATACCAGGTCATTTTTGATGAGGGATAAACGATGTTATCACCTTTTAACGCGCTCACCGGGATATAGGTAACATTATTAAGGTTAACCTTTGCGGCCAGTTTCTTATAATCAGACACGATCTTTTTAAACACATCTTCGCTATAGTCAACCATGTCCATCTTGTTTATGGCTACCACAACCTGCGGGATCTGCAGCAGCGAAACCAGGAAGGAATGACGTGTTGTTTGTTCAATAACACCTTTACGGGCATCTATTAAAATAATGGCTAAAGCCGCGTTACTTGCACCGGTAACCATGTTACGGGTGTACTGGATATGGCCCGGGGCATCCGCAATAATGAACTTGCGTTTATCCGTCTCAAAATATTTGTAGGCCACATCAATGGTGATGCCCTGTTCACGCTCGGCTTTAAGCCCGTCGGTTAATATGGCCAGGTCAATGGTGCCATCGTCATTTTTACGATTCGAAGCATGCAGGGCCTCCAGCTGATCGGCCAGGATGGCTTCGCTATCGTACAGCAACCTGCCTATCAAGGTACTCTTGCCATCGTCTACACTGCCTGCTGTTATAAATTTTAGTATATCCATTCTCTAATATATTTCCCCTCTTGAGAGGGGTTAGGGGGGGTATTAAACGCCCTGTTTTATTTACGTCGTAGTTTACTCACCCGGTCATTGCTTCGCTCGACCACCCTCTCTTCGCTGCGCGGAAAGAGGGTAGCTTCTTGACTTTTCCTCCCCCTCTCTACAAAGTAGAGAGGGGGCAGGGGGTGAGTTAAAAATATCCTCCCTTTTTCCTGTCTTCCATGGCGGCTTCGCTTACTTTATCATCCATGCGGGCGCCGCGTTCGCTAATTTTCGATGAAGCTATTTCATCTATTATGTCGTCAATCTCAAAAGCATAAGATTCTACTGCCGCGGTACAGGTCATGTCGCCCACGGTGCGGAAGCGTACGTTCCGGCGTTCTACAACATCATCTGCATCCATATTCAGGAATGGCGATGCTGCCATTAGTTGCCCGTTGCGGGTTATACAGTCGCGCTGGTGAGCGAAGTAAATGGTAGGCAACGGGATGTTCTCGCGGCGGATGTAATTCCACACGTCAAGCTCCGTCCAGTTGCTTATTGGGAACACGCGTACATTCTCGCCTTTATGAATCTTGCCGTTGTAAATATCCCAAAGCTCGGGGCGCTGGCGTTTGGGGTCCCACTGGCCAAACTCGTCACGTACCGAAAAGATACGCTCTTTGGCGCGCGCTTTTTCCTCGTCGCGGCGGGCTCCACCAATACAGGCATCAAAGCCGTGTTTGGCAATGGTATCTAAAAGGGTGACCGTTTGCAGCGGGTTTCGGCTGGCGTTTTTGCCTTTCTGCTCAATCACCTTGCCTTCGTTAATACTATCTTGAACATGGCCTACGATCAGTTTTTCGCCTATGCGGGCTATCATCTCATCCCGGTAGGTGATGGTTTCCTCAAAATTATGACCGGTATCAATATGCACCAGCGGGAATGGGAACTTGCCCGGTCGAAAGGCTTTTAGTGCCAGATGCACCATGGTAATAGAATCCTTACCACCACTAAAAAGCAGCGCGGGCTTTTCAAACTGCCCCGCAACTTCCCGCAGAATATATATGGCCTCTGCCTCTAACTCGTCCAGGTAATCTAACCGGTATTTACTCATTTCCTTAATTATTCTGTTCAAGTAGCGATGGGTTTAATACCCATCACTACAGTTTAACTGTTATTTTAATAGTCCCTCTCCTTTGGAGAGGGGTTGGGGTGAGGCCGCATGTAGTCCACACTCTTTTTTGCTTTGATCTTCCCACCACCAACGGCCTGCCCTAAAATCTTCACCGGGTTGTAACGCACGCGTACAGGGTTGGCAGCCAATGCTCGGGAAACCCCTGTCATGCAAAGTATTATAAGGTATATTATATTGTTTGATGTAAGCCTTTACATCTTCTAAACTAAAATTAAAGATGGGATGGAACTTAACGAGTTGGTTACCCTCGTCCCATTCCACATCGCTCATTTCCTCCCGGTTTGGCGATTGCTCGGCGCGGATGCCGGTTATCCAACATTGGTTACCCGCAAGCGCACGGTGCAAAGGCTCTATCTTGCGGATGCCACAACACTCCTTACGGTTAGCCACCGACTCGTAGAAACTGCTGGGGCCTTTTGCATTCACCATATCTTCCAGCTTTTTATTGTCGGGATAGTAGGCGTATATGGGCTGGCCGTAGATCTCCATGGTGCGGTTCCACACGTAATAGGTCTCGGGGAACAGGCGGCCGGTCTCCAGCGTGAAAACCTTAATGGGAATGTTGTTGACGAATATCATGTGCGAGATCACCTGGTCTTCCCAGCCAAAGCTGGTAGAGAATACGATCTCGCCCGGAAACAATCCTGCCAGTGCCTGTAAGGCCTCAACCGGGCTTTTACCGTGTACCAATTGCGTTATGTAGGTAGTATCTGCCATTATATCACCTCAATAAAAAGTTAATAATACTGCGGATGCTGATGAGCATAACAATTACTGATACCGCCATCATGATGGCTTTTGCCGAAATTTTATTAGAGATACGTGCCGCCACCGGCGATGCCAGCGCACTGCCGATAACCAAACCCGCCACTGCATCCCAATGCCCGCTATTGAGCATGGTAATAAATGTTAACGAACCCATCAACGCGATAAAAAAGCGAGATAGCTTCACCGTGCCCAATGAGAAACGTGGGTGACGACCGCCTGCTATTAAGGTTGACAATACGATCGATCCCCAGCCGCCACCGCCAACGGCATCTATAAAGCCCCCGCCAAGGCCTAATAATGAGATGCGTTTTATTTTGCCTGTGGTGCGCTTCTTTTTCAGATTTAATGCTTTCGAGAAAATTACCGCACCTAAAATTAATGTATATACTGATACAGCCGGTTTGGTGTACTGCGCGTAATGCTCTAATGACGAAAGTAAGTAAGCGCCTGTTACTGCTCCGATAATACCGGGCAACAGCAATAGCTTAAACAATTTCCAGTTTACGTTACCCATGCGATAATGCATCCAGCCGGCAATGCCGTTGCTCATTATTTCGGATAAATGTACACCCATACTTGCCGAGGCAGGGGGGATACCCATAGAAAGTGAAAACGAAGTCGACGTTACTCCGTACGACATACCGATGGCCCCGTCTATCAGCGCGAACACAAAACCCGCACCCAGGAAGTAGTAAAACATCGGCGGGATATTTTCCACATAGTTTTTAAATGCAGGGTCTTTGAGCCATAGGGCGGTAATGGTTATAGCCAGGAAAGCCACAAAAGTTCCCCAAACTAATAATTTGATGTTGTTGTTGCTTGGCGCTTTTTTAGGGCCGAGCAATATTTCGGTAACGCGGTTAAGCTCTTTTACTTTGTGCGTAAAATCGCCGGATAGGGTATTACGCACCTCGGCCATTTGTTGCAGGGTAATATCCAGTTCACCGGGGATGGATTGGCTTAAAACCTCTTTCAGTCGTTTGGCTATAGTTGGCGATTTACCGTTGGTGGATATAGCTATTTTAAGGTCTCCTTTTTGCACAATGGAGCCCAGGTAAAAATCGCAAAGTTCAGGTTTATCCGCCACGTTAATTAGCAGCTTACGGTCATGTGCCGATTGGCGAACATATTTGTTCAGATCGCTGTCGTTAGTAGCGGCTATTACGATGTCGGCATTGTCGAGGTCGGTTTCTTCAAAAGACTTTTGGACTATTTTTACCAATGGAAATTGCGCTACAAGGGCATGCACCTGCGGCAAAAACTCCTTGGATATAATAGTAACAGCAGCAGCCGGACTGTTGGTGAGCAGGGCGGTCAGTTTTTCTAAACCAACATTGCCCCCGCCAACCAGTACGGTATGCAGGTTGTTCAGCTTTAGAAACACCGGGAACAATTGGTTGCCCTGTGTCTCCTGAGGTCGAACTTCTGTTAAACTATTATCCTTTGGCAACAACCTCATAAACTTCTTTTACCAATTTAAATGTAGGGTGCAATGCAACTACTTCGCCCAGTACTATCAGTGCGGGTGAAGTAATGCTTTGTTCTGCTGCCAGTGCCACAATGGTATCGGCCACGCCAACAACAACTTTTTCGTTAACGGTGGTTCCGCTTTGTATCACGGCAACAGGTAACTGGCCTTTACCTTCATTTTTGAAGATCTCCGCTATTTTTGCCAGTTTGTGGATGCCCATAAGCACCACAATGGTGGCGTTGGTTTTAGCGGCATCATACAGGTCGGCAGATATTTTGCCATCGCTGGTGGTGCCGGTAATCACCCAAAAACTTTCGCTAACGCCACGGTGCGTTACAGGGATGCCCTGCAAGCCTGGCACACCTATCGAGCTTGAAATACCCGGTACAACCTGCGTAGGGATTTGATGCTCGGCAGCAAACTCCAGTTCCTCATGGCCTCTGCCAAATACAAACGGGTCGCCACCTTTTAGGCGAACCACATGGCCGTAATTTAAGGCGTAATCAACCATCAAACGGTTAATGTTATCCTGCGAGAAGGAATGATCTCCTGAGCGTTTACCTACATAAACCTTAACGGCATCGGCAGGTGCAAAATCTAAAATTTCATCGTTTACCAGAGCGTCATACAAAACCACATCGGCAGTTTGCAGGGCTTTGATGCCTTTAAGCGTTATCAGCTCTGCATCGCCCGGGCCTGCGCCAACAAGGGTAATGCGTGGCTCTCTTATATTTGTATTGTTTTGTATCATGATTGCAGTACTGCCTCTCTTTTTGTTTTAACCGCTTCTAAAAAGTCTGTTGCCTGTTGTTTGTAGGCGGTGGCAAATTCTTCAGATGGTTCGTTTTTGTTTATTTGCAGCACCAGGTCGTTAAAAGTACCTTCAAGGGCGAAATCGCCGGTGGCCACGTAGTTATTGTCAAATTCTTTTATCACACCGGTCTGGGTACTGCTGTTAACGCCTTTATCAAGCAACAGGGCTTTCGCCGCGCTCACCATGGTATTGTATGAATGGTATATAGCATCGGCCCATAAACCTTTGTTATAAGCACCGTTTGCCCAGCCCAGTTTTTCTTCACTTTCGTAAAGCAGGGTAGCTACCAGGTCGATGATCACACCGGCACATTCGCCCACACCAATTGCGGAAACGTAAGTTTCCTGGTGGCCCCAGTCTACAAATTCATCGTCGGTAAGAGTGGTCAGGTCGGCAAGTGGTTTTAGCAGGCGGTAGAAATAATCTTTACCCTGCCTGTCGTAATAGGCATGGAAGGTTTCTCCTTCGGGAGAATTAGACTTATAATCGTCCAAAACCGCCCTTAAAACGTCCGTGGCCCGTTTAGAAGGTACTTTGATGACACGCTCGGCGGCACGGCCTTCGCCGTTGCCTACCGTACCACCACCCAGCATCACCTGTACCGATGGTAACACCTTTGTACCCGCTTTTAACGAGCTGCCGTGAAAGCCAATATGTGCCAAACCATGCTGGCCGCAACTGTTCATACAGCCGCTTATTTTGATCTTGATCTCCCGGTTAAAGATAAACTCCTCATATTCGTTGTAGATCAGGTCTTCAAGCACCTTGGCCATCGTCATGCTGTTGCTAATGCCGAGGTTACAGGTATCGGTGCCGGGGCAGGTAGTTACATCCGCAAGACTGTCAAAACCCGGGGCGGCAAGATCCAAAGCATGCAAGCCGGCATAAAGTGCCGGTAACGCTTCTCTACGCACAAATTTTAACAATAAACCCTGGTTTTGTGTGATGCGGATCTCGTCGCCAACGTATGGTTTTATGGCATCTACCAGCTTACGCGCGGTTGCCGTCGGAATATCCCCGACAGGCACTTTTATATACACGCCGTAAAAGCCTGTTTGCTTTTGCTCAAACACGTTGGTGTTTAACCACTGCTCGTAGCGGAATGGGTTTTCTATTTCAACTTCCGTATATTCGATTTCTTCTGGAAGTGCAGGTTTCGGCACGGTATCGCGGTTTATTGGCCAGCTTTTTACCTTTAGCGCGGTGCGCTCTTCTTTAGCGAGGCGCAAAACTTCCTCAAGCCCTATCTTTTGGATAAGGTATTTTAAACGTGCCTTGTTACGGTTATTGCGTTCGCCATGGCGGTCGAAGATGCGGATGATGGCCTCTATGTAAGTTATCAGTTGGTCTTCCGGCAGGAAATCCTCCACCGGACTTGCCAATAATGGCTGCGCGCCAAGTCCGCCGCCTAACAGGATCTTGAATCCGCGTTCGCCGGCCTCATTTACTTTTGGTATCGCGCCAATATCGTGTATGTAAGAAAAAGCGGTATCCGCATCGCTTGATGAGAACGCTATCTTGAACTTGCGGCCCATTTCCTGGCAGATGGGGTTCCGCAAAAAGTACTCGAAAGTAGCCTGCGCGTATGGCGAAACATCGAAAGGCTCCAGCGGGTCGATACCCGAAGTAGGGGAAGAGGTTACATTCCTAACTGTATTGCCACATGCTTCGCGAAGCGTAATATCGTCCTGCTCTAACTCGGCCCAAAGCTGTGGGGTACGGTCAAGGCTAACGTAATGGATCTGGATATCCTGACGGGTGGTTAAGTGCAGGTTGCCGCTGCCATATTCGTCGGCTATATCCGCAATTTTTAAAAGCTGCTTAAAAGTAACCTTGCCAAATGGTAATTTAATACGCACCATTTGCACGCCCGGCTGCCTTTGGCCGTAAACGCCACGCGCAAGGCGAAGGCTCCTGAACTTTTCGTCGTGTATCTTACCCTCTCGAAAAGCTCGGATCTTCCTTTCCAGGTCGATGATGTCCTGCTCCACTATCGGGTTCTCCAGTTCTGTTCTGAAGCTCTGCATATTCGGTACGTAATTTAGTTATCTCAAAAAAAAGCCCCTTCTGCTTTGGCTGAAGAGGCGGGTATTCTTTATTTACACACTTACAACCACGATGTATCCGCCCACATACAGCAGTTAATCAAGTTGTTATAATATGTAAATCCTGTTTGTTTCATTTTTCTGTTTCAAATATATATAAAGTATAGGGAATTAGTAGAATTAATTTAAAAAAAGTGTGATTTGATTTTGGATGACGGAATAAATTTTAATTCCCTCCCCTGGGAGGGCAGGGAGGGGTTCTGCGATATACTGAAGAACACCTCCCTTGCACCAAGGCAATCTCTGGGGGTTGATTAGTTCTTCGTTAGGTATGGCAGTGATATATGAATCGGCAGTGGATGTTCATTTCTTTTTTGTCGCAAAAAAGAAACGAACCAAAGAAAAAACACGCGGCTGTCCAATAAGCTTTTAACGTTTCTGCTTTAGCAATTGTAGTGCTGCCGCTTATTGCAAGGCCGCAGTTAGGACGGTAGGGTTAAGTTAGTGCTGGTAATTTATTAAAAATCCCTCCCTTGGGAGGGCAGGGAGGGGTTATTGAAGCGTATCGAAGAAACCCCTCCCTGCCAACGCACAGCCTTACGCGCCCCTCCCAAGGGAGGGAATGGTTTTGTTTTAGCTGGTCTTCTGAAAGAAAACCTGCGACGAATGCAAGGTAACGCAGAGCTTAAGAAGTGAGATATACAACCATATGCGTTCCAATTCCCTCCCTTGGGAGGGCAGGGAGGGGTTGTTGAAGCGTATCTAAGAAACCCCTCCCTGCCTGCACACAACCCCGCACACCCCTCCCGGGGGAGGGAATGATTGCAAGGTTTTCATTTTTTCCAATAAACCTTTCTATTTCCCAACCGTCGTACAGTTTATTATTAAAACATACTACAGATGAAAACATTATCAAAAATAGGAATGATAGGTGCCATAGCAGGCTCGTTATTTCTTTCATCATGCGCTACGGAGGGCTATGTTGCCGAGCAGCCGGTAGAGCCGGTTTATGTAAGGCCTGTAGCACCCTATGCTAATGCTTATTGGGTGCCCGGTGAATGGGTGTACAGCGGCCGCCGTTATGTTTATCGCAATGGCTATTACGTGCGCCCACGTGCTAACCGCGTATATGTACAAGGTAACTGGATACGTGGTCAGCGTGGTTATGTTTGGAGAAGAGGGCACTGGAGATAAGTTTTAAGAGAGCCAGGAAAATTAGAGTAAGGATACAAGACTTAAAAGAAAAGCCCTTGCATTTTGCTAAGGGCTTTCTGTCTTGATTCTTATATCTTGTTGTCTTGCTTCTCTGCAACTACATACGTTCCGGTACATCAATACCCAGCAGGCTCATAGCTTTGTTGATGACTTTTGCTGACGCGGCAGATACCTGTAAACGGAACTGTTTTAAGTTCTCGTTCTCAGCTTGCATAATAGGCTTTTCGTGATAAAACTTGTTATAGTTTTTAGCCAGCTCATACACATAGTTGGCTACCAGCGCCGGACTATGGTTTGCAGCCGCCTCTTGAATGGTTTGCGGGAATTTGGTAAGCGTTACTATCAGGTCGCGTTCTACGCTATCCAGTCCGGTAACATCATGTGTGCTGCTTTCTGCAACATAACCTGCTCTGCTTAACACCGATTTGATACGAGCGTGGGTGTACTGAATGAATGGCCCGGTGTGTCCCTGGAAATCAATAGACTCTTTCGGGTCGAACAACAGGCGTTTCTTAGGATCAACCTTTAGCAGGAAATATTTTAGCGCACCCATACCAATAGTTCGGTAGAGCTTATTTTTATCTGCTTCGCTAAAGTCGGCCACCTTGCCCATAGCTTCGGTAGTTTCTTTGGCGGTACCAAACATATCGGCCATCAGGTCGTCTGCGTCAACCACAGTTCCCTCACGAGATTTCATTTTACCCGACGGAAGGTCCACCATTCCGTAAGATAAGTGGTACAAACCCTGCGCCCAGCTCTTGCCGAGTTTTTGCAGGATTAGGAACAACACCTTAAAGTGATAATCCTGCTCGTTACCTACCACGTAGATGGATTCATCCATCTTAAAATCATCATACTTTAACTGAGCGGTACCCAGATCCTGGGTGATGTAAACAGAGGTACCATCGCCACGTAAAACAAGTTTTTGGTCGAGGCCGTCTTCAGTAAGGTCTATCCAAACCGAGCCATCTTCTTTTTTAAAGAATACGCCTTTGGCAAGGCCTTCTTCTACAATATCCTTACCTAATAAATAGGTATCGCTTTCGTAATAATATTTATCAAAGCTTACGCCTAAGTTTTTATAAGTAACATCAAAGCCTTCGTAAACCCAGCCATTCATGGTGTTCCAGAGGTTGATCACCGCTTCGTCGCCGGCTTCCCATTGCTGCAGCATTTGTTGGGCTTCTTTTATCAAAGGGGCATTCTTTTTGGCTTCATCTTCGGTTTGGCCTTCCTCAACCAGTTCCTGTATCTGTTGTTTGTAAGCCTTATCAAACCAAACGTAATATTTCCCGGCAAGGTGGTCGCCTTTTAAGCCGCTGCTTTGCGGTGTTTCGCCCTGGCCAAACTCGCGCCAGGCCACCATGCTTTTACAAATATGGATGCCGCGGTCGTTAACCAAATTGGCTTTAATAACTTCGTACCCGGCCGCGCTCAGGATCTCCGACAGCGAAAAACCTAACAGGTTGTTACGGATGTGCCCAAGGTGTAAAGGTTTATTGGTGTTTGGCGATGAATATTCTACCATCACCTTTTTACCGTTTGGTTTTGCAGTCGCGAAGCTATCGGTAAGTATATCCGTGTGCAGCGCATTCAGCCAGTAGCTATCAGCAATAACAATATTTAAAAAGCCTTTAACTACGTTAAAAGCGGCTATTTGGGGTAGTGTGTTTTGCAGGTATTCGCCAATTTCAGCGCCGGTTTGCTCGGGCCCTTTGCGCGATACTTTTGTATATGGGAAGGTAACCAGCGTAACCTGCCCCTCAAACTCCTTACGGGTTTCCTGCAGGTTTACATCTTTGGCGGCAATATCGGTTTGGTATAAATCTTTAACGGCCTTAACAACAGCCTCTATAATAAAATCCATCGCGCAAAAATAATAATAGTTAATGGTTTATGGTTGATAGTTGATGGAATTTGGTTGACGTATTCATTCTCAAAGCGGAGAAGCAAGAGTACCATTTTTCTTTGTGGCCTTTGTGATGGATGTAAGCAACTTTTGTTTACTTGTAACAGTGTAAACCCAACGCGGGATCAATAACCGAAAGTGTAAACTTTTTTCAGGACGGGTCACAAAATAGGGTGTCCCATTCCGTCCCGTTTTTCTAAAAACGGGACACCCTGCTAAATACATATATTGCATTGATTTGTAGTTATTTAAACTATATATTAAGAAGTATAACTTTAATAAAAGATGGATTTTAATAAATTATAAATATCTGATAGTTAGATATTTGCATAAGTGTCCCGCGTAGTGTCATAAATAGTGGGACACTTTATGATTGTGCAACTTCTAATGCTATAAAGAGCATACATGGTCAGTGAATAATCAGCTATGAACCCACGCCAAAAAACAATAGCTTTGTTTCTTCTTTATAACCATTTATGACACTTAATGATCAGGATTTTAAGATAGATGTAACATCTGAAATTGGCACCTTGCGTTCGCTTTTGGTGCATAGCCCCGATAGCGGTTTGGGCAAAGTTGTGCCCTCCAAGGCGCAAGATTGGCTTTTTGAAGACATTGTGCACCTGGATACCATGCGACGCAAGGAATACGATTACTACATTAAGCTACTGATGTACTTTCTTGATCCGGCTAAGATAAAAGGCAAACTTGCGAATATAGACAGCGATACCGCTAATCGCGATTTTTTTAAGCCGGATAATGCCGCCTTCCATAACTCTACCAGGGTTATTGAAATACAAACGCTGTTGAGCGATATTTTGCAGCAAACCGATATACGAAAAAAACTGGTAGCTGCCGTATGCGCTATTGAAAGCTGTAATTACAAATTGCAACTCCAACTGATAGATACCGACCCGGTAGAGCTGGCCAAGATCTTCATCTCCGGCTCGTTAACGGATGATACCATGATCTTCGCGCCGATCCCTAACCTGATCTTTTCCCGCGATCTTGGGATTGCTATTAATAATCACATCCTGTTGAATAAACCGGCCAAAAAGGCCCGTTCGCGCGAGACCTTGCTGATGCGCTATATCTTTTTCAACCATCCTTTGTTTGCTGCGTACCGGGATAAAATTATAGAGATACCGGAAAACAAGCAGCACTTTTTGCGGCCGGGAGAGGCTAACGAGGAAAAAACCACCATAGAGGGCGGTGATGTGATGATGGTTAGTCCGCAGCATTTAATAATAGGTTGCAGCGAGCGGACATCCATCAGCGGAGCTAACGAGGCTATCAAACTGCTGTTCGAGGCCGATGTGGTGAGCAAGATCACCATTGTGAAAATTCCCCATAAGCGCGATTACATGCACATAGATACGGTGTTTACGCAAGTGAAACGTAACGTGTGGGTGTTGCTGCGATCCTTAACCATTACCGAAAGTGAGCAGTCGCAAAGTGAACCCATCGCCTGGTTTGCAGATAAAAAAAACAAGGACAAGCCCGAGATAGTACAGTTCAGAAAAGGTAAAAAGCCCAAAACGTTTAACACGCTGGAAGACCTGCTGGATAACATTAGCCAGAAGGACCTGGAGTGTACCGAGCCTACTCAATTTATTTATTCCGGTAACGACGAGTTTCCGTTTGATGCCCGCGAGCAATGGACAGATAGCTGTAACCTGCTGGCCCTGAAAGATGGGGTGGTGGTGGGCTATGACCGTAACGATAAAACCGTAGAGGCCTTTAAGCAAAGCGGCTTTGATGTGATTCACGTTACCGATCTGTTGCCCAAAATGGAAGCCGGTGAAATTGATGCACAACAAATAAAAGACACCCTCATATTGATGCCAAGCGCCGAACTTTCGCGCGCCCGCGGCGGTTTCCACTGTATGAGTATGCCGCTTAAACGGGACAGAGTCTGAACTTGAATTTATATAATTAATGAATTTTTTAGAATTCTAAAATCGACCCCATAATGCATTCTGTTAATTAACATAATTCGTTTAATCCGAGTTCAGACAATGACCCAACAAAGCACCAATAACCTATTAATGATACGCCCGGTGGCGTTTGGCTTTAACGCGCAAACGGCCGGGAGCAACGCCTTTCAGAAACAGGATGCCGACCAGCAGGCCGTGCAGCAAAAAGCGCAGCAGGAGTTTGACGGTTTTGTGGATGTGCTGCGCGATAACGGCGTGAATGTTACCGTAGTAAATGATACCAATGAGCCGCACACACCGGATTCTATCTTCCCTAACAACTGGGTGTCATTTCATGATAACGGGGATATTTTCCTGTACCCAATGCAGGCAGAAAACCGCAGGTTGGAAAGGAGGGAAGATATCATCCGCCAACTGGAAGAGAACTTTAAGGCCAATCATGTTGTAGACCTCAGCCGTTTTGAAGCCAAAGACCAATTCTTGGAAGGTACCGGAAGCATGGTGCTGGATAGGGTAAACAAAACAGCCTACGCCTGCCTTTCTCCCCGCACCAATGCAGAGGTACTAAAAGCCTTTTGCGAATACACCGGCTATAAAGCAGTAACATTTGGCGCCTTCGACCAAAGCGGACAAGCCATTTACCATACCAATGTGCTGATGGCTATCGGGACTAAGTTCGCCGTTATCTGTTTAGATAGTATCACCAATACGCAGGAAAAGGAGATGGTTGTTGATTCGTTAAAATCTGCCGGTAAGGAAGTTATAAATATTTCTTTCGACCAGATGAACCACTTTGCAGGCAATATGCTTGAGGTGAAAAATAACGCAGGTGACACCCTAATAGTAATGTCGCAAACAGCTAATGATTCACTTATCGACGAGCAGAAAACCATATTAGAAAAGTTTGGTAAGCTGGTTTATTTCGATATTAACACCATCGAATCTAATGGTGGGGGTAGTGCAAGGTGTATGATGGCGGAGGTGCATTTGAAGGTTAATGATTAATGAGTTGAGTGGTTAACATCAAGTATTTGATTAAATCATATAGGTTGTACCTCTTATTCATATTAAAACAACAATTTCCTGTCGCGTTAGTTAATGTTGCAACGTATATCCATTATGAAAAACTATCAAATATTAGCGATTGCCCTTTTGGCATTATCATCATGCGGCGTTCGTTCGGGCGAAAAAGCATCAATTGATTCCGCAAAAGCTTTAACAGATACCGCAATAACGCCAACAGCTCTTGTAGCAGAAATGTCTATCAGGGATACGATCAAAATTGGCGACTCTGTATTATTGAAATTCACCGTGAAAAATAATAAAGCCGATACTGCCCGTTTTTTAAAATGGCATACTCCGTTTGAACCTTTGCTGAGTAAGTACCTGGATATAAAAGACGAAAATGGTACAGAGGTGAATTACAAAGGCGCTATGGCAAAACGTATGATGCCACCCCCGGGGGATAGTTACATCACGCTTAAAGCTAATGAAAGCCTGTCTGCAACTGCCGATCTTTTAAAGGGCTATGCTATTGATAAACCTGCTAAATACACCATTACTTACAATAGTACGGGCGTAAGCGGGTTAACTGTTAAAAATACTGTGTCATTTGTTTACATTAGGTAGTGGATTGTTGGTATGAACTTGTCGAATGATACTGGCGATAATCTATTCGCCAACAGTTCGGCAAGCCCATCCCAACAAATTGTTTTGGTCGTCCTGTATCATGTTATTTCCTCCTTTAAACAAATTACATTTGTACTATAAAAATTCCATCCAACAAATAATAAATTCATCCGTTTAAAATATACATTTGCACCAAATTTTAAAGAATGCAGAGTTACCAGGAATTTCTTGACCTAAGCGTTGGTTTCCCACAGGATGGTTACGAGATAATAGAGGATGAATTATACTTCCATGACCTTAATTTGATGGAAATGATAGAAACGTACGGCACCCCGCTGCGTTTTACCTATCTGCCCATCATCAGCAAGAAAATACAACAGGCTAAACTGCTTTTTCAGCAGGCTATCATCAAAAATAATTACCGCGGTACGTATAAGTATTGCTATTGCACTAAAAGCTCGCACTTTAAGCATATTGTAGAAGAGGCGCTGAAGAACGAGATCCACCTCGAAACATCATCAGCCTTTGATATGCCCATGATAGACGCGCTGGAGAAGAAAGGCGCAGTTAGCAAGGACATAACCGTAATATGTAATGGTTTTAAAACCTTCCAGTATAAACAGTACATTATTGATATGCTGCACGATGGTTTTACCAACATCATCCCGGTGTTGGACAACAAGGAGGAGTTTAACCTGTACGATGACGAGGTAGAAATGGATACACCATGCAACCTGGGTATCCGCATAGCGGCAGAGGAGCAACCCGACTCGCAATTTTACACCTCGCGCCTTGGTATCCGTATGGAGGACATCATCGATTTTTATCACAATAAAATAGAGAACAACCCTAACTTTAATGTTAAGCTGTTACATTTCTTCATCAACTCGGGTATTTCAGATACGCCATACTACTGGAACGAGTTGGAGAAATACGTTACACTTTACTGTAAGTTCAAAAAAATAAACCCGGCTTTAGATACCCTTGATATTGGCGGCGGTATGCCATTTAAAGATTCGTTGGTGTTTGATTTTGATTATGAATACATGATCAACGAGATCGTGAGCCGTATCAAAGAGATCTGTGCCGAGCACGATACGATGGAACCGGATATTATTACCGAGTTTGGTAAATATACCGTAGCCGAAGCATCGGGCATATTGTACAAAGTATTAGGCCGTAAACAACAAAACGACCGCGAGAAGTGGCTGATGCTCGACGGATCTTTCATTACCAATCTGCCGGATGTTTGGGCGCTTAACCAAAAATATGTGCTATTGCCCATAAATAACTGGGATAGCGAGTACGAGCGTGTTAACCTTGGCGGTATAACCTGCGACGGGCAGGATTACTACAACCAGGAAGCCCACATGAATAGTGTGTTTATGCCTAAAACGCGTAAGGTACAATATATGGGTTTCTTTAATACCGGCGCATACCAGGAAGTATTGAGCGGATATGGTGGAATTCACCATTGTTTGCTGCCATCACCTAAACACGTTATTATTCGCCGTAACCGCGATGAAACGTTCAACTTTGAGGTATTTGGCGAGGAGCAAAACAGTAAACAGGTACTGAAGATTTTAGGTTATACTACCTAAGATCACAATCCTACAGAAACAAAAAAAGCACCGCTATTTAGTGGTGCTTTTTTAATGTGATTTTTTTGTCAGTCTGAGCTTGTCGAAGACCTCTACGCTTCGATAATGGTTAGACAGGCTTATAATGAGATTGAGTATATACTGAATTATTGCTCCTCGGCCAAAACCGCACCCAACCTATCCAGATTTTGTTCGTTAGCAGTTACTACTACCGGCTTTACTTTTTCAAGATCCTCTGCATTGGCAAAAGCTTGTTTAAAGGTGAGTTTAGTTTGATTACCTGCAATCGGCTCAAATGTGGCCGTAAGCCTAAATAGCGGCCAGTTTATGTGGTCAAGCACGATTTTTTCGGGCGTTACCTCTATGTAATCAACTTTATTTTTATAATTAGTACCATCCGGGCCATGCATGGTAAACCGCCACCGGCCGCCGGGTGTTGGGTCGTGTTCATTAAAAGTATTGGTAAAACCATTTGGGCCCCACCACTTGGCTAACTTCCTCGGGTTGGTCCAGGCATCAAATATGTCCATTTGCGGATAGTTGAATACGCGGCTGGTTGTTACGCTTAAGTGATCAGGATAATTTACAGCTTCCTTGTTCATGATTTTAATATAAATGTCAGTCTGAGCATATCGAGACTCTTATAGTTTCTTACATAATTTATCAATGGTTCGACGAGGTAACCATGACAATGTGCTATACAAATTTCTCAGCAACTACTAATTCCTTGCTGCCTGCGGTATATTTATAAAACCCGCTGCCGCTTTTAACGCCGAGGTGGCCTGCCGTAACCATGTTAACCAATAAAGGGCATGGTGCATATTTAGGGTTACCAAAGCCGTTGTGCAGTACTTTCAATATTGCCAGACAGACATCCAAGCCTATAAAATCGGCCAGTTGCAGCGGGCCCATAGGGTGGGCCATACCCAATTTCATAACGGTGTCAATCTCATGTACGCCGGCCACGCCCTCAAACAGTGTGTAAATAGCCTCGTTTATCATCGGCATCAGTATCCGGTTAGCAACAAAGCCCGGATAATCATTCACCTTAACCGGGTCTTTACCTAATTGGCGTGAAAGTTCCATAATTGTATTGGTCACCTCATCGGTAGTAGCATAGCCGCGTATCACCTCTACCAGTTTCATCATCGGTACGGGATTCATAAAGTGCATACCAATAACATTGGCAGGGTTGGCAGTTGCCGATGCTATTTCGGTAATAGATATGGATGATGTATTTGATGCCAGTATAACCCCGGGTTGGCAAACCTCGCTTAGCTGCTTAAACAGCTTTAATTTTATTTCGCGGTTCTCGGTAGCAGCTTCCACAACCAGGTCGGCGTGGGCAGCGCCCTCGGTTACATCGGTGTAAGTTTTGATATTGCCAAGGGTGGTGGTTTTCGCGGCCTCGTCTATCGCGCCCTTTTTTATCTGGCGGTCGAGGTTGCCGGCTATGGTTTGCAGAGCTTTTTGGAGGGCCGCGTCGCTTATATCAACCAGCGAAACGTTAAACCCGTTCTGTGCGAAGGTATGGGCAATGCCATTACCCATAGTGCCCGAGCCTATAACTGTAATATTTTTCATGGTATAATTGGTTTTATCCCCACAGGGTGGAAATTTGCTGCAAATTACAAGGAAATATATTCACCTGCATCAGTAATTGTCTTTTTGTCTATAACCGGGAGTATGGGCACGCGGCCAAGATGCTTTACGTCGGTATAGTTGATAATATAATCTTCGGTCGAAGTATTTTCGTCGCCATTAAATATGATACCTTTTATAGTGATACTGCGGCTCTTAAGCGCTTCGATGGATAGCAGCGTGTGGTTGATACTGCCGAGGTAGTTCTGCGATACCAGTATCACCTCAGCATCCAGTTGTTTTATCAGGTCGATAACAAGGAAATGGTCGTTCAATGGAACCATCAATCCGCCTGCACCTTCTATGAGTAGTTGGTTGTAAGTCTTTGGAGCGATGATGGTTTGTTCGTTAATTTCAATACCATCCAGCGCGGCTGACTTATGTGGTGAGTAAGGTTGGGTTAAGCGATATGCTTCGGAATGGAATACTGTTTGGGTGTTTGTAACTAATTTTTGCACTTTCATGGTATCACTATTATCCAGGTCTCCAGATTGTACCGGTTTCCAGTAATCGCATTTCAGTTTCTCTACCAGTATAGCCGAGACAAGGGTTTTTCCAATGTCGGTGCCAACACCGGTTACAAATAATGGTTTATGCATTGGTGATGTTATTAATGGTTGATGTAAGCAGGTCTATTTCGTCTGCCGTATTATAAGCGTGCAGGCAAATGCGGATGCGTTCGGCACCTTTTGCAACTGTGGGACTAAGTATAGCACGCACGTCCATTCCTGCCCTTTGTAAAGTTTGCGCTGCCTGCTTAGCCTTTTCGTTATTGTCAAGAATGATGCATTGTATGGCGCTGTCGCTTTTCAATAAAGGGTAAATATTGTTACGCTCGATACTTTTTTTGAATAACGCTATGTTCTGATGCAGCAGATCTATTGCTGCCGTCGACTTTTCTAATAGCTGATAAGCCATCTTCACCGATGCCAACTGGTGAAAAGGCGCTGCCGTAGTATAAATAAATGCCCGCGAAAAATTGATCAGGTATTGGCGCAATAAATTACTTCCTAATACAATGGCCCCATGGCTGCCCAGCGCTTTGCCAAAGGTTACCACCCGCGCAAAAACTCTTTCTACCAGCCCGAGTTGTGCAACCAAGCCGGTTGGATAAAGGCCAACCGCGTGCGCTTCATCTACAATTAAATGCGCGCCGTATTGTTCAGTAAGGTTTAAGATTTCTGCTATTGGCGGGGTATCTCCATCCATCGAGTACACACTTTCTATCACTACATAACAAATGCCTTTAGCCTGCCTTAGCTTAGCCTCAAGGCTCTCCCGGCTGTTATGGCGGAATGTATAACGGTTGGCATGACTTAACCGGGCACCGTCAATAATAGAGGCATGTATCAGTTCATCATGAATAATGGTATCGCCTTTTTGCGGAAGCGACGAAAATAATCCCACATTGGCATCATATCCCGAGTTAAACAATAACCCGGCTTCGCTTTGATGAAATATGGCGATCTGTTTTTCTAATTCTTCTGTATAATTAAAATTGCCGGATATAAGTCGCGAGCCTGTAGAACCATTCAGGCTTAACGGGTGGTTATCTATTTCCTGCTGTATAGCCGCTTTTAAAACAGGGGAGCGGGCGAAGCCAAGATAATCGTTAGAGCAAAAATCTATCAGCTCACTTTGCGGGCGCAAACTGCGGTAACTGCCCAGCGCTTCGCGTTCATCAAGTTTACTTTGAATGTATTTTTCTGCCGATGCCACGCTATTAAATTTCTGCTAAAATAAAAAAAGCGGCCTATAGCCGCTTTTTATTTGTAATATTAAATTAGTTTGATTGGCCACCGCCATTTTGCATGCGGGCGCGTCTTTCATCCATTTCTTTTTGCCATGTAGCTGCTTGTTCAGGGGTTAAAATAGCTTTGATCTTATCCATAGAAGCCTGCATCATAGGCCGCATTTGGCTGCGCATATCACCACCTGCGTTACGCAGGCTGTCAATTGATTTTGCCTGTGCCGCGTAAATAGCAGTTACTTTGGCTGTTTGGTCGTCAGAAAGTTTAAGGGTCTCTTTCAATATTTTAGCTCTTTCTTCGGGGCTGCGCATTTGGCGGCCACCGCCACCTTGTGCAAAACTTACTGCCGATACGCCTAACACGAATAAGCAGATCATCATAATCTTTTTCATCTCTTGTTTTTTAGTTTAACTGATGTTATAGATAAAGATAAGGGTGATTAGTTTAACCTGATGCTATGTAACTTAATTGTTATGCGTTGTTGCTTAATTGTAACTTAAATGTTGCCGTATATTAATTTACGTCCTTATTATTTAAATTAGCTATCGAGCGCTGCATCTGTGCCATCATATTTGTAAGGCTTTCCATAGTAGGCTCGGGGGTAGGCATAGGCAGGTGCGTAGATATATAAGCCTTAGCTTTCCAAACTTCCAGTACATCATCAGCACTTATTTCATACGGCTCATAAACGGGGTTGTCTGATATTAGCTTAAGGTTGCGGCCTTCTTTATATTTATTGCCGGCACGCTTGTAAACTACACCATCGTTTTTAGAGATAATCACATAAGTTTCGCCAACTTTAACATCTGCCCAGTTTTCCTGGTATTCACCTATTATAATAGTACCGGATTGCAACGGCAGCATCGAGTCGCCTTTTATCTCGAAACCGCGGTAGGTGCCTTGTTTAAACATAGGTAGGTAAAGCTTTGGTAATTGCCCTACATATTCGGGGTCGGCATAGCCATTTAAATAACCCGCGCTTGCTTTTAGCGGCACCATTTCGATGTTCTCGTTATCTTCCTTATCAACCGAAATACTTAGCACCCTGAGGTTTGCGGGGTTGCCTTTTGGTTTAGGAGCCCACTTGTCGTCGATGGTTTCGTTAATAAAATCGTCAATTGATACGTCAAAAAATATTGCTAATTGTTTTAGTAGTTCGTACTTGGGTTCGGCCCTTTCTTCCTCGTATGCGCCTACTAATGAACGTTTTATGCCTACCTGGTCGGCGAATTGCTGTTGGGTTAGGCCCTTCTTTTTGCGAAGGAATTTAATATTTGATGAAATTTTTGACATAAAAATTTGGAATTGCTAAAATAGTTAGTATTTTTATGCTCATAAAATTAGTAATTATTTTTAAACCAGCAAAATTTTTTATCAAATGAAGAGGTTCGTTTATATAATAACAGACAGGAACAGGAAAAATTTACATGTAGGCATGTGCACTGATCTACTTAAAACACTTAAGTTTTACAGCGAGATGCCAACCTTATTTTTTGACAGTGCGCAGCAATTAAACCGCCTGGTTTATTTTGAAGAAATTAATACAGAAGAGCAGGCAATGGAACGTTTTAAAATGGTAAGCACTTACACACGCCCTCAAAAAGAAAAGATGATACGCCCTGTAAACCCGGATTGGGTTGACCTTACGGCGGGTTTAAAATATGAAAGTGGTGTAAGAGTAAGGCCTACTTTTTACGGCAGGCCTTCTATACAACCAACACGCAGGGCGGTTACTTTTTAACAAATACCAATGCGCCCGAGTTCATGCAGTATCTTTTGCCGCCCCTGTTTTTAGGGCCGTCATCAAATACATGGCCAAGGTGCAGGCCTGTACTTTTTTCTATTACCTCGTCGCGGCTTATGCCAAAGCTGCTGTCGTGTACAATTTCTACTTTTGTAGGGTCAACGGCTTTTACAAAACTTGGCCAGCCGGTGCCGCTTTCAAATTTATCGTCCGCACTAAATAATACCTCACCTGTTGCGGCGCTTACGTAAACACCCTTTTGGTGATTATTGTAATATGCGTTTTGGAATGGCGGTTCGGTACCACGGTTTACCATAATGTAGTACTGGTTTGCCGTAAGCTTTTTCTTCCACTCAGATGCCGGTTTAGCCATCGGCTTATTTTCCTGCTGCGTTTTATTTTGCCCGTTGCTGTTATCGCATCCAAAAGATGTTAACATGCTAACTATCAGTATTGCTAAAATTGATCTTTTCATAATACCTAAATTTACGAATAAGATGTCGGTACAGTTTGCAGTGCGCTGTAAGCAATGGAGTTAACAAAAAGTATGTTTAAGCATTACAATTGACGATCGATACATAATAACTCAACTATTGACAGAAAACTACCTATTGCTAATTGAAAATTGCCAACTAAATAATTACCATCCCGGTGCAAAGGTTATCCCAAAGACAGGCTTTTTAATATCGGTTCGGTTAAACGGCACTGCATAGTAAGGCTCGAGCACAAAAGCACCGAAGAAATTTACTCTTAAAGATATCCCCGCGCTAAGTGCCGGTACACGCTGGTTAGTATTGTATGTTGTTTGTGTTTGCGGGTTGCCGTTACCGTCCAGCACAGGGTTGCCATTGTTATCTAATACCGGTGTTTGGCCAATTGCATCTGGCGCTTTCTGAAATCTGATCTCGTTACCTTTATTCCATGCTAAGCCGGCATCAAAGAAGAGGTTAAGATCGCTGTAAAGGAATTTTGATTTGATTATAGCCAGTTTCTCCGGCCCGGTAAATGGTAAACGCACCTCGAAATTGGCTACAGCAATGCGGCTGCCCGAAAGCTGATCTATGGTAAAGCCATTTTTATTTGCCGATTTGGCATTATAGAAAGTCTGCGCCTCGTACCCACGGATCAGGAACGGGTAACCCACATATAACGGGTATAAACCGCTCACGTTATTACCAAACCTGCCATAGCCATAAAGCCTCGCGGCGAAGGTGATGGGTGCAGCACGCACATATTTGCGCAGATCTATAGTAGGAGAGAAGAAGTTGTATGTACCTACATTATATTCTGCCTCTATACGGAAACGGTGCCCGTTCAACGGAGCGGCAATACCAAAGTAAGAATCATCGCCAACCAAAGCTGCGCTCAGGCCGTAGATATTGAAAGGCTTCAGGTCAATGCCATTCTCGGCAAGAAATTGCGCCCGAGAAATTTTGTGCTTTTTATAATCGAGAAGGTTCCCTATAACCAGCTGCTCGTTACCATTTGCATCGGCCACATTAGCGTAAGAGTAATAGCTACTGTACCTGTCGACCCGGTACGAATAGCGGGACGCCGATGTACCTATTTCTGCCCTGAGCGAACGTGATAACGGATATGAGGCAAAGGCCTGCAATTGATCTTCAAAAGTACGGATGATGTCAGTTTTTTCCTCATAAACAGGTGTTGATATTCCGTTTACATCTATGTTGGTAAAGTTGTAACCATAGGTGCCCGACTGATAGGGGATATGCGACAAACCCAGGCCGAAACTCCAGCGGCCTTGCTGGTTAATGTACAGTACAGACCCGCCGAAATCATAGATCTCGCCATTTACGGCCACACCTGCATAGATCTGGTTCCTGCCTAAAATATCGCTAAATACTCCCTGCACGCCACTTGCCAACCCTGTTCCAAACGAACTAACTGATACTCCAACACCGGTGCTGCCCAAAGCATCTAATTTAAATTTTGGTTTATAAGGCACCGCGTGGATAGAATCTAATGGAATCTTACTATAAGCAAGGTAATTGTTTAGGTTGTAATTGATCAGGTCGACGCCTACAGCACGCAGGGGCGGCAGCATTGCCGCTGTAAAGTTTGTGCTACCTGCATCAACCACAACGGGTTTAAAATCGGATACTTTAGCGTTATATATCGCATACTTTTGCGCGCGATAATAAGAATAGATCACATCGTCATTCCCGGATAAACTTAATGCCGGCGAAAATTCGGTAATACCACAAATCCCTGTAAACAAATCAGTCATTTGCTCTACCTTACCATTGGCAAACGTATAACGGTACATATTACGGAAACCATCCTTGTTAGACAGGAAGTAAACCTGTTTACCATCCGACGAGTATTGCGGGTTAAGGTTGTTTGCGCCGTCAAAAACCTTTATATCGGTTATTTTGCCTGTTGTGATATCCAGTTCGGCCAGGTTAAAAGTTATATCCTGCGATAGTTTTTTGTCATAAGTGGCCCTGTCGCTCGAAAATATGATACGCTTGCTATCTTTTGAGAAGTTTGGCTGATAATCTGAATATTTATCATTAGTTAGCTGGATAACCTTTTTTGATTCAAAATTGTACATGTACAGGTCGCCCTGGCCTTCAGACATGCCCTGGAAAGCAACATTTCTTCCATCCGGCGACCACGTAAGGTTGCTGAATTGCTCGGCTTTTCCCATCGCTACATCCTCTACTATCTTTCCATCAGGAACACTAACTACCAGCATCCTGTTGCGCCCCTTACTAAAAACGCTAAAGGCGAACTTCCTGCTATCCGGCGACCAGGTGCCCGCCGATTCTATGAAGTTAAATTCATCAATGTGTGTGTTTGATACCTTACTGGTTAGCCGTTTAATTACCCTGCCTGTCTTAGCATCAGCCAGGTAAAGGTCAATACTAAATAAACTCTTTGAAGATAGGAATGCCACATACCTGCCATCCGGGCTAACTGATGGTGCAACCGTTAAGTCGCCTCCAACTTTGGCATCAACAATCCTTTTGCCTACCGGGGTTTGTACGGTGTCTTTAAGGAATGGTTTGTAAGTGTTTTCGATAGAGTTTTGCCACAGGCGCGATAGTGTTTTATCATCGTAGCCTAACGTTCTGCGAATGCCGTACTCTAAACCAAACCTTGCGGTGTTTTTAAAGAAGGGCACAATAATGGTATCGCCGTATGTAGAGCCGAGGAACGACCAAAAGGCCTCGCCGTAGCGGTAAGGGAAATACTTGTTGCTTTGGGTAAGATCTCTTATAGTTGGAATATCATGGTTAAGATAAGCATCGCGCATCCACATGGCTGTATATGCGTCTTTTTTGCCCAGGGAGAGATATTCGGCCATACCTTCAACCATCCATAGCGGTATATTGCCAATGTTCTCGAAACTGGAGGAATCGCGGCCAAGCAATAAATGGTATTGAAAAGCATGAACCAACTCGTGACCCAATACGTGGCGGGTGGTTTGGTTGGTTTCCATTACCGGCATTACCACACGGTTTTTTAAACCTTCGGTAATGCCGCCGGTACCTACGCTGATCTCGCCGTCAATGGCGGTAGTCTGCTGAAAATCGGGATGGTTGGCGTAAAGAATAATAGGGTTCGGCCTGTTAAATGTATCGCGAAAAACCTGTTGGTGCAAGGTGTACCACAGTTCGCTTTCCTGCGCAAAGCGTTTAATAAGGCTATCGTTTTTAAGATAGTAATAGATCTCGAAATGCGGGGTCTTATAAACCTTGAACTTGAGGTTTTTGTAACGCACCTTATTTTGGCCAAAATACTGGGCCTTAGCCTGTTGGCCGAACATTAGCGCAAATACAATACAAAATAATATAAAAGGGTACTTGATGGATAAATGGCAGGGGAAACGTTTATACATACATAGCGGTTTATACAATATTGCTAATTTATATTAAATACGTTCTCCAGACAAGCGGGGTTGCCTAAATTATTTTGTAGCCGGTGGTTTATTCTCCGGGGTTTCCTCCTTCTTTTCCTCCGGCGCCGGCTCGCTGCTTACAGGTGCAGATGTTGTGTCCATCGGCATTTCCATGAGGCTATCTGTAGTTGTGGTATCCTCGCGATATACCGGAGAGGGGCACATATACTCTTTGGTGATCTTTACCCATGGCTTGGGAAATGGCCCGTAAGTATAGCCTGAGTTGGGGTCTGCATAGACTTTTTCCATAAATGCGCCAAAGATAGGTAGCGCAGTATGCGAACCTTCGCCCGTTTCCGAACTGGTGAAATGCACGCTGCGGTCATCCGCACCAACCCAAATGCCTGTAACCAGGTCTTTGGTGATACCCATGTACCAGCCGTCAACATAATCGCTTGATGTACCCGTTTTACCGCCTATCTGGTTATTCTTTTTCCAAAGGCTTGGGTACTCCCACAATGCCTGTGAAGTACCGCCCGGTTCTTCTATACCACCGCGGAACATATAAAGCATCAGCCATGCTGTTTCTTCACTTAAAACGCGCTCGGCCTTCAGCTTAAACTCTTCAATCACGTCACCTTTTTGGTCGGTTATTTTAGTTACCAATAAGGGGTCAACCTTTTCGCCTTTGTTAAGGAAGGTACTGTATGCACGCACCATTTCATATACCGAAACATCGTTAGAGCCCAATGATACAGATGGTACAGATTTTAGCGGACTTTCGATCCCTATTTTATGCGCGTATTCTACAATTTTATCCCAGCCTACATGCTCGGTTACCTGCGCGGTAATAGAGTTTACCGATTTACCCATAGCCCAGCGCAGCGACATTTCACGGTACGAGAAGTGGAAATCGGCATTGTTTGGCTGCCATACATCATCCTTGCCTTCGTCCTTAAACTTAATGGTAACCGGTTTATCGGTGAACTTATCGCAAGGGGTAAAGCCGTTGTCTAAAGCCGTAACATAGGCAAAAGGCTTAAACGTAGAACCTGCCTGGCGTTTTGCCTGGTTTACGTGGTCATAGTTAAAGTACTTATGATCGACGCCACCTACCCAAACCTTAATTTTGCCGGTTGATGGCTCCATGGTCATCATGCCGGTGTTCAAAATTTTGGTATAATATTTTATGGAGTCGATACTGGAAAAAGTGGTGTCCTTATCTCCATTCCAGGTAAACACGCTCATGCGTTTCTTTTTCTCAAAGTACTTGTTTATCTCAGTGGTGTCGCCGTTGTATTTCTTACTTAGCAATTTATATATGGGCAGCCTTTGTTCGGCCTTTAGCAAAAAGTCTTTTATTTCAACACCCTTGCTATCCCTCCAAGGGTTCTTATTTCCCCATAAATTATTAAAACGCTTTTGCAGCATCTTCATTTTGGTTGCAACGGCCTCTTCGGCGTATTGTTGCAGTTTGGAATCTATGGTGGTGTAAATTTTTAAACCATCCTCGTAAAGGTCATAATCGTTTTGCTTGCACCATTTATCCAGCCATTTTTCAACTGCGCGCCTAATGTAAGAATCGCCCTGCCCGGTGCGGTCAACGTAACTCAGGTTGAGGTTTAATGGTAAGGCAACATTGGCTGTGTAAGCAGCCTTATCAATATAGTTGTACTTCAGCATCTGGCCAAGCACCACGTTACGGCGCTCGAGCGAACGCCCGGGGTTGGTTTTAGGGTTATAGGTGGATGTAGCCTTTAGCATACCTATCAGCGTTGCGGCTTCGGCGGCGTTAACAGCATCCGGCATTTTATTAAAGTATTTTAATGTAGCCGTTTTTATACCGAAAGAGTTGTTACCAAACGGAACGGTGTTGAGGTACATGGTCAGGATCTGTTCCTTGTTGTACTGGTGCTCTATTTTATAGGCTGTAAGCCATTCTTTACATTTAAAAACAACGGTTTTAACCACAGGAATAAACCTTACCAATCCCTGGGATTTACGTTTACGGGTGTTAAAAAGATTTTTCGCTAACTGTTGCGTTATGGTACTGCCGCCGCGGCGGTCGCCTTTCGCAGTAGAAACCAAACTGCCAAAAAAGCCCAGGAAGTCTACCCCGTTATGTTTGTAAAAGCGCACATCTTCGGTAGCTACCAAAGCGTGGATAATGTTAGGCGATATGGCTTTATATTCAACTGGGGAACGGTTTTCTTTGTAAAACTGGCCAATTAACTTTCCATCGGCGGTATAAACTTCTGACGCTACCGATACGGTAGGTTGTTTAATGTCCTGCATATCGGGCGAATAGCCAAATAACCAAAGGAAGTTAATTTCTATGGCGCAGAAAAAAATAATTATAGCATATATAAAGATGGCGAAATATCTTAGGTAACGGTTCTTTATCTCTCTGAACATTGGGTAAAGATGTAAAATTAAGCGCCCAAATCATAGCGGGCCACGCACAAATGTTAACAACGCAATTTTAACAAGTAAATTTTAAGTTAAGATGTTTAGGGAAAGAAATATTTTGTGTGGGGATGTAGCTTAAATTATACCACAAAGAACACAGAGAGAAAGCCACGACGGACACAAAGGAATACTTGGTGCCCTTCGTGAAATCTTTATGTCTTTTGTGGTTAAAAAACTAAATGTCTTTTCATCAGTATATCAATTATGAAAAAGTTTTTCGTTCTCATCTTTACCTTGTCAATCACTTATTCCGTTATGGCTCAAAAACTTATTGAGGTTGCCTCATTTGGTCAAAACCAACCGATAGGTGTTGCGGTAGCGCCTAAAACTAATCGCCTGTTCGTTTCTTTCCCGCATACCGAACCGTACCTGTTCGGATTAACCGAGATTGTGAATGGCCGGCGGGTGCCGTTCCCGGATGCGGAATGGAATAAAGTTGATACGGCAGCCACGGAGAGCCATTTTGTGAACGTGCAGGATCTTTACGCTGATCACCAGAATTACCTATGGGTGCTTGATTCGTCGCCCGCGGGTGGTGCTGCTGTTATTGGCGATGGCAAAAAGAAGCAAGGCCGTTTTAAATTGCTAAAAATAAGCCTTGATGATAACAAGGTACAACGCATTTATACTTTTGACGATCTGCCGAAAGACAAAAGTGCTTTAAATGATATGGTAATAGATAATTCCCGCCAGCTCGCCTACCTTTCCGACCCCGGGCTACATGCCATTGTGGTGCTCGATCTGCAAAGCGGTAAAAGCAGGGTAGTGCTGCGCGATGACAGATCCACTGTTGTTGAACCGGGACTTAAACTTCATTTGGACGGTAAAGACGTAGTTGATAACAAGGGCAACCCTTTTGTATCTAACGTAAACGGCATCGCTTTAACTCCAGATGCCAAATGGTTTTACTTCCGGGCTATTAATCAAACCAAATTGTACCGCATAGCTACCGAATATCTTGCCAACATTACCCTAACAGATGCCGATTTAAGCACCAAAGTGCAACTGGTTGCCGAGACGGGTATTTGCCACGGTATGATAGCCGATAGTAAAGGGAATATTTACCTGAGCGATTCGCCTGAACATGCCATACAATACGTTACTACCGATGGTAAAACGCATGTTTTAGTTAAAGACGGCCGCCTGATATGGCCCGATTCATTTGGTATCGGCAATGACGGCTACCTATATGTAAGCGCCTCGCAAATGAACAGGTTGCCCAAATATAACCACGGCGAAAACAAGGTAGAATATCCTTACAGGGTTTATAAAGTTCAATTGCCTAAGTAATTATAGGGTTGGTTTATTGGCTTTAAATTAATAGTATTGTTAAACCAATTATCATTCCCGGTACCCTCAAACCGGTTTAACCTGTAAACAATATGTCAGTAAACGCACCCAATATCAATAGCAAAGCCACAGCTAATAATACCTATGATGCAATTGTAATAGGATCGGGCATAAGCGGCGGCTGGGCAGCCAAAGAGCTTACCGAACGCGGACTTAAAACTATTATGCTGGAGCGAGGGTCTAACTACGAACATATAAAAGATTACAAAACGGCCAATTATAACCCCTGGGACTTTGAGCATCGCGGTAACGTCACTCAAAAGCAGCGTAAGGAACGCCCGGTAATATCCCGTAACTGGGGTGCGCAGGAAGCTATAATGGATGCCTGGACGAACGAGCAGGAGTCGCCCTATACAGAGGTAAAGCCTTTCAACTGGTGGCGATCTTACCGTTTAGGCGGCCGTTCTGTTTTATGGGGCCGCCAGAGCTACCGCTGGAGCGACCTCGATTTTGAAGCTAACGATAAGGATGGCTGGGCTATTGACTGGCCAATCCGTTATAAAGATATTGCGCCGTGGTATGATCATGTAGAGAAATTCGCGGGTATCAGCGGCTCTATCGAGGGTATACCCAATCTTCCCGACGGGCAGTTTTTGCCGCCAATGGACCTTAACTGGGTAGAGAAGGATGTAGCTGCAAGTATTAAAAAACATTTTGGCAGACATATGATCATTGGCAGGGTGGCCAATTTAACCAAAGAAATACCTTACCGTACCGCCTGCCAGTTCAGGAACAGGTGTTGGGAGGGCTGCCCGTTTGGCGGATATTTCAGCACGCAATCTTCAACCTTGCCGGCGGCGTTGCGTACCGGTAATTTGACCGTTAGGCCGCAATCTATTGTTACTAAAATATTGTATGATAAAGACACTCAAAAGGCGAAAGGGGTAGAGGTGCTGGATGCTGTTAGCAACAAAACCTATGAGTATTACGCGAAGATCGTTTTTGTAAATGCCTCTGCTTTAAACAGCGCCTGGGTACTGATGAACAGCGCTACTGATATTTGGCAGGGTGGCCTGGGCAGCAGCAGCGGCGAATTGGGCCACAATATTATGGATCACCACTATAACCTTGGTGCCAGCGGCGACGTGGAGGGCTACGAGGATAAATATTATTATGGTCGGCGCGCCAATGGCCCTTACGTGGTGCGTTTTGCAAACATTGGCAACGATAAGCGCGATTACCTGCGTGGCTTTGGTTACCAGGGCGGCGCAGGCCGCAACGGCTGGAGCCGCGAAATTGCTGAATTGAATATTGGCGGCGCCTATAAAGATGCCCTATCCGAACCGGGTGGCTGGCGCATAGGAATAGGTGGTTTTGGCGAACTGTTACCTTATCACGAGAACAAGATAACCCTGGATAAAACGGTTAAAGATAAGTGGGGCTTACCCGTATTATCTATGGATGCCGAGATAAAAGGCAACGAGAGAAAGATGCGGATAGATATTGTGAAGGAAGCTAAAGCCATGCTGGAAGCGGCAGGTGTTAAAAATGTAGAAACGCACGACAATGGCCACAACATTGGCGACGGCATCCATGAGATGGGTACCGCACGTATGGGGCGCGATCCAAAAACATCCGTGCTGAATAAGCATAACCAGGTTTGGGACGCCAAAAATGTTTTTGTTACAGATGGCGCCTGCATGACCTCGTCGGCCTGCCAAAACCCTTCGCTTACTTACATGGCATTAACCGCTCGTGCCGCAAATTTCGCAGTAGATGAATTGAAGAAAGGAAACCTTTAACAGATTCAAGAGTTTTAGAATCAAGAAACAATACATTAAAAATTATGAAGACCAAAAATGTGTTTACCGTATTATTACTTACTTATTTTATTACGGGTTTAAGCTTTGCTAAAGGTAAACCCAAAGTGCTTATCTTTTGTAAAACAGCAGGCTTTCATCATGAGTCGATAGCTATGGGCATACCTGCTATAATGAAACTGGGTAAACAGAATAATTTTGATGTGGATACAACTACAAATGCTGCCAAGTTTACCAAAGTTAATTTAAAGCAATACTCGGCGGTAATATTCCTGAGTACAACCGGCGATGTACTTAACAACGAGCAACAAAAGGCTTTTGAGCAATACATTAGATCGGGCAAGGGGTTTGTGGGCATCCATGCCGCTACCGATACCGAGTATGACTGGCCATGGTATGGCAACCTGGTAGGCGCTTATTTTAAAAGCCACCCAAAACAGCAGGACGCTAAATTAGATGTGGTAGACCGTGGCTTCCCCGCAACCAACCACCTCCCTGCAACCTGGCGCAGATTTGATGAATGGTACAATTACAAATGGATAGCTCCAGATTTGCATGTGCTGATTAAAATAGATGAAAAAAGCTATGAGGGAGGCGAGAATGGCGCTAACCACCCCATGGCATGGTATCATACATATGATGGCGGCCGCGCATTTTATACGGCACTTGGTCATACTGATACCTCATACTCAGATCCGCTTTATTTGAAACATATTTTGGGTGGGATAAAATACGCGATAGGCAAGAAGTAGAGGGTCAAAATAATTCCCTCCCTTGGGAGGGTTAGCGAGGGGTTTCTTATACTTTAACAACGTAATACCCTCCCGGCCACCGCGCAATCTTGCACACCCCTCCCAAGGGATGGAATTAACCAAAAATGCCCGCTTCAAATTCATGAAGCGGGCATTCTTTATAAGTTTAAATTAGTGTTAATCTAAGCCACCACGGCGGTTAGCCTTAACCGGCTCGGGCCATTTGGCTGGCTGGCCGTTGCTGCTTACCGGAAGCGCTGCCTTATCGCGGGGGAATTTTGCAGGGTCTTCGCTTGCCATGTAAATAAGGATGGCGGTTAGGATGGCGTTGCTGCGTACATCGTCAAAAACCAGTTTGTCATAAGTATCGCGGTTGGTGTGCCAGGTATAGTTACCGTACGACCAGCTGTTTGACCCTAACGAGAAACCCGGAGCGCCAACTGCAACAAACGACGCGAAATCAGACCCGCCGCCGCCCGGAGTACCGGGGAATGATGTTTTAATTTGATGACGGATGGTATCCGGAACGGCTTCTAACCAGCGGCTGATAAATTCGCCTGCTTTTTCATATCCCTGCCCGCTGATGTTAACAATACGGCCTGTACCGTTATCCTGGTTGAATAAGGCTTGAAGGTTGGCAACAATTTCAGGGTGATCTTCAACAAACGCACGCGAACCATTTAAGCCCTGCTCTTCGCTTGCCCAATGACCAACTAAGATGGTACGTTTTGGCTTTGGATACGCTTTTTTAAGGATGCGCATCGCTTCCATCATGGTGATGGTGCCTGTACCGTTGTCGGTAGCACCTGTGCCGCCATCCCACGAGTCGAAATGGGCCGAAAGCATTACGTATTCGTTAGGTTTTTCGGTGCCTTTTATCTCACCGATAACGTTAAAGGTAGGTACAACGCCAAGTTCTTTAGATTCGGTTTGAATGGTGATGCGTGGTTTGTTGCCACTTTCGGTAAGGCGGTAAAGCGTCCCGTAATCTTCAAGTGCTATATCAACAGTGGGCACAACTTTGGTGTAAGCGCTAAAGATCTTATCCACCCCAAAACCCGCAGACCAGTTTGATGTGATGATACCCGCAGCGCCTGCTTTTTCCAAAGCTACCGGCAATGTACGGTTATTTAAACCTGTGTTGCTGATGCGCTTGCGCCATGCCGCGGTTTGCTCTGTACGGGCAGCCTTCATCTTATCGAAAGAGCCTGTTAAAGCAAATTCTTTCCAGTTATCATCCGGGCGGCCGGTTGGTTGATTCATAGATATCATCACAAATTTACCTTTGACAGCAGGCAACCATTTCTGGAAAGCTACCGAATCGGCAAGTTCAGGTAATATCACAAGCTCGGCGGTAACCGCTTTTTTCATGCCGGGGCTCCAGGCAAGCTGCGTGCCTTCTAATGATTTTACGCGCGGGTAAACCATATCAATATGGGAAATACCGCGTTCCCAGCCTCGCCACTGGCCCCATTTTTCTTCTTTGGCGGTGATGCCCCAGCCTTTGTATTTATCTAAAGCCCATTTGCCGGCTTTATCATACTGCGGCGTGCCTACAAGCCGTGGGCCAACGCCATCAAAAAGCTCGTGGGCAAGCTTTTCCAGTTGTGAGTTGTCTGTTCCTTCTTTTACAATGTTATCAACCACCGCATTTTTTGTTTGCGCGTAGGCTGTGCTGCCTGCAAGGAGGGCGGCAGCAACAAATAGTTTAGTTAAATTTTTCATATCGTTTTGATACAGGGCTTAGTTATATTCAACGAATGTATAAAATACGCCGCTTAAATCATATTATGCCTGGCGGTGTAACAAGTTTGTTAATATTGAAAATGCCATTTGATATTTTACTCACCCCGACTCCGCTACGCAGGTCGACCCTCTCTGCTTCGCAAAGAGGGTGAAAAGGAGAAATCTTCTCCTTTTAAGGCTTAGCAGAGACTTACAATCTTTCAACTTGCGGAGAGAGGGTGGTCGAGTGGAGCGATGACCGGGTGAGTAACCGGCTGCAGGAAGTTTTCTAAATATCTAAAAACTTATTGGCCTGATTAATGCTTATACAAGCAATAAACAAGTTATCATAAAATGGCACATTTAGACGTACAGCCAAAGCGCAAAGGTTCGGTATTGATATGGATCATATTTGCAATACTTGCAATTGCAACAGCTGTTTTACTTTACAGGGGATGCAATAGATCTGCCCCGTTAAAAGTAGATACAACTGATACAATTAAAACAGACTCTGCTAAAAGCGACAGTAATATTATTGTAACCACACAACCTAACTGGAACGCTATTGATTTTAATATCCCAAGGTCGTCATATGATGAAATAACAGATACTGCCATTATAGTTAAAGGGAACGATAAGTACACCATTTACAGCCTTGGCGAGAACATCCTGTTTGCTGCCGATAAAAGCAGCTTACAACCCGCCGCAGAAGTTAAACTGAAACAAATTGCCGCTTCCCTTGATAAACGGTACAAAACCGCCGAAATAGCAGTTTACGGCCACACCGATTCTACCGGTACGGCGGGCGCTAATAAACAACTCGGCGAGGACAGGGCTAATGCTGTAAAAGATTGGTTGTCTACCAAGGGTGGTATTATTCCGGATAAGATTTCTATCCATTCTTTAGGGGAACAAAAGCCCTTAACAACCAATGCTACTGCTAAAGGCCGCGCGCAAAACAGGAGTGTAGAGATTGTAGCTTACGCCGAAGGAGAGAAATAATTATAAATTAAACTTAAAAAGATGGCATCTGATAATAATACCGATTATAACCTGTATGAACTAAGCGATAGTGATTTCGAAATAGTTGACGGGCAGCCCGATATTTTTGGCTGGGATGTAAGGGATACCCATAAGAACAAAGTTGGAGAGGTATATGAATTGTTGTTTGACGAGGAGGCGCTTAAGGTACGTTACATTGTAATAGATATGGAAAGTAACGACGTTAACCTCGAAGAAGGCCGGGTATTGATCCCCATAGAAAAGGTGGAGTTTGACCTGGAAAACGATGAAGTAAAGATGCCGGGCGTTAGCGTAACCAATTTGCTTGCCTTGCCACTGTACGAGAAAGGCCGCGTGATAAACCGGGAAACCGACTCGGAGATAGAACGGGCTTTAGATAAAGCAGAAGCAGGAGCGCCGATCCCTCCCGGCTCATTAAACGTTGGCAAAACCAAATTTTACGAGAAACGCGAAGATGGTTTTGTAGCCGGTGATGATAACGTTGTATAGTATTAGAGGGATACCAAACTTGTCCGACATCCGACAAAATTTGTGACAAACTATTCTAAGGACCGCTATCAATTCAGGTCGACAGAAAACTTATCTTAAAATGTTATCTGTTATCTTAGCTATATCTACCGTTATCTTGTTGATAAAGCCTAACTGATCTTTCATCAGCATATCATCCGCGGTTAGGGGGATGGGTTCAGCATCCGGCAGCGGTGAGGTATCCGTTTTAGGCATTGTGTTTGCCGGGGTAATGCTTTCGCCACTCAATTTTCTGTTGGTGTCTTTTAAAACTGCAATACTTTTCTTGACCAGTTTCAGCATGTCTTTATGCGGGGCAACTTGCCCCGAGCGGATAAGGGCTGAGGCTATATTGGCAGCATACGATGCAAAAATGTGATTGAGCACCACAAATTTGTGCAGATCTTTAACGTTTTTTTGCTTGCTCTTAGGCTCAGAAGTCATCCTGTCGAATATGGCCGATAGGTTGGCAGAATTTACATATATGTCTTTACGGGTAAGTTTGTACTCTGTTAACTCCACTGCTTTGCCCGAAATACTTTCTGATATTTTTTGCAGGTAATTGATATTTGCAGTAATAACAGATTTGAGCGTTTCGTTTACCTGCTGAAACTCCCAGGTAGGGAATATTAAATAGCTGGCTAAGAAAGCGATGCCCGAGCCTATAAGCGTATCAATAACCCTTTCCTGAAAAACATTGATGGTACCCAGGCCTAAAAACTTAAACAGTATCAGCACATATGGTGTCATTAAAATTACGGCCACAATATAGTTGATACGTAAAAAGCTGTAAGTGCCAATCATCAATACAACCAAAATAACAAACTGGGCCGTTTTGCCGGGTATAAAGTTCAGTATCAATATGCCAATTGCCCCGCCTGCTATAGTACCAATAAGCCTTTGGTAATTGCGTTGTTTAGACAGGCTGAAACCGGGTTTTAATATGACAATAATGGTAAGCAGCACCCAATAACTATGCCCGCCCAAAGAGAAATTCTTAGCCATTATAAATCCTACCAGGCACACTAATGCAACCCTTAGGGCATGCTTAAACGCGCCGGATTTAAAGGTTAAGTTATCCCAAAAGATATGCGGGGCATAATCCTGCGAGTTGGCAAATTTGGAGTACTCTATGTTGGTAGGGCTTTGCACCAAACTGTCTGACGCTTTAGAATGGTAGTATTTATAAATGTTAGCTATGCTTTTGCTCAGGTCGCGCAGGTTTATCAATATCTTTTTTAATACCAGGTTACTCGTTTCCTTATCATCGGCACCAATGGAATCAATACGGTTTTTTAAATGCTCCAGTCTAAGTTCAAGGTTACTTAACTTTTCGGGGCGGGTGTTGGCTAAAATGGCATAACCAATATTATCCAGGTCATCGGCAACATGGTGCAGAAAGTCGGCTATTTCTGATAGTACACCAGTGCTTTCAAATTTTTCGCGTATGTAATTATAATCATAGTGAGTGGCCATGATCTGTTCAAACATATCTACCAGATCAATAAAAGTAAGTAAGAGGATCCTGCTGGCCGCGGTAGATTCTTTTACCAATATACGGCTTTTAAATAAGATCTCTCTTACCGCGTCCTGGTGATTGCTAACCTGTATTTGCTGCATTACCAGCTTCTTATAGTTTTCGTCAACATCTGTTTTCTGGACATAGAAATCAGCCTTTATCCTTAAAAAATCAGCTATATCGGCCACATTCTCGCCTAATGTTTGCTGTGCAGCACGGTACGGCCTGATGCCAAAGAACACCAGGCTAAACAACATATACCAAACACCACCTGCCAAAATGGTTAGACTAAAAACAGGCACTTCGGCTGGCGGCACAGCCTTATCCATCATAAATATCATCACCAGTATGGCCGATGTACCTACCGATGCCGCCCTGTTGCCATACACTATAAGCATAGAGAACAGGAATGAAAACGCAGTTATCTCTATACCTAAAGTTATCACGTTTAAGCGGGCATAGCCGGTTATTAGTGCCACAGCAAGCATTATACCGTTACCGGCTGCCATAGCATTGCGTTTGTGTGATATTGGGCCGGGGCCGTCAATAGTGCATATACATAGCGCGCCCAGCGAAAGGGTTAGCCCTAAGTCGAAATGGCCTAACTGCATCATTACCAGGGCCGGGGTAATAATACCAATGGTCATGCGCAAGCCGTCAGAAAAATACTGACTGTAAAAAAAGCTTTTTATTTCTCTTTTATGGCTTTGCATGTACTATTTGTTGGGCTTGATATTTGTTATGCAAAATTAAACAAATAAAACTTGTAAGCTTTTGCAATAACAATAATTGCATTAAAATGTGCTTAATGTTATTAATTTTTAGTTTTTAGCATATTTTAATTTTAGATACTTAAATTCACGGCGATATTGCTCTTATAATTTTTATAAACCAGTTCTACCATGCCATCAACCTTAAGGCTCAGTCAAAAAGAATCTATCTTTAATCACGAAGTTGTAAAGCGTTTTGAGCTATACAACAGCTTGTTTCAAACGTTGCCTTTTTACCAGGTTAAGGATACCGGTATTTTACTCCCGTTCTTTAGTTCGCATTGCGATAAAGGCGCTGCCAACCAGGATTCGCCCACCGAGATCATCGAGTCTTTCTTCAAAAAATATGTTCCTAATATTGATCACCGCGAACAAATAAACCGTTTATTTAGGTTTATACAATACATTGAACGCCAGGTAGTTTTGTTTGATGCTATTGAAGATTCGTCATTTGCTAAAGTTGGGCGTGTAGATGATACTGGCACGTTGCAAAGCATGATACAGCAGGCATCGCAAAGCGAGCAGGCCAGGGCAGATATTAGTAAGCAATTGAAAGATTTTTCGTTGCGATTGGTGCTTACCGCCCACCCAACCCAGTTTTACCCCGGCACAGTTTTGGGTATCATGACGGACCTGATCGAGGCGCTGAAAATAAATGACATACCATCGATTGACGGGCTTTTACAGCAATTGGGCAAAACACCATTCTTCAACAAAACCTCGCCAACACCGGTAGATGAGGCGGTAAGCTTGGTATGGTTCCTGGAGAATATTTTTTACCACGCCTTATCGGGCATCCAATCGAAACTAGAAGATGAGTTTGATATTGAAGGTAACCAGCAGGTATTAGAGCTTGGCTTTTGGCCGGGCGGCGACCGCGACGGTAACCCCAACGTGCATATGGAAACCACCCGTTCGGTATCATCATTACTAAGGCAGGTAATTTACCGTTGCTACTACCGCGATTTTAGGAATCTGAAACGCCGTATCACTTTCCGCGGGTTTGCCGATACATTAAGTGAGCTGGAAAAACTGCTTTATGACAATGCGTTTAACCCGCAGGATAACCCTAAAGATCTACAGCCAGAGATATTGAAATTGCTAAGGTCGATGCGCGAAACTTTAGTGAACGAACACGATAGCCTTTTTGTAGGTATTGTAGATAACCTGCTGCAAAAGGTTCACTTGTTTGGATCATACTTCGCCACGCTCGATATCAGGCAGGACAGCCGTGTGCTGCGCGACGTGTTTAAATATACTACTGAAAAGGTTTATACCGGCGTACCAAAAAACTATGCCGAAATGAATGAGGAAGCGAAAATAAAAAGCTTACCGTTTAACCAGGCCGATTTTAAATGCCCCGCCAATGCCGATCCGCTGATCAGCGATACACTGGATACCATCAGGCTGATGAAACAAATTCAGCGTAGTAATGGCGAAAAGGGTTGCCAGCGTTTCATCATTAGCAATTGCCAACAGGCTTCAGATATTTTGCAACTGATTGCGCTGTTTCTGTGGAGCGGTTGGGACAAAGAAAAACTGAGTGTTGATTTTATGCCGCTGTTTGAAACCGTAAACGATCTTAAACATGCCGGGGAAGTTATGGAGAAGTTGTATACGCATCCGTTCTATAAATCGCACCTTAAAAAGCGTGGCAACAAGCAAACCATTATGCTTGGTTTTAGCGACAGTACTAAAGACGGGGGGTACCTGATGGCCAACTGGAGCATCTATAAAGCTAAAGTAGAATTAACCGCTATGGCCCGCAAGCATAATATTACCCTGGCATTTTTTGACGGTAGGGGTGGCCCGCCGGCGCGTGGTGGTGGTAAAACACACCGTTTTTACGCCTCCATGGGTAAAGAAATAGCAAATGAGCATATACAGCTAACCATACAGGGACAAACGGTAAGTTCGCAATATGGATCGGTAGAAACGGCAAGGTTTAATACCGAACAGTTAATTAACGCGGGTATCACCAGCGCGCTGCATCCAAACCGTCATGACCTGCTGGACGAAAGGCATAAGGCATTGATAGCCGAAATGGCAGAGGAAAGCCATGGCATGTTCCTGGCTTTACGCGAGCACCCTTTGTTTATGGATTATCTTCAAACTTATAGTCCGTTAAAATTACTGTCGCAGATCAATATCAGCAGCCGCCCAACCAAGCGCAACGCGGGCGCTAAGCTTAAACTGGAAGATCTTCGGGCGATAAGTTTTGTAACATCCTGGAGCCAGTTAAAGCAAAATATACCGGGCTTTTATGGTGTGGGCACGGCCCTCAAAAAAATGAAAGATGATGGGAACTGGACAGAAGTACAGGAGCTTTATCAAAAATCGGGTTTCTTTAAAACCATGATAGATAACTGTATGATGTCGATGAGTAAATCCGACTTCAGGGTAACAGCCTATATGGAAAAAGATAAAAAGTTTAGCGCGTTCTGGAAGGGCCTTAAAGCCGAATATGAATTAACCCGCGACATGCTTCTACAGCTTACCGGCACAACGGTGCTTATGGAAGAGTTTCCTGTGGATCGCCGCTCTATAGCTATCCGCGAAAAAATTGTATTGCCATTGGTTATTGTGCAACACTACGCTCTGCAATGTTTGAACAAAACTGACGACGAAGAATTAACGAGCATTTATAACAAGTTGGTTATACGTACTGTATATGGTATTGTAAATGCCGGCCGGAATTTGGCCTAATAAATATAATTTCCCTCTTTGGGATGGTGAGGGAGGAGTTATCACTCTGATAACCCCTCCCTTTACTAACACTCGGTGCACCCATCGTTAAATATGGAACAAACAAGCGTCATCATCACTTTAAACTTTTGTAAACAGAATGTAATTAAACTTGTTAGTTTAGTATTATAAGCTTAACATTTAATGATGAAAAGAACATCCTGTATTGTACTGGCATTAGCCACTCTTATTTTTACACAAGCTTGTAATAACCGCAAAGCCCAAAATTATAACAAAATAAACCAGGCAAACGAGGAGGGGATAACCTTTGTGAAAAATGCTTTGGAATCTGGCGCGGCCGAAATTAAGCTTTCACAGTTGGCGCTTACTAATTCGCAAAACCCGCAGATGCTGGAATATGCCAAGCAGGTAATAGCTGACCATACCGACATAGACGCCGAATTAAAAAAGATCTCAGGCAGTAAAGGTAATACCGATTCATTAAACGCTGTACATCAAACACAGCTGGATAGCCTAAGCAATAAAAAAGGCGCTGCTTTTGATAAATTATACATCCAGGCTATGGTTATTGATCATGAGAACGCTATCAAGGTTTTTAAGGAAGGCGAAAACAACAGCGATAAAAAGCTAAAAGACTTCGCTGTAAAAAACAAACCAAAATTGGAGCAGCATTTAGGCAGCGCGAACGAGATCTGCGCCGGGTTAAAATAGTTTCAATTGCGGCTCTACCGGTGGTTTGGCTTTACCAAATACTGTACGGCCGCCATATTTCCACGATTCATTTCTTTCCTTTTCAATCACCTTATCAAAGTTAGCATTCGGTGTGAAATCCCTTTCGGCTGCCTGCGCTATATTGGTGAGGCGTTTAATAGCTTCATTTTTTTCGCCGTTGCCAAGTTTGGCCTTATGTATGGCAGTTTGTAAAACGCCTATGGTCTCATCATAAACCTTTGTAGGGACAGGAAAGGGGTGCCCGTCTTTACCGCCGTGGGCAAATGAAAATCTTGCCGGGTCTTTAAACCTCGAGGGTGTGCCGTGAATAACCTCGCTCACCAAAGCAAGTGATTGTAGTGTACGCGGGCCCAGCCCCTGAAGCAGCAGCAGGTCTTCAAAATCTTTCGGTTGCTTCTCATGTGCCAGCCATAGCACCGCCCCAAGTCGTTTCAGGTCAACATCCTTTGCCTTAACCTCGTGGTGATTAGGCATCATCAGGTGGCTTATTTCTTTCAGCATCCGGTCCGGGTGTTCTGCAGCAATTTGCATTACACCGCTACGAGACGGGTCTGCAAGTTTATCGGCCATGTTTAATATAAGGCCGTTGTTTTTGCCGTGTATCGCCGTATGTGGGTCATCAACAAAAGAGGTAAGCTGCTCCGAATGCCAGTGATAGCGCCTGGCGGTACTGCTGGCGTCGCTCATGCCTTGTTGCACCACAGCCCATTTGCCTGTATCGCTTAAAATAAAGTTGTGCGTGTATAGCTGGAAACCGTCCTGTATGGCAGTATTATCAACCTTAGCACTTAATTTGCTGCACTTTACCAGGTAATTACCATCAAGGCCGGTGCTGTTGCATACGCTCAAAAGTTCTTGAGGGGTTTTAGTAGAATGTTTGCCTTTGCCGCCACAAATGTAAATGCCCAACTCCCGGCTATGCGGATTAATAGCCCGTTTAAGCGCGCCCATTACCGACGTGGTGATACCCGATGAATGCCAGTCCATACCCATTACCGCGCCAAGGCTTTGAAACCAGAAAGGGTCGCTTAAGCGGCGGAGCACTTCATCCTTCCCATAATCCATCACAATGGTTTCCATTACAGCAAGGCCAAGCTTAGCCATCCGTTCGGCAAGCCAAACAGGCACATAGCCATAATGCAAAGGCAAATCGGCACTTCCGGAACGCTTCATGCTAACAAAGTTAGCAAAAGATGTTTGAATTTGGACTAACAGAATCTTACAATCTTCGGAATAAATAACTTGTAATCCTGAGTGATAGCGAAGGATGTGTTGCTTCACTTAATTTAAAGACAAATATTTTCACGCCTCAAACGCCACTTTCACATCGCTCCAAAATTCATCAAGCGCTATGATGCGGGGTTTAAAAAAAGAGATGAGCTTAGGCCAATCTTCTTTTTGAAAAATACTTACAGGGGTTAGATCGGTATAAATGCGACTTATTGTTTTACTAAAGTCATCTGTAGCATGTAGTTGCCATTTCCATTCTTCGCCCAGGGTGCTGTGCAGCATAGTTTTGTAAGTTTCAAATTGCTCAAAAAATAGTTGTTGCAGTTCGGGGTCGGGGTGGGCAATTTCTATAGCGATGCCGGCCTTTTTATTATCGGCCTGCATCCTGAAGAAAATATGTTTAACGCCTGTTTTATAATTGATCCAGTTGGTACGCAAGCCTTCGGCAGATAATACCGGGCCCATGTATTGCCCAAATGCCGTCCAGAACGCTTGTTTTAACTGTGATGCCTGATCTTTTGAGTACATTGATTAACTAATTGACAGTAAACGGCAACACCACTTTCTCGTCCTGCGAGTTACTGCCCAGTACCAATTTGTATTCACCGGGATAAATTTTCCAGCCATGCGATGCCAGGTCCCATTTCTGTAATTCTTTAATTGGGATGTTAATGCTTAAGGTTTGTTCCGAGCTTTTGGCTACGCTTACACGTTTAAAGCTTTTTAATTCTTTTAAAGGCATCCTATCCTGCTGCGGGTATTGAATGTATGCCTGCACAACTTCATCGCCATTATAATGGCCTGTGTTTTTAATGCTCACGTTAACGTGTATGCTATCGGCAGATGTGTAACTTTTTTTAACCTGGCCAACCGGCGTATAAGTAAAATTGGTGTAACTCATGCCAAAACCAAACGGGTATTGTACCTCGCCGTTATAATAACGGTAGGTGCGGCCTTTCATCTCGTAATTCTTATAATCGGGCAGGTTGCTCAGCGATTTATAGAATGTAACCGGCAAACGCCCGGATGGTGATACATCGCCGAAAATAATATCGGCTAATGCGTTGCCACCCTGCTCGCCGGGATACCAGGCTAATATTACGGCATCGGCATAAGGGGCAATGGCATCAATATCCACATCACTGCCGGCGGTAATTACAGCTATAATTGGTTTTTTAACGTCCTTACGTAGTTTTTTCAAGAACGCGATATGGCTTGCCGGTAAATTAATATCCAGTTTATCGCCGCCCCCTGCCGCTAAAAAAGCATCGCCTTCCTCACCCTCGTTAACAGGGGATAGGCCAAGCACGGCAATGGTTACATCGGCATTTCCGGCCGCCCAAATACCGCCAAAGTGTGTTGTGTCGCGGTTATCGGCGCCTAAATCATACTCAACGCGGGCGGCAGGGCCAACGGCAGCGGTAATACCTTCTACAAAGTTTACCACCTTGCCTGCACCATGATAATTACCTATGAGGGCATCATAAGATGTTGCATTTGGCCCAACAACCATGTAGCTGCTGTATTTGCTTTTGTTAAGCGGCAACACGTTATTGTTATTTTTTAAAAGCACCATGCTTTGCTGCGCTACTTTACGGGCAAGGGCAACATGCTGGCTGTTGTGTACGCTATCGGCACCATAGGCGTGGTAGGGGTTTAGCCTGGCGTCATCGTAAAAACCAAGTTTAAATTGTGTACGCAAAGTTGCAGACAGTGCTTTATCTACATCACCTGTTTTAAGTAAACCGCGTTTTATCGCCTCCATTACATCGTTTTGCAATAGGGTAGAGCAGTCTAAACTCACACCGGCTTTTATAGCCTCGGCCGCTACAATCACCTGGTCGGGCTGCGATTTATGGCGAAGGTAAATATCATCTAAAGCGCCACAATCGGTAACTACGTGTCCTTTAAACTTCCATTCATTTATTAAAATATCTTTAAGTAAAGCGTTGCTGGTACAGCAGGGTTCGCTATTTACCCGGTTATAGGCGCACATAATACTTTCAACACCGCCATCAACCAGGTATTTAAACGAGTATAAATAAGTTTCGCGCAGGTCTTTCTCGTCTATGGTTACATTAAACTCATGCCTGCCTGCTTCTGGTCCGCTGTGTACGGCGTAATGTTTGGCGGTTGCGCTGGCTTTTAAATAATGCGGGTCGTTGCCCTGTAAGCCTTTTACAAAAGCATTACCCATGCGCGATGTTAAAAAAGGGTCTTCGCCATAGGTTTCCTGCCCGCGGCCCCAACGCGGGTCTCGAAAGATGTTGATATTAGGCGTCCAGAATGTTAACCCCATATATTGCAAACGCCTGCCCATACTTGTAGATAGGTTATACTTGGCGCGTGCTTCGGTAGAAATTACGGTTGATACCTGTTTAAGCAAATCATCATTAAATGTCGCGGCCATACCAATAGCCTGCGGGAAGATGGTTGCCTCGCCCGCACGGGCAACGCCGTGCAGCGCCTCGTTCCACCAGTTGTAAGCGGGGATGCCCAGGCGTGGTACGGCTTTGCTGTTATATCCTAACAGAGAGATCTTTTCTTCTAACGTTAAACGCGATATCAGGTCTTTTACACGGGTATCCAAAGGCTGCTTGCTGTTCTTATAGATGATGTTTTGCTGCGCGGAGACGAAGCATGGAAGTATTAATAAGAGTAATAAGTATTTACCAAGTTTCATGAGTAGTTTCGGTTTTATCAAAGGTATAGTCGATCGATGTAATTATAAAAAGCAATTTTTTTATAATCACCAGGCAATGTTTCTTTCGATGAGATTCATCTTCATAGGTAACACTTTTGTAAATATGTGACATCGGATTATTCCCATATTTAATAAGGAAAGCCCCCGGGTACTGATCACTCAATGTCTCTGGTGGTTGTGTTATACTTCTGATAGTAATGATCTTATAGCCACAGTTATGGAATTTTTTATTTATGGCAATAGTGTACAGATACTGGTTGAAATAATACATCCCAATCATCATAAATACGAGAAGTATCAGGAAGCTAAAAAAAAGTAAGAATATGAATATCATTTGTTTTATAAACTTAGTAAAATAGCATGTCGGCGCAAATAATTTCTACATAAAAAATCGGGCTGTTTTAAAAAACATTACTTTAGCAATTGATACCTCATCAACCTATTGTTATGAAATACCTATCGTTGTTCTTACTGTTTATTGCCGCATCATCAGCTTTTGCTCAACCCGCCCCTAAACCTTACGGTCCTTTACCTACACACGGCCAGTTAAACTGGCATGAAACCGGCATGTATTGTATTATACATTGGGGGCTAGATACTTATACCGATAAAGAATGGGGCTATGGTGATGAAGCTCCTAAACTAATTAACCCCTCAAATTTTAGCGCTATGCAGATAGTTGCAGCGGCCAAGGCGGGCGGTTTTAAAGGGGTTGTGGTGGTAGCTAAGCACCATGATGGTTTTTGCCTGTGGCCCACCAAAACAACCGAACACAACATTAGTAAAAGCCCTTACAAAAATGGGAAGGGGGATATATTGCGTGAATACCGTGAGGCCTGCGATAAGCTGGGCATGAAAATGGGTGTTTACTGTTCACCGTGGGACAGGAACAGCCCGCTATACGGCAAGCCGGAGTATGTTACCAAAGTTTACCGCGAGCAACTGAAAGAATTGTATAGCAATTACGGCCCTTTATTTATTACCTGGCACGATGGCGCGAACGGTGGCGATGGCTTTTACGGCGGTGCACGCGAGGAACGAAAAATTGACAGGTCTACCTATTACGGTTGGGACGAAACCTGGGGCATTGCCCGCAAACTGCAACCAAACGCCGTTATTTTTGGCGATGTTGGCCCCGATGTACGGTGGGTAGGGAATGAACGTGGTCAGGCGGGAGAAACCAGCTGGGCGACCTATACGCCACATGCACCTGACGAAGGGAAGAAACCCGGTAACGGCTATGTTAAAGATTACGAAGGTACCGAAGGCCACCGCGATGGTAAATACTGGATGCCTGCCGAATGCGATGTAGCGTTAAGGCCGGGATGGTTTTACCACAAGCGCCAGGACGATTCGGTGAAAACACCACAGGCTTTACTGAATTTGTATTACCAAAGCGTGGGCCGCGGCGCGGCTTTAGATCTTGGTTTATCGCCCGACAGGACGGGGCAGCTTTATAAAAATGATGTTAACTCGCTTAAAGCATTCGGAGATATACTAAAACAAACCTTTGCCACAAACCTTGCTAAAGGTGCAACGCTAACGGCCAGCAATACACGTGGCAATAACAGGTTAAAATATGGCGCGGCAAACCTGCTTGATAATAGCCGTTACACCTATTGGGCTACAGATGACAATGTAAATACACCGCAATTGGTGTTTGATATGCATCAGGCTAAAACATTTAATGTGATACGCCTGCGCGAGAATATTAAACTTGGCCAGCGGATAGATGAAGTTGCCGTTGATGCCTGGGAGGATGGCAAATGGCAGGAGATAGCCAAAGCCACAAGCATTGGTGGTAACAGACTGATACGTTTGCCAAATAACATATCGGCAAGTAAGGTAAGGCTGCGGGTTACCAAGGCTAAAGTATGTATTGCCTTAAGCGATTTTGGACTGTATAAAGAACCGAAATTGAATGACGTAGCAGCATTAATTGATAACCCAAAGGGGCATAAATTTTAATGAAGCATTACATTACTTTAAGTGTTTGTTTGTTTTTTATAGGCGTTGCACAGGTGGCTTTGGGCCAAACAAGGCCACTGTACGATAGTGCCTCAACGCCTGAGCTTGTATCCGGGCAATTCGCTTTTACCGAGGGGCCGGCTGTAGATAAAGCAGGCAATATTTTCTTTACCGATCAACCAAATAACAAGATCTGGAAATATGATACCGATGGTAAGCTTTCTGTTTTTATGGATAACGCAGGCCGGGCAAATGGTACCTATTTCGATAGCAAAAGTAACCTTATTGCCTGCGCCGATGAGCACAACCAGCTCTGGCAAATTAGTAAGGATAAAAAGGTAACAGTACTTTTAAAAAGTTATAAAGGCAGATTACTAAACGGCCCTAATGATGTGTGGATAGATAAGAAGGATAACATCTACTTTACAGACCCATATTATCAGCGAGATTACTGGACCCGCAAATCTCCTGATCTTACCACGCGCATGGTTTTTGTGTTGATGAAGGGCAAAACCCAACCTGTTATGTTAGATAGTATGGTGCGCCCCAATGGCATTGTTGGTACGCCTGATGGTAAAACCTTGTATGTATCAGACATCGGCGACAACAAAATTTACAAATACGATATTATGCGCGATGGCAGCCTAACTAATAAGCAGTTGTTTATTGCTAATGCAAGTGCAGACGGTATTACACATGACGAGTTGGGTAATTTATACCTGGCAGGTAAGGGTATTTCCATCTACGATCCACGTGGGACAAAGGTAGCCCATATAGATGTCCCTGAACCATGGAGCGCAAATATTTGTTTTGGCGGAAAAGATAAGCGGACGCTGTTTATAACTGCATCGAAAGCTGTTTATGTAATGAAAATGAATGTAAAAGGGGTGGAGTAGTAAAATACCAAAGCTTATAGCTGGTTATATTTTCCTTTGCGCTTTTTCCCAAACAGAGCTTTGTTTTTTTGTAAAGTAACGAATGATGCCCGCTAAAACCGCGTAATTCATTACGCAAAAATAATATGGAATAAACAAAGCCTTAATGCGGATGTGGCGTTTCTCCATCACGTAACCCAATAGTGCAAGGAGATAAAACACAACCTGCCCGGCAAATAGCAGGGTATATACAAAACCATCGCCGGCAAAGGCAGTTGCCAGGTTAGTAATGAATGCCAGGATCAAAAAAAATGGTGTAACCGTCCACCTGAGCACGCGGTGGCTCACATATTGAAAAGATAGCACCGGGAACTTGAACGGAAGTAACAAACTTTTTAGGCGCAAGATAGATTGGATACCGCCTGCTGCGATACGGATCTTACGCTTCAATTCCTCGGCCACATTCTCCGAAGCAGTTTCCAGCGCGTAAGCCTCCGGTTCGTAAATAATGCGGTAACCCTGGTTGGCTATCAACATCGATATCATAAAGTCATCCAGTACCGTGTCGGCAGGTACATCCTGGTATAAGTTACGGCGTACGCTGAATAATTCGCCCGCAGCACCAACAACCGAATACAATTCCGAATCCCATTTTTTAAGGGCCGATTCATATTTCCAGTAAAAGCCTTCGCCTGCTGCGCTTGCATCGGCGCTTTCATCAATTTGTACACGTTTTTCGCCGGCCACGGCACCAACGGTTTTATCGCTGTAATGGCGGCAAATACGGGTGATGGCTTCGGTATTCAAAAAAGTATTGGCATCGGTAAATACCACAATTTCGGTATCTACATACTCCATCGCACGGTGCACCGCGGCAATTTTACCCGCACGTTCCGGGCGGTGCAATAGTTGGATCTGAGGGAAGCGGCTAATAATTTCAGCTGTTTGGTCTGATGAGCCATCCGTTACAAATACAAATTTAAGCTTGCCCTCGGGATAATTCAATTGCAGGCTGTTGGCTATTTTTTGCGTTATAAAGTGTTCTTCGTTATAAGCAGCTACTACCAGTGTACAGGTAGGCAGGTCATCGTTGCTAACAACAGGCAGCATCGGCTTGTCCTTAAACGCCCTTTTTATTTTGATGATAAAATACAGCAGGAAACCGTAGCCCACAAACGTATAGGCAACTACAAACAGGCTTATCCAAAGGGCTATTTTCATGAAACTTTATTGATGGTGTAACCCAGTTCGGTGCTGTTTTTACCATGCGTTACATTCCACCAAACGGCGCGGAAAAGTAAGCCAATAAAGTTATAGCGTTTCTCTTTAATATACCTTACGATGTTGCGGGGAACTACCATCAGCACAAAATAAATGTAAAACACAAAGGCTTTAAACGCCGGTGCATTATGGCGGATGAAAAGGATGCGGTTACGGTTCATAAAGTACTCTTTAAAAGGGCTGTTCTTGCCCACCGTCATGGATTCTTTGTGGTAAATAACAGCATCGCCGCGTACCCAAGCCTGGTAGCCCGATTTATTGATGCGTTCGCCCCAGTCAACCTCCTCATAATAAATAAAGAAGTTATCGGCCATTAAACCGGCTTTTTCGCAGGTTTCTTTTTTTACCATCATGGCGCCACCGTGGCAGTAGCCGGTTTGGCCAAGCAGGTTATCGTACTGGCCTGTATCTTTCTCGTTTTTACCAACGGCCCGGTTACGGCAGGTATAATAATCTACCTGTGTAAAGCCAACATATTGTATGATGCTTCTGTCGAAATCATAAACCAGTTTTGGTGATATAATGCCAACTTCGGGATGCGTGTCTAAAATATCTGCCAGTTTTTGAACCAGGCCGGGGCTAAATTCAGTATCATTATTTACCAGAAAATAATAATCGCCGGTGGCCTGTGCAATTCCAATATTGTTGCCGCCGGAGAAACCAAGGTTTGTTTCGCTGCGTATAAACTTAACATTGGGGTATTTGTTAGTCCATAATGGGATAGGGTTTACCGTGCTGCCGTTATCAACAACAATCACCTCCAGGTTTTGGTAGGTATTTGTTTGGGCAATAGATACCAAAAGCTCTTCGGTGATCTTATCCTGATTAAAATTTATGGTAACAACAGATACTCTTTTCATGTAGTATGTATAGATAATTTTAATGCCATAATATTAATAAAAGTAAAGCATTATATAAGTATTTAAAACTTTGAAGGGTAAACAAGCAATTACAGACGCCGAACTATTAGATGTTAAAGCAAACGAAATTTTGGCTTTACTTAAAAGCGGGGCAATTGATGCCGACCATGCGAAAATAATTCATCAAAAAATTAACCGTGCGTTTATAAAGCAAGGTAATTTAAATACCGGTACAGAGAACGACTTTGAACTACTTATTTCGGCCCATCAGTTACAAAAAGCCAAAGTAAAAGACCACCTTGGTTTTGAGGTCGCGAAAAAATACCTGCTTGTAATAATAGGGGCGGTAATGATAACGCTGGGTATGGCCATGATCATAATGCCGGCGCCGCCATATTTCGAGATGTTTACCATTTACCAATTTAATGCTAATGATGGCATAACCTTAATGGACCTTATAGCGCTTGTAATTGTTTTTACAGGGGTTTACCTGGCCTTAAGCGCTCTGTCTAAGAAGGCGGCGGTTTAATTGAGCACGAGTTTTAAAACCATTTCTTATTCCGATACAAAATGCCTTATTTTTAGATCGTAAATAAGGAATAAATGACATTTAGTTTTTGGGCGAAGAACCGCTCTGTTTTAATTTACAGCGTATCGCTTGCCGCTTTATTATTTTTAATGAAATGGCTGGAGTGGCGTTTTATAATTGTTGATTATTCTTTTGAGCTTTACGCGGGTGCGGTAGCATTTATATTTACACTTTTAGGGGTATGGCTTGCCATAAAGTTAACCAAACCCAAAACCATTGTTGTTGAGAAAGAGGTCCTTGTTAAAACCAGCGATTTTGTTTTTAACGAAGGCCAGTTTGCCCGCCTTGGCCTAAGTAAGCGCGAGCTTGAAGTATTGCAGCTAATGGCCGAAGGGCTAAGTAACCAGGATATAGCCGAACGGCTGTTTGTTTCATTAAATACTATCAAAACACATTCTTCAAAAGTGTTTGAAAAGCTTGATGTACAGCGCCGCACCCAAGCGGTTGATAAGGCAAAAAAGCTGAGCCTTATTCCATAAATAACGTTGTATTTTGACATTGAAACAGGTTAATTATTAAAATCACCCTAAAGTATGAGCTAAAATTAAAAGCCTTGTAACACCTTTGAACCATAAACTTTAAAACAGATCACGATGAAAAAAACTGTAATTAAATTTGGGTTGATGTCCGGCCTTTTTGTTTCGGTATGGATGGCAATTAGCATGGGCTTATGCCATAACAGCGGCAGCTACGAAGGCAACATGATAGTGGGCTTCTCGTCCATGATCATTGCTTTCTCGCTAATGTTCCCGGCAGTGAAAAGTTACCGCGATAAATATAACGGTGGCGTTATAAGCTTTGGCAAGGCTTTTACAATAGCTTTTCTGATAGCGTTGATAAGCTCCAGCATGTATGTGGCTACCTGGCTTGTAGATTATTATTTTTTTATGCCCGATTTTATGGAAAAGTTCTCTGCGCAACTTATCACTAAAGCCCAGCATAGCGGCAAAAGCGCTGCCGAAATAGCCGAGAAGATAAAAGATGTGAACTCCATGAAAAAGGTGTACGATTCTATCTTTGGTGTAATATTTTACACCTACAGGGAAATACTACCGGTAGGCATAATTGTAGCTTTAATAACCGCATTAATTTTAAAACGCCGTACAAACAGCGACCAGGATTTGGTAGCGCAATGATGGCCTGCAAGTCAGCCATCCTTACTATATTTGCAGTATGGGTGAGCAGAAATACATCAGCTTTCATTTAAGGGCTTTGCTCAATGAAATGGTTGGTCATCTTCATAAGAAGCTGGAAGTTGCCGGGTTCCCGGAGATAAAGCCATCGCATGGGTACATCTTTCAGCATATAAACGAGGATGGCTCACGAATTACTGAGCTGGCCGCACACGCTAAGATTACAAAGCAAAGCATGAGCGCATTGGTTTACCAATTAGAAGAGTGGGGATATGTAAGGCGCAAGGCAGATGCCCGCGATAAACGAGGGGTTTTGTTTTATTTAACCAGCGCCGGTATTACCATACAACAAATAACCCAACAGGTAAACCACAATCTGGAGGAGCAATGGGAAAGTAAATTAGGTATTGCCAGTTATCAAAAGTTTAAAGAAAACCTGCAAAAGCTTATTGCAGCGAACAAATAGCATCAGGTAATAAGCAAAAAGAAACGGCCCCAAAGTAATTCGGGGCCGTTTGCTTAAAACATATATCTACCATTTATCTAACCCTAATAATTTGCGGCCAAGTGGCGATAGCTCTGCAACGGGGTTTTGCTTTTCGCGCTCCATGGGGTCGCCGGGGAATGCGTAGCCCTGCATGGCCTCACGGCTTTGCCAGCTGTTGATGCGCCATTGGCGTAGTTCTTCATTCTCTTCCTGGGCGGGCATCATGGCAATGTATTGGGCTATGCGTACCTTGTTGCCACTGGTATTCGCCCGAATGCCGTGGGGTTCCAGGCTGTTAAATATCAGCAGGTCGCCGGCTTCCAGCTTTACTTTTTCAATATCAAAGCCAGTTGTGTCGGGTTTATAATGGTCGCGGTCATCCGGTTGTGTAAGTTTCCAGGTATCGTAGGTGCGGTAAAGCTCGGGCACGCATTGGAAACCGCCCATAGTTTCATCGGTTTGGTCGGCAAGGGCCAGCACGCCCTGTACATTTTGGGGTTTGGTTTCAGGGTCGTAATCCCAGTGGATAAAACCTTTATACTCAAATCCCTGGCGCAAGGGGAAGTTAAGGTTAGCACGGTCTATGGTAACCCAAAGTTTTTCGGTACCCCAAACATCGGCAAATGCTTTATGCACTTTTTCCATTTGGCGGTTATCCCACATGTATTGGTGATTGTAGATCTCCACCATACCGGTATTGTTCAGTTCGGCCATTTGCATCTGGGCATTTGGCTTGGCATACCAGGTAGTCATATCATTTTGGTCCTTACCTTCATATTCCCAAAGGTAGTCGGCAAGTTTTTTTACCTGCTCTTTTGGCACCGCGTTTTTAACGATCACATAACCATTATTTATCCAGAATTGCCATTCCGCTTCGCTTAAAACCTGTAATGGCTTACCATTGCTACGGTCGTTTAGTTTTATTTGGCTGCTGGTAGCGGTTGATGGGTTGCCCGGTATTACTTTATGCGCTTCGTTAGCTTTAGGTGCAGCAGGGGCCATTGTTGGTGTCATGGTTTCTGTTCTCATAATTGTATTGTTTTGATAGTACAAATTTAAGCCGGCAGGTAAGCATCAATATTCTGCACAATGACCATTATTTGCTCTGTATTGATATATTGGTTAAGTTTATAAATTAAATTAATGCAACACGGCGATGAATGAGATCCAATTAGAACGTGTTGACTTTGAACCCGGTAAATCTTTTAAGCTGTTCTCGCCACGTTTGCGAAACACTTTTCTGTGGCATTACCATCCCGAAATAGAGTTGGTATATGTGGTGGCTGATGCGGGCATACGGCATGTAGGCACACATATATCTACCTACACCCAAAGCGACCTGGTTTTTATTGGAAGCAACATCCCGCACCTTAACTTCGATTATCGTTTACGCAGCGATTACCACCAGATAGTGATACAGCTGCGTACGGGCTTTTTAAGCGAAGCGATCAACACTTCGCCCGAGTTTGCGGCCATTCGGCAGCTATTTAAAAAGGCCGACCAGGGAATTGCATTCACGGGCGAAACAAAGGCGATAGCTGCCGGGAGATTGACGCGATTAGGCGAGTTAAGCCCTTACAATCAATTGATGGAGCTAATAGATATTTTTAACCTGCTGGCCCACTCCAAAGATGCAGAGATACTGAATACCGACCAAAGCATTAAAGATTTTATACTAAAAGATAAGATACGGATGGGGGCTATATATGAATATATAGATGCCAGTTATCATCAAAAGCCTGATGTTAACGTGGTGGCTGCTAAAGTGAACCTCACTATGGCCGCATTTTGCCGTTACTTTAAGCGCCAAACCAACATGACTTTTACCGATTTTGTAAACCAATACCGGATAGAGCATGCCAAAAATTTGCTGATGCAGGGTAATAATGTTACCGAAACCTGCTATGCAATTGGTTTTGAAAGCATATCGTATTTTAATAAACTTTTTAATAAAATAGTTGGGCAAAACCCTTCAGGTTTTAAGCGCGAATACTCTGGTAAAGCTTAATAATATTGTATTTGGAAATAAGTACATTGGTTGTTATTTAGATATTTGGATACCGTTAACCCTAAAAACATTAAGATGTCCGTTTCAGATGTTGTATTTCAGCGCGAACTAACACTTGGCGCCGACGAATTTATTGATGTATTGAACCGTAGTACACTTGCCGAGCGCCGCCCTGTTGATGATGCCGGGCGCATACAAGATATGCTGCAAAATGCCAATCTTATTGTAACCGCCCGTATAGATGGCAAGTTGGTAGGAGTTTCGCGCGCGTTAACAGATTTTGCTTTTTGCACCTACTTATCCGATCTGGCGGTCGACAGCGCCTATCAAAAAATGGGTATAGGCGTACGCTTAATTGCCGAAACTAAGTTACACTCGCCAAAAGCCAAACTGATATTGCTTGCAGCGCCGGCGGCTGTAAACTATTATCCTAAAACAGGTATGACAAACTTTACGCATTGTTTTTTATTGGATGATGTGAATGACCTTAAGCTAAAAGATAAAAGTTAAGTTTATTTAGGTGAACTTTTTAACAAACTAACTTGAGCTTTTTAGCAAAGCATGAGTTGCTATTCCGGCCTACCTTTGTCTTAAACAATTAATAATTAAAACAATGACAAAAGTTTGGTTTATAACAGGCAGCTCCCGCGGATTAGGGCGCAGCCTTACAGAAGCCGTATTGGCAGCAGGCGATAAAGTTGCCGCAACCGCACGCAATACCGATAGCTTAAAAGATCTTGAAGATAAATATCCGGGCCAGGTGTATCCTGTAAAGCTGGATGTTACAAATTACCCCCAGGTACACAAAGCCATTTCAGATACAGTTGCCCATTTTGGTAAAATAGATGTATTGGTAAACAATGCCGGTTTTGGTATAACCGGTGCTGTAGAAGCTTATACAGACGAACAGGTGCGCAGACAGTTAGAAACAAATTTATACGCGCCCATAGAGGTAACTCGTGCTGTATTACCCTACATGCGTAAACAAAAAAGCGGCCATATCCTGCAAATAAGTTCGATAGGCGGTAGGGTAGGTAGTGGTGGTGTAAGCATTTACCAGGCAGCGAAATTTGGCCTTAGTGGGTTTAGCGAGAGTTTAGCTGTAGAGGTAGCGCCATTAGGCATTAAAATAATATGTGTTGAACCGGGTGGTTTCCGAACAGATTGGGCGGGAGACTCTATGACCTATGCCCCGCATGTAGAAGGTTATGAAACTACCGTAGACGCGCGCGTAACAGCGTTTAAAAGTGGTAGCTACAAACCCACCGGCGACCCTGATAAAGCCGCCAGGGTTATGATAGATGTGGTTAATAACCCGGAGCCACCATTACATCTTTTGCTTGGCAGCGATGCGGTAGCAATCGTTAAACACTCTGAGGCGGCAAAATTGAGGGAACTGGAAAAATGGGAAAATACCAGTATTAGTACCGATGCGGACGGTGCACCAAATTTTCTGGATACAGAATTTGGTAAGAGATTCCTAACCCTGAAAAAATAATTAATTGCAATGGTTGATCGGGTGATAGTGATGCTGCCTATGCGTAGCTTTGCTCGTCACCTCATCAACTTGTTTTTATATTAAAATGCCAACAAAACAACTACATAGCGAGCGCCCTAAAATGGCTTATTCGTGTTACCATACGCGTAACCGCGAGGGCGAGCAGTTTGTGCCCGAGCATATATTTGGATACCAGATAAGCGGTTCCATGATGATGAGCGACGGGCAAAAAGAGATAGTTTTTAATCCAGACGATTTTAGATTTATCAGGCGTAATAATCTGGTTAAATTTTTGAAGATCCCGGCGCCAAACGGCGATTTCAAGTCGGTTTCCGTATATCTCGATCAGCAAACCCTCCGCAATTTTAGCATGGAGTATGGCTTTAAGGCGACCGGCCACTATGCGGGAGGCGACGCAGCAATAAAACTACCGCCTCAGCCGCTATACAAAAGCTTTATGGAATCTATCATTCCGTACCAATCGGCTGATATTACCATTGATGATAAATTGCAGGACCTTAAACTCCGCGAAGCTATACTGATATTGCTGCAAAGTAAGCCCGAAATAAAGGATATTCTGTTTGATTTTAACGAGCCCGGCAAAATAGATCTGGAAGGCTTTATGGAGAAGAACTTTCATTTTAACGTTCAGCTTAAGCGCTTTGCTTACCTCACAGGCCGCAGTCTGGCCACCTTTAAGCGCGATTTTGAGAAGATTTACCATATTACACCCAGCCGGTGGCTGCAGCAGCGCCGTTTGCAGGAGGCCTATTATCTTATAAAAGAAAAAGGGAAGTCAGCTTCAGATATATACATAGACCTTGGTTTTGAAGATCTTTCACACTTCTCCTACGCGTTTAAAAACAAATACGGTGTAGCACCATCGCGTTTGTAAAAATAAATATACATTTTGTGTTAATTTAACGTTAATGCAATGTATATTTAATGTAACCAAATTATAAGCCATGCGCGGGCTGTCACGTTTGTTTTTTACCCTGCTTTTTATTTTGCCGTTTGCGTTAGCAAAGGGGCAGGGCAGGGAAGTACGCGTTGATTTTTATAAAGACCCATTCACAGTTAAGGTTGATGGATCTGTTATAGTTGATTTGCCAATTCAACTTACCAGCAATGTTTTAAAACAGAATTATAATACAGTTAACGGAGCCAAGTACCAGCCGATAATTGATTCGCTTTTAGCTTATAAACAAGAGCATAAACTTAACGATTGGCTTTATTATCAGCTCATTCGCAGGGTCGCACAGCAAATTAGCCCAAAGGAAATTAACTATGGCAGCTACACCTTTTACAAATGGTTTATGCTTAATAAATCGGGGTATGACGCGAGACTGGCACTCGCCCATCAAAAAGTAATCTTTTACATTTATAATAACGAGGATATAAGCGATATCCCATTTTTTATGGTTGATGGTAAACAATTTGTTTGCTTAAACTATCACGATTATGCAAAGGCTGACCTGAACGATGACCCGCCTATACCGGTAAATATCCCCATAGCCGAAGCTACTAAAGCGTTCTCATACAAGGTTACTATGATGCCCGAGTTTAAACCTGAGCATGATGTAGAGAAAGAAATGTCTTTTGAGTACGACCGTAAAAAGTACCATTTCAAAGTAAAGCTCAATACCGATCAACAAAAGGCTTTTAACAACTACCCCGGGGTAAGTTTCGAAACTTATTTCAACATACCGCTTAGTAAGGAAACTTATGGATCGCTCATTCCGCTACTAAAAAGAAACATGAAGGGCATGGATGAGCATAAAGGTGTTGATTACCTGATGCGCTTTACCCGCTACGCATTCCTATATGAGAATGATAATGAGAATTTCGGCCGCGAAAAACGCCTCTCGCCGGGAGAAACCCTTGCATCAGCCTATAGCGACTGCGATGACAGGGCAGCCTTGTTTTTTTACCTGGTGAAAGAAATTTACAACCTGCCTATGATTGCCTTGTTGTATCCAACACATATTACCATGGCCGTAGAGTTTAACAAGCCGGTGGGCGACCCCATTGTTTACAAAGGCAAAACCTATTCCATATGCGAGCCTACACCACAATTAGAGAATCTCTCTATTGGCCAGTTATCGGCCAAACTAAAAAGCACGCCTTACCATGTGGTGTATGCTTATGAGCCGGCAGGTAAGTAACATTTTGATTTTGAGTGTTTCTTGTTACGCAATTGTATTACTATATTAGTGGATGCACCTGTTTAAGGCCAAACCTATACTTGTCATTCTTTCCTTATGGCTATATGCTTTCCCGGTATATGCACAAAATCAAAACAACAACTGGTATTTTGGGAATTTTGGCGGCCTTGATTTTAACCAACTACCTGTAAAAGCAGTCACAAATGGCAAGTTGCGAACAAGCGAGGCTTGCGGAAGCATATCAGATATCGACGGCAACCTGTTGTTTTATACTGATGGTATAACCGTTTGGGACAAGCAGCACAATGTAATGAATAACGGTACAGGGCTTTCCGGTAATGTTTCATCAGCACAATTAGTTATAACGCCTGCGCCCGAGAACGATAATATTTATTATATTTTTACCGCAGGCGTATACGGTAACGAACATCTCGATTACTCCATTGTTGATATGACGCTAAATGGCGGGCTTGGGGGTGTAACCGTAAAGAATAGCCGGTTGCTGTCTCAGCAGAGCAGCGAAAAGATGGTAGCCATTAAGCACGGTAACGGAAAGGATATTTGGTTGATAGGACACGCCACCGGTTCTGATATGTTTTACGCGTGGCCGGTGACAAAAAACGGTGTAGGCGCCCCGGTAACATCCTTTGCGGGAACATCTTATATTGGCTTGCCCGGGGCAAACACTATTGGCATAGGGGTGTTCAAGGCATCGCCCGATGGTACAATGATTGCCACAGGCGGAATAAACCAGGCAGGCGGTTTTTTAGAATTATTAAACTTTAATGCCAACACAGGCATAATAACCACTGGGGCGCAAAAAATAACTGGTTTCGCTTCAGGAGTTCTCCCGTATGGGATTGAATTCTCGCCGAACGGACAACTACTTTATTTAAGCGAGTATAACTTTTTTAATCCTGCCAACCTGTACCAAATAAAGTTGCCATTTGCAACAAGCAATATAGCCACAAGCAGTACAAAGTTAGCAACCATAAGTAAACTGGGTGCAGTACAGATTGCAACCAACGGGAAGATCTACATAAGTGAATCTGACATTGGCAGCCTGCACGCTATTAACTCACCAGATTTACAAGGTGTTGGTTGTAATCTTCAACTAAATGCCATAAACCTTAATGGTAGCACAACACAGCTGGGCCTGCCTGCCGGTAATTTAAGCACCTTTACAGGTTTTGAATTTAGAGTTACAGGAGTATGTGCCAGTATGCCCACCCAGTTTAAGTTACGTACAAGCCTTTCTTCGCTTAGCAATATTACCTGGGATTTTGGAGATCCGGCGTCGGGCGTAAACAACAGCTCAACCCAGCAAGATCCGGTACACCAGTTTAGCCAGGCAGGTACATATAATGTAAAGCTTAGTGCTTTAGCAGGGGGAAACCCTGTTAGTTATAATGCCGATGTTACAATTTTGCAAACTCCCGTAGGCGTTATCCATGACGTTTCGGAAAAGGTAGTGTTATGCAATATTGGAAGTGCCGCCTTAAGTGCACATGGTGCAACGGGTAGTCAAACTTATAACTGGTATGATGCAGACAAAATCTTGTTAATTAAAAACACAAGCGGTAATTACCAGACTGAAATTTTAGACCATAGCGCAACTTTTTATGTGGCCATTGCCAATACAGGATGCGAAGGCGAATTAAAGCAAATAGATGTAATTTATGACAAGGCAGTTGCTGTGATACATACAACAACCACAGTAGTTGAGCAAGGCGCAACAGTAATACTTACGGCTAACGATGCCGTTAAATATGAATGGTCGCCGGCCATCTATTTAAGCAGTACAGATACCAAATCAGTTTCTGCCACCCCCATGAGTAACATTACTTATACACTAAAAATTACCAACGCAAACGGCTGTACTGATGAAACCACCATTGCTCTAAAGCTAAAGTCCGACCTGGTAATACCCAATACATTTACCCCCAATAATGATGGTATAAACGATACATGGGTAGTAAAAAATTTAGATATTCAGGATAACACCCTGCAAATATTTAACAGGAATGGTAAAATGGTTTTTAACGCCCGCAATTATGCCAATACCTGGAATGGTACCTATAACGGTAAACAATTGCCCGCGGGTGTTTACTATTATATAATTAACCTCTATAACCAATTTATAAGCGGCAGTGTTACCATACTGCGTTAGGGCAGGAAATTGTCGCTTTCTCTGTAAGATTCAATAACCCGCAGTTCGCCTTCTTTGCCGGGGCGCGAGTTACCATGTTCCATGCCTAAAATTCCTTTGTACCCTTTCTCGTGCAAAAATTTAAAGATGTTTTTATAGTTTACCTCGCCGGTGGTTGGCTCGTTACGGCCAGGATTATCACCTATCTGGAAGTAAGCAATCTCATCCCATGTTAATTTGATATTGTTAATGATGTTACCCTCATTTTTAGCCATGTGGTACATATCATACAATATTTTGCAGCTTGGGCTGTTAACGCCTTTACATATTAGGTATGTTTGTGCCGATGTACGAAGGTACAGGTCGGGTGTATCACTCAGCGGCTCAAGCACCATAACAATGCCGTGCGGCTCCAATATCTCGGCCCCTTTGCGCAGGGCGGTTATTACATTGGCGTTCTGTATATCAAGCGGCAGGTTACGGGCAAAATCGCCGGGCACAACGGTAGCCAATTTGCCGCCGCAACGTTTAGATACTTCTATCGCCTGGAGGCATCCCTTTAAAAAAATATCTATATGTTCCTGCTTACCATCGGCTAAGGTATTTGCCCCGTTACCCCCTTTATCGAGTACAAAAACGCCCATTTTCATTTCCAGCTTAGCCAGCAAATTGCCTATTTTTTCCTGTTCGGCCGGTGTGCGGCTGCTCATTCCGTTATCCTCAATACTGCGAAAGCCCTGATCATACATGAACTTTATCTGATCCAAAAAGTCAACACCTGCCGAATTTTTGAACATGCCATCATGCGGGGCATAATTCATGTTAAAAGGCTTGCCAGGCGCAATGGCTGTCCCGGTGTTACAACTGGTGGTACTGCTTGCCAAAACCGCGTTTCCTGCCAGTATGCTTCCTGCTGCTAACGCGCTATTCTTTAAAAAAGTGCTTCTGTTCATGGGTAGTAGATTTGTGTGTACTTGCATATTTAGAACCCGTAATATCACATTTTTTATAATAATTACTATAATGTACCATGATATATTGATGTTGCCGGGTTAACGGGATTTCTTTTTTAGTGCGCTGTTCCTGATAAATGATACTACTATTTATGAGGACTGTAAGAAGTTATCTGATAAAACAGCATTCTTATTGCAATATTAAATATACTATCATAATTAAAAAGATAGGGATTATGACATTGAAAACGAAGCCCCCTTAAGTCGCGATCAACCCCTTATATTGTCCTTAAACTACCTTACACAAGTTACATGTTGGGTTTATCTTTGGATTATCATCAAAGACAACCATCATGAGAAAAATTATTGTTCTATCATTCATTACTTTAGATGGCGTAATGCAGGCACCTGGTGGCCCGGAGGAAGATCCATCAAACGGCTTTAAATACGGCGGCTGGACCGCACCTTACGGCGACGAAGAATCGGGCAAGGCCATGCAAAAGCAATTGGAACCCGCTGATTTTTTATTGGGCAGGAAAACGTTCGACATATTTGAGTCGTACTGGCCGCAACATGCCGAGCATTGGCCGGGCGTAAACGAGGTAACCAAATATGTATTATCTACCACCGTCACACAGTCGGGCTGGAGTAACTGTGTATTCCTTAAGGGAGTTGATGATATTAAGAATCTTAAACAATCGGAAGGCAGCGATCTTAAGATCTGGGGCAGCAGCGAACTGGTTCAGCTTTTAATGCAGCACGACCTGGTTGATGAGTTCTGGCTCAACATCCACCCAGTAACATTAGGTAAAGGTAAGAGGCTGTTTAATGATGGCGCCATACCAGCGGCCTTTACTATTGCAGAAAGTACAATTACTTCAAAGGGCGTTATTATGGTAAATTACAATAAGGCAGGTGACGTAAAAACAGGTACGGTAGGCGAGTGATCTTAATGTCGCGAAGCGCCCGTTTATTGTCATGAATGCACCCTGAATTCTTGCTATTCATTTTATCTTTGAATGAGCCGCTCATGTATTTGTTAGTATATTTATAGGTAATGCTAAAGAACCACTTTTAAACAACTTAAAAACATAAACATAAAATTATGCCAGCTATTAATCCTCATGTAAACTTTAACGGAAACGCAGAAGAAGCTTTCAATTTCTATAAATCAGTATTTGGCGGCGAGTTCGCTAAAGTTATCCGATTCAAGGATCTTGCAAGCGACGATTTCCAGGTATCTGAAAAGGAAGAGAACAAGATCATGCATATTGCTTTGCCCATAGGCAGCGGCAGTGTACTCATGGCCAATGACGTACCTGAGTTTATGGGCCCTACAAACGAAAACGAGAATAGGAGCAAGATCGTTATTTCTGCAGATAGTAAAGAAGAAGCCGACAAACTATTTAACGGGCTTTCAGCAGGCGGCGAAGTAGAATATCCCATTGGCGACAGCCCCTGGGGAACTTATTTCGGTTCATTTAGGGACAAGTACGGCATTGAGTGGATGGTAGATTTCGACCCAAACGAAAGTTAAACTGATAATAATAAATGCCCTTTAAAACACAAAGGGCATTTATTAATAATTTACGTATCGCTCCTCAAAGCTACCATCATTGTACAGGTCGATAAGGCCATAGCCGGGAGCAGTTTCCCGGCGGTTTCCTTCCCACCAGGCGCCGGATACCGCGCCATCGCAAATGTAGGTAACGTTATTATAAACCAGTTTTTCGCGCAAGTGGATATGTCCGCTCAGGCAAAGTTTTACGTTAGGGTGCCTATAAAACAGGTTAATGATCTTAGCAGTGTCGGTATGCATATCGCCTCCGTACATCGTCCATCGGTTTACAATATTATCTTCAATTAAATTGGTAGCGGTTAATATGGGTATGTGCGACATGACCAGTACGGGAGTGGTAGCCGCTGTGCTTTTAAGTTCCTGCTCCAGCCAGTTAAACTGCTCGTCGCCAAGTTTACCAATATACCAGGTATTGTCAATATCAAGATGAACGCTGTCCAGCACAATGATCTTCCAGCCGTTTTTGCTGATACTGTAATAAGGCGAGGTTAGCTTTAGCTGATCCATGGAGTATTTTTTACCATAAAGCGCCTGCCCCTTATCATCCTCGTTCCACCAAATGTCGTGATTACCAAGGCAGTAATTTACGGGTATGCTGCATTCGTTTGCCATAATGCCTTTCATTAGCTTCCATTGCTCATCAATGGTTGATAAATTTTCCTTATTCATGTCGAAAACTACGTCGCCGCCATTCAGGATCAGATCAACCTTTGGCGATTGTTTTTGTACATGGTGCAGGCATCTCTCAAACCTTTTTGGCGCATCAAATTTGTTCTTGAGATGGATATCTGTCAGGTGCGCTATCCTTAAAACAGATTTTCGTTCTGCCGCCATAGCCGGGAAGGTTAGGGCAGGGGCTAACAACAAACCTCCAATATTTTTTAAAGCCGATCTTCTTTCCATTTCATTGCAGATGTAATGAAGCAAACATAAGAGCTGGGTTTTAAATAATTGTTAAGTTGGGTAAGGGCAGGTTAAAAAGGTACTAACTGATTGGCTTGGGTGATAGCCACATCGGCTATGCTTACCACCTTCCTGTTACCATTGTAGATATTGATCCGGTATTTCTGATACTCGCCATATGAACTTGTCTTGGAGTTTGGCGCCGTAATCAGCTGTATACCCTTTTCATGAATTTCCAGTAAAAGTTTATCCAATTCTTCGTCGCCTGGCGCAAAATAATTCACGAGATAAGGTGTATTATTAAAATAGCTTATAATAACGCGAAAGGTATTTTGTTTATAACGCAATGTATAAGCATTTTTTACGGGCCCGTTAACACTCGGCGCATAAACCGACCCCTTGTTTTCAAACAAGTAACCATGGGATGAAAAAATAGAGTCTAACTGTTTTTTACCTGATGTTTTTTCTAAAAGGCTGATGATCTCATTTAAAGAGAAGGACTTAATAGCAGTAACATTACTTTGCGCGTTTGATGAAAAACTAATTGTTAAGATAAACAACAGGATACACAGGTTCTTCATATAATAGATTTGTCTTAACTACCAACAAAAAGCCCGATGCGGACATGCATCGGGCTTTTGTACTCAGAGCGGGAATCGAACCCGCACTCCTTTAACGGGAACAGGATTTTAAGTCCTGCGTGTCTACCAGTTCCACCATCTGAGCAGGTGATTAACCTTTTAAAAATAAATCCCTTCTGTTTAGAAAGGGATTTGAGCGAAAGACGAGATTCGAACTCGCGACCCCGACCTTGGCAAGGTCGTGCTCTACCAACTGAGCTACTTTCGCATTGGTGTTCCTGCTTAGCATTACTGCGTTTGCGGGAGTGCAAATATAGACAGAAATGAACGTTCTGCAAGGAAAAATTAAACTTTTTTAAAACTTTTTTATAACTCTCTGTTTTTCAAAACCTCAGCTGTAAGGTCGGTTTCAAAACCGCGGCTTAAAGCATACTGCTGCAATTTATATCTTCGTTTGTAGGCGTCTTTTTCGGCCATAGTAGACGCCTTTTTATCTATTATGCGGGTTAGGGTATCCATGTAGTCGCTTGCATCTATCTGCAAAAGCGCCTTTTTAATCAATACAGGCGATACATTTTTTAATTTAAGGCCCTGCTTTATCTTTATTCTCCCCCAGGCTTTTTGGTTAAACTTACCCTTTGCATAGGCATTGGCAAAGCGTTCTTCGTTTAAAAAGTTTTCTTCAATAAGCCGGGTAATAATATGTTCTACTGCATCTGTCCATAAACCCCAATCGTAAAGTTTATCGCGCACTTCCTGCTGCGAACGCTCCTGGTAGGCGCAATAATGTTCGGCCTTGGCCATAGCAACATTTACATCGGTAATTTTTGTTTTTTTAGGGGTTTCCATCAAAACCAAAAATCGTTAAAAATTCTTCTATTCATATAAATATAAGCAAATTCGTATCATGCAAAATTCGTACACCATAAACGAAATTAAACACATTATAACTGCAACCGGCGAAATTGTAAGTGACGCTGCCATCAGCATTTTACTTACTGATACCCGCCGTATAAATAACCCCACATGCTCTCTGTTCTTCGCTTTAGATGGCCGCCGCGATGGGCACGATTTTATTGCTGATGCTTATACCGCGGGCGTACGTAATTTTGTAGTGAACCACCAGCCGGATACTATTATGCCCGATGCTAATTTCCTGGTGGTGGCAAATGTTTTAGACGCTTTGCAGGTACTTGCAGCGCACCACCGAAAACAGTTTAATTTGGATGTAATAGGTATTACCGGCAGCAACGGAAAAACCATTATAAAAGAGTGGCTTTATCAGTTAATGAACCCCGAAAGAAATATTGTACGTAATCCTAAAAGTTATAATTCGCAAATAGGGGTGCCGCTATCGGTATGGCAAATAAACGATACGCATAACCTTGGCATATTTGAAGCGGGCATATCCATACCGGGTGAAATGGACAGGCTGGAAGCTATTATTCAGCCAACTATAGGGGTGCTTACCCACATGGGAACCGCACATGATGAGGGCTTTGAAACACCCCAGGACAAGCTGATAGAAAAGCTAAAGCTATTTAAGAACTGCAAACAAATAGTTTACAATTATGAGGCCTTGCTCGATCATCACGAAGAATTAAAAAGCCGCGAATGCTTTGTATGGAGCCGCCAATTTAACCTTGCCGACCTGTATGTGTTTAGCGAAACAACGATACAAGGCAAGTATTATATGCGCGCCATTTATAAAGAGAAGGAAATAGAGTGCCTGGTGCCCTTTAGGGATGAAGCATCGGTAGAGAATGCCATTGTTTGCTGGGCAACCATGCTGGCCATGGGTTACAGCCCGGCTGACGCCGACGAACGCATTGAACGTTTATCAACCGTAAGTATGCGTTTAGAATTGAAGCATGGTATAAACGATTGCTCTATCATCGACGATTCATACAACTCAGATATACAGTCGCTGGAGATAGCGCTCAACTTTTTAAACCAGCAAAACCAGCATCAAAAAAAGACACTTATCCTGTCAGACATCTACCAATCGGGCTTGCAGCAAGAGGCCTTATACAAACAGGTTGCGCAATTAGTGAGTGCGAAACAGATAGATAGGTTTATTGGAGTAGGCACGTTTTTACAGGAATACAAACAGCTGTTTGATGTACATCAAAAGCACTTTTATGCTGATACGGCATCTTTACTTAAAGACCTGAGTAAGTTACACCTGCACGAAGAAACTATTCTTATAAAAGGCTCGCGTAGTTTCGGATTCGAAAAAATAAGCCGCGCGCTGGTACAAAAGGCGCATGAAACCATACTGGAAATAAATCTGAACACCCTGCTTAGTAACCTTAATTTTTACAAAGCCAAACTGGAGCCCGGTGTAAAGATCATGGCTATGGTAAAAGCCTTCTCCTATGGCAGCGGCACTTTCGAAGTGGCTAATATGCTGCAATATAACAAGGTAGATTACCTTGCGGTAGCCTATACCGACGAGGGAATAGCCCTCCGCGAAACCGGGATAACCCTCCCAATAATGGTGCTTAACCCCGAACCCCTGGCTTATGATAAGTTGGTAACATATAAGTTAGAGCCAGCCCTTTATAGCTTTACCCTGCTTGATGAGTTTGTAAAATTTGCGCAGGAAGAGGAGGTGTTAGGATATCCGGTCCATATTAAAATTGATAGCGGCATGCATCGTGTGGGCTTTGAAGCGTTTGAGGTTGAGCCGCTTTGCGACCTGTTGGAAATAAACCCGTACATCCGCGTACAATCTGTTTACTCGCACTTTGTGGCCAGCGATAACGAACTGCACGATATGTTCACTATGCAGCAGATCAATATTTTCGAAACAGCATTTAAACAAATTGAAGATGCTTTGGGCTATACGGTTATTAAACACATCAGCAATACATCGGGCATTAGCCGCTGGCCAAACGCCCGTTATGATATGGTAAGGCTTGGCATAGGCCTGTATGGCGTGGATGCCGCTGTTCCGCGAGAAGATACCGGGCTGCAGCCTGTAGCGACGTTAAAAACCACGGTATCGCAGGTTAAGAAGGTGGCCGCTGCCGAAACCATCGGTTACAGCCGCAACGGCAGTTTAAAGGCCGATGGTAAAATAGCCACAGTACGCATTGGTTACGCCGATGGTTACCTGCGCGCCTTTGGCAATGGCGTAGGCAAAATGCTGGTAAATGGTACGCTTGTGCCAACGGTTGGTAACATTACCATGGATATGTGTATGCTTGATGTAAGCAATGTGGAAGTAAAAGAGGGCGATGAGGTTATTGTGTTTAACCAGCAGCAAAGGATAGAGGACCTTGCCCAGCAAATTGGCACCATCCCATACGAAATATTAACAAACGTTTCGCAAAGGGTAAAAAGGGTGTACTTTTACGAGTAGATGTGAATGTGCGGATTTTTAATTGATATGGAAATCAATCATTATCAGTCATTCACTAAATCACAAATTATTGATGAAGAGACTTTTTCGTGCACTGCTTAATTATTTTGTAAAAGGATTATTGATTGTAGTGCCGCTTGGCGCCGCTTTTTTCCTCATCTTCTGGATCATATCGCGTATAGATACCGCCCTTAACCTAAGCAGCGAAATATTAGTAGATAGCCAGGGGAAACCTTTATATATACCCGGTTTAGGTATCCTTAATGTGGTAGTCATCATCATGGTTGCCGGTATATTGGTGACCAATGTAATTACCGATCCTATTAAAAGATGGTTTGCCCGCTGGTTAAACCGCCTGCCCTTGTTTAAGTTCCTGTATTCATCCATAAAGGACCTTACCGAGGCGTTTGTAGGTGAAGAAAAAAAGTTTAACGAACCTGTTTTAGTTGAGGTGAATGAATTTGGCTTAAAGAAGATAGGCTTTTTGGTGCAGAAAGATATGAAGGCAATTGGCCTGCCGGGCGAGGTTGCTGTCTATTTCCCTATGTCGTATTCATTCGCGGGGCAGGTGGTAATTGTATCGGCCGATAAAGTAAAACCTATTGATCGCAGCGCGGCCGATGTTATGAAATTTGTTATCTCCGGCGGGGTTAGCGGCCTGGAGTAGACGCGTTTTGCGGCAGTAGTTTAGGGTCTTTCTTTTTAAAGCTCCGTATCGTAAGAATTATAGCAATAAACATCAAAACAGCCCCTAACAGGAATGGTGCCCCCGGGAAGTAAACCGAGGCACCTTTAATAGTAAAGTGGTGGAATAGGGTGGTCATCATCAAAGGGCCAATGATGGTTGTAAGACTTACCAAACTGGCCAGGGCACCCTGTAGTTCGCCTTGCTGATTGGCAGGAACATTATCAGATATAAAGCCCTGCAATGCCGTGCCGCCTATACCACCCAGACAATAAGGTATCATATACACATACATTAACCAGCCCACATTGTTAAAAGAAATAAAAATTAAGCCAATGCCGTAAAAGGTTATACCTGCAAGTATGTTTTTGCGCATCCCAAATTTGGGGATGGTCCATCGTACAAAGCCGCCTTGTATGGCAGCTATCAGCAAACCGATAAAAATCCCTAACGCGCTAATACTTGGTAAGGTCCATTGAAATTTCTCTATTAAATAAAAAGGCAGCACACTTTCAATAGCTTTTTGGCCTATGTAAACAATGGTATAAGCTGTAATTAGCGTGCTTATGGCCATGGAGTATTTTCTTAGCCTTAGTAACGAGCCAACCGGGTTAGCACGTTTCCACTCAAAACGGCGGCGGTTTCTTAGGGTTAGCGATTCGGGCAGTACAAAAAAGCCATAGAAGGCGTTCAACAACGCCAATCCTGCAGCAACTATAAAAGGTAGTTTTATCCAATAATCGCCCAAAAAGCCACCTAAACCAATGCCTAATATAAACCCCAGCCCCGTTGCCGCGCCTATTAAACCAAAGTTGGTGGCACGTTTTTCGCCTGTGCTAATGTCGGCAATGTAGGCTGTCGCTGTAGTGGTGCTTGCGCCTGCTATACCGGCTATTAATCGCCCTACAAAAAGCCAGGCAATAGTGGGGGCAAAGGCCATAAAAAGATAATCGATACCAAACCCAAATAGCGAGAATAATAAAACCGGCCGGCGGCCAATCAAATCGCTTAGGTTACCCAAAACAGGGGCGAAAAGGAACTGCATAGACGCGTAGGTGAACGTAAGCCATCCGCTATACTGGCTGGCCATGCTAATATCAACGTTGGCCAACTCTTCTAATAATTTAGGCAAAATAGGGATGATAATGCCCAAACCCAGTACATCAATAAATATGGTGATGAAGATAAATCCTAAAGCAGCCTTGCCGTGTTGTACGGGTTGATCCATAAATATGTCGGCAATTAATGTAAACTATTGTTATAAGTAGATTTGCCGGCGTATTGTTTCTCATTTTTTAAACTTCGCGCAGTAGGCAGGGCAGCCTTCTTTATAGGTTGGGTAAGCATATCCATTACTGTAAAATAACAACTAATAAGTTAAACTTCTGTATTAATTATTAGATAATATTTGGAAGTAATTATTCTAAATGCTTAAATTGACTAAAAAATTAGTTATCATATGAAAACACTAAACCTAATCCTAACAATTCCTGTGCCTTGTTGATGCACAGTGCTTTCGCTCAAACAACTCATTTAAAACTTTCAGACGAAACACCATCTGTTGGACAAAAGATAAATTTTACCTACAACCCGGCAGGCACACCTTTGGTTGGGAAGCAGGATATAAAGGCGACCGTTTACTTTTTAGATGATAAGCGTAACCCGGCTTCGGACGTTGTTTTAACAAAAACCGGCACAGATTTTAAGGGGGAGTTTACCGTACCTGCAGATACAAAAACCTTGTTTTTTAAAATGAACGATGGTGAAGCAATAGATGATAATACAGAAAAAGGTTATGTATATCTGGTGAACGATAAGGGTAATCAACCTGTTCCCGGCGCTTATGCTATGAAGGCCTACCTTATAGGCAGTGGCATGGGCAATTACTTTAGTAAGCTAAAAACAGACCCGGTGGAAGCGCTTACACTTTACAAAAAGGAATTTGAATTGTACCCTCAGAGTGAAAAGGATTTTGGCGTAATTTATTTAACCATGGCATCATCCTTAAAGGACGATGCCAGTCAAAAAATCGTTAAGGATAAAATTGCGGAATGGTCAAGAAGTGGCAGCGAGAAAGAAATGATGATGGCCACAGCTCTTTACAACAGGTTGAGAAATAAGGCCGCTTATGATTCGTTAAACGCCGTAATTATGGCTAAGTTCCCTAATGGCGAAGCAGCGCAAAACGCCGCGGGAATGGCAATAAATGTGGAGCGCGATGCCACTAAAAAAGCAGCGCTGTATGCAGCATACAGCGCAAAATATTCAGAGAAAAATGAAAAGAACACTATTCAGGATAATTTCAGGATGCAGATTGCATCAGCTTACCTTGGAGCCGGAAATATGGCAAAATATAATGAGTGGGCCGCGCAGGTAAAAAACAAATCGCAACTGGCAATGGCGCTGAATAGTGCCGCATGGGCTATGGCCGAAAAAGGCGAAAACCTTGACGAGGCGGCTGTATTGTCTAAACAATCTTTAGATATTTTAGATAACGACTTTAAAAATGCTGAAGCTGGTTCATATATGACAGCAAAGCAAATAGGAGAGAACAACAGGGCAACGTACAGGAATAATGCCGATACCTATGCCTTTATTTTGTTTAATCAGGGTAAATACCCCGAAGCATTAAAAGTGCAGGACGATGTTTACGACGGGATGAAATACCAGGATGCAGAGATTAATGAGCACTATGCCATGATATTGAATGCAAACGGACTGTACGCAAAAACAAAGGAAGTAGTAGAGAAATCGATCCTTGCAGGTAAAAGCTCCGATGTGTTAAAAGCACAACTTGCTATAGCATACCCCAAAGTTAAGGGCAGCAACGCCGGGTATGATGAATACGTTGCCGGCCTTTATAAACAGAAAAGCGATATGGGCAAGGCGAAACTTGCCAAAGAAATGATCAACACACCCGCGCCTGCGTTCGCCCTAAAGGATTTTGATGGTAAAGAGGTATCGTTAGCCAGCCTTAAAGGCAAAGTTGTTATTATAGATTTTTGGGCTACATGGTGTGGCCCATGTAAGGCATCTTTCCCCGGCATGCAAATGGCGGTGAATAAATTTAAGGATAACCCTAATGTGAAGTTCCTGTTTATTGACACCTGGGAAAATGGTGACAACTACCTGCCGGGAGTTAAAAAGTTTATAGCTGATAATAAATACACCTTCCATGTATTAATGGATGAAAAGGATGCCGGCGGCAAGCAGGCTAAAGTAGTATCAGACTTTAAGGTAACTGGTATACCAACAAAATTTATAATTGATAAAGATGGGAATATCAGGTTTAAATATGTGGGTTACTCCGGCTCTTCAGAAGCGGTGCTTGATGAGGTAACCAACATGGTTGAACTTACTACTAACCCGGATGCAGCGGTTGCCGGCGCTCCAAAAGTATCTATGCTCAAATAACACCTAAACTATATTATGTAAAAAGGCCTTTCGTAACCAGAAAGGCCTTTTTTGGCACTACTTATTTATAACGGTAGCTTTAATTTCACTTGCTTTGATAAACCCAATGTATCGCGAATCAGCAGCATTGTGTCTGTCATCACCCAGTACAAAATAACTGTTTGCGGGTATTTTAACAGGGCCAAAATTATCCTCATTATATGTAGTGCCGGGATATGTTTTTAAGATCATTTCATTAACAGAATCTTTTGAAGCCACGTATTGCCTCAAGCCAAGTTTTAGATCTTTTAAGTCGTTTTTAGATATAGCTATCCTTACAATGCTATCGTTTACGGTATGCAAGTCGTAACCCTTATTGGCAACATATCCCATAATGCTTTTCAATGTTGGTTTGTCTATAAGGTATTCATTCCATATAAGGGGCTCATTTATTTGTTTCCCGTTTCTATATAATAAGCCCATCTTAATCTCAATAATATCATTGGGCGCACCAATACACCTAAATACTGATAATGGAACGCCTCTTTTTTCCAACAATAAAAGTTTATTGATGCCAGGCTTTACAAAGCGCGATACATATATTTTATCACCCGGCATTAATGCTGGTTTATTGGCATCAGTTGGTACATTAAAAATAGCAAAAATGTAAGTTGCCTTTAATATATACCATAGGCATATAAACGAAAAGAGAATAACACCTATGATGCTCCATGCTGTTTTCATGGAGGAAATGTAATAAAAAAAATCCCCTTTCGGGGATTGCATTTCTTAAAAGTTTGGTTTTAACACGTACTTGTCATAGAAACGGAAGATGTGCTCCGCTGCCTCTTCAGCAGTGTCCACAACGCGATAAAGATTAAGGTCATCCGGGCTAATGTTATGCTCATGTGCAAGCATTTTTTCCTCTACCCATTTAAATAGTCCGCCCCAATAATCAACGCCCACAAATACGATAGGGAAGCGGGCAATTTTACCGGTTTGTATAAGCGTGATAGCCTCAAAAGATTCGTCCATGGTACCAAAGCCCCCCGGCAGGATAATAAAGCCCTGCGAGTATTTCATGAACATTACCTTGCGGATAAAAAAGTAATCAAACTCCAGTATCTTATCTCTGTCGATATACTTATTATGAAATTGCTCAAAAGGTAGCTCGATGTTTAAACCAACCGATTTACCCCCGGCCTCGTAAGCGCCTTTGTTTGCAGCCTCCATAATACCCGGGCCACCACCTGATATTACACCGTAGCCACGCTCGGTAAGCAGTCGGGCGGTATCTTCGGCCAGTTTGTAGTACGGGTTATCGTTATGTGTACGTGCCGAACCAAATATAGATACGCATGGGCCTATCTTAGCTAATTTCTCAAAGCCGTCTACAAATTCGGCCATTATTTTAAAGATCTGCCAGGAGTCGGTCACCTTTATTTCCTGCCAGTTTTTATTTTCAAATGCTTGTCTTATTTTTTCTTCACCAGTCATGTTAGTACTAAAAATTAAATATGATGCTTAATAGCTTTATATGTTAGCGGCTATGTTTAAACCACGCCCGGGGCACATCAGCCCGTTCTTTTCCATTTATACTATATTGTAGTTTAAGTGTGTAGCCTCCACCTCCTTCAACAAAATCTAAGGCAAATGGTTGCAATCCTTTTTTTAGGGCAACCTGGCCACTTTTTTCAATCGCCGAGTGCATCCCGTCGTTATTAACCGTTTCGCGGTTGGCAATACTTAGTACCCCGCTATCATCGCAAGTTAAATAGAACGTATAAATGCCATCTTGCGGCACATCAATATATCCGGTGTACCTTACAGCGAAAGAGCCCTCCTTAATAGACGCAGGTACGGTAACAGTTGGAGTAATAAAGGTGCTATCCGCAGGGCCCGCTTTTATCTTTGTAGTTCCGTTAAAAAAGCCTTTATAGTACCCTGCTGACAAGCCGGGGGCAACGCCAGCAACATTTTGTGGCTCTGCCGGTGTTTGCTGCGAGTATTTCATTGTGTAAACATCGCCTCTTTTACCACTTTGGGTAAAAGCAGCCAGCTTAATAGTTTGCGGTTGGTTTACAACGTAATTACGTAACAGCGGAGAGTTTTGGTCAGGTAAACTACCATTGGTTGTATACCTTATAACAGATGTATTTAACGGTGAATGAATGTTCAAAGTATCTGAAGTTATAAAAACGCGGCTATCTATTATTCCTTCCAAATCGGGTTGCCTGTAATTTATATCCAGTGCTTCCAGCCGTTTATATTGCTGAATAAGGCGCTGGGTATAACTTTTATAATCGTCTTGCTTATTTGTCCATAGCATCTCTGCCAGCGCTGTCATCCTAGGCATAAACATATAGTCGGCACGCTTTTCGGATGGGATGTACTCTGTCCAGATATTGGCCTGCGCGCCAATAATAAGTTTAGCCTGCTCTGTAGTTAAACTTTTAGGTACCGGGTTAAAGTGATAAACGTTATAAATGGAATTTTTATCGGCGGGCGAATCAAAATATAACGGTGTGCCGGGTGTCATGATAACCTGGTTGCCATTTTGGGCTGCTTTAACCGGCGCATCAGGCACCCAGCTGCGCCAATACATGATCATCGCTGTCGAGCTTATTTTACCCTCAAGCACCTCATCCCAACCAATAAGTTTGCGGCCCCTGGAGTTAAAAAATTTCTCCATACGGTCTATAAAGTAATTTTGCAGGTCGGGTAAACTGGTTATACCCTCACGCTTCATTAATTCTTTACAGGCTTCAGATTTCCCCCAATCGCGGCGGTCAACCTCATCGCCGCCAATATGAATATATTTGGATGGGAAGATCTCCATGATCTCGGTGTATATATCCTTCGCGAAATCAAATGTAGTTTCGTTGCAGGGGCATATAGGTGTCGAAAACAACTCGCCCCATTTATTCTGGCTGTTGCAAGTTAAAAACGGGTAGGCATTAATAGCAGCCATCATGTGCCCGGGCATATCTATTTCAGGAATAATATCAATGTGTTTATTAGCAGCGTAGGCAACAAGATCTTTTAATTGTTTTTGGGTGTAAAAACCACCGTAAAGCGTTTTACCATCTTTTTTGATGATGTGTTGATTATCAAAATTAAAGTCCGGGTTTTCGGCTGCCCTTTTCATACATACCGTATCCTGGTTGTTAAAGGTGCGCCATGCGCCTTGCTCGGTAAGTTTGGGGTATTTTTTAATCTCAACACGCCAGCCCTGGTCGTCAGTAAGGTGCAAATGAAACTTATTCATTTTGTAAAGGGCCATTACATCAATAAACTTTTTGAGATAAGTTATCGAAAAGAAATGCCGCGATACATCCAGGTGCATGCCACGCCACGCATAAGCAGGATGGTCGTTAATATTTACAGATGGCAGGCGTACAGTCGCGTTTCTTTGACCTGTTTCAACAGAAATTGGTAATAACTGCCTGATAGTTTCGACAGCGTGAAAGGCGCCTGCAGGTGCGCCGGCAGTAATAGTGACACTTTTAGGCTTAACATTAAGCTGGTATGCCTCCGGGTTTTTTATAGTGCTGTCGTAAACAAAATTTATGACGTTTGTTGAATGGGTACTTCTGTTAAGTGAGTATCCGGTACCCGCTTTTACCAGTTTGGCAAGCTGCGCGGCTTCGTTTACAAACCTTGACGGAGCTACAAGTGTAGTTTGCGCATTAATTAAAAAGTAACCATCGCCGGCGGTTAATGTTGATGGATAAGGAATGATGTCTATGTCTTTATGATCGGCTTGGGCGTTAACATCAGTGCAGTAACCTAAAAAAAGAATGAACAGGAACAATTTAGAAGTGACTATTTTAGTCATGATAAAGAAGGATTAGCTTTTGCAGTGATGATTTTTCGAGAGGAACAGATCCACAGGCCTACAAATGTAATTAAACCGTTCACAATGATGAGTTCGTTATCAAAAACATAACCGCCCAGTAGTTTCTTTGACTCTGTGCTGAGGAAGAAACAAACAGCAGGGGAGATGAGGCAGATAAACGGCACAGCTTTATCATATACCTGCCGTTTACTTACAAACAAACCAAAGCTGTAAAGGCCGAGTAATGGCCCGTAAGTATAAGAAGCTACTTTAAATATGGCTGTTACCACCGCATCATTATTTAGGGCATTAAACGCGATGATCGTTAAAAACATCAAGCCCGAAAATGCGATGTGTACATAGTGGCGAACGTTCACCATTTTTTTGCTGTTAACATCACCACGCTTGTTAAAATTCAGGAAGTCGACACAAAATGATGTGGTTAACGCGGTAAGCGCTGAATCTGTAGTGGCAAAAGTGGCTGCAGTTAATCCCAGCATAAACACCATAGCCGGGATAATGCCCAGGTATTGCAGGGCAATAGTAGGGTACAGGTAATCGGTTTTGGCTACGCTGATGCCGTAACGTTGCGCATACATATAAAGTAATGCGCCAACGCTTAAAAAGAAGATGTTAATAACCACAAATACCCCGGTAAAGCTAAACATGTTCTTTTGAGCTTCTTTAATGTTTTTAAGGCTCAGGTTTTTTTGCATCAGGTCCTGATCGAGGCCCGTCATACCAATGGTGATGAACATGCCGCCGAGGAATTGTTTGCTTAAGTGGAAGTGGCTGCCCAGAAAGTCGTCAAAGAAGAAGATCTTGGAGTAGCTGCTGTTTTTAATAGCCTCGGCCGCCTGGAATATATTATAATTAAGACTGTCGCAAATGAAATAGATAGATAAGAATACCGACGATACCAGGAACAGGGTTTGCAAGCTATCTGTAATGATAATGGTTTTTAGCCCCCCTTTAAAGGTGTATGACCATATCAGCGCCAAACATATTAATACTGTAACCGCAAATGGCACACCATAGTTATCGAAAATGAATTTTTGCAATACGATAACCACCAGGTATAATCTGAATGACGAACCTATGGTGCGGCTTAACAGGAAGATACCCGCCGCTGTTTTATAGCTCCATGTACCTAACGCGTGCTCAATGTAGCTGTAGATAGATGTAAGCTTCATGCGATAATACAGCGGCAATAATACCGTGGCTATAATAATAAAACCCGCCGCGTTACCTAATACAAACTGAAAGTAAGCGAACTGGTCGCCGCTTGGGGCGCCAACCTTGCCGGGTACCGATATAAAGGTTACCCCGCTCAGCGCCGTACCTATCATCCCGAAGGCTACCAGATACCATTTAGAGTTGCGGTTGGCTACAAAAAAAGTATCGTTGTCTGATGATTTCTTTGACGTTAGGTAAGAGATCACCATAAGCACCAAAAAATAACCTATTATAAATGAGAGTAGTATTCCGGGAGACATATTCTGCTAATTTAAATATTTAGCCTGCCTGCAAGCAAACCGCCCTAAAGTAGTAGTTTAAGGTATATAATACAAGGCGTACATTAACAAGGCCGGTTTAAATTATCTTGATAAAAAACTGTGAAACCTGTTTTATAATAATATTTTTGTGGCTTAAACCTTATCAATGAAAAAACTTGTATTATTTTCTTTTTTAGCTACCGCAATTATCACATCAACTATTAGTTGTAAAAAAGACTCCAACACCCCAGCCCCGACAGACCAAGCCGGAACAATCGTTGGAAAGTGGAACTACCAGGGCGAAATTGTAACTGTAAATCACCCTAATAATCCGCCGGAAACTACAACAAACAAATATACCAACGGAGAGTCGGTGCAATTTCTTGAAAATGGCACAGGTAGTGATTACAATACATCATTTAAATATACTGTTAGCGGCAAAGTATTAACAATATCTTATGATGCATACGTTTCAAACGGCGTTACACATAATGCCAAAGTAGTTACAGCAACTATAAACCAGTTAACCACAATAAAATTAACGTTACACATTAACGATACTTATAAGGACACTAATGGTGCTTTAAATGGTAACGATATTATTCAATACCTGGTAAAATAGTGTTTAATATAACTTTCCCATGAATCGTCTCAATCAGCTTTTTACCGCCAAGAATAACCACCTGCTATCAATATACTTTACTGCCGGTTATCCGCAATTAGATACCACTGTAGATATTGCCGAAGCATTGGAAAAAGCGGGAGCCGATTTCCTGGAGGTAGGTTTCCCGTATTCGGATCCTGTTGCCGATGGGCCAACCATTCAGCACAGCTCGCAAACGGCTTTAGATAACGGTATGAACCTTAGCTTATTATTTGAGCAGCTAAAAGACCTGCGCAGCCGTGTGAGTATGCCAGTTTTACTAATGGGCTATATAAACCCAATTGTTCAATATGGGGTAGAGCGTTTCTGCAAAGCTGCCGCCGCCGCAGGGGTAGACGGGATTATCGTACCCGACCTGCCGATGTATGAGTACGAAACCATGTACAGCAAACATTTTGAAGAAAACGGCCTTAGCAATATTTTCCTGGTTACGCCGCAAACATCAGAGGAACGCATTCGTAAGATAGATACCCTGAGCAACAGCTTTATTTATTTGCTTTCATCATCGTCCATCACGGGTGGTAACTTACAATTAACTAACAGTATTGAAGATTATTATAACCGCATTAAAGGTATGGAGCTAAAAAATCCAACTATTATAGGTTTTGGCATCTCAGATCATCAGTCGTTCAGCAAAGCTTGTGAATACGCTAATGGCGCTATTGTAGGAAGCGCGTTTGTAAAATTATTGGGTGAGGATAATTATATGGATAAGATCCCGGCATTTATACAAAGCATCAAGGCTTAGTTTTTATACTTTTTAATAAGATATAACCGGTAAACGCGGCGATGGATGAGGCGATAAGGATAGTGAATTTAGCCTGATTTTGAATTGCGGTGTCGTTGAATGAAAGCAGTGTAACAAAAATTGACATGGTAAAGCCTATGCCGGCCAGTTGCCCAATACCCCAAACCTGTATCCACTTAACCTTGTGGCCCAATTGAGATAAGCGCATCTTAACAGCGAGCCAGCTAAACAAGGTAATACCCACCGGTTTGCCTAACAACAAACCTAACAATATACCTGCCGATAAAGCATTGATGTGGTTGCCATCGCTAAGTCCGTCGCTTATGTTGATGTTACTGTTTGCCAGTGCGAAAAGCGGTATTATGATGTAATTGACAGGGTTTTCTAAAAAATGTATCAGTTTTTTTAGCGGGCTATAGTCGGCTTTTACTTGGTAGGGGATGGCCATAGCTGTTAAAACGCCTGCAACTGTAGCGTGGATGCCACTGTGATGGACAAAATACCATAAAAAAACGCCCGGCACAAGGTAGGCCCAAAGTTGCCTCACACCAAAACGGTTTAATAATAGCTGCACACTAAACGTAATACCCGCCAGTAACAAATAAGTGGAATGTAAACCGGCTGAATAAAACACGGCTATAACTACAATTGCACCCAAATCGTCAACTATGGCAAGTGCTTTTATAAATACCTGCAAAGATAGCGGGACCTTCTTTTTAATTACATTAATTATGGCTACCACAAAGGCAATATCTGTAGCCATAGGGATACCCCAACCACTTGCTGTTGGTGTTTTGTGGTTAACCAGGTAATAAAATAAGGCCGGTAACACCATGCCACCAACCGCAGCAAATATGGGTAAGGTTGCCGACCGGATGTTAGACAGATCCCCATTTAAAGCTTCGTCCTTTATCTCCAGGCCAACAAGTAAAAAGAATATGGCCATCAGCCCATCGTTTATCCACTCTATGGTGGAATAGGGGCCTAAATGAAATTTTAATGCCGTGTTATAAGATGTACTAAAGCCACTATTAGCAATAGCTAATGCAATAATAATACATATAACCAGTAAGTTACCGCCGGTTGCGTTAGAGCGAATAAATTCCTGAAACTGATTAATATATTTTGTCAACGGTAAAAGTGATGGTAAGCTGTAAAGATAAGATTATAAATAGTCTTCGAGGTTACCTTTACCTTCACGTATCACGTCGAAGCTGCCTAAGGTGCAATCTACAACTGTTGAAGGGACGTTTTCGCCGTAGCCGCCATCAATAACCAGATCAACCAGATCTTCATACTTTTCGTGGATCAGCTCCGGGTCGGTAGAGTATTCAATAATATCATCCTCATCGTGGATGGATGTTGACAGGATAGGGTTGCCCAGTGCTCTTACAATTTCGCGGGCGATATTATTATCTGGCACGCGGATGCCGACTGTTTTTTTGTTACTGCTCAGTAATTTAGGTACAGCGTGGCTGGCGTTAAATATAAACGTGAATGGCCCCGGTAAAGCCTTCTTCAGTACACGGAATGTGGTGTTATCGATCGGTTTAATATAATCCGAGATATGGCTAAGATCGTAACAGATAAAAGAGAAATTGGCCTTATCCGGTTTAATGTTCCTGATCTTACAAATTCGTTCTATCGCTTTCTGGTTGGTGATATCGCAGCCCAAACCGTAAACAGTATCGGTAGGGTAAATAATAATGCCTCCTTTGCGCAGCACATCAGCAGCCTGTTCAATGGCTTTTTCGTTTGGGTTTTCGGGGTAGATACGTATAAGCATAATCATAAAGCAAATATAACGGCGATTGGTTTTAAAAGAGAAAGCCATCCGTATTTCGAATGGCTTCTATAATTTATATACTTAGCACTTATCTCCAATCAACCAGTAGCTAATCACCAATTACGCTTGCTTAGCAAACTGGATGCTGGCGGTTAATTTAATGTCCTCGCCTACTACGATAGAACCTGCTTCGGTTACACCATCCCAGGTAAGGCCAAATTCTTTACGGTTAATTTTACCGCTTACATCAAAACCTGCCTTATTGTTGCCGTAAAAATCGGTAGCAACGCCACCGTGCTCAACATCAAGTGTAACAGGTTTGGTTGTACCTTTTATAGTAAGGTCGCCTTTTAATTTATAATCATCACCATCTTTAGTGAAAGAGGTGGATTTGAAGCTGATCTTAGGGTGAGTAGCCGCATCAAAGAAATCGGCACCTTTCAGGTGTTCATCGCGTTGCGATTGGTTAGTGTCGATGCTGTCTACATCTAAAGAAAATTCAACTTTAGCGTCGCTAAAATCGTCGTTCTCAGTTTCTAACGAACCTTCAAATGTTTTAAATGAACCTGTTACGGTTGAAATAACCAGGTGTTTTACTTTAAACTGTACTTCGGAGTGCATTGGGTCTAAAACCCATTTAGTTGTTGCCATGATAATTTATGTTTTTGTTTTGTTTTTGATTGTTAATATGAAGCAAATATAATAATAGATGTTTAAACATCTATTATTATATTAAAGAATTACAATTTACAGACATAACCAAAATAACCTGACCGATAGGGGTATTGTTTGACTAAAAGTATAAATTAACAATATAGTAATAATAAAAAAAGGGAGCCTTGCGGGCTCCCCAAATACTATCTTACAATAGCTATGAAGATAACTTCGATTATTGCGCTAAAACTTCTTTAACACGGTCTGCGGCTTCTTTTAACAAGATAGCAGAATAAACTTTTAAGCCCGAGTTATCAATCAGTTCTTTAGCTTCGGCAGCGTTAGTGCCCTGCAAACGAACAATGATAGGTACAGGGATGTTGCCAATTTCGTGGTAAGCATCAATAACACCTTGTGCAACACGGTCGCAACGTACAATACCACCAAAGATGTTGATCAGTATAGCCTTAACGTTAGGATCCGAAAGGATGATGTTAAAACCGGCTTTAACAGTTTGCGCGTTAGCAGTACCACCAACATCAAGGAAGTTGGCAGGTTCACCACCGGCAAGTTTAATAATATCCATGGTAGCCATAGCCAAACCCGCGCCGTTAACCATACAGCCAACATTACCATCAAGCTTTACATAGTTAAGGTTGCTTTTGCTTGCCTCAACTTCGGTAGGGTCTTCCTCATCGGTATCGCGCATGGCAGCGTAATCCGGGTGGCGGTACAAAGCGTTATCATCAATATTAACCTTAGCGTCAACCGCTAAAATTTTGTTATCAGATGTTTTTAATACAGGGTTAATTTCAAATTGAGACGAATCGGTTGCATCGTATGCTTTGTATAAAGCGGTGATGAATTTCACCATGTCCTTAAACGCATCGCCTGATAAACCCAGGTTAAACGCTATTTTACGCGCCTGAAAGCCTTGTAAGCCAACCTTAGGGTCAATCTCTTCTTTGTGTATTAACTCGGGTGTAGAGTGCGCTACTTCTTCAATGTCCATACCGCCTTCGGTGCTGTACATGATAATGTTGCGGCCTTTGGCACGGTCAAGCAATACGCTTATATAAAATTCTTTTGTTTCGCTCTCGCCGGGGTAGTAAACATCCTGCGCAACCAATACCTTTTTAACCAGTTTACCTTCGGGGCCGGTTTGCGGGGTTACCAGTTGCATGCCAATAATTTTGCCTGCAATCTCTTTAACCTGCTCTGCGTTTTTAGCCAGCTTTACGCCACCGCCTTTACCGCGGCCACCTGCGTGTATCTGTGCTTTTATAACTGTCCAGTCCGACCCAAAGTCTTCCTTCATTTTCTGAGCAGCAGCAACAGCCTCTTCAGGTGTGTCTGCAACAATGCCTTCCTGTACTCTTACGCCAAAGCTTTTTAGTATCGCTTTGCCCTGATATTCGTGAATGTTCATATTTGTTGAAGAATTTGCGGTAAAGCTACTATTTTGTTTTTAGAGATTAGAGGCCCGAGATTAGAGATTGTAATATTTATCGCAATAATTATGTAATAATACTAACTATGGCTTTGTTAAACATCTGTTAAAATATTCAACTAATATCCGATCTCTAATCAACTATTCACTAAATTCGCCCATGCTTAAAGCGCTATCTATAAATAAATCATACGGCAACCTGCATATATTAAAAGGGGTAGACCTTGAAGTCAAACGCGGTGAAATTGTAACCATAGTAGGTGCATCAGGGGCGGGTAAAAGCTCATTACTAAATATCCTAGGCACGTTAGATAATGCCGACAGCGGCCAGTTATTTATTGATAATATTGAGGTAAGCAAGCTTAACAACAAGAACCTGAGCGCGTTTCGCAATCAAAAAATAGGGTTTATATTTCAGTTCCATCATTTATTGGTGGAGTTTAACGCGCTGGAAAATGTTTGTATCCCGGCATTTATTGCGGGTATGCCACGTGCCGATGCCGAGAAAAAAGCAACCGGTTTGTTAGAGATGCTTGGCCTTGGCCATAGGGTAACTCACAAGCCTGCCGAACTATCGGGCGGTGAACAGCAGCGTGTCGCGGTGGCTAGGGCGCTTATAAACAATCCTACGCTGATATTTGCCGACGAACCATCGGGTAACCTCGACTCTAAGAACGCGTTGGAACTGCATGAGTTGTTTATTAAACTCCGGAATGATTTTAACCAAACATTTGTAATTGTAACCCATAACCAGGACCTGTCTGACATGAGCGACCGCACGATATTAATGAAAGATGGTTTAATTGTAAATACCTTATAAGTTGAAAGTACTTATTACTTCTGCCACTTCTTCCCGGGCACATAAGCTTAAAGCCACACTTGCTGATAATGATGTTGTGTTAGGCGATTTCAACGACTTTCCATCATTTATGGGGATAATTAAACTGCCCAATCCCGCAAGCGATACCTATGCGCATGAAATGCTTACCCTGAGTTTAGATAATGGCTTTGAAGCTATTTATTTATTAAACCAGCAGGAATTAGATGTGCTGTTATTATCTCAACAGCTTTTTAATGAATATAACATCAGTATTATAGATGGCCAGCATAAACTATAACAATATAGACCCGCGTAAAAAGGCTTTTGTATTTGAGCTTGACGATGTGCTTTATCCTGCCAAAGATTATTACTATCAAATTTATTATTTGTTTGCCAACCTTTTGGAATATACCGAATTAAATAGCGCGGCCAGGACAACCGAGTTAATGATAGATACGTATAACAAGAAAGGGCCGGGCGAAGTTTATAACGAATTGGTTAGCCAGCTTAAAATAGAAGAAAAGTACCGCGATAAACTGGAGATAATGTTGTTAACATCGCGCCTGCCTTTAAAATTGTTGTTGTTTAAAAATATGCTTAGCTTTATGCAGGATGTTGTTACCGATCGTAAAAAGCTATTTATAGTTACAAATGGCAACCCACAGCAACAACTTAATAAGATGCGGCAGGTAGAGGGGCACGGATTAGAACCTTATTTAACATGTTATTTTGCCGATGAAAGCTTACCAAAGCCCGAGCCGGATGTACTACATTTATTAATGAAAGAACATAATTTAGAAAGGCGCGACCTGATCATGATAGAAGGCTCTGAAACAGATAGGTTATGCGCAGAAGCTTGCGGAATCGACCATATATGTGCTGCAGAAATAATATAGTTACACTTTAGATAATATTATAATAATAACACCGTTACTCCGATATAATTAATTAAACTATGAGGAAATTATTTTACCTAATAATACTATCGGCAACAATAGTATTTGCTTCTTGCTCTAAGGACAAAAAAATTACGCCCGATAATACCGGTGGTACCGACCAACCGTCTAAAACCGGCTCTACGCTTGATCTGATCAAAGATTCGGTGTTTTTATACGCGCAGCAGGTATATTACTGGAACACCAGTTTGCCAACCTACGCGGCATTTAAGCCACGCTCTTTTAGTGGTGCAAACGACCTTGATGCTTTGCAAACAGAGATTGACGCTTTGACACAGTATAGTAAAAATCCTGAAAACGATAACAAACCTTACGAATATTATGCACCGGCACCGGGATACGCCAAATATTCCTTTATTGATGACGGGAGCGTATCCGGCGAACTCAATGGAGTAAAGGGCGATTTTGGATTTGCACCGGTTTGGATAGGCGATATCAACAACACAACTGATATAAGAGTCAAATATGTTTACCCAGGGTCACCTGCTGATGTTGCAGGGTTAAAACGAGGATATCAAATTACAGCTATAAATGGCCGTACCGGTGACGGATTAAAATACGACGGCGGCACAAACGTTAATTTCCTGATAAACGCTTACACTAATTCCTCAAATATTACTTTAACACTTAAAAAGCCGGATCTCACAACATTTAACGTAACCATGTCTACTGCTACTTACAATGTTAACCCTGTTTTAAACACTACTGTGGTTGATGCCGGTAATGGGAAAAAAGTAGGCTATTTTGTCTTTAACAGCTTTACATCTGATGCCAACGCGAGGCCCAAACTTAACGAAGCATTTGCCAAATTTGCGGCAGCGGGTGTTACCGACCTGGTTGTAGACTTACGTTACAATGGTGGTGGTTATGTTTCTACTGCCGAGTATTTAAGTAACCTTATTGCCCCGGCCTCTAAAACAAGTGGCACTATGTTTAGCTACTACTTTAACCAAACCATGGTTGACCGTAAGGCTACACTATTGAAAAACCAGGTACGTAAAGACCCTGATACCCAAAAGCCGTATACTTATTTTGATTTTGATTACTCTGTTGCAGGCAATACCGTTCCGTTCTCTAAAGATGGTATACCTACATCACTTAACTTAAATCACGTATTCTTTATAGTAACGGGCTCAACCGCATCTGCCAGCGAGCTTACCATTAATAACCTGTTGCCCATATCGCAGCTTAATGTGAACCTTATTGGTACCACCACTTATGGCAAACCAGTTGGTTTCTTTGATATCGATATTAATAAATACGAGATGTACATCCCGCAGTTCGAAACCAAAAACAGCGCGCCCAACGGTGGCAATGGTGGCTACTATACAGGTATGACCCCTGGTACTGCTAAATACCCTGGTAAACTGGCGTCTGATGATGTCACCAAGGATTTTGGCGACCCAACTGAGAAACTTTTCGGACTTGCCATTAAATATTTGCAAAGTGGCGGTTTCCCAACGTCTACACAAGCTGTGCAAGGCTTGGGCGAATCAAGCGTAAACGCAATTGAACAATCTCGTAAAGTAGGGATAGAGACTGAAGGTAAAATATTTAGGGGTATGATCTATAAAAACAATCATGCAAGTCATAAATAAGTATTTATAAAAAAAGCGAAGGCCTCAAACATATCTTTTGGGGCCTTCGCTTTTTATGCCTGTTACGCCACTTAATCCGCCAGCTCGCGCAGGTCTACAGGTACTACCCTTGATATACCTTGCTCTACCATAGTTACACCGTAAATAATATCGGTACAGGCAATAGTGCGCTTATTATGCGAAATGATGATGAATTGCGATTCCGTAGAAAATTTACGGATGATGTTATTGAACTTATCGATATTGGTATCATCCAGCGGGGCATCTACCTCATCAAAAATACAGAATGGGGCAGGCTTGAGCAGGTAGAGCGAGAACAGAATAGCCGTAGCCGTTAAGGTTTTTTCACCTCCTGATAATTGATTGATGGAGAGCGGGCGCTTACCCTTTGGCCTTGCAATGATATCTATTTCTGATTCCAAAGGCGCGTCCGGGTTGCTTAGGATCAAATCGCAGGAGTCTTCCTCATTAAATAACGAACGGAATACCTTAATGAAATTCTCGCGCACCATTATAAATGCCGACATGAATTTCTCTTTCGCCGTATCATCTATCTCCTGTATAGTTGCCAATAACGATGCCTTAGCCTCGGCCAGGTCTTTCTTTTGCCCTTGTATAAAAGCATGGCGTTCGCTCATTTCGTTGTAGGCTTCAACCGCCATAGGGTTTATGGCGCCAAAATCATCCAGCTGGCGTTTCATCTTTTCCGTTTTCTCGCGGATCTCATCCTCATCACCGTCTTCGGTATTATCGATCTCCAGCAGATCGTTAATATCTACGTTAAACTCTACAGACAGGCGTTCTCGCAGGGCGTTAAGCTCCAGTTTAAGGCTATTGCGTTCATCTTTCAATTCGTTCTCCAAAGCCTCGGTTTGGTCTTTACGCTGGCGGAGCTTTAATACTTCATTCTCACTTTCGGTAATAGTAGCGCGCCAGGCGTAGTATTCCTGTTCAGCTTCTGCCGTGCCTTTTTCAAGGGCTTCCTTCTGCTCATACATTTTCAGCAGGCTTTCGTCGCTATCGCCGGTTTGCTGCAGGTTTTCTAAAATGGCGGCTTTTGCCTTTTCTAACTCAATAGTGTTTTGGCGGATGCGTACATCCAGGTGCTCCAATTGTGTTTCGCGGTAATCAAGGTCTTTCAACAAACCCGAAACTTTGTTTTGCTGCTGATGGAAGCGGATATTCTCTTGGTTGTAGGTGTTTGACTGCACCGTAACCATCTCGTTCAGTTCGTTAAAGGCCTGCTGCTTTTCCAGCATAAGTTCGGATTGGGCCTGCTTTTGTTCTTTTAACTCCAGCAATTGCGGCCCAAGCGTAAGAATATCGTTTTTTATGCCCGCTATCTTATTGGCGATATCCTGCTTGCGGTTTAGGCTGTTTTCGATGAATGCCTGGTATTGTTCCTGTTTGGTTTTAACGGTTATCAGTTCGGTATTTACCTGGTTAAGCTCGTATTGCTGTTGGCGTAATTCGTTGGTTTTATAGGATGCCTTAAGCGCAGTTAGCCTGCTTTGCAGTTCTTCGCTTTTATTTTTAAAATTATGGATACGGCTTTCGGCCTGCTTTATATCTTTCAGCAGGTTATCTAAGTTTTTCGCCCTGCCAATACGTTTACCCTCAAATAAACCTACCGAGCCCCCAGCCATGGTATATTTGGATTTATTAAACTTACCGCTTTTGCCAATCAACACAACGACATCCGGCAGTTGCATGGCGTTAATGTCTTGCTCGGTAGCATCATTCACCAGGTAAACATCCTTTAGCAGGTGATTGCAAAGCGGTTTATATCGTTCTTCAACCTCTACAACAGATAGGGCAGGCATTGAGGCATCGTCAACAAACGTTTTATCTACCGGTTTTATATCCTCATAATTATCAAGAATAAAGAACTGCGCGCGTCCCTTTGACGAATTACTTAGCAGGTTAATGGCAGCTATTGCTTCGTTGTATGTATTAACTACGTAGTGGTTCATTAGCGGCTCCAGGTAGTTTTCTATCGCCACGCGGTATTCTTCCTTACAAAATAAAATATCGCTGAACAGGGTAACCGTTTTAGCCCACTCAGTGTTCTTCTTCAGGAAGCGGATACTCTCGGGGAAACCTTCTAAATTATCAACCAAACTTTTGGTAAGGTTATATTCGTTTTGCTTAGCGTCAAGTTTACGGCTATCGGCCGCGATGCTATCAGTAACTGTCTTGAGTTCAGTTTCCGTTTCGGCAACCTGTTCCTGTAATTTATTTTCCGCCTCGACAGCCTGGTCGTAATTTCTTTTTAGGGTTTCAACACGGACTTCCAATTCAGCAACTACCGTGTTAAAGTGCGAGAGCTCGGCCTCTTTGTTGGAGGCATCCTCCATATTGCGCTGGCTTTCCTGCTCAAGGGCTTGTTGTTGTATGTTCAGGATGTCAATATCCTTTTCAGCTTTGTAAACCTGGTTTTGCAGGCGGCCGTTAATGCTGTTTAGTTCGTTTAGCTCATTGCGGGCCTCTGCTTGCCGGGCGCGGAGTTCATCAACGGCTACTTTTAATTCAGCCACACGAGAGGTAATGCTTTGCAGGTTTTCATCTTCCTGCAATTTCTCCTCGTTAAGGCGTTTTATGTTGTATTGTACGTGTTTAAATTGGTTATTGTCGCGCTCCAACTCATCTTTTAAACGCGACTCTTTATCCTGCTGATTTTTTAGCTGTTCGTTCTTTACACGCTTTTCGCTTTCATAAGCGCGGATCTTTGCCGTAAACTCGTTACTGGCTTTTTGCTGCGCTGCAAGATTTTTCTCGCGGGTAAGGCTGTCCAGTTTGTTTTGCTGCAGGGCAGCTTCCAGTTTGTCTATCTGTGCAGCGATGCCTGACTTCTGCTCGCGCTGCATCTGCTCTTTTTCCTCAATCTCAGCCAGCGATTTGCTGAAATTAGCGATCCTAAAAGATGCCAGCGAGATACTTAGCACCTTATACTGGTCGCGCAGCTTATAATAACGCTCGGTTTTTTTTGCCTGGTTCTCCAGCGTTTTTAAGTTCTTCTCAATCTCGAAAAGCAGGTCTTCAACACGCTCCAGGTCAGCTTCGGTATCCTTTAACTTGCTGAATGTTTGTTTCTTCCGAAGTTTATATTTAGAGATCCCCGATGCCTCTTCAAACAAATTACGCCGCGAGCCTTCTTTGTTATTGATGATCTCGTCGATCATCTTCAGCTCGATAATGGCGTATGAGTCGGAGCCTATACCCGTATCAAGGAAGAGGTCGGTAATGTCTTTCAGACGGCACTGTACATCGTTAAGGCGGTATTCGCTTTCGCCGGTTCGATAAAGGCGGCGTGTAAGCGTGACCTGCGAAAAATCTGTAGGGAGTACGTTTTTAGTATTATCAAAAGTTAGCGATACCTCGGCCAGGTTGGCTGCTTTGCGGCTTTTGGTTCCGTTGAAAATAATGTTATCCATTTTCTCCGACCGCAGTGCACGTGTACTCTGCTCGCCCAACACCCAGCGAATAGAATCGACCACGTTGCTTTTACCACAGCCATTAGGGCCCACAATGGCGGTAACACCCTCATTAAAATTAATGGTGATCTTATCGCCAAAGCTCTTAAAGCCCTTGATTTCTAATTTGGTAAGCTGCATCCGTTATCTGTAATTGCAAACGTTTGTTGGGCGGCGGTTTTTAGTTTACCCTCGTAGCAATTGAACCCGAAAGATACGTCTTGTTAACATATTTTAAAGAGGTATTTATAAGCGAGTTAATAACACCCAATGTGGAAAAGTTACGACGCCGGGATGTAAATCTCCCCCTTCAAATAAGTCACCGCCTTACCGGCCATTACCACCCGGTCGCCTTTTAATTCGCACCAGAGTTCGCCGTGGCGGGCGCTTACCTGGTAGGCGTGAAGTGTGTTTTTGCCAAGCTTGCCTGCCCAATAAGGTATCAGGTTACAATGCGCCGAACCCGTAACAGGATCTTCGGGAACACCTGCCGCAGGGGCAAAAAATCTCGACACAAAATCAACATGCTTACCCGGTGCTGTTACAATAACACCAAGCGTGTTTATTTTAGCTAATGCCGAATGATCCGGCGTCATGCCGGTAATATCTTCTTCGTTATCATAAATCAATACATAATCTCTGTTGCGTAAAACTTCTTTCGGCGCTTTGCCGCCAAGTACAGCCACCAATCCTTCAGGCAGATCAGCTGCGAACGGTGGCCTCGACGGGAAATCCATCGAATACTTATCGCCATCCCATTTTACTACCAGCGTACCGGCTTTAACGGTATCAAAACAGATAGTATCACCCTCATAACCTAACTCCGTAAATAAAATATGTGCCGATGCCAAGGTGGCATGGCCGCAAAGATCTATTTCCAGTTCGGGCGTGAACCAGCGCAGCAGGTAGCCGTTTTCATTTTTTACAAAAAATGCGGTTTCGGCAAGGTTATTTTCCAGTGCTATCTTTTGCATGGTGGCATCGGGCAGCCACTCATCCAGCGGACAAACGGCAGCGGGGTTGCCGCCAAACAATTTATCGGTAAAGGCATCAGCCTGATAGATAGGGATAGTCATAATGGTAGTTATTTACCGCTAAGATAGCCGTATGTAACCAATTCATCGTTATTAGTAATGTGTTTTGTTATGCCATCGCTCAATAAAATTACTTTATCGCTCACCTCTAAAATATTGTAATACTGATGGTCGGTTACTATAATGCCCTTGCGCCCGGCACATGCACGAATTACAGGTTTAAATTCATCGGCCTGTATGGGGGAGATGTGGGTAAAGGGCTCATCCAGCAAAATAAAATCGGCCCTGCTGTGTATGATCATCATGGTTTCCAGCTGGCGTAATTCGCCGCCTGATAGCTCGCCTGCTTTTTTATTAAAGCTGCGTTGATAGGATGGGAGCTCGGTGAAATCATCCCATGATATGGGGTCAACAATATGCCGGGCAAGCTTTTCTATTACAATACCACCCGGCAGGTAGTTGTGTTGCGGCAAATAAGCTATGCGGTTATAATGATAGCCTTTATGTATAAACCGGTCATCAACACTTACATACCGATGCGAGGCCTGCAATGTGCCAAAAATGATCTTAAGTAAAGATGATTTACCGCAACCGTTACGCCCTAATAGTCCAATTACCTCGCCCTGTTGGCAGGTAAGGTGCACATCACGCAATATTTTGCGGCCGTCAAAAGCCAGTTCGATACTATCGGCTTTTAATGTGTGCATGGTAAGGGGGTAAAAAGTGAAGAGTGGTGAACAGTATTATCAGCATCAAGATGAATATCGCCATATCGAACGCAAAAGCATAAGCATACATCCGTTTAATACTGTAGCCCGCGTTGCGGTAAAACATGTAAGTATTTTTAGCCGTATAGCTTTGTAAAAATATGGTTGAAGCATAACCCGCTGCTTTCCAAAACAGCATAAAGCCGCTTACACGCGGGCCGTACGCAACAATGTAAAATACCGCGCTTATACTAAAACCTATGTTCCAGGGCAGTATGGGCAGGTAAAAATATTTTATTAAACTGCGAATATCAGGCATGTAAGGTTTAAGCGATCAGTCAAACAATCCCAGCTGCTTAGTTTTACTTTCTCCGTTCTCTATCCTTATCTTATTAACTAAGTAATGCGCCTGCCTGGTAGGTTCAGGTATGCGGTAGCCGCGAATACAATTTTTTATCACATCAACGCTTTGTTGCATGCTGATATTGTGCCCCGGTGAAATGTAAATTGGGTTGCAGTGTTCTTTGCTGCGTAATGCAACACCTATCAGTTCGCCTTTATCGTACATGGGGCTTTGCGCAAATGCCTTGTCGGCAGGCTCTTCAAACTTGCCATATAAGCGGCTTTTGGCGCTGCCAATGGTTGGCACATTGGTAAGCAAGCCAAAGTGCGTGGCAATACCCATACGGCGTTCGTGGGCAATTCCCTGTCCGTCGAGCACCAGCAGGTCGGGCTTGGTATATAAATTGTTCCATGCGTTAAATAATGCGGGTACTTCCCTAAAGGCCAGTAAGCCCGAAATATACGGGAACGATGTATGAGATATAGCCGTTGATGTGCCTATAAGCGTCATCTCGGGATACTTAAATACAACAATACCGGCATATAAAATGTCTGAATCTTTATCGAAGGAAATATCCGCACCTGCAATGGTCTTAATAGGTGTGGTCAATTCCTGGATCTGTATTTTATGGCGTAACTCTTCCTGGTAAGCAATAGCTTCGGCAGGAGATAAGTGTTCATAGCCTGATGGATCCATAACCTTATAACACAAAAAAGCCCCCGCTTGTTTAAACGGGGGCTTAGTCTTTTAACAAAGGTTTATCCCAAATACGATTTTAGGATCTTGCTACGCGATGTGTGGCGTAACCTTTGTAAGGCTTTATCTTTTATCTGGCGTACACGTTCGCGGGTTAAATTAAATTTTTCGCCAATTTCCTCGAGCGACAACGGATGGTTACTGCCCAGGCCAAAGAACAATACAATGATCTCGCGCTCACGCTCGGTTAGGGTAGATAGCGAACGTTTGATCTCTTCAGATAACGATTCATTGATCAGGATAGAGTCGGTATTTGGCTCCTGGTTTTCCAGTACGTCCAGTAATGTGTTTTCTTCACCCTGTACAAACGGCGCGTCCATAGATACATGGCGGCCGCTGTTGCTTAGTGTATCAGATATTTTGTCTACGGTGGTTTCAAGCATGTCGGCAAGCTCTTCGGGAGAGGGCTCACGTTCGTATTCCTGCTCGAGTTTTGAAAATGCCTTGCTTATTTTACTTAACGAACCTACCTGGTTTAATGGCAAACGTACAATACGGCTTTGCTCGGCAATAGCCTGTAATATCGACTGACGGATCCACCAAACGGCGTATGATATAAATTTGAAGCCCTTGGTTTCATCAAAACGTTTGGCTGCTTTAATAAGGCCAAGGTTACCTTCATTAATAAGGTCGCCAAGGGTAAGCCCCTGGTTTTGATATTGTTTAGCAACCGATACCACAAAACGTAAATTCGTTTTGGTTAAACGCTCCAAAGCAGCCTGGTCGCCTTCTCTTATTTTTTGAGCTAAGATTACTTCTTCTTCGGCAGTTATTAGGTCAACTTTACCAATTTCGTGAAGATATTTGTCGAGAGATTGCGACTCACGGTTGGTAATTGATTGAGTTATTTTGAGTTGTCTCATTTATTTAATTAACCTCTATTCTTTAATTTAGAATTGAACGTGCAAAGCTACAAATTTGTTTCTAAAAGTAGTATTATTTGACTAAGAAATGGGATTAGTATCAAAATAGTTTTAATAAAAAAGTTAAATGTTTTTTAATGAATATTTATTGAAATTCGATAAATAAATTTTGATTTGTAATAAACATATTGTTTATTTGTACTATAAAAATTTAGTATGAAAAAAATCAAGACCTTACAAATTTTAGTTTATATAGCATTTACGCTATACTTTATTCAAAATTATGCCCCTGAATTATACAGAGGTGCCATTGATGGCTTTAATGATTATAATAATGCAACGGATACTGCCCCGGCCGGGCCTGCTCTTATAAGCACCTTGGATGGAAATATCATACAAGGCGTTAAGCGAGACACGTTAAGAGTTGGAAACGATTATCTTTTACGCGATATAAGTGTTAGCGCGCATGTGAGGCTTACTAACCCTAATATTCAAGCGCCTGAGTGGATCAAAACTATACAAGTACTTTCTGGGATGCTGATCATCAATTTATTAGGATATACAGCTTATCATATTAACAAAGTGATAGCTAATATTTATAATCAACACATGTTTGACATAACATGTATACGTCTTATCAGGAAAATAGGATTTAACATACTGGCTTATACTATCACCGGCTTTATTTACGATTGGAGTTATTATATAAAACAACTTAAGCTGATACACCCACCTTTAAAAGTAGTGAATACTTTATCATTTAACTACGGAGCGGTACTTTGCGCCATATTTGTATTTGTTATTGCAGAAGCTTTTGCGCAAGGCAGCAAACTTAAAGAAGAACAGGAGTTAACTATATAGCCATGCCCATAATAATTAACCTTGATGTAATGATGGCAAGGCGCAAAATGTCGCTTAACGAACTTAGCGACAAAGTTGGCATTACCATTTCTAACCTGTCTATCCTGAAAACCGGTAAGGCCAAAGCCATACGTATAGAAACACTTGAAGCCATTTGTAAGGCTTTAGATTGTCAGCCGGGAGATATACTGGAGTTTAGGGATTAGAGGATAGCGATTAGAGATTAGGTGGAAATATTACAACTCATCTAATCTGAAAACATCTTTCACCTTAATGCCTTTTTCGGTTTGTTGCAGGGTGCAGCATTCGTTTATAGGGTCGTGTTCCAGGTATAGTATGTATTCTTTATCTACAGCTTCGTTCCAGTAAACTTTACGTTCCTGAAGTGTTTTAAGCGGAAACATATCATAAGCCATTACATAAGGCAATGGCAGGTGGCCAACAGACGGCAGCAGATCTGCCATATATAAAACCTGTTTGCCTTTATAGTTTATAAGTGGCAACATCATGGCATCGGTATGGCCGTAAGCAAATTTTATACTAATGTCATCTGTGAAGCTTATACCATTTTCGGCATCAATAAAGTTGAGCTGCCCGCTTTCCTGTATAGGTAGTATGTTATCTTTTAAGAAAGATGCTTTCTCGCGGTCGTTGGGGTTTACGGCCCAATCCCAGTGTTGCGGGTTGCTCCAGTAGGTGGCATTTTTAAATGCCGGTAGCAGCCTATCTCCGTCACGCTTAACCGCGCCACCAACATGGTCAAAATGCAGGTGTGTTAAAAATACATCGGTTATATCGTCGCGGTGAAAGCCCTTAGCGGCTAATGAGCTGTCTATTGTGGCATCGCCATGTAAATAATAATGACTAAAGAATTTCTCGTCCTGCTTATCGCCAATACCGGTATCTATTAATATCAGCCGGTCCCCATCTTCAACCAGCAGGCAGCGCATAGCCCAGGTGCACAGGTTTTTCTCGTCGGCCGGGTTAGTTTTTTGCCAGATGGATTTTGGTACAACGCCAAACATGGCGCCGCCATCCAATTTAAAAAAGCCGGTGTCAATAGTATGTAGCTTCATGGATGTGAAGGTAGAAATTTCACCGTTTATTTAAACACAGAGGTAACGGAGTTTTTTATAGAGGGCCACTAAACTATTCAAAAGCCGAATTTAGTTTTCCCGGTGATCTTTCCTCACCGTTATTTTAAGCGTTTCTGATAAACATGGTTTACTTTGCCAAAACGCTGAACGTTCCGGCCCTGAATAATTTATTGAGCTGCGTATTAAATTGGGGCTTAAGGCTATAGAATCGGCCGCGGCCTCAATGCCAGGTTCTTTAATCGTAATACCAAATTTAAACTGATGACCGCTGGCCAAAAGTTGTAAACAATCAGCTACCTTGGGTAAATAGCCAGCGCAACAGCACATAGCCCAGGTATACTACCGCTGCCATCACTGTAAACAATATGATCAACAAAATGGCGATGATACCATTGCCGTTGCCAGCATGCCTGCCTTCCTGGTAATGTTCTTTAAGCAGTTTAATGTTGCGGGTGTTGGCTTTAATGTAAAAATCGGAGATCTGCCCCAACAAGGGAATGGCACCCACAATAGTATCGATGCTTATGTTGATAGCCATAAGGATAAGTACCTTACGGCTTACACCATTTTTTGCCATTACATAAAGCAACGCTGCCGATACGATGAAGCCTGATACATCTCCCGCGAAAGGGATTAGGTTAAGGATAGGGTCGAGCCCAAAACGAAAGTTGGTGCCCGGTACCTTAAATTTATCATCCATTACAGATGCTATCCGCTCTACCCATTTAAGCTGGCCGCTAAGCACAACCTGTTTAGATCTATCCATGTTGTATATGGAATAAACGAACGCGGTATTTGTTTTAAACACGCAGTTTATTTACTTGGCTGGGCAAAAAACCAAACTTCTTTTTAAATGCAGCGGTAAAATGATGAGGGTTCTTATAACCTATTAGTTCGGCTACTTCGCTTACACTTTTACCATTTTGTAATAGGTTGTAGGCAGTACCCATACGTACGTCATACAAATAACCAAAAACCGTATTGCCAAATAATGATTTAAAACCCTTTTTAAGTTTGAAATCGTTAAGGCCGGTTTTGCGGGCCAGTTCAATAAGCGAGCATGGCGTTTGTAGGTTCTGAGTAATGTATGCCCTGGCTTCCTCCAGCCGGGCAATATCTTCGCGACTAAAGCCGCTGGGTATTGCTCTCCTGCTTTCGGCCTGTTGCAGTTGCAGCGATAATATTTCTAATATTCTCGACTCCAGGAAAATTCTTTTAATATGCCCTGTTTGCGACGCTTCAATTATTTCTTTAACAATGGCTTGCAGCCGCGTGTGCCGGTAGTCGCCGGTGGCAACTGTTGTAAACGTTTTTGTTGCATTTGTATCTAGCCTGTTTGTTAGCAGCTCTTTACCAATTAGTTTGCTTATAAATTTACGGGTGAGGCAAATGGTTAATAAACTCGCCTGGTTTTCAAATACCAGGTTGGTGTTAAGTGCAGATACAAAAAATGTATGATGCATACCTTGTTTAAATAATAACTTTCTTGTACCATCAAACCATAAGTTTATGTCTCCATTCAATACAAAATTCATTATCCAGCAAAAATTGCCGCAGTTGAAATTTACGTTGTAGGGCAATTTAGGTTTTGCAGTAGTAAGGCAAATACACATGCCATCAAACCATAACTCGTTAATACTGAATGTACCCCAATTTTCATTCAGGGTTGTGCAACGCTCGTCGAAGCTGCCTGTTCCCATAAACTCCGCAGGGTAAATAAGTTCTATTGTTTTTGTTAATGATGCCTGAGAGCTAAAAGTAATGTGCATAAAATCCGTTTGGCGTTGTTTTAAATCCGTTTGGCGTTAACCATACAACATAAGATAAAGCAAATTTGCATGATTATTTTTAATTAGTCTAAATAAATGAAGTATTTCGTTATCTGCTTTTTTGTCTTTACCACATTAGCTACGCAGGCTCAGCAAGTAGATACATTATCTGTAGATACATTTAAATCCAAAAAGCTAAAAGAAGTGGTGGTTACTGCTACACGTACTGCCCGCAACCTCATGCAATTGCCAATGCCGGTAACCACTATCAGTAATAAAGATATTAAAAACCGCGGCATGGTCAGGCTTAATGAGATCCTGAACGAGCAGACCGGGTTAAGTGTGTTGCCTGATGCACACGGACAGGGCATACAAATACAAGGTTTCAGCCCTGATTATACTATGATCATGCTGGATGGTATGCCGCTCATAGGTCGTACCACGGGCATCCTCGACCTAACCCGAATTACAACCAACGATATCGATAAGATAGAAATAGTTAAAGGCCCGGTATCCTCGCTTTACGGGAGCGAGGCCATGGCCGGGGTTATCAATATGATATCGGCCACGCCACAATGGGGTGGCTCGGGTAGTATTGCCGCCAGATACGGTACTAACAAAAACGCCGATATATCTTTAAACGGCGGTTTCGCTACAAATAAGCTATCGCTATCGGGCTTTGTAAACCGTTATAGTAGCGGCGGCTATACGCTTGTGCCACAATCCGGCAGTCCAACGGTATCGCCTTTTATAGGCTACACTTTTAACGGTCGGTTGGGTTATAAATTTAGTGATGCAACAAACTTTAATGTACAGGTACGGGATTACACTAATACCGCGGACAATAATTTTTTGGTAGATAATGAACGTGTAACCGGAGACGGAACCGAAAAAGATCTGAATATATCTGCCGGGTTAACGCATAAATTCTCAAACAAATTTAAAGGCGATGCAAGGCTTTACCATGCAGGTTACAGCACAAAATCTTTGCTAACCAATAACGCCGACGGCTCTGTTTACGACGAAACATTTTTTAATCAGAAGTTTAATCGTGCCGAATTACAGGGCGATTATAAGATCATTAACAGCCTTAGGTTTACAGGAGGTATTGGAGGCCAAAACGAAAGTGTTGTGGCTACCCGCTATAACAATAAAAAAACTTTTCAATCCGGCTACTTATACGGCCAGGCAGATTGGACACCCTTCAAACAACTGAACATTATTGGTGGCGGCCGTTTTGATACGCACAGTGTTTACCGTTCGCAGTTTAGCCCTAAGCTGGCTGCCAGCTATCAATTAAGCGAAAAGTTTGTGATACTGGCATCAACAGGCAAAGGCTATAAAGCCCCGGATTTTAGGCAGCTATATTTAAACTTTACCAATGCGGTAGTAGGCTACAGTGTATTTGGCACCGAGGAGGCAGCCCTTGAAATGCAGAAACTACAGGATCAAAACCAAATTCAAAGTATCCTAATAAATCCCGCCAGTTTAAATGCCCTCAAAGCAGAAAGTTCTACCGCCTACAACTTCGGCTACCGCTACCGCCCCATAAACGGTTTGATGTGGACGGTTAACGCGTTCCGCAACAACATCCGCGACCTGATAGATTCTGAACCCATCGCCATCAAAACAAACGGGCAATCGGTATTTTCATACCTCAACCTGCAAAAAGTTTACACGCAAGGGGTAGAAACGGATGTAAGCTTCAGTTTTTTGAAACGCTGGACGGTAGCCGGCGGTATGCAGTACCTGGAAGCTTATGACCAAAACGTGTTGGATAAAATTAAAGCAGGGCAGGTGTTTGGCACCGACCAAGCCACGCGCGAAACTATTAAGGTTAAAAAAAGCCAGTATGGTGGTTTACTTAACCGGTCTAAATACATGGCCAACGCCCGTATTGCTTACCAGGACGATAGAACGGGCATTACCATGTCGGTACGTGCTATTTATCGCGGCAGGTACGGTTTCTCTGATGTTGATGGCAATGGCATTGTAAACCGCAATGATGAATATGTAAAAGGCTATGTGCTGCTTAATGCATCGGTGTCAAAACTATTCCTGAACAACCAATTACGTTTACAGGTAACCGGCGATAACCTCGGCAATTATAAAAATCCGGGCGCTATAAGCAACCTGCCGGGCACATTGGTGTATGCGGGCATCACTTACAATTTTAATAAACAATAAAAATCATATACACACTTAAACAAACAACATGAATAAATTTAAAACCCTTGCATTAGTATTATTTAGCAGCGCTGCTTTATTGGTAACCTCTTGTTCAAAAGATAAAGGCAACACACCGGAACCGGTTAAGCCTGTTACCATAAGCGTTAATTCCGTTACCGACTTGAATGGCGTTGGCCGCGATGTTTATTACAGCCTTAGCCAAAACGCCGAAGTTACCGGAGCCGACATCACCAGCAATAAATGGGACATAAAATTCACCGCGACAAGCATTTTTGTAAATGGTGGTACATCCGGCACGGGCACAACCCAGGCACAGGTAGTTAACAGCACCTTTGCCGACTTAAAAACAGCCCCGGTCGATGGTTATAAAACCGACGCTACAGGTGCAAACGCTATAACCGGCTGGTATACCTATACTGCAGAGACCGCTCCACAACACGCTATCTTGGCTACCCCGGGTAAGATCATCGTGATCAAAACCAGTGATGGAAAATACGCTAAACTGGAAATGAAAAGCTATTATAAAGGCAATCCGGATACTACCACGCCAACCTTTGCCGATCTGGCTACGAGGCCCGCGTCGAGGTATTATACCTTTAGGTTTGCTTATCAGGCAAATGGCAGTACAACTTTAGAATAACAGAAAATGAATAATTAAGATAATAAGCCCTGTTTTTGCCCGTGGTTTTTAGAGCGTTAGCCACGGGCATGCAGGCACTAACTTACACTACACCTATGTGCGAAACCAGGATACTCACCCAAAAAGGACAAACAGTGATAAGTCACTGTGCCGAATGCGGGATGTTAAACATATGGCATCAAAATTTGATGCTTTGTTTTACGCCCGACCAGCTTATAGCTTTCCATAACTTTACGCAGGATATGAATTTTGAGGACAGGAGTTTCCCGTTCCCGGATGGAAGTGAGCGCCTGGTACTTTGCACGCCAAACCGCGATATTAACTTTGTGTTTACCCAAGCCGAGTGGGAAGATTTTAACGCCGGCATGCTGGAGAGTATGTATCTGTTAGAAGTATATAACGAGTTGACAATTAGCAGATAGCAATAGGCGGTTTTGCAGATAGCTCTACGCTCATTTTGCATAAGGCAACTTGAAACCGCCAAATGGTATGGTTGTTGCATAGTTATAACAGTTGGCCGCAAGGCCTAATTGTAAACTTAAATAGATCTGTTATGAAAACCCAGGAAACAAAAAACAACGTAACCGGACAAGGAACATCAACCGCCGACCGCGCATATGTAGATGCTAAGGAAGCACAAAAACAAAAGGGTATAAGCAATGGCGGCGGCCAGCGCTCCGATCAAACATCAAACCGCGATAGCAACCGTAAACACGGCAGTCAACACTAATATTTTAATTAATACCCACAAAACGCCCTTAGTCAAAAACTAAAGGGCGTTTTTATTTGGAATTATTTGCTATCGCTTACGATCACCAATTTTGTTAAGTTTGAATATATGCCGATACCCCATATTATTTTTACCATTATCCTGATAGCTGCCTGCTTTGCCAGTTATAAAACTGGTAAGCTTACGCTGGCCGGTGCTGTAACGGGTGGGTTAGTGGCCCTGCTCATCTATCTGGGTACGGGTTTCACAGGCATTGCTATGCTGGCTATATTTTTTCTGCTCTCTACACTGGCAACAGCCCACAAAAAAAAAGAGAAGCGAATATTTACCGAAGAACATTCCGAAAAGCGCGATGCCCGACAGGTGCTGGCCAATGGTGGTTTGCCGGCTATATTGGGCTTATCAGCTTTTATATTTCCCGGTAATGCTTTATTGGCAACCATACTTATAGCAGCGGCTTTCGCATCTGCAACGGCCGATACATTATCGGCAGAACTGGGTACGGTTTACGGGAAACGGTTTTACAATATTATAAATTTCCATCCGGGCGAAAAGGGAAGGGATGGGGTAATAAGTTTAGAGGGCACAATGATAGGATTGGCCGGTTCTGTTATCATCGCGCTTGTATTCGCCTTCAATTTGGGGCTTAACACTATATTCTTCGGTATAATCATGGCCGGAACAACAGGTAACCTCGCTGATTCTGTTTTGGGCGCAACGCTGGAAAGGCGCGGCCATTTAAACAACAACGAAGTGAACTTTTTAAATGGCGTTTGCGCGCTGATAACTTGTTGTATATTAATATACTTATAATTGTTTATTTCAATACAACCTGCGCTGTGTTCCTGCTGGTTTGTTTCATTAAAACAATTTTGCCTGCCGTAACTTCCTCAACAGCGGCATTGGTATAATGCCTAAGCGTTATCAGTGTAAGCTCGTCATTATATTTTACTTTAAACGAGGCTTTTAACGTTTGTAAAAGCTTTTCAAATTTATCGGCGGCATAATCAATACAAGCAGTAAAGCTCAGCGCCGATGTTTGCATCATGTTAACCTTAACATGGTAATTGGCAAACCATCCAAATATCTCGCTCAAATGGCTTTCGGATATAAAAGAATAATCATTAGCCGAAATAGAAAGCAGTACCTGGTTTTGCTTTACAATAATTACTGGTTTATCAAACCTATTAACCGCGCCTTCCTTTATCTGTGTTCCGGCGGCGGTTGGGTCGGTAAAAGGTTTAACCAGTAATGGTATGCGGGCGTTTTGTAAAGGTTTTATTGTTTTTGGGTGGATAACACTCGCGCCATAGTAGGTCATCTCTATGGCTTCCTGGTAGCTTAATTCATCAAACTTAATGGTGTCGGCAAAATGCTTTGGGTCGGCGTTTAGTATGCCGGGTACATCTTTCCAGGTGGTAACTGATTCCGCACCAAGGCAGGCCGCTATAATAGATGCCGTGTAATCAGACCCTTCGCGGCCAAGCGTTGTGGTGAAATTTTCTGACGTTCCGCCCAGGAAGCCCTGAGTAACAATAACGCCATTGCTTAACATGGCGGGAATATCCTTTTGGATAGCCGAGCGTGTTTTGTCCCAGTCTACCACACCTTCGCGGTAGGTGTTATCGGTATGAATGTATCCACGTACGTCAAGCCATTTGCTGGTTATGCCGGTATGGTTAAACCAGGCGTTCACAATGCGGGTAGAAACCAGTTCGCCGATGGATACGATTTGGTCGTAAATAAAGTCGAAGCTGTCATGCGGTTCATCTTCTATGGCCCAGTCAATCTCTACAAAGGTATTGGCAATATCATCAAACACCGGGTGGTTTTCGCCAAACAGTTCGTGCGCGATGTGGTAATGATACTCTCTGATCTCTTCAAAGATCTGGTGCATATCATCATCACCATTAAAATAGGCATTAGTTAATCGTTCCAGCGCATTGGTAGTTTTACCCATGGCCGATACCACAACCAGTATTTGATTCCCCGAGTAACTTTTAACAACGTTGCCTAAATTAATAACACCTTTCGCATCCTTAACCGATGCACCGCCGAACTTAAATACCAGCATTTTTATTTAAATATTGTGAAGCGACAGATTTTGGCCGCATGAGTTTAGAAATTTCTGAATAGGGGATGATTAATTCGGTTTGGCCGGCCGCATATGGTTTAATTTCGTACTGGTTGTACATGAACCTTAACCCAACAGGCGTTATCAAATAATTCTCGTTCAATGCAAATTTGTTATTCTCAAAAAAGTAATTGTCAAGCGGTGCGGTTGGCGTTAGCTTTTCATTCTTCCTAAAAATGCGCTCGGCTATTTTATTTAGTTCAGGTTTGTAGCCGTCTATTAAAATGTCATCAAGGGCAACAGGCTTGTTGGTTTTGCCATCCCAGTTTATAAAACCTGTAAAGCTGCTGCCATGTGCGCCACCCTGGTAGGCATAGCCCCCGTATTCGAGTGTTATTAATGCCGAATCCTGACCTATAACTTTCGCGTAACTCTCCAGTGTGTAATACATTTCAGATTTTGGGTCATCCTTTTTAAAATCCCTGTACGATTTAATAAAGTTTGTGGCCATGGCCTTTAAACCCGTGTCCGCTTTCTCGCCAAGCATAAAGGTGTTTAATAATTTATGCTTTATGGTGTCGTTCAACACCGCTTTGTCTTTAAACACAGGGTATTTGATATCTGCAACGGTACAGGTGCTATCCGGCTTGGTGCCGCAATCCGCGGCGCGTTCATGTATAGTTTGGTACGTATAAGTAACCGTATCCCTAAAAATGCCGTCTTTATCAATATTTGGAGATGAGCCCCATTTGCACGAACTAAGGCCAAGTACGGCTAAAAGCAGGATGGATGTAATTTTCATAAGCTATAAGTTTGCTATCTGTTCTTTAGATAGCGATGCGTTTAACCAACCTGCTTCAATGTTCGCGCCATATTTTTCGTAAAATTTAATGGCGGGTTCGTTCCAGTCGAGCACTTGCCAAACCATACCGCTAAAGCCCAGTTCGCGCACTTCCTGAAAAAGCCTGTCAAATAACAATTTACCAATGCCTCTGCCACGGTATTCTTCCGTTACGATCAGGTCCTCCAAATACAAACGGCTACCTTTCCAGGTAGAGTAGCGGATGTAATACACCGCGAAACCCACTATCAAACCGTCGCTTTCTACTACAAAAGCCTTCCATACAGGTTTAGGCCCAAAACCGGCCTCCTCAAATGCCTCCAAAGTAACCGTAACCTCTTCGGGCGCGCGTTCAAAAAGGGCAAGTTCTTTCACCAGCTCCATCAGGCGCGGGCAATCTGCCTTAACAGCAACGCGGATATTGAAATTATTTGTCATTGGTTATTAGATAATTGAATTTGATAACTCAATCCTGTTAATTCTTTAATTCTGTGAATTTTGATTCAGACAGTCTTTATTACCCTGCTGCCAAAAATGGTGCTGCCCAGCCGCACCAGGTTGCTGCCTTGTTCAATAGCTATTTTGTAATCTGCCGACATGCCCATCGATAGCGTATCAAAGGACTCCTCCTTGCGGAAGAAGCTAACTTTAATTCCATCAAAAAAGGTCTTCAGTTCGTAGTATTCTTCCTTTATCTGTTTTTCGCTGTCGGTATTGGTGGCAATACCCATTAGCCCGCATATGCGGATGTTTTTTAAAGCCGCAAATTCTTCGCTGCGCAAAAGCTCTATGGCTTCGTCAAATCCCAAGCCGAACTTGGTTTCCTCGTCGGCAATATAAATTTGCAGCAAGCAATCTATTACGCGGTTATTCTTTTGGGCATGCTTGTTTATTTCCTGCAGTAGCTTCATGCTGTCTACAGATTGTATCATACTTACAAATGACGCAATGTACTTAACCTTATTGCTTTGCAGGTGCCCTATAAGGTGCCACTCAATATCTTTAGGCAGTTGCTCCTGCTTATCAACCATCTCTTGCACGGTGTTTTCGCCAAACAGGCGCTGGCCGGCATCGTATGCCTGCTGCAGGTCTTCTACCGGTTTGGTTTTAGACACAGCCAGCAACTGCACATTTATTTCTCCGGTTTCTTTTTTTAAGCTTTTGATATTATCTGCAATGCTCATTTATACGTAATTTTGTTTTTTATAAACGCCGCTAAATTACAGAATGCAAAAATATATAAGCTTGTTTTTTTTGGGTTTGATTTGCCTTACCGCCTGCGAAAGTAAAGAGGTACCCAGGGATGTTATACCGGAGCAGCAAATGATAAGCCTGCTAACTGACCTGCACTTAACCGATGGTGCGCTCTACGTTGTGCCCCAAATGCCCGATAGTTTGTACAAATATGGCCGTGCCAAGTACGATGCCGTGTTTAAAAAGCACCACACCACAGATGCCGAATTTAAAAAGAGCTTTAAATATTACTCAACCCACCCAGACCAGGTGCAGGATATGTACGTAAAGATAGATGCCATTATAAAAGCCAAAATAGATTCTACAAATAAGGCGTCGCGCACACCTTTAAAGCCCGTTCAATAATGCTATACCCACAAAACAGTGCGGATAAACTTGGCTTTACCGAAGTAAAACAACTGATAAAGGCGCATTGCCTGAGTGTTATGGGGCAGGAGATGGTAGATAAGATACAGGTAATGAGCAATTACGACCTGATAGCCAAATTCCTGAACCAGGCCAACGAGTTTAAGAACATCCTGCAAAATGATGCCGCGCTGCCCATCAATAATTTTTATGATATTAAATCGCTGGCTAACAAAGCCCGTATAGAAGGTTCCTTCCTGTCCGAAGATGAATTTTTTCAGGTACAGGCTTCACTCACCACGGTTTTCGCGGTGATAGCTTATTTTAATGAGCGTACCGGTGTTTACCCAAACCTTGAGGCTTTGTTTGAGCACCTGCCCATAGAGAAAGCTATCCTGAAAAAGATCGACGCCATTATCGATCCAAAAGGGAAGATCCGCCATAACGCCTCGCGCGAACTGATGGAGATCACATCGGGTATTACCAAGGCCGAGCAGGAAGCCCGTAAAAAAATAGACCAGATATTTAAAACCGCTACGGGAAATGGATGGACAGCCGATGGCTCGTTAACCGTGCGGGATGGCCGTATCTGTATCCCGCTGCTTGCAGAGAATAAGCGGAAGCTTAAAGGGTTTATACATGACGAATCGGCATCGGGCCAAACCGTTTATATGGAGCCTGAAGAGGTTTTCTCGCTCAATAACCGCATCCGCGACCTGGAGTTTGACCGCCGCCGCGAGATCATCAAGATATTGACCGCTTTAACAGATGAATTAAGGCCTTATGTGCCGCTCTTGCTATCGTACCATGGCCTGCTTACCAAGTTGGATTTTGTGCGTGCCAAGGCATTGTTTGCCATAGATATTGAGGCCGAAATGCCAAAGGTGGTTAATGAAGCAAAGCTGAGGCTAATAAATGCCCGCCATCCGCTTCTGTACCTCAGCTTTAAAAAAGAGCGTAAAACCGTGGTGCCGCTAAATGTGGGTATTGATGAGGCCACCCGTGTGATTGTGGTATCGGGCCCTAACGCGGGCGGTAAATCCGTTTGTATGAAAACCGTTGGCCTGCTGCAAATGATGGTACAGGCAGGCTTGCTGATACCGGCCAGTGCAGATAGCACCGTAGGCGTGTTTAAACAACTTTTTGTTGACATTGGTGATGACCAGTCGATAGAAAGCGACCTGAGTACTTATAGCGCGCACCTATCAAAAATGAAAAAGTTTGTGGAAGATGCCAACGGCAAAACCATGATACTGATAGATGAGTTTGGTACCGGTACCGACCCGCAGTTTGGTGGCCCCATAGCCGAGGCTGTACTGGAAGCGCTTAATCATAAAAAGGTGAGGGGGATGGTTACCACGCACTACTCCAACCTTAAAATTTTTGCCAGTAACACCGAGGGGATCGAAAATGCTTCGATGCTGTTTAACAATACCGAAATGCTGCCCATGTATATGCTGGAGGTTGGCAAGCCCGGCAGCTCTTACGCCTTTGAGATAGCCCAAAAGATAGGCCTGCCGCAAAATGTACTTAACCTGGCCAAAAACAAGATAAGCGCCGGGCAAAAAAAGGTGGATAGCTTATTGGTAGACCTGGAACGCGAGAAGAAAGAGATATTTGACACTAAGTTAAAGCTTGATAAACAGCAGCGCCGGGTAAACACCCTGCTTGCCGAAAACGAAGAGCTGAAAAGCTTTTTGGATGAGAACCGTAAAGCGTTGCTGAAGGAAGCCAAACAGGAAGCAAAGAACATCATCCTTAACGCGAATAAACTTGTTGAAAATACCATAGCCGAGATAAAAAGCAGCAATGCCGATAAAGAAGTTACCCGCAACCTGCGCGAAAACCTGAATAACGAGGTTAAGAAGAATACAGTTAAAACCGAAGTTCCAAAGCAAAAAGCCGCTGCCGACGAAGAGCTAAAAGTAGGCGATTGGGTAAAACTGATCGACGGCGATACCACCGGCCAGATACTGGAACTGATAAAAGAAAATGTGGTGATTGCCATGGGCGAACTGCGCACTGTTGTAAAAAGAAAGAGATTAGAAAAAGTAGCCAAATCAACCATACCCAAAGAGGCCAGGCGCAACACGGTTAGCCAAACAAGCGATATAGCCAGCTTTAGTCCCGAGATTGATGTACGCGGACAGCGTACCGAAGATGCCTTATTCGCGATTGAAAAACTGTTCGACAGGGCGTTGATGATGGGCTTTGGTACGCTAAAGATCATTCATGGCAAAGGCGACGGTATCCTGCGAAAGATGATTCGCCAGTACCTGAAAAAATATGACCAGGTAGATAGAATGGAGGACGAACACCCCGACAGGGGCGGAGATGGGATAACTTATGTATATTTAAGATAACGAGGTTTAAATATAAAAGTTCCCCTCTTGAGAGGGGCGTGGTTGGAATGTGTAGTGGCAGGGGTGTGTTATGCGAAATGAAGAATACACCCCTTGCTCCTCTCGAGAGGGGAACCCTACGCACCAATAGAAATTGAAAAAATTATGAAATATTTTAGAGTATTTGTATTTCTACTTATTGCAGTCACGAATGCCCACGCCCAAACCCTTGTAAAATTTAACAACTCCAAAGTCTTTTACATGGGCCGCGTGGGCATGAAAGACAGTACTGCCGAACTATCGTGGACGGCCTCATCGGTCATCATAAACTTTAACGGCACGGCTGTAAAAGCAACGCTGAACGATGAGAACGGCCAAAATTATTATAACGTAGTGGTTGATGGCCAAGTAGCCAAGATATTAAAGCTGGATAAAGGTAAAAAGGAATATGAGCTGATCTCCGGCTTAATTAAAGGCCCGCACAAACTGCAACTGTTTAAACGTACCGAATACGACTGGGGCCGCACCTGGTTCTATGGCCTAACCGTCGACGGCGAATTGCTATCCCCGCCAGCATTCAGGCACAAAATTGAATATTATGGCGACTCTATTACCTGCGGGATGGCCGACGAAGATACCAGCGGCAAGGATAGGGGCGATAACCATTACGAGAACGGCTATGCAAGCTACGCCAGTGTTGCGGCAAGGTATTATAACGCCGACTTCCACGTAATTGCCAAAAGCGGTATAGGCGTATTGATAAGCTGGTTTGATTATGTAATGCCTGATATTTACGATCGCTCGTATGCTCACGAAAAGACCAAATGGGATTTTAATAAGTTTACGCCCGAACTGGTAGTAGTAAATCTCTTCCAAAACGATTCTTGGTTAAGCGCCAACAAAAATCACGAACAATTTAAAAAGATCTTTGGCGATACCCCGCCAATGCCCGAATTCATCATCAGCCATTACCGGGGGTTCATCAAAAGCATCCGAGCCAAATATCCCCAAGCTAAAATTGTGTGTGTCCTGGGTGCTATGGATGCCACTAAAGAGGGTTCGCCATGGCCGGGATATATAGAAAAAGCCGTTGCCGGCTTACATGATAAGGGTATATATACCCATTTCTTTCCCTACAAAAACACCAACGGCCACCCAAGCGTTGCCGAGCAAAAAGCTATGGGGGATGATTTGATAGCTTATATAGAGAAGATGTTTAAGTGGTAGAATATGCGCACGGATTGCGCCGGGCAGCGGACCATAGTGGTTGGTGTTAGTCGAGAAAGCGGTTTTAAAAATGTGCGTTTTTGAAGCTTGCATTGTTTCGTCTTCAGTCTGTATATTTATGCCTCAACCAAATCCTCACCAAAGGAGAGGATCTGGATTAGCACATTATTTGGGGATCGTTAATATAATTATAAAGTTGCAGGCTCTGTAACAGTGGCGCGCATTTCTTTCGCGGCGGCTACCATTTCTGTTAGGGCCAGTTTGGTTTCGTCCCAACCGCGGGTTTTAAGGCCGCAATCGGGGTTTACCCAAAGTTGCGCGTCGGGGATAACCGCCCTTGCCTTTTTAAGCAGGTAGGTCATTTCATCCCTGTTGGGCACACGTGGCGAGTGGATGTCGTAAACACCCGGCCCAATCTCGTTAGGATATTTAAAGTCGGCAAATACATCCAGCAGTTCCATTTGCGAGCGCGATGTTTCAATTGTAATTACATCGGCATCCATATCGGCAATGTTCTGGATAATATCGTTAAACTCCGAATAGCACATGTGTGTATGGATCTGTGTATCGTCCTGTACGCCGCTTGCCGAAATGCGGAATGCTTTTACCGCCCAATCCAAATACGCTGCCCAATCGGCCTGGCGCAAAGGTAAGCCTTCGCGGATAGCCGGCTCATCAATCTGGATAATTTTTATACCGGCGGCTTCCAAATCTACAACTTCATCACGGATGGCCAACGCTATTTGCGAACAGGTTTCTGACCTTGGCTGATCGTTACGCACGAATGACCATTGCAGAATGGTAACAGGCCCGGTTAGCATTCCCTTCATCCATTTATCAGTAAGCGATTGTGCATAAGCCGACCACCTAACCGTCATGGCATCAGGCCGCGATACATCGCCATAAATGATAGGGGGCTTAACGCAGCGGCTGCCATAGCTTTGCACCCAGCCGTTTTGGGTAAAGGTAAAGCCCTGTAGCTGCTCACCAAAGTATTCTACCATATCGTTTCGTTCAAACTCGCCATGCACCAAAACGTCAATATCTATCTCTTCCTGCCATTTAACAGTCTTTTCGGTTTCCCGGGCAATATACAGGTCGTATTGTGCCTGGGTGATAGCGCCTTTTTTGAGTTGGGCACGCCAACTGCGCACCTCTGCAGTCTGTGGGAACGAGCCAATGGTGGTAGTAGTATATAAAGGCAGATTTAACAATGCTTGTTGTTTTTGCTTACGCAATGTAAAAGCGCTTAAACGCTGCCAATCGCTTTCGGTTATCTTTTTAACACGCTCTTTTACAGCATTATTATGAATAAGGCTTGAAGTTTTACGTAAACCGTTAGCGTATTGATTTTCGGCCAGTTGGTATTGGGCACGAACACCGGGACTATCTGATGCTAAGCTTTTAAGCGAGGCAACTTCCGTTACTTTTTGGCGGGCAAATGCAAGCCATTGTTTAATTTCGGGTGTAAGTGTTTCTGCATTATGCTCATTTCTCAGGTCGACAGGTGAGTGGATGAGCGAGCAGGAGGGCGCTATCCAAACGCGGTCATCGCCAAGCCTGTCTTTTGCTTTTTTAATAATATTAAGTGATGTTTCAAAATCATTTTTCCAAATGTTACGGCCATCAACTAAACCTAAGGATAGTATAGTTTTAGTGGGAAGCAGCAACTCTAACACTTCATTCAGTTGCTGCGGCGCACGCACCAGGTCTATGTGCAGGGCATCAACAGGTAGGGAAGCAACCAGCTCGGCATTGCTGCCCAGTTTCTCAAAGTAAGTAGTCAAGATGAATTTTAATCTTGGGAAAATTTTACGCAACTGTTTGTAAGCATCGCGGTAGGCCTGCTGTTCTTTCTCCGTAAGGTCAAGCGACAGGAAGGGCTCATCAAACTGGATCCGTTCGGCGCCGAGATCCTGTAGTTTAGTTAGTATCTCTTCATACACCGGCAACAGGTTCTTCAGCAGGTCTATCTTTTCAAAACCGGATTCTTTTTCTTTTCCCAACAGCAGGTAAGTTACCGGGCCTATCAGTACAGGTTTCGTGATGATGCCTAACTGTTTAGCCTCGTAAAACTCATTTGTGATTTTAGCTGAGAACAGCCTGAATGATTGATCTTTATAAAACTCGGGCACTATGTAATGGTAATTGGTATCAAACCATTTGGTCATCTCCATAGCCACAACATCCAACCCATCTTTTTGATAACCGCGGGCCATGGCAAAGTACAGATCGAGTTCTTCCTTGCCTTGTTTAAGGATAACCTCGTTATAGCGTTTTGGGATAGCGCCAAACATCAGGGAATGATCAAGCACATGATCATAGTACGAAAAATCGTTCGAGGGTATAAGGTCTATTCCTGCCTCCTTTTGCATCAGCCAGTTATCGTGGCGAATGTTTTTACCTACCGTAAGCACGTTTTTGTGCCCCGTTTTGCCTGCCCAGTAACCCTCGCAGACCTTTTTCAATTCGCGTTGACTACCAATACGCGGGTAGCCTAAATTTTGCGTTAGCATTGCTTTAATTGATTAAATGAATAAATCGGTTAAAAGCCCGTTTAGCTAAACTTCGCAATGCTGTTGGGATGGATTGATGGAAAAGTATGGATACAGCGCTCCCTTGCATAAAAAACACAGGTTGTACGAAAACTATATCAAACCACGACCATTGCCCCATACCGCGAAAGCATTGTCAATTCGGTATGGCAGGTCTCCTGACTTGTAACATTTTTGCCGCCCTTCCCAACCATTTTTAGAACAGTCAGTGGGCATGTATATTGGCAAAAACTTTTGTGTTACTTACAGTTGCGCGACAGTTAGTGATTTGCACACTATTCCCTATTAATCTACAATTAAGTAAAACCTATACCGGTTGATGAAGGAAAGTAAAGAACTTACATCGGCCCAAATGTAAGTAATAAGGATGAAGAAAAGGAGTGTTAACTTTCTTCTATTGGTTTTATACACTTTTCCAACGCTTCAATTACTATATGGTCCTTAGCGCGGTTCATTGCTTTCTTGTTCGTAAGAAGCTGATGGAGATGCAGAAAGGGAACATTTACGCCGTTAATATCTGCGATAGCAGCACTTGATAAACAGTGATTAAAAGTCTGGCCATCAAAGCCGGATACAGTGGTGACTGCATCTAACCATAGCCCGTTATGTAAAATAAATTCTGTGCAGTTTGGCAAAAATTGCATTTGCTCAATCATCAGGTAGTTGCCCATTGCACAGTCTACAAGCGAGTTTCTGAAAGCCTTTCTGTTTTCGGTGGTATCGTTCAACCAAATATCTAAATCGACGGTAGGATGTTGGACGCCATGAAGTTTTACAGCATAGCCACCAATAACGATGTATTGGACTTGATTTTCCTGTAATGCCCACCAGAAACTTAAAATGTTTTTATCAAAAATGTCCACCGCTTATTCGCTGATTACGCGAGCCAAATTTAGATAAAAAGCTTTATCAACCAATAGTTACTTCTTCTAAACCCTATCAACCGCTTTATACTTACGAGCAAAGTACACCGCCGAAAACACGGTGAGCAATAAACCCAACGCCGATAAACCGATTACACTATTGGAAAAGAAATTTACCCAGTTAAGCTTCACTTTAAAGATCTCTTTAGAGAACAGCACGCCTACGCTGCCCACATACCCAAAAGAATCGGCCAGGTAAATAAGGAAGCCCACATTACCGGCATAACGGAAGGTAGCGATAAGCCTTTCGAAAAATACAGCGTTAAAAGGAATGTAAACCATGTACAGGCCAAGCCCTACAATGGTCATCCACCAAATAGGCTGTAGGTTATGGCTAACAAACAGCAGGGTTGATGCCCCGGCTAAAATGAAACCTATTCCAATAAATATATGGGCTGTCATCAACGCTTTATAGCTGTTCCGGATCATTACCATACTGCCAATCAGCACCAGTATTACCAGTGTAATGAGCGTTTCGGTTTTAGAGAAGATGGCGGGCTGATTAAAAAAGCCCATTTCTTTCCACATTTCAGCGCCAAAATTATCGCGGATATCCCTAAAAATGGTGGCAAAAGTGTAGATGAGGATACATGCGGCAAGGCCCGGCAGCAAACTATGCACAAAAGCCCGGCGTTGCGTTTTACCCATCGGTGTGCGTGCCATGCGGTCAGTAACGTCGGTATCGTCAGGCGGCGGTATCTTCTCCATAAGGTAAATAAACAGCAGGAGCGGGGCGGCAAAAAGCAGCCCGGTAAAAAAGGGTACCCAAAACTCGGTAATGCCAAACGTCAGCATAAGCCAGCCACCCGCCGAACGTACAAAGCCCGACGCGAAGATAAAACTAACCGCAAGCGTAGCGCCGATAAAATCGGTACCGCGGCGACCTTCGATGTATGAGAACACCACACCCCAAAGCATCCCGAGCGGGAAACCATTTATAAACAAGAAAACAACATTGTAAGGCACAGGCACCAGAGCAAAGCCCAGCCAACTTATCCACGCTATGCCTGTAAGCAATATGATAACGGCACCCCGGCCCGTACGCTTTAGTTCGGCAATGTATTTTACGCCGTAAAACTTGGCTAACATATAACCAATACCTGGCTTAAAACAAGCAGCGTTTTATAGCTGTAGCCTGCTACCGTAATACCATCAAACGTGGCTACGGTAAACGATTTACGAAAGCCAAATATCATGGTGTAGGCCAAAAATACGGTCACCGCCGCGTAGATGTTTATCTGAAAACGTGTACCGGTTATTTTGTTTGGCTTTAATAACATGGCTTTAGGGAAAGGTATCGCATGCAAAAACAGGTTAGTGGCTGTGTCAAATATACATAAGTTTGAATGGCAAAATTTACCTGGTTAATCTTAAAACCGGTTATCTGTATTTATAAATGCGTGCAAAGAGGCTACAGTTGAGCGGCCAAATCCTAAAGGAAAAGTTGTAAGAACATTCGCAAACTCGTAAATTGCGGCAACTACCATGAAAAATATAGTTTACGTTAGCACGGCTGTTACATTGATGCACGAAAATCAATTGATGGACATTTTACATAATTCGAGGTTACATAACGAAGCACTTGGCATAACCGGTATTTTACTCTATTCGGAAGGGACGTTCATACAGGTTTTGGAAGGGAAGGATAATATGATAAACGCCCTGTATGCCAGGATAAAGGCCGATCAGCGGCATAAAGATGTAGTGACCTTAATTGATGAACCCATTGCAGAAAAAAGCTTTGCCAAATGGCTTATGGGTTTTGCTGTCGCGGATAAAGATAAAACTCAAAAGTTGGTAGGATACTTACGCTCTGTTAAGGAACTTGACCTTAATAGTAACAACAGCGCTGCAATTGATGCTATAAAAGCCTTTATAGAAACTAATGAACTTGATGTAAAGTATTGAGCGGTAATAATCCATTTTTTCCGATACTTTACATAGTTGAACTTTGACTTATAAGCTAACCTCTCACAATTTTTAAATGGTTGATAATACTGTTAATTGCAAAAACTGCAATACCATCGTTTCTGACAAATTTTGCCCGAATTGCGGCCAGCCAAAAACTTTAAAACGGGTTGACGCGCATTATGTATCACACGAAATTCAACACCTTTTACATCTCGAAAAGGGAATATTATATACCATTAAAGAACTGCTTATACACCCCGGAAAGAATGTAAGAAGTTATATAACCGAAAACAGGAACAGGCTTGTAAAACCGGTAATCTTTATTATTATCACTTCGCTGATATATTCTACTCTAACGCACTTTTTTCATATCGAAGACGGCTACGTGGATTATAACGGCGATAAAAACTCTACCCCCACAAAAATGTTCGCCTGGGTACAGGGCCACTATGGCTATGCCAACATCATTATGGGTGTATTTATAGCACTATGGTTAAAAGTATTTTTCAGAAAACAACCTTACAACATTTTTGAGATATTGATATTGCTGTGTTTCGTAATGGGGATGGGCATGCTGATATACGCTGTTTTTACACTTGCCGAAGGTTTGTTTAAAGTTAGCCTGATGCAAATTGCCGGCATCATTGGCATAGCCTACTGCTGCTGGGCTATCGCGCAATTTTTTAACACCAAAAAAATATCGGGTTATATAAAATCATTAGCAGCCTATCTTTTAGGGATGATAACCTTTTTTGCATCAATTCAAATACTGGGGACTGTGATAGACGCTGTTATAAAACATTAATATTTATTAATTAAAAAGTCCGATATGTTTGTATCGGACTTTTTAATTGTAAGAGAATTATTCACCTCTCTTCAAACCAAATTTCTCAATCTTGCTGTAGAGGTGGCTGCGTTGAATATCAATATCATCGGCAGTTTTAGAAACGTTCCAGTTGTTTTTTTCGAGCTTGAATTTAATATACTCTCGCTCGGCGTAATCTTTATATTCCTGGAAGTTAGTGAACTGGTCAAAGTCTGTTTGCGGCGCGGCGGCGGTTGCTGTAGCACCTGCTTCGGCAGTTACCGGGGCCGATGGGTTAGCAAATGCCTTTACATCATTATCGGTAATAATTTTATCGCTCAAAATAATTAAACGCTCTACCATGTTGCGCAGTTCGCGGATGTTACCGGTCCACGGCAGGGCTTTAAGAGCTTCCAGAGCAGCGTCAGATATCTTTTTGGCCGGCATGCCATACTCGTTACATATCTCTTCCAAAAAGCTTTGGGTAAGCAGGGCAATGTCTTCGCGTCGCTCGGTAAGTGGTGGCACATGGATCAATATCACACTCAGGCGGTGATATAAGTCCATGCGGAAGTTACCGGCCTCTATCTCTTTAAGCAGGTCTTTGTTGGTTGCCGCTACTACGCGTACATCTACATCAATTTCTTTTTCGCCGCCTACACGGGTAATTTTACTTTCCTGCAAGGCACGCAGCACCTTTGCCTGTGCCGACTGGCTCATGTCGCCTATCTCATCCAAAAAGAGCGTACCGCCGTTGGCGCTTTCAAATTTACCGATGCGTTGTTTTATAGCCGATGTAAATGAGCCTTTTTCGTGGCCAAACAATTCGCTCTCAATTAACTCTGACGGGATAGCCGCGCAGTTAACCTCAATGATAGGGCCGTTGCTGCGGTTAGATTTTTCGTGCAGCCAGCGGGCTACAAGTTCTTTACCGCTTCCGTTTGCACCGGTAACCAGTACACGAGCGTCGGTAGGGCCAACACGGTCAATTGTTTCTTTAATGCGTAAAATAGCTTGCGATTCGCCTAAAATCGGGCGTACTTTTGATACCTTACGTTTTAAAACCTTAGCCTCAACCACCAAACTACCCCTGTCCAGGGCGTTGCGTACTGTGATCAATAAACGGTTAAGATCAGGTGGTTTAGATATAAAATCGAACGCGCCTTTTTTACTTGCCTCAACAGCGGTTTCAACCGTGCCGTGGCCGGATATCATAATAAAAGGAAGGTCGGGTTTAATGTTAAGGCCCTCGGTTAGCACTTCCATGCCATCCATGCGGTTCATTTTTATGTCGCACAGTACCAGGTCGTAATCGTTCTTGCGGATCAGCTCCAGGCCGTCTACGCCATTATCTACATCTTCAACGGTGTAGTCTTCATATTCCAATATCTCACGAAGGGTGCTTCGGATAGACCGTTCGTCGTCAATTATTAAAATTTTTGCCATGTGTTATGTAAACTTAAAACAGGTAGTAATGTTTGCGGCTAATATATAAAAATGTGTAGTATTATGTGCAGTTGGTTTTAGAGATTAAAGATTGGTGGATTAGAGAATAGTTGATTGCTGGTCGCAAGTACATTTAACTATTGCGTCATTGCGAGCGTAGCGTGGCAATCTTCGATAGAGAGGTCGGCAACAAGCTTATTGAAGATTGCCTCATTGCCCTCGCTCCTCGGAACGTCGCCCTTTTAAATAACAAAAGCCCCCTTCCGGGGGCTTTAACAGCAGCAAATCTGTAAGCCGGGTTTTGTACCCCCTTGCGGGAGCTTCTATCATTAATCTGGCCCTGCCGTTGCCGGCAGGATCTATCAACCTACCCATTCTGACATTCCGTTGCCGGACGTGGATGCGAGCAGCACCGCTTTCAGAACCTATTTGGTTTTTCAACTCCTGAGGTTTACCGCGATCCCGGTCGCCCGGAAAAGCCGTGAGCTCTTACCTCACGTTTTCACCCTTACCCTTGCGGGCGGTATATTCTCTGTGGCACTTGCTGTCGCCCGCTGCGGGCGCCTTCCCGTTTGGAAGCAGGATGCTCTGCGTTGCCCGGACTTTCCTCTACAGGACAAGCCTGCAGCGATAGAACGTTTTGCGGTTACAAAGGTAGGGATTTAGTCCGGAAAGTCAGTTAAGTCCGAAAGACGGGAGGTCGGAGAGTCAGTTAAGGCGAAAAGTGATTAAATTTCATTTCCTTTTATCTTTCAAACTTTACTGACTTCCGGACTATTTACACTTTGCCAGGTCGGCATCAATTTCATTTACCGGTATTAAACCCATTTTGTTACCGAAGGAATTGCCTACGTAAGTAATCACTTTGGCAATTTCAATAGCAGGCATATCTACATTGGCAGGCATAGCGCCTTCGTAAGCCTTGCCTTTAACAGTTATAATAGTTTCTTTAATTCCGTATTTTACGAAGCAGGCAAGCTGCGCTCGGTTCTTGTTGAGATAAGCGGTGTCGGTGAGAGGTGGAATCAGACTTGAAAGACCTTCACCATTGGCGCCATGGCAATTTTGGCATTTGGCTTTGTAGATAGCGGCGCCGCCGGTATAATAACGTTTAAATTCCTGTTCTTCGTCGCTTTGGCATGAAGCTATGGCAATAATGCAGATCAATAGAGCTAAGAAACCAATTACCCTTAGCTTCATTATTGGGCTATTTCGGTGTTAACTTCGGCACGGAGGATCTTGATGTCCTCTATCATCTTGGCCACTTGTTTTTCATCCGTACCATCATAATATCCGCGGATGCGCTTTTGTTTATCAACCAATACAAACCAACCTTGGTGCACATAGCCACCCGGGGTACCATCATCTTGCTTTACAGCTACTAAATAATTTTTCTGCCCCAGGTCATAGGTTTTTTCCTTGTCGCCCTGCAACAGCCACCATTTGTCGCCGCTGATACCTAATTTATCAGCATATTTTTTCATTACCGCTACGCTATCGTGTTTTGGGTCGATGGTGTGCGAGATGATCTTAAAGTCAGGAACGCTCTTAAACTCGCTATACACCTTCAACATGTTGCGGTGCATAATTGGGCATATAGAAGGGCAGGTGGTGAAAAAGAAATCGGCCACGTAGATATCACCCTTCAGATTTTTTTGCGTGATGGTATCGCCATACTGGTTCACAAACTTAAAGTCGGGAATGGTTTGGTAAACCGTATCAACCACTGTTTTGCCATTTACCGTTTTTGTAACAGCTTCGCGGTTGCCCATAATAGGCAGGGTAATTTTATCGGCGCTGTTAAACTTACAGGCGCTAAATGCTAAAGCTATAAGGGCTAATGCCGCTAATTTTCTCATTTGGTTTTTTTATTTTGCTTAATAAATTTTGCCGCCGCGGCCACAGTGCTGTTAAAACTACTGTCAATAGCATCTATTTGTTTCTTTTGGTCGGTAAGGTAAGCCATTATCTCTTTGTGGCTTTTGCCTTTATTTTCCGCGTCGAAGTTGTGCATCCAATTTTCCATGCGGGAGTCGGCACTATCAAGGGCTGTAGTATGTAATTTGGCAGCCGCGGTTACCTCGGCAGATATGCTGTCTTTTATCAAGGTGTCCAGCTGCATTTTATTTATTATGATGAGCTGTTCTTTACCCATTACGCGGTCGTGTACTTTTATAACTTCGTTAAACAGGTCTTTTTCTTGTTTTTTGGTATCAGTACAGCTAAAAATAACAAAGCTTAACAATAAGGCGGCAATTAATTTCTTCATTGTATTATGCAGTTTCGTTTAAGTTTCTCAGGTAAAGTACGTAGTCCAGTGGCGGTAAGGTTGCCCCCTGTAATTTTAAAAGCGTACCTATTTGCGCGCGGTGATGCGTACCGTGATTGATGAGGTGGGTAATAATATCGCTCACTATGGTTTCAAAATAACCAACGGAATTTTTGTAGGCGATCACCCTGTCAAAATCTGCCGGTTGTAGGTTTTCAAAATAAGCCAGTAAGGCTTTGTAGTTAGCATTTACAACAGGCATTAGTTCGTTGGCGTTAGCATCGGGCCAAAGCGGTGCAAGTGGTGCCGGCAAACTTTGGAGGCGCTTTAACCAAATTTGCTGCGCTGCCAGCAGGTGGGCCATCAGTTCTGCCGGTTTGCCTGTAGCGCCCTGTTCTACCATTAATTGTACCATTTGGGTGTTCGCAAAATGGTCGTAATTAAGCAGGCGTATAAAGTGGCTTTTCATTGCGGTAAAAGTAAACATCATTCGCTAAAAAATTAATAAGCGGAGGACACAAATTGTGTTAACATTATAATAATGATACGCTGATGATAACTACACACTGTTATTTTACATTTGGATAAACAAAAAACATCCTCATGAAGATCATTACCAAATTAGCGGCTATAGTTAGCGACCTGCGCGAATGGTTGTTCCTTAAAAGCATGCGTTCATCTTTCATGCACTAAGTTTTTTAATTTAGCGCTTTATTTATAAAATAATAATGCACATTTTGGGCTCGCATCAGCTCAAATTAATGGATACCTGCAATCTGGATACATCTCTTTCTAAACAACTTTTTGGCGACGATTTTGCCTGGGGAGTTTCTACCGCCGCGCTTCAGATAGAAGGTTCGTGCGATGCCGATGGCAAAGGGCCGTCTATATGGGATACCTTTAGCAGCCGCAAAGGCAAAATATTAAACGGCGATAAACCACACATAGCTTGTGATTTTTATAACCGTTACAAAGAGGACGTTGATCTTATTAAACAGCTCAATATACCTAATTTCCGTTTCTCCATATCGTGGAGCCGCATTTTGCCCAACGGTACCGGCCGCGTTAACCAGGCCGGTATAGACCATTACAACAAGCTAATAGATTATTGCCTGCAACAAGGCGTAGAGCCATGGGTAACCATATACCACTGGGACCTGCCGCAGGCGCTTGAGGATAAAGGCGGCTGGACGAACCGCGAAATTGTGAACTGGTTTACGGAGTTTGCCACCATTTGTGCCAAAGCATTTGGCGATCGTGTAAAAAACTGGATGGTAATGAACGAGCCCGCGGTATTTACAGGCGCCGGCTATTTTTTAGGCATCCATGCACCGGGGCGCACAGGCCTGCGCAATTTTTTGCCGGCCATACATCATGTTGTTTTAAGTATTGTGGCAGGGGCGAGGCTATTGCGCGGTATTGTGCCCGGCGCTAATATTGGCAATACTTTCTCCTGTTCATATATCGAGCCTTTTGCGGATAAGCCCCGGCACATACAGGCGGCCAAACGTGCCGACGCGCTCATTAACCGCTTGTATATTGAGCCATTATTGGGCTTAGGCTACCCAACAGATGAGGTTACGGCTTTAAAAGGCATTAACAAATACATATTGCCCGGCGACGAAGCTAACATGAGTTTCGACTTCGATTTTATAGGCATACAAAATTACACCCGCGAAATTGTAAAGTACTCTTTCTTTACCCCATACATTGGCGCAAGTTTAGTGAAGGCCGAAAAGAGGGGCGTAGAATTAACCGATATGAAGTGGGAGGTGTACCCGCCGGCCATTTATCAAATGCTTAAAAAGTTTGATGCTTACCCGCAGATAAAGAAACTCATTGTTACCGAAAACGGCGCGGCTTTTCCGGATACTGTATTTAATGGAAAAGTTAACGACGAGCGGCGCGTAACTTACCTTCAAAACCATATTAAGCAGGTTTTAAAAGCCAAACAGGAAGGTGTAAAAGTGCATGGCTATTTTGTATGGACGCTTACCGATAACTTTGAATGGGCCGAGGGCTACCACCCCAGGTTTGGTTTAATACACGTAAATTTTGATACCCAGAAGCGTATCATCAAATCATCAGGACACTGGTTCGCTAACCTGCTTAGGTAGATCGGTAGGTACGCTGCGCGATATGATGGGCAGACTGATGAAAAAAGTAGTGCCTATGTTGGCGTTGCTCTCGAACCATATTTTACCATGATGCTTATCCATTATTTGCTTGCAGATAGATAAGCCCAGCCCGAAAGATTTTTCGCCCGATGTGCCCGGCCTTTGGGCGCTGGTAAACATATTGAATACTTCATCCTTCATCTTGTCAGGGATGCCTATGCCGTGGTCTTGTACGGCTATAATTATTTTACCGTTAACTTCGGCAACCTTTACATTTATCTCGCCGCCTGTTGGGCTAAATTTAATGGCATTACTAATCAGGTTACTAATTACCCGCCAAATTTTTTCGCGGCTTATGTATAACTCCTGCTGCCTGTTAAGTGGTTCAAGCAATATGGTCTGGCCCTTTTCGGCGGCTTTAAAACGCAGTAGCTCCACACTGTTATTTACCAGCGAATTAATTTCTATCTGCTCTAAATTGAGCGCTACCGAGTTCATGTTGGTAGCCTCCAGTATTTCGTTGATCAGTTCTAACGAGTTAAAGGAAGTTTCTCTGAGCAGGTTTATCAGTTCCTTTTGTTCATCAGTGTATTCATCCTGTGCCATCATGGTGGTAAGGGACGCAATACCACCAATAGGGTTGCGCAGATCGTGCGCTACGGTACGCAGTATGCGGTCTTTTTCCTGGCTGCTGGTGTTTAACTCATTAAAAGCCTTTTCTAAAACATGATTTTGCTCGTTTATTTGCTTATTAAGCAGGTTCACAGTTTCTACATCACGTTTAGATCTTTTCCAGTTACGAAAGACCAGGAATATGATGATGACAGCCATTACCGCCAAAAACACACTCACATACAGGTAAATAACCTGGAGCTTATTGTCATTACTAAGCGTTTCTATTTCGTGTTGTTTCTCGTAGTTGGCCAGTTGCTGGTTAACATCCGTTTGCATGAGGCTGCTGACCCGCTGTGCTATAGAGTCTTTTAAAATGTTATATTGCTGTATATGCGTTAAGGCCTTCCTCAGGTCGCCTTTTTGCTCATAATAATTCCCAAGTAAGCGGTTATAATCAGCCTCGGCATCATCATTTTTAACGGTATCTAACTGGCTGCGAAGATTGCTAAGCAAATTCACCAGCGAATCTTTTTCGTTAACGTCAAGGTATATCTGCCCAAGCTTAATTTCGCTTAACTGGGCATCGCGGTTGTCGTAACCGGGATTTAAGTTAATGGCAATGCTTTTCTTAAGCAGAGCGGCAGCCTGGGCATAGTTTTTTTTCCTGATATAAATATCAGCCATGTTACCATATACAACACCCTTAGCCGATTCGAGGTGCAATTTTCTGTCTGGGTATTTGTAGCCGTTTTTGTCAATAAGCGTTAAAGCCTTGTTAAAATATACAAGGGCGCTATCGGGCTGATTCATACGGCGAAAACAAATGCCAAAATTATCCAGCAATTCCTGCCTGCGATAGAATACAACAAATCCGTCGCCCGAGTTCTTGAAATATCTATATGAATCCTTAAAATAGTTAAGCGCAAGCGGATAGTGGCCTTTTTTATACATGATCATCCCCATGCGATAGGTATAATCGCCAAGGGCATCAAAATTTAAATAGGAGCGGTCTTTACCTGTAGCGTATCCCTGATAGTACGATTCGTATGCCTCGGTGTATTGTTTGAGTTCAAAAAAAGCGTCTCCCCGGGCAAAGCTATAATCGGCAATGTTATGGGCATGTACCTTGGCATTGGTTATTTTATTATTTACCGCTATCATGCTATCGGTATAAGCAAGGCTGCGCTCAAACTGGCTTACTGTTTTTTGATAGTACACAAAATGGAAACCATAATAACGGAAACGATCTTCCAAAGTAGGGCTGGGGAGCTTATTAAAAGCCGAATCCATATAGTCCAGGCCGGCTTTTACCTTACCTTTCTGCCAATAAGATTCGGTGGTTTTCATGATAGCCTTAAACCCTTCAGAGTATTCGCCATCATCCTCCTTATTTTGCGCGCAGGATGTTAAAATGAAAAAAAATATACAGAGCCAAGCATGCCGTGTTAAAATATGGGCATAATTGTCTTTAGAAGGAGTCAAAATAGTAATGCATTAATGGGTACACAAATATAATATTTGAGACGCATTATTTACCACCTTTCGCTATAATTTCTTATAGAATTATTTGAATGCGTTCTCACCAGTAACATCCATACCTGTAATTAGCAAGTGGATGTCATGTGTACCTTCATACGTAATTACCGACTCAAGGTTCATCATATGGCGCATTATTGGATATTCGCCTGTAATACCCATGCCGCCAAGCATTTGGCGGGCCTCGCGAGCTATGTGTATGGCTACATCTACACTGTTACGTTTAGCCATAGAAATTTGCGCAGCCGTAGCCCTGCCTTCATTTTTAAGGGCGGCCAGTCTCCAAACCAATAGTTGCCCTTTGGTTATTTCGGTTATCATTTCGGCAAGTTTCTTTTGCTGTAGCTGAAAACCACCTATCGGGCGGCCAAACTGTACGCGTTCTTTGGAGTAGCGCAGGGCGGTATCGTAACAATCCATAGCGGCACCTAATGCGCCCCACGCAATACCATAACGGGCCTGGTTAAGGCAGCCCAACGGGCCCTTTAAGCCCGATACATTCGGCAATATGTTTTCTTTAGGGATCTTTACATTATCAAATACCAACTCGCCGGTAGCCGATGCACGTAAAGACCATTTGTTATGCGTTTCGGGCGTGGTGAAACCTTCCATACCGCGCTCGGCTATTAAGCCACGTATCTTTCCTTCTTCGTCCTTGGCCCAAACAATGGCAATGTCTGCAAACGGGGCATTAGAGATCCACATTTTGGCGCCGTTAAGAATGTAATGGTCGCCTGCACCCTTAATATTGGTGACCATGCCCCCAGGGTTAGAGCCATGGTCGGGTTCTGTTAATCCAAAACAGCCCATCAATTCGCCGCTGGCCAGTTTAGGCAGGTATTTATGTTTTTGCTCCTCGCTGCCGTAAGCCAAAATCGGATACATGACCAACGAGCCCTGTACCGAAGCTGTAGACCTGATGCCCGAATCTCCACGCTCAATTTCCTGCATGATAATGCCATAGGCCATATAATCCAACCCGGCACCTCCGTACTCTTCCGGTACGGTAGGGCCAAAGGCGCCAACCTCTGCCAAACCCTTTAACAAATGCTTAGGGAACTCCGCGCGTTGCGCGTGATCCTCAATTATAGGGCTTACTTCTTTTTTTACCCATTCGCGTACACTGGCACGGATCAGTTTGTGTTCCTCGGTTAAAAGTTCGTCTAAAAGATAATAATCCGGTGCTTCGTACAGGTCGGTCTTAGCCATGGTTCGGTAAATTGGTTGGTCAAATATAGGGGAATAAATACGAGTTAAACAAAGCTAAAATCCTTGTTTTTGAATACCGGAAGGCACTTTATGCCAAAAAGCAGGTTTAAACGGTTTAAACATATTTTTTAGATGAAAATCTTTTTTGAGAACAAGCCTTAACCCGACCTTCTCAAAAGGAGATGGTGTAAAAGTCGCTTTGATAGTTTACTCACTACGCGCGCGACCCTCTCTCCGCAAGCGGAAAGAGGGTGAAAAATAAGCATTACACTACTTCTGTCCGAGGGAGGAAGAGCTAAGATTACAGATGAGAAATTTCCCCACCCTCTTTGCGCAGCAGAGAGGGTCGACCAGCGAAGCGTAGGCGGGGTGAGTAAACTATGCGACCGGTAATTTTAAACCTCCAAATATTCCTTTACTTTTGAAACATGATAAAAGTTGCTTTAGAAGGCGCCGAATTTTTTGCTTACCACGGTTTTTACCCCGAGGAGCAGGTGATAGGCACCCAATTTTTGGTTGATGTACAGGTAGGTTTTGATGCGGATATTTACGTGGATGAAGACAACCTGCATAACACCGTTAATTACGAGGTGCTTTATGCCATTATTGAAGATGAAATGAGTAACACTCGTAAGGTTTTAGAAACGGTGGCTCAAAGCATACTTAACCGTATTAAAACCGAATTTACTTTTATAGAAACTGCCGTAGTAACCATCTGCAAGCAAAGGCCGCCATTCCGCGGGCCTATTAAACAATCGGTTATTACCCTTAGTTATACTAAATAACATGAGTTACAATAAAATCACTGCCGATATACTTAACCAGCTAACCGCGATTGTCGGCGATGGAAATATACTTACCGCGCAGGCCGAAGTAGAAAATTATAGCCACGACGAAACCGAGGATCTTGTTTATTATCCCGAGGTAGTTGCTAAACCGCAAACGGTAGAGCAGGTTTCTTTTTTAATGAAGGTTTGTAACGATAACCTTATACCCGTTACGCCGCGTGGTGCAGGCACTGGTTTGGCTGGCGGCGCTTTAGCCGTACAGGGCGGTTTAATGATATCTATGGAGCGTTTTAACAACATCCTGGATATTGACGAGCAAAATCTGCAGGCCACTGTTGAACCCGGCGTTATTACCGAGGTATTTATAAACGCCGTTGCAGAAAAAGGCCTGCTTTATCCTGTAGACCCTGCGAGCAAGGGGAGTTGTTTTATCGGTGGCAACGTGGCTAATTGCAGCGGCGGCCCAAGGGTGGTAAAATATGGCACCATCCGCGAATATGTGCTGAACCTGGAGGTGGTTTTACCAAACGGGGATATTATATGGACAGGTGCCAATACGCTCAAATATGCGTCAGGCTATAACTTAACGCAATTGCTGATAGGCAGCGAGGGTACTTTAGGCATCGTTACAAAAATTGTGACTAAGTTGATTCCTAAACCAACGCTTGACGCTTTGATGCTGGCCTCATTCGCTACCAATGAAGATGCCTGCGCGGCGGTGTCGGCCATATTCAGGGCGGGGGTGGTACCATCGGCGCTGGAGTTTATGGAACGCCGGGGCATTGAGTGGGTAATTGAGCATGACGGCATTACATTCGACCTAAAAGATGAGATAGGGGCTTTCCTGCTGATAGAAGCCGACGGAACGAACCAGGATGTGATATTTGCCGATTGTGAGAAGATCAACGAAGTTTTAGAACAGCATAATTGCCAGGACGTGCTATTTGCAGATACGTCGGCACAAAAAGAAGAGCTATGGCGCATCAGGCGCACCATGGCTGTGTCGGTAAAATCAAATTCTATATATAAGGAGGAAGATACCGTTGTGCCGCGCGCCGCTCTGCCGCAACTGATAAAAGGCATTAAAGAGATAGGCGCTAAATACGGTTTCGAGTCTGTTTGTTATGGCCATGCCGGTGATGGTAACCTACATGTTAACATTGTAAAGGCAGGCATGAGCGACGACGACTGGAATAGCAAATTGAAAGATGGCATTACCGAAGTTTTTGAACTGACCGTAGCCCTTGGCGGCACACTATCCGGCGAGCATGGCATAGGCCTGGTGCAAAAGGATTACATGGCATTAAAATATACGCCTATGCACTTCGCCATTTGGAAAGGTATTAAGGACGTGTTTGACCCGAATGGGATTTTGAACCCGGGGAAGATATTTAATTAATGCGATAATTATAATTCCCATACACCGGTAAGTCCCTTTTGACGTTTAGGCCACTACTCGTTAAATCAATGGGTATAAAACCCATCGCTAAGTTGTATTCTGAAAGATCAAGTTTAAACAATTGAGCTTGATGAACTGAACATTAGCTTTCCAAATGCGGCCTTAGCGCGTTGCGGATAGCAGAAGCCTTGTCTTAGCACAACCTTTAACAGCGACGCGGTTAAGCCGCGTGTTTTTTCTTTGGTTCGTTTCTTTTTTGCAACAAAAAAGAAATGAACATCTACAGGCTTTGCATATTTACACCGCCATTCCTAACGGAGAGTCAATAGTAGATGTTATCTTTAATAGGTTACTCTAATAACAAATAGAGGGGAACGAAATCAATTCGTATTCAAGATCAGCCTCGGCTCATCATAATCTATCATATTTTTACGGCCATTCATATCAATGGCGATAGACTTATTGGTTTCGTAATCATAACTAATGCATACGGTTTTGCAGGTGGTGCAAATCTCTTCCCCTTTATCGGTTGTTTTTGTTAATACGTGCATCACATCAAAGCTGCTGTTACCTATACGGGTTACTCGTACATAGCAGTTTAGCGTATCATCAATAGTTACCGGCTTTAGGTATTGAATTTCTGACCGGCCTATTACTATCCCAATTTCCTTTAGATCCCATTTTGCAACATCGCGCCAGTAATTAAAACGGGCTACCTCGAAATAGGTGAGATACACGGCATTGTTTACATGGCCGCGCGCGTCTATGTCCGAAAAACGGATGGCTATATCGGTTTTATACTTGTAATCTGTAAGTTTTTCAGCCATTGTAAGACATTTTGTCGGTAATAAATAAAAATGTAAGACATTTTGTCTTGCAAAATTGAGATTAAACCTGTTGGTATAACAGTTGATTAACCATCTACGAAATTAATAACAAAAACTTAATAAAATATAAAGCCATGACATTAGTAAAATTTAACAACGGACTTAAAAACAACGCTTATCCTTTCTTTAACGATGTTTTTGATTCTTTATTGAACGATTCTTTCATTAGCGACAAATTAGTTGCACGCGTACCTGCGGTTAACATCGCCGAGAACGAAAATGAGTTCCACATAGAATTAGCGGTACCCGGTTTAAAGAAAGAAGATTTTAAGATCAACCTGGATAAAAATATTCTTACCATATCTGCCGAGAAAAAAGCAGAAGCAAATGCTGAAACTAAAAAATACAGCAAACGCGAATATAGTTACAATTCATTTGTAAGGTCATTTACCTTACCGGATAGCGTAGATCACTCGAAAATTGAAGCTGATTATGCAGACGGGATCTTAAAATTAACAGTAGCAAAAAGAGAAGAAGCTAAATTTCAAACAAGAGAAATAGCTGTAAAATAAGCTAATAAGCGAAAGCTTAAGTAATAAAGATTGTTTTCATAAAGTTGGTTTAGTAAAAAGGCCGCTTCCTTAATTGGGGCGGCCTTTTGTTATTTTACGTCCGGTTTTATCACAATTAATTATCCAGCAAACGTCGATGGTAATTTACCTGCCCTAAATGATAACTAAGGTGCATGGCCAGGTGCATAAAAAAGTATTCGTTGGTTATACCCTTTAGGGTATGCTCAACTGTCGAAATTTCGGCCAGTTGTGCATCTGTGATCATATCGAAAGTTTTGTCGATTATGGCTATCGTGTTCTCTATTTGGGATATTAGCTCAGCTCGTGGTATATTTTTTAACGCGAATTCATCGGGCCGGTTTCGTACATAACCGGTATTGCCAAATGCTGCACCAAAATAAGTATTTAAGTTGCCAACCAAATGCAGGCAAAGGTTACCGGCCGAATTAGAGATGCCTTTTTCGGTATACCAAATTTTTTCCTCGTTCTGGTAAGCCAATATCTCATCCTTCAGCCTTCCCAGATCGCGAATGATAAGGCTTTTAAGCGTCTCTCTGATCATAACCGTGTTGATGTTAGTTACGCATATTGATATACTGTAGCGGCTGGCCAAAATCTTCGGTACGGCACAAGCTTATAACGGCTTGCAGGTCGTCTATCTTTTTGGCTGTAACACGTACCTGGTCGTCCATAATAGATGCCTGTACTTTAAGGCCGCTGTCCTTAATTTTCTTTACTATTTTCTTGGCAGCTTCTTTATCGATGCCTTCTTTTATCGTCACCTCCTTGCGGATCATGTTGCCCGAAGCATATTGGTCTTTACCAAAATCGAGCGCTTTAGGGTCGAGGCTTTGTTTAACCATCCGGCTGATAATAGCGTCGGTAATGGCTTTAAGGCGCATATCATCCTCGGTAACAATGGTAACCACATTGGTTTTCTTGTCAAGGTCTATGGTGCTTTTAGAACCGTTAAAATCGTAACGGTTAAGTATTTCCTTTTTGGCAACGTTTATGGCGTTATCTAAAGTTTGTCCGTCTATCTTGCTAACTATATCAAATGAAGGCATAATGATGGTTTTTGTTAACGCAAATCTAACTTAAGATTTGTATACACGGCATATAATGCTTCCAAATATTAAAGTTAATATTGAAAACATGTTTACATGCAGATAAGTTAATATTAACTTAACAAATAAATGAGCAGTTTTGTTGCTATCACAATATGGATACTAAGAACATTCCCTTAATAAACAGAGAAATAAGCTGGTTATACTTTAACGACAGGGTTTTACAGGAAGCAGCCGACCCAACCGTGCCACTTATTGAGAGGATAAAGTTCCTGGCCATATTTTCATCAAACTTAGATGAGTTTTACCGGGTAAGAGTTGCTACTTTAAGCCGCCTTGCCAATCTTAACGAAAAGGCTAAAGAGATATTGGGTTACAACCCCAAAAAAATATTGAGCCAAATTAAAACCATTGTTGTAAAGCAGGAGCGTAAGTTCAACAATCTTTACGAGAATATTATTGTAAAGCAGCTGGCCGAAGAAAAGATCTTTATCCTGAACGATAAACAGCTTAACGTAACCCGCGGAGAGTTTGTAAAAAGCTTTTTCAGGGAGAAATTACTATCTACCCTGGTGCCCATTATGCTGGATGATAGCCTGCCGCTGCCCGAACTGCGCGACCGTGCCATCTACTTTTTTGTAAGGCTTACTAAAAATAAAAAATCGCGCTACGCGCTCATAGAGTTTCCGGATAACCTGTCGAGGTTTTTGGTGCTGCCCGAGACCAATAACCTTAAATTTATTATCCTGCTGGATGATATTATCCGATATAACTTAGAGGATATCTTCTTCATATTCGATCATGATTCAATAGAAGCCTACTCATTACAGCTTACCCGCGATGCCGAGCTTGACCTTGATAAGGAAGTGAGCGTAAAATTTGTAGACGCGCTGAGTAAGAGCCTGCAAAAACGCCGTAAGGGCAAACCAATGCGCCTGCTTTACGACAGCGAAATGCCGCTGGATATGGTAAGCTATCTGGTTAAAAAAATGAAACTGGAAAAGGGAAGCCTTATCCCGGGTAACCGTTACCACAATTTTAAAAATTTTATCTCGTTCCCAAACGTTGGCCGGCCGGACCTGGAATATAAAAAGAACGCGGCATTACCCGTTGCCGATCTTTCATTCGGCAAAAGTTTAATGGGATTAATTGCCAAAAAAGACTTCCTCATCAGCACGCCATACCAATCGTTCGATTACATTATCCATTTTTTACGCGAGGCGGCTATCGACCCAAAAGTTAAGGAGATCAGCATCACCGTTTATCGTTTGGCCGAGAACTCAAAGATCATCCACGCGCTTATAAACGCCGCCAAGAACGGCAAAAAGGTAAACTGCCTGGTTGAGCTGCGCGCGCGTTTCGACGAGCAAAACAATATTTACTGGAGCAACAAACTGGAAGAAGAGGGTGTAAACGTACTTTACGGCATAGACGGCTATAAGGTACACTCTAAAATTTGCCTGGTTACGCGTATGGAAAAAGGTAAGCCTTTTTATTACGCCTGCTTATCTACAGGCAACTTTAACGAAAAAACGGCCGCCATCTACGCCGATCATACCATACTTACGGCCAATAAAAAGATCACTACCGACCTGGTAGCCATATTTAGGGCATTAAACAGGAATGTACTGCCTAAAGGGCTAAAAACGCTAATAGTATCGCCAATTGACTCGCGCCCGGCTATTTATAAATTAATAGATAGCGAGATGAAGTTTGCCCGGGCAGGCAAAAAGGCGTACATGACCTTTAAGATGAACAGCCTTGCCGATGAGCAACTGATAAACAAACTTTACCAGGCCAGCAATGCCGGGGTTAAGATAAAACTAATTGTACGTGGAATGTGCTGTTTGATACCGGGACAAAAAGGCTTTAGCGAAAATATTGAGGTAATAAGCATTGTAGATAAATATCTGGAGCATGCCCGCGTACACATTTATGGCAACGGCGGCAAAGAGCTTATTTACCTAACCAGCGCCGATTTCATGACCCGTAATATTGATAACAGGGTAGAGGTTGGTTTCCCGGTACTGGATGACGACCTGCGCCGCGAGGTAAAAGATATTATTGATATACAACTTAACGATAACACCAAAGCCCGCGATATTACCGGCAGTGCGGTTAATAAATACCACAAAACAAAATCGGAAGTATTAACCCGGGCACAGATAGATATTTACAACTACCTAAAAAATAAAAACACAAATTGAGATACGCCGCAATAGATGTTGGGTCTAACGCCGTCAGGATGCTGATAGCCGAGATCATAGAGAATAACGAATCGATATCCTTTAAAAAGAATACCCTTATACGTGTGCCGGTAAGGCTTGGGGATGACGCCTTTTTAAACAAGGAAATTTCTGAGAAGAAAGCTATCGACCTTATAAAATCTATGCAGGCCTTTCGTAACCTGATGGATGTTTACAAGGTAACAGATTATATGGCCTGTGCCACATCGGCCATGCGCGAGGCCCTTAACGGCCCGCAGGTGGTAGAAAGAATAAAAGCCGAAGCAAACATCGACCTGCAAATTGTGCACGGCGAAAGCGAGGCTAAAATTATTTATAACAGCCACGCGGAGGTAAACATAGATAAGAGCAAAAACTACCTGTATATTGATGTGGGCGGTGGTAGTACCGAACTTTCGCTATTCAGCGATGGCGAGTTGCTGGCATCACAATCATTCAATTTAGGAACCATCCGCATTTTAGATAACCAGGACAAAGATGAAACCTGGACAGAGATGAAGGATTTTATCCGCGAGCATACCAAAGGGCTAAAAAATATATACGGCATTGGTACCGGCGGTAACATCAATAAGCTATACAAACTATCGCAGGAGAAAGACGGCGCTGCTTTGAGCTATTTAAAGTTGAGGGCGCTGTATAATTACCTGGATAGCTTTTCGCTAAAAGACCGTATAAACGTATTGGGTTTAAACCAGGATAGGGCCGACGTTATTATCCCCGCCTGCGAAATTTATTTAACTGTACTTAAATGCGCTAATATCAAGAGTATTTATGTGCCAACAGTGGGAATGGTAGATGGAATTATACAAACTTTGATCGAAAAGAACTATCCATCAGTACATTAAATTTATTTTAAGAAATTATTTAATAATTAAGAAACTGTTATTATATTTGTATTGCCCGCTCAAAGGGCATGTTTTTCATAGGTAGATGTAGGGTCGAGTACAAGTTATTCGACCCTTTTTTGTGCCTGTAACTTTTCTTCCGTTTATTTGTACCTATATCATGATGAAAAAGAAAATTGTTGTTGCGGTTACCGGTGCAAGCGGATCTGTTTATGCGAAACTCCTGCTGGATAAGTTGCAGCAACTTCGATCTCAAATTGCCGAAGTTGGCATTGTAATGAGCGACAACGCTAAACAGGTTTGGGAGTTTGAACTTGAGGACAAAACCCACGGCAATTACCCCTTTAAATACTACGCCAAAAATGATTTTATGGCGCCCTTTGCGTCAGGCTCTGCCAGGTTTGATACAATGGTGATAGTGCCTTGCTCTATGGGTACCCTTGGCCGCATAGCCTCGGGCGTATCTGATGACCTTATAAGCCGTGCGGCAGATGTGATATTAAAAGAGCGCCGCAAGCTGATACTGGTAGCAAGGGATACCCCCTTGAACCTCATCCATATCCGTAATATGCAAACCGTTACCGAGGCCGGTGGTATCATTTGCCCGGCAATACCCTCTTACTACAGCAAACCCAAAACTATTGAAGAACTGGCGATGACGGTAGTAAACCGCGTTGTAGACCTGACAGGCCTGGAGAATGAAAGCTACAGGTGGGAGGGGATTTAGATTATTTAGTGGGGGGTGCTTTATTGTTGAATTGTTTTAATTGTTGTTATAAAAACTTCTTTAACATTGCTTTCAAAATAATTCGCCGGCCATCTTTTTAATTTGATGTAATCCATTAAATTTGGTTATCACAACCATTATATCACAATGAAAAAAAGCTTCCTGCCTTTACTGTTACTACTTACCCTTTTTACACGCCCAGCTTTCGCGCAGATAGATACCGTTGATAATATCCCTATGAAGGATAAGCTTTACGGTTTAAGTAAATTTTGGTCGGAGGCGAGCCAGAATTTCGCTTATTTCGATCACGCCAAAATCAATTGGGATAGTACCTACCAGGCTTTTATACCTCAAATGCTGGCCACTAAAAGTACCTGGGAATACTACGAGCTAATGGAACGTTTCTGCGCGTTATTAAAGGACGGCCATACTGATCTGGGCTTCCCCGAAAAACTGCTTACCCACAAATCGCGCTATAAATGGATCTTCATCGAGAATTTCAATAAGCGGTTTATTGTTACAGATATTCCGGTTCAATACAAAGAAAAAGTCCCGCTGGGTTCCGAAGTTATTAGCGTAGATGGCATGCCTGCAAAAGAATACGCCGAAAAGAAACTTATACCGTACATCAGTTCGTCTACCGAGCATGTTTTGTGGAATAGGGCCGCGGCAATGATGTTTTATGGTACCGATTCAAGTAAAGTATTCCACCTGAAACTGCGGTCTCCAAAGGGTAAGTTGTTTGATTACGATTATCAGTTTCACACCTATGGTACCAAATGGGTAAGGCGCAATGGCAACACTCCGTGGAAGCTTTTGGATTTTAACATGATAGATGGCATTGCCCACGTAAAACTAAACAGCTTTGGTGATGAAAAGATAATTGACGAGTTTAAAAAGGTGCTGCCGCAGCTTTATGCCGCCAAAGGTGTAATACTGGATATACGTGATAATGGCGGCGGCGATTCGGGGATAGGTGCCGAGATCCTGAAATACTTCACCGACGAGAAAGTTCTGGTAGGTTCGGCATGGAAAACGCGTGACAATGTGGCGGCTTACAAAGCATGGGGCATTTACCAATTACGCGATACAACTAAAAACCGCAAACTTAGCGCCTGGCAACAAAAGGTTATAGCATCCGCAAAAAACGATTACTGGTATCAGGGCGACACCATGACCTTTAATAATGACATTAAAGAGCAAAAGATAAAAACGCCGCTAATTGTGCTTGCAAGCAACAACACCGCATCTGCCGCCGAAGACTTCCTGATCATATTAAGCACCCTTAAAGGCAGGGCCACGGTAATGGGCCAGCGGTCATACGGTAGCACAGGGCAGCCAATGCCGCTTGCCTTACCCGCGCTTAGCCAAAGCCGCATTTGCACTAAACGCGACACCTATCCGGATGGCCGCGACTTTGTAGGCATAGGCGTAATTCCCGATATGGAGATAGAGCGCACACCCGATGATGTTATAAACGGTAAGGATGGTGTTTTACAACGCGCGTTAAAAGAAATCAATAAAAAAGCTAAGTAATGAAAAAAGTTATCCTGCTGATATTTACAATATGTCTCTTTGCCTGCTCCGCTTATGCGCAGTTGAAAAAAGCCGGTTTTAAAGACCTCTCATTTATGGCAGGCAACTGGACGCTTAAACATGAATGGGGCGATATGGAAGAGATTTGGGGTAAACCAATGGGCGATAACATGGTGAGCACATTCAGATGCGTTAAAGATGGTAAGGTGGTATTTTACGAATTTATGGTGATAGAGCAAACAGATAGCATTCCAGTACTTAAGCTTCGCCATTTTAATAAAGGGAGCATAGGCTGGGAGGATAAAAACAAACCCTACCTGATGCCTGCTAAAAGCGTTAACAAAAACGAGGTGGTATTTGAATCACTCGATAAAGCGGTGATCATTACCTACAAACGCATTAGTGCGCTGAAAATGGATTGCATACTTGATGAGAAGGGCAAGGATGGCAAGTGGAAGAAAGATGTCTTTGCTTATACGCTGCGGAGGTAGTATCAATCGGTCAGGCCAATTCGACAATTACTCACCATACCGTTGGATATCGGAGATTGCTTCGCTCGAAAACCGCTCTTCGCTGCGCGGTAAGAGCGGTTTAGCTTTGTTTTACGGCTTATAAACAAAGCTTAAAAAAAATAAATTTATTTGCTAATTAAAATAAAACTAAATATTTTAGCATAAATTTAAACCTTATATTATGAGTTTCATCGAAAAAAATTTAAGCAACAATGAAGTAGTTCTTTACAAAGCCAAATTACATTGGATCATTTATCTTCGCGGGATATTTTGGGCGGCTTTGGGATTGTTAATCGGTAGTGCATCATATGCGGCCTGTGGCTTATTATTCACAGTTGGTGTTATTAGCTTCATTATGGCAATCATTGTAAATCAGTCTTCGGAATTTGCTGTCACTAATAAGCGTGTCATTTTAAAAACCGGATTAATAAAAAGGAAATTCTGCGAGATTCAGCTTAACAAATCAGAAGGTCTGCAAATTGAAGAAGGTATGTTAGGCCGAATTTTAGGTTTTGGAAAAGTAAGAATAACTTCCGGTGGAGTAGTTGAACTTTTCTCTCCTATAGCTAACCCTTTTGAATTTAAAAAACAAATAAATAACGCTATTGAGGGTTCTTTCAATATGAATCTGGTTAGCGCTTAGTTACCATTTTTTTATTTGGCTCACCGTTGTTGCAACGGTGAGCCAAATATTTCCTCCGTTGTTGGCATTGTCACCAACAACATTTAATAACATGCATTACCTAATGAGTAGCGGCATGTTGGTGACAACAGCAACATAGTAGTAAGCTTTTTTCTTCACCCTCTTTGCGCAGCAGCGAGGGTCGACCAGCGCTGCGTAGTCGGGGTGAGTAAACTATGGGATATTAGGAAGTTTACACATAACAACTGGGGTGCCGAAACAAGTTCGGCATGGCGTTATTAAATTCCCAACCAATTTTACACTCCAATAACAACCAATCTCTAACCACTAATCAACTAATCTCTAAAAATCTTATCTTTGCGCCTTGCAAATGAATAAGAAAGTAGCTTTTTATACACTTGGCTGTAAGCTTAATTACTCGGAGACCTCATCAATTGGTCGCATGTTTAACAACGCGGGCTTTGATACGGTTAATTTTACCGATACGCCTGATGTTTATGTAGTTAACACCTGCTCGGTAACGGATAATGCCGATAAGAAGTGTAAAAAGATAGTTAAAGAAGCCCTCAGGATCAATCCAAACGCGTTTGTTACCATTGTGGGCTGCTATGCGCAGTTAAAACCAAAAGAGATAGCTGAAATACCGGGTGTCGATATGGTTTTGGGCGCAGCCGAAAAATTCCAGCTGGTAGATCATATTACCGACCTTACCAAAAAGCCAAAAGCATTAGTTTTAAACCAGCCCGTTAGTCAAGCTAACGGGTTTGTACCCTCATATTCATTTGGCGACCGTACCCGTACTTTCCTTAAAGTGCAGGACGGGTGCGATTACTCTTGTACCTTTTGTACCATACCACTTGCCCGTGGCAGCAGCAGGAGCGATACCATTGAAAACGTTATAGCCCAGGCTAAAGACATTGCCGCATCGGGCGTAAAAGAAATTGTATTGACGGGGGTAAACCTTGGCGATTTCGGCATCCGCGAGGGCAAACGTGAAGACCGCTTTTTAGATCTGATACAGGCGCTTGACGAGGTGGAAGGTATTGAACGAATCAGAATATCATCTATAGAGCCAAACCTGCTTAACGACCAGGTAATAGCTTTTGTGGCAACCTCTAAAAGGTTTGTTCCGCACTTTCATATCCCGCTGCAATCAGGGTCTGATAAGATCCTGGCGCTGATGCGCCGCAGGTACAAAAGAGAATTGTATGCCAATCGCGTAGCAAAAATAAAACAGCTGATGCCCGATTGCTGCATTGGTGTGGATGTTATTGTTGGTTTCCCCGGCGAAACACGCGAGGATTTTGTGGACACCTACAATTTTCTGAATAACCTTGATATTTCTTACCTGCACGTATTCACCTATTCGGAAAGGGAAAATACGCCGGCCGCTGAAATGGGTGGGGTAGTGCCCGGCTCAACCCGTGCCGACAGGAGCAAAATGCTGCACATCCTGTCTGACAAGAAACGCCGTGCCTTTTACGAGACCCAGATAGGCAAAAGTGATGAAGTGCTGTTTGAAGGCGATATAAAAGATGGCTTTATGCACGGTTTTACCCGTAATTACGTTAAGGTGAAAACCAAGTACGACCCTATATTGGTTAACGAATTAAGAAACGTGCAATTAACAGCAATTTCACCGGATGGTGATGTTGAAATAACAGAAAGCGAAGAGATATTAGTGCATTAACTATTATATTCGCAGCAAACTTAACATTTACCAATGTTTCCAAATCTCTATTACCTTATTCAATATCTTACCGGCGCCGAAATTGAATTTTTTAAAATAGTTCAAACGTTCGGCTTTTTTGTTGCCATAGCTTTTATGGCCGCTTACTGGGCGTTTTCACAGGAATTTAAACGTAAAGAGAAACTTGGGTACATTCACCCATTCGAAAAAACGATAACCGTTGGCGCGCAAATTACCTGGGTAGAATTATTGAGCAACGGCATATTTGGCTTTATACTGTTTTTTAAACTGGCTTACGCGGCCACGCACTTTAAAGAACTTACAGATAACACCCAAACGGTTTTATTATCGTTACAAGGGAGCTGGCCGGCCGGTATCTTAGGAGCCATTATTTTTGCTTACTGGGCTTACTACGAAAATAAGAAACAGGTTTTACCCAAACCCGAGCAGCGCCGTGTTACCGTGCATACGCACGAGTTGATGGGTAGCATACTACTATGGGCGGCTATTTGCGGCTTTGCAGGCGCCAAATTATTTAACGCTTTAGAAAACTGGGGCGAATTTATGCGCGACCCGGTAGGCATGCTGGTTGGCTTTAGCGGACTTACCTTTTACGGTGGCTTAATTTGCGGCGGCGCGGCGGTGCTATACATTGCAGGCCAGCACAAAATAAAGCCCTTAACCATGCTTGACATTGGCGGGCCGGGTATGATGCTTGCTTATGGCGTTGGCCGTGTTGGTTGCCAAATGAGCGGCGACGGCGATTGGGGGATACCTAACCTTAACCCCAAACCGGGCTTTTTAAGCTGGGCGCCCGACTGGATGTGGAGCTTTAAATTTCCGCATAATGTGGATATGAGCGACCATGACAATCTGATCCCAAATTGCGTTGGTAAATTTTGTAACGAATTAAAACTACCGGTGTACCCAACATCTTTCTACGAGTCGGTAGTATGCATCCTGCTGTTTTTAGTACTATGGCAGTTGCGCCATAAATTTAAAGCGCCGGGCGTGTTGTTTGGTGTATATATGATCATGGCAGGTGTGGAGCGTTTTTGTATCGAGCTGATCCGTGTAAACACCAAATATAATGTTGCGGGCATATCGTTCACCCAGGCCGAGATGATCTCGGTAATTATGGTATTGGGTGGTGCGGCATTGGTTTACTTTGGCAACCAGCGTTATAAAAGAACAGGCGCCACCAACGCCTAATATTCAACACCTTTAACTTAATTAGGATGCAGCTGAACCAGATAATAAGGCAGGTGGTTGATGTTTCTAAAGAAGCAGGCCATTTCATCCGCGAGGAACGCAAAACGTTTAATGCCGATAAAATAGAGTATAAAGGCCTTAACGATCTGGTATCGTACGTTGATAAAACTGCTGAGCAGAAAATAGTTGTCGGGCTGGAACTGATACTGCCCGAAGCAGGCTTTATTACCGAAGAAAAAACAAGCACCAAAATAGGGGACCGTTATAACTGGATCATCGACCCGCTGGATGGCACAACTAACTTTATACACGGTTTGCCCACCTACTCGGTGAGTATTGCCTTGCAGGATGGCGACGAACTGGTTTTAGGGGTTGTTTACGAGGTAAACCAGGACGAATGCTTTTACGCCCATAAAGATGCCCCGGCATACTTAAACGATTCCGAAATAAAAGTTAGCAATAAACCCACCGTTGCCGATAGCCTTATAGCTACGGGTTTCCCTTATTACGATTTTAGTTATCAGGAACGCTACATAAAATTATTTACCGAATTGATGCGCAACTGCCATGGGCTGCGCCGTATAGGCTCTGCCGCCGTTGACCTGGCTTATACCGCAGCAGGCCGTTTCGAAGCTTTTTACGAGTACAACCTTAACCCCTGGGATATCGCCGCGGGTGTCGTCATTGTACAACAAGCGGGGGGCGAAATAGCGAACTTTAAAGGCGGTTTAGAAGTGCTTAAAACCCGCGAACTACTGGCAACTAATGGTAAAATTACCGGAGAGATGTTGGAGTATATTGATAAGTACTTTAATTTGAAGCTCACCAATTAAGATGTGATTTTTTGAGCACACCGATAAAATACAAAAGCCAATTGGATATGACTGATTGGCTTTTTTGTTTGCAGGGATGTGTAACAAGTCAGAATATTAAAGCACAAAAACAGGGTGTCTCATTCTGTCCCGTTTTTTAACAAGTGGGACACCTCATTTAAATAACATAAATCACTATAATCAAGATGTTTAAATCATTTATTAGTAAGTAATACTTTAACTAAAATTGTAAATTAAATATTTGCAATTATCTGATTTTTAATGCTTTGAATATTTGTCTCGCGTAGTGTCATAAATTGTGGGACACCTTGATTATTGGGCACAAAAAAACCGGCCAGAATTAAACCGGACCGATTCTACACTAATCGGTGTAATAAATTAATTATAACGCTTCAGAAACTACTTCGGTAACTTCAGGAACCATGCGTTTAAGCAGGTTCTCGATACCCGATTTTAGTGTTACGGTTGATGAAGGGCAACCGCTGCATGAACCGCGAAGCTCAACGGTGACTACACCTGCATCAAACGAGCGGTAGCTGATAGCGCCGCCATCCTGCTCAACAGCCGGGCGAACGTAATCGTTAAGGATCTGCTGGATCTTTATTTCAGTTTCGGTACCTTCAAAAGCAACATCTGCTTCCTGCTCAACTTCCTGTACCTTTAATTCAGATTCTACAGCACCTTTTACAAACTCTTTCAATATCGGCTGGATATCATCCCAGTCGCTGCCTTCGGTTTTAGTAACCGTTACAAAGTTGCTGGCAAAAAACACACCATTAACAAAGCTGAATTTGTATAATTCCTTTGCAAAAGGCGATTTCTCGGCACTTTCTTTTGTGGCATAATCCACGCTTCCGTTTATAAGCAACTTGTTTACAATAAACTTCATTGTTGCGGGGTTAGGAGTGGCTTCGGTATATACGCTGATATTCATGGATGTCAAAATTTTTTTATAGTTAACAAATGTAATCAGGTTTTTGATTAAAGCACCCTCATAAAAGTGATTTGACCTGTTGATGACGATGGATTAATTCAAAGCAGAGAGCTAAAGATGTTTTTACTTTTCGCTTTCTGCTTTCACCTTTTTAGCTCATATCCCTGTATAATTCCGCGGCGTTATCGCCTTTATTTCATCTTTAACGGTTTCACTAACATTCAATCCATCTACAAACTCCGCTATGGTTTGGGCATTAACCTCGGTATTGGTACGGGTAAGCTCTTTTAACGCCTCATACGGGTTAGGATATGCTTCGCGGCGAAGTATGGTTTGAATAGCCTCGGCAACAACCGCCCAGTTAGCTTCAAGGCTGGCATTGATAGCAGCCTCGTTAAGCAATAACTTATTTAAACCCTTAACGGTTGATTTAATAGCGATAAGCGTATGCGCAACAGGTACGCCAATGTTACGGAGTACGGTGGAGTCGGTAAGGTCACGCTGCAGACGGGAGATAGGTAACTTTGCTGCCAGGTGCTCAAACAGGGCATTGGCAATACCCAGGTTACCCTCGCTGTTCTCAAAGTCAATCGGGTTAACCTTATGCGGCATAGCCGATGAACCTATCTCGCCGGCCTTAATTTTCTGCTTGAAAAAGTTCATGGATATGTAGGTCCACATATCGCGGTCAAGGTCGATTAAAATGTTATTGATGCGTTTCAAAGCATCGCACTGGGCCGCAAAATTATCGTAATGCTCTATCTGGGTGGTGTATTGCGAGCGGTGCAGGCCCAATACACCATTTACAAAATGGTTACCAAATGCTTTCCAGTCTATTTGCGGGTATGCTACATGGTGCGCGTTGAAATTACCTGTGGCTCCGCCAAACTTAGCCGAGTATGGTACAGCTTTTAGTAAACCCAGCTGGTATTCAAGCCGCTCTACAAATACGCTAATTTCTTTACCTAAACGTGTTGGGGAAGCTGGTTGCCCGTGGGTATGTGCCAGCATAGGTACGGCATTCCATTCTATAGCGAAGTTTTTTAGCTGGTTAACAAGGTTGGTTATCTCCGGATGATAAACTTCAGTAAGGGCAAGCTTAAAGGTATAGGGTATAGCAGTATTATTAATATCCTGGCTGGTTAAACCGAAGTGGATAAATTCTTTATAGTCGTCCAGTCCGCCTATAGCATCAAATTGTTTTTTAATGAAATATTCAACCGCTTTAACATCGTGGTTAGTAGTCTTTTCTATCTCTTTTATGCTTGCAGCATCAGCCTCGTTAAAATTCCTGTAAATGTCCCGTAACTTTTCTGTGTAATTCTTATCAAAATTAAGTAGCTGCGGCAGAGGGTGTTCGCAAAGCGATATAAAATATTCTATCTCAACATAAACCCTGTATTTAATAAGGGCGTATTCAGAAAAATATGCAGCTAATGGAGCTGTGGTGTTACGGTAACGACCGTCGATAGGGGAAATGGCAGATAGGGAATTTAATTCCATTGATAATTATTTTTTGCAAAGATAGACAATTGTGCAAAACGAGTGATTGTCAGCCCGAAGTAATTTGGATAGGAAACTTTGAAATCTAAAAATGTTTCCTTAGTTTTGACCAATAATGTCAAACAGTCAAATAGATAGAATAATTTTTGGCGCCGAGGAGCTGTTTTTAACAGCTGGGATTAAAAGCGTTACGATGGATGATATAGCCCGGCACCTGGGAATGTCAAAAAAAACCATCTATCATTTTTTTAATGATAAGAATGACCTGGTAATTGCCTTGGTGGAAAAGAAATTAAAGGAAGATGAATGCCAGATAACCGACATCATCAACATGTCGTCGAATGTAATTGAAGAGATGATCAACATGATGAAATGCTCTGAGGAGATTTTTGGCAGGATAAACCCGATTGTGATTCACGATATGCAAAAGTATCACCCAGATGCGTGGGGCAAGTTTCAGCAATTTAAAGCCGAGGTATTGGTTAAAACGTTGGAGGAACTTTTGACGAAGGGTATAAGCCAGGGTTTTATCAGGGAGGATCTTGATGTGAAAATATTGGCTAATATGCGGGTAAACCAGGTAGAAATGGGCTTTAATTCGTTGATATTCCCTGTTTCGCAGTTTAGCCCATGGAAGGTACAATATCAGTTGCTTGAACATTTTAACTATGGGGTTTGTACATTAAAAGGACACGAGTTGCTGGATAAATATAAATCAGCACATCTAGAAAAAATAAGTTAATGCAAAGGCGCTGCTGACATACCGCTGTCAATTAAAACATTTGCTTTGCTGCATCATCATTAAACAAACAATATACATTATCACTCACAAATGAAACGAATACTCATCTTACTCATCTGCTTAACAGGGGCTTCGCGGGGATACTCGCAAACGCAGCCTGTTGCGCAGAGCTACGCATTCTCGGTACAACAAGCAGTTGACTATGCGCTTAGTCATAAAGATTCGGTAGTTAACGCCGGCCTTGATGTTAAAAGCGCAGAATATAAAGTAAAGGAAACTTTTGGTATCGGCTTGCCTCAAATTAATGGTAGCGCCACTTTTCAGGATTATTTAAAGATCCCTACAATTTTATTTCCTGACTTTATAACGCCGTCAATCTATCAGGTATTAATTGACAAGAACATAAAGGATGGGGCAGGTAACCCAATTACGCAACCAACACCTGGTGCGCCGCAACCGGCAAGCTTTACACAAAAGTACAACTCAAATCTTGGTGTAACCTTAAATCAAATCTTGTTCGATGGTTCATACCTTGTTGGTTTAAAGGCTTCTAAAACATATAAGGAACTTTCGCAACGTTCGTTAACCCGTACCAAAATTGAAACGGGTGTTAGCGTAACTAAAGCTTATTACCAGGTTTTGGTTAGCAATGAGCAAATACGGTTGCTAGATGCAAACTTAGCCCAGCTGAAGTTACAGGTTGATCAAACTACTGCACAAAACAAACAAGGTTTTGTAGAAAAAATTGATGTTGACCGTATCAAAGTACAATATAACAACCTGGTAACTACCCGCGAAAACACCATCAGGTTACTGGTACTTAATTATCAGATGCTAAAGTTCCAGATGGGGATGCCTATCGAATATGATCTGCAACTTACTGATAAACTTACCGACGTGATGTTGCAAGCCAATAATGACGTTGCTGATATAGCTAACGATACGTCTTTCTACAGGAAACGTATCGAATACAACTTATCTGAAACCGCGGTTGCCTTAAACAAGCTTGATCTGAAACGTAAAAAAGCAGCTTATTTACCCACTTTATCTGCAACATTAAATTCATCTATAGCTTACCAAAGCAATAGCTTTAACACGTTGTTTAATACGAGTTACCCTGCAACTTATGTTGGCCTTAACTTAACAGTGCCAATATTTAATGGTTTCCAGCGCCGTTACCAGGTTAAGCAAACAGCAATAGCGGTCCAAAAATCCGAGATCGCTCTCGCGAGCCTTAAAAACGCTTTAAGTTTACAGGCCAGCCAGGCACGTATCACTTACATCAATGGCCTGCAATCGCTTAACAATCAAAAAGAAAGTAGAAATTTGGCTGAAGAGGTATTAAGAGTATCGAAGATCAAATATCAGCAGGGGGTAGGTTCAAGCATCGAGGTTACGCAGGCTCAAACAGCACTTGAGGATGCTAATAACAAATATATCCAAAGCCTTTACGATTCATTGGTAAGCAAGGTAGACCTTGATAAAGCATACGGGCGCATACAATAACAATCACTCAAACTAATCATACACAATCACTCAAATGAAAAAATTAATATACATACCCGCATTGTTGTTACTGGCAGCATGCTCTAACAAATCAAAGGACAAAAAAGCCGAACTGGCGGACCTGCAAAAGAAACAGGCCGACATCAACGCCCAGATAACCAAACTGCAAGCAGAAGTAGGTTCTGCCGATTCTACCAAAGCTACCGAAGTGGGTGTAGTAGATGTAAAAAGCGGCGCCTTTACAAATTATGTACAAATACAGGGTAAAATAGATGCGCAGGATAACGTAACTGCCTACCCTCAATCACCGGGTACTATTACGGCCATATATGTAAAAGCGGGCCAGCACGTATCGCGTGGCCAAGTGTTGGTGCAGTTAGATAACAGCGTATTGCAGCAAAACATAGCGCAGTCGCAGGCACAGGTTGACCTGAACCAACAGCTTTACAACCGCCAGAAAAATCTTTGGGATCAAAAAATTGGTACCGAAGTGCAGTTTTTACAAGCGCAAACCAATTTACAGGCAAGCAAAAAAGCATTGTCGGGCTTACGCCAGCAGGCAAATCTATACCGTATAGTTTCGCCAATAAACGGTACTATAGATCAAATGGACCTTAAACTTGGCCAGGTGGCACAACCGGGTACAACCGGCATCCGCATTGTAAATGCTGATATGTTAAAAGTAAAAGCTGATGTTCCGGAGAGCTACGCAGGTAGCATTGGTACAGGTAACGAAGTGTTGATAGTAGTTCCTGATGCTAAGGATTCGTTAAAAACAAAAGTAACGTTCGCGGCAAAAGCAATCGACCCAACATCACGCAGCTTCGCGGTTGAGGTAAAATTACCTGCCCGTAAAACGCTTCGCCCGAATATGACTGCCATTATCAAAATTGCAGATTACGCTAAGCCTAACGCTATTATTGTACCTGTAAAAGCTATTCAGCGTTCGGAAGAAGGCGATTACGTTTACGTAAACAATAACGGTATTGCTAAACGTACAGCCATTAAAGCCGGTATTACCTACGGTGGCCAAACAGAGATATTGGAAGGCCTAAAAGCAGGCGACCAGATAGTGACCGAAGGCGCTGCCGATATTGAAGACGGCGATAAAGTAAAAGCCAGCAAGTCGGCCATTAATTAATTCAACCTTTATCTATTACAGATATGAAAGATATTAAAAAAGAATTCGGGCCATCAAGTTGGGCTATTGATAATAAAACGGCCATTTACGTGCTGATGTTTTTGATAACAGCACTTGGCCTTATCAGCTACAACAACCTCCCGAAAGAGAACTTCCCGGATATACAGGTACCTAAGATATTTATTACTACCCAGTTTTTAGGCCAATCGCCACAAAACGTGGAGAACCTGGTAACGAGGCAGTTAGAGAAAAAACTTAAATCGTTAAAAGGATTAAAAAAGGTAACATCAAACTCGGTACAAAACGTATCTATCATTACGGCAGAGTTTAACGCCAATGTTAAGGTTAAAGACGCCAAAATAGATGTGCAGGACGCGGTTGACAAAGCCCGCCAGGATCTGCCGCAGAATGACAACAATTTTAAAGAACCAACTGTATCGGATATTAACGTTGCGGATCTGCCTATTCTGTACATCAACTTATCGGGCGATTATGACCTGAAGAAATTGAAGGAATATGCTGACCTGCTGAAAGATGAGATAGAAGGCTTTAAAGAGATTTCTAAAGTTGATGAGATAGGCGCCTTAACGCCTGAGATACAGATCAACGTTGACCTGAACAAGATGGCTGCCGCGCAGATCACTTTTTCAGATATAACCCAGGCCGTTGGTAACGAAAATATACTTGCATCGGCAGGTACGATTAAAACTGATGGTGTTAGGCGCAGTATCGACATCAAACGCGACTTTAAAAACGCGGATGAGGTTGCCGCCATGGTTATCCGTAACCCTAAGGGCCAGGCCGTTTACCTGCGCGATATTGCCGAGATCAAAGATTCGTTCTTAGAACAGGAGAGCTATGCGCGTTTAAAAACAAACGAGCAGCAGAAATTCAAAAACGTTATTACGTTAAACGTTAGTAAACGTACGGGCGAAAACCTGATCGAGGCGTCTGACAAGATCAACGCCCTGATCAAAGAGAAACAGAAATCAACTTTCCCAAAAGGTTTAAATATTACCGTAACCGGCGACCAGAGCGACAAGACCCGTACTACACTTAACGACCTGATTAATACCATCATTATCGGATTTATATTGGTAACTGTTATCCTGATGTTCTTTATGGGTACAACCAATGCTATTTTCGTAGCGCTATCGGTACCATTATCTTGTTTCATCGCCTTTATGGTGATGCCGGCAATAGGTTTTACGCTGAACATGATCGTTTTGTTCTCGTTCCTGCTTGCCTTGGGTATTGTAGTGGATGACGCAATCGTGGTTATAGAGAATACGCACCGTATTTTTGCCAATGGTAAAGTGCCCATTAAAGAGGCAGCTAAGATGGCAGCAGGAGAGGTGTTCCTTCCGGTATTCTCCGGTACAATGACTACCCTTGCACCATTCGTACCGTTGGCATTCTGGAACAGTATCATTGGTGAGTTCATGTTCTTCCTGCCGATAACGCTTATCATCACTTTGTTAGCGTCGTTGGTTGTGGCTTACATCATGAACCCGGTATTCGCTGTTGACTTTATGAAACCACATCACGATGGTGAACATGATAACCCTAAATTTGATAAGCCAACCAAGCGCGCGTTAATTTATCTGGGTATTGCTACCGTAATATCATACCTTATCAATTTTGGTTTAGGTAACTTTATGGTGCTGATTATCATATTATACCTGATAAATCACTTCTTCCTGTTAAAGATCATCGACAGATTTCAGAAGAACGCCTGGCCTAAGTTCCAGAACTGGTATGCAAAATGGTTAGAGAAAGCCGTGCAACGCCCGGTTACCATGCTGGTGGGTACGTTCGGTTTATTCATTATCTCTATTGTGCTTACGGCAACCCTTGGTAAAACCCCTGAGTTTTTCCCGGCCGGCGACCCTAACTTTGCCTACGTTTACATCACTATGCCAATTGGTACCGACCAGGCTACTACCAACGAGGTTACCAAAAAGGTAGAACAGCGTGTAGCCAAGATCATCGAGCCGAACAAAGAGATCGTTTCATCAATTATATCTAACGTTACCAAGAGTGTAACCGACCCGCAGGATGAAGACCAGGGCGATTACCAAAACCGTGGTAAAGTAACTGTTGCTTTCGTGGAGTTTGGCGAGCGTAATGGTAAAGATACCAAGCCCATCCTTACCGAGATACGTAACCAACTAAAGAACATTGTTCCGGGTGTTACTATTTCGGTAGCGCAGGAGAACAGCGGCCCGCCGGTACAAAAAGATATCAGTATCGAGATCATCAGCGATAACCTGGATACTCTTATCAAAACCGGTAACCGGTTAAAAACATACCTGCAAAAACAAAATATTGCCGGTATTGAAAACCTTGTGGCCGACGTACAAAATGATAAACCTGAGATCGTGTTCGACATTGATCGCGAGCGTGCAAACCGCGAGGGTATATCAACCGGGCAGATCACCCAGAATTTAGCTACCGCGATATTTGGTGCCAAAGCAGCCGATTTCCGTAACACGAAAGAGGATGATTACCAGATAAAAGTACGCGCTATGGAAGAGCAGCGTGGTAACATTGATGAGTTGCGAAACTTAAAGATCACTTATCGCGACTTAGCAACCGGTGGTGCTATCCGCCAGGTGCCAATATCTGCCTTTACAGATATTCGTTACACTAATACCTTCAGTAACATTAAGCGTAAACAACAGCGCAGGGTGTTAACATTGGGCTCCAACGTAATTAAACCTTACAATGCAAACGAAGTGAATCAAAGCATCCTTGCAGCTATCAAAAACTTTAAAAAGGACGATAACGTAGTGATACGCCAGGGTGGTGGCCAGGAAGACCAGATGGAGGCAGTTAGTTTCCTTGGTGGAGCCATGCTTACCTCATTTGGTTTGATCCTGATCATCCTGATGATCCAGTTTAACTCGATAGGTAAAACATTTATCATCATCAGCGAGATCTTCTTCAGTATTATTGGGGTACTGCTGGGTACCGCAATATTTGGTATGACCATGGCCATCGTTATGACGGGCGTAGGTATCATTGCCCTTGCAGGGGTGGTTGTACGTAATGGTATCTTGCTGGTAGAGTTTACCGATATGCTGATAGAACAGGGCGCTAACCTGCACGATGCAGTAGTTGAAGCCGGCCATACCCGTATGACGCCTGTATTGTTAACCGCTACAGCGGCAATACTTGGGTTGATACCATTGGCGGTTGGTTTTAATATCGATTTTGTGGGCTTGTTTACCCACGGCGCGCCTCATATTCACTTTGGTGGTGATAACGTAGCCTTTTGGGGACCGTTAGCATGGACAATGATCTTTGGTCTTGGTTTTGCAACCATTATTACATTGATATTGGTACCATGTATGTACATCATCCGCGTGAATATGAAAAACTACTTTTTTGGTAAAAAAGAGGATAAAAAAGAAAAGGTTAAGCTGGAAGCAGCTGAAGCATAACCAGCACCAGTACCAAATTAAAGGGCCGCAAAATTTAAATTTGCGGCCCTTTTTTATATCAGCTTATTTTAATCGGTGTTTCAAGCCTTTTAAGGTTGCCATAATCTTTCTCACTTTGCGTTCGCGGCGGCTGCCGGCATCCAATGCATCGTAAACAAGGCCGGCGGTTAAAGCATAAATGATGCAGCACATCTATAGCTATATCCTTAGGATTTTGCTCGTTAATTGGTTTCGCCGCATCATGTTTAGGCAACATCACCAACGCCGTGCCCCAAACCGCCCCGAAATGCAGTAAGTTGGCTGGTAAGCCTTTTAATCCGGTAAGGCCCATCAATCCGCGCGCAACTCCCCAGGCAGTGCCGTAGCTCCAATGGATCTCTTGCGAAAGTAATTGCTTATCTTCTTTACTGGCCGGTTTAAATCCCGCGGTATCCTCAGCAACCTTTACGGTGGCATCACTGGGTTCGCGTTTAGTTATCTTCATTTCTATCATCTGCGATAGTGTCATAGCAGCGGTAGCAGCCATACCCGCTAATAAGCCTTTACCTATAGCAGCCCCCAGTTTGCCAAGTGTATTGTTTTCGTGTATTTTCATAGTGATTAGTTTTGTAGAACATAACAACTTAATTTAATTAATGATTTATATTTCTTAACCGGGACTATAATAAATGGTCAACTGTTATTTAGGAATGGTTATTGCACATTTGTAATAAATAAAATTCAATATGGATCTTAAACCAGCACGTGCCTACGGGCAGGCAGCTACTCTTGGAGTTCTTGCAGGTATGCGTACATTTTCAGCCCCTGTTGTGCTTAGCCATGTATACAGCAGGCAGCCCTCAAAAACTTTAAAAAACACGCCCTTTGCTTTCATGCAAAGCATTACAACATCAAAAGTATTTAAGGTTTTAGGCGCAGGTGAGTTAGTTGGCGACAAAATGCCATTTGCACCAAAGCGCACAGCAGCAGGCGGCTTAATTGGCCGTTTTATATCGGGCGCGTTATGTGGGGCAACTGTATTTAAAGCTAACCATAAACAGCCGGTAATAGGCGCATTAATAGGAGGTGGTGCAGCAATTGGGTCGGCATTTGGTTGCATGTTTTTGAGACTGAGCATTGGTAAACGTACCGGAATACCCGACGCTGCAATCGGCAGTTTAGAGGATATTATTGTCGTCAGCGCCGGTACAGCGCTGGCAAAACAATTGTAACAATTTCATTTAAATTTCATCTTTTGGGTTGATAATTATGATTTGGCTGGCAAATTGATAGTTTTGTTAAAAAAGTCAGGGGACAACTTTAGTAACAAAATGAGTACAGCTAACGATCAGCAGGATATAAAACGGGAAAAAATTTTAGAAGCCTCGTACCAGCGCTTTCTTCATTACGGCTATTCAAAAACAACCATGAATGAAATAGCCGGCGATCTTTCGATGTCTAAAGCGCTGCTATATTACTATTTTCCGGACAAGAGCGAGTTATACATGGCTGTTATGCGTAAGCTGGCAGCCGATTATCTTAAACAGCTTGAGGACAAATTCGGGCATTTTAGCGACCTGCGCGAAGCTTTTCTTTTCCAGGTGAATAGCCACCATGACTTTATTGTAAATAACTATAACTTCTTCGACTATTTTAGGCTCAACGAGCAAAACCTACCCGAACCTATCTGGGAAACCATAGCACATATACGCAACGCTGAAATTAAACTACTTGCAAATGCTATTCAATCAGAGATTGAGAAAGGAAATATACCGGGTACGGTTAACAAGATAGAAGTGGTTGAACTATTTTTAGATGCCTTACACGGCATTAAGGTTGGCGGTGTGCTTCAGCAGAAAAAACTTAACTTCCCACACCGCGAACAGTTGGATGAGATACACAGTAAACGCCTGCTGCTGATAGATATTTTTGTTAAAGGTTTACGCTAACTTACGCCAAACTTGTATTTATAGCAATATTGCCTACTAATATCTTATGAATAGGGCATGCGTCGGCAATGGTTATCAATCGTTTAAGCTGCTCTTCATTCAATTCGCCTTTAAAAGTTAATTTGCTCTCTATCAATACCCCGCTTTGCTCTTTAAACATATCAAGGTGAACGCCAATCTCATCAACTATCCACATTTTACGGTTAATATACATACGCAAGGTTATAGCAGTACAGCTGGCCAAACTGGCCAGCAATAAATTATATGGCGACATGCCCGTATCTGTGCCACCTACATCTAAAGGCTCGTCGGCAATTATGGTGTGGTTACCACTGCTAACAATTGTTTGGTACTGTGTATGGGCAATACGCGCTACCCCGCTAACTAATATTTCGTTTTCGGCATCCATTCCAATAAATTATATGCTAATGGTTAATTGTTATTCTGATCTAAATTGACCAGGGTCCAGTTGGTCATCCTGGCACCGGCACCTCCGTTGTACTTAAGTTCTATGGTAAAATCTGTCCGGGAGCTTTCACCATCGCTATGCCTTTCGGTATAAAATGATTTTATAACGTAAACCGAATCTGATCTTTTAGCGAATTTATAATCGGAGTCTGAAAACTTAACGTTTCCTGAAAGTGTGGTAGGGAGAATGTATTGCTTAGCTACGTTATACGCGAGGTCGCTATCCGGCAAACCGTTAAAATTTTTGATACTGCCCGATAGTGCAAATTTTGCAAGCAGTGCGGCAAATATTATTACAAATAACACAATTAGCCAGCCCGCCATGGTAGCAGACTTTTTCTTAACTACTTTATCCTTTAAGTAATCCTTCGCCATAAAAAATTAGAGTGTATAAAAGTATAAAAAAACATCAATAAAAATCATAACAACGGCTGGCGCCAAAGAATTTATGTTCGCCGCCCGAGCGGGCGGGGAGCGTAGTTTCGTATCCAATGCTACCCTCGGTAGTGCCGCTAGTATTGGTATAATTTAAGCCTCCGGCGGGTACATCATGGCTTACACCAAAACGTAACTTTTCGCCGCCTTCTTTATTGATGAACAAATCAAATATCAACGAAACAACAAATGCGCTTGGGCCTCCCGCGCCGCCGTTACGGTACCAGGCACCTACGTTAATACTACGGCGTTTATACTGCATACCGGCACTAATAGACTGGGCCTGCGCCTGTTTATAAAACACCACCGATGGTATGATGTATGATTTATCGTCATCATCTAAATTATCATCGCGCGTAAGGTTGTATCTGAAGCTGGCATGGAAAGTTCCACGCATGGGTAATTTAGAGGGCGTACCTGTAAACGACTCGTTAGGGCGGTTTATGTGTTGCGCCGCGCCCCCTATGTTAAAGTTTTTAAGCGTAAGGTTAATCCCTGCGCCCGAGTCAAAATAAAACTTGTTGTTAAAGTCGGGCCGGGCAGCGCCTGTTACTACGCTGGGATCGAATCCGAGGCGAGGATCTATCTGGTCGCCAAATGCAAGCTTGCTAAAATCAACCGCGCGATTGGTTACCCCTGCCTGTAAACCAAACGACAGTACAAAGTCTTCGGACCCTACACTGTACGAATATATCCCTGCAATGTTATTCTTATTTAAATAAGCCGACCCTTCACTACTGCGGGTGAAAATCAAGCCTAAACCACCACCAAACTCAGGCACTTTATAATCAATAGATGCCGAGAGATAGGAAAGGCTGCCGGGAATTGATGTATACTGGTTACGATAAATGAGGTTCATCCGCAGATCGCCCTGGAACTGGCCGTTTAAGGCCGGGTTAAGATAAATAGGAGAATTAAAAAACTGAGAGTACATGTGGTCTTGCGCCGATACACTAAAGCAGCCAAGTACAGTTATGGTAAAAAATAGAATAAAATATTTAGCCGTTCCCTTCATCATCTTAATAAATGTATATAGCCGCTGCGTTTAGGCAACGAGCCGTTGTAAGACATTCCTTTCCATTCTGTGCCGTTAATAAACGTAGCAGAAGCCTGCCACACGTAAACACCCTGCTGCACAGGCGCACCTTTAAACGTGCCGTCCCAGCCCTCTGTAGGCTCACCGTTGCCACCTAACGCTGTGGTTTGCCATATTAGCTGGCCCCAGTTGTTAAATATTTGCAATTGCCACTTAGCTATGCCCGATCCTTTAGCCATAAACCTTTGCAGATCTGTTACATCGCCACTTGGCTGAAAAGCATTTGGCAGGAATAAGAAACCTGGTGTACCCGTAATTTCAACTGCTTTGGTAATGGTACTGGTACAGCCTTTATCATCAACAATGTTTAGCGTTACATTAAATTTACCAACGTCGCCATAGGTGTGGTTTACATTACGGCCTGTAGCAGTTTGCCCGTCGCCAAAATCCCAATCCCACTTAACAGGTTTACTCATAGTTGTGGCATCTGTAAACGTGAAACGATAATTAGGTATAGCGGTTGTAAAGCCCGGGCTGGCGGTAAAATCGGCAATTGGTTTTGGGTAAACGGTTATAACGTTAGTTTTAACTATTACATCAAAGCAGCCGGTGGTTGTGTTTGTAGCAGTTAAAGTTACCGTATAGGTACCGGCAGCCGAATACGTATGTACAAAACCCGAGTATTGGTGCCCAAGAGGCGACCCATCGCCAAAATCCCATTCATAGGCTAAAGCTTCGGGTTGGGTTGATGCATCAGGTATTGTAGTATTCGTGAAAGTTACATCGAGGTTACCGCAACCGCCGCTTGGCGTATTGGCTTTAAAATCAGGGCGTGGTTTCTCAAATACATCTATACGCCAATCGTTAGGATCGGTAGGTGTTGCAATGCCGCAGCTGTTTGATGCGGTAATAGAAATATTATATATGCCGGCTTTAGGGAATGCATACGGAATGGTGCCGTCTAAACCAACTGGAACTAACTGGCTAAACCCATCTGTACTGGTAATGTGAAATTGAAAATTATTGCCACCTGTTGAGTTATTATGCAGGTTTACTATTACCGGGAAACACTTGTTATTATAATCGGTAACAAACATCCCCGATTTGATGTCCAGAGGGTTTGCTTTAATATCTATGGAAGGAGATTCGCCTGTATTACCGCAAAAATCAGTTACTATCAGTTTTACTTTATACGTTTTAGGGTTTAAAGGCGCTGTAACATTAAATTGCGCGTGATAAGCAGAATCTGACGTTTGGCGCTCCTGCATAATGTTACCGTTTTCGTCAAGTAAAACGTATCTGAAATTTACATAATTTGCCCTTGATGTATTTTCTACCGTAAGTGTAAAGCCACCACAGCCTGTTGTTTTATCAGGAAAGATCCGCGGTGTTGGTGTAGCAGGGTGTATGGTTATTTTTTGCGTGTGAGGTGGCTGCGCTGTACAATTCACCGTAGTGGTTAATTTAACAATGTAAATAACGTCCCTGCCCGAAGCGTCCGGCTGAAAAGTATGTATGGGACTTACTTCGTTACTCACAGGCGAACCATCACCAAAATCCCACGCGTAAATTACACCGGGGAATGTAGGAGAGGTATTGGTGAATTGCACCGTTGTAGGCCCGCAACCCGAAATCCTGTTCTGGGTAAAATTTGGTGGTACATCGGGCCGGTCGATAATATCTACGTCATCGCTGCTGCTTGCACAGGGGGCTGTGCCGTTTATTGTCCACCGGAAGGTATAGTTATTACCCCCTGCTAAACCGGTAACCGTAGTTTTAGGATTGGTGGGATCCGTAATAACCACACCGGCTGTAGGCCCTGCAACCTGTGTCCAGGTGCCCCCAAAGGTAAGCGGATCGTTACCATCTAACGTAACTGTTGGGGTGTTACACACAGGTTGATCCGGACCCGCGTTTGAAGCAATTACAGGTTGGTTTACCGTAACGGTACTTACTGTAGATACTTCAATACTACACGAACCGCTTTGAACCACAGCTCTGTATTGAGTGGTTTGCGTTAGGTTAAGGTAATCTTGCGCAGGTGTAGTATTGGCAATTGGTAACCAATTAATTCCGCCATCTATAGAACGCTCCCACCTAACAATATTTCCCACATAACCGGTTAAGGTAACCGTGCCGTTGTTACTGCCCGCGCAAACGGCGGTGGAACCTGTGGTTGTACCCGGTACAGTTTGCAAATCGTTAGTGATAGTAACCGTTGCCGAGTTTGAGGGACAAGTTGGGGCTGCCGATATTGTCCACGTAAATTTATAAACCTGGCCGGGTATCAGTCCGCTTGCAACAGCATTTGGCGATGTACCGCCGCCGCTAAAAGTAACACCTGTTTGGCCTGATGTAACTGTCCATTGGCCAATACCGGGCGAAGGGTCGTTACCTTTTAAGGTATAAGTTGTTGCCGCGCAAATAGACTCATTGGGTCCGGGGATCGATTGTTTGGGCAGGGGTTTAACGGTTATGGTTACCTGCTTGGGTGTACCCGCGCATGTACCATTGTATGGTGTAACGGTATAGGTTACAGTACCCGGCAGTGCCGAAGTATTGACAAGCACGTCCTGTATGCCGGTTACCGCCGAGGCCGTGGTAAGGTTGGTGTTACCGCTGATGCCCGGCCCGCCAGCTGTACTTGTCCATGTATATGTAGTACTTGCAATATTTGAATTCAACGGGATATTTGCAGGCTGGTTACTGCAGATCTCCGGATCTACAGGTACGGGTTGTGTGAGTACAGGTAACGGTTGGATAGTTACTTTTAGCGCGAAGGGTGTACCTGTACAACCGTTTAAGGTAGGTGTAATGGTATAAGTTACCACGGCATCTGACGCAGTACTATTGGTTATTACATCGTTTATAGTAGCCCCGCTACCGGTAGCACCAAACCCCGTGGCTGTACCGGATGTTAAGGCTGTGGTCCATGTAAACGTTGTAGCCGGGTCGGCCGATCTAATGGTATATGTAAACTGGCCGCCACTACAAACCGATTGTGCGTTTGAACTGGTTACCGTTGCTTTTTTTACGATAGTAATTAATACTGTGCTGGATATTTGGTTACAAGGTGCTGCAAGCGATGTGGTTGCCGTGTAAGTTAACAGAACCTGCCCGGCATTTATATCGGCCGCTGATGGTGTATAAGTAGCATTGGGCGAATTTGGTGTAGTGAATGTGCCGCCGGTGGAGCTGGTCCATTTTACTGCCGTTACCAGGCCACCCACTCCCGGTGTTCCTGATAAATTTACCGGCGTGCCCTCGCAAATATTATTTTGCGGCGGGCCGGCAGATACCGTTGGCGCAGCTACAAATGTTATTTTTTGCGAAGCGCTAACCGGGCCGCCGCAGCTGTTGGTATGTGTTGCCGTAATGGTATAGGTGCCATAATCATTAAAAGTGATGCTTGGGTACTGGCTGTTTGCTGTGGTACCATTAGCAAAAGAAAAAGTACCGCCCGATTCGCTGGCAACAGTCCAAACATAAGTGGTAGGCAAGGGCTGTGCCGTACCTGTTAATGTAGTTTTTGTAACAGTAGCAGAGGGGTTAAAATCAAGCGTTACGCCTTTACCACACTGGTCGGCATCTGGCGATAAAGTGACCGTAGGGGTAGCGTTAACAATTATTTCTTTTACCGGGCCGGTAACTGTACCGCAACTAAGGGTAGTTATATCCAGCCTGAACTGGTAAACACCAGCCTGTGTAAAAGTAAAGTTTGGTGTTTTTGCATTAGCGGCGAATGTAACACCTGTTGCAGGGCCGCTAACCAGGTTCCATTTATAGATAGTATTGGTGTTACAAACTTCATCAACAACAGAAGTATTAACCACCGGTAATGGGCCCGAGGTTAGGCAGTATATGGCAGGTATAGTAAAATTGGGTACAGGGGCCTTTTGTATACAAACCTGTTTAGTAAGGTCGGGAGCATCACACAGCCCACTGTTATTTTCAAACCTTAATGTTATATCATGATTGCCACTTGTTGTAAACGTATGGGTTAATGGGGCGGTTAGTGGCCTGCCGGTTGCAACTACCACACCATCAACCAGCCAAGTGTAAGTTGCCGCAATATTCCTACAATCAGATGCTGTACTATTAGGGTCATCACCGGGAATAGAATTGTTTGAAAATGTTACCGGGCTGCCTAAACATGCCGCTACAGGAGCGTCGAACCTGTTTTGAGGCTGAGCCAAAACTTTAGCATAAGTGGTAACCGGCTGGGTTAGATTGGTACAATAAGGGCTTGTGGGCTGTATATCTATCTGAAAAACATTTTTTTGATTATTAGTTACATTGCCGCATGATGAGGTAATGTATGCATGGCTTACTTTACCATTTGCAGCAATAATTTGGCAAAGTGTAAAGGTAGAGGCTGTGCCGTCGCCCCATTTAATGTTATAAATCAAACCCGGATAGTTATTTTGTATCCCGGTATTGCCTGTAATATCAACATTGTACTCAAGCGTGTTACCTGCGCCCAAACATACGCTGCCATTACCTGTAATGGTAAAACTATTGTTGGCTACGTTATTAATAAGCTGGTAAGATTTTGTACCGGTGATCCCGGCCGCATTACTTGTTTTAACGGTAACGGTATAATTGGCTGCCTTGGCCATAAACACCCCGTTAAGTGGTATTGTACCTTCGCTTGTTTGTGATAGTTCGTTAAAAAAAGTTGCCGTTGCAGGATTGCCGCCGTCGGATGTATTGGTAAAAGTATAATTACGATTATTGCTACCCACACACGAACCAAATATATCGGGATCTACCGCCGCGTTGATCTGGTTTGAGGAAGCACCGGCTTTTAAACCGGGCAAAGCCGATATGCTGAAAGTATTTGATGACGCGCTGTTTATTACGGGAAGGGTAGACCTTACCTGCACCCGGTAATTGCTGCCTGCCGCAGTAGCGGGGATTATACCATTTACAAATGTTGCGTAAAATCCCGTATATGAACCTATAAGCGTTTCGCCGGCACCGAACGTTCCGGCGGCATTAGATAAATAAAGATTGAATTTATTGGCCGGGTTACTGATACATGAGCCCGTTACGGTAAAAGGCACACTTATACTTGAACCGGGTCCGTAGGGTCCTGCGTCAACTGCGCCCACAGTAATTGTTTGTGCCGATGAAGCAGCCGTTATTACAAGTAGGGGTAGCAGTAAAATAAATAAAGCTTTAATAAAAGTTTTACCCATCAATCACATATCAAAAATTAATTAATGCCCAGGCATAAAATAAACCATGGTTTACTTATGCCTTGTACGGATTTAATTAAAGCTTGTTACAGATAAATGAAGGATTTAGACGTTAAAACACAGTAATGGGGGCTTTAACTAACCAAAAAACAGATAAGAGATCAATATAGCGGCAATAACGCCCGCAAAATCAGCCAATAAGCCGGCAGGGATAGCATAACGCGATTTTTTTATACCAACAGAACCAAAGTAAAGGGCCACAATATAAAAAGTGGTATCAGCAGAGCCGTTGAACACAGAACCCAGCCGGCCCGCAAAACTATCCGGCCCGTAGGTTTGCATTACATTTATCATCATGGCTTTTGAACCCGAGCCGCTTAAGGGCTTCATGTAGGCAACCGGCATAGCATCAACAAAGCGGGTATCTAAATGGGCTTGGGTAGCCACCCAGCGCACACCATTATTTAAATATTCTAACGCACCACTGTTACGAAAAACACTTATGGCAACCAGCATGGCAACCAGGTAGGGGATTATTTTTACCGATACCTCGAAACCGCCCTTAGCGCCGTCGATGAAGCTTTCGAATACGTTTACCTTTTTGTATAGCGCACCTAAAATAAATATAGTGGGTATAAGATAAATAAGCAGGTTGCTTGATACTTTAGATACTGTGGTGATTTGCTCTTTATCTAAATACTGTGTAAAGTACCAAACCAGGGCGAGTATAAAAGCCGTCATCCCGCCAAGCCAGGTAAGTATGACCCTATCAAAAAGATTTATTTTTTGTTTAATAGCTACCGCAATCATTCCTACAATTGTAGCTACATATGTGGCTATAATACAGGGAATTAAAACATCTGCCGGGTCTTTGGCGTGTAATATAAAGCGCTGTGCTATAATGGTTACCGGCAGCAGTTGCAGGCCTGATGTATGCAGAACCAGAAACATGATCTGCGCGTTAGAAGCGGTCTCTTTATTCGGGTTAAGTTCCTGCAAGCTATTCATGGCTTTCAAGCCCAATGGGGTAGCGGCATTATCGAGCCCTAACAGATTAGCCGAAAAATTCATCATCATTTGCCCGGTTGCGGGGTGCTTTTTAGGAACTTCGGGAAACAGGCGACTAAGGAACGGGCCAACTATACGTGCTAAAAAGTTCATGGCGCCAGCACGTTCGCCAATGTTAAGTATCCCCAGCCATAACACCATATTACCTGCAAGGGGTAGTGCAATATCCATTACCGACGCTTTGGAGCTATCGAACATGCCGTCTACCAATATTTTAAACGCATCTACATCTCCCAAAAACACCAATTTGCAAAAAGCTATTACAAATGCTATCAAAAAAAAGGCTATCCAAATGTAGTTTAAGGCCATAGATTGTTATTGAAGGGATGAAGTTAATTTTTTTTGAATAATTTAACACGATTGAACAGATTTAAAAATTACAATTCGCTGCGTTATGAAAGAAACTGCCTTGAAGTTGAGCAACGCCATTGATGATTTTTTAACCCACGGTGCTGCAACGGTAAATTGGAATAATGAAGCTGTACCAGGCAAGTGGACTAATAAGGAATTGATTGGCCACCTTATAGATAGCGCGCACATAAACTTGCAGCGTTTTGTGCGTTGTACTTACGAGGAAGATTTTAAGCTGATATACCACCAGGAAGAATGGGTGCAAGCGCAGCATTACTGCTACGTTGATATAACTGACCTGCTAAAACTATGGGAATTGGTTAACCGCCAAATTGCGCGAGTACTGGATAAGTATCCAACCGAACGTATACATGTGAGATGCGATAATGGCCGATATGAGCCATCCTTTAACACCGTGGCCTTTTTAGCCGAAGATTACATTGTTCACATGCAGCACCACCTAAACCAGTTGAGTTAATTATAAGCCGTAATACCTTTCTCAGCTACTATCCTCAAAGTATATTCCCGTCGGGTGGGGTTGTAGGGTACAGCGTCGTTCACCATAATATATATTGTCCCCAGGTCCTTAACTAAAATGGTTTGCACATCGGGCGTGCTGCTTTCTTTATTGATGTATTGTGATACCGAGTTATATATCATGTTATACTGCGCCAGCTCGTTAGTTTCCATTTCTATATACATCCGCCTCCCATCAACCCTAATACTGTTAGTTACATAAGTGCCACCCGCAATTTTAAGTTCGTATTTACGGGTGTTCTTTTTCTCATCTTTTTTCACGAGTGTATACCCTTTAGCCATAAAAAATGTATCGGCCTTATTAATGTTGTTGTGCAGCAGATAACTCAGGTCATCGTAAGATATCAGGTTGGTTTGCGCAAAGCCTGCCGTAGCAAAGCAAAATAATATGGCAGATAGTAACAGCTTTTTCATGTGTTAACACTTTATCTAATCAGCGTCAATATATGGTTTTGATATTTTAATATCCTGCTAAAAGCATACCTTAGCATAATTATTACATTTAACTATGCCTACTATAAAATTATCACGCGTAAGCGGCGATTACGGGTTTGAAGCTACAGACGAATACGGCCACACCGTACGTATGGATAGCAGCCCCGAAAGCGGCGGCCAAAATTTTGGCGTACGCCCAATGCAAATGCTTTTAATGGGTTTGGGCGGATGCTCTGCTATTGATGTTATTGCCATCCTCAAAAAACAACGCCAAAATGTTACCGATTATAAAATGGTGATAACAGGCGAGCGCGAAGCGGGGAAAGAGCCATCGTTATGGCAGGATATAACCCTCGAATTTCACATTTATGGCGATGTTGATGAGGATAAAGCTAAAAAAGCTGTAGAGTTATCGTTAAATAAATACTGCTCTGTAGCGGCTACACTTTATAAAGCCGATGCCGATATTCAATGGAAGGTGATCATCCACCCGGCTGAATAACTGCTCACAAGTATGGAGCAGGTAATACCTATACCAACGCTGCACTTATTCGCCAGGCTGGATAGGTTGCTGATCGATCTGCTTGTCTCACTATCTCCTCAGGACTGGAGCAAACTCACAGTTGCACGCTTGTGGACTGTAAAAGATATTGCAGCGCACCTGCTTGATGGCAATGTGCGATGCATTGCCCTTTTGAATGGGCACGAAGGCCCGCCACCAACCGACCCTATAAATAATTACCAGGATTTGGTTGGCTACCTTAACCAATTAAATGCTACCTGGGTTAACGCCATGAAAAGGATGAGTCCGCAGTTACTCATTCAGCAATTAGCAAGTACCGGGGCGCAGTCTATTACCTACCTTGAAAGTTTAAAACCTTTTGAAAACGCGAAGCACGCTGTTGCCTGGGCAGGAGAGGAAACATCATTGAACTGGTTTCATATTACGCGGGAGTATACAGAGAGATGGCACCACCAACAGCAGATAAGAGATGCAGTTGGTAAACCGGGTATACTTACTAAAGAATTATTTTACCCATGTTTAGATACTTTCATGTACGCCCTGCCACATACCTACCGCAATGTTGAGGCTGATAGAGGAACAATTATTAAGATCACTATTAGTGGCGATGCCGGCGGTGATTGGTATTTGCACAAAACTATTGATAAATGGATTATATCAAAATCGCTGTTGCATCCTGGTAATGCAGATGCTGAAGTGATTATTGACGAGGATACCTCCTGGCGATTGTTTACAAAAGCCATTACCCCTTACGCGGCTATGCAAAAAAGCATTGTGACCGGTGATGTCAATCTTAGTGAAGACGTATTTAATACCACAGCGGTAATGGCTTAAATAAGCCTTAAATGTACTTTTTTACAGTCACAATTAGATTTCCTATAAGCTTAATCGTCAATTATCCTGACCGTTTAATTTAATTGGTCAATATTTCAATATAATAAGCTATTTAGTAGGACTTTACCTCCAAAATTGCCACATTCAACTCCTTTTTGGTTTATAGCGAGCGGTGATGGAAGCACTTACTGGCATCGTTGTTGGTATGAGGCATGTGTCCGGGTATCCATTTTAACGGACACATCAAATTAATACGATATGAAAACAAATTTAAAAAAAGCATCCCTACTGCTTTCAGGTTTACTTGCAGGCAGTTCCCTTTTCGCGCAGACAGATTCTGTAAACATTACCAACTACGTTAAGCCATTTTCTGGCGGGCCGGTAAAAACATGGTCAATAGGTATTCATGGTGGCTTGTTAACACCGTTCACAATTTTTGGCGCAAATGGCCGCCAGGATTTCCGCCAACCACAATCTGAGATCGGTTACGGTGGTTATATCAAAAAGCAATTCACACCAACATTTGGTTTACAAGCCGATTTCCTTCGTGGTGAAGTTAGCGGTACACGCGGCCAGGACGGTGTGGGTACACCAACAAGCTTTAATACTAAATTAAGTTGGTCTGGTGCGTTAAGTGCTAATGTTACTTTAGGTAACATCAGCTGGTTCCATGCTAAATCATCTATCCAGCCTTACCTAACAGCAGGTGCCGGTTACATGGGTTACAAAACTAATATTACAAATGGTGCCGGAACAACTGCTTACACCAACGGTGCAGGTGAAAACTCTATCAAAGAATTTTTTATACCTGTGGGTTTGGGTTTCAAAATTAACTTAGGAAGCAACGTAAACTTAGATTTAGGTTACCAGGTTAACTTTGTACAGTCAGACAATTTTGACGGTTACACCACAGGCAGTTCAAACGACAGGTTCTCTTATGCACACGCAGGTTTAGAGTTTTTGTTGGGTAGTTCAAAAACACCTAACATGTCTACCTACAACCCGGTTAACTCAATGCGTACCGAGTATGTATGGCAAAACCAGCAAACCAAACAAATGCTACAAGCACAAATTGATGCTGAAAAAGCTAAAAACGATCAATTACGCAATGATTTAAATACTACAAACGCAAACTTAGCTAAGTTAACAGTTGACAGTGATGGCGACGGTGTGTTAGACCTTAACGACAAATGTCCAAACACACCTGCCGGTACTAAGGTGGATGGTTCTGGTTGCCCATTGGCTAAACCGGTTGTTTACATCACCGAGGAAGATAAACGTGTTGTTAAAGACGCGATAAACAACCTTGAGTTTGATTTGGGTAAAGCAACTATCCGCGAAAAATCATTCCCAAGCTTAGACCGTGTTGCACGCTTATTAACTGATAAAAACTTCAGCTTGAAATTAGCAGGCCACACAGATAATACTGGTTCTGATGCATTAAACCTAAGGTTATCTAAAGACCGTGCAGAAGCTATCAAAGCTTATCTTGTAAGCAAAGGCGCTAACGCATCACGTATAGAAGCTACAGGTTACGGTGAAAGCCAGCCAATTGCTACCAACAAAACAGCAGCAGGCCGTCAGCAAAACCGTCGTGTAGAGTTTACTTTATACTAACGGATAGATTCAAGACCACAAGAGTCAGGAATCAAGACCTTTAAAATATAAAGAGCTGCTCCAATATTGGAGCGGCTCTTTTTGTTGTTATACATTTTTATCTTGACTCTTGATTCTAAAAGTCTTGAATCTTTTTTAGCCTACTGCAAAAAAATCTGCAAGGTTGCCAAAGTAGCTGTCGTTCCAGCCTTCAACTATATCGTTAAAATCGTCGTCGGGTATATTGGCGTGCCTAAGCTCTACAGATGAGCCATGCTTATCCGGATGGATCTTGATCGTAACAATAGAATCATCGCTTTGCCCGTCAAAGTACCATTGTTGTACTATTTTCTTTCCGTCTTCAAATTCAATGTTTTTTCCTACAATACTGCCTTCCCAAAGCGAAAATTCTGAACCTGGTTCAGTAGACATTTGAGCGGGTTCGCCGGTCCACAATTCTAAAGTAATTGGGTTGGTAAGGGCCATGTACACTTCCTGGGGAGTTGCAGGCAGCAGGTAATATTTTTTCAGATCTTTCACTCCCGCAATTTAGCAGAAATATTTCAGAGGCCTCAACTAATACTCCACAAAAAAAGAGGACTAAATAATTAGCAGGGGAAGTAGGGTGGGGACTAAAATAAAAAAGAGATCAGTTTCTTTAACTGATCTCTAACACCTTATAGCTAATGTTTTATTTAGTCGCCTTTTTTACCAAATACCGAGAAGTGAACGTAACGGCTTGGGTGCGCTTTAATATCAATAAACAGGTTGTTTAAGTTGCCCGATGCCGAGTTTAAGTTGTCGTACATTTTAGTATCATTCATTAACAGGCCTAAGGAACCTTGTCCGCTGTTTATCTTATCGATAGTAGCCTGTAAACCACCCATGGCTTTATTAGCATTATCTAATGTGCCTTTAATGTTAGAGTTGGCCAGATCGGTACTAAACCTTTCAAAGTTTGCAGATATGCCGTTAAGGTTGGCAGTACTTATCTTTAAGTTACCCGATGCAGCATCCGCGTTAGCCATAATACTATTGATGTGGCTACTCTGCGCCCCCACAATGGCATCAATTTTTTTGGTTGTACTCTCCAGCGTTTGCAGCGAGTTTGCTATACTGGCGAAACTCCTGTCTACATTGGCCTGGAAACGCGGGTTCATGATCTTATTAATAGAACCCAGTGCCGAGTCGACTTTATTGATCAACACTTCCGCTTTTTTCTGAATAGGCTGCAGGCTTTCGGCAAGGCTGCCCTGAATATCGGCACGCAGGGTATCCTGATCTTGCGCGTATTTCATGCTGTTGCCCAGTTCAAAAACAATGGCTTTACCGCCCAAAAGGTCGGTGCTTTCTAACTTTGCCAAAGTATTATCGGGCACGTTATATTGTTTATCAACTTTAAACTCTACAATAGTGCGGCCATCGCCCTGAAGCGCCATCTTAGAGACCCGGCCTATCTGAAAACCATTTACCAGAACCGGTTTTGATACAGTTAATCCCTCTACACTCCGGTAAATAGCATAAAATTTATTAGCCGACGAGAAAACATCATTTCCGCGAAGGAAGCTGTATCCCAATATTAATATAGTAATGGCAACAGCTGTAAGCGCCCCAATTTTTGTTTCGTTTGATATTTTCATAGATGTGTGTAGATGTTTGTCAAAATTAATTCGCGGTAGTTTGTTCCATTTGGGTTTTATACTTATTTATTGCCCTCACAATAGAATTTACTATCTCTGCCTGCCCTTCTTCAGAGTTTAAATATTCCTCTTCATCGGGGTTATTTATATAGCCTGTCTCAACCAAAACGGAAGGCATAGCACTATGGCAAAGCACATAAAGGCCCTGCTCACGCAAGCCCTCGCTTCGCCTGTTGTCAGTCCCAACAATCTCATCGTTAATTAAGTTTGCAATTTTTATACTTTGTTTACGAAATTTACGCATATAGGCATCTGTAAGTATTGCTACAACCGGGTCGTTGGGGTCTAAAACATTACCTTCAAGGCCCGATTCTTCCTCCACCTGGTTATTCTTAATAGCATTCTGTTCTTCGCGCGAGCGGTGTAAACCATATACCAGCATTAACACACCTTTGCCCGACCTGTCGGGCACCCTAACTGACCTGTAAACCGCTTTGCCACGTTTAGTGCCGACACGTTCGCGTATTACCCTGTCTGACAGTGAATTACAATGAATAGATATAAACAGGTTCCCTTTATTTTGATTGGCTATTTCGGCACGCTTTTCAAATGAAACATCCTCCTCGGTACTTCGGGTTAAAACGGCTTTTGTACCCGCAACATCTTTTTCAATTGCTTTCTGCAATTTTAATGCAATAGCAAGCGTTACATTCCTTTCGTTAGAAAAAGAGCCGCTTGCACCGGGCGAATAATGGCCGGGTGGGGGATTGGTTGGCTTAACGCCATGGCCGGCATCAATAATAACTGTTTTGAGTTTAAAACTGTTTACAACGGTGTCTTTTTTTACGAGATCTTTTGGCGTGAACGAAAATAATGAGAAGCAAAATAATATCGCGGCAAACCCACAAAACGTTCTTTTCAACCTGTTCAATATTTTATTTTTCATTAGCTTTGAACGCTGTTAACTGTACCTGCAAAAATACTATTCATAATCAATTTTGAAATTAGTTAGGCCTTTTTTTACATTTTTACTAATATCAATGGTCAGCGTAGCAGCGTCCGCAAATGCGGGTTTTAGCTATGCAGCTGTCCAAGATACAATTATAAAGCCTGAAATTGTAGGTGGCCGCCAAATCATTCAGCCTAAGTCTACAATTAAACCTTCTAAAAATAAAAATACGGGCCGCAGTTTTACGGCGCCAAACAACGCCCCATTAAATACCCGCAGGGATACTACGCCCGGCGCGGGCGGGTTGAAATCTATAGTGAAAGCTACTGCCGAAGATTCATCTTTTGTTGATAACGATAACAAGATCAAATACTTGTATGGGCGCGCCCGTGTTACTTATGAAGATTTTGAGCTTGACGCAGAGTACATACGGGTTGACGAAAACAAACACCTGATATTTGCCCGTGGCGCTATCGACCCAAAAACCAGGCGTTATATAGGTCGCCCGCTATCAAAATCGGGAACTGAAAAGCCTGTGGCATCCGACTCGTTATTATTTGATTATAAAACCAAAAAAGGTAAAATCTGGAACCCCGCCTCTGAGCAGGAGGGTAACTTTATATCAGGCGGGCAGGCCAAACGCCTTAACGAAACAGAAGTGGCGTACCGTAACGTCATTTTCAGCACCTGTGACCTGCCGTACCCTGAAACTCACTTTGGTATAGTGATTACAAAGGGTATCGGCCAAAAGAATCGCATCATATCAGGCCCGGCTTACCTGGAAATTGCCGGAGTACCCTTACCACTGGGAATCCCTTTCGGCTTTTTTCCTAAGCCCGATTCGCGTACCTCGGGTTTAATATTACCAACTTTTGGTGAAGACCAAAAACTGGGCTTTTACCTGCGTAACATAGGTTACTATTTGGCACTGAGTGATTATATAGACTTAACCACGATGGCCACCCTGTATTCCAAAGGATCGTACGAGATAAACACCAACGCGCGTTATCTTAAAAAATATAAATATGGCGGTAGCTTAACGTTAAGCTACGGTTCGCATAATTACGGCCTTGCAGGCGACCCGGCTGTAAAAGATTTTAACATTGCATGGACACACTCGCAAGACCCTAACGCCAACCCCGGTACAACCTTTAGCGCATCTGTTAACGCGGGTACATCAAGCTTTTACCGTAATAGCCCCGGGCAAAACAACTACAACCTTACCCAGTTAACGCAAAATAACTTACGTTCGAGTATATCATACGGTAAAACATGGGCTGGTACGCCATTCAACTTAAACGTAAGTTTAGGCCATAGCCAGGATCTGACGGCAAAGACAGTAACCCTTGAATTACCTACTTTCAGCTTTAACATGTCTACACTAAGTCCGTTTGACTCAAAAGACCGGGTAGGCGAGCAAAAATGGTATCAGCGTATTACGGTTGGTTATAGCCTGGTAGGTACAAATAAACTAAACGCTATACCCGAAGCCGAGTTATTTAAAGCAAACACCTTAACAAAACGCCTGCAAAATGGCCTGCAACATACCATACCTGTAGCGTTTAATGCCACATTCCTTAAATTTTTTCAGTTTAATACTGGCATAAACTACTCCGAACGATGGTACATGCAAAGTATCCGCAAGAGGTTTGACCGCGGTACTACAGCCGGGCAGGTTTTACCTGTTACGGATACGGTACAAGGCTTTACACGTAATTACCAGTACAGTTTAAATGCCGGGGTATCTACTAAAGTTTATGGTACCATACCGTTTAGGAAAGGGAATATAATAGCCATAAGGCACGTAACAACCCCGTCTATTAGTTTTAACTACCAGCCGGATTTTGGCGACCCAAGCTATGGTTTTTATCGTACGGCTGTAAGTTCTGCTACGGTGCCTTACCCATACTATGCACAGCGGTATTCTATATATGAGCAATCTGTTTATGGTGGCCCGCCAATAGGCAAACAGGCAGGTATCGGCTTTTCGTTAGATAATACCATTGAGGCGAAAGTAAAACCTAAAAGTACCGATACATCCGGCGTAGCCAGAAAAGTGCCGATCTTACAGGGATTAACATTCTCTACATTTTACAATTTCGCGGCCGATTCATTAAAGCTTGCTAACATCAATTTTTCGGGCCATACGGCTATTTTAAACCAAAAGATCAATATTAACTTTAGCGGATCTTTTGACCCTTATACTACCCAGGTACGCGACTCCATATCTGCTAACCAGGTGAGAAAATACATCAGGCGTGTAAACCGTTATAGCTGGCAGGATGGTAAATTCCCGTTATTACAAAGCTTCACATTCTCTATGAGCGGCGCGTTAAATCCCGCTACATTCAGGCCTAAAACCGTGCAGCCTGTTGGCAACACCCTGGCAACAATGGACCCAAACCAGGCTCAAAGGCTTGCCATGATAAACAGCGACCCCGGCGCATACATTGATTTTAACATCCCCTGGAATATATCTATAAACTATAGCTATTCGTATTCGAACCAGGTTATAAACAGTTCTACAAGTAATACCATAATGGTGAGCGGCGATGTGAGCCTTACCCAAAAGTGGAAGATACAATATAACAGCAGTTACGATATTAAGGCCAGGCAGTTAAGCAGCGCCACATCATTTGCTATCTACCGCGATCTGCATTGCTGGGACCTATCGGTGCAGTGGCTGCCATTTGGTTTTTATAAATCATACAACGTAACGCTTAAGGTTAAGGCATCAATTTTGCAGGATCTGAAACTGAGCAAACGAAGCGATTACACCAACAATCAAAACTTTAATTAAACCATGCTGGCAGAGATCATAACCATTGGCGACGAGATACTGATAGGACAAATAGTAGATACCAACTCGGCATGGATGGCTCAAAAGTTGAATGAAGAGGGCATCAGGATTAAACAGATCTCATCCGTATCTGACGATAAACAACATATACTAAAGGCACTTGCCGAAGCCGCGCAGCGTGCCGATATTATATTAATAACCGGTGGCCTTGGCCCTACAAAAGATGATATCACCAAACTTACAATAGCTGAGTATTTTGGCGTCGGCCTTGTTTTAAATAATGAAGCCCTGCAGAATGTAGAGAACATATTTAAAAGATACAACCGCCCCTTGCTTGAGGTTAACCGCAAACAGGCCGAGGTTCCCGCTAATTGCGAGGTTATACTCAATAATAACGGTACAGCTCCCGGCATGTGGTTTAATGTTGCCGGTAAAATATATGTATCGATGCCGGGTGTGCCCTTCGAAATGAAGAACATGATGGAGGACGCAGTAATACCTAAATTGAAGCAAACGTTAAAGCTGCCTGTTATTATTCATAAAACCATTCTAACGGTGGGCGAGGGGGAATCTTTCCTGGCCGAGAAGATCGCTGATATAGAGAACGACCTGCCGCCAAACATAAAATTGGCCTACCTGCCCAAAATGGGCCAGGTGCGCCTGAGGTTAAGCGCCTATGGCGGCGATGAAACATCTTTACAAGATAAATTAGAACAATTTGCCGGCCGGATAATTGAGCGCGTTGGAGCCAACGTAGTTGCCGGTGAAGACATACCGCTTGAAAAAGTTATACTAAACTATATGGCCCAACGAGAGTTCACCTTATCTGTTGCCGAGAGCTGCACCGGTGGTTATGTATCACATTTACTAACCCAGCACGAGGGATCATCGCAAGTGTTTTTGGGTGGTGCGGTTACTTATTCTAACGACCTAAAAGAAAATATTTTGGGAGTAAAAAACGAAACGCTTTACCAGTTTGGGGCAGTAAGTGAACAAACTGCTACAGAAATGGCGGAGGGCGCTTTACGACAGTTTAAGTCGGATTTTTCGGTAGCGATAACCGGTATTGCAGGGCCGGGTGGGGGTAGCGAAGACAAGCCCGTAGGTACCGTATGGATAGCAGTTGCAAAAGCCGGAAAAACGGTGGCAAAGAAATTCACATTTGGAAATAAGCGTTTACAAAACATTGAAAGAAGCGCTGTAGGGGCATTATTTATGTTGAATACTTTAATGAAAGAAAGTTAGCAGTACCATTATATTTGCCTACTTTTGACAAGAGAACTATCGTTTTTAGTATGGCCAAATACCAATTATTACTGCCAAAAATGGGTGAGAGCGTTGCTGAAGCAACGATAATTAAATGGACTAAAAAACCAGGTGATTATATAGAAGCAGATGAGGCAGTTATGGAAATTGCTACTGATAAAGTAGATTCCGAAGTTCCGTCGCCTGTTTCAGGAAAATTAGTTGAACAACTTTATAAGGAGGATGAGGTAGTACAGGTAGGTTCTGTAATTGCCGTTATAGAAACGGAAGAAGCAGACGCTAATAACATACCGCCACCTATTCCTCAGTCCCAACCTCAGGCTACATCAAAGCCGGCACCGGCACCTGCACCCGCTGCAGACCAGGCATCTCAATTTACAGCACAGCCAGCCGAACAGCCGGTTGTTGAAGAACCTGCGCAGATCGCGGAAATCCCCGGCATTAACCAAATAGAACAAAGGGAAACAACCACTGCAGATGCGGTAACTTATAGTAATCGATTTTATTCTCCGCTGGTAAAAAGTATTGCCAGCCAGGAAGGTATTGGCAATAATGAACTTGACCAGATACCGGGTACCGGCGCCGAAGGCCGTTTAACAAAAGACGACCTGTTGGCGTACATCCAAAAACGCGGTTCACGCGTTTCTGCACCGCAACAGGGATATGCTGCTGAACAATCACAACAAGCTGTTGCAGCTACACAACCTGTAAATAACACACCGCAGCCGCAAACCGAAGCGCCTAAAGCAACGTTGCCGCAACCTGAGACCGTACAGACACCGGCAACAGAACCGCAGGCCGGAGCAAAAGCCGCCCCTCAACCCGCTGCAACATCAGTATCCGGTGGGCATGAGCTAATTGAAATGGACCGCATGCGTAAGCTTATAGCCGAGCATATGGTTTACAGTAAGCAAACTTCGCCGCACGTTACCTCTTTTGTTGAGGCCGATGTTACCGAACTTGTGCTGTGGCGCGAAAAAATTAAAAATTCATTTGAAAAGCGCGAAGGCGAAAAAATAACATTCACCCCTATATTTATTGAGGCAGTTGTAAAAGCCATTAAAGATTTCCCGATGATAAACGTATCTGTAAACGGTACGCAAATTATCAAGAAAAAGGATATTAACATAAGTATGGCAACTGCCTTACCAAGTGGTAACCTAATTGTACCGGTTATTAAAAAAGCCGATGAGTTGAGCCTGTTAGGTATTACTAAGGCTGTTAACGATTTGGCAAACCGTGCCCGCGGCAATAAATTACAGCCCGATGATGTGCGCGATGGTACGTTCACTATTACGAATGTTGGCTCGTTTGGTAATGTAATGGGTACGCCTATTATTAACCAGCCGCAGGTAGCAATTTTAGCTGTAGGCGCTATTAAAAAGAAACCGGCCGTTATAGAAACCCCAAAGGGCGATGCAATAGCTATAAGGCACATGATGTTCCTGTCGTTATCTTACGACCATCGTGTGGTTGATGGCGCCTTGGGAGGCTCGTTTGTGAGCAGGGTAGCCCATTACCTGGAAAACTGGGATACTAACAGGAGTTTATAGTTCAAGTAATATATAGTTAATTTAATTTGTGAGTTTCTACAAAAACAAAGGCTTCTGTTACGGAAGCCTTTTGTTGTTTGCAGTTATGTTGTAACAGTTCTTATTTGCAAGGTTTCTTCCTTTTTATCAAAATCGCGCGTAAGCATTTCATAAATTAATTTTAGCCATATTACCAGGCACGGCAGCGCCATTAACGCATACGGGATAAAGTAATTTTTTCTCAGGTACGCGGGCATCAGATCAGACGCGGAGAAGCTGGTGCCTACTAAAGCGAATATGATCAAAAAACGTTCGTAACCGGTAATTGGCCTGCCCAGGTTTACATACCAGATACCCACTCCAATAAACGCTATAATATAGGTTGGCGGTTCGGAACTGGTGCTGAATATAATGGTGAAAATCAACACAGAGGCCAGCAGAAGTAATTGATACTTAATATTGTGCCAATATTTTATTCTTAACATTGATGCGCCAAAAACCAACACAGCGGGGATCAATATAAGTGTATTTGACAAATTCCTAATTGAAAAGATCTTTGCGATCATACCCATTACGCTTACATTTCCCCTGGTGGAGGTTAGGTTTGCCGCGTTTTTAGCTAACAGGTCGGGGTACCAATCGCGGTAAGTTTGGATGATATAGGCCGGTGATGATACCAGCATAGGCAATACAAACAACACCGCCGACCAAAAAATAAGGCTTACAATAAACTTGAGCTTATTATCTGAAAAGAAAAAGAAGGCCAATCCAACCACACCGTACAGTTTAATTGCGGTACCTAAAATGATCATCAATGCGGCCCAGAAATCTTGTTGCTTCCTGATGAAAATAAAGCTGAATATGACCAGCGCCACAATAAGGGGGTTAACCTGCACATTGCCCGATGACCCCATTAAACTATTTACATTCAGTAACAGTATAACCAACTTTTGCGAATTGTTTAAAGGCAGTTTAACTATGGCATAATATAAGATAAAGGCGAGGAACATAGTCCAGAGCACAACACCTATTTGATTTGGCAAAACCGCGAAGGGTGCAATTACTAACCCGAATACGGGACCATAGTGATTAAGGTCGAAATAGTACTGCGGCTCGGGCCCAAAAAGTTTTTGCTGATGTATAAGGTTAAGGAAGTTATGCTTATAAATAATATAATTGTTATGCGTGGTTAGCTTGTTTTCGGGATGCGCTATGATATCCTTCATAACGGCAAAAAGGCTCAAGCCAAACCAAAGTGTAAGTATAAATCTTTTATCAAACAGGATGCTTTTTAGCTTTTGCATAACAGGGTTTTAAATTTTGCAATGATACGTAATGGCTGGTATAAACAGAAATGGAGATATACCGTAAATAAAAAAGAGATTGCCCGGCATTACCGGTTCAATCTCTTTAATTAAAAGTGCGCAAAGTATTATTATGCCTCTGCCGCCTGTAGTTTCTCTGCGGCTAAAGCCACGCCAGTCAGTTGGTCGGCGAATGCCACGAAGGCTTTTGTATCTGCTATGCGCTGTTGGTTATCTATTAGTTTTTGCAAATTGATTTTGCCTATTACAAATTTGTAACTGCCCGAGTAAAAACGCTCGTGGATATGCTCAAATTCTAAAGAATCAACCAAAGCCTCATCTTCGTAACGCAGGTAAATATTTACTTCTACGTTATTGGTAAACCGCAGGTTATTAACCCCCTTGGCCTTTTTGTATTCGTATTGATAGTCGTAACGTAAAGCGGCAATATCCGACAATACGGCCGAGCCGGTAGGGTGGCCACCCGCACCTTTGCCAAAAAAGAACTGCTGATCGGCAAAGGCTGCCTGTACGGTAACGCCGTTATATTCATACTCTACGTTGTATAAAAACTCGGTTTCGTTTACAAACTTGGGTAGAACAAAAAGCGTTACATGCCTGTCATCAAGTTCTTTTGCAACAGGTACCAATTTAATTTTCAAATTTTTCTCGCGGGCATATTGGAGATCGTTAGGCGCAAGATTTTGAATGCCAATGTTCAGCACCTCCTTTGGGTCAATAACTACACCGTAAGCATGCGCTGCTGCTATAATTAGTTTAAACTTAGCATCATACCCGCCTACATCCATGGTTGGGTCGGTTTCGGCGAAGCCAAGATCCTGGGCTTGTTTAAGTGCGCTATCGTAATCAAGGCCCTCCAAAAATCCTTTAGAAAGAATGTAGTTTGATGAACCGTTAAAAATACCGCTGATGGAATGAAGTAATTCGTTGTCATAATACTCTTCGAGGTTACGGATAATCGGGATACTACCGCAAACCGCGCCTTCATACAATAACGAAGTGCCATGTATCTGCTGAAGCTCTATCAATTCATCCAGGTACGTTGCAATCATTTTTTTACTGGCCGATACCACATTTTTGCCGCTGCTTAACGCGCGCGATACTATTTCAAAAGCGGCTTCGGTATCATTTATCAGTTCAACTACGGTATTAATTTCAGGGTTGTTCAGGATCTCGTCCCGGTCGGTAGTAAATAGCTCTTTCGGTAACGACCGTTCTTTCTCTGGATTTTTGATAGCTATTTTTACTATCTCTAAGTTTAGGTTCTTTGTTTTGATGATATCGTACAATCCCTGGCCCACTACTCCAAATCCGAAGAGGCCAATATTAAGTTTCTTGCTCATTAAGCTATTTTTTGTAGTTCTATTATTTTTCCTTTTACATCGGTTTTAAAAAACGATGTGATAATATTTGTCAGATCTTCTGTTTCTATTAAGAAGCCATCATGACCATAAAACGACTCCAGTTCGGCAAATGCCGATTTTGGTATATGCCTGAACAGGTATTGCTGCTCCTCGATAGGGAACAATACGTCAGATTTTATGCCGATAACCAGGGTGCGTGCTTTTATCAAGCTCAACGCCTTGTCTACACCATGCCTGCCACGGCCCACGTTGTGTGAATCCATCGCTTTTGAAAGATACCAGTAGCTGTAAGCGTTAAAACGGTTAACCAGTTTTTCGCCCTGGTAACCCTGGTAGGTGGATGCTTTAAAATTATCAGTAACGGCATCGCTATCTTCCTGCTGTGTAATGCCGTAAGTTTTGTACGTGCGGTAGGATAGGAGCGCTATACTGCGTGCTGCCTTTAAACCTTTGCTGCCACCATCAGGCGTACCGGCGTAAAAAGTTCGGTCGGCGGTTATCGCCAAACGCTGCGACTCATTAAAGGCGATACCCCAGGGCGAATGGTTGGCGTTGGTAGCTATCAGGATCAGGTTTTTGATGCGTTCCGGCTCTATGATGCTCCATTCAAGTGCTTGCTGACCGCCTAACGATCCACCTAATAATATCTCTATATTACCGACACCTAAATGGTCTGCCAGTAAAGTATGTGCTTTTACAATATCGCGGATGGTAAACTCCGGAAAAGCCAGGTAATAAGGCTGGCCCGTAGCAGGGTTTATACTTAGCGGATTCACTGTACCATACGGTGAACCCAATACATTGCCACAAACAATAAAATGCTCGTCGGGATTAAAATGATCTTCCGCGCCAAAAAGACCTTTCCACCAGTCAAAAACATCAGAATTTGCAGTGAGGGCATGGCATACCCACACTACATTATCCCGATTTTTATTAAGGCTTCCATAGGTGTTAAAGCCAATTGTAAGTCCCTGCAATTTTTTGCCGGATTCCAGTTCGAACGTGCCGGTATAGGTAAAACTTTGTGTGCTCATTTGTTACTCTTCGTTATTTTGGGGACGGCAGGCTAAAACAACCGCCCCCTCATAACATCACTTAAAAACTAAAAAAACTAAAAAACTCTTATGCCAATTCCAGCCGGCCAATCTTAGCGAAGGCCTGTTCAAAATCAGCTTTAATATCATCTATATGCTCAATACCAACAGATACACGCAGCACGCCCGGCAATACCCCGGCAGAGATCTGTTCGATGTCTGACAGTTGCTGATGCGTAGTAGCTGATGGTTGTATAATTAACGTTTTGGCATCGCCTACGTTGGCTAAATGGCTTACCAGTTGAAGGTTGTCTATAAGGTTGTTTGCCAATTGTTTATCACCTTTTATTTTGAATGATAACACCGCGCCAAAACCATTCTTTAAATATTTTTTTGCGAGGGAATGGTAAGCCGATGATTCAAGCCCCGGATAATTTACCGATTCTACCTGCGGGTGCTTTTCCAGCCATTTGGCCAGCTCAAGCGCGTTATCTACATGGCGTTGCACCCGTAGCGAAAGTGTTTCCAGCCCCTGTATATTTAACCAGGAATTGAATGGTGATTGCGAAGGGCCGAAATCCCGTAACCCTTCAACCCGTGCACGGATGATAAAGTTGATGTTCCCAAATGGGCCGTTCACACCAAATACATCGTTAAATATTAAACCATGATAACCTTCGCTTGGCTCTGTAAACTGCGGGAATTTACCATTACCCCAATCGTAGGTACCACCATCTATTATAGCACCGCCAATGCTGGTGCCATGGCCATTGATCCATTTGGTAGTAGATTCAACCACTATGTGCGCGCCATGTTGTAACGGGCGGAAAAGGTAGCCGCCTGCTGCGAAAGTGTTATCAACAAATAACGGCAGATCGTGCTTTTTAGCTAACGCAGCAAGCTTTTCAAAGTCGGGGATGTTGAAACCCGGGTTCCCAATGGTTTCGGTATATATGGCCTTCGTTTTATCGTCGATGTGTTTTTCGATGTTCTCAGCAGTATCGTCCTCGGCAAAACGCACCTCAATACCCAAGCGCTTAAAGGCTACTTTGAATTGGTTGTAAGTACCGCCGTACAAAAAAGGAGAGGTAACAAAGTTATCGCCTGCCTGTAAGATATTGTTTAAAGCGATGAACTGCGCAGCCTGGCCCGATGAAGTTGCCAAAGCTGCAATACCACCTTCAAGAGCAGCTATGCGCTTTTCAAAAACATCGGTAGTAGGGTTCATTAACCGGGTGTATATATTACCGAACTCTTTTAAGGCAAACAAATTAGCGCCATGCTCAGCACTGTTAAAAACGTATGAGGTAGTTTGGAATAATGGCACAGCACGCGCGCCTGTGGTTGCATCAACTTCCTGGCCGGCATGCAGTTGCAGTGTTTCGAATTTTAAGTTAGACATATTCTGTAGATTAAGGATATTTAATTAGAAAGATTTAAGGGTTACGACAGGATAGAACTATCCTATTCAGCAGATCACGTATTTTTCAGGAAACAGAAAAGGGGACGTGTTACCGAATCAACAGCAGCAGCAACACATGCAAATACAGCCATGAGATTGGTTGTATACTAAAGAGGTAGCCGTTTGGGCCTGCAAGGTGTTTTGTTGTACGTAAGTTAAACTTTTCATGATTAAAAATTTATATCCCCCGGTTAACTATTCTCCGGGACAGGAATTGGCACCTTCTACACCTTGTAGGGTTGCCAGCGGTTCTCTGAGCCTGATCTCTCGCCGCTTCTTTATAAACCAAAATCCGTGTGAGGGAAAATTGATCGTGTGGTATCGCTACCAAATAATGTTTCAAATATAGGGCAAAGGATATTTACAATCCAAATTAAATTTTTAATAAATTATAATATTGACGTAAAACACCGGTATTTTTTAATTTATTTCTTACCGCATCGCCTGCTCCATATCGGCGATCAGATCATCAATATGCTCTAATCCAACAGATACCCTTAATAGGTTAAAAGGTGTCTTTGTATCCGGACCTTCCACACTGGCGCGGTGTTCTATCAAACTTTCTACGCCGCCAAGGCTGGTGGCCTGTGTAAATACTTTAAGCGAATTAATTACCTTTTTAGCCTGCGCCTCGCCGCCTTTTAAGGTGAACGACATCATGGCGCCCGGTAAATTCATTTGGTCTTTAACAGTATCATATTGCGGGTGCGATGGTAGCCCGGGATACATTACCTGTTCAACAGCCGGGTGTTGTTCTAAAAACGCGGCCAGCAATTGGGCATTGTTTACATGCCCTTTAACACGGTAAGGCAGGGTTTTAATACTGCGCACCAGGTAGTAACAATCCATAGGAGAGGGCACTGCACCGCCCATGGTTTGCACATTGCGGATCTTTTCCCACCAGTCATTCTTTTCAGCGGTAATTAATGCCCCACCCATCAGATCGCTGTGGCCGCCAAAGTATTTGGTAGAGGAATGCATCACCAGGTCGGCACCCAAAGCTATTGGGTTTTGGCAAATGGGTGTGGCAAAAGTATTATCGCAAACCACTTTTATGTTATGCTTGCGGCCTGTTGCAACTACCTTCTTTATATCGGTGATTTTTAAAAGCGGGTTAGATGGCGTTTCTATCCAGATAATGCCTGTGTTTGGTTTGATATGAGCCTGTAAAACCTCGCTATCATTCACATCAATAAAGTCAAACTCCAATATCCCTGCAAAAAGTTGCTTTAGTTGATTGCGCAGGCCGTGATACATATCATCAGGCGCTATAATATGCGTGCCTGGTTCTAATGATTGAAATACAGACATGCCCGCGGCGTTGCCTGATGAAAATGCGGCAGCTTCGGTGCCGCCTTCTAATTTCGCTAAAACCTGCTCTAACGAAGTACGGTTTGGGTTGGCCGAACGGCTGTATTGATAGCCAGATGAAAACCCGCCATCTTCATCCCGTTTAAACGTAGTTGCCATAACAATAGGTTGTACAACAGCTTTAGATGAGGCATCGGTATGGTTACCGGCATGTATGGCAATGGTTTCAATTTTCATATCAGAAGTGTAAGCCGCCAAGTTAAGTAAGAATTATTTATAATTTATTTTCAATTTAAAATGGTGCGAAATTTAAGCTTTTGACGTAGTGTAACACCACTGTCATACTTGAGTGTTTAAACACTTAATATAATTATACTGTCGTTTTAAACTTGTTGCATTTTGCTACATTTGCTCAAATATTTTTCTAAATGGAAGTATCAGATAATTTGCTGGTATTGCTGAGCAACCCTCAGCTTTTACCGGAACTAAAAGACATTGCTGAGAAGGTACTCCATAACCAGCGCATCACATTTGATGAAGGCGTTCTGCTTTATGAAAAGGCCGAACTGGGCTACCTGGGAGTACTTGCCAATTACATACGCGAACAAAAACACGGTGATAAAACTTACTTCAACCGTAATTTTCATATAGAGCCAACCAACCTTTGCGTTTACGATTGTAAATTCTGTTCTTATTCCCGGTTGATAAAACAGCGTGCCGACGGTTGGGAGTACACTATGGACGAGATGCTGGACATTGTAAAAAAATACGACGACCAACCCGTTACCGAAGTGCATATTGTAGGTGGCGTATTGCCGCAATATGATGTACCATTTTATGCCGAATTGTTTAGCCGCATTAAGGCCCACAGGCCCGATCTGCATGTTAAGGCGCTAACACCAGTTGAGTATCATTACATCTTTAAAAAAGCGAAGATGGATTACGCTACAGGGATGAAGCTGATGAAGGAAGCCGGTCTGGAATCGATGCCGGGTGGGGGAGCGGAGATCTTTCATCCCGAAATTCGTGAGCAGATAGCTAAAGACAAATGTACGGGCGAACAGTGGCTGGCTATACACGAGGAATGGCATAAACTGGGTATGCGTTCAAATGCCACCATGCTTTATGGCCATATAGAAAAATACCATCACCGGGTTGATCATATGGAGCAATTGCGCCAGTTGCAGGATAAAACGGGCGGCTTCCAAACGTTTATTCCCCTAAAGTTCCGTAACCAGGATAACCAGATGAGCAACGTGCCCGAATCAACTGTGGTTGAGGATCTGCGTAACTATGCCATTGCACGGATCTACCTGGATAATTTTGACCACGTTAAAGCCTACTGGGCCATGATAAGCCGTACCACCGCGCAATTATCCCTAAACTTTGGGGTAGATGATATTGACGGTACACTTGATGATACAACTAAAATTTATTCGATGGCGGGTGCCGAGGAGCAAAAACCGGCCATGAGCACCAAAGAACTGGTTGAATTGATTAAAAATGCAGGCCGTTACCCAATAGAGCGCGATACGCTTTATAATGTGGTAACTGATTACAACGACTACCAGTTTGCAGAAGCAGAAAAACCGCGCTTTTATAAACTGCCGGTTATTAATTAGTTCACTGGTCTAATGGTTCATTAGTTTATTAGTAAGCAAATTTGAACCGTTTGACACCAATGAACAAATGAACTACTGAACAAATGAACGAAGTACAAAAGACATTATACATAGTACGCCACGGCCAAACGGATTTAAACAAACAAGGAATTGTGCAGGGCCGCGGCCGCGATACAGACCTTAACGACGAGGGTCGAAACCAGGCCAACCTGTTTTACCGGGCTTATAAAGATGTACCTTTCGATAAGATCTACATATCTAAATTAAAGCGCACGCAGCAAAGCATCCAGCAGTTTATTGACCTTGGCATCCCATACGAAAAACTGGAAGGGCTTGATGAGCTTGCCTGGGGAATACACGAGGGCCAGCCTGCAACGCCCGAAACTAAAGCCGCGTTTTTAGACCTGATGCGCAACTGGTTAGATGGTAACCTCGATGCCAAATTTGAAGGCGGTGAAAGCCCTAACGAAGTGGAGGAACGCCAGCGCCAGGCAATGGACATCATTATGAGCCATCCGGAAGAAAAAACGGTATTGATTTGTATGCATGGCCGCGCGCTGCGTTTGCTGATGTGTATCTTAACAGAGCAGCCGCTTACCCAAATGGACACATTTCCGCACCAAAACCTTGTACTTTATAAAGTAACTTACAATGGTAGCAAGTTTGAAATTGTTGAAGCCAACAATGCCAAACATTTAAAAAACGCATAGAGAGAACGATAAGTGAATAAGATTAGAATTTCTGCTGTTAGCTATACTAACACCAAACCCTTTTTATACGGCCTGCAAAATTCGGCCATTATAGATAAGATAGACCTGAGTTTAGACATACCATCAGACTGCGCCCAAAAACTGATAGACGACAGGGCCGATATAGGTTTAATACCTGTAGCCGCAACTTTAAGCCTGCCCAAATGGGAGATAGTATCTAACTATTGCATTGGCGCGGTTGGCGCGGTAAACTCGGTATTTATTTTTAGTAATTGCGAGATACATCATGTAAAACGCGTACAACTGGACCCTGAATCGCGTAGCTCAAACAACCTTGCTAAGGTTCTGCTGAAAAACTTTTGGAAAATAAAACCCGAATTAATTACGGACGCTTTAGATTACTCCGCTTCGCAAGATGAATATACGGCCTTCGTACAAATTGGCGACCGCACATTCGGCAAAAAAGACCAATACAAATACGTTTACGATTTATCTGAAGAGTGGCAAAAATTTACACGCTTGCCGTTTGTATTTGCCGCCTGGATAGCTAACAAACCCATTGCAGAAGATTTTATTAAAGAATTTAACCAGGCGCTGCGCCATGGCCTTGCCCACAGGCACGAGCTTTTGAAAACCCTGCCCCAACGCGCAGATTTTGACCTGGAGGATTACCTGATGCACAAACTTGATTTTGAGTTGACCGAGGATAAGAAAAAAGCGCTTTACCTGTTTTTAGATTATATAAAGGCTTTATAAATTTTTATTCTTTTAAAACCATATTGTTTAACCAACGCTTTAATCTACAATATGGAAATACAAAAACTTAAAGGGCAGGTAGCACTTGTAACAGGTGCCGATAGCGGTATTGGTAAAGGCGTGGCATTGGCAATTGCAAAGGCCGGTGCTAAGGTTTTGGTAAATTACGTGCATAACCAGGAAGCAGCCAACGAGGTTGTTGCAGAGATAGCAGACACGGGGGGAGAAGCCTTTGCCTACAAGGCCGATGTAAGTAAAGAAGACGAAGTGCAAGCCATGTTTGCAGCCGTTGTAGAAAAATACGGCGCGTTGGATATACTTGTAAACAACGCCGGACTACAAAAGGATGCCAAATTTGTAGATATGACCCTGGATGAATGGAATACTGTCATCAATATAAACCTTACCGGGCAATTCCTTTGCTCGCGCGAGGCTGCCAAAATGTTTATAAAGAGGGGACCGGTTGATGGTGTTAGCCGTGCAGCAGGTAAGATCATCTGCATGAGCAGCGTACACGAAATTATTCCATGGGCAGGGCATGTAAACTACGCGGCAAGTAAAGGCGGCATTAATATGTTTATGAAAAGCATAGCGCAGGAACTTGCCCCGCATAAGATTCGGGTAGTTGGTATTGCACCAGGTGCCATTCAAACCCCTATAAATAAAGCGGCCTGGGATACTCCGGAAGCTTTAGACAAACTTTTAACACTTATACCTTACAATCGTATAGGCCAGGCTGATGATATTGGAAAATTAGCGGTTTTCTTAGCGTCTGACGATGCGGATTATATAACAGGCACAACAATTTTTTCTGACGGCGGCATGTCTCTGTATCCTGGTTTTGCCGATAACGGGTAGATAAACTCTTAATATTATTGAGGGAATTGTCATTTTACCGTCACAAACATGGGGGTTGATTACATAAAATTAACTTAGTGTACTTTTTACAATAAGTACATTCAAATTTTATTGACATATTGTTAAAAGTACACTAAGTAAACGCATGATTTTTTAAATTTTAATTATTTACACATGTATTTTATTAAATATTCATAATAATAATCCAAAATTTTGGATATTATCAATGCTGGCGTACATTTGTTACATAAAATTAAAACAAAAGGTCATGAAAAAATTATTTATATCTACCGCTGTCGCAGCATTGTTTTCAGTAAATGTTTTTGCTGCTAACACCATAACAAGATCAGAAGATGGTTCTGATGCCGTATCATACGCTGTAACTACAAAATTCAACAGCGACTTTGTACGTGCCGAGAATGTAACCTGGAAAGTAAATTCAAAATTTCAGAAAGCAACTTTCACACTGGATGGTGTAAAAAAATCTGCCTTTTACAACCTTAAAGGCGAATTGATGGGTGTTACTGAGAACGTACAATTCAAAGAACTGCCTGCTAAAGCTAAAAAAGAGATAGCAGCTAAATACGAAGGTTACTTTGCCAACGAAGTTATTAAGTTAGATAACGGCGACAACGGTTTTGATTCAACTGTATATTTTGTTGATCTGAAAAATGATAAGGAAGAAGTTTTGGTAAGAGTTACACCATCTGCCGGTGTTTACTTCTTTCAGCAAGTAAAATAATTCACACCTACATATATCGTAATGAAAGTCATTGGTTTACGCCAATGACTTTTTTGTTTTTTAATTTATTTTAACTTAATAATAAATTTATTTGGATATATAATAATTTTATATATTTGATACAGATAGTTGTACATTCTATATTGATTATTAAACCATTTTTATAATTCAGTTGAATTACCTACTGATCTTAACACACAATTATTAATACAATTATTTTATTATTATGAAAACTGGAAAAGTAAAATGGTTTAACACACAAAAAGGTTACGGGTTTATTATTACCGATGATGGTAAAGACCTGTTTGTGCACTTTAAGGATGTGCAAGGTGGTGTAAATGCAATTAAAGATAACGACAACGTTGAGTACGAAGAAGAAGAAGGACGTAAAGGATTACAGGCAGTAAACGTTAAAAAAGTTTAATTACCTGCCCCTAATATATACAGCCCCTGTTTAACAAGCAGGGGTTTTTTTATGCATTTTATTTGTTTTTTGCCCGCATTTTATACCTTAGCCAATCTATTATTACAACCCTGATTTATGACCGACACCGCCTCAACAAAAGTATCCCGCAATGTTATCTTCCTGGTGCTTGTAGCCTCGTTAGGCTATTTTGTGGATATTTATGATCTTTTAATATTCACCATTGTGCGCAAGGCAAGCCTGCATGATATTGGTGTTGCCGATACGGATATGCTTTCTCAGGGGCAATTTATCATCAACGTGCAAATGTTTGGTTTGCTGCTCGGTGGGTTATTATGGGGTGTAATAGGTGATAAAATGGGTCGGATAAAGGTGTTATTCGGGTCGATATTGTTGTACTCAGTAGCCAACTTCGCTAATGCGTTTGTTACTGATGTTAACACTTATGCCATCATTCGCTTCATCGCAGGTATAGGCCTTGCCGGTGAGCTTGGCGCCGGTATTACATTAGTTACCGAAACTCTAAGTAAAGAGAAGCGCGGTTACGGGACAATGATAGTTGCAGTAATAGGTCTATTTGGTGCGGCTGCGGCTTATGCAGTCGCGAAACACGGCTGGCAACACGCTTACATGGTTGGCGGCGGTTTGGGTATAGTTTTGCTATTGCTGCGCGTGGGCACATTTGAATCTGGCATGTTCAAAAGCGTTCAGGACAGCGAGGTGTCTAAAGGAAACTTTTTTATTCTGTTCACCAGTGCCGAACGCTTTAAAAAATACTTGTACTGTATATTAATTGGCGCACCGCTGTGGTACGTGGTGGGGGTGCTGGTTACCCTTTCTCCGGAGTTTGGGAAGGCTTTAGGAGCCGCGGAGCCTTTAAGCGCAGGCGAGGGTGTATTTTACACCTACATTGGTATAGCTATCGGTGATATTTTTGCCGGTTTGCTGGCGCAAGTTACTAAATCGCGGAAGTTGACAATGGCGGTATTTTTGACCTTATCGGTAGTGAGCGCGTTTGTTTACTTAGGTTCAAAAGGCATTACTCATGATAAATTCGTGTGGACTTGTTTTGCGATGGGTTGCACCGTTGGCTACTGGGCAACATTTGTTACCATTGCAGCCGAGCAATTTGGTACCAATATTCGTTCAACGGTTACTACCACAGTGCCAAACTTTGTGCGTGGCTCGCTAATCCCCATTAATATGGCTTTTAATGCTTTTGTAGTTCATTATGGCATGGTTACCAGCGGATATATTATGATGGTAATACTTACCGTCATTTCATTATTCTCGCTTAGCCAGCTAAAAGAAACCTTTGGCAAGGACCTTAACTACATAGAAGAAGAGGCAGGAATCAGTTAAAACTATATACTGATTTACTGAAGGATAGATTTAGTATTGAAATTTGATAGGCCACACCGATAGTTTGTTTAAGTTTGTTCTTTCATATCAATAAGTAAATAAATCACTAATTCAGTAATTAATGATTACCCAGGAACAAATAACTGCCGATTACAAACAGATACAGGACGAAATATGCGCTGCCCTTGAGGCTTGCGATGGTGTGGCAAAGTTTGAGGAAGAACTGTGGGAACGCGATGGTGGCGGCGGTGGCCGTACCCGGATTATTCAAAACGGTAATATATTTGAAAAGGGCGGGGTAAATTTTTCGGCTGTGCATGGCGAGTTACCGCACACCGTAAAAAAAGCCCTAAATGTAGAGCAGGACGATTTTTTTGCCACCGGCATCTCTATTGTTATCCATCCTAATCATCCTATGGTGCCCATTATTCACATGAACATCCGGTATTTCGAGATGCCTTCGTCATTCAATAACAGCACGCCGCCGGTACGCTGGTTTGGGGGTGGGATAGATCTTACACCGCATTACGTAGTAGAGGATGACGCGCGTTTTTTCCACCAGCAATTAAAAACCATTTGCGACCAGTTTAACGCCGACTTTTACGAGCGCTTTAAGATCTGGGCCGATAATTATTTCTACATAAAACACCGGGACGAAACCCGCGGCATTGGCGGCATCTTTTACGACCGGTTAACCGCTAACGATGATATTACCTGGGAGGAGATATTTGAATTCTCAAAAGCACTTGGCAGAACGTTTGCGCCCACCTATATAGAACTGGTTAACCGCAGCCGCGATAAGCAATTCAACGACGACCAAAAACAATGGCAATATCAGCGCCGCAGCCGTTATACCGAGTTTAACCTGGTTTACGATGCCGGTACCAAATTTGGCCTCGAAACCAACGGCCGTATCGAATCGATATTGATGAGCCTGCCGCCAACGGCCAAGTGGGTGTACAACTACCAGGCGCAGCCGGGCAGCGAGGAAGAAAAAACCTTATCGCTGTTAAAAAAAGGCATTAATTGGGTTTAGCAATGAAAAGAATTTTAATCGCATTTTTATTGATAGTTGTTGTAGTTGGATTCAAAGTAGATGATAGCTTGCAAGGCAGCTGGCAATATTGTGGCGGCATTTACAACGGCAAACCCGAAGCCGCTTCAAAGGATTATACCCTGCAACGCAATTACGACGCTGCCCATTACAGCGCTTTGCTTATAGAGAAGGGACAGCCACCCTACAATTACGAGCGTGGCGATTACAGGCTAAATCAGGACACCTGCATGGAGACTCAAACCTTCAACGCCGAGCCATCTAAACTGTTAAACGTCACTATCAAATATCAGTACAAAATAAAAAACGACACGTTAACCTTTAACGGCGTATTGCCAAATGGCACCGTAGTGCTCGAAAAATGGCGAAAAGTTAAATAATTTGAACAGGCTGTAACCCGTTTTTTAAAAGTTGGGTCATAAGGATATTATGAAACAACTTAAACCAATCTTATACATCCTGATATTTGCGCAAAGCTATTGTTTTGCGCAAAGCAAAGCGCCCTCTGCAGCAGAGCAGGCCCTGTTTCAGAAATTGACAGACGTTTACAACACAAATGATTCTGCAGCATACAGCAAATTTTACAGTACTCAACTTACTGATCCTAAAAAGATAGCCGACAACGTTCGCCAGATGCAAAGCGAGTACCGTTTTGGTAGCGGCAAGGTGATGTTAAAAGCCATTAAACATGTTTCGGCTACCGAAACGGAGCTAATCTTTAAAACCGTAGCTTACGGCTCGTGGCTAAACTTTTTATGGGTGACAGATTCGGCAGGGCATTTTAAGGAGCATCACATGCGCCCGGTGCGCCTCGGTACTAATTTTCTGCAAGCCGGAACGCTAACGCAAAAACAGATCCTCGATTCCGTTGATAGTTACATCCATCATCTTGTGGCACAAAACGTATTTGCCGGCAATGTCATTATCGCTAAAAATGGCAATATGCTCTATAACAAATCATTTGGTAACAATCCGTCAGGTAAGCCAAACACTGTTAACGAGCAAATTGGGCTGGCATCAATGGGGAAACTTTTTACCACCATCAGCATACTACAACTCGCCGACAGGGGTAAACTTAGTTTAAACGATAGTATGGGTAAACTTATGCCGCAATTGCAAAACAAAGCATTAACAGGCATAACAGTTAAACAACTTTTAACGCATACCTCGGGTATGGGCGATTACTTTGAAGACCCCGCGTACGACCCAATGGCCAACAAGCAATTTAATAAGTCCGATATTTTACCGGCTATAGAAAAAGATAAACCACATTTCGCGCCGGGTAAAGGCTTTAGGTACAGCAACACAGGTTTTTTACTTTTAGGCCTTATTATAGAAAGGCTATCCGGTCTCGATTTTGGCACATACGTGCTAAACAATATTTGTAAACCCGCCGATATGACGGTAACCATGCCTGACGGTGGCGCAGGCGGCGGAACTTCAACCGTAACAGATATTTACAAGTTATCTAAAGCAATAAAAAACAACGTATTACTTAAACCCGCAACCACCGCCATGTTTATGAACGAGCATGTAGGGGAGTGGGGCCTGGGCCAGGAGTACCAGCAATTGGGTAACGAATTTATTACCGGCCACAGCGGTGGTTTTATAGGCATCTGTACCGAATTAAACATGTACCATAAAACAGGTTATACGGTTGTAATATTGTCTAACACCGAACCCCCATTCGGCCATTTCCTGTCAGATAAAATTAAGGAATTGATTATTAGAAAGTAATGTTTACCCCGGCAGTTACCAAAAGCCAAACCCGCACAGGTTTGGCTTTTTTTATTTAAAGTAAATGTTCATTTGAGGTATAATTCAACTAATGTTTTTAAGCCTTTTTGAATGTGCAAAAGCTGCATAATGTTAGTAAAAAACGCTGCTTTTTGAGTATATTTTCTTAAATTCGCACGTCGTATAAAAACACTTTTTTTACACGCACTTACTGTTAAGATTTTCCACTAAGAAAAACCAATGGCTGAAGAAACCGAAAACGAGAATTCGCACCAAGAAGACAGAATAATTCCGATAAATATTGATGAAGAGATGCGGGCCGCTTACATTGATTATTCAATGTCGGTTATTGTATCAAGGGCATTGCCCGATGTACGCGACGGTTTAAAACCCGTTCACAGGCGTGTATTGTACGGGATGCTCGACCTGGGTTTGGCAAACAACAAACCATATAAAAAATCGGCCCGTATTGTGGGCGAGGTATTGGGTAAATATCACCCGCATGGCGATACATCAGTTTATGACGCCATGGTACGTATGGCGCAGGACTGGAGCTTACGTTACCCCTTTGTTGAAGGGCAGGGTAACTACGGCTCGATAGATGGCGACCAACCCGCGGCAATGCGTTATACCGAGGCTAAGCTGCAAAAAATTGCCGAAGAAATGCTGGCCGATATCAATAAGGATACTATTGATTTTCAGCTGAATTTTGACGACTCTTTACAGGAGCCAACCGTATTGCCTGCAAAATTCCCTAACCTTTTGGTTAACGGCGCATCGGGTATTGCAGTGGGTATGGCCACTAACATGGCACCGCATAACTTAACCGAGATTGTTAATGCTACTATCGCGCTTATTGATAATCGCGAAATAGAGGTTTCGGAACTGATGACCTATGTTAAAGGCCCCGATTTCCCTACCGGAGGTATCATTTATGGTTACGAAGGGCCGCGCCAGGCTTTAGAAACAGGCCGTGGCCGTGTAGTGATACGTGCCCGTGCCGAGATTGAAACTTACGGCAGCGACCGTGAGCGTATAGTTGTTAGCGAGATACCATACCAGGTGAATAAAGCGCTGATGATTGAGCGTACTGCCGAACTGGTTAACGAGAAAAAAATTGAAGGTATATCTGCCATTCGCGATGAAAGTAACCGCGAGGGTATACGTATAGTGTATGAGATAAAACGCGATTCAAACGCGGCTATTGTACTTAACAACCTGTACAAATATACCGCGCTGCAAACGTCTTTCAGTGTAAACAATATCGCGCTGGTACATGGCCGCCCAATGCTGCTTAATTTGAAGGACCTGATCCATCATTTTGTTGAGCACAGGCACGAGGTGGTTATACGCCGTACCAAATTTGAGTTAGCCGAGGCCGAAAAGCGGGCGCACATCTTAGAAGGTTTGTTGATAGCGCTTGATCATATAGAGGAAGTAATTAAACTTATTCGTGCGTCATCAACTCCTGATGAAGCCCGCGAAGGCTTAATGAGCCAGTTTGGGCTTAGCGACATACAGGCTCGCGCTATTCTGGATATGACCTTAAGGCGTTTAACCGGACTGGAGCGCGATAAGATCCGCGACGAGTACGATGCCTTAATGAAAACTATCGAGTACTTAAAATCAATACTTGCTGATGAAGGCCTGCGTATGCAGATCATCAAAGACGAGCTGGCAGAGATACGTGAAAAATACGGAGATGAGCGTAAAACCGAAATGGTACACTCATCTGCAGAGATGCAAACCGAAGACTTTATTGAAGATGAAGATGTAGTTATCACCATTTCTCGTGAAGGTTACATCAAACGCACCTCGTTAACAGAATATCGCCGCCAGGGCAGGGGTGGTAAAGGATCAATTGGCAGCAATAGCCGCGATGCCGACTTTATAGAGCACTTGTTAATAGCAAGTAACCACAATTACATGCTCTTCTTTACCGAAAGCGGGCAGTGTTTCTGGCTTAGGGTGTTTGAAATACCGGAAGGTACGCGTACTTCTAAAGGCCGTGCAATCCAAAACATCATCAATATCCCTAAAGAAGAGAATATTAAAGCTTACATCAAGCTTAAATCGCTTAAGGATAAAGAATACCTGGAGAACAACTTCATTATTATGTGTACCCGCAAAGGTGTTATCAAAAAAACATCTTTAGAAGCATACTCCCGTCCGCGGGCTAATGGTATCAACGCCATCAACATCAACGAGGGCGATTCGTTACTTGAAGCAACTTTAACAACAGGCAGCAGCGAAATAGTAATGGCGCTTCAGTCGGGCCGTGCAATACGCTTTAACGAAAGCACCGTTAGGCCAATGGGCCGTACGGCTACAGGTGTACGCGGTATTAGCTTAGATAGCGATAAAGACGAAGTTATTGGCATGATAGCTATAGACGATAAGGAAACAACCGTACTGGTTGTATCTGAAAAAGGATATGGTAAACGTACTGATATTGAGGATTATCGTGTTACAAACCGTGGTGGTAAAGGTGTAAAAACCCTTAACATAACTGAAAAAACCGGAAACCTTGTTGCTATAAAAGGTGTTACTGATAAAGAAGATCTGATGATCATCAACAAGTCGGGCATTATTATACGTATGGCCATAAGCGAATTACGTACAATGGGCCGCGCCACACAAGGGGTTAAGTTAATTACCCTGAAAGGTAACGACGAGATAGCATCGGTAGCTAAAGTTGAGCACGAAGAGGATGAAGAACTGGAAGAAGCAGTTTTAGCAGAAGCGGCTGAAGATAAAGCCATTGCTGATGAAACTGATGCTGATATACTTTCGGAAACCCCGGATGCGCCGATTAAATCAGACACCGATATTGACACAGCTGAAGCAGACGATGAGCCTGCCGATGATGACAAAACCGAATAATAAATGCAAAGCAAAAAGATCAGGTTATTGATTTTGGCGTTGTTTACTACATCTTTTGCCTTTGGCCAGTCCGAAGCGTTAAAGGTTGTAGTAAACAACCTTGCTTTTTATAAGCAAAAGGGAGATCTTAAATTTTTAGCCAATGCCAAAAAATCTGCGGACAGTTTGGTGGTAACAAAAAAGGACTCTGCGGACCTGGAAAAGAATGTTTACCGTATAATTGTAAACTCAAGCATTCTATATACCGATTCGCTTAACAAATTAAATCAGCCCGAAACATTCCTGCCACAAACTGCCGAATTACTTGATAAGTTTCAGGAAAAGAGCAGGATATATAAATACCAGGCCGAACTTGATTATGCTAAGCGATGCCTGGCAAATGCCTATATCCGTAAAGGTTTTACGTTAACCCGTAACGGCGATTTTAAGAACGCTGTAGGCTGTTTCCAAAGCGCAAAAAAATATGCTCCGGGCTATAAGCAGGTAAACGCGTATATAGCATACGCCAGCAACAAGCTTGGCAATTTACAGGATGCTGCCAAATACTACTCGAACCTTATAAGCACAGATAGCACAAAACTAGAATACCTGGCAACCGCTTCAACCATTTACAAATCATTAGGCGACACGGCAAAAGCTTTACAAATTGTAAAAAAGGGGAGAAGGCTGTTACCACAAAACAAACAGTTGTTACAGGACGAGGCAAACATCTACAATAACAAACGCGAGTATAAAGCGTTAGAGCCTTTGATACCGTCTTTAATTGATAACAACCCCAATAACCCCGAAATAACTTTTGTAGCCGCAAATTGCTACGATAATTTAAACCAATACGATAAGGCAGAGTCTTTATACCTGCGTGCTATCGAATTAAATAGTGTTTCTTACGAGCCGGTGTTTAATTTAGGTTTACTTTACTTTAAGAAAAGCACACTTAAGGGTAATAATGATGATAAAAATATAACAAGTGCTATATTGTGGCTTGAAAAAGCCAACGAAATGTTACCGAAGGATAAAAATTGCCTTGAACTATTGCAGTTAGCCTATACCAAAACCGGGAATCAGACCCAGTTGGATAGGATTAACAACCGGTTAGAACAATTAAACTAATACACTATATTTTATGGCTGATCAGTAACGGCTGTAATTAAACATTACCAATTTAAAACACTGTAGAATGAAAATTAAATTTCTAATTCTTGGCCTTTTGAGCCTCGTTACCGCAACAACCTTTGCTCAAAAAAGCGACATCAACAACGCGCAATCCGAATACGAAAAATTTGAAAGCTTAAGGTCACAACCAATATTGGCTATCCCAAGTTTAAAAAAAGCAAAAGAGTCTATAGATAAAGCCGCTGCCAACGAAAAAGCCGCTACTATGCCGCAAATGTTTGCTGTAAAAGCTAACGTTTACGCTACACTTGCCGAATTAGATTCGGTAGCTACAACCTCGTTACCATTGTTTACCACCGCTGCTGAAGCCAATGCTAAAGCCAAAGAATTGGATTCAAAGGGCGAAAACAAAAAACTAATAGATAACGCCAACATCGTGTTAGCCCGCTATCAGTTGAATAAGGGTGTAAAAGAATATGAAAGCGGTAAATATGACCTGGCTTACAAGTCGTTTGATTTTTTCCGCACAGTAATGCCAGAGGATACTAACGCTATACTATATACAGGTTTAGCCGCGTTAAACTCTAAAAACTATCCTGCTGCAATCACCAATTACAGCAAGTTGGTTACCACAAAATACTCTAAAGCAGAAAACGCTTACAGCGACCTTGTTGGTATTTACTTGGATAATAAGGATACTACCGGTGCTATAAAAGCTATTGGCGAAGGCTTGGCTAAATATCCAAATAACGCTGCGTTAAGAAGGACCGAAATTGAGATAAGCCTGCAACAAGGCAAACAAAAAGAAGTGCTTGATAAAATTTTGAGCGCCCAGGCTAATGACCCTAAAAACAAAAGCCTTTACTATTATGCAGGCTTGGTATATTCAAACTTAGGTGATGCTGCCGGGCAAAAAATCGCGAAGGCACCGGCTGCAAGCAAAGCAGGTTTACAAGCTACAAGAGATCAAAATTTTGCTAAGGCAACAGAAATGTATAAAAAGGCGCTGGAAATAGATCCTAATTATTTTGAGGCTAATCTAAACATGGGTTACATTATTATATCGCCTGCGATAGAAATATATAATGCCGCAAATAAATTACCAACCAACCAACAAAAAGCTTATGATGCAGCTATGCTAAAAGCAAACGCGCAGTTTGACCTTGCTAAACCATATTTGTTAAAAGCTGTTGAATTGCAGCCAACATCATACGATGCTTTGAATAACCTTCGTACATATTACCAGGGTAAAAAAGATAGTGCTAATGCAGCTAAAGTTACCGCGCAGATAAACGCTTTACAGAAAAAATAATTCCTCATAGAGGAGGCCAATAATAATATCCCGTGCAATACACGGGCTATTATTATATTTAATTACTTAACATAATGTTAATTATGTAACAAATATTAGAGTGTGAATAAGTTCTTATTTATCAGTTAAATCCCACATCAAACGTTATATGTCACTCTCATAACATATTTGTATTGCTGACGTAGATTCCGTTACGATAAATATCTAAACTTGTATAAGCAATCACAAAAACTATGGACTTACAACTAAAAAACAAAATAGCATTGGTAACAGGCTCAACCGCCGGCATTGGTTATGCAATTGCTAAGTCATTGGCAGCCGAAGGCGCTACGGTTTATATTAACGGCCGCGATCAAGCCAAAGTTGATGACGTTGCAGAAAAGTTAAAAGCAGAAACCGGCAACCAAAACATCAAAGGCATTGCAGCGGATTTTAGCGACAAGCAGCAAATAGAAAATTTAATTTCGCAGTTACCCGAGGTTGATATCCTTGTAAATAACGTGGGCATTTTTGAACCAAAAGAATTTAAAAACATCACTGATGAAGATTGGTTAAGATTTTTTGAAGTGAACGTTTTAAGCGGCGTGCGTTTATCACGGGCATATTTTGATAAGATGCTGGCTAAAAACTGGGGCCGAATTATATTCATTTCAAGCGAATCGGGCTTACAAATACCCGAGGAAATGATCCATTACGGTACTACCAAAACCGCGCAAATAGCTGTTGCACGCGGATTAGCCGAGCTAACCAAGCATACTAACGTTACTGTCAACACCGTATTACCCGGCCCAACCATGTCTGAAGGTGTTGGCGATTTCGTTAAGGCCCTTGCCAACGATCAGGGCAAAACCAGCGACGAAATTGAGACCGAATTTTTTACCCATATGCGCGGTACATCATTAATTAAACGTTTTATTGAACCTGCAGAAATTGCCAGTATGGTTACTTACATAGCCAGTCCGCTTTCAGCAGCAACAAACGGGGCCACCTTGCGTGCAGATGGCGGCGTTATCAAATCAGCGTTTTAAAACTATATCTTATAAACAACAAAGCCCGGGCAATTTGTCCGGGCTTTGTTGTGAGATATCAAGAACCTGTTACATAGGTTTCTTAGTAGTATCTTTTACGGTAGTATCTGCTTTTGCAGCAGTATCTGTAGTTGATGCAGGTGCTACAGCAGCTGCAGAATCGGTTTGAGTGCTATCGCTGCCGCCTGTTTTTTTCTCTGAGCTACAGCCTGCCGCTATCGAACCGATCATTGTCGCGACTAAGGCGAAACTTAAAATTTGCTTTTTCATAATGGATATAATGTTAAAGTAAGTGATTAAAATGTTCGTCAGTTTATAAAACTCCTAACAAGCAGGTTTGTTTAAATAAACTTTTATTAACTGTGCAAAGGCTGTTCCAAGTTATATGCTTTAAGGTAAATAATGTCAAATTAAATCAACAATTGCCATAAACTAAGCGTTCTGAACCATATTTTTCTGATATTTAACGGTGATGACTGTATCAGAACGCGCCTTAAAATGGATCATGTGCCTCTACCCTCCTCTCTTATTCCAGCGGATCTGGGTTGTTGGTTTTGATAAGGGTTTCAGAGGTGTTAACGTAAAGGTTTTCAAGAGTTTATTCAACAAAAATTATAACGGGTCGATATTTGGGGGAACAATTTTTGCTGCCGCCGATCCCTTTTACCCTGTTTTGTTCGACAGGGTCCTTAACACACATGGCAATAAACTTAAGATCTGGTCAAAATCATCAAGGATAGATTTTTTAAAGCCGGCCCACTCCTCTTTATCGTTTTATATCAAATTAACCGATAGTGATATTGAGATGGCTTTGAAAGCGTTAAATACAACCGGGAAGTACGAAAACGTTTTCCCGATAGCAATTTATAACACTAATAACGAAGTTTGCGCGCACGTTATGAACGAGGTTTATATACGCGACCTTAATTTTACACCAGCCAATATTAATTAAATGGCCACATTTATGAACGACGAGGCCTTTATTAAAAAAGGCTATCAGATCTCAACCGATAGAACTTTACTGGATTTTGACGCGATATTTAACTATCTTGACGGGGAATCGTATTGGGCAAAAGGGATACCGCCGGATAAGTTAAAGAAAGCCATAGCGCATTCCTTATGTTTTGGCATATATAAAGATGGCCGGCAAGCCGGTTTTGCGCGTGTAGTGAGTGATATGGCGACATTCGGTTACCTGTGCGATGTATTTATACTGCGGGCGCACCGCGGGCTTGGGTTATCTAAATGGCTGGTGCAAACCATTATGGCCCATCCCGATTTGCAGGGATTGCGCCGATGGTCGTTAGCTACGCTGGACGCCCACGGGCTTTATAAGCAATTTGGGTTTACGCCAATTACTTTTGCCGAACGATGGATGCAGGTTTTCACGCCTTATATACCAGATTAAGAGGATTTAAAATGAATTTAAAGCGACAGATTTTTGAGGGCGAAGGCGTATCACTTGATTTTAAGAAAACCATCACCAGCTGCGAAAAAATTGCCAAAACAATGGTATCATTCGCTAATAATGTAGGCGGCAGGCTGCTTATTGGCGTACTTGACGATGGTACTATAAAAGGTGTTAAAGCCGAGGATGAAGAACGGTACATGATTACAAAAGCTGCTCATTTCTTTGCCCGTCCCGCTTTAGAGCCCGAGTTTGAGGAGGTTTATTTTGACGGCAAATTGGTACTTGTGGTGAATATTCCTGAAAGTACCGAAAAGCCCCATTACTCGCTTGCCGAGGATGGTAAATGGTGGGTGTACATACGCGTAAAAGATAAAAGCGTGCTGGCCAGCAAAGTGGTAGTTGATGTGCTTAAACGATCTGCGGATGATAAAGGCGTACTCATTGAATACTCATCAAAAGAAAAAGCCCTTTTAGAACACTTGGACAAAGAAGAGCGTATCACCGTTAAAGAGTTTTGTAGTTTGCTAAACATAGGCCGCAGGCGTGCGCAACGCATACTGGTCGATCTGGTTTTAAGTGGCATATTGCGTGTACATACCACCGAAAAAGAAGAGTTTTACACAGCCTCCTGATTTACGGGGCTATTCGTTACTTTTGCTCCCCCGCAAATAAATGAAAGCCCTCTATCAAAAATATCAATTTTTCTATCGCGATAGCTTAAAGCTTGCTATACCTATTGTATTATCGCAAATAGGCCATACACTGGTGCATTTTTCAGATACTATAATTATTGGGCAATTTGCAGGCACTATTGCCCTTGCGGCGGTTTCGTTATCTATCAGCTTATTTATCGTACCGTTTGTAATGGCATTGGGCATTAGCTACGGTATTACACCGCTTATTGCACAACATAACGGCCGCAAAAATTATAGCGAATGCGGCAGATTGTTGAGCAATAGTTTGGTGCTGAATGTTGTAACAGGAGTTGTACTATTCTTCATATTTTATGTGGGTGTAGAGTTTTTCATCGGGAGGCTTCACCAATCACCGGATGTTGTTTTACAGGCAAAACCGTTTTTAATATTGCTGTTATCATCATTAATGCCTTTAATGGTGTTTAATACCTTTAAACAATTTGCCGAAGGCTTGGGCTTTACCCGGCAGGCCATGTACATTACCATTGTAGGTAACGTAATTAATATTTTAGTTGGGATAGTTTTAGTAAAAGGCATGTTCGGTATCCCCCCTATGGGTATAAGGGGGGTTGGGTACAGTACCCTTATCGATCGCTTTTTAATGGCTGCCGCCATGTGTTTTTATGTTTTCAGGTCGCCAAACTTTAAAAGTTACCTGTCTGATTTTGCTTTTAAGAATATTGATAAAAGCAGGATAAAACAACTTTTGAAAATAGGCATGCCGGTAGCCATGCAATCCACATTCGAGGTAAGCGCGTTTGGCGGGGCATCTATCATTATCGGCACCATTGGTTCGGTTCCGCAGGCGGCCCACCAGATTGCACTTAACCTGGCAAGCATGACCTATATGATGGCTGCCGGCATTTCGTCGGCATCGGCTATTCGGTCCGGCAATTATTTTGGCTCCGGCGATCATTATAAACTCAGGTTATCAGCAATATCAAACTACCACATTGTAATTGTATTTATGTGCTGCACGGCCATCATATTTACCCTGCTAAACCAGGTATTACCATGGATGTACACATCAGATAAAAGCGTTATACATATTGCAGAACAGCTACTTATAGTTGCAGCGTTTTTCCAACTATTTGACGGTACCCAAGTTGTGGGGCTGGGAATATTGCGCGGAATGGGCGATGTTAAGATACCAACGGTATTAACTTTTCTATCGTATTGGGTTATTGGTTTGCCGGTAGGTTACCTGCTGGGGATTGTACTTGGCATAGGGGTAGTAGGTGTTTGGTTTGGCCTGGTAGCCGGGTTGGCGTCGGCATCATTGATGTTATTTCTACGGTTTCAAAAGATCAGTAAAAGCAACAACCTTATGGTTGTTAACGATCTTTAAAAGTACAGATCATTTGCCACCCTGTAGGTATTGCAATGTGCTTCTACAATATCTTTAATTTGCGGCGAGTAACCACCACCCATGCTTACCTGCACCGGGATGCCGCGGGCTTTGCATTGTTCAAATACAAAACGGTCTCGTTCTTTGCAGGCCTCTTTAGATAAGGCGAGTTTACCCAGTTTATCCGAATCTAAAACGTCTACCCCTGCCAGGTAAAATATAAAATCGGGTTTATGGCAATCTATCAATCCCGGTAAAGTATCATATAAGAGCTTTAAATAGGCTTCATCCTCTATGCCATCATTCAGCGGGATGTCAAGGTCAGATCGTTCTTTCCTGAACGGGAAATTCTTATCCCCATGCATCGAGAAGGTGAAGACCCGCGGTTCATTCTCAAAGATCTGGGCGGTGCCGTTACCCTGATGCACATCTAAATCAACTATTAAGATACGAGTGGCTAACTTGTTATTTAATAAATAGTTAGCTGCTATTGCCTGGTCGTTAAGCATACAAAAGCCCTCGCCCCAGTTAGTGCCGGCATGATGCGTGCCACCGGCTACATTAAATGCTACGCCGTATTTAAAAGCGTAATGGCAACCATCAATAGTACCCTGAGCTATCCTTACCTCACGTTCTATTAGTTGGGCGGATAATGGGAAACCGATGCGGCGCTGTTCTTTTGGTGGCAAAGTAAGATCGCGCAGTTGTTGCCAGTAACCTTTATCGTGGGTTAACAGGATGGTTTTTTCATTTGCAGCTTTTGGCGAAAACAGATTTGCCTGTGTGATAATACCTTCGTGCATCAACTGGCCGGGTATCAGTTCGTACTTAAGCATCGGAAAACGGTGCCCCGGTGGCAATGGGTGCGCATATATCGGGTCGAAAGCTATCTTAAGCATAATGTGCTAAGCTGCAAATATCTCCCCTACATGCTTTTCGATGTTCTCGCAGATGTTATCTAACGGCAGGTCGTTGGCATCGTAACCAAAAGGATCTTCTATCTCTTCGGCTATCAGTTCGATGCTGGCAAAAACAAACAGTATAAAACCGATGATAGGCATGATGAAGTATTTAAGATCGAATGCCCAGGTAAAGGGCAGCGTTATGATATAAGTAAAGATGAATTTTTTGATAAATACACTGTACGAAAATGGTATCGGCGTTTTACGGATACGCTCGCAACCACCACAAAAATCTGTAAATGAAGTAATTTCGGCGGTTATGCTCACCAATTGCTCCGGGTTTATCTGCCCTTCTTTATTTAAACGGTAAACCTGCTTAATAATGGCGGATGCAATTTGGTTAGGTACATGTTTATCGCCATTCGTAGGTAATATAGCCTGGTCGCCGGGTTCATATTCATCCCGCAGATGGTCACGGAGCGAGCGAGCGTAAAGCGGTATAGCGTAATTGAAAAAAGCGGCGTCCTCATCACTAACAAGGTGCTTAAGCTTTATGGCAAGGTTGCGGCTGTTATTGGTAAGGCTTCCCCATATTTTACGGCCTTCCCACCATCTGTCATAAGCGGAATTGATACGGAACGCCAGTAACAACGAGAACACGAAACCAATAGTTTGATGAACGTATATAACCTTACGCAGAATGCTGGTTTCTTCCAGCTTAAATACATCCATCAGCAAAAATGTAACCGCGCCGGCGTAAATACTAACAGACAGCATTAACGGAAACAACTCACGCAGTGTATCAGCCTTATTAAACCTGAATATAAGCGCGAACCAGCTCTTGGGGTTATAGTGTATCATTTTATATTATTTAACAGCGCCAAGGGCTTTAAAAAGTGTTTGGGCGGCTTTGTATACGTCGATATAAGAATTATAAAGCGGCACAGGGCTCAAACGGATAACATCCGGTTCGCGCCAATCGCCAATTACGCCATTTTGGGCCAGGTAATTAAAAATAGTCCTGGCGTCGCGTTTACAAACTACGGATAGCTGGCAACCCCGCTGGTTTTTTTCTGTTGGTGTGATGATCTGGTACACATCTTCACCATATTTATCATTTACCCGGCCTATAATATATTCAAGGTAACCGGTGAGCATTTCGCTTTTTGCGCGGAGAGACTGTAGTCCTCCAGCTTTTTCAAAAATATTAAGTGATGCGCGATGCAGGGCCATCAAAATAATGGGGCTGGTGCTAACATTCCAACCCTCCGCCCCGATCTCGGCCTCAAAACCCGGTGCCATTAAAAACTGTTTATCTTTTCTGTAGCCCCACCATCCCGCGAAACGGTTTAGTGAAGTATCATTAAAATGCTTTTCGTGCACAAAGATACCGCTGATACCACCAGGGCCCGAGTTCATGTATTTGTATGAGCACCAGCAGGCAAAATCGGCCTGCCAGTCATGTAATTTCAGTGGCACGTTACCGGCGGCATGCGCAAGGTCGAACCCAACAATAGCGCCGGCTTCATGCCCGGCTTTGCTTATAGCTTCCAGATCAAAGAACTGGCCTGTATAGTAGTTTATCCCGCTGAACATTACCAGGGCGAGTTCATTGGCATTATCAGCTATCTGTTTCAAAATATCTTCGGTAGGTAAGGTCGTTTCCCCGGGGCGTGGGGCAACTTCAATTATAGCTTCTTTAGGATCAAAGCCATGAAAGCGCACCTGGCTTTCCATAGCGTATTGATCTGAGGGGAAAGCGCCTGCTTCCATCAAGATCTTAAATCTGTTACCTGTTGGTTTATAAAAACTTACCATCAGTAAATGAAGATTTACTGTAAGCGAATTCATGACCGTTATCTCGGTTTCTTTTGCGCCCAAAATATTTGATAACGGGCCAAGCAGCAATCTGTGATATTTGAGCCATGGCTCATTTCCAATAAACCAGCCTTCTACCGCGTTATCTTCCCACGCATTTAACTGCTCTTGTATGTAGTTTTTGGCCGACTTAGGCTGAAGCCCTAAAGAATTGCCGCAAAGATATATGGCGGGTTCGCCGTTATGTTTTGGTATTAAAAAGTCATCGCGAAAGGCTTTTAAAGCATCCTGCTCATCAAGCTGATGCGCAAATTCTAAAGTGTCATGATAGATCATCAGCCAATATTACAAAAAAGCTGCCTTATCTGTTTTATTGTAATTTCAACATCGTTTCATTATAAGCTTACAGATGGTTATTTTAGCATTAAAAATTACAAATGTTAAGATTTATTAAAAAATATTATCTGGCAACGTTTGCCGGCTTTTTTGTTGGCGCGCTAATAAAAGAGCTGCTCACCAAATCGGATAATAGTTTTGCTAAAAATTTATTAATAGCATTAGTTACGGCATTTGCCGTAAGCCTTATAGCAGGCACGCTATTCTATTTTAAAGATACCAGGTGGGGGCCCAAAACACGGGGTAAGCTGTTTAACAAAAAGCCATTTACAGACCTGTTTATGGCCGGCTTCAAACAACATGACGATGTTCTGGTGGGTGTTGTAAACCGATATACTGTTATAGTTAATTATACCTGGCCAAACGGAGTTTCTGCTATCGCGATAAATGTACTCTTCGATAGCGCAGCATCTAACCTTACCAAGGATCGCATAACCGAAATAAGGATACGGCACAAGTTTAAGTTAAAAGGTTTGCTTAATCAGGAGTATATGATGAAGGATGGGGTAATTGGCTGGATGCTAACTTATAACTTTACCCTGCCAAAGTATGAAGAGATCATATCTGTTGCCGAAGGCATGATTGAAGTATTGAAATTAGAAGGCTTAAAGCCAGTTGAATGCAATAAAAATGAAAAGCCAAACCTTGTTGCCGGAGAAGTAACAAGCTTTGGCTTCGCAGGGTAATTACAGATCTATCTTGCCGTGTTTACCTTCGTCGTACTGTTTGCCGGTCAGGCTTGCTTTAAGCATGTTAAATAATACAACCATACTGCTGCTGCTGCTATCCCAGTATTCAGCATCGGTAGGTACAACTTTTAAAAGGGTAAGTTTTGGATCGTCCAATCCTTCGGGGAAGAATGCCTTGATGAATGGGTTCCATAATTCTTTCATTTTCGCTTTATCATCAACCAATGATGCTTCGGCTACAATGCTTAGGTAGGTGTGGTTTTTAACATCAGAATAGGTTAACGAAACGGTATTTTCTACCGAGATCTCGCTGGCCTTTGGCGAGTATTCATTGGTGAAGAACCATATATTTCCTTCTTCGTCAATATCGGCAGTGCCCATTGGCCTGCTGTTAAAACCCTTTTCTTCGTTATATGTGGTAAGCATTGCTGTTCTTACCTCGTTCACTTTATCCTGTAAGTATTTCAGGCTTTCTGTCTTTGACCAATCGCTGCTCATCTTATGTCTTTATTGTTAAGTTAATATGAGCATTAAACCAACAAAGAAATTATTTGTTGGGCTTGCTCACATAAATATTTCCTTTTACATAAAAACGATAAGGCAGCAAGGCATCATTTCCCGCGTAATCAACGCCTATACGCGGTCCCGCGGCCACTTCTTCATTTGAAAATGTTAACCCCCGGTCTTCAATCCATATCACATCACTTTGTAAAGTCATGGCGTTTATCTTGCGGGAAATGCCCAGCGCTTTAGCAACCGAGCCGGGACCCTTTGTGATGTTGGGCTTTACTATTTCCATATTGCGCCGTAACATCATCACATCCAATCCGTCAGTGGGGTGTACAGCCCTTATTAAAATAGCGTGCGGGTGTCCCTCTCCTGATACCACAACGTTAAACATCTCGTGAATACCGTAACAAAGGTATACATATGATATCCCGCCCTGCATATACATGGTTTGGGTACGGGGTGTAACTTTGCCGCCGTAAGAATGGGCCGCTTTATCATTAACGCCAGCATAGGCTTCTGTTTCAACAATGTATCCGCCGGTAAGCTCACCATCAATATTGGTGAACAGGTATTTACCTATCAGGTCGCGGCTAAGGGCAACAACATCGGGGTTATGGTAATAACTTTCGGGTAATTTCATCTAAATAATTAGTGAATTAGTGATTTCTTCACAGGTAAAAACACTAATGTGGAACATCGCCTATTTAAGAATATTGGCTAACAAAGCGTTTACCTCATCGGCCCTGTCAAACACCATAATGTGCGTACCGCCTTTTATAACCGTTGTAGGGTTTTTAATGTTTTGATAAGGAAAAACAAGATCGTTATCACCAATTATGTGATAGAGGTTTGGTACCTGCACATCATTTCGCCAGTACAGCAACGCCTGCATGGCCCATTTTATAAATACCGGCGATGAGTTACGCAGCATGCTTTTAAATATGGCCATATCGTCGGGTTGCATGCTGCCAAACATAGCCCTTGCCAGGAAACCAAGGCGCGTCATGAATTTGCCGGGTATAGCTTTGTAAACAGGCATGTTCCTGAACACTTTAAAATACCACGGGGCTTCGCTATCTGTCTTGATGCTCGATATCAATATCACCTTGTTAAGCTTAACCAGCTTAGCGATCTCAACAGAGATCATCCCGCCCAGGGATACGCCAATTACAATTGAATTAACGCCTATATCATATTGATCAATAATGCGTTGCGCGTAAGTTGTTAAAGTATCTGCGGGTGTAGGTAATAACCAATCTGTGGATATTATTTCGTAACCGGCAGGGAATTTGATTTTTGTAAATAAACGGCGGTCGGCACCGAGGCCGGATATTAAATAAACCTTATGCATTGAATTTAACTAAGCCGATCACCTCGTTTAAATATCTGGCATCTGTTTCATCAAACTCATTCAGCTCAGCACTATCCACATCCAGCACACCTATAACTTCGCCACGCGAGAACAAAGGCAATACAATTTCTGAACGAGATAGTGAGCTACAGGCAATATGACCAGGAAACTCTTCTACATCGGGCACTATCAGCGTTTCGGCCTTAGCCCAAGATGTACCGCATACTCCCCTGCCTTTAGCAATGCGCGTGCAGGCTACCGGCCCCTGAAACGGGCCTAAAACCAGTTCATCCTGCTTAACCAGATAAAAACCTACCCAGAACCATTTAAACTGTTCTTTTAAGGCTGCTGCTACATTAGCCAGGTTTGCTACCAGGTCTGTCTCGCCGTCAAGCAAGGCCGCTATCTGCGGGATAAGCGATCTGTATTGTTCCTCTTTACTTGTTGATGTTGTGATTTGTAAGTCCTCTGCCATAAAGCAAATGTAATATGCCTGTGTTGAAAGTAAATAAGCCAAATCTCATATTTAATATTTTATTTTCGCAGCAACATGATCGTTAGCCTCACCATAATACGTTACCGCAAAGCTTTTATACCATTTGCCCTGCTGGCCATGGCTGTACACCGCCTGCCTATGATGCTGCAAAACGGTTGCAGCTTTTGGAAGTTATTAGGCAGTGGGCGCAACGGCACTTTCGACCTGCAACCTGACTGGCAGCAATGGGGATTGCTGGCCGTATGGGATGATCGCGAAGATTACGAGCTTTTCGCCAAAAAATCCTTTGTAAGCAAATGGTGGCGAGCCTTGGGTACCGAAAACTGGACAATGTTATGCATACCTGTACAAAGCCACGGTAAGTGGGATGGTAAAGAACCATTCGGAAAAGCCGATGGTAAGATTGACGACGGCCCTATGGCTGTACTTACCAGGGCTACCATTAAAATGAGCAGATTAAAAAACTTTTGGTCGCATGTGAATGAGGTAGCTAACCTGATGCTTGATGCGCCGGGATATATCACATCCTTTGGCGTTGGCGAAGCACCTGTTTACCGGCAGGCCACATTCTCAGTTTGGGAAAGTATGGAACACATGAAGGCTTTTGCTTACGGCAGTAAACAACACGCAGAGGTTATCAAAAAAACACGCAGCGAAGGCTGGTACAGCGAAGAACTGTTTGCCCGTTTCCGCATTATTGAAAAAACGGGAACCATTAACGGGAAAGACCCGTTGAACGGGCTCTTAAAATAATAATTTACACCATGAGGATCATTGCAGAATTACCCCACCCCGATTTTAAAATATCTATCCTGAGCATGAACCAAAAGTTTATTGTGAAGATTGAACAAGGCACCCTTGAACAAACCTATAAGATTCCCGAAATGGATCTGACGGAAGGTGTAAACAGCGTTTTTGAATTGCTTGATGAAGACTTTTTGAAAACCGTTTCTGCTCGTTTTATTGAAATGGGAAAGGACTACAAAGATGCCTATTACAGGTACAACTATTAGCGAATATAAACTATATAAATTCTTGTAAAATAGCTACTTATGTATTTATAGTTCATTGTACAAAATTATATTTGGCACGCTTTTAAGTATAAATTGAATTTTCGAAAAATTTAAACGTTTATCGCTTCACAATAAACGTGTAAATAAGGTATATAAAATATTGAATGTAAGTAATTTATGAATTATAAATTATCCTCACGAAATTTAATTTGGCTAAATTTAATACCAAATTAGGTAATTGTATACCTTTATCACGGGATACGATTTTAAACACAAGACTGCAATCGCAGCCTTGTTATTTGTTGTTTCCCATGAGTTCGTCTACCAGCATTGGTACCCCTATCGTAGCTTTATAAGGCATTTCTATAACGCGTTTATTGCCTACCGTTGGTAAATTGGGGTCGATGATATATTTGGTAACATCGCGCGGCACATAGTTGATCAAACCGGCCGCCGGGTACACCGCGAGCGAGGTGCCGACAAGGATAAACACATCAGCTTGCGAGCAGATCTGCGCGGCGGTTTCTATCATCGGTACGGCCTCACCAAACCAAACCACATGCGCCCGTAGTTGCGAACCTAATTCGCACGTCTCCCCCATCTTTAGTTCCCACCCATCTATCGGGTAAGTAAGGCTTGCCTTAACGCTGCTTTGCGATCGTGTGATGATGCCATGCAGATGCACCACTTTAGTTGAACCCGCGCGTTCGTGTAGGTCGTCTATATTTTGGGTAATGATGATTACATCATATCTTTCCTCAAGCTTTGCCAAAGCAAAGTGCGCGGCGTTTGGCTCAGCCGCTAAAACCGATTTGCGGCGCTGATTATAAAAATCCTGTACTAATGCCGGATCGCGCTCCCATGCTTCGGGCGTGGCCACATCCTCAATATTATATCCCTCCCACAGCCCATCGCTGTCTCTAAATGTTTTTAAGCCGCTCTCGGCGCTTATCCCGGCGCCTGTGAGTACTACTACTCTTTTCAAATTAATTATTGATTTAATGAGTTATTGATTTAGTGATTGAAGAAGTGTCTGAACTCGAATTTATGAAATCAATGAATTTATCGAATATTTATTTGTGGTTATTCTGTGAATTCCGAAATTCTTCAAATCCAAGTTCACACCCCATAAAAAAAGCGGTTAACCTTTGGCCAACCGCTTTTTTGTAAATTATCATTGCCTTACAAAGCCAGTTGCTTTTTGCCTTGCAGGGCGGTGTATTTGCTTTTCGCCAGTTCGAAACCACCAAAAAGGATGGCGCCGTAAATGGCGTCGGCAATTAACATGTTAGTTTCAAACGGGTAAATGGCTTTTACCAGTAGCGTACCGTAATTTGCCCAGGTGTTTGCTATGCCATAAACGAAGGGCAGGTCCATTACCAGCCAGTGTATCAATACAGCTACTATTGATGCAGCCGCAACGTTTAATACCGTTACCTTCTTGATAAAGGTACCAACAAACGTCATCAGCATAAAACAGCCATACATATATAACGAGCTACTGTAAAACGTAAACTTACCTGCATACATATAGTTAACCGCAACATCGCTTATTAAAAGCAGTAGTAATGGCACCAGGTAGGCTTTCCATTTATCGGTAAAATAGGCTCCGCCAAATATGGCCACAGCGCCAACCGGGGTAAAATTACTTAAGGCAGGCACCTGCGTATTTACAATGCGCATGGCAATGGCCGCAACCACCATCAGGATAAGTACAGTTGTACGGGTATTTGTATTTTGTATCGACATATTTAAATTATCTTATGCAAATTTATTGATAATACGGTACAATCTAAAATGCTATTTATTCACCAGAATCACCTTACCCGGGCTAATGCCGGTAGTTAGCGTATATTCCTTCTTGCCGTTTTTATCAAAAGCGGTTAGGGTGCCATTCGAGTTAAAATCTTTAGCATCGGTAACAAATATTTCGCCGGTAGTCTCATCTGCCGCAAGCGCGAACGCACTAAGAAAAGTTGTACCATCGGTTATAAAATTATCTTTCTCGGCCTTTTGGGTTTTGGCGTTATAAACGGCAATTTTATTGTCGGCAGTTGGGTAGTAAACGAAATCACCCAGTGCAATAATTGGAATGTTGTAACCAAGGGCAACCGCAGGTTTTGATTTTACCGCGTCGGTATTGTTATCAATGATGGTTAAGCCGGGAGCTATATCATCAAAATTACCTAACGATAACACATAAATATTTCCATAGTTATCAGCTGTCATTGATACAGGGTCTGCAATTACGTCTATCTTTTTGGTTTCGGTTAAAGATGTCAGGTCGATCACAGACACTGTTTTATCCGGGTTACCGAAACTTAAACCGCCGGAGTTGGCAACATAAAGTTTGTTGTTTGATACCACCATTTGCTCGGGGTTGCGGCCAACGGCGATGCTTTTGGTAATGGTGAGCGATGTGGTGTCTATAACCGCCACCTTGTTATCATATGATGTTACAAACGCGTTGCTTTTATAGAAAACCACATTACGGCATTGGTTCAGCGCTATCTCTTTAACAAATACCCCTGTTTTAGCGTTCACCACTTTAATGGTGCCCGAGTTGTTTACAATGATGTACATTTTGGAACCGTAAATCCCCACGTCGTTACCGGTATCTCCTATTTTTTTATCGGGGTTTGCGGCCCCAAAAAAATCGGCTGTGAGCTGTTTAGTGGTGTAATTATAAAACGACAAAGTGCTATTGTTAGCCCCAAAGTTTCCCTGATTTAAAATATACACACCTGCACGCTCTGCAGCTGGCTTATCTGGCGTAACCGGGATGCGGTCTTTTTTACAGGCGGATAGCGTTGCTAATGCAGCGCATAAAACGATCAGATTTTTAAGTTTGAATGATCTCATATTGATGTTATGTTAAATAGTTATTTGAAAGGATAAGCGCACCGAGCGGCCCGGCATGGGATAGCTCTGCACGAAAAAATAGCTTTTATTAAAAAGGTTATTTACTTCTATTGATGTTTGTAATAATTTGTTGTTCAATTTTTTATGGTATGTAACAGACGCGTCGCTAATAGCATAGCCGGGAATCCGGTCGGCAGGTAAATTGTTGTTGGTATAGTATCTTTCGGATGCGTAAACCATGTTGTAATAAATACCCAAAGCGCCAGCATCTACGCCGGCATTTACAGATAAAGTGTTTCGGGGCGTGTAAGGTAATTGGTTTAAATAAACCGACGACGTAGCGTCGGTTACATTTAGCGCCTGCAAGTAGCTGTAGTTTACAAATAGTGATGCTTTATAACCTGGCGCAATTGCACCCTGCGTTTTCAGCCCGATATCAAGCCCTTTCATTTCAACCTTGCCAAAATTTTGTATGGAACCATTGTAAGCGTCCTTGGGGATAAAGACTATTTTGTTGGTAACATCATTATAGTAGGCATCGGCAGTAACGGTTACATATTCTAAAAATCCGGTAAGGGCCTTGTTATAAGTAAGACCGGCATCGTACTGATTGGTGTATTCGGGTTTTAAGTTGGGGTTACCAATGCCTCCGTAATACAGGTCATCAAATGTAGGGTTGCGAAAGATGCGCTTGTAAAAAGCCCTGACGTTAAAGTTAGCGCTTTTGAAAGGTTGGAGCGAGGCTATTAACGTTGGCGCAAAGTTGTTGCGCGCCGGTGCCGCCCGGCCTGTTCTAACATTTTCGGTGATGTTGGTATTTAACAGGCTGCCCTGTAATTTAAACCTGCCCACATTTAAATTACTCGCCAGTACGTTCAGTAACGACATCCTTGTTGGATAACCGAACTGCGGATAAGGATAATTGAAATTGATATCAAGATGGTTTACAGCCAGGTCTGCCGCGTAAGACAGCTGCCAGTTAGGTGTTATTTGCCATGCAAGGGCGGCCGATTGATAAAATTCGCGCTGTGTAAACTGCTGGTCTAAACGGCCCTGGGCATTTAAGAAAATTGGGTTTAAATACCTCAGATAATTCTCTGATAGTTTGGTATTTATCAAAAAACTTAAACCGCTTTTCCAAACGCGTTGATAGCCGCTTTGAATAAACAGATCGCGGTTCCAGAGTCTGTCTTGAGAGGGCGCGGCATTGTTTAAAACTACTGCACCCGGCAATCCACGTTGGGAATGGTAATAATTGATGTGGAGGTTATAACGGTTGCTGTCGCTTTTCGTCCAATACAAAGCGCCGTCCATTTGCTGCGCTGCAATGTCTGCATTGGTGCGGGTGCGTACTGTATCCAGTCCATCTCCGCTTTTATGAAATTTATACCTGCCGTTGGCATTTTCGGTGTAAGCATTTACAATAAACTGCCAGTTATCGCTTAGCCGCTGCTGCCATTGCAAGTATGGGTTTATCAGGCCAAAGCTCCCTCCTTCTACGCCAAGCTGCAATTGGTAAGGCTTATCTGCCGTTAATTGTGGCCGTATGGTTTGAATGCTGAGGACACTTGCCGATATATAAGCACGCGCAGGTTGTAAGATCTGCTCTGGCTGGCCATTGTATAAAGTAAGTTGCTGAACATTATTGAGGTTAAGTTTACTAAAATCAACCTGGCCGGTTTGCGCGTCGTTTATTTGCACACCATCGTACATCACGGCGGTGTGGTTGGCGCCCAAACCTCTTACCGAAACTGTTTTTAATCCACCGATGCCGCCATAATCTTTAACCGTAACGCCCGAAAAATTTTTAACCGCATCAGCTACGTTAAAAGCGCTGTACCTTGCAAATTCTTTTTGGCTGATTTGCTGTGCAGGCGTAAGCGTTTGCACTTGAGGTATCGGTAAAGCTTTTACGGCTACCTCCTTTAGCTTTTTTGTGGTATCGGTCTGCGCACAAACAGTACGTGGGGCACACAAGCACATCAATAAGAGAAAGCCCTTGCTGTAAATTAACTTCTTAAATAAGTACACGTGCCTCATGCTGATGTTTGATGCATCATAGCCTTAAAAAGGAAAACACACGAATGGAAATACTGCCGTATAGGAAGAGCATTCACATCCAAGCTTCAATCCCCGAAAGCTATGAATAATATAATGCTGAGGCAGGTATTCTGACTTGCTCCCCTTTGCCCTGCCTTCCCATCCCGAAACACTCGGCACAGTGACATTTTTTGAACGGACATTGGTTAACGGAGCTTACAGCTGCGGGACAGTTACAGATTTACACTGTATTCCCTTTTAATCCTGCAATGAATCTTATACAAAGCAGGAACCTAAAGCGGTGCAAATGTAACATTACAAATGTAAACAGCAAAAGCAATTATCATCATCGGTTAAAATATTTTCAATTAACGAAAACCCGCTGTAGCCTAAGGTGTTTAATAGGTACAAACGCACATTATTATGACAACAGTAGCATTGCAAAACAGATACCGCGGCCCGGCCGAAAGCCAGGAACCAAGTTTAAACTTGTCAACCGCCGAGCGCACTATATCAATAGCCACAGGTATAAAGCTGGCATTATCGGGCTTTAAGGGCTTATTTAAAAGCCCATTCAGCAGTATTATTAAACTTGGGGCTGGTGGTTACCTGCTAAACCGCGGCTTAACCGGCCATTGCGACCTTTACGCCCGTATGGGCCGTAACAGTACAGAACCGGTGAACGTAAACATCCGCTCATCATACCATATAGATAAGCCACGCCAGGAAGTTTATGACTTTTGGCGCAAGCTGGATAATCTTCCACTTTTTATGAAACACCTGGAGAGTGTGGAAGTAATTGATGACAAACGCTCGCACTGGGTGTTGAAATTACCTATGGGCGCCGCAAAAGTAAGCTGGGATGCCGAAATTGTAAAGGATGAACCGGGTTATAGCATTGGCTGGAGTTCGATGCCCGATTCGTTGATAGATAATGCCGGTAAGGTGCGCTTCCAGGACAGCATTGATGGTAACGGCACCCTGGTAGATGTAGTGATCAGCTATCGCCCACCTGCAGGTGGTTTTGGCGGCGGTATCGCACACATCTTAAACCCGGTATTTAAAAACATGGTTGATAACGATGTGCGCAACTTTAAACAATATATGGATATTGATGGCGGCATAGCCTCAGATACCGCACCACAGGCTAACGATAATGAATTTGCCGAGCCGGTGGCCGTAGTGATAGAAGAAACCATTATTGAAGAAAGCGCACCGGAAGAGATTAATCAGGACGATAACACAAACCGTTTCCGCTCACACATTGAACCGGTTGATGGCAGGCAAACACCCAGAGCGGATAGTTCGGTGATGTAATAATTAACATAAAACAAATGTCATTTCGAAACGATAGTGAGAAATCTTGTTAGATAGTGTGACCGATGCAAAGCCTGCAACTTGCCTAATCTAACAAGATTTCTCCTCGCTATCGCTCGTTCGAAATGACATGATGTGGGTAATAAACAAAAAAAGGCCTTCTGAATAAACAGAAGGCCTTTTTTTATAAATTATGCGCTGATTATTTTACAGCATCAACGATAGCTTTAAAAGCGTCAGGGTTGTTCATCGCTAAATCGGCTAATACCTTACGGTTTAAACCAATTTCTTTTGCGGCTAACTTACCCATTAACTGAGAGTAAGAAATACCGTGCTGGCGTGCACCTGCGTTGATACGTTGGATCCATAAAGCCCTAAACTCGCGTTTTTTGGTCTTACGGTCGCGGTATGCGTATTGTAAACCTTTTTCTACTGTGTTTTTAGCAACGGTGTAAACCTTGCTGCGTGAACCCCAATAACCTTTGGCGAGGTTCATGATCCTTTTCCTGCGTCTTCTCGACGCTACTGCGTTAACTGAACGTGGCATGTTGTGTTGTTTTTGGTAGTGAGTGTCCTTTCCAGGAGCTTCTGTACTCTAATACCTGGTTAAAAAATTTGTTTGATTACTTGCCTATGCAAAGCATACGTTTTACGTTGCCCATGTCTGCAGCTGATACTAAGCTGGTGTGACTAAGGTTACGCTTGCGTTTAGTCGACATCTTGGTTAAGATGTGGCTTTTGAATGCGTTTTTTCTGGCAATTTTACCGGTTCCAGTAAGCTTAAAGCGCTTTTTTGCACTGGAATTGGTTTTCATTTTTGGCATAACTCTATTTATTTGTGTTTAGATGATTTACGTTATCTCAACGTTTTATTTTAATTGCATCTGCATACCAACGCATCTGCCTTAATTATTACTTTTTCTGCGCTTTTGAAGCAACCGTTAAAAACATACGTTTACCTTCCAGCTTTGGTAGTTGCTCTACTTTACCTAAATCTTCTAATGCCTGTGCAAAACGCAGCAATAATATCTCGCCTTGTTCTTTATAAACAATTGCACGGCCTTTGAAGTGTACGTAAGCCCTTACCTTTTCGCCGGCTTCCAAAAACTTTTGCGCATGCTTCAATTTAAATTCAAAGTCATGGTCATCAGTGTTCGGCCCGAAACGGATCTCTTTGATAACGGTTTGCTTGGCGTTGCTTTTTATCTCTTTAAGCTTCTTCTTTTGCTCGTAAACGAATTTGTTGTAATCGGTTACTTTACAAACGGGAGGTACTGCGTTTGGAGATATCTCAACCAGGTCAAGTTCCAAGTCCTGCGCAATGGCCAAAGCATCTCTTAACGAGTAAACGCCTTGTTCCACATTGTCGCCTACAAGGCGCACTTCCTGTGCCCTTATAAACTGGTTGATATTATGTTCGGCTTCTTTTTTCTTAAATGGAAGCCTTGGTCCTCTGTTGAAGGGTTTGTTTAAAGCCAAGTTATACTGTTATTTCTTTAATTATTTGTTGTTTAAATTCTTCAATACTCATGCTGCCCAAGTCACCGGTGCCATGTTTACGTACAGAAACCAACCCTTCGGCTGCCTCTTTTTCGCCCACAATAAGCATATATGGTATCTTTTTAACTTCAGCGTCGCGTATTTTACGACCGATCTTCTCGTCCCTAAAGTCAATCAGCCCGCAAATATCGGAATCTTTTAACTCATCTGAAAGTTTTTTTGCATATTCTTCATATTTTTCAGATATGGGCAGAATAATGAATTGCTCGGGCGATAACCACAGCGGGAAATTACCCGCGCAATGCTCTATCAATACCGCAACAAAGCGCTCTAATGAACCAAATGGCGCACGGTGGATCATTACCGGGCGGTGCTTTTGGTTGTCGCTGCCGGTGTATTCCAGCTCGAAACGCTCAGGCAAATTGTAATCTACCTGGATGGTTCCTAACTGCCATTTACGGCCAAGGGCGTCCTTCACCATAAAATCAAGCTTAGGGCCATAGAACGCCGCTTCGCCATATTCAACTACGGTTGGCAGGTTTTTCTCGGCGGCAGCTTCAATGATAGCACTTTCGGCTAAAGCCCAGTTATCATCGGTACCAATGTATTTGGTTTTGTTGTTAGGGTCGCGTAACGATACCTGCGCGGTATAGTTATCAAAACCTAACGCACCAAATACATAAAGTACCAGGTCTATAACTTTTTTAAACTCTTCCTTTACCTGGTCGGGGCGACAGAACAAGTGCGCGTCGTCCTGCGTAAAGCCACGCACACGGGTTAAGCCATGCAACTCGCCGCTTTGCTCGTAACGGTAAACGGTACCAAACTCTGCCAAACGAACCGGAAGATCTTTGTAAGAGCGCGGCTTGGTTTTATATATCTCGCAGTGGTGCGGGCAGTTCATCGGTTTTAAAAAGAACTCCTCTCCCTCCTGCGGGGTTTTTATGGGCTGGAACGAATCTGCGCCATATTTCTCGTAGTGGCCTGATGTTACGTACAGGTTTTTATGACCGATATGCGGGGTAATCACCTGTTCGTAACCCGATTTTACCTGCGCTTTTTGCAAAAAGTTGGTCAGGCGTTCGCGCAGGGCGGTACCTTTTGGTAACCACAATGGTAAACCCATGCCCACCTTTTCGCTAAAGGCAAACAGTTCAAGCTCCTTACCTAATTTGCGGTGGTCGCGTTTTTTGGCTTCCTCTATCAGGTGCAGGTAATCGGTTAGCTCGCTCGCTTTAGGGAAGGTTACCCCGTAAATACGTGTAAGCTGTTTGCGGCTTTCGTCGCCACGCCAGTAAGCACCTGCAACGCTCATCAGCTTTACAGCCTTTATAGCGCCTGTGTTAGGGATGTGCGGGCCGCGGCACAGGTCGGTAAAGTTACCTTGCGTATAAAAAGTAATGCCGCCGTCGGGTAGGTCCTTGATCAGGTCGAGCTTGTACTCGTCCCCTTTATCGGTAAAATATGCAATGGCATCGGCCTTGCTAACCGGTTTGCGAATGTATTCGCTTTTGGTTTTTGCAAGCTCAATAACCTTGTCTTCAATTTTCTTGAAATCGTCTGATGAGATGGTGGTGTCGCCAAAATCTACATCGTAATAAAAGCCGGTTTCTATAGCCGGCCCTATACCAAATTTGGTACCAGGGTATAAGGCCTCTAATGCTTCAGCCAGTAAGTGGGCCGATGAGTGCCAATAGGTTGATTTACCTTTGGCGTCGTTCCAGGTTAACAGCTTAACGCTCGAATCCTCTTCGATTGGGCGACTCGCGTCCCAAACTTCGCCGTTTACTTCGGCAGCCAATACGTTACGTGCTAAACCTTCGGAGATAGACAAGGCTATCTGCATGGAAGTGATCCCTTTATCGTATTCACGAACGGAACCATCAGGGAGAGTAATACTAATCATCTACAACTATGATTTAAATTTTAATAAATAAGTGACTTATAACTAAATCGCATACTAACGCGATTTGAACTTAGGGCAAAAATAGGATTTTATTTATACAGCGAAAGTAAATTGTGCTTTTTGACGGAAAGGGTGTTTTGTTATGAAATAACCATAAAACAAGAAGCGGTGGCACAGTGCGATTCCTTCCCTTGGGAAGGTGCAGGAAGGGGTTTGTACGCCATGCCAACTTTCATAACTATGATTCAAACGAGTATGAGGATGATTTATTAGCCAACCATTGTTGCCGTGGTAACAACTCGTGAAGAACTTGGCGCATAACCCCTCCCTAACCCTCCCATGGGGAGGGATTTTTGGCAGTACTGCTGTCTGCACTAACGCGGAAGCCAAAAATAATTTCGCCCCACAAGAAATTTAACTATTTTCATTGCCAATAAACTATCAATAAACATCAATTATGGTTATCTACGGCATACAATCAAAAGCTGTTAAAACAGAATACATAGCAGACCCATGCCCCAACTGCAACACTTTAAACAGTATGCAAATGCACATTTTTCAGAAATGGGCGCACATTTTTTGGATCCCATTTTTCCCGGTAGGGAAAACCGGCGTATCCGAATGCGTGCATTGCCGGCAGGTGTTGGCCTTAAAGGACATGACGCCATCTCTTAAACTGAGTTACGGAAACGTAAAGTCAGGCGCCTCTACACCTATCTGGACCTTCTCGGCTATACCTGTTATCGCCGTTATTATAGCCTTTGTAGTTATACATGGCAAGCAAAATGCCGAGCGGGTAACCAAAATGATCCCGGCCTTACAGAAGAATGATATATTGCACATGAAAATTGCAGAGAATGCTTACAGCCTATCTAAAGTTACCCGTGTACATGGCGACAGCGTATTTTTTGTAAACAATAAGATGCAAACAGATGGTATAAATGGCTTAGACGATTTAAAGCGCGAAGAATATGATACCGAAGAACGTTTCTTAACCGTTGCCGAGCTGAAAGACCTGAACAAAAAAGACCTGCTTTTAGATATAGACAGGGATTAACGCATACTTGGATAGCCCCAGTGCTGGCGCACGCGTGCCGCGTGTGCCTTAACCGCCTTAACCGAGTTACATTAATGAGCAGGAAATATAAATTTCTGAATAAAGAAGGATTGTACTTTGTTAGCTTTGCCACGGTTAACTGGATAGACGTTTTTACCCGGCCTTGCTATAATGAACTCATTGTTGACAGCCTAAACTATTGTAAGAGTAATTTAGGAATGGAAATATATTGCTGGTGCCTTATGCCATGCCATATACATCTAATTTTCGCTGCTAAAGAAAATAACCCGGAAGTGATATTGGGCCGTTTTAAAGAATACACATCAAAGCAATTGATAAAAGCGACAAGTTCGAATATACAGGAGTCGCGTAAGGAATGGATGCTTTGGATGTTTAAAAGGGCTGCCGCAAAAAGCAGCAATGTTAAAAGCTATCAGTTTTGGCAACATAACAATAAACCTATTGAATTATGGAGCGCTGAAGTGATAGGCCAAAAAACGGATTATATACATAACAATCCTATAGAAGCTGGTTTTGTGTATGAGGCTCATCATTGGAAGTACTCGAGCGCAATTGACTATGCTGACGGCAAAGGGTTGGTAGATATTGAATATTTGTAGCCGGTTAACTGCGGGGACACACGCGGCACGTGTGCGCCAGCAAGAGGTTATAAGAAAGGCAAACGCGGCACGCAGTAAAAGTATAATTTGTAGCTATAAATCAATACTAAATTATTAAGTTTGAATGTGCAGCGCGTAGTTGAGCCGATTAATACGTTTTTTAAAATCTGCTGATTGAAAATTATGTCAATTGGTTTAGTTGATTTCATGTATGCAACTTGTAAGTAATCTTTTGCTCCAGTAGTGAATAGACCTTATAAGAAGCTTGCCCAATGTGTATGCTATGATTAATTTCATTTCAGATATGTTGTGTGAAGATACTAATAATATTTCCCGACGTGATTGGGTGATAAGTGCATTAGTACTTATCGTTTATAGCATGTATTAATCCATTAAGTAAGCAGGCCCTCAGTCACAATTACGTGCTGCACTATTTAAATATGGATGAAAAAGATTGGTTTAGGCTTAAAAAATATCCTCACATTGGATTACCTTTAACCTTGAAAGATAGAGCATGGGTAGATAAATATGTACGCGATGAAAAAAAAATTGCGTCACACGGCTTTTATCCATTTATCCATAGAGAAACGTTAGTAAGAAAATACCGAAGAAAGACAGAGAAAGATGGTAGCAAATCGGCTTATCGTTTTTCAGATCGCAAACCCAGAGAATTATACTACGCTAATCACTTAGACGCAAATATATTTAGCTATTATGCAAAGCTACTTGGCGAAAAATATGAGAAAAAATTAATTGATCTTGGAATTCAAGATTGTGCCACAGCGTATCGGCGAATTGCTATAAACTCAAAGGCTACAAAGGCAATTCACAAATCAAATTGTGATTTTGCTGCAGAAATTTTCAATTACATATTAGAAAATAAATCTAATAAGTTGACTGCAATCACTTTAGATGTAAAATCATTTTTTGATAATATTCCACATGATAAGCTTAAAAAATCAATCTGTTATATCCTTGATAAAGTTTCGTTAGACAAAGATTATTTTAACATATTTAAAAATATAACTCGATTTTCATTTGTAAATGAAAACCAACTCTTCAATGAATTTAAAGATGATATCATAATACAAAATAAGGTAGGCATAAGAAGGAAGAAAATTTCTAAGCAGAGATATCTTAGAAATCAAAAAGCTATTGCTTACTGTTATTTAAACGAATTTGAAAAACGTATACTTAATAAGAAGTTAGTAATAAAAAACCAATATGTTGATTTGGTAAGTAAGGAAATTCGCAACAAAGGTATTCCTCAAGGCTCTCCAATTAGTGCTGTTTTGGCAAATATTTATATGCTTTCTTTTGATAAAGCAATTGCCACATATATAACTTCAGTAAATGGTCTATATCGAAGATATTCAGATGATATGGTCGTTATTTGTAAAGAAGAATATGAAAAGGATATCCAAAAATTATTTAACGATGAAATTGACAAACTCGGTTTAGAATTTCAAACAAAAAAAACTCAAATATTTCAGTTTGATAAAATAGGCTCTCGTTTTATTTGTGCTCAAAAACTCGATGGAAAATTAAATAATAATAAGAATTTTGAATACTTAGGTTTTGAATTTGATGGGTTTAACACATTCTTAAAATCAGCAAGCCTTTCTGGCTATTACAGGAAATTAAAAAGATCCATTCATAGAGGTAAATTTTACGCAAAAGTTGATTCCGCTAAGAACGGAATTTTTAAATCACGACTATATAAAAAGTTCACTTATAAAGGTGCAGAGCGAAAAAGAGTATATATTCAAGACAAATCAGATCCATCTATATGGTTACCTACAACTCGATACAATTGGGGTAATTTTATTTCTTATGCTTATTTGGCTGCCAATAAACTCCCTAATAATAAAATTAAAAGACAAACCCGAAGACATTGGAATGTTTTAAATAAATTAATAGCTTAAATGCCACTGCTGGCACACGGCTACTAAGTGTGCCTAAACCAACATTCTTCTACCCCAACCATCTCCCCAAAGTACTAAGAGGCACTTTTAATTGCGCGCTTATTTGGCGGTAGCTTTGGCCGGACAGGTGCAGGTCGCGGGCTTGTTGTTGCAGTTGCTCGCGGGCGTGGTCGCGGGCGCTTTGCAGGTGGTCGGCTTCTTTGGCGTATCCGTCAAACACAAAGTGCAGGTCGTTCAGTTCCTTTTCTATGCGGCAGAGGCAAACGTTATGCTCGTCGTACATGGTTTTGCGGCTGCGTTGTTTAACCTGTTTCAGGTACAGCGTGCCGGGTTGGGTATGGCTTTTACCAATGGCAAAGGCGCTATCACAAAAGTTGATGATCATTTTACTGCCCTGCAGATCGTTCACCGTAATGGGTTTATGGGCGTTGCGCTTTGGCGTGTGTGCCAGCACCAGCATGCTCAGGTTATGTTTTTTCTTTAGGGCCTTCAGCTTTTTCATCAGCGGCATAGCTTCTCGGGCGCTTTCAGTACCACGGGCCATGTAGGTAAGATTATCGATAATAAGCACCCGGGCTTTGGTTTTATCAATGGCACGTTCCAGCGCCTGCTCCAGGTAAGTTTCGTAACTATCGTACAGCGCGGGGTTCTCGGCCTCGGGATTAAACTCGGCACGGTAAAACGTTCGGCCGAACGGGAAACTCCCCCACTGCCTGTCGAAGTAACGGCTCTCAAACTGTTTGCTGCCCATCTCAAAATCTACATACAGCACGGACGTTTGCTGCTCCAGCTGGTTGTTGAAATTACCCGTACACACGCCCTGTGCCAGGTTGTGGCCCATTTGTACCGCAAGGATTGATTTGCCCAGGTTGGTATCGGCAAACAGGATGCACATTTCTCCCTCCAGCCAAAAATCGCCCATCAGCATGCGGGGCATGGGCTTGCCATACTCCTGCTTCATCCAGTCGGCGGCGGTTTTAACAAACAGCAGGTCGGTTTTTTGCGGGTCGAGATAAATGGATTGGTCGAGGCCGTGCTTTTTTAAACGCTTCTTGTTCTCGTAGTTTTGCGTACGGATAGCTTCAATAGCTGCCGGGCGGTATAAACGGCGCGTCGGCGAGATCTGGTAGTAATCGGGTTCGTCCATGAAATTATAATTTCTGTAAATATAAAGAATAATCTTTATAATTCAAAGAAATTGTAAATTTTTGGGGTGTCCCATTCCGTCCCGTTTTTTAGAAAGTGGGACACCCTGTGTTAAGAACATAACTATTTTATTTATAAATGTTTACATTATAAATTAAGTAGTATCACTTTAAGTAAAGTTAAATTTCTATATTTTGTATATACTTGATTTACAAATTGTTATGCAACTGTCCCGCACAGTGTCGTAAATTTTCATAAGTCAAGGGGGAAGAAATTGATCAGTTTGTTAGTTAGTATCTACCGTATTTGTGTTTAATTTGTCTCAGCAGTTGGTCTATCCCGTTGCTTTTAATTTCGAACACGGTGCTTAGCAGCATACCCAGCTTGCCCGGCGGAAAGCCCTTGCTATGCATCCATTCCAGGTAGCTTATGGGCATATCGCAAATGAGGGTGTCTTTATACTTGCCAAACGGCATACGTGAGTTTACGCAATCAATTAAAACCTGCGGGTTAGGTACAATATTTTCCACCGCGCAAATGTAGCAGATTATTTAGCTACCATGTGTGCTTAGCTGCCGTATCAGGCAACTTTTAACACCGGCTCAATCACAGGCTTTAAAAAATCGTGGATATCCACTTCAAACACCTCGCAAATTTCAATAAGCTTTATAAGGGTAACTTTAGTTTGCCCCAACTCTACTTTGCAGTATGCGTTTTGGGTTTGCTTAAGCTTATATGCCATAAACTCTTGTGAATAATGCAGTTGGGTACGTTTCTGGCGTATAGCCAAAGCAAGGGTTTTTCCTATTGGTTTCATTATGGTATTGGTATGTAGAGGTTTATATTAATAACTAACGGATAAATATGAAGAACGGTTTTTAATGCCTGTAAATTCTCTAACACCGGATGCCATAACCTTTAATAACAGCAAAATTCAAAACACAAAGGCTGCACCCTTGTTAAAAAATAAACACTAATACTATGGAACAGCAATTTGAAGCAGTACTTACAGGCACAGATACACCGGTTAGCGGTATAGTTACAGAAACTAATGGCACCTACCAGTTTAACGCCCTCGACGAAACTATTATACTAACCATTGCAAAAGACGAGAATGGTAACTGGGAACGAATAAGCGGCTCGGAGCCATACTTATCCGGCTGGGTTGATGAACTGGCTGAGCAGATAGAAACGGGAATAAACTATTCTGAATAATGGAAAAACGCGAATTGGGTAAGAGCGGCATATTTGTGCAGTCGTTTTGCTTTGGCGGCAACGTGTTTGGCTGGACCGCCGACGAGAAAACCTCCTTTGGTTTGCTGGATGCCTTTGTTGATGCAGGATTTGATTTTGTAGATACTGCCGATGTATACAGTAAGTGGGCACCCGGCAATACCGGCGGCGAATCTGAAACCATTATTGGCAATTGGCTAAAACAAAGCGGCAAGCGCGACAAAGTAATACTTGCCACTAAAGTTGGCAAACCAATGGGCGATGACAAAAAGGGCTTGTCTAAAGCCTACATCACCCGGGCTGTGGAGTCCTCGTTGCGCAGGTTACAAACCGATTATATAGACCTTTACCAATCGCACGATGATGATAAGGATACGCCGTTGGCCGAAACATTAGAAACTTTCGATAGCCTTATTAAACAAGGTAAAGTAAGGGCTATTGGCGCATCAAATTATGGTGCGGACAGGTTTCGCGAAGCTTTAAAGGTTAGTGAAGAAAATGGCTTAGCCCGCTACGAAACCCTGCAACCCGAATATAATTTGTACGACCGTGAAGATTATGAAACGCAATACGAATCGCTTTGCCGGGAAAATAATATCGGGGTAATAACCTATTATTCCTTAGCCAGCGGTTTCCTAACGGGTAAATACCGGTCAGAAGATGACCTGAACAAAAGTAAGCGCGGCGGCGGCATTAAAAAATATTTGAATGGCCGCGGTTACAAGATATTGGCGGCTTTAGATAAAGTTGCCGAAGAATATGATACTACACCCGCCGGCATCGCACTGGCATGGGTTATGGCAAGGCCCGGCATTACCGCCCCTATCGCCAGCGCTACAAGCGTACAACAATTAAACGAGCTAATTAAATCTGCAGAATTGAATTTAAATGGCGAAGCGATTGAGTTGCTTACCACTGCAAGTAATTATTAGTAATGATTTAAAAAGAAAAAGCCGTCCCCATTTACATCCGGACGGCTTTGTTGTATATATGGAGGTGGTAATTTTTAGAACCTTGCCTGGCGATGCGAGCCAAACATACCCCTGTTTTGTGCTAATTGCGAGCGGTCATCGCCACCACGGTTGCCGCCATTGTCCCAGCCGCGGCCTCCGCCCCTGTTATCATCGTTACGGTTTGGTTGTTGAGGCTGTTGTCCGCCATTGCCTCCCCAGTTGCCCCGGTCGCGGGTTGGCTGGTTAAAACCACCTTGCGGGCGGTCGTTTCTTTGCGGGCGCTGGCCAAATCCGCCTTGGTTATCGTTATTGCGGTTAGGTTGCTGAGGCTGGCCCCAACTACCCTGGTTGTCGCGGCCACGGTTATCGTCGTTGCGATTTGGTTGTTGAGGGCGGCCCCAGGCTCCCTGATTATCACGATCGCGGCCGGGTTGGTTGAAACCACCTTGCGGTCTGTCATTTCTTTTATTCCAATCATTACCGCGGTTCCAATCGTTGTTCCTGTTCACTTCGGGGCGGTTATAGCGGCCGGCATAATTGTTATCGCGGCGGTTCCAGTTCCAGTTTTTACGGTCGTAGTTGCCACCCCACCTGTTACGGTATTCATCGTGGCGGAAGTACGGCCTGCGGCCCCTTATCTCGTAGCGGGTGGCAGTGCGCCAGTCGTAGTTACGGTATGCACCCGGTAAGTATGCAGCAGAGATCCAGCGGCCACCATCCTGGTAGTAATAGCAATGGCGTGGTATACTGTAATAGGCTTCAACTTCGGGCAGATAATAGTATTCATCGCTATCATCAAACTCGTCGTTATCATAAACCATTACAGGTTGTGGCGGCGGTGCGGGTACATAAACCCTGCGGGCCGGAATATTAAAACCTATATGTACCGAAATTTGTGCCTGAGCACTGTTGTAAACCAAGCTGCCAAATAATATTGCTGATAGTATAACTGACTTTTTCATATCCTTTAAAATTTATACATCTATGACGGCAGCCACCAGCAATAGTTTAACAGATTTTAACAATAAATATATAATCAGAATTATATATTGTAACTTATATATAATATGAAACTAAATTTTAATTTATGGGAATCTAAATTATTGTAACGGTCAATTCTGGTATATTCTCACATATACTACAAAACAGATTTCGGAATTTACTGTATATTAAGTTAAATTCGCTTACCAATTGATGGCCGCCCCTGCCATCATCAATCAATTTTAACACTCACACAAAATGAAAAACAAATTAAACTTTGTATTGGCTGCTACAGCGTTAGCCGGATCGGTATTATTTGCCTCCTGTAACAGTAATAGCAAAAAAAACGGTGCGGATACTACCACCGCAACCACAGATACCACAGCTTCGGCAAACGGAGGTTTAACACTTCCATCGGGGTTTACAGCTAATGTACTTGCCGAAAACCTCGGTGGCACGCGCCACATCGCAGTATCGCCACAAGGGGATATTTTTGTAAAACTTGGTAAGCCAAAAGATGGCAAAGGTGTTTTGGTTTTGCATGAAGCTAAGGGCAAGGCCGAAGTTAAAAACGGTTTTGGCGACTACGACGGCACAGGTATCTACATCAAGAACGGTTATTTGTATACATCTTCAAATGAAGATGTTTATCGTTACAAACTGAATGATAAAAATGAAGTGATAGACGGCAGCAAGCCCGAAACTGTTGTTAAAGGCTTGTTAAACCGTAACCAACACGAAGCCAAGGCTATTGTATTAGATGATGCCGGAAACCTTTATGTAAATATAGGTGCGTATTCAAACTCTTGCCAGGTTAAAGACCGGGAGAAAGGTTCATTAGGCCAGCCGGGCTGCCCTATACTTGATTCGGCAGGTGGTATATGGCAGTTTAAAGCCGATAAGCTTAATCAAACTTACAAAGATGGCGTGCGTTATGCTACCGGCCTGCGTAACGTGGTTGGGTTAGACTGGAATAAACAGAACAACCAACTTTTTGTAATGCAGCACGGGCGCGATGGCCTGCATGATCTTTTTCCGGAAATGTATGATACCAAACAACAGGCAGAATTACCTGCCGAATGTATGTACGCGCTAAAAAAAGGCGATAACGCGGGCTGGCCTTATATTTACTACGACCAGCAACAAAACAAAAAAATGTTAGCACCGGAGTATGGTGGCGATGGTAAAAAGGACGGCGACCCTACCGGTAAATACATTACTCCTGCCGCGGCGTACCCGGGGCACCTTGCACCTAACGGTTTATTATTTTACACCGGCGACCAATTCCCGGAGAAATATAAGAACGGTGCCTTTATTGCTTTCCATGGATCGTGGAACCGCGCGCCGGAGCCACAGGCTGGTTACTTTGTAGTTTTCCAGCCCTTTAAAAATGGCAAGCCCGATGGTAAATGGGAAGTATTTGCAGATGGTTTCTCAGGTTCGGCAGAGAACACCGCAAAAGGCAGGGCGGTACGCCGCCCATGTGGTTTAGCCCAGGGCCCCGATGGTTCACTTTACGTAACCGACGATTCTAAAGGAACTGTTTATAAGATAAGCTACAAGAAATAAAATCAAAGAAAGGCCTCCAAATCGGAGGCCTTTCTTGTTAGCCGGCAAGCGTATATTGGTAAACAATACCCTGCCGCATTTTTAATTTAACGCGGCCAATGTTTTGCTCTGTGCTGTCGAGTTGTTCTTTCGTGGTTGCTTCCATATAAGCATGGTGGTAAGCATCCAGCGCTTTAACCCATTCTTTGTTTTTTCGGCATAAAGGCCAAGCAACTCGTAAATAGAGGATGCGCTTACGCCTGGCGTAATTAGTGCCTTGTCAGCAACCGCTTTAACCTGTTTATCCATTTTAAGAAAAACCACCAGGCTTAAGTAATGGAAATAATTATCGCAAAATAATGGGTCTATTTCCATGCAGGTTTTAAAATGGTAACCTGCGGTTTGGTAATCCTTTAAATCATAATAATATATTTTTCCTAACTGAAAATGCGCACGCGCATACAGCGGGTCGTTATTGATCAACTCGTTGAGTAAATTCAGCGCTTTTGGGGTTTCTCCATATGATAGCTCTTCCACAGCCTGTAAATACTTTTCTTCAATAGTATAGTAAGTGTCCATAAAAATTCAAAAATGTTAACCCATGGCAAATGCCTTGTAGGTTTTGTAAATAAAAGTAATTGTTATCCCTGTTTATCAGGTGTGCTATGAGAAGAGTTGGATCCTTGATGCATAACTCTTCTGTAGCGTGCCCATGGGCCGCTTAAAGGTGTTACAGATAGAGTTATTAAATAGCATCGTAGTATTATTTGATGCGAAGATAAGGAAAGGCGGGTTTATTTCAAAATGATACCAGATTGTCATGCTGAACGATAGTGACGCATCTATCCGCCACAATGCTTATCGAAAATGCAGTGCTCAAAAATAGATCCTTCGCTATGGCTCAGGATGACAAAAAGTAAGTAGTTATGCAGCAATAGCCGTATTAACCCTGCCTTTTTCAATTTGATAGTTGTTCATCAGTTCGTTTTCAGAAATGATGACGCTGAAATCTTCGAAACGTACGCCGTCTTCAAAGGCGTAAAGTACGTAACCGCGCTTAGTGCCGTCGTATTGGCCCAGTTCGTAAACCTCATCGTAATTTTTGGCTTTTATTTTTGCGCCGCTCACAAGCTGGTAAGCGTCGAATATGTTTTCGAATGTTGTGTTCTTCATGGTATTAATGGCAATACAATTTCTTTGCCATTTATTTACCCGAACCAATCATACAGGTCGTTTTGCTTTAAATTGTATTTTTCTTCGCCCGCTACGTCCTTTAAAATCTGCCCCTCGCCCATTTGAATGATGCGTGAACCATAGTTTCCGGCGTCTTTTAAATTATGTGTTACTAAAACAGCCGTCAGCTTATATTCTTTGATCAGGTCATCGGCAATGCGTAACACATTCTCTGCCGAACGTGGGTCGAGTGCGGCGGTGGGTTCATCAAGCAGCAGTATCTTGCAGGTATCCATTACGCTCATCAATAAGGTAAGCGCCTGACGCTGTCCGCCGGATAAGGTGCCAATGGGTTGCTCTATTTTATCTTCGAGCCCCATGTTTAGGGTGGCGATTTTATCGCGTACCAAAGCTTTAAACTGGGCGTTTTTGCCTATGGCAAGCCCCTTGCTTTGCGTACGTAAAGCTGCCAAACGAAAGTTATCAATAATGCTCAGGTCGGCAGCGGTACCCAATAGCGGATTTTGAAAGATGCGTGCAATCCATTTACTGCGTTTGTATTCCGGCAGGCGGGTTACGTTGTTATTTTCGATAGTAATTGAACCGGAGTTTGGTATAATATTACCTGCAACCAAATTAAGCAAGGTGGTTTTACCCGAACCGTTAGAGCCAACTATCACCACAAATTCTCCCGCGTTAATCTGCAGGTTTAATTTATCGATAGCCACAACCTGGTTGGGTTTACCGGTATTAAATGTTTTTTTGATGTCGCTTAAATTGATCATGCCGTCCTCCCCGTTAAGCGTGGCAAGCCTACGATGATCAATACAAAAACAGCCGTAATTAACTTGAGCAGGTTGGCGTCTACCCCAATATTTAGGGTAAAGGCCAGCACAAATTGGAAGATAACAGCTCCCGCCATCACTAAACCCAAATTCAACCAAACCGAAGTAATGCGCAGCCAATTGATAATAGTTTCGGCAATAATAACTGATCCTAAACCAACTATAACAATGCCTATCCCCATACTTATATCTGCAAAACCTTGCAACTGTACCATCAGGTAGCCGCTAAGTGCTGTAAGTGCATTTGCAATAGCCAGCCCCGTAATTTTCATACGGTCGGTATTTACGCCAAGCGCACGGATCATGGGCTCGCTGTTGCCTGTGGCGCGCATGGCAATCCCAAAATCTGTTTTAAGCAGGTAACCGATGATCAGCGTTAAAACCATTACAAGAGTCAATAATACAACTAACGAGTTTTGATTGGGATAGTTAATGAAATTAACTACAGAAAATATGGTAGGAACGTTTAACAGCGGCAGGTTAGAGCGCCCAAGTACGGTAAGGTTTACCGAGTAAAGTGCCGTCATAACCAGGATGCCCGCAAGCAGAGCGTTTATTTTTAGTTTGGTATGGATAATTCCAGTGAGCGCGCCTGCTAAAGCCCCCGCTAATAACACCGCTGGCAAAATGATGTAGCCAGGCTGGTTATGTGTAAGCATTGCCCCTGTTACAACACCGCCGAGGGTGTAACTGCCATCAGTGGTAATATCCGGGATGTTAAAGATCTTCATAGAGATGTAGATGCCAAAGGCTATACCCGTAAAGCAAAATCCCTGTAATAAGGCGGTGAGGTAAAAATCCATTATTTTACGGCTTCAAAATCGGCAGGCACACTGATGTTATATTTCTTTGCCACTGCGGCATTATAAACCCGTTTGCGCACCTTCACCATTTCAAGCTTTAAGCCGTCGGTTTTATGCGTTTTTAAATATTGCGCGGCCTGCAAGCCCGATTGATACCCCCATTGGTAAATATCGGCACCAAAGGCGGCTACCGCTCCGCGTTGCACAAGCCCTGCCTCGCTGGTGAAGATGGGCACATTCTTTTGGTCGCAGCTTTTTTGGATGGTCTCAAACGCGGCGAAAACCGTGTTATCCGGGTTGGCAAAAAACGCGTCGATGTTTTTGTTTAGCAGTGCTTGCGTAACCAGTTGCGCATCAGCAGATGAGTTCAGCGGCAGTGCGATGATCTTTACGTTCAGTTTAGCGGCGAGGCCTTGTATGCGCTGCAAAGCATCAGCAGATTGCGGTTCGGACTGATTGTAGATCATCCCTACTGTTAGTTGTCCACTTTTGGGTTTCAACAACTTAGGTATCAAAGCGAAAGATGTGTCAATGTAATTCAACTCTTCCATAGTGCCAAACAGGTTGGCCGGTCCGTTGCCTTTAGCATCGGCAACCTTCATCCTCTCGGGCGTTGGTGATACCATCTGGAAAATGGGGATAGTTTTGGTTTTTTGAATGGCGGCAACTGTAGCTAAAGTGGTGGAAGTTGCCAGCAAATCAACCTTATCTGATACAAAGTAGTTTACAATTTGCGTAAGCGTTGGTATGCTGCCCTGCGCGTTGCGGTACTCTATCTTAACAGTGTGGTTGTCTTCGTTAAATCCATTCTTTTTTAGTGCGTCGATAAAACCGTTCTTGGCTTGTGATATCGTAGCGTCTTCAAAGGCATCCACAAAACCTACAACAGGCACATTGTTTTTTGTTGATGATGAGCAGGATGCGATAATGATAGTTGACACAAGTAAAGGTAAAATCCGCAGAAATTTCATGATACTAAGTTAGATAATCGGCCTAAAAAAGAAAAACATTAAAATGCAACGTTTTGATGGATTAAGCCGTCTTAAAGGCATTATTCGCTTATATTTGTTAACCTGATAAACTTTATGAAACTTAAACTTACCTTATCCGCAATTATAATTTTTTCCGGTGGCAGCCTGTTTGCCCAAAACGCGCCGACCAATCCGTTTGATAAGTTCGCTAATAACCAAAGCGGCCTTATCCAGAAAGCTTATGATAAACGCGATGATGCTGAAGGGCTAAAACTAATGACCGAATTAGTTGTAAAATACCGCGAGTTAAATGCCGACGATAAACGAACCTATAAAGGTTACTTAACAAACAACTGGTATAATGTAAGCTGCCTTTACTCGCTTATCAACAAAAAGGCAGAAGCATTAAGTACGCTGGATAGCGCGGTACATTATGGCTACACCAACTACAGACATTTAATGGAGGATAGTGATTTTGCCAACATTAAAAACGAGCAAAAGTTTAAACAGATAGCCGATAATGTGCGCTCTGTTGGCGATTATAAATACATTTTACAAAAAGCAGAAAAGTTTAACGCAAAAGATACACGTAAAATACCTGTGTTCACTTACCAGCCAGCAAGCAATGCCAACCTTGTCGCCATCCGCAAAAACTTTAAGCTCGATTCTATAGCAGGCAAAGGGGATGAAGCCTCCAAAGCCATTAATATACTTAAATGGGTTCACAATACCGTTAACCACGATGGACAGCATGAGAGCGGCATTACTAAGATCAACGCCAACGAGATAATCAGCAAGGCTACAGCTAAAAAAATAGGTGTATCATGCGGCGAACTGGCAACCACGCTTAACGAATGTTATTTGGCCATGGGTTGGAAATCGCGCAAGGTGTATTGTTTCCCTAAAGACAGCCTTAAGGTTGATTACGATTCCCATGTGATAAACGTGGTTTACCTGCCTACATTGAGCAAATGGGTTTGGATGGATCCTACCAATAACGCATACGTAAAAGATGAGAACAACAAGTTATTAAGCGTTGCCGAAGTACGTGAACGCCTCATTAAAAACCAGCCTTTATTTGTAAATGATGATGCCAACTGGAACAACCGCCAAAAAATAACCAGGGAATTTTACCTTGATAACTACATGGCTAAAAACTTGTACAGAATGTATAGCCCGTTGCGTAACGAGTATGATTACGAAACCCGCGACAAAAATAAAACCATTACCTACGTTAACCTTTTACCGGTTGAGTACTTTAAACAAAGCCCCGATAAAACTGAAGAAAAAAACGATCTAACCAACCTAACCATAGAGCGTTACCGCACCAATAACGCGGATGCTTTTTGGAATGTTGACAAGTAACAGGCGATGTTCATTTTTAAACAATTTAAAGGATAGTGGGGTTAATTGGTTAATTTAGCCCCTGAATGATACCTGTTATTTCGAAATTACCCCAAACCGGAACCACCATATTTACAACCATGTCGGCCTTGGCTGCCGAGCACGGCGCTATAAATCTGTCGCAAGGTTTCCCGGACTATGATTGTTCGCCAAAATTGGTAGAACTTGTACATAAGGCAATGCAAAATGGCCATAACCAATACGCACCCATGGCCGGCGTAATGGCCCTGCGCGAACAAATTGCTATCAAAACCGAAAAGCTTTACGGCGCACAATACAACCCCGAAAGCGAGATAACCATAACTGCCGGCGGCACACAAGCGGTGTTTACAGCTATTAGCGCGGTTATACACCCTAATGATGAGGTTATCATATTTGAGCCGGCTTACGACTGCTATGCCCCTGCCATTAAGCTGATGGGTGGTGTTGTAAAATCATTAGAGCTGGAACCGCCCAATTACCGCATTCCATGGGAAATGGTGAAAAGGCTTATTACAAATAAAACGAGGATGATCATCCTTAATTCGCCGCATAACCCTACAGCCACTATTTTGAGCCGCGAGGATATTGACGAATTAAGCGCGCTGGTTAAAAATCAGGATATATTGATCCTGAGCGATGAAGTTTACGAGCACCTGGTATTTGACGGACAGGAGCACCATAGTATGGCCCGGTACCCCGAGCTGCAGCAACGCAGTTTGATAATAGCATCGTTTGGTAAAACATTCCATGCCACGGGGTGGAAAATGGGTTACTGCCTCGCTCCTGCCTATTTAACGGCCGAGTTCAGGAAAATTCATCAATTTTTAGTATTTAGCGTAAATACGCCGTTACAATATGCCATTGCCGAATATTTAAAGGATGAAAACACCTATCTTAACCTGCCGGGATTTTTTCAGGAAAAGCGCGACTATTTTCGTAAGGGTTTAGAACAAAGCAGGTTTCAGTTACTTCCCTGTGCGGGTTCATACTTTCAGTCGGTTACATATGATGCCATTACAGATGAAAAAGACACCGATTTTGCCATACGCTTAACTAAAGAAATTGGGGTTGCGGCAATTCCTGTTTCGGCGTTTTACAGAAAGGGTACAGACAGGCATGTACTACGATTTTGTTTTGCCAAAAGGCAAGAAACGCTTGATAAAGCCGTTGATAGATTGATCAAGGTTTAACCTTACATTAATATTTACGTATAAATTGCCGCTACCTATAAAGCACTGCATATATGGATAATTTGAAGATCACGGTATACCAGGGATATTTATTTTGGGAAAATACAGATAAGAACCTGCAAAATATTTCGTTGCGATTATCCGGCATACGCGAAAAAACCAACCTTATAATTTTGCCCGAGATGTTTAATACCGGTTTCACTATGAATGCTGAAGCGCTGGGCGAAACAATGAGTGGCAAAACCATGCAATGGATGCAGAAAACCGCGCAGAAATATGAGGCGGTAGTTACAGGTAGCATTATTATTAAAGAAGACGGCAAATTTTACAACCGCCTGCTGTGGGTGCGACCCGATGGCAGCCACGAGCATTATGATAAACGCCACCTTTTTGCGTTAGGTAAAGAGCACACCGTTTATACCCCCGGCACTAAAAAACTTATTGTTGAACTTAACGGCTGGAAGATCTGCCCCGCCATATGCTACGACCTGCGCTTCCCTGTATGGCTGCGTAACGTAAATGAAGATTACGACCTGCTGATGATAGTTGCCAACTGGCCCGAAAAGCGCGCACTGCACTGGCGTACGCTAATCCCCGCCCGGGCAGTTGAGAATCAGGCCTATGTTATTGGCGTAAACCGCGTTGGCCACGATGGTAACGAAGTTTACCATTCGGGAGATTCTACCTGTATAGATCCTAATGGTAACGTAGTGTATTATAAACGCGACGAAGAAGATGTTTACACTTTCTCTATCATTGGCGATGAAGTTAAAAAGGCCCGTCGTGCTTTGCCGTTTTTAAAAGATGCTGATAGGTTTAGTATTGAGGACTAATCGGTCCATCATCGCATACGTGTAACCTGATATTTGACGGCTGTGTTACGATGACGCTTGCGACCGGATTGCGTCTTTATCTATAAGCGACCACACCTCAATAATTTTCTTATCCTTTAGTTTGTAAAACACGTGTTCGGTAAACGAAACTTTTTTGCCGTTTACCCTAATTCCCATAAATTCTTCAACGGGTGTACAATCAAATTTTAACCTGCATCCCACGGTTTCTTCATTAACAACAAGCAAGTCAATATTGAAATAAAGGTCGGGTATATCGCTTATATTTTCCGCCAGCATATCCTTATAACCTTTTAATGTGATAAGCTTTTTGTTATAGGTTAGTTCGTCGTGTACAAATTCGGCAATATCGTCAAGCCTTCTGCTGTTTAAACAATCTATATATTTTAAGTAAACCTCTCTGTTTTCTAAAGCTTTCATAACTATCTACTCTAAAGCTTTAACCACAAAATATTTTATTTGTTGGCACTACACTGCATTCCTGCATCAGGATTATGCCAGCGGTCTCTATCCTACGCGCTCACTTGCAAAGTTTCCCCATTCATTTACACACTATTTTACTATTTTCGATGAGTTAAAACCGTTTTTTACATGAGATTGATCGTTCGTAGTGTTGTAGTTGCATTTATGATGTTTGGCGTGTTTAATGCATCCGCCCAAAAGAAAAAGAAAGACCTCACCCAGTTTGTTGATCCCTTTATAGGCACAGGCGGCCATGGCCATACTTACCCGGGCGCGGTAGCTCCTTTCGGCATGGTTCAGCTAAGTCCCGACACCCGTTTAGAGGGTTGGGATGGTGTTTCTGGCTATCATTATACCGATACTGTTGTTTATGGTTTTTCGCATACCCACCTAAGCGGTACAGGCATTGCAGACCTTTGCGATGTACTGTTTATGCCCACAACCGGCCAGCCTCAATTAAAAAATACCGAATACCGCTCGGGCTTTCAAAAAAGGAATGAAACCGCTTCGCCAGGCTTATACAGCACTTTGCTTGATAAATATAATATTGGGGTTGAATTAACGGCCACCACCCGTGTAGGCATGCATAGGTATGATTACAAGGATGCAAAACAAGGTAACATCATTATTGACCTGCAACACCGCGACGAGGTGCTTGATAGCTGGATAGAGGTTGTTAACGACCACGAGATCCGCGGGTTTCGCCGTTCCAGGTCATGGGCTACCGATCAGCATTTATACTTTTATGCCAAATTTTCAAAACCTTTCAAAAGCTATGGCATAGCGGTAAATGATAATATTCAACAGGGCGCCAAAAAAGCGCAGGGTAAAAATGTAAAGATGTGCATCCAATTTGATGACCCGGGCGTGGTTATTTCCAAGGTGGGTATCTCATCTGTAAGTACCGATGGTGCGTTGAAAAACCTCGACTCTGAAACGCCCGATTTCGACTTTAAAAAGGTAGTAAAAAACACCAAACTCGCCTGGAATGAAGAACTTTCTAAGATCCAGGTAGAGGGTGGCGCCCCTGCCCTTTCGCAGCAACAGGAAGCCAACGCGGTTTATAACCCATACGGATCCAACTCTTCAGCCGCACGTGTAAAAGGTAATAAAAAAATAATTATGCCGGATTATGCCAGGCAAAAGCAAATAATATTTTACTCGGCTTTGTACCATTGCTTTTCGGCACCCAGTATCTATAATGATGTAGACGGGCAGTACCGGGGCCTTGATCAAAAGATCCATACAGCCAACGGCTTTAACTATTATACGGCCTTTTCGCTTTGGGATACCTACCGTGCCGAAAATCCGCTGTTAAATATCATAGACCGTAAACGCACCCTCGATTTTATAAAAACCTTCCTGGCGGTTTATGAGCAGGGTGGCTTGTTACCTATTTGGCCGCTGGCAACTACCGAAACATATTGTATGGTGGGTAACCACTCAATCCCGGTTATTGTAGATGCTTATGCTAAGGGCATTCGTGGGTTTGATGCCGAAGAGGCGTTTAAAGCCATGAAGGCATCCGTTAACCGCAACCAGTTCGGGTTAGATAATTACCGCGCTACAGGGGGGGTAAATGCCGATGTGGAGCACGAGTCGGTTGCCAAGACATTAGATTATGCTATTGACGACTGGTGTATAGCCCAAATGGCCAAAATGCTTAACAAGCCTGATGATTATGCAGAGTACATCAAGCGCGCCCAGTACTGGAAAAATGTGCACAACAACCAAAACGGCTTTATGCAGGCACGCGATAACGGTGGCTGGTATACGCCTTTTGAACCAACCGAGATCAACAACAACTACACAGAAGGTAACGCATGGCAATACAGCTTCCTTGTACCACAGGATGTAGAAGGATTGGCGAAAAGCCTGGGTGGCAAACAAGCGTTAGAAAACAAGCTCGACGAGTTATTTAGTACCACAGCTAAATTGAGCGGCCGCCGGCAGGATGATGTAACCGGGCTGATAGGCCAATACGCCCATGGTAACGAACCAAGCCATCATATAGCTTACCTGTACAACTTCACCAATTCGCCCGATAAAACACAATATTATGTAGATAAAATATTACGAGAACAGTATAGTGCCAAGCCCGACGGGCTATCGGGCAATGAAGATTGCGGACAGATGTCCGCATGGTATATCATGAGCTCGCTTGGTTTATATAACATTGCGCCGGGGCAACAGCAATACCAGATAACCGCGCCGCAGTTTGCCAAAATAGTGATCAATCTTGAGAATGGTAAAAAGTTTACGATCAGTAACCCGGGTGCTACCGTTGGCCGTGGTAATTTTTATATACAGGGTATGAGCCTCGACAGGAAACCCTATAATAAGATTTTCCTAAACTACGAAGATGTAGCTAACGGCGGGGATTTTGAGGTATTCACCGGCTCATTGGCCAATAAATTATTTATGCAGGAACTGGAGAAACCTACATCAAAAATTACCGATAAATTAATTGTCCCTAACCCCTACATAACGTCCGGCACTAAAACATTTAAAAATTCAATTACGATAGAGATAGGTTGCGCTGATAAATTGGCCAAAATATATTATACGCTTGATGGTAGTACACCCACCGCATCGTCAACGCAATATAATAAACCGGTAAATATTGTAGTAAACACAACGGTTAAGGCAATAGCTATACGCGACGGCAAAAGTAGCTTTGTTGATGTTGCCAACTTTACTAAAATACGTGGTGATATTAAACTTACGCTTATTAATAAATACCTGCCAAACTACTCGGCACAGGGTGATGAAACGCTGGTGAACGGCATACACGGTACAGCAAACTGGCGCCTTGGCAACTGGCAGGGATACCAGGGTAATGACCTGGAAGCTGTAATAGACTTAGGACAGGTAAAGCCCGTTAAACAAGTGAGTATCGGAACCTTGCAGGATACCCGTTCGTGGATAGTTTTCCCTTCAAAAGTGGAGTACTGGTTATCTGACGATGGTAAAAATTACAAACTGGCGTCTACCATAAATAGCAAGATAGAAGTAAAAGCACTGGAACCACAAACGCAGGAATATACCGCCTCCATAAATAAAAAAACAAGATATATTAAAGTTATAGCCAGGCAGTTTGGCGCTTTACCCGAGTGGCACGAAAGTAAAGGCGGCCCAACTTACATCTTTGCTGATGAAATAACAGTAGAGTAATTTTTTCCAAATATTTTTTTTTAGATTTATACATCCTAAATCAATACATTATGCAAAATATACTACCTGTCTTAATATTTACCTGCTGTATAATTCTTATTATATACACAGTAGCAGACATTCTTAACAACCGGGCTTTTTCGCACAGGGTTAAAACTAATTTATTGGGTTTTATATTTTTGGTTCCTTTTGTGGGTTCGTTAATTTACCTGTATTTAAAAAAGTGGTTAGTATCAAAATACAACACGCATAACCGGTTGCCAAATTATAATTTCAAATAGCATGTTAGATTGTCTTTGTAACAATATAACGGTTATGTAGTCTGACATAGAGGCGCTTTAAACATAACCTTAGCTAAATATGAACTGGAAATTTTTATCACGCAAAAATAAAGACGGAAATAAACCTAAAAAAAGCGTGGCACGCGAATGGCTTGACGCGATATTATTCGCGCTGGTAGCATCTACCATTATACGTGGCTTATTATTTTCGGCCTATGCTATCCCCTCCGCATCTATGGAGGGCAGCCTGTTGACCGGCGATTATTTATTTGTGAGTAAAATGGCTTATGGCGCGCGGATGCCTATTACACCTATCTCCATTCCGTTCCTGGAGTCGACAGTTACCGGTGCAAAGATCAAAACTTATTGGGATGGTTGGCAATTGCCATATTTCCGCCTGCCGGGGTTGGGTGAAGTTAAAAAAGGAGATCCTGTTGTATTTAATTATCCCGTAGAAGGCCCCGACCGTCCTGTTGACATGCGTACACATTTTATTAAACGTTGTGTTGGTACCCCCGGTGATATTATAGAAATTAAAGATGCCCAGGTTTACGCAAACGGCAATATGGTTGCAAACGCGCCTAAATCTCAAAAATCTTATATGGTCACCACCACCGGTACCGACCTTAACCCCGAAATGATCCAAAATCTTAAAATTGATGTGCGGTACCAATATGCGCCTAACAGTTATGAGATGATCATCCCCCCGGCGAGTTTAAACGAATTTAAAGGATATTCCAATATTGTATCGGTAAAGGAAGTTATTGAACCCAAAGGTGAGTATAGCCCGCAGATATTCCCCCATAACGACAAATTTAAATGGAACGAAGATAATTTTGGCCCTTTGCTTATCCCAAAACGTGGTACAGTGATCGCCCTAAACGATTCTACCATGGCTTTATATGGCCGTGCTATTGAGGTTTATGAACATAATAAAGTTATCCATAATGGCGGCGCTGTTATGATCAACGGCAAAAAGGCTGATACCTATACTTTTAAAATGAACTACTACTGGATGATGGGCGATAACCGCCACAATTCAGAAGATTCCCGTTTTTGGGGCTTTGTTCCTGAAGACCACATAGTAGGTAAGGCCATGATAACCTGGATGAGTATTGACAGTACTCAAAACGCGCTTAACCAGATACGCTGGAACAGGATATTAAGGCCGATACACTAATTGGCAATACTGCACGGTACCGAACGCTGAATGTAATAAAACCGACCGCAAAAGCTTATTTGAATTGATATATCTATCAGTATATTAACCACTTGTAATAATGGCATTTGCTTTGAGGCAATATAAGCCTATAGCAATTGTTATGAGCAAAGACAATAAGTTTATCATCAGGCGCACCCTGTCGCAAGAGCGCTTTGAAGTACTTTGGAAAAAACGCAGGAATGGCCATGCAACACTGCGCGACCTTACAGAAATGGACGAGATCATCAACCGCGACGCGGGTGTGCGCCAGTTTGTGCTGGAAGAAATGGAAAGCGAAAATAATCCTTACAAGGATACAGATCTGCATGATCTAACGAAGCAGCCGGTGCAGGCCCGCCAGGGTCTCATTGAAAAAGTAAAGTCGTTTTTAAACAAGCTGTTCCATGCTTTTACCTCCGACCGTTTAGTGCCGACAGCTAATTATGATTTATAGTATAGTTGTAACTTTTTCATTTCATTCCCTCTCAACGCATTAAAATTTAAGATATTAGGGCTGGTTACATAACTTCCCTTTTATGAAAAAACTTTTACTTCCAACCTTATTAATACTTAGTTTATACGCAATTGCCCAAAAGGCACCTAAAAAACCGCTCGACCATAGCGTTTACGATGGTTGGCAAAGCATCGCTAATGAACGTATAAGCAACAATGGCAAATGGGTTGTTTATGTTGTAAAACCACAGGAAGGGGATGCTAACTTAATAGTTTCTGATGCGTCAGGCAAAAATAAAATAACCATTCCGCGTGCCGACACGGTAAGGTTTACACCCGACTCCAAATACGCGTTATTTATGATCAGGCCGTTTTATAAGGACATTCGCCAGGCAAAGATCAAAAAGAAAAAACAGTCCGACTTTCCAAAAGACACGCTGGGTATTATCACACTGGGTAAAAACACCATCAAAAAAATTCCGGCTATCCGCTTGTTTAAAATAGCAGATAAAGCAACAGTTGTAGCCTACCTCTCTTCTGCCGATACATTGAAAAAACCAGAAGCATCAGATACTTCAAAAAAAGCCATTGCTACAACCATAGCACCACCAACAAAAGATGGTGCAGAGCTTACCATTCATCAGCTATTAAATGGTAAAACACGTAGTTTTAATTATGTAAGCGATTACCAACTTGCTAAGAACGGTAAATGGCTGGCATTCTCTGTAACCGCACCAAAGAAAAGTAAAACAGTTAAGTCAGGATTATTTGTTTACGATGTAGAGAAAGATTCGCTGAAAGCTGTAAGTACGGGCCGGGGTAATTATAAAAATATAACGTTTGATGACGCGGGTAAACAATTAGCCTTTACTGCCGAAAAGAACCCGGAGAAAGCATTGGTTAAGCCTTTTAGTTTATATTATTATACACCGTCTAAAGATAGCGCTATTGTGCTTGCCGGGCCGGGCTCTGAAGGCATGCCGGTTAAATGGACAGTTAGCGGTGATGGTAAAGTATCATTCAGTAAAAGCGGCAACAACCTTTTTTTTGGTACCGCGCCTATCCCCAAGCCCGCCGATACTACTTTAGTTGAGTTTGAGAACGCCCGTTTAGATATCTGGAATTATAAGGATGATTACCTGCAGCCTCAACAACTTAAAAACCTTCAGCGCGAGCTAAAACGCAGTTACCAGGCAATTATACGCCCTGCAGATGGCACAAAGAAGTTAGTGCAGTTAGGCGACCCGGCTATTCGTGAAATATCAATTGCTGATAATAATGATGCGCCGTATGCTTTAGGGCTTACAGATACCGGCGCACGTGTACAATCGCAATGGGAAGGCGGCACTAAGCAAGCAGCATATTTAATTAACATCAAAACCGGTGAACGCGTGCGCGTAAACGATAGGCTGAAAGCCCGGTACAGCATTTCTCCCGGCGGTAATTACGTGATTTGGTTTGATTCGAAAGATCAAAACTGGCATAGTTACAACATAGCAACCGGTAAAAAAGTAAATTTAACCGCGGGTACCCATGTTAAAATGGGTGCTGAGGATAACGACGTACCCGATGACCCGTCGCCATATGGTATTGCAGGCTGGGAAGAAGGCGACAAGCGGGTGTTGATATACGACCGTTACGATATTTGGGCTATTGACCCGGCAACCGGCAAAGCAACCAACTTTACAAACGGCATGGGCCGGAGGTATAAACTGGAGTTCCGCTACAATGCAAACGACCCGGAAGAAAAATTTATCCCATCTAAAAAGACTTTGTGGATGATTGTACAGAATGACGAGAATAAGCAATGGGGATATTATAAAAAAGCGCTGTTGAGCGATTACGCACCTAAAAAAATGGTTATGGCGCCTATGGGTTATAGCGCCTTGCAAAAAGCTAAGGATGATAATAAATTTATTTATACCAAGTACAGCTATACGCAATCCCCGGATCTTTATGTATCAGAAGATCTGATGAAAGAAACCAGGCTTAGCGCCATTAACCCACAGCAAGCCCAATACAACTGGGGTACTGCAGAGTTGGTGGAATGGACAACACCTAAAGGCTACAGATCTAAAGGGGTTTTGTACAAGCCCGAAGATTTTGACCCAAACAAAAAATACCCGCTGATAGCTTATTTTTATGAGAAGCTATCCGACGGTTTATACAATTATATCCCACCCTCTCCCACACCATCAAGGCTGCCAATTTCTTGGTTTGTAAGTAATGGCTACCTGGTATTCGCGCCCGATATTAGTTATGAGGCCGGCCATCCCGGGCAATCTGCTGTTGAGTATGTAAACTCAGGTGTAGAAGCTTTAAAGAAAAACCCTTGGGTTGACGGGCAGCATATTGGCATACAAGGGCAAAGTTGGGGCGGTTACCAAGTGGCTTATTTAATAACCCAAACCAACATGTATGCCGCGGCGTGGGCAGGTGCACCTGTTGCTAACATGACTTCCGCTTATGGCGGCATCCGTTGGGAAAGTGGTATTAATCGCCAGTCGCAGTACGAAAAAACACAGAGCCGTATTGGTGCTACACTTTGGGAAAAACCTAATCTATATATCGAAAATTCTCCTTTGTTTCAATTTCCTAAAGTTAAAACGCCGGTGGTTATCATGAGCAATGATGCAGACGGCGCTGTGCCGTGGTATCAGGGCATTGAAATGTTTACTGCCTTGCGCAGGTTAGGCAAACCTGTTTGGCTGTTACAATATAATGATGAGGCACATAACCTTGTTAAACGCCAGAACCGTAAAGATATCAGCATCCGCGAAGCGCAGTTTTTCGACCACATCCTGAAAGGCGCGCCAATGCCTGTATGGATGGATAAAGGCATACCTGCTGTAGATAAAGGTAAGGATTGGGGGCTTGAAATAAGTTCGCAGTAAGGAGTTTGCAGTTTGCAGAATTTGTATGCAAGCTGCAAACTTATAAATGCCTACTGAAGATAATAATGCTTTATGCAATTCAGCCTGTCATCCAATTCATAAACCCATGGGGTTGCGGTGGGGATGTCAAGTTTAGTCACTTCTTCGTCGCTCAGGTTTTCGATGTATTGGATAAGTGCGCGCAGACTGTTGCCATGGGCGCAAATGATCACCTTTTTGTTTTCGCGAATGGCAGGCACAATACTTTCATGCCAAAACGGTAATGCCCTGTCCATGGTTTCGCTTAAGTTTTCGGTTAAGGGAAGTTCGCGATATGTCAAATCGTTATATCTTAAATAGTGCCCGGGGAAACGCTCATCCTTTTCAGTTATGGCCGGTGGTTTTTCATGCGGGTCGCGGCGCCATTTTTGTACCTGCTCCTCGCCGTATTTCTCAATGGTTTCGGTTTTGTTTAACCCCTGTAAAGCACCATAGAACCGCTCGTTTAGCCGCCACGATTTATGTACCGGGATCCAAAGCGCATCCATCTGTTCCAGCACAAAGTGCATGGTTTTAATACTGCGTTTTAATACGGATGTAAAGCCAATATCAAAAGTATAACCATGTTTGGCAAGTAGTTTACCCGCGTTTATAGCTTGTCGCAGCCCTCCTTCAGAAAGGTCGACGTCCGTCCAACCTGTAAAGCGGTTTTGTTGGTTCCAAATACTTTCACCATGGCGTATCAATACTAACTTTTGCATCATATAAGTTTAACGCACAAGTGCTGTGCAGGTTTAAAAACTATTGCTAATTCGATTTATTTGAATTAGATTGCATATTATAAATCAAATTTAAACTTTATTATGATACCTACCACACCCACACCTGTGGTTGTAAAGGATGGCATTGCCAACCCTGCACCGCTTGGTCTTTGCGCTTTCGGCATTACAACCGTATTATTAAACATCCACAATGCCGGTTTTTTTGAGCTAAATGCTATGATATTGGCTATGGGCATATTTTACGGCGGTTTGGCACAAGTTATTGCAGGTATTATAGAGGCTAAAAAGAACAACACCTTCGGGCTTACTGCATTCACATCTTACGGCTTTTTTTGGCTATCGTTGGTTGCTTTGATAGTGATGCCCAAATTAGGGTGGGCGTCAAAAGCAAGTGAAGGTGCCATGTGCGCTTATTTAGGCATTTGGGGATTCTTTACATTCTGCCTGTTTTTTGGCACATTAAAACTAAACCGTGCGCTACAATTTGTTTTCGGTTCGCTTACCGTGTTGTTTGGCTTGTTGGTTTGGGGCGATGCAACAGGCAGCGAAACTATTAAACACCTTGCGGGGTATGAGGGTATCATCTGCGGCCTTTCGGCTATTTACACCGGCATTGCAGGCGTAATGAATGAAGTTTATGGCCGGGAAGTGTTGCCTATAGGTACGGTTTAGCCGTACTTAATTAACAAATTCTTTGGTTACTCGCTTATAATAAACGTTTTTCCTTCTACGGCAAGTTCTGTATTAGGGAAAACGCTTTGCGCTTCTTCAAGCAACTCGTTAAGCGTTTTATAACGGGCAGAGAAGTGGCCAATTATCAGCTTTCCGGCATTCACCCTAACGGCCACTTCCCCTGCTTGTAAGGCGGTGGTATGGTGTGTTTGGTTAGCCCTGTCCAGCATATCATGTAAAAATGTAGCTTCGTGGTAAAGCAGCGTGGCTGAGTTTATTTGTTGCAGGTACTTTTCAGTATAAAGCGTATCTGATACGTAAGCGTATGATTTTGGCTCCTCGGGTGCAATGGTTAGGGTTTCGTTTTTGTAAACCGTACCATCCGGGGCGGTATAATCTGCGCCTTTTTTAAGCGCGCTATATTGAGCTATAGGTACATCAAGCCCCTCAATTTGCTCTTTTATTAATTTACGCAGGCGTTTTTTTTGGCGGAATAAAAAGCCGGTACAGGGTATCCTGTGATCCAGCGGAATGGTTTCTACAAATACATCCTGGTTCTCTAATATAATGCCCTTTTGGGTGGCATCGGTAAATACATAATCTATTGGGTAATGCAGCGTGGTTTCTGAGTATTTTAACTGCAACTCTATAATCTCTTTTAACGGCGCGGGGCAAAATAACTTAATAGCTTTTTTACGCCCGTTTAGATGCATGGACGAGAGCAGACCAACCAGGCCAAGATAATGGTCGCCATGCAGGTGACTAATAAAAATATAATCTATACGGCTGGCTTTAACATCAAACCGCAGCATTTGTTGCTGGGTGCCCTCGGCGCAGTCAACTAAATAAAGCTTTTCGTTTATGTTGAGTACTTGCGCCGTGGGGTTACGGTTAAAAATGGGGGTTGCAGAGCTGCTGCCCAGTATTGTAACTTCAAACTTCATACCGGGGTAACAGGTTATTATCTGATTTCTCTTTTCAGTTCTTTCTCGATCTCTTCCATGAAAATAAGGTCGATACCTTCTTCGCAGGTTGGCACAATAGAAAGAACATTATCTAATTGCGAGATAGTTATTAAACGTGAAACAGCGTCATTTAAACCACAAAGGATAAATGAACCGCTCGCATTCTTACATAAGCGGTGCCCTACCAGTAAACTGCTTAAGCCTGATGAATCTGCAAACTTAACCTGCGACAGATCCAGGATGATATTCCTCTGGCCTTCGGTATTGATCAGTATCAACTCAGATTTTAGCTGGGGGGTAACCAACGAATTTAACTTTGATTCGTTAAGCTTAATAAGAATATACTTCTCGTGCTTGTCAACCGTATATTTCATTTTATTATTATTAAAAAGCTAAGATATAATTATTTTATCTCTAATTAAAGAATTTAAATAGAAGCTAAAGCTCCTTTTATGGCGTTCTCTACCCGCTTTATAACATCTGCAAGCTCGGGTTTAATAAATTTTTCGCCGGTAATTTGCTCATAGAGCTCAATATACCTTTCAGATATCGAACTCACGATCTCCGGCGTCATTACAGGTACGTTTTGCCCGTCTTTACCCTGAAAACCATTTTCGATAAGCCACTTTCTAACAAACTCTTTAGAAAGTTGTTTTTGTGGTTCGCCGCTTTCCTGCCTTTCGGCGTATCCTTCACTGTAAAAATACCTCGAAGAATCGGGAGTATGAATTTCATCTATCAGGTAAATGGTATCTCCAACTTTGCCGAACTCATATTTGGTATCAACCAAGATAAGGCCTTGTTTAGCGGCTATCTCTGTACCACGCTGAAATAACAGACGTGTATAATTTTCTAACTGAATATAATCGGCCTCGCTTACGATGCCTTTAGCAAGAATGTCCTCGCGGGATATATCTTCATCGTGCCCTACTGCTGCTTTGGTTGTTGGGGTGATGATAGGCTCGGGTAGTTTATCGTTCTCTTTTAGGCCGTCGGCAAGCGCTACACCACATACTTGTTTACGTCCGGCAGCATACTCGCGGGCAGCATGGCCGGCAAGGTATCCGCGAATTACCATTTCTACTTTAAAGGGCTCGCAAATGCGGCCAATAGTAACAGATGGATCTGGCACGCTAATAACCCAGTTAGGCACGATATCGGCGGTTGCTTCTAAAAACTTAGCGGCAATTTGGTTTAGCACCTGCCCTTTGTAGGGAATGGCCTCCGGCAATACTACATCGAACGCTGAAATGCGGTCGGTAACCACCATAGCCAGGTATTTATCTTTTATGGTATAAACATCACGGACCTTACCTTTATAGTAATTGGTTTGCCCCTCAAAATTAAAATGTGTTTCTTTTATAGCGTTCATGTTTCTTGACTCTATAAGTCTTGATTACGTTATTGAATGTCCCCGTAAGCTTCCAAAATGCGTTTCACCAGTTTGTGGCGAACAACGTCTTCCCCGCTCAGGTAAACAATGTCAATTCCTTTTATATCCGTTAAAATACGCAGGGCGGTATACAAACCCGATTGCTGTTTCTTTGGCAAATCTATTTGGGTAACATCGCCCGTAACAATAAACTTAGCCGATGGTCCCATACGGGTCAAAAACATTTTTAACTGCATATCGGTAGCGTTTTGCGCCTCATCCAATATCACAAAGCAATTATCAAGCGTACGGCCACGCATAAAGGCAAGTGGCGCAATCTCAATAGTGCGGTTCTCCAGGTAAAGCTTTAGTTTTTCGGCTGGTATCATGTCATCCAGCGCGTCGTATAACGGGCGCAGGTATGGGTCTATCTTCTCTTTTAAGTCGCCCGGCAAAAATCCCAGGTTCTCCCCTGCTTCAACAGCCGGGCGTGTAAGTATAATGCGTTTTATCTCTTTGTTTTTTAACGCCCTTACGGCCAGTGCAACCGCGGTGTAGGTTTTACCCGTACCTGCAGGCCCTATAGCAAAAAGGATGTCGTTTTTGGCAAGGCTGTCAACCATGCGGTGCTGGTTTGGCGTGCGCGCCCTAACCATTATACCGTTGGGGCCAAAAACCAATACCTCGCCGCTTGCAAATTTATCAGGGGTACTTTCGCCGGCTGCCGCGGGTTTTGCTGTAGGCTTGCTGCCTAAAATGCGTTCTACATCAATTATGTTAAGGCTTTCAAATTTTTCTACATGCTGCAGCAGGTGGTCAAACTTTTCCTGAAAAGCGGTTAGTTCCTGTTCGTCACCCAAAACTTTAACATCGCTGCCGCGCGCAACTATTTTAAGCTTAGGGAATTGCTTTTTTAAGATCTCGAAATGGTCGTTGTTCGGGCCCCATAATACGGCGGGGTTTACTTGCTCAATTGTTAACTTTAGCTCGTTCAATAGGAATTGATTTTTGACAGTTTACGAATTTTTATGAATTAAAAATTGAATATTTGCACCTTTAATACTCTACAAGATTAGCAATAAATATTTACAAAATTAATGGCAATTATAACTTTAACTACTGACCTGGGCGATAAAGATATTTATCAGGCTGCCCTTAAAGGTAGTATTTATAAATTGCTCCCGACAGTAAATATTGTAGATATTACTAACAATGTCGCAGCCTTTAATGTACAGCAGGCAGCCTTTATTTTAAAGAATAGTTTTTACTATTTCCCAGATGGCACAGTACACCTTATTGGTATTGATACTGTGTACAATACACAAACCCGCTACCTTGCCATACGCTACAAGAACCACTATTTTGTTGGCGCCGATAACGGCATATTTTCGTTAATGTTTAACGATGAGCCTGATGAGATTGTGGAAATAAATATTATGCAGGACCTTAAGTTTCTGCACTTCCCGTTGGCAGATATTTTTGTGAAGGCCGCCTGCCATTTAGCCAACGGCGGCACCCTTGCCGAAATTGGCTTGCCTGTAACCAGCGTGGAGAATAAGATGACCCTGCAGCCTGTTATCGAAAAAAATATTATCAAAGGCGCGGTGATCTATATCGACTCGTTCCAGAATGTGATCACTAACATCACCAAAGAGTTTTTTAACCGCGTGCAGCAGGGCCGCAAGTTTGTGCTTTATTTTAAGCGTAACGAAACCATCAACCACCTTAGCTGGCATTATAATGAAGTGCCCGAAGGCGAAAAACTTTGCCTCTTTGGCATAAGCGACCACCTGGAGATTGCTATTAATAAAGGTAATGCCAGCGGGCTTTTAGGCCTAAATCTCGGCGATAGCGTAATTATTGATTTTCAGTAGTACCGCGCATTTTCTGCTTATAAGCGGCAAGCCTGGTTAGCGCAATAATCTCCAAACCTATGCCTACTCCCATTAGCGCCCCTCTTACAAAATCAGGCAATGTTGTAAACTGCCCAAGTAACAGCGTAAAGGAAACAACAAGCAATCCCACCAATAAAAATTTACTGGTGTTTTTTGGAAATGATCTGATATTCATGGTGATGACTTTTAATAATTTAATCTAATGTAGGTAAATTACAATAAGTAAACTAAGTTTAAGCATCATTAAAATAAAGTTTTGGTTTTATGAATCTTATCCTGGTCATTGGCATCTTCAATTTTTAAAAACCAACATTACCCCGCAAATAAAGTGATTGTTCTCACCTTTGCGTCAATTTTAGCTTTAGCCTTTACAAAAAGCAAAAGAAAGGCTTAATTTAGCGGCTTTGTACATATAACATATACTACATATTATAAATGGCACGAGGCAGACTGAACAGTGGCAGCAAGGCAGAAGCAGAATTACCCAAAGCAAAATTAAATACCGAAACCCTACGGAATGTAAGCAAGTTGTTGAGCTATATAAAACCTTACAGGGTAAAATTTATAGGTGGATTGCTTTTTCTTGTCATCTCCAGTTTGGTTGGATTGGCTTTTCCGGGATTTTTTGGGGCGCTGATAGATGCCTCACAGGGCGTTAAACGGTACGGGTTTGTACCTGCCGACCTTAAAAAGATTGGAGAAGTTGCCATCGTAGTTTTATTTCTACAGGGTTTTGTTTCCTATTTCAGGATCACCTGGTTTGTTCAGGTAGCTGAAAAATCATTGGCGGCTATCCGCAGGGATACTTACTTTAGGCTTATTACCCTCCCAATGAACTTTTTCGCTAATCGCAGGGTTGGCGAACTCAATAGCCGCATCAGTGCCGATCTTTCGCAGATACAGGAAACTTTAACTACAACTTTAGCGGAAATTATACGCCAGGTAATCATACTGATAGGCGGTATCACACTTTTGGTTATCATCTCGTGGAAGCTTACCATCGCCTTGTTAGTTGTACTGCCTGTGCTAATAGTTGTGGCCATAGTATTTGGAAAATTCATTAGGGGTATCTCAAGGGAAGCACAGGACCAATTAGCAGAATCTAATACAATTGTTGAAGAAACACTACAAGGCATAGCGAACGTAAAAGCCTTTGTTAATGAGGCTTTTGAAGCAGGTAGGTACGATAAAACATTACAACGTGTAGTGTCTATTGCAGTACGCGGAGCAAAATATCGCGGCATGTTTGGGGCATTTATAGTTTTTTGTCTGTTTGGTACAGTTTTTTGCGAGATATGGTATGGCTCCTACCTTGTATCTATTCATGATAAGGGCATGACCTTTGGGCAGCTAACCAACTTCATCGTTTACGCGGCATTTATTAGTGCTGCAATGGGTAGCCTGCCAGATCTGTATGCTAATGTTCAAAAAGCTGTGGGCGCCAGCGAGCGTGTTCTGGAGATACTTGGCGAAAAAGGCGAAGATGTTTCAATTAATATAGCAGATAACGCCATTAAACAGAAAATAAACGGCAACCTGGCTTTTAACAATGTTGTATTTGCTTACCCAGGCCGTTCGGAGCTTACCGTTTTAAAAGACGTTTCTTTTACCGCTAACGCCGGGCAAAAAGTGGCTATAGTTGGGCCAAGCGGGTCAGGTAAATCTACTATGGCTGCGCTGATATTACAATTTTACCATCCGCAAAGCGGCAGCATTTATTTCGACGGGTTGGACGCAAACGAATATGCATTAACGGATATACGTAACCAGGTAGCCATTGTACCGCAGGATGTATTGCTGTTTGGCGGTACTATTTTAGAGAACATCGCCTATGGCAAACTCGGCGCTACCAAAGAAGAGATCATCGCGGCAGCCAGGAAAGCCAATGCCGATCAGTTTATCACCTCCTTCCCCCAAGGTTACGAAACCATTGTTGGCGAGCGTGGCGTAAAGCTATCGGGCGGGCAGCGCCAGCGTATTGCCATTGCCCGTGCCCTGCTTAAAAATCCTGCTATCCTCATACTGGACGAAGCCACCTCGTCGCTCGATTCAGAATCTGAACGCCTGGTACAGGAAGCTTTAGAAGTGTTGATGAAAGGCCGTACGTCCATCATAATCGCCCATCGCCTGTCAACCATCCGCGAGGCAGATAAGATCATAGTGCTGGAGAAAGGCAACATAGTAGAAACCGGCAACCACCAGGAATTGATAGCTAATGAGCAAGGCTTATACCGCTACTTAAGCCAGTTGCAATTCGAAACGGCACATAGCTAAATTACCGGGTGTCCCACTATTTGTGACACTAAGCGGGACAGTGATTTAATAAATTGAAAATGAGATAGTTAATGAAATTTCATTTTTAAATTTATCTTATTTAAAAATTTAAATAAATATCATAAGTGTTTATAATTTAATTAATTATAATTTTTCATTAGGGTGTCCCACTACTGTAAAAAACGGGACGGAATGGGACACCCTTATTTACAACCCTTCCCGAAATAAGTTTAAACTATTTGTTGTACTAATAACGGGGTTGATTTACACCTTGAACCACATTAAATCGCTATTATTGCAATAGGCCCAATACTTGATGAGGGCTTGCGAACTGAATAAATGAAACTAACGATACACGGCGCTGCCCGCCAGGTTACGGGCAGTATGCACCTGCTACAGGTAGGGCAATATAAAATACTGATAGACTGCGGGCTGGATTACGAAAAAGACCATAATATACAGGTAAACGAAGATTTCGGCTTCCGGCCCGAAGAGATAGACGTGGTGATACTCACCCATGCCCATATAGACCATTCGGGCAACCTGCCAACTTTGGTGCGCATGGGCTTTAACGGCCAGATCCTTTGTACGCCACCTACTGCCGACCTTACAGAACTATTGCTGATAGACTCGGTAAACATCTTTTTATCTAAAGCGCAAAAAGGCCGCAGCAGGGGCCGCAAGCATAAACATGGCAGCGGCGGGCCGCAACCTTTATACCTGCAAAAGCATGTGATGGATACGGTTGAGCGCTTTGTAACCATTGCCTATAATAAACCATTCCGCATAACCGGCGACATTGAGTTAACTTTTATCCCTGCCGGTCACCTGCTTGGCGCCGCGGCAGCGGTATTAAAAATAAACGATAACGGCGAAGAAAAATCTATCGCCTTTACCGGTGATATTGGCCGCAAAAATTATCCGGTGTTAAACGACCCCGACCCGCTGCCTCCGGTTGATTACATCGTCTCCGAATCTACCTATGGTGGTAGGATGCATTCCAAAGGTAAAACCGTACAGGAAACCCTGATAGAAACTATCCAAAAAGTTTGTATTAATGAGCAGGGCCGGTTAATCATACCTGCCTTCAGTATCGGCCGCACGCAGTCGCTGGTGTTTGCGCTTAATAAAATTTTTAACGCGGGTTTGCTCCCTCCTGTTAAGGTATTTGTAGACAGCCCCATGGCTGCACGCGCTACCAGCTTGTACCGCAAGCACCATCACCTGGTTAATACCGAAGCGCAGGAGTTTTACAACAAACAAGGTGATGAATTTGAATTTGAACACCTCACCTACGTAGAGACTCTTAAGGACAGTCGCCAGGTATCTAACTACTACGAGCCCTGCATTATCATTTCATCGGCCGGTATGCTGGAGGGTGGCCGCATCCAGGATCACCTTTTTTATAATATCCAGAATTACTACTGCACCATACTATTCATAGGCTATTGCGCAAAAGGTACTTTGGGCTATCGCCTGCTGCGCGGCGACCCTATAGTCCACATCAAAGACCGCGACCTGGCCGTTTATGCTACCATCAAACAAACAGACGTATTAAGCGCTCACGGCGATCATGAAGACTTGGTCAACAATATTAAGTCGCAGGACCCAAACAAGCTTAAAGGCGTTTATTTAGTACACGGCGAGGCCACCAGCATGCAGGCCATGGCCGATGCTTTGGAAAGTGATGGTTATAAGGTTACCATACCGGAGAAAGCGGTGGCGTACGAGTTGTAAATGGCTTTACCTATTCTCCGCACTTCATTACAAGATAGAAGCAATCTCTTTGCTGTACAGAGCCGTTGATTAGTTCTTAGTTAGGTACGCCAATGAGTTATTGCCAAGCCTGTGGATGTTACTTTTCTTTGTCTTAGCCACAAAGAAAAGTAACCAAAACAAAAGGCCAAGTCAAAGCAAAGCTTCCGCCCGCCCTGCCGGTTCTTAACGCGTTCTCGCCGCATGCGCGGACTTCGAAAGCTAAACCGGCATTCCCGCCATACACCCGGCCCGCCCGCTTTGACATTAAGGCCACCGCTCGATAGAAATCATATTTACTTTGTCATCCTGAGCGATAGTGAAGGATAGATTGTTGAACTTTGCCTAACAGAATTGCATGTCGTAGATTAGATGCCTCGCTGTCGCTCAGCATGACAAATATTTAGTCGTTCGAGCTTGAAGGACGGAACGATAACCTTAAACTGCGACATAGCGTAACACACGGGTGGCACCGCACCTGATAAAGCACTGACTTAAATAGGGTGTTACCAAGTCGCGACTTTTCTTTGGTTCGTTTCTTTTGAGAGAAAAGAAATGAACATCCACAGGCTAAACAATTTCGAATTGTCATTCCTAACGAAGCAATAACTGGCGAATTGAACTTGCTTACACATTTCCCCACCCATGCGCAAGCACATCGGCAAGGTGAATGGTTTTGATGGGCAGATCATTTTTGTCGATATAACTTTGCAGGTGCAGCAGGCAGGATGCATCTGTCGATATGATGTATTCGGCATCGGCAGCGAGGGCATTATCTACCTTTTGCTGTGCCATAGCGGTGGCAATGCCATCAAACTTTACAGCAAAAGTGCCGCCGAAACCGCAGCAGGTTTCGTTATCTTTAAGCTCAACCAGCTCCAGGCCTAATACTTTAGAGAGCAATTGGCGCGGCTCATCCTTAATTTTGCATTCACGTAGGCCGGCGCAGCTATCATGATAAACAGCACGGCCTTCCAGCTCGGCTCCAAAGTAATCGACGCCCAAGATATTCACCAAAAAATCGCTTAGTTCGTAAATATTACTTTGAATAGCGCGGCATTTATTGTGGGAGGAGGTGTTGGTGAACAGGTCGTTATAGTAGTTGCGTACCATACCGGTGCAAGATGCCGATGGGGAAACAATAACGCTGTCATCATGAAAATCATTCAGGAACTTGCTACCTACAGCCTTGGCATCATCCCAAAACCCGGCGTTAAAAGCGGGCTGACCGCAGCAGGTTTGTTCGGGATTGTAATTTACCTTACAACCAGCCTTTTCGAGTACTTTAACAGTATTAAAAGCGGTAGCCGGATACAACTGATCTATAAAACACGGGATAAATAACTCAATTGTCATTGCTACGGGTAAATGTTAACGGGCGCTAAATTCGGCATTTTTCTTCGCTTTGTTCTCGGCAGCGAATAAAGAAAACAGCAAAAGCAAACCAACAACAAAAAATAAGCCCAGCACAAGGGTTGAGTTACGCATGCTGCCGGTTAACTGTTCAATGAAGCCAAAGCTAAATAAGCCGCCAACAATGGCCAGCTTTTCGGTAACGTCGTAAAAGCTAAAGAACGATGCCGTATCCGGGATGTTTTGCGGCAGGTATTTAGAATAAGTAGAGCGTGATAATGATTGAATGCCTCCCATTACCAGTCCCACAAAAATGGCTACAATGTAAAAATGAGTGGCGGTTGTAGTAAAGTACGCGGCTATGCAAATGCCTATCCAAAGCAACACTACAAATATCAGCACACGTACGTTGCCATATTTATCAGATAAGCGCGACATGATGGTTGCGCCTGCAATGGCGACAACCTGTATGATCAGGATTATTTTGATCAGGGCTTCGGTTGGCATACCCAGTTCTTTTGCGGCGAAACTTGTAGCAACCAGCATAATAGTTTGTACCCCCATAGAGTAAAAGAAGAATGACGGCAGGAAACGTTTAAGCAAAGGCATTCGTTGTATTTTCGCCCAAACATTACTCAACTCCACAAACCCGCCCTTAATTATATTTTGATGGTGCGATTGCGCGTTCGGGCTGCCTTTTGGCAACACCGAGAAGGGTATTAAAGCAAAACCTATCCACCAGATGCCTACCAGCAGGAATGATAGTTGCGAGGCCGAACCCTTGGTTAACCCAAAGGTGCCTGGCATCAAAATAAATACAAAGCATATAATTTGCAGCAAAACACTGCCTATATAGCCGTAAGTAAAACCTTTGGCACTTACCTTATCCTGCATGTCCAGCGTGGCAATTTCGGGCAGGTAAGAGTTATAGAACACAAAACCACCGGCATAGCCAATTGCGGCAATAGCAAAGGCTACGATGCCCCATTCTATATTTTGCTCATTAACCAAGAACAGGCTGCAGCAGGCTAATGAGCCAAGTGCTGTAAAAAACTGCATGAACACCTTTTTGTTACCCCGGTAATCGGCAATGGAGCTTAGGATGGGCAGCAATAGTACCATAACAAGGTAGGCGGCAGCAAGTGCATAATCTTGCAGGGCGGTATTAATAACGCTGAACCCGAAAAAGTTTACCCTGTTACCATTAGCCGCATTGGTGGTAATAGCTACATAGTAAGCCGGGAAAACGGTTGTGGTAATTACCAGGTTATAGGCCGAGTTGGCCCAATCGAACATGGCCCAGGCACGGATGGTTTTAGGTTGATTTTTTTCTTGCATTGCACACTAAAAGTATACAATTTTTAGAGTTTTAGAAAAAATTGAACAAAGCAACTGTGAACTGTACATATACCGTAATATTGTTAGCAATCGTTAACCTATAAAGCCCTTGCATTTCGTACCTTAGCAACAAACATCTATAAATGTCAAAAAAGAATAAACATAACTCTACTATAGACCAGGTGCTAACGCAAATGGTACTTGATATATTTGAACAAAACGGCAATACGCCGCTAAACCATAAACAAGTTTCTGCCAAGCTAAACGTACGCGACCCTGATGCCCGTGGCGTTATACTGGATATTTTAAAGAACGAAGCCTTTAAAGGTGTACTAAAAGAACTGTCGCCGGGCAAATTCCAACTGCTGGAGCTTAAAACCTTTGTAGAAGGCAAGGTTGACCTCACTAATGATGGATCAGCCTTTATTGTGACCGACGACCCAAGCGAAACCGATATTTTTGTAGCCCCGCGTAAATTACGCAACGCGCTAAACGGCGACCGTGTGAAGGTTTACGTGTACGCAAAAAGCCGCGGTAAACGCCAGGAAGGTGAAGTGATAGAAATATTGCAGCGCAATAAAATGGAGTTTACCGGTGTGGTTAAACTGTCTGAGCGGTTCGCGTTCTTTATTCCCGATGATCGTAAAATGATGCACGATATTTTTATCCCCATCAGCGATCTTAACGGCGCTAAAAATGGCATCAAGGCGGTTGCCGAAATTACCGACTGGCCGGCCGGTGCTAAAAACCCAATAGGCCGCATTAAACATATTTTAGGCGAACAGGGTGAAAATGATACCGAAATGAACGCCATCCTGGCTGAGTATGGCTTCCCCCTATCCTTCCCTGCGGAGGTTGAACGTGATGCCGAGGATATCCCGAGCGAAATAAGCGCCGAAGAAATTGCCAAACGCCGCGATTTTAGGGATGTGTTAACTTTTACCATCGACCCGTTTGATGCCAAGGATTTTGACGATGCCTTATCATTTAAGAAACTGGAGAACGGTAATTATGAAGTAGGTGTGCACATTGCCGATGTATCGCATTACATCATCCCGGATTCGGCTTTGGATAAAGAGGCCTACGAACGCGGTACATCTGTTTACCTGGTAGACAGGGTTATCCCGATGTTGCCTGAGCGGTTATCTAACGGTCTATGTTCGCTTCGCCCAAAAGAGGATAAACTTTGTTTTGCCGCTGTATTTGAACTGGATGAGAATGCTAATGTTATTGACCAATGGTTCGGTAAAACGGTTATCCATTCCGACAGGCGTTTTACCTATGAAGAAGTGCAGGACGTGATAGAAACCAAAACCGGCGATTACGTTGAGGAAATAGAGAAACTAAATGCCCTTGCCTATAAACTTCGCGAACGCAAGTTTAGGGCGGGCGCTATCAGCTTTGAAACAACCGAGGTTAAATTTAAGCTGGATGAAAGCGGCAAACCAATTGGGGTTTATGTTAAAGAGCGTAAAGACGCCCATAAACTGATTGAAGATTTTATGCTTTTAGCCAACCGCAAGGTAGCCGAACATGTGAGCAAAATGGGAAAAGGCAAACATAAATATACCTTTGTTTACCGTGTGCATGATACGCCAAAGCCTGATGCCCTGGCCAACTTCGCGCAGTTCGCGGCGAGGTTTGGATATAAGATCAATACTAAGTCTGACAAGGAAACTGCCCGCTCACTTAACTTTTTGATGGAGGATGTAGAGGGCAAAAAAGAGCAAAATGTACTTACCCAGTTAGCCATCCGCTCTATGGCGAAGGCTATTTATACCACTAAAAGCACCAGCCATTATGGCCTGGCTTTTGACCACTATACGCACTTTACTTCGCCTATTCGCCGTTATCCGGATGTGATGGTGCACCGTTTACTGCAGCATTACCTTAACGGCGGCCAAAGCGCCAATGCCGACCATTACGAAGAATTGTGCAAACACAGTTCGCAAATGGAGAAAAAGGCTGCCGATGCCGAGCGTTCATCAGTAAAATACAAACAAGCCGAATACCTGAAAGACCAGATCGGAAACGTATTTACCGGTATTATTTCGGGGGTTACCGAGTGGGGTATGTATGTAGAGATTGAGCAAAACAAATGTGAGGGAATGATACGCCTGCGTGACATTAGCGACGATTTTTATACTTTGGATGAGAAGAACTACGCCATCATCGGTCAGCGCAAAAAGAAAGTTTACCAGCTTGGCGATGAAGTGAAGATCCGCGTAAAAAATGTAGACCTTACCAAAAAACAAATAGATTTTAGCCTGGTACAGGATTAATATATTAGAATGAGAAAACTTGAAGACCTGCAATCGCTGATAGCAAATGCCGTAGCAGACCTTAAATATCCCGAATACCCGGCAGAACTCTACGAACCCATCAAATACATTTTGGCATTGGGCGGCAAGCGCATGCGCCCCGCGCTCCTATTAATGGCCTGCGACCTTTTTGGCGGCGATGTGGAAGCCGCCCTTCCCCCTGCCCTGGCTATTGAAGTGTTCCATAACTTCACGCTGATGCATGACGATATTATGGATAACGCCCCTAAACGCCGTGGCAAAACCACCGTTCACGAAAAGTGGAATAACAACGTGGCTATTCTATCGGGCGATGTGATGCTGGTTGAGGGTTACAGGCTGATGATGCAAGTGCGTAATGACCTCCTGCGCACCGTACTTGATATTTTTAACGATACCGCCATAGGCGTTTGCGAAGGCCAGCAACTGGACATGACCTTTGAGACCAGTAACAACATCGGCATAGCAGAATATATCAACATGATTCGCCTGAAAACTGCCGTGGTACTTGGCGGTGCGTTAAAAATTGGCGCACTTATCGGCGAGGCGGATGAAAAGGATGCCAGTTTACTTTCGGAGTTCGGTATTAATCTCGGCATTGCATTCCAATTACAGGATGATATCTTAGATGTTTACGGTAACCCCGAAAAGTTTGGCAAGCAGGTTGGCGGTGATATTATCTCTAACAAAAAAACATACCTGCTTATAAAAGCATTGGAACTGGTTAAAGGTACCGATGCCGAAGAACTTGCCCGTTGGATTAGTTTAACCACGTTTGATGCAACGGAAAAGGTTGCCGCGGTAACTGAGATTTACAACAGCGTAAACGTACGCCAGCAAGCGGAAGCCGAGATGCAAGCCTACGCCGAAAAGGCCTTTGAAGCGCTAAACAGCATAAACCTGCCCGAAGAAAACAAGCAATACCTGCGCGATTTTGCGGATGGATTATTGGTGAGGGAATATTAAGCAGTATGGATGAAAACTCTATTATTTACCATTCTATGCCTTTGCGCGTTTGCAGGGGTAAAAGCGCAAACTATAACTGCCGATACTACTGTTTACACGAAGGTTGATAAGGAGCCCGAGTTTGTTGGCGGTAAATCAAAATTTTATCAGTTTCTTGGTAAAACAACGAGGTACCCCGCAAATGCGCGTGAGCACAACATCCAGGGCAAAGTGGAATTATCTTTCATTGTAGAAACTGATGGAAAGCTTTCCAATATTATCATCACCAAAAGCGTTGCGCCGGATATTGATGCCGAAGCACTGCGCGTGTTAAGCCTTTCGCCAAATTGGTCGCCAGGCGTTAAGGATGGTCACCCGGTAAGGACGCGGGCCCAAACGCCATTTAACTTCGCGTTAGCATATTGATATGAAAACTAAGATATTGCTATTCCTGTTAATTTTCGTTGCTTCATCATCTAAACTAAAAGCGCAAACAACAACAGCCGATACCACCGTTTACACGGAGGTTGATAAAGAACCACGGCTGGCTGGCGGCATGTTAAAACTAATTGGTAAGAAAATTAAATATCACAAAAACGCCTACGAGAATAAGATAACTGGGCGAGTGGAATTGTCCTTCGTTGTAGAAAAAGATGGTACGCTAACAAATTTTAAGGTTACCAAAAGTGCCGATCCCGAACTTGATGCTGAATTTTTAAGGGCGATGAAAAAGTCGCCTAAATGGATACCGGGAGAAAAGGACGGCAAAATTGTACGTACTCTTCATCACGAATCCATGAATTTTACTATATCTGGTGAATAGTTTATAAAACAAAAAAAGCCCTTATCAAATAGATAAGGGCTTTTATATTTTAGCTTCTGCTTAATTATTCAGCAGCGGCTTCTTCAGTTGCGTCTGCAGCTTCTTCTTTTTTAGCTTTTGGTGCTGCTGCTTTTTTTGCTTTAGGAGCTTCTTCAGCAACAGGTGCTTCAACTGCTTTAGCAGCAGCTTTAGGTGCTGCGTCTTCTGCAACCGGCGCGGTTTCAAAAGGGATAACAGAAACGTATGAACGGTTATCTGCTTTCTTTTTGAAAATTACCTGACCTGCAGCTAATGCAAATAAAGTATGGTCTTTACCGATACCTACGTTAAGGCCCGGGTTGTGTTTGGTACCACGCTGACGAACGATGATGTTACCCGCGATTGCTGGCTGACCACCGAAAATTTTGATACCTAAACGTTTGCTATGTGATTCGCGGCCGTTTCGTGAACTACCGGCCCCTTTTTTGTGTGCCATTTCTTAATTTCTTTTGTGACCCTGTTTGACCGAGTCGGTTTAAAATTTAATTATAATGTTATACCGGTGATCTCGATCTTGGTAAATTGCTGACGGTGACCATTTTTCTTCTGGTAACCTTTTCTGCGTTTCTTTTTGAAGATAATTACTTTATCACCTTTTAAATGAGACACGATCTTAGCCGATACTTTAGCGCCGCTCAAATCAGAACCTAATTTGAATTTACCTTCGTTTTCTGCTAACAACACATTGTCAAATTCAATATTAGCGCCTTCATCTCCCTGTAAACGGTGTACAAAGATCTGCTGGTCTTTCGCAACTTTAAACTGTTGCCCGGCTATACTTACTATTGCGTACATTGTTGATTAATTATTGTTTTAAATTTTGAGGTGCAAATATATGGATTAATAAATCAATATACAATGCATTATTTACTATTTCTTTGGCGGGCCTCGACCTCGGTAATTATCTTTTGTATCTCTTTTATAAGGCGCTCGTTGGCATCTTTCAGTTTTTCGTTACCATTAAAAGATGCATCGTACATTACTTTTTTGCTTTTACGCAGGTAATTAAACTGTATTACAAACCTTGGCACACGGCCCTTAACATCAGGGTTAAGCTCATTTGCCGGGAAATCCCAAAAACCCAGGTCGGCCGCTTTGCGGTGCAGGTATAAAAGCTCGTCCTTACTTAATTTCAGGTTAATTTTCACCAACGAATCGCGGCGGTTAATAAACTGGTACTCCCCGGTTTTAGAATCGTATGTATTGTTGAGCGTATCCCCATAACCATATTCAAAACGCAGTGATTGAAACTCCGAAAATTTGTAAGGCGCGTTTTTGATCATCATACCGTAATAGTAAAAACAGTAGAGTAGAAACGGCACGATAATACTGGCGATTAGGAATATTTTTTTAGAACGGGTAACCATTATATTTAATTAGTGATTTATGCTTGATTAAACTTTAAAATTCGAAATTCATTATTCGATGTTCGATATTTCATTTCCGCCACTTAGCTCCCCTTCCCACTTGCTCACCACAGCGGTTGCCATAGCGTTACCTAAAACGTTGGTGGCAGAGCGGCCCATATCCAGCAACGGATCTATACCTATCAGCAATGCCAAACCAGCCTCCGGAATGTTGAACATGGATATGGTACCTGCAATTACTACCAGCGATGCGCGCGGCACACCGGCAATGCCTTTGCTGGTAAGCATCAGTATAAGCAACATGGATAATTGCTGCTCAAAGGATAAGTGTATATTGTAAGATTGCGCCAGGAATAATGACGCGAAGGTCATGTACATCATAGAACCATCGAGGTTAAACGAATAACCTAAAGGCAGTACAAAGCTTACAATTTTATTATTGCAGCCAAAGCGCTCCAGCTCTAATAGCACTTTTGGATAAGCCGCCTCGCTTGTAGATGTACCAAAGGCAATAAGCATGGCATCTTTTATACGTGCTACTAATTTAAACGCCCGGCCTTTTAATACAACAGAACCTGCAAGAATAATTACCAACCATAATACCAGTAGCGAAAAGTAGAACTCGCCTATAAAAATAGCGTAGGTTGATAGTATGCCTAAACCTTGTTTAGCTATTATTGCGGTTATAGCGCCAAAAACCGCTAAGGGTGCAACCTGCATCACATAGCCTGTTATTTTTAAAATAACATGCGCTATAGCATCCATAGCTTTTATAACCACTTCGCCTTTTTCGCCGATGGCAGCAGTACCCACACCAAAGAACAGGGAGAAGATCACGATCTGCAGGATCTCGTTATTAGCCATAGCCTCAATAAAGCTTTTGGGGAAAACGTGCCCAATGAAATCGCGCAGCGATAAGGCCGTTTTTTGAATACCGGTAGATAGGTGGCTATCGGGCAATGGCAGGTGCATAGCCTCGCCGGGTTTAAAAAAATTCACCAGCAACATTCCTAATAATAACGATACCAGGGTGGCGCTTAAAAACCACAGCAGCGTTTTACCGCCAATGCGGCCTACAGCTTTAATATCACCAACCTTGGCAACACCTACAACAAGGGTGGTAAACACCAGCGGCGCAACTATCATTTTTATTAACCTCAGGAAAATATCGCTTAATACGGTGAAACCTACAAGCTTACCTTCGCGGGCGGTATCGGCGGCTTTGCGTTCTGTAATTTGTGCGGCACGTTCCAGTTTAAGGTTTTTGTAAGCGGCGGTTGTAGTGTCTTTAATGGCTTCTATTTGCCCGTCAATTGTTTTTATATTTACCTCGGCGGTATTTATCTTGGTATTAATATTGTTTATAACGGTAGTATTGTAAATATATCCGGCTATTACACCTAATATCAGTGCTATAAAAATGTACAGGGTTAGTTTGCTCTTCTGCATACGTTAATTTAGTGCCGTAAAACTACAAAAATTAAGTTTACCTACATCCATGAGTATTACCACCTACGGGTTACAGCAAATAAAGAAAGAAGTGCAGCATTTATCGCAAGAGCAACTTGCCGAGTTGTGCCTGAGGTTGGTACGTTATAAAAAGGAGAATAAAGAACTGCTTGCCTATTTGCTATTTGAAGCGCACAACGAAAGCGATTTTATTGAAAGCGTTAAAGCCGAAGCCGGATTTATGTTTAGCCAGTTGCCCTCGCAAAGTTATTTTACGGCAAAAGGCCTGCGTAAAATATTAAAGATGCTTACCAAGTACACCAAATTTATTGGTTCTAAACCGGCCGAAATAGAGCTGTTATTAAACTTTTGCCACAACTACCTGCAATATGTAGTGCGGCAAACATCGTACAAACCTATACGCTTAATACTCACCCGGCAGGTAGAGAAGATAAAAACCGCTATCGGCAAATTACATGAGGACCTGCAATTCGATTATAGCCAGGACTATAACAAACTTTTAGAGGATGCAGCCGGTAAATTACCCTGGTTTAATAAAAAAAGTTACTTGTTGTAACATTAATGGTGTTAATTTGTCAAACTAAAAATTAACTAATCAGGTGGCCGACAGAGAAGACGCTTTCAGGAAAATATACGAAGCCAATTCAAAGAAAATTTACCATTTGTGCTATGGTTATACCGGCGATGATGATGCTGCCAACGATCTGCTGCAGGAAACCTTTTTAAAGGTTTGGCAAAACCTGCACAAGTTTCGTAACCAGGCGCTCATATCTACCTGGATATACCGTATAGCGGTAAACACCTGTTTAACCTATTTAAGATCGGAAAAACGACAAGCTAAAGACGAACTAACGCCCGCAATTGCCGAAAACAAACCGGAGGTATTTTCGGAAAAGAACGAGCAGGTTGCTTTGCTTTATAAGTGTATCTCGAAACTGGAAGAATCGGAAAGAATAATTATAACGTTAGTATTGGATGAAGTGCCATACCCCGAAATAGCGGAAGTTTCGGGCATATCAGAGGGGAATTTGAGGGTGAAGATCTATCGCATTAAACAAAAATTGACAGAGTTATACAATCAGCATGAAAGACTTTGATCATTTAATGTCGGTTTGGCAAGCGCAGCCAAAAAAGGGGCACTTATCGGTTGATGAAGTGCTTAAGCAAGTTAAGAATGGCGTGCGTAGCTTTACTACGCGCATCTATTGGGCTATTATTGCGATGATAGTAACTATTGCTATAGCCTTTTTAATGATGTTTTTCCTGCCCTTTAAATCACCGGCAACTACTATTGGGATGCTGATTATAGTGATTACGATGATAATGTACCTTAGCATGATATTAAGGCACTATCATATCCTGAAGCAACACGACCTCACCCAAAATCCTATCGATTACTTAGACAGCCTGAAAGAGTACCAGCGTAATCGTACGAAAGTAGTAGGCTGGTTTTATTACACTTACATACTGTTGCTAAGCGCCGGGCTTGGCCTTTATTTTGTTGAAGTATTGGAGCATGCACCGCTATATTTTAAGCTTACTGTGTATGGCTCAACATTCCTATGGTTTATGTTCACTACTCTTTATATTAAGCCAAGAATGTTTAAAAACGAAGAAGAAAAACTTAACCTGATGATTGACAGGTTAGAGCGACTGCAGGAGCAATTTGATTAAACCATGGCTGTATCAACCGATATCAGGCAGGTAACTTTAGCGGATGCCGATACCCTGCTGACATTAAGCCGCAAAACATTTTTTGATGCTTTTTTGCCTACTAACAGCCCCGAAGCTATGGAAGCATATGCTTCTAAAGCGTTTACACCAGCAAAGTTTGAGCAGGAACTCAACAATCCCGATTCGCAATTCTTTTTTGCTTTGGTTGATGGGACGATAGTCGGCTACATCAAACTTAATTACCGCACAGCCCAAACCGAATTACAAAACCCCGAAGCGTTAGAAGTTGAGCGCATTTATGTGCTAAATGATTTTCAGGGCCGGCAAATTGGTAAGCAATTGATAGATTTCGCCATCCAAACAGCTAAAGCGAAAAGCTTAAAGTCCGTTTGGCTCGGCGTATGGGAACACAATAACAAAGCCATCAAATTCTACAAAAGCAAAGGTTTCGAACAATTCGGCAGCCACCCATTTATGTTGGGGAATGATAAGCAAACGGATATTTTGATGAGATTGGTCTTGAACCGGGATTAAGCGGATTTTTACGATTAATCGGATTTGCCAACCATGTCATTGCGAGGTACGAAGCAATCCTCGATAGAATAATTGTCGACATGCCTATCGAAGATTGCCACGCTATCGCTCGCAATGACATGTTTTTAAGTCTCCCCTCGGGGGAGATTTAGAGGGGGATTCTCCTATCCCTTCAAAAACGGATTAAAAGTTCTCGCGCCGATCTCCATTCCTGCCGCCCTGCAAACCGTTTTATCGCCAAAGCGAAAATTTATATTATCCATCGCCTGGTAAAGTTTGATGCGTTCCTCGTTATCTTCAAACAGGTTGATCTGGTAGCTGCCGGTACATAGGTTGCTTAAACGTACCCCGATCAGTCGGATGGGCCGGTGCTGGTTCCAGGCTTTATTAAGCAGGTTTTTGATGCCGGGGATGAGGATATGCTCGGCCGCGGTAAGGGCGATCTTGGTTTGTTGTGTGTGGGTTTCAAAGTTGGCATACCGGATCTTGATAGCGAGGCAGGACGAAACCTTGTTCTCGCGACGAAGCTTGCCCGAGAGTTCTTCGGTCATGCTTACCAATACATTTTCTAATGTGCGTTTATCGTTTACATCGCTATGGAATGTTGTCTCTGTGGAGATAGACTTACGGTCGCTGTGCGGGATGATCTCGCTGTCGTCTATTCCGTTAGCTTTGTTGTAGATGTACAATCCCATTTTGCCAAAAACCGCTTCCAGGAACTTTAAGTTTACCCGTTGCAGGTCGCCGATTTTTTCGAGGCCGTATTGATAAAGTTTTTGGCAGGTGCTTTCGCCAAGGCCGGGGATCTTGCTGATATTAAGCGGCGCCAAAAAAGCCTTTTCCTCACCATGTTTTATCCATAGTTGCCCGTTGGGCTTTGCCTGGTTGGTAGCCATTTTAGCAATGGTTTTGCCGGATGCCATTCCAAAAGATATAGGCAGCCCTGTTTCGCGGATAACCTTTTGCCGCAGGTCGCAGGCCAGCTTGAACGGATCATGGAAACGTTCCATGCCGCTCAGGTCAATGTAAAATTCATCTACCGACGATTTTTGGTACAGCGGCACCATGTTATGTATGATCTCGGTAACCTCCCGCGAAGCTTCAGAATATCGCCCGTGCGTACCGTGGATCACGATGGCCTGAGGGCAAAGCTTTAGCGCCTGCCGTGTAGGCATTGCCGAATGTACCCCAAATTTACGGGCCTCGTAACTGCACGAAGCCACCACACCCCTATCTGCCGAGCCACCTATAATTACGGGCTTGCCAATGAGGGCCGGATTAAATTTTCGCTCTACCGATACGAAGAAAGAATCGAGGTCGATATGTACAATATGCCGCTTAGCATCCATGCACAAATATGAAAATATAATTTGAATTGCTAAAATAATTAGCAAGATTTGTGTCGTTAATTCACTGTTGTATGACCAGTTATGCCGACTATCTTTTCCTCCTTACGCCTCCCGATCCTATTAATGAGCTTATTGGCAAATACAAAAAAGCATCGGTAAAACATATCGGTAATTTCAATGGTATGGATTCGCCCGCGCATGTTTCTGTAATGCATATGGAACGGCAAAAGCCATACTTTGCAGACCATACCATCCTACAAATTGAAAGGGCCATTAATATAACGCCGCCTGTATTATTGCATATTGATGGGTTTAAATATTTCACTCACCTGCATAGTCAGTATACAATTTACGCGCATATCCGCATCACTCCCGCGGTTGACGCCTGGTTCTCATTACTTAAAAAAAACCTTAGCATGCGCAAGACGCTGGTGCCACATGTAACCGTTGTAAGAAACATTAAAGAGGCTGATTTTAATACCCTTTGGCCTCATTTTAAACACAAGAAATTAGTTGAGCCATTTTGGATAAATGAGCTCAAAATTGTTAAGCGAGAAACTTTTGGCAGTTCACCAAAGTGGGAAGCCTTTAAAACAATGAAATTTAATGGGATAAAGTCGAGGAAAAATGAGGTTACTGATGAATGCAGGGAACAGCTTAATTTATTTTAAACGCTATGAATGAGAAACATTTTTTAAACCTGATATCTCTGCCGGACCAGGCCGACAAAAACATCAAACGTTTTAAACGGGCATGTGCCAAACATATAGGTGATTTCCCGAGCATGAACTCGAGGGCGCATATTTCATTTGACCGGCTGGTGTTTGATACAGATGTATCCTATAAAGCTGTTGACCATAAAATGTTTTATGATGTGGTAGAAAGCATTTTGAGTAATGTACCGTCCATTAATTTAAAGATCAATGGATTTAACTTTTTTAACCACGGGGCTTATCACCGCACGATATACGCGGCTATAGAACCTGACGCCGTTACCATGCGTTGGTTTGATTTTGTAAAGAAAACCTTCCTGCGTAAAGACCGTATGGTGCCACATATCACCATCGCGAGAAATATTTCTATCGAAGCCTTTAACAAGCTATGGCCACACTTTCAAAACCTAAAATTTACAGATAATTTTGATGTGGAAGAAATAACTATTTTATGTAAAGATAGTAACAGCCAGGGCCCATACCAGATATATAAAGTGATGCCGTTACGTAAACGCAACCTGGTTCAAGCTTCTTAATGATATTTAACTAATTAAGTATCAATTGATACCACGCCTTATTTCATTTTTTAATAATTTGTTAACCTAAAATGCATCCTTTTTCTATCTTTGCGGCGGGATAAGTCTTTTACGGCCAGCTCCTCTTGAACTCCCCCAGGGTGGGAACGCAGCAAGGGTAGAGAGTTGAGCGGCGCGATAAAAGTAGCTTATCCCATTTTTTTGCCTCAATTTTTCTCCTTGAGGCTTACTTCGAAATTTTACATTCAACATTCATTATTCAATATTTTCTTACCGCATAACTGCCTATCTTCGCATATGCTGGATATACTTATTATTGGCGGTGGCCCAATTGGTTTAGCTTGCGGGCTTGCAGCCCAATACGCCGGGCTGAGCTTTGTTATTGTTGAAAAAGGTTGCCTGGTAAATTCGCTTTACAACTACCCGTCTACCATGACTTTCTTTTCCACTTCAGAGAAGTTAGAGATTGGTGGCGTACCGTTTGTAACCGTACATAATAAGCCAACCCGTAACGATGCTTTAGAATATTATCGCCGAGTAGCCTTATCAAATAAATTGCCGCTTAACTTATTTGAAGAGGTAACAAACGTAAAGCCTATCGAAGGCGGGTACGAAATACTTACAAGTAAAACCACTTACCGGGCAAAAAAGGTTATACTTAGCACCGGCTTTTATGATATCGCCGTAAATCTGGATATTCCGGGCGAAGACCTGCCAAAAGTAAAACACTATTACCAGGACCCACATTATTACACCTCGCAAAAGGTAGTGGTTGTGGGCAGCAGCAACTCAGCAATCGATGTAGCTTTAGAAACTTACCGTAAAGGCGCTGAGGTTACCCTTGTGGTTCGCGGGGCAGAAATTAGTAATCGTGTGAAGTATTGGGTTAGGCCCGATATTATTAACCGGATAAAAGAAGGCAGTATCAAAGCTCATTTTAACTCAAACCTGGCGGCCATTCGCCAAACAGAGGTTGATATTGATACGCCTGACGGTAAAGTGACCATCCCCAACGACTTTGTAATGGCCATGACCGGTTACAAACCCAACTTCGATTTCCTGAAAAAGATTGGCATTCAATTAACCGAAGATAAATTTATACCTACGTACAACCCAGATACAATGGAAACCAACCAGCCGGGGCTTTACCTCGCCGGAGTGGTTGTAGGTGGGCTGGATACACACCTTTGGTTCATTGAAAACTCGCGCATCCATGCGGATATGATTATGGCGGATATTGTAGCTAAGCGCTAAAATCAAAGGTCTCAATAAACTTCCACGGCCCGCCTTGATACTCCCAAAGGCTAAGGCCTGTCGCCTGTATTTCGAAGGGCTTAAAATCAGCCGAAAGTTTATCTAATAAATCCCTTGCTACATTAGGGCTAACTTTGTTTTGAATGGTGATGTGCGGCCATAGTTTATTTTTATCTTGCGGGATCAGCCATTGTGCCCATTGGGCTTGCAACTGTTTATGTAAACGCTGTAAATCATCACTAACAATTTTATAAGCAACTCCATTGCCAATGCTCGATAAGCCAGATACAGTCAAAGTTATATTTCGATATTCATTTACAATAGCTACTATATCTTCAATAAGTGTAGGCTCATTAGCCGGTAACTGGTGAAACAGCATCAGGTGAGCATCTAAAAAGTTCCTTTCTGCCGGGAAATGCTGTTTCCTTAGGGTATTAAAAAATAACTGGGCGTCAGGCGCTAAGGCAAGTGTTAGTAACAGCGGGTTGGTCATAACTATTAATAAATCTTAACCTCAGTATCATATTAAAAGTTTTTTCTTGCATAAGTAAATTATTATGCAATAATTTGCACAAATTTTAAAAAGTATAATACTTTACACACAATGATCAAACAAAACATAAACAGGATGGAAACCAAAGCGTTTTTTGCTACGGTTGCCACTGCTTTATTTACTTTTGTTTTATTTTTCTCTCCCACCCGACGACGATTATTCATCCCAAGGGTTTTAATTAGGCTTTAGTCTACCCCACCCGAGTTAAAGAAGTGGTTTTAACCTTCTTTAAACAATGTCTCTCTAATTATTATGGCTTAAAAAGGCCAATAATTTAACGGTAATTTTTTCTATTATAATGACCATACAAGATTTTGACATAACCGTAGCTACTGCACAACATGTAGATTTTGCGGCTATGATATGTGATGAAATGGCAGAATCGGCCAAAGCGCGTGGTACGGGTATAGCACAGCGTTCGCCGGAGTATGTTGCCAATAAAATGCTGGAAGGCAAAGCTGTGATAGCATTGCATAAAGACGGTTCATGGGCGGGCTTTTGCTATATTGAAACATGGAGCCACGGCGACTTTGTTGCGAACTCGGGCCTTATTGTAAACCCTATTTACCGTAAAGCGGGTTTGGCTAAAGCCATCAAACATAAAATATTTGAACTATCACGGACAAAATATCCTAACGCCAAGCTTTTTGGTTTAACAACCGGGCTGGCGGTAATGAAGATAAACTCGGAAATTGGCTACGAACCGGTTACCTACTCGGAACTTACACAAGACGAGGAGTTTTGGAAAGGCTGCCGCAGCTGTGTTAATTACGATATTTTAATGAGTAAAGACAGGAAGAACTGCATGTGTACCGCCATGCTTTTTGATCCCGAAGTTGTTCAGAAACAATACGAGGAAAAGATGAAAAAGATAACGCATAAAGCGACGTTGTTGGAACGCATTGAAGCTGCGATAAAGAAAAGAATGGAAAAAATTATAGCGTTAGGTTAAAGGTAAAAGGCAAAAGGTAATGAGAGATTACAAAAAACTTGATATTTGGAAAAAAGCCCATTCGTTTACAAAGCTGGTGTATCAGGAAATATTACCTATTATGCCACCCGAAGAAAAATTTGCCTTAACGAATCAATTGCGCAGATCTGTATATTCTGTCCCAATGAATATTGTTGAAGGATGTGGAAAGAATACAGATAAGGATTTTACGCATTATCTTGATAATGCTTTAGGTTCGGCTCTTGAAGTTGAATACACCTGTTTATTAATTTTTGATCTGGGATACATTTCTCAAGACAAATATGATTTAGTTAATCAACCAATTAACGAGATAAAAGCAATGCTTATCTCATTCATTAAATTTTTAAGAGATGGAAAATAACCTTTCACCTTTTACCTTTTACCTTTTACCATGAAAAAGAAAGTAGTACTGGCTTACAGCGGCGGATTAGATACCTCATTTTGCTGCATTTATTTAACACGCGATTTAGGTTACGAGGTTCACTCGGTTATTGTAAATACCGGTGGTTTTAGCGACGAAGAACTTAAGGGTGTTGAAGAACGCGCTTATCAAATGGGTGTAACATCACACCACGTGGTTGACGAAACCGAGAATTTTTATAACACTTGCGTGCGTTTTTTAATTTATGGTAACGTATTAAAAAACAATACCTATCCACTTTCGGTAAGTGCCGAACGGGTTAGCCAGGCTACTGCAATTGCCAACTACGCTAAAGAAATTGGTGCCGAATTTGTTGCCCATGGCAGCACAGGCGCCGGTAACGACCAGGTGCGTTTTGATATGATCTTCAATATCCTGGTACCCGAAGTGCAGATCATCACCCCTATCCGCGACCTTAAATTAAGCCGTGAGGAAGAGATTGAATACTTGAAGAAGCATGGCGTTGAGATGAACTTCGAAAAAGCGAAGTACTCTATCAACAAAGGCATATGGGGCACATCAGTTGGCGGTAAGGAAACGTTAACTTCAAACTTGAGCCTGCCCGAAGAAGCTTGGCCTACCCAAGTTAGCGCATCAGAGCCAAAAACTTTAGAGCTGGTGTTTGAGCAAGGCGAACTGGTTGGCATTGATAATGAGAAATACGACCATCCTACCAAAGCTATACAAGCATTACAAGCTATAGCTCAGCCTTATGGCATTGGCCGTGACATCCATGTAGGCGATACCATTATTGGTATAAAAGGCCGTGTGGGTTTTGAGGCTGCTGCGCCAATGGTTATTATAAAGGCTCACCATACGTTAGAAAAACACGTGCTTACCAAATGGCAGCTTTCGTGGAAAGACCAGCTCTCTGCTTTCTACGGCAACTGGCTGCACGAAGGACAGTTCCACGATCCTATTATGCGCAATATGGAGGCTTTCCTTGCCGATACGCAAAAGAACGTTAGCGGTAAAGTGTTTGTCGAACTGCATCCATACCGTTTCCAGGTAGTTGGTATTGAATCTGACCACGACCTGATGAGCAATAAGTTTGGCAGCTACGGTGAAATGAATAACTCGTGGAGCGGCGAAGATGTTAAGGGCTTCTCCAAGATATTTGGTAACCAGGTAATGATCTACCATAAAGTAAACGGTCAGGCTTAATTATGGCAAACCCCATCTTTTCGAGAAGCGAATGTTTAAGTACCTACAAGTGGGGCGATGATTGCTACGGCTGGAATTATGTTGATACCGACGCGTTATCGATAAAACAGGAATTAATGCCGCCCGATACTGCAGAGTTGTTGCACTATCATGAAAAAGCCTCGCAGTTTTTCTTTGTGTTAAAAGGCAGGGCCACTTTCACCATCGACGGGGAGATAAGCGTTTTAAAACCCGAGCAGGGTATAGAAATTAAACCGGGCCAAAAGCACTTTGTAAGTAACAAAGAAAGCAGCGACCTGGAATTTATACTTTACTCAACACCATCTACAAAAAATGACAGAATTAACCTCTAAAATAAAAGCGGGGATTGTTGGCGGCGCAGGCTATACCGGTGGCGAAATGCTACGCATACTCATCAACCACCCCAATGTGGAGATCGAATTTGTGCACAGCAACAGCAACGCAGGTAACCATGTTTATGATGTACACCATGATCTGTTTGGCGATACCGATCTTACCTTCGCGTCAGAACTGGCATTTAATATCGACGTATTATTCTTGTGCGTTGGCCATGGCGATGCTAAAAAGTTTTTAGAGGCTCATGCAATTCCCGATCATATAAAGATCATCGACCTAAGCCAGGATTTTCGGTTAAACCAAAATGCAACAATTGGCAATAAAAAATTTGTTTATGGCTTACCTGAAATAAATCGCGAAGCGATAAAGTCAGCAGAAAATATCGCTAACCCCGGTTGCTTCGCTACCTGTTTGCAATTGGGCCTTTTACCGCTTGCAGGCAAAGGTTTGCTGAATAACGAGGTGCATATCACGGCTACGACCGGCTCTACAGGTGCCGGGCAAAGCCTTTCGCCTACCTCTCATTTTACCTGGCGCAACGATAACCTATCTGTTTACAAGGTGTTTAATCACCAGCACCTGAATGAGATAGGCCAGTCGTTAAGGCAATTACAGGATGGTTTTGACAAGGATATTAATTTTGTGCCTTACCGGGGCGGCTTTACCCGTGGCATTATCGCCTCTATCTACACCGAAAGTGATCTATCAGAGGCAGAGGCTTTAAGCATTTATAAAGAGTATTATGCCGGGCACCCGTTTACACATGTCACCAGCAAGGACATAGATCTGAAACAAATAGTGAATACCAACAAGTGCTTTGTACAGGTTAAGAAGCATGATAATAAGATATTCATAATCAGTATAATGGATAATTTACTTAAAGGCGCGAGTGGCCAGGCTGTGCAAAACATGAACATCATGTTTGGTTTGGACGAGCGCGCTGGATTACGACTTAAGGCGACCGGTTTTTAAGCCGTGCTCGCCACTCAAGCTTTTATCCATTAAGTATTAATCCATATCAATTTTAAAATGAAACTGTTTGACGTTTATCCTATAAATAATATAAATGTTACCCGCGGCATAGGCAGCCTTGTTTATGACGATAAAGGCACCGAATATCTTGACCTTTACGGCGGGCATGCGGTTATTTCTATAGGCCATACCAATCCGCATTATGTAAAACGCTTAGAAGACCAATTACATCAAATAGGCTTCTATTCTAACTCTATTGAGATACCATTACAAACCCAACTGGCAGAAAAACTGGGCCATGTTTCTGGCAAAGAAGATTACCAGTTGTTTCTTTGTAACTCCGGTGCCGAGGCAAACGAGAACGCCTTGAAACTGGCATCGTTCTATAATGGCAAAAAGAAGATCATCGCGTTTAAAAAAGCTTTTCATGGGCGCACCTCGTTAGCGGTTGCCGCTACCGATAACCCTAAAATTGTTGCCCCGGTTAACGAAACCGATAACGTAATATTCCTGCCCTGGAATGATGAGGCCGCTTTAGAAGAGGCATTTAAAAATAACGAAGTATCATCTGTAATTATCGAAGGTATACAAGGTGTTGGCGGCATACAGGTTGCGTCGGTAAACTTCCTGCAAAAAATAAGGTCGCTTTGTGATGAACATAATGCCGTTTTTATAGCAGATTCGGTACAGTGCGGTTATGGCCGTACAGGAAAATTCTTCTCACATGATTTTTCATGCATCGATGCCGATATCTACTCTATGGCTAAAGGCATGGGTAATGGTTTTCCTATTGGTGGTATTATCATATCGCCTAAAATTGCCCCTGCTTACGGTATGTTAGGAACAACCTTTGGCGGAAATCATTTGGCTTGTGCTGCCGGTTTGGCTGTTTTAGAAGTGATTGAACGCGACAACCTGATGCAAAATGCTGCTGAGGTTGGCGGTTACCTGATAGAGGAGCTAAAGAAATTTGATAAGGTTAAAGAAGTGCGTGGGCGTGGCCTGATGATAGGTATAGATTTGCCGGAAGAACTAAGCAACGTTAAAAAAGACCTGCTGTTTAAACACCAGATCTTTACCGGCGAAGCAAAGCCCAATGTGGTTAGGCTGCTGCCTGCTTTAAATTTAACAAAGGCTTATGCAGACAGGTTTCTGGAAGCATTCAGCACAACTTTAAATAACTCTTAAATTACAAATCCAACATTCATCAAGTCCCTCTCCTTTGGAGAGGGATTTAGGGTGAGGCTAAACAGGTTACAATGAAACTATTCTCTTCGGTAAATGATGTTAAAGATGTTAAGGCGCTGGTTGCCGAAGCATTGCAATTAAAACAAAACCCATACGCGCACCAGCATTTGGGTAAAAATAAAACCCTGAGCCTTGTTTTTTTGAACCCGAGCCTGCGGACCCGTATGAGCACTCAAAAGGCCGCGATGAATTTAGGTATGAATGTGATCGTACTCAATATCGACAAAGAAGGATGGGCGCTTGAGCTGCGCGATAACGTGATCATGAATGGCACCACGGTGGAGCACATCCGCGAGGCAGCAGGTGTTATGGGTGAATACTCGGACATTATCGGCGTACGCTCATTCCCGGGATTAAAAGACCGCGAAGAAGATTACAGCGAAACCATTTTCAACAAATTTGTAGAATTTTGTAAGGTTCCTGTAGTTAGTCTCGAGTCGGCTACACGCCATCCTTTGCAAAGCCTTGCCGACTTGGTAACCATTGAAGAGCTTAAAACTACAGCGCGCCCTAAAGTAGTACTAACCTGGGCGCCGCACATAAAGGCCCTGCCGCAGGCTGTGCCTAACTCTTTTGCCGAATGGATGTGCAAGGCTGATGTAGATTTTACTATAGCGCACCCGGCCGGGTACGAGCTTTCACCAGATTTTACAAACGGCGCAACCATCACCCACGATCAGGATGAAGCTATTAAAGATGCTGACTTTATTTACGTAAAAAACTGGTCGGCTTTTGAGCCTTATGGCGCTGTAACAGGCGGTAACGAAGATTGGATGCTAACCAACGCCAAACTGGATGCGGTAGCGCCAAGTGCCAAAGTAATGCATTGCCTGCCCGTACGCCGCGACCTGGAACTATCATCAGAGATACTGGACGGGCCAAGATCTGTAGTGATTCATGAAGCGGGCAATCGTGTTTGGGCCGCTCAGGCTGTTTTAAAACAAATGCTGGAAGCGTTGTAATTTGTGAGTTCTCTTTATACTCATGCTAATCCTTAGCATGATCCTTATAAATAGCATTAATAACTTTGTTAAGTGTAAGGCCCTGTACTATTATCGAAAAGATGACAATAAAATAAGTGCCTGCGAGGATAAAATGCCGGTGATTTGAGGCAGGAAGCGATAATGCAAGAGCAATAGAAATCCCTCCGCGCAAACCGGCCCAGGTAAGTATGTTAATACTGCCGTAATTAACATTCAGGCTTCGCCGCAAAAACGTAAGCGGCAGCATAATACTGCACCAGCGCGCTGCCAGTATAACAATAATACCTATAGCGCCAGATAACCAGTAATGCTGTAAAAAAGGGAAATTGATCATCTGCAGGCCAATCATCACAAATAACATGGTATTCAAGATCTCATCTATCAGCGTCCAGAATTTCTCAAGGGCCTGATGCGAGTGGTCGTTATTATCAACATTTATAGAACGCCCCCCTGCAAATAATCCGGCTGTTACAACAGCAAGGGGGATAGAAAGGTGCAGGTACGTTGCGACAAGCGAGTTAACCATAACCAACGCAAATGATACCAGCACAATAGTTTGAAAATCATTTATTGATTTCATTAACCGGTGTGCTAAAAAACCCGTTACCGCTCCTAACGCTATACCGCCAAATACCTCCTGTGCAAATAGCATTACAGCTTTCGAAAAATCTATTTTATCTACACCAGATTGCGTTATTTCAAGTAAACTGATAAATAATACAAGCCCTATACCATCGTTAAATAAAGATTCTCCTGAAATGATGGTTTCGAGGTTGTTTGGCAGTTTTGATTTGGTGATGATGGCACCAACAGCCACCGGATCGGTTGGCGAAACCAGCGCGCCAAATAACAGGCAATAAATGTATGGCATCTTTATATCCAGCAGCCCTGTGATCCAGTAAAGCAGCGAGCCAAATATAGCGGTGGAAATAATTACCCCTATGGTGCTTAATACAAACACCGGGCGCATCTCCTTTTTCAACCGCTTGGTGTTAAGGTTAAATGCGCTTGCAAATAGCAAAAACCCCAGCATAATATTGAGTACGGTAGTTGAAAAATTGATATTGGTAGCCAAAAGCGTTAGATACTTAGCGCTCCTTGGGTCTACTTTATCAACAACAATAGTTATAATAGAACCCAGGATAGCCAGCGACATAATACCGATTGTACCGGGCAGCTTAAGCCAACGTGCGTTAATATACGAATAAATAGCGCTAACAATTACCAGCAGCGCTATGATCAAAAACAAGTGCATATAGTCGGCTAAAATATTTAATGTATCCCTGTTATAAAGTGCATTACGGTACTAACATCGTAAACCAATTATGTGTTTTAACAATTAATGTTTCCCAAAGCACTTAAACAGAAAAGGGCGCAAAGGTTTACACCTTTACGCCCTTCGTTACCTATTGTGTTACTACATTTTTTCGTAGAATTTAAAAAAGAAATCCGGGTTTTTAGTGCCGTAATCTTTAATATCATTACTTAATGATACCCAATCGTTAACAGTGTATTCTTTAGCGCCGGTTTTAAATTCGTGCACAAAGCGGAACCGAACATGATCTCCCCATTCCAAATTTTTAAAGTCTGGTGCATTGGGTTTAATATTGAATTTGATTTTATAACCATTCACAACTTCTATTAATGCACTTTTCCATTTACCGTTAGGGTATTTTTTGATATTTGTTACTTGTCCATCAGTATAACGTACACGGTTTGCTTCGTATAAAAATGCTGTTTTAGGTAATGGCGCCGCCTCTGCGGCACGATATATTTCTATACCATCGCGTGAAATTACCGCAGGCTCAATTAAAACAGGCGTGCCTTTTCCCCACAAAGCTGCACCTAATACCTTCATTTCTATTTCATTGCCAGGTTTAAGTATTTCTTTTAACTGCTTGCTCTGTCCGTAACCTGTTGATATAATAAATTCGCTATTATTATTTGCTACAACAAAACCCTCTTTAACATATTTGGCAAAGTCAAGGCTTTGATAACTAATTACTTTATACGTTAGCGTTTTTCCTGTTGCCCTTTCTGCATCAGCCATTTTTTGTTTAAATTCGTCAGTTTGTCGGTAAGCCTCATACTCAGCTTTTGATTTATCGTTGGCTATCTTTTGTGCCGGCGTTTGTTTTACTTTTTGACGGTATCTTATTGTCGTATCCTCAATAGGTGCCTTTAGTAACACTTTAAGAGATGGGGCTTTACCCAAACTTTTTGTTTCTAAATTGGAGAAAGCCAGGCAGCTTATTGCTACTACCGGTAGCACAAGCGCGTAAATTATTTTTTTCATATTTGAGGTGGGTTTGTTAAATAACATGGCTATACGGCTTTTAAGTGGCACTTTGCTAAAGCTGTGCATCAGGTAGCTTTGGCCTGATATTGATAATTTAAAAAGCAGTTGAGCATATATGCTTTTATTGGCATTACAAGCTATAATACGATCTACCTCAAACTCATGGTTCTCTTCTATCGAGCGGATATAGCAGTAAGTAAATGGGTTAAACCAAAGCACTATTTGTACCAAGCGCGCAATTATCCTGTCGGCAGAATGCAGAAGCTGTACGTGTAGCATTTCATGCGCTATAATTTGTTTAATTTCATCAGGTTCCAGTCCATCATCATTAACAAAAATCACATTCAGGAACGAACTATTCCCCTGTTTACCATTCCCCCTTAATACTTTAACGTTACCTATCTGCATCAGCCGCCCAGCCCTGCTCCTGCAATAAAACACAAGTAATGTAAAGGCTAAGTGCAATACCGATATAGCCATCATCATCATGTAAACTACTTTAACTGGTGTTACCCAATCATAAGCCTTTTCAACTACCGGTTGCGTTGTTACCTCTGGCATGTCTTTTACCGGCTCATCTATTACCTGTATTTGGTTTAAATACATTACCGGCTGAATAATAGTTGGTGGCCTTACAGTATCGATACTAATATTAATGGCCGGTATTATAAAGCTTAACAGCAAGGTAGCAAGCAGATACCACCGATTTAAAGTGAAGAACGTTAGCCTGCGCAGCAACAGAAAGTAAAACCCGTAAAAGATACCGGTGCATGCCGATACCTGCAGCAGATAAGTTATCGTTTTCATTTGCCTGAATTTTTATTGATCATTTCCTGGATCTTTTTAATATCATCTTCTCCTAATTTTTGCTCTTTTACCATAAAAGATAAAAGGCTATCTACCGAATTATCGAAGTATCCGGTAAACATTTTTTTGAATGATGCCTTTCGATATTCGGCTTTGCTAATGGCAGGGAAATATTCATAGGTTTTGCCGTAGGCTTTATAATCTACATATCCCTTTTTCTCCAGCAGCCTTATTACCGATGATATCGTATTGTAAGGTGGCTTAGGGTTATCAGGCAAAGCTTCAATAATATCTTTTACAAACCCCTTTTTAAGGTTCCATAATACCTGCATTACCCGCTCTTCTGCTTTTGTCAACTCTTCCATAAACCAAATGTATAACTTAAAATTCAGTTATACAACTAAATTATAAGTTATATAACTATTTTGTCAGTTTTATTTTATAAAAAGTTGATTATTAAAGATATAAATTTAAAATGTAACGCAACGGTTGCTATGATTCTAATTGTCGATTGATTTCTTTCTTTCACAACCTTTGTGACAATCTATCTCCTTTGTAGTTAAAATAAATCCTCTTACCCTAAAAAATGCCTATTATTGCCATCGAACATATATATAATATACTATGCAAGCCCTCCACATCATAAAAATTGGCGGTAACGTTATTGATAACTCAGAGAACCTGCATCGTTTCCTGAAAGATTTTACCGCGCTTGAGGGGTATAAAATACTGGTGCATGGCGGCGGCAAGGTTGCCACTACTATTTCAGAGAGTATGGGCATAGAGGCCAAACTGGTAGATGGCCGCAGGATAACTGATATTGATACCCTACGCGTTGTTACCATGGTCTACGGTGGGCTCATTAATAAGAACATTGTATCTCAACTACAGCGCTATGGCAACAATGCCATAGGGCTAACCGGTGCCGATGGCGATTTTATACGCGCCAAAAAACGCCCGGTAAAAACGATAGATTACGGTTTTGCAGGCGACCTGTTCGAAGGCTCTATTAACCCGGATAATATAAGTAAGCTTTTGAATAGTGGCTTCACCCCTGTTTTTTGCGCCTTAACGCACGATGGCGAAGGCCAGCTTTTAAATACAAATGCCGATACTATTGCATCGGCATTGGCGGTAGCACTATCCGGATTGTATGATACCACGCTGATCTATTGCTTCGAGAAAAAAGGTGTATTACAGGATATTAATAATGAGGATTCGCTGATAAGGGAAATAAACCTCGAAAGGTACGAGCAATTAAAGCAAGAGCAGATCATACACAGCGGTATGCTCCCCAAGCTGGATAACGCCTTTACGGCCATTTCATGCGGGGTTAAAGCGGTTATCATCGGTAATTCAGATGATCTTGGCCGGTTAAGAAAAAAAGAAGGTTTTGGCACACGTTTAAGTAATTAAAATGGAAACACAACAACATATAGCCATATTAGGCAGCGGTAACATAGGCCTGGCATTAGCTAAAGGGCTTGTAAAAGCAGGTATTTTTACCCCTCAGCAAATTACTCTTACCCGCCGTAAAGTGGCGGCGCTATCTGCACTGGCAGATGAAGGCTATAACGTTACCGCTAACAATGCCGAAGCGGTAAGCAAGGCTGATATTGTGGTGTTAGCCATTCTTCCGCAACAGTTGAACAAGTTATTAGACGAGATAAAGCCTGCCGCAAATCAAACTAAACACCTCCTGATATCAGTAGTTTCGGGCGTTAGTTGCCAGGATATCCGTAACCAATTGGGGCTTGATGTGCAGGTTATCCGCGCTATGCCTAACACCGCCATTGCCATAGGCCACAGCATGACGTGTATTGCCACCGATAATGCATCGGCGGCTAACGTAAGCCTTGTGCTTTCGTTATTTGACACTGTTGGCGTAAGCATCCAGATAAACGAAGAACTGATGACATCGGCTACGGCGCTTTGTGCCTGTGGCATAGCCTTTTTCCTGCGTTCTATCCGGGCGGCATCACAAGGCGGCACCGAAATTGGTTTCCACGCGCATGACGCGCTTAAAATGGCCGCGCAAACCGCCAAAGGCGCTGCGGACCTGCTTTTACAGCTGGCATCACACCCCGAACAGGAAATTGATAAAGTAACCTCACCCAAAGGCTGTACAATAGCCGGCCTTAATGAGATGGAGCACAATGGTTTTAGTTCGGCCATGATAAAAGGTATAAAAACGTCTGCCGAGAAAGCCGGGGCGCTTTATAAAAGCGAATAATTGTTAACCAAACTTAAAGCAGCATATCATATAATACTCTATGTTACACGGCGTTTGGTTGATTTTTATAAGCGCTTTTGAGTTGTATAGCCCTTTGATTTAGCCTGCGCTTAAGAGAAAGGCGCTGCCCTTTAGGGGGTATTAGGGCAATGCCATCTGCAAGGTGTGCATACGAAAGCGTGAGGTTAGTCCTCGTCGTTGCTGTTGTTTTTTTTCTCTGGTGGGGTTGATACGATCTCGCCAAATTCATTAACGTAAGCCATCATGCCGTCTAAGCCGCCGCCGCTTGAGTTTTCCTGGCGTTCTTGTTTGCGTTGTGCTTTATCTTCCTTCTTTTTTGCCCTGTTTTTTTCGAGCTGTTTTTTCATGAATGTTGCCTGGGATTTAGCCATAAATTATCGGGGTTAGTGAATAAAAAAAGCATCCGCTTTAAAAGCGGATGCTTTGTAAGTGTACAATATAGGCATAATAATTGGTGTTTCCTTTAAATAAAATCTTTTAAGCTTTGTTTAAACAGTTATCGTCCTGTAAATCAAGCGGTAATACTTTGGTACGGTTAGGCTAATTTAAGTGGCAATTCATTTAAAATATAAAACCTGCTGATATTCAACAAATAAAGGGTAGCTTTAAGAAATCCCTTCTTGCAAAATCAAATAATAAAGGCATTGCCAATATTGTAGCTTCATTTACGGGCACATGCCCATTATTATATTATTAACAATTAAATTTTACACAATGAGTAAAGACAGAAAGACGGTTAAGGAAACTAAAAAGCAGCCTGCCGTAAACGTTAACAAAAAGCAATCGGCATATCAATCAGGTAAAGGTTCGGCATCGTCCGATCTGGGTAAAAAATAATTAAATGAGCGAACAAAGCATCGAGACACAAACAAAAATGTATCTATACGAGCTTAATAACCTTTCGAAAGAACATGGTTTCAAAGCTGATGATAGCTGGGAATTTAGCATGGCTTCAAATGCCGACAGGATTAAGATTCAACGTAGCTACTTCCCTACAAATGCAGCTAAAATGGGACCCGAAATACTTTTGCAGGTTTTAAACCTTGTGAAAGCCGGGCTTAAGCAAACCTACACGCGCGATGACAGCCATATTGATAAAAACAGTATAATAGCCGATGAGCTGGATTACCTTGTAGCGTTTAACCCTAAGAGGCCAAGGACGTAGAACATGCGTCATGCCGAATTTATTTCGGCATCTCACTAATATAGTTTAAGGCTGTTGCAATACTTAGCCCAAAAGATCCTGAAACAAGTTCAGGATGAACTGGGCTTTTTTACAACCGCTCCGTAGCTAAATTAGCCAGTTCGCTCCTTTCGCCTTTTTGCAAGGTGATATGCGCGTAAAGCGGGTGGCCTTTTGCTTTATCTATCAGGTACGACAGGCCGTTACTTTCGGCGTCCAAATATGGTGTATCGATCTGGTAAATATCGCCGGTAAATACAAACTTGCTGTTTTCGCCTGCGCGGGATATAATGGTTTTAACTTCGTGCGGGGTTAAGTTTTGGGCCTCGTCTACTATAAAGAAGATCTTGCTTAGCGTGCGCCCCCTTATAAATGCCAGCGGGGTGATAGAGATCTTATCATTAGCTACTAACTCGTCAAGCTTAGCCTGCATTTTTTCGTCCTCAGCAAATTGGTCTTTAATAAACTTAAGGTTATCCCATATGGGGGCCATATAGGGGTCGATCTTCGATTTTACATCACCGGGTAAAAAGCCAATATCTTTATTGCTTAGTGGTACAATAGGGCGCGTTACGAAGATTTGGCGGTAGTGCTTACGCTGTTCCAGCGCGCTTGCTAAGGCCAGCAGGGTTTTACCTGTACCGGCGTTGCCTTGTATGGTTACCAGTTTAATATCGGGATGTAAAAGGGCATGTATGGCGTAAGCCTGTTCGGCATTACGGGGATAAATGTTTAAAACCGGCTGCTCGGTCACCTTTTCTAACATTCCGCTTTGAGAATTATAAAAGCCTGAAGCCTCCCCGTTCTTGCTATTTAAAATATAAAACTGGTTACCGTTATTATGGTCAATAGCCAGGCCATCTATAGGCAGGCTGTCGTTTTTGTTGAGTTTACCTAAAATTTTCTCGGTGATCTTGTTCAGCGTGGTTTTGCCGCTATAAAGCTCTTCCAGATTTTTTACTTTGCCGGTTTCGTAATCTTCGGCGTATAAATTAAGCGACTTGGCTTTGAGGCGAAGACATATATCTTTAGATACCAGTATTACCTTCCTGTCCGGGTTTTCGAACTGTACGCCAAGTGCTGCGTTCAGGATGCGGTGGTCTATCTTATCCGACCCAAAAACAACTTCCGCGTCGGCACTGCTGTTCTTGGCATCCATTATAACTTTAAAACAACCCTTATTTTTGCCGTTCAGCGGAACCCACTGGTTAATAAGTCGGCTTTTAGACATATCGTCCATTAATCTTATAAAGCTGCGGGCCTCAAAGTTGCGGGTATCGTTACCACTCTTCTTATTATCAAGCTCTTCTAATACCTGTATAGGTATGGCCACATCATGTTCCTGGAAGTTCTCAAAGGCATTATGGTCATAAAGAATGACCGAGGTATCCAGCACAAATATCTTTTTCTTTCCGTCTGTTTTTCCTGTAGATTCCTTCATTTAGGCAAAATAGGCATTTTGATTGGTGACTTGCAGCAGATGTTGAAAATGTTGTAATTGTTGGGAAAGGTATGCGCATATCCAAAATTTATCTTTGCTTTGTTGTCTGATAAAGCAATGCCCCGTAAACAGCGATCTATACCGGTAAACGCCATGGCGACTGAGTTCGGCACAGGTATCGCTATCGAAAAATTTTCGATGAGCGACCTTGGGGAATTGGGAGCTGGCGCTTTAGATCATGCGGCTTCGGTACACCGCCACGATTCCCATTCGTTCTTCTTACTTAAGAACGGTACCGTAAATATTATTATCGACTTTGAACAATATGTAATAACGCCCGGGTCGGTAATTTACATTCATCCCGACCAGGTCCACCATGCTGTGGCCTCAGCGGATATGGTTGTGAGCAGTTGGGCCATCACCAACGAAAACCTGAATCCCGAATACCTGAAATTGCTGGAAAGTATAACACCCGCAAAGCCTTTGGTGCTAACAGATGAAACCTTTAATATGATAGATGAAGCTGCTGACATCTGCATTAAACTCACGGGGCAAAAACCCGACAGGTTACATCGTTTATTATTGAAAGATTGCTGCAACGCGCTGGTAGCTTTAGTTATTTCGCAATATTTAAAGGCAGCCAAGCCTGCTGATAAACTTACGCGGTTTGATGTGATCAACAAATCGTTTAGAGAGCTATTGGAACAAAACTACACCAACCTTAAACGCCCGGCCGAGTACGCGGAGATGCTAAATATATCTATACCCTACCTTAACGAATGTGTTAAAAGCACTACCGGATATTCCGTATCATATCACATTCAACAACGTGTTATTTTAGAGGCAAAGCGTTTACTTTATCACTCCAAAAGCTCGGTTAAAGAAATTGCCGCTGCATTGGGTTATGATGATTACCCCTATTTTTCGCGGATGTTCACCAAAATGACGGGAATGTCTGCCCTGGCATTTCGAAACAAAAACCTCGGTTAGTCCAATACTTACACCTTATTACTATTCTTTGCCACACTTACGCGGCCTTTCTTTGCATTATTAATAATTACGAAGAATGGAAGCAATTAAAAATAAAACGGTGCTTATTTCGGGCGCCAGCATAGCAGGGTTTTCGGCAGCCTGGTGGATGAACGATATAGGCTACCACGTAACCGTTGTTGAACTCGCCAATGAGCCACGGGTTGCAGGCGGAGCTGTAAATATAGAAGGCCCCGCATTAGAAGCCACCAAACGCATGGGTATTTTTGAACAGTTAAAAGCCGAACGGCTAAATGTAGAACTGATTGAATTTAAAGATGCGGGTGATGTTACCGTAGGCTCGATGCCAATGCCAACCGACATAACACAACTACCCGACGATGAGATAGAGATTGAGCGGGATAAGTTTATTGGCATTTTACACGAGAAGCTAAAAGATGATGTTGAATTTATTTTTAACGACAGGGTAACCGCGTTAAGTGAATCCCAGGATGGGGTAATAGCCACATTTAAAAACGGTACCGAAAGATCATTTGACCTGGTACTGGGCTGCGATGGTTCACATTCCGGCATACGCAAACTTTGGTTTGGCCCCGAGAAAGATTATGAACATTTCCTGAAGGCATACTTTTCCATCACAATAGTTAACAAATTGCTGGTTAAACAAAAAACAATGCAAATGTATAATGTGCCCGATAAGGCAGTTATGCTTAATGCCTACAAAAATAAAACAGATATTATTTTTTGCTTTTATGCAGATGAACAGATACCCTACGATTATCGTAATATACAGCAGCAACGACAAATAATAACAGATCAATTTACCGGGCAAAGCTGGCGGGCGGCCGAACTTTTGGAAGAGGTGCAAAACTTGCCCGATTTTTATTTTGATAAGTTTTGCCAGATAAAAATGCCGGCCTGGACAAAAGGCAGGGTGGCGCTGGTAGGCGACTCCGGTTATTGTGCGTCGCCCGCGGCAGGTAAGGGCGCATCTTTGTCTGTAGCGGGCGCGGCAGCATTGGCAGATGCGTTAGTGAAGCATAACGGCGATCTTGAACCGGCCTTTGCCGATTATGATAAAGCATTGCGCCCGTTTGTAGAAGAAGTGCAGGCAATAGCCGAATTAAATGTAAAAGAGAATTTCGTCCCCAGAACCGAAGAAGCCATCCGTGAGCGAAATGAAAAGGGCTTTTAGTATTTAATATCCAACTAATTTACCCAAGAGATAGAACAGGGTCAGTTAACCCTGTTCTATCTCTTTTAAGCTATCCATCTTTTTGTATGCCAGGAAGCCTTTAATATCCTCAAAGTGCTCTCTCACGCGTTTCTTACCAAATTCAAATACCTTTTTCACCAGGCCATCTAAAAAGTCGCGGTCGTGAGATACCAGTATCAATGTACCATCAAAATCCCTAAGCGCATCTTTTATAATGTCTTTGGTCTTCATATCCAAATGGTTGGTTGGCTCATCCAGTATTAACACATTTACAGGCTCCAGCAGCAGCTTTATCATAGCTAAACGGGTTTTTTCACCACCGGATAGTACCTTAACTTTTTTGGTAGTATCGTCGCCGCTAAACATAAATGCCCCTAAAAGGTCTTTTATTTTGATGGTGTTATCGCTTAGCGGGATCTGGTCAATGGTTTCAAATACTGTTAAGCTTTCATCTAACAGCGCCGCCTGGTTTTGGGCAAAATAGCCAATCTTGGCGTTGTGCCCCACCTTTAAACTTCCTTCAAAATCAATCTCGCCCATAATAGCCTTGATCATGGTAGACTTACCTTCGCCGTTTTTACCTACAAAGGCAACCTTTTCGCCACGCTCAATTACCATGGATGCCTTCTCAAACACCACATGATCGCCGTATCCCTTGGTAAGGTCTTCTACAATTACAGGGTATTGGCCCGACCGTGGCGACGGCGGGAACTTTAGGCGTAATGCCGAGGTATCCACTTCATCTATCTCAATAACTTCGAGTTTTTCGAGCATTTTTACGCGCGATTGCACCTGCAGCGTTTTGGAGTATGTGCCTCTAAAACGATCTATAAATTCCTGGTTATCGGCAATAAAGCGCTGTTGTTCTTCGTAAGCTTTTAATTGATGTAACCGGCGGTCGGCCCGTAACTGCAGGTAATGGGTGTATTTAGCCTTATAATCATATATGCGGCCCATTGTAACCTCAATAGTACGGTTGGTGATATTATCTACAAAGGTGCGGTCGTGCGATATGACCATTACCGCCTTTGCCGAATTGATCAAAAAGTCCTCTAACCATTGTATACTCTCAATATCCATGTGGTTAGTAGGCTCATCCAGTAAGATCAAATCGGGCTTTTTTAATAAGATCTTAGCGAGTTCGATCCGCATACGCCACCCGCCCGAGAATTCAGATGTTTGGCGGTTAAAATCTTTACGTTCAAACCCCAGCCCCTTTAATACTTTTTCTACCTCCGCATCGTAATTGACTTCCTCTAACGAATAAAACCGTTCGCTAAGTTCAGAAACCCGCTCTATCAGCTTCATGTAATCGTCGCTGTCGTAATCCGTACGGGTATTAAGCTGCTCGTTCACCTCCTCCAACTCCTTTTGCATTTGGTTGGCCTCTGCAAAAGCTTTCATGGTCTCTTCAAAAACAGTAACATTATCTTGCGTTAGCAAATGTTGCGGCAAATAAGCAATTACCGCGTCTTTAGGGCCGGTTACATTGCCCGATGTTGGCTTTATAGCATTAGCGATAATTTTTAGGATGGTAGATTTACCTGCACCATTTTTACCCATCAGGGCTATTTTGTCGTTTTCGTTAATAGAGAAAGTTACATCACTAAATAAAACGGTTCCTCCAAACGAAACGGAGATATTATTTACATTGATCACGAAATGAGAATATTAAATTGAGCGGCAAAGATAGTGGAATTTGGTACATATACCGAAAAACGCCTTTAATGATTATTGCTGCTGTATGGCAATAAAGTAGCAAAAATTAATCTTCAATCGCTTCTATACCAAGCTCCTTTAGCCTTTTAAGGTTGTCGTGCATATGTTTTAGTTGCTCTGCCGTATGTCCCTCCCATTCGGTAATTTCACCAGTCACAAGCAGTGCCTGCGCCGTGCGATAAGATTTTGTTGGGTTACCTGGGAACTTTTTGTCTGTTAAGTTAGGGTCGTCTTCAAAAGGTCCGGTTGGTGTTACAACATAAATTCTGCCGGGGCTGTCGCCTAAAGCAAGTTCTGCGCCCCAAATTGCAGCATCCAAAGTTGCGGTAAAGTAAACGTATTTGGCCTTGTTTTGCTTGCCATAGTTGGAATTAAACCCCGGAACAATTAAGTCGCCCGGGGATAGATCGGCTTTTGTGCCATGGTAAAATAGAGGTGTATTTTGGTCGTTATTTTCAGTTGTAATGCACATATATTGTTGGTTTTACAATCAAAAATATAAGATTCAAAGGTCTTAGTATCTATTTCGTAACTATATTTTTTAGGGCGCAATAAGGTAATTGTAGAGGCGTTATTCTTACAACAGATCAAGCATTTAACCAACCTGGAAGACTTGGCACGAGCCCTATATCTTTGTATTAATTCTGGGGTGGATGTTTAAAATAGCGGCTTAATTAATTCGCCCCGACTGGAACCGGCCTGCCTTTAAAATGGAAAACGGAAGCCTCTTCTTGCGAAATGACTTCCGTTTTTCCTGCCCTCATGAATGACCATAGCCATCATGAAGCATCAAGTTTTGTGTAAAATTAACCGACCTGCTCTCATCTTTGTTAAATGCGAACGCTGATGTCTCTTTATTCTTTTAGAATGCCGATGTTTGAACTATTAACACTGATGCTGATCTCGTCTGTCTCCTTGCGGATGGTAACTCCTCCAGCTCTGTTCCGTATGTGTCCTTCGTTCCTCTTTCGAGTGCAGATGGGTCATCTCGTATACCGATGCTGATCTTGTCACTTCTCCCGAGGGGAAGTCGACTCCTTCGTTATCTGTGTAAACGCTGCTACTTCTTTATTCGTTTGAATGCCGATGTTTCTTTGTTACGCTAACGCCAATTCCTTCAAAGGCCATTACTTTGTTTGCTGCTGCCCATAGGCTTTCGCAAAACCTGTAATACCTTATTAATCATTTTCGGGGTAATTTACTTTCGTATCCTATTCCCTCCACATGATTCAGGCACTTCCCTTATCTTTAGTTCGCCCTGAGGTTCACCCGATTAAGTTTCTGTATTCCTGTAAGGCTGTCAAAGTACGTCGTTCTTGATATTTACAATATAGGGACTTAAATCAATACATGTCAAGTGTTTTTTCATTTTTCTTTTTAACACGTAATTAACATTAAATGGAGGCTTATCCACATAGGTTAATGGTGTTTAATAGTGATTTGTGATGTCCGGAGCAAGTTTATAAACATCACCCTTTATCCACAGCCGGTCCCTAAATTTGCCAACTATACAGATCTAAAAAGCGTAAAATCTATTAAAGTCAAATTTTTTCAGTTAAATGCTTCCAGTATCTTTTAGGGATGTGGCGCACATGCAGCTTAGTATTTTTGCGCGAGGGGATATTTACACTTTTAAAATAATTTTGCCAAAGGTGCTGATAAATGCCTTCATCATCTGTAAAAGCATCTATTACATCATCGGGCTTACCTACGTTTGCAAAATCGAGCGAGATATATTGGGTGTCGTGCAGGTCGTAGTAAAGGCCATATTTCCGACGCAGGTCATATATGATCCATTTCTGGTCGGCATATCGGCTTTTAAAATGGCGGATGAGTAACGGCAAAACATTGAAATCAGGTTCTATAGCCGCGTAAAATATACCGTCCTTTAGTTTCTGGAAACGGACGAAAGCCTCCATCCTATGCTTTTCGCGCCTTACCATCCGCACCATTTCTGATATGCGCAGCACAAATTTGTTTCCGTAATCTTCCTCAATATTTTGCCCGGCATCAAAAGCATACCGTATATAACCAAGTAATGTGTTATCTTCTCCAACCATCTCAGCCAAATGCGCGGCATACAAGCGCTGCACCCCCATCGCCGAGATCTTTGTCCCCAAACCCTTCAATACCCTTTTGGCCCGCTCTTCGTTGGTGATTACTTGCAACTTATCTTCAAACATTGCGCTGCTATCCAAACAAGATTTTTGCAAATTTACTTTATCCAGCTTGCGGTCGTACACTTCAAATACGGCTGTAAGTAACCCCTCAAAGGTGCCATCGTAAATTAAAGTGGTCATTATTAAAAGAGGTTAAGTTGTACCTGCGTATTTTTCAAGAACTTGCTTTGCGATGTAGCCAAAATAAATTGTTTAATGTTGCTGCCCGTAAGGTCGCGGCGTTCGAACTCATTGCTGTTACAAGTGATAAAATATTTGGCGCGGTTTAAGGCCACTCCCATTTTTTTGAGATGATCCCAACTGAGTTTTCCAAACTTACGCGCGCTAACAATTTTTTGTGCCGATAACAAGCCTATGCCCGGCACGCGCAAGATCATTTGCAAGTCGGCTTTATTAATATTTACCGGGAAAGCTTGCATATTACGGATAGCCCAGCCCAATTTGGGGTCGATATCCAGGTCGAGATGTGGCTGGCTGTCGTTAACTATCTCATTTACTTTAAAGCCATAAAAACGCATGAGCCAGTCGGCTTGGTAAAGGCGGTTCTCGCGCACCATGGGTACGCTGGTATTTAAAGCAGGCAGCCGGCTATCGGCCAGTACCGGCACATAACCTGAATAGTAAACCCGTTTAAGATTGAAAGTTTTATAAAAGTAATTCGCAGAGCGCAATACCTCGCTATCGTTCTCTGGCGTGGCTCCAATAATAACCTGCGTACTTTGCCCGGCGGGTGCAAATATGGGTGCTTTTTTAAATAGCTTTTTTTCTTCGGTACGTTGAATGATGGCGTTTTTTAAATACCCCATAGGCTTTATCATATCGGCCTGATTCTTATCGGGCGCTAAAAGTTTTAACCCTGCTTCGGTTGGCATTTCCAAATTAACGCTTAGGCGGTCGGCATATAATCCGGCCTCATTCATCAATTCATCGCTGGCGCCGGGGATGGATTTTAGGTGGATATAGCCGTTAAAATTCTCCTCGGTACGGAGCTTTTTAGCGATACGTACCAGGCGTTCCATGGTATAATCTGCATCTTTAAAAATGCCCGAGCTGAGGAATAAACCTTCTATGTAATTACGGCGGTAGAAATTGATCGTTAGATCAACCACCTCTTGTACCGTAAAGGCAGCCCGCTGAATATCATTACTTTTGCGCGATACGCAATAGGCACAGTCGAAAATACAATGGTTGGTTAATAATATTTTTAATAAAGATACACATCGCCCATCTTCGGTATAGGAATGACAAATGCCGTTACTGGCGTTGCCTAAGCCTTTATTTTCGTTTTTGCGCTTACTGCCACTGCTGGCGCACGATACATCGTATTTGGCTGCATCGGCTAATATGTTCAACTTATCTGTAATCCTGTCTACATTCATATCATTTCAAAAATACTAATATTATTAGCATTTATATTGATTAGCAAAAATATAGTTCAGATGATTTAGGAATACATTTGCAATTAAATCTGTTTAATTGCAACTTTGTTGCTATTAAAATTTATGAAAGGTAGTACATCTAAGCCCGAATTTTGGGAATTAAGCTTTATTAAAAATAAGGAAATGTGGGGGTTCGAACCCGCTAAGTCCGCAGTGCTAACAAAGGATCTTTTTTTGCGGCATTCAGTAAAAAATGTACTTATACCCGGCGTTGGTTATGGGCGCAATGCGGAGATATTCAGAAAAAGCGGAATGAAGGTAACAGGTATAGAGATCTCGGAAACAGCTATCGCGTTAGCCCGAAAACACTATGGTGAAGATATGGACATTTACCATGGTTCTGTAACCGATATGCCATTTGACAATTGCCTGTATGACGGAATATTCTGTTATGCTTTGATCCACTTACTGGATGATGATGACAGAGCTAAGCTTATCCGCGATTGTTATGCACAGTTATCTGATAACGGTTATATGGTTTTTGTCGCCATTACAACGCAGGCCTCCACTTATGGCAAAGGCAAATACATTAGCCCTAACCGTTATGAAATATTTGAAGGGGTTAAAATGTTTTTTTATGATAAAGCATCTGTAACCGAAGAATTTGCCCATGCCGGGTTGTTTGAGATCACCGAAATAGATGAAGCATATCCATTCTATTTAATAAATTGCAGAAAGGGCGGTAATTAATTAGCCTGCTTTATTATCTTAGTATATCAATCGAACAAACTTATGCCAGAAATAGATCCAAGCTTTTGCCAGCACCTGAAAGCCATAAAAGAAGTTAAGCTAAGCGACAATCATGTTTGCGAAGAATGTATAAAACAAGGCACAGAATGGTTTCACCTCCGCACCTGCCAAACATGTGGCGTTACCCTATGTTGCGACCAAAGCGACCAAAAGCACATGACCAAACATTACCATGCCGAACACCACCCCGTTATAGCATCGGCACAACCCGGCGAACGCTGGCTTTGGTGCTACCCCGATGAGCAATTTGTAGAATATTGATCTATCAATCTTATTACAAAAAACGCCCTTATCATCATGATAGGGGCGTTTAATATTTATATGAGTCGATTAATTAGATCACCTCATTAATGCTCATTTCCTTAATTTCTTTGGAAACATTTGGCCGACCGTTCTTAAACGCTTTACGCGGTGTTAAACCTAAAAGCTGGAACATGGCCATATCCTCATCAAATGAAGGATTTGGTGTGGTCAATAATTTTTCGCCTGCAAAGATGGAGTTAGCGCCTGCCATAAAGCACATAGCTTGCTCTACGGTGCTCATTTCAGTGCGGCCTGCTGAAAGCCTTACAACAGTTTTAGGCATAATGATACGAGTGGTAGCTATCATCCTTACCATATCCCAAACAGATACACGTGGCTGCTCGGCCAAAGGCGTTCCCTGTACCGGTACTAAAGCATTAATTGGAACAGACTCGGGGTGTTTAGGCATGTTAGATAGTGTTTTCAGCATCGAGATCCTGTCTTGAGCGGTTTCGCCAAGGCCTATGATGCCGCCGCTGCAAACAGATATTTTAGCCTTACGTACGTGGTCTAAGGTTTGTAAACGGTCGTCATATGTACGGGTGGTGATGATGCGTTTGTAATCATCTTCCGATGTATCTAAATTATGGTTATAAGCGTAAAGGCCGGCATCAGCTAAGCGTTGCGCCTGGCTTTCGGTAAGCATGCCTAACGTGCAGCAAACTTCCATATCTAAGTCATTTACGGCTTTTACCATGTCTATCACTTTATCAAAGTCGCGGTTGTCGCGTACTTCGCGCCATGCAGCGCCCATACATAAACGGGAAGCGCCGCCATTTTTAGCGCGTTGCGCTACGGCAATAACTTCTTCTTTAGGCATAATGGCGTGTACATCAACACCTGTATTATAACGGGCTGCCTGCGGGCAATAAGCGCAGTCTTCGGGGCAGCCGCCGGTCTTAATAGAAATTAACGAACTTATTTGTACTTCTGCATAATCTTTATTTTCGCGGTGTATAGTTGCCGCGCGAAAGATCAGGTCAAGCAGTGGTGAATGGTATATTTTTGAGATTTCTTCCTGTGTCCAGTCGTATCTAACTTCGGTCATATTAATATGCGTTTTTTGAAAATTCAAAATTATAATAAAAGTTGGCTTGCAAGCCACAAAGGCAGCAAAAATCCAATACAGTCTGTAAACGTAGTGATAATGATAGATGATGCCACAGCAGGGTCTATCCCTACCCTTTTCAAAATCAGTGGGATACCGGCACCCGTTAGCCCGGCTATCAGTAAATTACCTGTCATGGCCAGGAACAGCACCAGGCCCAGCATGGGGTTTTTATCGTAAAATATCGCGAATAGCAATACGATTAACCCGTTTGCACCGCCGTTTATCATCCCTACTGAAACTTCTTTAATAACAGTGGTATAGGTTTGCCTGTCGGTAAGGTCACTTAACGAGATACGCCTAACGGTAACCGCAAGGGCCTGCGTTGCCGCGTTACCCCCCATACCGCTAATGATGCTCATATAGGCGACTATAATGGGAAGCTGCTCTTCCACATCGCTGAAATGCCTGATGACCGATGCAGCCAAAAAAGCTGTACCCAGATTGACTATTAACCAGGGTAAACGGCTTTTCACCGCGTCCTGCCAGTTACCGCTTAGTTCCTCGTCTTCAGATACACCCGAGATCTTTAAAATATCCTCGGTGTTTTCGGCCTCCATAACGTCGATGATGTCATCCACCGTAATGCGGCCCAACAGCTTCATATTGTCGTCAACCACGGGTATGGTTGTTAGGTTATATTGCGATATAAGTTTAGCAACTTCTTCCTGGTCAAGATCGGCTTTTACGTAAACATAGTCGGTTTGTACCAGGCCACGCACTTTGGCCTCGCCGCGGGCTTTTATAATGTCTTTTATAGACACAATGCCTTGTAAAATTTTGGCGTCATCAACCACGTAAATGGTATAAAACTCCTCCATCTCTTCGCTTTGGCGGATGATCTCGTCCAGTGCTTCTTTTTTATCCAGGTTAATGTTTACACAAATAACCTGCGAATTCATTAAACCACCGGCAGTATCCTCGTCGTAATTTAACAGGGCGCGGATACTGGTGGCATCTTCATGGTCAAGGTCCTCTAAAATTTCCTGCTGGTCTTCCTCATCGAGCTGGGAGATAATGTCCGTAGCAACGTCATAATCCATCTCCTCCACAATCTCGGTACGCCTTTCGGGGTGCAGGCCTATCAAAAGCTCTTCCGGGTGGGCCTCTTCATCCATTTCAGAGATAACTTCGGTAGCTATCTCGGTGGAGAGAAGGTTAATGATGCGTTCTTTAGCTTCTTGTGGAAGTTTTTCGAACAGGATAGCAATCTCCGAAGAGTGGTACTCTTTCAGAACGTCCTGTAATTCAGCATCGTCGCCTTCAAGAGCGGTCTTAACGCGGAGCAGGTCAGTTTTATCTATTTCAAAAGATTGCATATGCAGGCAAAATAAGCAATTTTACTGAGAAGGCGTACGCGGTGTTACAGGATTTGTGTTATCGGCGGGGGTTAAATTTAGCTATCCGCTATAATTATAAACCACCTTTACTCCGCTTACTTTATTCAACTTGCTCATTACCTGTTCTACCTGGGTTTTGCGGATGGAGATTTTTATCTGGCAGTTTAGTTCTGATACCTGCTCTAATATGTGTAGTTGCTCGTCTTTTATAATGCGCATAACATCATTCATCTGCACATAATCGAATGTAGTGGTGTAAATGTCATTAACCGTTTTCTCAATAACTTCAGCCACATCCAGCGCCATTTCGGTAGCGGTTTTGTAGGCATTTATAAGGCCAGGCACCCCTAATAATGTACCGCCAAAATAACGCACCACTACCACCAATACGTTAGTGATATTTCGGGATAGCAGGGTATTTAAAATAGGCCTGCCAGCGGTGCCCGAAGGTTCGCCGTCGTCATTCACACGGAATACCGAACGGTCAATACCCAGCCTTATAGCCCAGCAATGGTGGTTTGCTTTAGGATGTTCTGCCTTTAGTTTTGCAAGCAAGGGTTTAATGTCATTATCGGATGTAACCGGGTAGGCATATGCCAGGAACTTGCTCCCGCGGTCGCGGAAGATGTTTTCTGTAGGCGCGCTAATGGTTTTGTAGGTATCGTCGAACAGCACTTGTTATTTATTTGAGAGGGTTATCACCACAATAGCTACAACTGCCAGGCCTACTCCTATTTTATTAAGTATGCTGAGCCGCTCGTTAAACACTACCAGGCCTACAAGGGTACCCAATGCAATAACACCGATATTCATGGCCGAAAATACGGTTGATGGTGTGCCCGATAAAGCTTTGTGCGCTTTTAAGTAGAACAGGATATTTCCAAAATTGGCCACGCCCAACAACCAGCCAAAGCCAATATGCGGCCACGAAAATTTAGTTTGTTTAGTAAATATCCTGATGCCAAGTATGATAAGCGCAATAACAAACGACAGGATATAGATTACAAAAAGCGAACTGGTATAAGGTACCGCAGTAAATGCTGCTACCTGCTTAAATAGTATATCTATGATGCCTATCCCGAAGAATACGATGAGTAAATAGATCCAAGCGTTTGATACCACCTTGCGGTTGGCCGTTTTCTTTTGCCATGGTATAGATAGCAAAATTGCAGCAAAACCAATTACCAGGCCCACTATTTTTAACAGATTAAGCTTATCGCCAAACAGTAGGAACGATGCCAGCAACGGGATAAATAACGACAACCGTTGCGCAACATCTGTACGTACTATCCCTGCAACCCTAACTGATACTGCCATCACCATAAAAATCACCGGCAGTAAAAAACCTACAGCAACGTAAATTCCTAAAGGGGCACTTTGCAGGGGTGGAACGCCGGGTTTAAAAAACAGCCAGGTAAGCAATATAGCCATGCTGTAGTTCCATGTAATGGCCTGAAAAACGTCTATCTGGTAACGTTTGGCCAGTTTTAGCATAATAGATACAATTACGCTGCAGCAAATACTTAAAAAAACGTATAACATGTTTTTTACAGATTAGGTAGGTGTATTTGTAATGATGGTTAATTGATCAGCACCCACAAACTGTTCCGAAACTACAGTCCCGTGTACCTTAGGTGCTTCAATGCCTTTTAACCATACAGGTGCCCCGGTAAAAATACGTGCTTCGTCCCACAAACCGGCATTAATAAATGAGTTTAATGTTTGCGCCCCACCCTCTATTATTACCGACTGTATATCCTGAAGATAAAGCTGAAATGTAATGTATTCGGGCACGTAACGTTCAAAATCCTCAAGCGCTATATACTTGTTTTTGCCGATCACATCAAACTTAACCTCGTTAAATATCAATGTTTCAACCGAGTGGTCAAACACGTTCAATTCGGTATTTAACTCCAGCCTCCTGTCTATCACTACCCGCTTAGGTGATCTGCCTTCGGCATACCGCACATTTAGCTGCGGGTTATCTGCTAACACAGTGTTTTTTCCAACCAATATTGCATCTTCCTGGGCCCGCCATTGGTGTACGAGTTTGCGGCTTTCGGGGCCGGTTATCCATTGCTGGCTACCATCTGCAGGGGCAAAAAAGCCATCAGCGGTTTGCGCCCATTTTAATATAACATAAGGCCTTTGCTTTTGCACCTTGGTAAAAAAGCGCCGGTTTAGCCATTGGCATTCCTTTTCGAGTACGCCAACTAATACTTCAATACCGGCAGCCTGTAGTTTTTCAATACCCTTACCATCTACCTGCGCAAATGGGTCGCGGCATCCAACTACAACTCGCGGGATGCGGTGCTTTATAATAAGGTCGGCACATGGCGGTGTTTTACCATAATGCGCGCATGGTTCTAATGAAACGTAAATAGTACCTCTTTGCAGCAGGTCGGCATGGTTATCGTACCTGTCTGTCAACATTTTAACGGCGTTTACTTCGGCATGAGCTTCACCATATTTTTGGTGGTACCCCTCGCCTATAATTTTTTCATCGCACACTATTACCGCCCCAACCATAGGGTTAGGGCTAACATTGCCCGCGCCCAATGCGGCCAGTTCAAGGCAGCGCTGCATATAAATATCGTGTAATGCCATTGTGCAAAAGTAGGTTTTATGTTACTTTGTTGCATGAAAACTATTAAGGATGTATTCCTTTTCTTTCAGCAGGGTTTAAACGGGTTGTACGATAGTCGTGAATCACAATCGATCGCGCTATTGGTACTGGAAGAAATTACAGGTGTATCCCGTGCTAAACTTAAAGCATTCCCCGAAGAAGAGATAACGGGCCAAGCAGCCGAAAAGATCCAAAGCATACTTGAAGAGCTTAAAACCGGCAGACCGGTGCAATATATATTGGGTAACGCGGAATTTTACGGACTTAACTTTTTAGTGAACCCCGCCACACTGATACCCAGACCGGAGACCGAGGAGTTGGTAGAATGGATTTTACAAAGTCAAAAATCGAAGATTAAAAGTCAAAAGCCCCTTTCTATTTTAGATATAGGTACTGGCAGTGGTTGTATAGCTATCAGTCTAAAGAAGAATTTGCCCCATGCTTTGGTTACAGCTATCGATATTTCTTTGGATGCGTTACACACGGCTAAGCAAAACGCGGTGATCAACGATGTGGAAGTTGAATTTGTTGAGGATGATATATTAAAGACCAAAATAACAACTGAAAAGTTCGATATAATAGTTTCTAACCCTCCCTATGTTACTTTAGAAGACAAACTCCAAATGCATCAAAACGTTACCGGTTTTGAGCCGCATAGCGCTTTGTTTGTACCCGAGCATGACCCGCTCATATTCTATAGAGCCATAGCCGATTTCGCGAATAAACACCTAAACTCCGGTGGTCAGTTATTCTTCGAGATCAACGAAAGCTTTGGTAAAGAAATGGTTGATTTATTGGATGACAAATTGTTTAATAATGTTGAATTACGGAAGGACATGAGTGGTAAAGATAGGATGCTGAAAGCTATATCTATTTAATTATTGCGTAATTGACTTAGTCATTTCGCCCTCAAACGTTCCGTCTGCCGTTTTGGTCATATTAACTATGCCATAATTTGCCCCGGCATAAAAAACATAACAATTAATTGCTTTGTTGGCCTGCACTTTAACAGTTATAGTACTTCCTATTTGCGGCGTAAAGCCATAATTAAAATCGCCTCCGTTATTTTGTTTGGCAGCTATTACGTTGCTTATGCTATTTGTGGCGCTTTGAGTTATAGTAACATTAAAGGGCGTATTTGCATCTGTAGTAGAATGAACCCTGAAAATTTTATTTGTTACATCATAAGTGGCAGGGTCTGCCCCTGTAGTATCTTTTTTACAGCCGGTTAAAGCAACAAATAATACCAAGCAAATTATAGTCGTTAATCCCTTTAAATATTTTATCATTTTAAATTACTTGATTGTATAATAACAAAGGGCGGTAAATGTTTTAATTATTATATAAAACATAAAACCATAGGTTGTGCAATTGCGAATATTTTAATTCCTGGGATGAAACTCGATGATTGTACTTTTCAGATACTCTCTGTCCAAGTGGGTATAAATTTCTGTTGTGGTAATACTCTCATGCCCCAGCATTTCCTGAACGGCGCGCAGGTCGGCGCCACCTTCTACCAGGTGTGTTGCAAAAGAATGGCGAAAGGTATGCGGACTAATGCTTTTTTTAATACCGGTAATTTCGGCCAGCTGCTTTATCAGCATAAAAACATAAACGCGGCTTAGGCGCTTACCCCTGCGATTGAGAAAAACCAGGTCCTCCTCTCCTTTTTGGATGGGTACGTGTACGCGGATTTGCTCTATCCAGATCATTAAAGCCTTTATGGCTTCCCCACCTATGGGCACCAGGCGTTCCTTGCTGCCTTTGCCTGTTACTTTTATAAATTCAATTTCCGGGTCGAGGTAGAGGTTTGACAGGCGCAACTCCGTTAACTCAGACACGCGCAGCCCGCAGCCATACATAACTTCCAGCATAGCTTTGTTACGGCCACCCTCAGGTTTAGAGAGGTCTATGGCAGCTATCATCTTATTGATCTCGTGGATGCTTAACGTGTCCGGTAACTTGCGCGTTATTTTAGGCGTTTCTAATAGCTCCGATGGGTCGGCCGAAATCAGATCTTCCATCAGCAAATATTTGTAGAAGGCTTTAATGCCCGACAGGATGCGCGATTGTGTAGACGGGATCATCCCTAACTCGTTTACCCAGGTGATGAAATTGCGCAGATCGGTTAAGGTAAATTTAATGGGCGTTGGTTGGGCAGGCAAGCTTTCGGCATATTGATACAGCTTCTCCAGGTCGCGGGTGTAGGCCTCAATAGAGTTGGCCGCCAGCGAGCGCTCCAGTTTAAGATAGGTTTTAAATCCTTTAATTGCCCGTGGCCAGTCCAATTGATTTTAGTTTTAATGTTTTATACCTAAGTTTGAGCAAATGAACATACAAATTATAAACGGGCCAAATTTAAATCTGCTTGGCGTTCGCGAAAAATCTATATACGGCAGCAGCGATTTTGAAAGCTACCTTGCCGAATTGCAAAACCACTTTACAAACATCACCATTAATTATTACCAAAGTAATGTTGAAGGCGAAATTATAAATAAACTGCACGAAGTTGGCTTTACATGCGATGGTATTGTGCTTAACGCCGGTGCTTACACCCATACTTCTGTCGCTATTGCCGATGCTATTGCCGCCATCAAATCTCCTACTATTGAAGTGCACATATCCAACGTTTACAAGCGCGAAGAATTTAGGCACCACTCTATGTTAGCAGCAAGCTGCAAAGGTGTTATTGCCGGTTTTGGAATGCATTCTTATAGGCTCGCGATAGAGAGTTTGTTGCTTAAATACTAAGTTTTAGTAACTGCAAAGTATAGTTGATTATTATGCAAGGTCTTTCTTCTCCAGATCGGTAAATTTGGTTTTCTTATTCATAAAGAAATCCCAAACCAAACTGCGCGAATAAACCCCTGTAACGTGGTGGTATTTTTCGTTCGAGATCTGTTTGTGATATTTTTTGATAACATCGCTCTTAACCTTCGATTGAAATAAACGCCTTACAAAGTTTTGGTGCGCGCGGCTAATTGCCCAGGCGTCTTTACGTTTACCCTCCATCAGGAAACGCACCAGTGCCAGCAGGTCCATCCAAAACCGTATGCTAATGGTCCATAACGCGCGCCAGAATGGTAGATTATTTTTGAGCAACAGCAGGTTATTACGAAAGTTAAGATATGTTTTAAAAGGGTTTTCGGCATTTAAGGTGCCGCCGCCAACATGGTATATAACCGATTGCGGGCAATACATCACTTTGTATCCCATATTTTTTAATCGCCAGCAAAGGTCAATTTCTTCCATGTGGGCAAAAAAGCTTTCGTCAAAACCACCGGCCTCATCCCAATTTTTCTTTTTGATGAACATGGCCGCGCCCGATGCCCAAAAGATCTCGCCCGGTTGGTCATATTGGCCCTTATCCTCCTCTATCTCGTAAAATATCCGCCCGCGGCAAAACGGGTAGCCAAATTTATCAATAAAGCCCCCGGCAGCCCCAGCGTGCTCAAAGTGATCTTTCTGCGCGTATGACATGATCTTAGGCGCGGCGGCAGCGATTCGGGCATCAGTCTCCATTAATGCGATAACAGGCTCTATCCAACCCGGCTGTACCTCCACGTCGGAATTTAGGAGGATATAATAATCTGCTTCTACCTGAGCCAACACACGGTTATAACCGCCGGTAAAGCCAAAGTTCTCTTTATTTTCGATGATACAGATACCCGGGTAGGCACCCCTTAAAAACTCCAGCGACCCATCCGTCGAGCCATTATCACCCACCACAATATCCAGGTTAGGCCAGGTAGAGGCCAGCACAAAGGGCAGAAAATCGCGAAGGTATTTAATGCCGTTCCAGTTCAATATTACTACGGCAACTTTTGGTGTATCTGTCATTTATTCATATCCTCCGGCTTGTATTTCCACCTGCGGTGGCTCCAAAGCCAATATTGGGGCGTTTCCTGTATCAATTTTTCCAGGTACTGTACATGTGCCTCTGTTATCTCGTGTCCTGTGGTTTCTTTAGGTTGCTCAATAAGCGGCACTAAGGTGTAAGTATAATATCCGCGCTTAACCCGGTCTATCCGGTAAAATAATACTACGGCATCCATCATTTTCGCCAGCTTCTCAATCCCCAGAAAAACAGCCGTGGGCTGGTTCAAAAAATTAGTAAAATAATTTATTTCATGATAGTTTGGTGTTTGATCGCTTACCAGCACGCTAAATGTAAGGTCGTTTTTAAACGCTATCATAGTGCGTAATGTTTGCTTCATGGCCACTAATATGGCTCCGAAACGTGCCCTTACTCGGTTAAACAGATCATTAAAAACTTCGTTGGTTTGCGGTTTATACACTATAACGCGTTTTTCTGTTGTAAGCAACCCAAAGGCCAGCGCCGCCATTTCCCAGTTGCAGTAATGCCCGGCAGCTGCAATTATGCTGCGGCCCCGGCTAAAGTAATGTTCTACCAGTTCGGGGTTAGTAGGTTTCATTCGTTCTCGCAAAGCCTTTTCGCTCACCGTTATCATTTTAATGGTTTCAACCATTAGGTCGCCCAGGTAGCGGTAATAACAGCGTTCTATTCTATGGCGCTCGGCCTCGCTACGGTCAGGGAATGAATTGGCGAGATTGGTTTTTACAACATCCCTGCGGTAGCGCACAACATAATACAAAACCAGGAAAATAACATCGGCTAAGCCATATAAAAACCAAAACGGCAGCAACGACACAAGGTATAAAAAAAATATACCCGTATTTAAAGCCGCTTTTCTTAACATTTTTCCCAATTTTGCCACAAACATAAAAAATATATATGATTGAGAACGGTGCTGTTTTGCCGATGTTTTACCTGCCGCCGGTAGATTATTTTACAAACCTTTTGGCTTTTAAACCAAACGTGGTATTTGAACGGGAAGAACATTTTCCAAAACAGACCTACCGTAACCGGGCAAATATCTACTCGCCCGATGGAAGGCAGGTGCTTACAGTACCTGTTATTAAAGGCTCTAAAAACCACACGGTAATTAAAGATGTAAAAATAAGCTACGACTTTAGGTGGCAGCGCGCGCATTGGATGGGTTTGCAAACCTGCTACCGCAGCTCGGCCTACTTTGAATATTATGAAGATGATTTTGCGCCATTTTATGAAAAGCAAACCAAATACCTATTTGATTATAACCGCGAACTGCTGGAACTTTTATTGCGCCTGCTAAAAATCAAAATAGATATACAGGTTACCGATACCTACGAACCTGCATACCCTCACCTTACAGACCTGCGTACCAGCCTAAACGGCAAAAATGCGAACCATACGCAACAAAAGCCATACTTTCAGGTTTTTGAAGAACGACAGGGCTTTTTGCAAAATTTAAGCATTGCAGACCTGCTGTTTAACCAAGGGCCGCAGGCCTTAAATTATCTATAATGGCTACTTATACCAGGCGCGTACACTATAAACATAAAAAACGCAATATTAACGTGGGTGCCCGCCCTGGCAGCATTATTATACCAGAGGATGCCCTGCCCCCGAAAATTACCATATACTCGTTCAACGAAAACGACCTGCAAACCAGCAAGGGCAAGGATATTGAAACCATTACAAAACAAATAGCTAAATGTAACGACCATACGCATTGGATAAAAATTAATGGCATTGGTGATGCCGGGCTGATAGAAGACATTGGTACATTCCTGGGCATTAACCAACTGGTATTAGAGGATGTGGTAAATACCCACCAACGCCCTAAGTTTGACGAGTATGATGGATACGTGTTTGGCACCAGCCGCATTATTTACTTTAACCAACAGGATGAGTTGGTGAACTGCCAGTTTAGTGGCATCGTAAAAGACAACATCATTATTAGTTTTGAAGAGAGCCATCTTGATTATTTTGAAGTGGTTACCACAAGGTTAAAGGCAGGCAAAGGCGTAATACGCACTGCCGGACCAGGCTACATATTTTATGCTTTAACAGATACCATCCTTGATAATTATTTTGTGCTGCTTTCTAAAATAGGCGACATGATCGACGAAACGGAGGATAAGCTTTACCAAAGCCCCGATAAAAGCATTATGTTTGATGCGCAACAGCTAAAACGAACGCTGATTATCATTCGCCGGTCGTGCTGGCCCGAGCGTGATAAGATAAATGATATGATCCGCAGCGAAAGCCCGGAAATAACTAAAGAAACCAAGCTTTTTTTGCGTGATGCTTACGACCATTGCATCCAGGCGATGGATATGGTAGAAAGCTACAAAGAGGTAACCAGCAGCATTATAGACCTTTATCTGAGTATGGTAAGCAACCGCATGAACGAAATTATGAAGGTGCTCACCATCATTTCCGTAATATTTATCCCCCTCACTTTTATTGCCGGCATTTACGGCATGAACTTTAGCCGCCAGGATACTCACGGGCATCTTATAAAAGACAACATGCCCGAGCTATATGTACATCACGGGTATGTTTATGCTTTGGCAGGTATGTTTTTAATTGGCGCGTTTCAGGTGTTGGTTTTTTGGCGCAAGGGGTGGTTCAATAAGCTTTAGGATTAGTAAATGAGCTATGAATTAAGCCACTTGTCCCTGCAATAAAATAAAATTAATCCTATGCAACTTTTTGCGGGGATTGATAGTCTTGCATAAAAGCATCATAATTTTAATGAGAATCAAAGTTTTACTTGCAGTATTTTTACTAAGTGCCATTGTTGGACATGCCCAGAACATCAAAACCGCATACCTCGCAAAAAATTCAGCAACATGGGATGATAAAGGGTTTAAAAATATGGACTGCGTTTTTACGCCCGAAATACTAAAAAATCAGCTCTTTATGATTGGTGAGGGGCACGGCATAGCTTATTCTTACGACATTCAATATTCTTTGGTTAATTATCTGCGACAAAAGGCAGGCGTAAAGTACCTGTTTATGGAACTTGGTTATCTTGATGGTATTATTTTAAACAATTACCTGAAAACCGGTGACGACTCTACTTATACAACTGCTTTTCAGAAATATAACGGCACTTATTATTACAATAAAAGTGTTCACGAACTATTTAAAAAATTATACAAGCTAAATACAACCTTGCCAGACAACCAAAAGATAGTGATTTTGCCAGTTGATATTGAGCATGGCTATCGTAAGGCCATACAGTATTTGCAAACCAGGATATTTACCGGCGATAATGCCAAAACTACGGTAGGCCAAGCTTTGAGCAAACTCGATAGCGAAAAAGGAATTGGTAAAGAAATTGCCGCCGAAATAGTAAGGATCTATCCCATCTACAAAGCAGATATGGCTACTTATCAAAAAAAATTGGGCAACCAGTTTGATGACGCCGATTTCCTGATGCGTAATACCTACGAGATGCTAAATATTGCGCTTAATAAAGTTGCAGATACCCGCAGAGATAGTGTAATGCTCGAGAATTTTAACATTTATAAAAAGCGTTATCACCTGGACAATGAAAAATTAGTGGGCCTGTTTGGCGGTTTCCACGTAAAGCAGACAGACCAACCAAACGACATCCGCTTTGCCTCGCTGTTAAAACGTTCGGGGGCGGTTAAGGGCATTTGCTCGGCTGTGATAGTTTACAATGGTGGATTTATTATGATGCCGAAAGGCAAAAGCAACACCACCAATACGGGCAAAATAAATATAAACGCGTAGCTAATACTTATGATTATTTCACAGGCAGTTTTACTGACGGCAATTTGCTGAACGCTTTTTCGGAAAGTGGTAAAGCGGTGCTGTTTAACCTTACCGCACAGGGTACACCATTTAAGGGCCAAAAGAGCTTTTTAATGGATAAAGACCAATATGCCAATGTAGATGAAATGTTCCAGCTATTAATATTAATAAATTATTCCCCTGCAACCGAGCCATTGACCGGGGGTATTGATAAATAATAAATACACCTAAATAGAAAGGGCCTTTTGCTGTTGCAAAAGGCCCTTTCTATTATATTTATACTATAACTTGTTAAAGTGACCAATTATTAAACTGGCCAGTTCAACACCTATACGCTCCTGAGCTTCGTTTGTGGCGGCGCCAATGTGCGGGGTTAACGAAATTTTTGGATGTGACAGAATCTCCTGGCGTGGAGTTGGTTCGTTATCAAAAACGTCTAACGCCGCATAAGCTACCTGGCCGCTGTTTAATGCTTCTATTAATGCCAGCTCATCTATCAATCCACCACGTGAGATATTGATCAACTGAACGCCTTTTTTCATTTGCGCCAATTCTTCTGCACCGATCAGGGCTTTATCTATAAACGGCGTGTGTAGTGTAATAAAATCGGCGGTTTCAATGATCTCGTTTAGGGTTGATTTTTTTACGGCCACATTTACTTTTGTACCGCCGCTACCTAAAACAATTTCAACCTCAGGATTAAACTCAAACAGATCATAAGCGATTACATCCATGCCAACGCCTATGGCAATTTTTGCAACCTCGCGGCCAATGCGGCCAAACCCAACAACACCTAAAGTTTTTCCTCTAAGCTCAACGCCTTTAGCATAAGCTTTTTTCAGGTCGTTAAATTTTGTGGCGCCATCAACAGGCATTTTACGGTTACTATCGTGCAGAAAACGTACGCCTGTGAACAATTGCGCAAATACCAATTCAGCAACAGATAGTGATGATGATGCAGGTGTGTTATACACGCCAATGCCTTTGCTTTTGGCGTAATCTACATCAATATTATCAACACCTACACCACCGCGGCCAATAAGCTTAAGGTTAGGGCAGGCATCAATTAAGGCAGCACGCACTTTAGTAGCGCTGCGTACAGTTATGGCGTCAAATTCCTGTAAACGCTCAGGCAATTCATCCTGTGGGATGTTGTTGGTTTCTACAAAGAACCCGGCATCTTCCAGCATTTTTTTGCCTATTGGGTCAATACCGTCGTTAGCTAATATTTTGATCATTTTGTTTTAGTGATTAGAGACTTGAGATTAGAGATTGGTGAATGAGAACTGATCTCTAATCACCAATCTCCGATCGCTAAATATTATTTATTTTTCTCAGCAAATTCCTGCATCGTTTCAATCAGCACGTTAATGCTGCTGATTGGCAATGCATTGTAAATTGAAGCGCGGAAACCGCCAACACTCCTGTGGCCTTTTAAGCCAACAATGCCTTTTTCGTCGCAAAGTTTAAGGAATGGTTTTTCGTGCTCAGGGTTTTCGGCAACAAAGCAAACATTCATGCGTGAGCGGTCTTCTTCTACAGCCACAGCTTTAAAGAATGGGTTGCTATCAATTTCAGCATAAAGTGCTTTTGCTTTCTCATTGTTCTCGGTTTCGATTGCCGGTACGCCACCTTTTGCTTTTAACCATTTAAGGGTAAGCATAGATACGTAGATAGCAAAACAAGGAGGCGTGTTATACATCGAACCACCTTCTATTTGTACCTGGTAGTTAAACATAGCCGGTATTTTACGGCCTGTTTTACCCAAAAGGTCATCTTTAACAATTACCAGCGTAACACCTGCAGGGCCCATATTTTTTTGAGCGCCCGCGTATATCAAACCAAAATCGGCTACGTTAACGGTACGGCTGAATATATCTGACGACATATCGCATACCAACGGAACGGGCGATTTAGGGAACTCCTGCATCTGCGTACCGTAAATAGTATTGTTTGACGTAATATGGAAGTAGGCAGCATCCGTAGGGATGGTATAATCTTTAGGGATGTATGTAAAATTGCTTTCTTTTGATGTAGCAACAACCTCAACTTCACCAAAAAATTTCGCTTCTTTTAAAGCCTTGTTAGCCCACACGCCACTCTCGAGGTAAGCGGCTTTGCCACCTTCGGGTAAAAGGTTGTAGGGCGCTAACGCAAACTGTGTGCTTGCACCACCTTGTAAAAACAAAACAGAGTAGCCCTCGGGCACGCCAAAAAGTTCTTTAACTAAGCTTACGGCCTCATTTAAAACAGCTTCAAATTCCGGCGAACGGTGCGAAATTTCAAGCAGGGATAGACCGGTTCCGTTAAAATCAATTACTGCTTCTGCAGCCTGTTTTAAAACTTCGTTAGGTAATATGCCGGGGCCGGCACCGAAATTGTGTTTCATAATGGTTAAACTATATATTTGACTAATAACTAATTATCAACTTTATATTTAGGAAGGCCGAAGATAATAAATTCGACAACTTTTATAGACTATTTTTTATAATTTTATAAAAAAGTAGTTTTAAATCACAATAAGGCGTTGATTGAAGGAATAAATTATCAGATCGATAATTATGGGTGTTTTAACATGGATATAGCCTGCGACTGATCTGCTGCCGTAAAAACCGAATTACCGGCCACAAAAACGTTAGCGCCGGCCTCTATTAACTTCGATATATTTTGATTACCTACGCCACCATCAACCTCAATATACAGGTTGGGGTTAGCATTCGCGCTCATGGCTTTAACTTCGGCAACCTTGGTGTAGGTATGCTCAATAAACTTTTGCCCGCCAAAACCCGGGTTAACCGACATCACCAACACCATGTCTATATCGGCGATAATATCTTTGAGTAGAGCCGTTGGCGTAGCGGGGTTAATAGCTACCCCTGCCCTGCAACCCAGTTGTTTAATGGCTTGCACAGTGCGGTGCAAATGCGGGCAGGCCTCGTAATGTACGGTAATACTATCTGCGCCGGCTTCGGCAAATCCTTTCAAATAACGGTCGGGGTCTGCAATCATCAGGTGCACATCCAGCGGTTTGGTGGCGTGCTGTTTGGTAGCCTTTACCACCGGGAAACCAAATGATATGTTCGGTACAAACATACCATCCATCACATCCACGTGAAACCAGTCGGCTTCGCTGTTATTTATCATTTCAACATCGCGCTGCAGGTTTGCAAAATCGGCAGATAATATAGAAGGTGCTATCAGATGGTTCATAGCGGTAAATATAAAAGGTTCTTAACTAATATTGAACACCGAATGTCCAATATCAAATAATGAAGCTATAAATTCGATATTGGGACATCCGAAATTCATCATTCGAAATTTCCATCGCAATTATATCACCATTTCCGGTACGTCGCCATCAATGATCAATTTACCGGCGGTAGCGGCTTTTATTTCTTCAACTGTTACACCGGGGGCGCGTTCAAGGAGCTTAAACCCGCCTTCGGGCAGTACATCAAGCACCGCCAGTTCGGTCACTATTTTTTTTACGCAGTTAATGCCTGTTAAAGGCAGGGTGCAGTTTGGTAACAGTTTAGATTCGCCTGCTTTGTTTACGTGCTGCATGGCTACAATAATATTCTCGGCAGATGCTACCAGGTCCATAGCGCCGCCCATGCCCTTTACCATTTTGCCGGGGATCTTCCAGTTAGCTATGTCGCCATTCTCGGATACTTCCATAGCGCCGAGGATAGTCAGATTAACCTTTTTCGCCCTGATCATTCCAAAACTCATGGCCGAGTCGAACACTGCCGAACCAGGCAGCTTGGTAATAGTTTGCTTACCGGCGTTAATAGTATCTGCGTCCTCCTCGCCCTCAAAGGGGAAAGGCCCCATACCCAGCAAACCATTTTCTGATTGCAATATCACATCCACATTATCGGGAATGTAGTTGGCAACCAGTGTTGGGATGCCGATTCCAAGGTTAACATAGTAACCGTCTTTCACTTCTTTAGCTATTCGCTTGGCAATGCCTTCTTTGTTTAACATTAATTTGAAAATTTGGCGATTTGAAAATTTGAAAATTGCTTCAATTGCTTTTTGAACTTGAAATAATTTTAGAGATAACTTTAATTATTACTGACAACTTATTTAACAGAACCGGCTCAAAAGGATACGTATTTGAAAATTGACATAATAGCAGAAAGTATTCAGTTTCATCCGCCTCTTTGGCCGCGATTTTTATTTTATGAATAAAATCAGCTTTGCTTTCTGCGTTTTGGGCTTCCCTAACATTAGCTCCTATTGAGGTTCCGCATCTAATTAATTGTCGCGCGATAGCGAATTTCTTTTGTGATTCTAATTTCTCGCAAAAAGTGATAATATCTAAAGCGAACTCAAATGTTAATGTAACTATAAGATTTTCTTTGTCATTTCTCATTTTCAAATCTTCAAATTACATCATTTTCAAATCTCTTCCTTACCGTTCTTTGTTCTATCCTCTTTTCGTAGTTCTCTCCCTGGAAAATGCGGTGCACGTAAATACCAGGAGTATGTATGTTGTCCGGGTCAAGTTCGCCGGGCTCTACAAGTTCCTCAACTTCGGCAATAGTTATTTTACCAGCCATGGCCATAACGGGGTTAAAATTACGGGCAGTAGAACGATATACGAGGTTACCCAGCCTATCCCCCTTCCAGGCTTTCACAATGGCAAAATCGGCATCAAAGGCCATTTCCATCAGGTAGTCTTTTCCGTTAAAATTGCGCACCTCTTTGCCTTCGGCAACTTCGGTACCAATGCCTGCGGGGGTAAATATGGCTGGCATACCGTAACCCGCTGCCATACAGCGGGTGGCCAGTGTACCCTGCGGAATGAGCTCTACCTCCAGTTCGCCGCTTAGCAGCTGGCGCTCAAACTCGGCGTTCTCGCCTACGTATGATGAGATCATCTTTTTTACCTGGTGCTGGTGTAGCAATAAGCCGATGCCAAAATCATCTACCCCGGCATTATTAGATATGCAGGTAAGATCTTTTACGCCCTTTTTCACCAGCGCAAGGATGCATTTTTCGGGCAGGCCGCACATGCCGAAACCGCCCAGCATCAGCGTGTCGCCGTCTTTAATATCGCGTATGGCCTCGTCGGCACCGCTCACAACTTTATTCATCTTATATAATTGGTTGCGGTAAAATTAGGTATTTTGACCGAAGCTTAATACTATGCAAGCATAATATTTATCAGCCTTTTTCCCGGGTGTCCCACTATTTGTTACACTACAGGTATAAATTCATAAAATATTGATATTCAATATTTTAATTTTACTAAAGTTGTAAACTTACTTAAATAAACACTTTTCTAAATTATTATTAATGAACTGTTTTTAAGTGCTTTATGATCTAAAGTCGGGGTGTCCCACTCTGCAAAAAACGGGACGGAATGGGACACCCTGTTTTTTAACTTGCAATTAATAAAAGCAAACAAATACACAACCCGATCCTTTATTACTATACATCAATCTATAAACATCATGACAGCATATAATGATAACGAAGAGCAAAGCAAACCAACTGCTTACGAAGTAAAAGACGACGATAATTTAGAAGAGAAAGACCTGCGCCGCGAAGTATTTATGTTTGGCAGCGAAGAAAAGAATGGCACTGAGCCGGGAATGGAAGCAAACGGCGCGGGTGGGCAACGCTTTGGCGAGAATGCCAATACACCATCGGGCGATGATGGTAACAACCCTTCGCAAAACGCAGGTTACAGCAACGAATATTTTAAACGGAGCGAGCCATCTGAAGAGCACCCCGAGCATAACAACTTTAAGGATCCTAACCAGTTAGGGCAATCCAACTACACCGAGTCGACCGGTGCGGTACCAACCGGGCAGTCCGACGCAGAAAATGAAGGGCCTGCTAAGGAAAGCGAAGAAAGCGGCGAACGTGTTACCGAAGGTGACAGTAACGATACCGAAGCAAACCGCAACGAATCGCAGGAAAGCTACCAGGAAGGCACTGCCGATAACGACGGCTCCACCACCGGTACCAACACCGAAGGTGATGTAGCCGGGTACGGCGAATTACCTGAGCAGCAAAAGGTTGGGGAGTAGCAAATGTATGCCGAAGGTCAGGGCTTTCCATACGGCAGCTTACATTTGTGGCGATAGATGAGTACAGCAAACCCGTTAGCATATTAAGTAGCGGGTTTGCTTATCTTTGCGGCTTATGATACAGCAAGCGCTCACCAACCTTAAGATAAATGCCCTTAACCCCATGCAGGAGGCTGCCATTGCCGCCGCTAAAAAAGGCGATGTAATACTGCTTTCGCCCACCGGGTCGGGTAAAACTCTGGGGTTTTTGCTGCCGTTGCTTGGTATATTAGATCCTAATATCAGCACTGTACAAGTAATGATCATGGTGCCATCGCGCGAACTGGCTTTGCAGATAGAGCAGGTTTTTCGAAGCATGGGCAGCGGGTTTAAAATAAACTGTTTTTATGGCGGGCACCCGCTTAAAACAGAGTTGAACAGCCTCACGCAGCCGCCGGCGGTTATTGTGGGCACGCCGGGCCGCATAGCCCACCACATCCGCCGCGAAACCTTTGATACAAGCACCATTGCCACCCTAATTCTTGATGAATTTGATAAATCATTGGAGTTTGGTTTTCAGGCAGATATGTCGTTTATTATCAATGAGCTGCCAAATCTTAAAAAGCGGATACTAACTTCGGCTACGCCAATGGATGCTATCCCTTCGTTCACCGGTATTAACCGCCCGGCTAAGCTGGATTACCTGGCTAATGCCACCGCATCTGTCGCTGCTCTTAAACAAAAAGCGGTGATATGCGAACCCGCCGACAGGCTGGACGCCCTGTTCGCCCTTATTTGTAAGATAAGTGATAAACCAACCCTCGTATTTTGTAACCATCGCGAAGCGGTTGACCGCATCAGCGACCTGCTTTATGACATGGGCCTGCCGCACGATATTTTTCACGGCGGTATGGAGCAGGACGACCGCGAACGTGCCCTGCTTAAATTCAGGAACGGCAGCCACCATATATTAATCACTACCGACCTGGCCTCGCGCGGGTTAGATATCCCCGAGATAGAGCATGTGGTACATTACCAGTTGCCACATAATCAGGAAGCCTTTATCCACCGCAACGGCCGTACAGCCAGGATGCATGCCACGGGTACCTCCTACCTGCTTTTATCGCCCGGGGAAAAACCTGATTATTTGGCAGAGATGCCCGAGGAGGAGATTTTACCAACAAAAACCGTTATGCCGCCGTTATCGCTATGGGCTACGGTTTACATCGCCGCAGGCAAAAAGGATAAGATAAATAAGGTTGACATTGTGGGCCTCCTGCTTAAAAAAGGCGAACTCGCAAAAGAAGATCTTGGATTGATAGAGGTATTAGATCATTCCTCTTACGCCGCAGTAAAACGCCATTTAATAGAGCGTACCGTTGCATTGGTGAAGAACGAAAAAATAAAAGGCCGGAAAATAAAGATAGATATATCGAGTTAGATCTTAAAAATTTGTCATCCTGAGCGATAGCGAAGGATCTATATTGAACTGTGCCTATTGTAGATGTATGTTGTAGAATATGCTCATGTGGTTTAACCAGAGCAAATGGCTATCTTCATCATTATTTAACGATTTTTAAGGCGGTTTTTAATTGAGTGGCAGCAGCAATAATTTCTTTAGATAAGATCCTGGCGTTTGTAGCGGCATCTTCATCATCGTAACGCAGGTATTTCCAGCTGTTGCCGGTATAACTATCTTTAATAGCCAGCAAATATTGGGTACCCTTCATTCGCACTTTATTGTCGCCAATTTTTTCTGTAACAGTACCCTTCATTTGGGTTTTGGTCATCATATCTGCCAGAGCGGGGTTGGCAAACTCCAGTACCATGCTTTGGTTGTACCTGCCAAGGCAAATAGCAGCATTGTTCAGTTTTTTAACCGGGCTAAGTTTTAACATCAGCGGCACTTCTTCAAATATGGTTTTGATGCCCATGCCATCCAGCATCCCGTTTGCCATGTCTTTCATTTGCGCTTTGGGCATCACGGTGAAGATGCGCGGGTAGGTCATGTCTATAACCTTATCCATGTTTTTTTGGTGGGTGTACGCTACAATGGCCTCAAAATCTTTTTTTATGGCCTGCGCAACTTGTGCAAATGCTGCGCCTGCAGATAACAGGAATAGGCAAAGGAGTAGTTTTTTCATAGCAAGATCGTTCGGCTTAAGGTGCAAAATCAACCAGTCAACAACCTTTTAGGGTAATGGTTTTAAATTCAGCTAAGCCTTGTTAGCTAATGCCTAAAAAATTACCTTTATACCGAAAACTAAAATTAACCTTATTATGAAAAAATTACCCTTTCTGTTTGCCCTTATGGTACTGGCATGTACCTCGGTATTTGCACAGATAACCAAAGATCAAACCGTTGCCGAATGGACCCGTGCCAAGGCTTACACAAAAGCGTATTTAGATGCTATGCCTGCCGATGGTTACAGCTTTAAAGCTACGCCCGAGGTACGTACCTTTGCAGGCCAGATGCTGCACCTTGCCGATGCCAACTACTTTTTTATTGCTACCGCGACAGGTAAAACACCCCCTATCGCCAAAGATGTATCGGTAGAAAAAACGGTTGCACAAAACAAAGAGGCTACTACAAAAGCTGTTTTAGAAAGCTACGATTACGCTATCGCCAGCATCCAAAGCATGACCGATGCCCAATTTAAAGAAGAAGTAGCAATGGGTAAGATGAAATCAACCCGAGGCTTATTACTGGCAAAGGCATTTGAGCACCAAACACACCACCGTGGCCAAACCACTTTATACCTGCGTTTAAAAGGTGCAACTCCGCCTAACGAGATGCTTTTTTAAGCATAAGATATTTTAAATAATTATGCCATTCCGATTTAGCCTGGAGTGGCATTTTTTATTTATGCCGGTTCAAAACTAAATATCCGCGAAAGTTTGTATTTGCTAAAATAATTAGCAATTTTGTTTTGTGAATCAGAACAAGATAGAGATTAAGGCAGAAGCGCGGGTGCTATTCATAGATATGAACAGTTACTTTGCCCGGTGCGAGCAACAGGCAAATTACTGGCTGCGTGGCCGCCCTGTGGGTGTTTGCGTTTACACCGGCAAATACGGCTGCGTTATCTCGCTATCAACCGAGGCTAAGGAGCGCGGCCTTAAGGCAGGTATGCGCCTTAACGATGCCATTGCGCAATGCCCCGAACTTGTCCCGGTGGAAAGCAACCCCGCCCGTTACAGGCAGTACCACACCAAGATCATTAACGTAATGCGCGGGTATTGCAACGATGTGGTACCTAAAAGCATAGACGAGGCCATTGTTAATTTCAGCAATTACGAAAATGTTGACCCTATGCAGATGGCCATGAACATTAAGCGCGATATTCTGCAAAAAGTGGGCGACTGGCTGACCTGTTCGGTAGGTATAGCGCCAAATGCTTTCCTGGCCAAACTGGCATCGGTACAAGGCAAAAAACGCGACGGGTTAATGATGATAACCCCGCAAAACATCGATTCGGTTTTGAGCGGTTTAAAACTGGGCGACCTGCCGGGAATTGGGGCTAACATGTCATACAGGCTGGAGCGTGCCGGTGTTAAAACCCCGTTAGAGATGCGCTACACCCCGCCCGAACGGTTACGGAGTATCTTTAAAAGTATAGACGGTGTTTACTGGCACTACCGGCTTAACTTTATAGAAACCAATATTGTAGCGCATGAGTATAAGGGCATGCAGGCCATGCGGCAGATCTCGGCCGAGAAACGCCAGCACATCAACTATATCGACCAGCTATTTATGACGCTTTGCCTCACGCTCGAAAAGCGGATGGTGCACCATAAGTTCTATTGTAAATCGGTAGGGTTTACTGCCCGGTATGCCGATGATACCCGCTGGGATGACGCGTTTACCATTACCACCCCGGTGCAGGACGCCATAAGCCTCATGCGCATGATCCGTATCCGTATAGCCAAGTTTGAAGAGGCTACCAATTGCGCGCCCATCATGAACACCCAAATTACCCAGATGCGTGTAGCCGTAACTAATTTTGTAAATAACGGCAATATGCTTTACAGCCTGTTTGATGACATGGATAAACAGGAAACAGCGCTGAAAACCATGCACCAGATAAAAGATAAATTTGGGCCTGATAAGCTTATCCGCGCTGTAGAGATGACGGACGGCAAGGTGATAAAAGATGTAATTGGCTTTGGATCGGTAAAAGATCTGACGGATCTGGATTATAAGGGTTAGCCCCACCCCCCCCGCGTTAGCATTTTTACTACCTTTAAGCTTGTATAATTAATATGTTATTCTGCCATCGGTCCACATATCTCATTTTAATTGCCACACTTGGCTTATCGCGCTGCCATTTTATGGGCCAAAACAAACCTGTTATTGCTAAAGATACAGTCGCGATTGTAAAACCCGGCGGGCCAAACCCGGCCGACAGTAATCAAACGCCGCTTAAAAATATGTTTGGCGTAAATAGTTACGAATGGAACTTTTTAGAGAACCCCGCGGCTAAGAACGAGCATGGCCATATTTACGAAGCTAACATGGCGCTTATTAAAAGTTTTAGCGCGGTAAGGCACTACCTTAACTGGAACAAGCTGGAAAATACCGAGGGTAACTACACCTACAACCCTACCAATAACGGCAGCTGGTATTACGATGTAATGTACACCCGTTGCAAGCAGGACAGCATTTTGGTTTTGGCCAGTATTAAAAACCTGCCCGTTTGGATGATGAACACCTACCCCGCTGATGAACGCGATGATGAGAATGTGCCCGCTAATTATGGCGCTAACCGTTTATTGACGGCATCATACATTGTGCAGGCACGCACGGCTTTTCAGTTTGCGGCAAGGTATGGGGCCAATACACATGTTAACCCAAGCCTTGTTAAGGTTGATACCCGCCCCCGCTGGACCAACGACCCGGTTAATACGGTAAAGATCGGCCTTGGGCTTGTTAAATACATAGAGTGCAATAACGAACCCGACCGCTGGTGGAAGGGCGAAAAAGCCACGCAATCGCCGGAGGAATATGCCGCCAACCTATCAGCTTTTTACGACGGGCATAAAGGTACGCTTGGCAACAACGCGGGCGTTAAAACCGCCGACCCGAGTATGCTAGTAGTAATGGGTGGTTTAGCTACTGCCAATGTGAAATATGTTGAGCGGATTGTAGCGTGGTGCAAGGCCAACCGTGGGTTAAAGGCCGATGGTAGCATCAACCTTTGTTTTGATGTGATAAATTATCACCTGTACAGCAACGATGGCAGCGTGTTTACGCATCAGCGGTCTACCACGGGTGTAGCGCCCGAACTTTCGGTATCGGGTAAAGTTGCCGATAGTTTTGTAAAGTTGGGTAACCGTTTAAAGTTGCCTGTATGGGTTACGGAGACAGGGTATGATATCAATCCGCAAAGTTACCAGCATGCGCCGCCTATAGGTAATGAATCGGCATTGATAACACAAGCCGACTGGATATTACGTTCGTCGCTGTTATACGCCCGGCATGGGGTGCAGCGGCTTTTCTTTTACCAGTTGTTTGATGCCGCGCCCAATAACCCCGAACAGTATATGACCTCGGGCCTTGCCGAAAGCCCCAGGCGCCGCCCCGCCGCCGATTACATTTTACAAACCAATAAGCTGATGGGTAACTATGTCTACAAAGGTACCATCAACGCCGATCCTATTGTAGACAAGTATGTGTTGGGTAAAAGTGTAATTTATGTACTTACCGTGCCGGATCAGGTTGGCCGTACGGCAGGTTATACCCTTAAATTGGGTGCCGGGGCTAAAGTTGTTGTTTACACATTAAGACCAGGTGCCGATGCAATGAGTGAGAGTAAAGTAACCCCCGTGAATGGTGAATTAAAAATTGTAGCAACAGAAACGCCCGTTTTTGTGAAAGTGGTACAAGAGTAAAGTGTAAAGCAACCCCAGTATTAATAGTAAAATTTCCTCACCCTCTTTCCGCTTGCGGAGAAAGGGTCGCGAGCGAAGCGCCGCGGGGTGAGTAAACACACCAGCACACATTTGAAATCAGGTGTCCCATTCCGTCCCGTTTTTTAACGAGTTGGACACCCCTTGTGTTAAATATAAATAACTTATTATAAAATAGTTAAGAGATATCCAATAAGTTTTACTTTATATAAAAATTCAATGTCAAATTTTTTAATTATCTGATTGTCAATTAATTAATTATCCGTCTCGTTTAGTGTCATAAATAGTGGGACACCCCTGTAATAAGTGGCTTAAAATTTAATAATCTCACCTGCTATTTCCTTTGCATGCTTAATTGATAAGTAGATAAGGATTTATCCGCTTAAAAAGTTATTTTTGCGCTTGAATGAAGCACATACGTAATTTTTGTATCATAGCCCATATAGACCACGGTAAAAGTACCCTTGCCGATAGGTTATTAGAATATACCAACACCATTACCCAGCGCGAAAGCCAGGCACAATTGCTTGACGATATGGACCTGGAGCGTGAGCGTGGCATTACCATAAAAAGCCATGCCATACAAATGGATTATGAGTTAGACGGGCAGAAATATACGCTTAACCTGATAGATACCCCCGGACACGTAGATTTTTCTTACGAAGTATCGCGCTCTATAGCGGCCTGCGAAGGCGCATTGCTTATTGTAGATGCCGCGCAGGGTATACAGGCGCAAACCATCTCTAACCTTTATCTGGCGTTAGAGAACGACCTGGAGATCATCCCTGTTCTGAACAAGATGGACCTGCCCGGCGCTATGCCCGAGGAAGTGAAAGACCAGATTGTTGACCTTATAGGCTGCAAACGCGAGGATATCCTGGCCGCATCCGGTAAAACAGGTTTAGGCGTGCATGATATTTTACGTGCTATTGTAGAACGCGTCCCCGCTCCTGTTGGCGACCCTGAAGCGCCATTACAGGCGCTCATCTTCGATTCGGTTTTTAACTCGTTCCGTGGTATTATAGCCTACTTTAAAGTAGTTAACGGCCAGATCAAAAAAGGCGACAAAGTAAAATTTGTGGCTACCGAAAAAGAATACATAGCCGATGAGGTGGGTACACTTAAACTGAAGCAAACCCCTAAAGACGTTATTAAAACCGGCGATGTGGGGTATATTATATCGGGTATTAAAGAAGCCCGCGAAGTTAAAGTTGGTGACACCATTACCACTATAGACCGCCCTTGCGAGCAAGGCATCCAGGGTTTTGAAGAGGTTAAACCAATGGTATTCGCAGGGATCTACCCTGTTGATACCGAGGATTATGAAGAGCTGCGTGAATCGATGGCGAAACTTCAGCTGAACGATGCTTCATTGGTTTTTGAACCAGAATCATCCGCTGCATTAGGCTTTGGTTTTCGATGTGGTTTCCTGGGCATGCTGCACATGGAGATCATCCAGGAACGTTTGGAGCGTGAATTCAACATGACGGTTATTACCACCGTTCCCAACGTGTCGTATATAGCGCATAGCACCCGCGGCGAGGAAATGCTGGTTAACAACCCATCAGACCTCCCCGATCCATCAAAGATTGATTTTGTTGAGGAGCCGTTCATTAAGGCTACTATTATTACTAAATCTGATTTTGTTGGCCCGGTTATGTCGCTTTGTATCCAAAAACGCGGTATGATCGTTAATCAGTCTTACCTAACGTCAGACCGTGTGGAGCTGGTGTTTGAGATGCCAATGGGCGAGATCGTATTTGATTTCTACGATAAGCTCAAAACTATCTCTAAAGGTTACGCGTCGTTCGATTACCACCAGATCGGTTATCGCCAGTCTGACTTGGTAAAATTGGATATCCGCCTGAATAGCGAGCCTGTTGACGCGCTATCGTCGCTCATCCACCGCAGCAACTCGTACGATTTTGGTAAGAAGATCTGTGAAAAGCTGAAAGAGCTTTTGCCACGCCAGCAGTTCGAGATCATTATACAGGCATCTATAGGTGCCAAGATCATCGCGCGTGAAACGGTTAAAGCCATGCGTAAAGACGTTACCGCCAAGTGTTATGGTGGTGATATTTCGCGTAAGCGTAAACTATTAGAAAAACAAAAGGCCGGTAAAAAACGTATGCGCCAGGTGGGTAACGTAGAGATACCACAAAGCGCGTTTATGGCGGTTTTGAAACTTGATTAATTATTAGACTTAAGAGTTAAGGATCAAGACAGAAGAGAGCTTCTGTCTTGATTCCTAATTCTTTTATCTTGACTCTCTCCTATGCAGTTATTAGACGGAAAATACGTATCAGAAAAATTAAAAGGCGAAATTGGCGAAGAAGCGGCTAAAATTTTAGCGCGCACCGGCCGCAAGCCGCATTTGGTAGCCGTTTTAGTTGGCCACGATGGCGGCAGCGAAACCTATGTAGCCAGCAAAATGAAGAACTGCGAAAAGGTGGGCTTCAAGTCGACTTTAGTGCGTTACGAAGATACGGTGAGCGAAGATGAATTACTTGCTAAGGTGGCAGAACTGAATGCTGATGAAGATATCGACGGCATCATCGTACAACTCCCTCTTCCTAAACACATAGACCCTGAAAAAGTTACCGAACGCATCGAACCGAAGAAAGATGTGGATGGCTTCCACCCGGTAAACCTGGGCCGCATGCAACGTAATCTGCCATCGTTCATACCTGCTACGCCATATGGGATCACTTTGATGCTGAAAGAATACGGTATCGAGACCGCAGGTAAGCATTGTGTGGTTGTTGGCCGCAGCAATATAGTTGGCTCGCCAATGAGCATCCTGATGGCGCGCAATACCACACCCGGTAACTGTACCGTAACCATTTGCCATAGCCGTACGCCTGATATTAAAAAGTTTACGCTTGATGCCGATATCCTGATCGTAGCCATCGGTAAAAAGAATTTTATTACGGCAGATATGGTTAAAGACGGCGTTGTAGTTATTGACGTGGGCATGAACCGCGAAACCTCAACCGTAACCAAATCGGGCTTTAAACTTTACGGCGACGTTGATTTTGAAGGCGTATCGCAAAAAGCATCATGGATAACCCCGGTACCCGGCGGCGTTGGCTTAATGACTATTATTGGGTTGCTGAAGAATACTTTGGCATCGGCTAATAAAGAAGTGTATTATTAAATTTCAGTTCCCCTTTCGAGAGGGGGCGCGTAAGGCAGTGTAATGGGAGGGGTGTGTTTTTACATTGAGCCCCCCTATACCCCTCTCAAGAGGAGAATCGCATGAGCCCAAAACCTTACCTTTTAAACACTATATCGCAAAAAGTTTCTATCCCAACATACACCTCTCCTGCCCTTATTTCCACGGGGTAGCTATCAATATAATCGTTTTGGCCGGGGCTGCCTTTGCCTGTTTGCAGGTTGTAGGTGTACCTGTGGAACGGGCACACCAGTTTGCCATCCTTACACCAGCCGCCACTTAATTCGGCACCTGCATGCGGGCATGTTGAGCCGAGGGCGTATAAGTCATTTTCGTAACCGATAATGAGGATGCTTTTACCGCCTACTTTAACTTTTTTGATGAATGGCAGGCCGTTCAGATCAATGCCGGGAATTGGGTACCACTTCATCAAAAGTCTACCTGCAGATTCATAAGGGCGGGGTTTTTGATCACTTCGTCCATACTGGTAACAAGTGTAACCTGCATCCGGTCGGCAGAAACTATGGCTTTTCTATTGTCAACTTTTTTAACAGGTTTGGTAAACTTTAGCACCATCTTGTAGGGCATATCTATCAGCATAGCTTTAGCCATCGCTAACCGCGCCCCTGCACCTTTCAAAAACTTATCGAATTTGATCTTATTAATGATTCGAGAGAATTTATGGTCGGTAATTTCATAGGTGTAATAGTCCTGCCCGCCAAGTAGAAGATTGTTTTTGTAATCTTCTTTATCAATTTTAAGATCTTGGGGTTTTACAGTGGCCTTCTCATTAAGATCATGAAATTCAACTTTATCTTTTTTATCAGGCCCTAAAAATTCAAACTCCGGCAACTTCACCGAAAACGCCGAAACGTGATGAAGGTAATAAACTAAATCGGCCGGGCTTTTCGCGGAATAATCGAGATTTACCCGCATTTTATTCTTGGGCAGATCCATACTGATGTGCAGGGCGCTGTTTTTGGCCGTCTTAATATCTTCTGCACTCATTTTACTTATAACACTGTCCGTAAGTGTGTTATAGTAATTCATTGAAGTATCCTTAACCAAACTAAACTGTGGCGTTGCCCTTACCGAATCGGAGATCAAAACGTTTAAAACGGAAAGCGCACGGCTCATGTCAAAACCGTATTGAACAGTGCAGGAGCCGTCGGGCTTAAAATTGTAGTGCTCTTCGATATCAACGCACGAACTAAGGCAAAAGAATGCCAAAAATACAAGGGGTATGTATAGTTTATTCATGCGGTTTTGGCTGAAAGCTAAATGCAAAAAGCACAAAGCTTAATTATCAGATAAATATAGATGAAAAAATGCTGAACAACAAAACATTAGCGTAAAAGACATAATACTGTAAATAAAAGTGCTTTTAGCTTTGCGCTTTCTGCTTTAAGCGTATTTTTGCAGCTTAATTATGGCACACCAGGTTCCGGAAGATGGCACATTGCTTCCTTTAATGGAAGAGTTTTATACGATACAGGGCGAGGGGTATAACACCGGCAAAGCCGCATACTTTATTCGCCTTGGCGGGTGCGATGTAGGCTGCCACTGGTGCGATGTTAAAGAAAGCTGGGACGCCGAACTGCACCCCCTAACTGCGGCAGACACTATTGTAGAAAACGCTGCAAAATTTCCATCTAAAGCTGTGGTTGTTACAGGTGGCGAGCCGTTGATCTATAATCTTGATTATCTCACCCAAAACCTGCAGCAACAGGGTATTAAAACTTTTATTGAAACTTCGGGCGCTTACCCTCTCTCGGGTAACTGGGATTGGATCTGCTTATCGCCAAAGAAATTTAAAGCGCCCACCCAGCAGGTTGCAGATGCCGCGCACGAGCTTAAAGTGATCATCTTCAACAAATCGGACTTTGCGTTTGCCGAGCACCATGCAAAGCTTGTTGGGCCTAATTGTAAATTATACCTGCAGCCCGAGTGGTCTAAACACCAGGAAATGACCCCGCTTATTGTTGATTATGTAATGGCTAACCCCCAGTGGGAAATATCATTGCAAACGCACAAGTACTTAAATATCCCGTAATAGTGTAACTTAGTGTATGGTTTAACGTATCAGTTACCAATGCGCAAGATCTGTCTCCTGTTTTTTTACCTGCTGATATTATCTGTAAACGGATTTGCCCAAAGGCAATACTCTACTACGGATAAGGAGGCCATTAAATACTTTGCACAGGCAAACCAAAGTATAGACGAACACTTGTACGATGAGGCCATTACCCTGCTTGAACAAGCCATTAAAGCCGATGCAAAATTTATTGAAGCCCACGTGCAATTAGGCGATGTTTTAAGGATGCGCCGTGTTTACAAGCCCGCTATCACCCACTTCCTGAAAGTTATTGAATTAGACCCCGAGTACAACCGCGCCATTTACTTAAAGCTAGGCGAAATTGAGGTCACCAGCGCTATGTATGAACCCGCGCAACGCCACCTGGAGAAGTATTTAACCTATCCCGGTATAACGGCGCAAAACCAGGCCTATGCGCAAAAGCTGCTTGCCGATTGTAAGTTTAGTATAGATGCGTTGACGCACCCGGTGGCATTTGTGCCGATAAATATGGGTGCCGAGATCAATACCGCTAATGACGAATATCTGCCTGTTGCAACTGCCGATGAAGGTACGCTGATATTTACCCGTAAAGTAAATAATAACGAAGATTTTTATAAGAGCATTAAATTAAATAACAACTGGCAAACTGCTGAATACCTGAGTAATATCATAAATACGCCTATGTTTAATGAAGGGGCGCAATCCGTATCACAAGATGGCAAATACCTGTTCTTTACAGGTTGTAACCGCCCCGATGGTTTAGGCAGGTGTGACATTTACATCGCTCAGAAAAAGGGCGACGATTGGGCCAAGCCGTTTAGTTTAGGTAACCCGGTAAACACTTCGGGTTGGGAAGCACAACCATCAATAAGCGCAGATGGCCGCACGCTGTATTTTGTGAGTAACCGAAAAGGCGGTTATGGCGGTTACGACATTTGGAAATCCACTCTGAGCGATAAAGGCTGGAGTGCCCCCGAAAATATGGGCCCCGAAATTAATACAGCTTATGATGAGCAATCGCCCTTTATCCACCCGGATGATAACACTTTTTATTTTTGCAGCAATGGATGGCCGGGGATGGGAAACAAAGATCTTTTTGTTAGCCGTTTAGGTAAAGACGGTAAGTGGAGCAAACCTACAAACCTGGGCTACCCTATCAACTCCAGCGGCGACGAGAATGGGTTAACGCTTACGGCGAATGGCTCTTACGCTTTCTTCTCCTCTAATAATTTAAAGGGCTTTGGAGGGTATGATATATATACTTTTGAGTTACCCCCAAGCCTTCGACCTAACATTGTGACTTACGTAAAAGGCACGGTGGCCGATAAAAATACCAAAGCGCCGTTAGAAGCCGCTGTTGAGATCATCGACTTGCAAAAAAATACTCCTGTATTCCAGGATTACAGTTCAGAAGATGGCGGGGCATTTTTAGCGACGCTTGCCGCGGGGAAAAATTATGGCTTAAATATTTCACGAGAAGGCTACCTGTTTTACTCGGATAACTTTTCGCTGATAGGTTTGAAGGATAAAAAAGCGTTCAATATTTCGGTACTGCTCTCTCCTATCGAAGTTGGTAATAAAGTAATATTGAAAAATATCTTTTTCGATACCAATAAGTTTGAGTTAAAGGCCGAATCGAAAGCTGAACTGCAAAAGCTGGTAGAATTTCTGCAGCTCAATAAAACTGTGCGGATAGAGATTGCCGGTTATACCGATAATGTAGGCAATGAACAGGCCAACGTAACATTATCAGAGAAGCGGGCAAGCGCGGTGTATCAATACCTCACGGCCAGCGGCATTACTGCCACCCGCCTGGTTTACAAAGGCTACGGCGAGGCCCAACCGATAGCGCCTAATACAACAGAAGATGAGCGCGCGTTGAACAGAAGGACGGAATTTATGATTATCGCGAAATAGGTTTTAACCACAAAGAACACTAAGATTAGCTAATCTTAAAGCACAAAGGTCACAAAGAAAAAATCTCTGTGACCTTTGTGCTTTTCTCTTTGTGGTTAAAAAAAGTTAATTCCCCACCTCCGATAAAAACTTGATCCTCATTAGCTGTACCTCTTCGCGGGTGTAATCATCTGAGCCAAGTTCTGCCAATGCGTCATCTATCGAGTCTATCTCGGCGGTTTTAAAGTAATCAAATACTTCTTCCTGCTTATCTTCGTCTATCATTTCATCAATGTAGTAATTCAGGTTAAGCTTGGTACCCGAGTTTACAATGGTTTCCACCTCTTTCAGGATCTCTTCGTAAGTGAGGCCCTTAGATGCTGCTATATCATCTAAATTTAAGTGCCTGTCGATATTTTGGATGATGAATACCTTTAACGCCGATTTATTGGCGGCGCTTTTGATCACCATATCTACCGGGCGGTCAATGTCGTTATCCTCAACGTATTTCTTGATCAGGTCTATAAACGGCGCGCCGAACTTCAGGGCCTTGCCCGCTCCTACGCCCGAGATCTGTTTTAGTTCTTCGGTATTCACCGGGTAATGCGTGCACATCTCCTCTAAAGATGGATCCTGGAAAATAACGAAAGGCGGCAAGCCTTTTTGCTTCGCAAGCTTTTTGCGCAGGTCCTTAAGCATTTGAAGTAACGCGGTGTCTAACGCGCCACCACCTTGTTTAGGTCCGTCCTCGGCCTCATCATCATCTGTTGGGCCCATTTCCCGGTTAAGCAGGAAGCGGATGCTATACGGATTATCAATAAAGGCGTTGCCTGTTTTGGTGAGGTGTAACAGACCGTAGTGGTCAATATCTTTAGACAGGAAGTTATTTAGCAATGCCTGGCGCATCAGCGAGTTCCAAAGGTTCTCGCCCTGCTCAATGCCCGAGCCAAAATAATCCAGTTTATCGTGCTCGTAGTTTTTAACCTGGGCATCATCCTTACCCATCAAAATATTGATGATGTGGCAATCGTCGAATTTCTCGCCAATTTGCCTGATGAGGCTTAATGCTCTATGCAGGTGTTCTTCGCCATCGAAATGTACTTTAGGGCCGCAGCAGTTATCGCACATGTTGTTACAACCCGCTTCATTAAAGTTCTCGCCAAAGTAATGCAGCAACTGCTTACGGCGGCAAACCGATGATTCGGCATAATCGATCACCTCTTTCAGGATCTGTGTACCAATTTCACGTTCGGCCACAGGTTTATCTTTCATAAACTTCTGCAGCTTATCAATATCCTTGCCCGAGTAAAACGCCACACAAACACCCTCGCCACCATCACGGCCGGCACGGCCGGTTTCCTGGTAGTAGCCTTCCATGCTTTTTGGCATGTCGTGGTGTATCACATACCTCACATCCGGTTTATCAATACCCATCCCGAAGGCTATGGTAGCCACAATAACATCCACATCTTCCATCAGGAATTTATCCTGTGTATCGGCACGTACTTTGGGGTCTAAACCCGCGTGGTATGGTAAGGCTTTTACGCCGTTAAGGTTAAGCGCCTCGGCCACTTCCTCAACCTTTTTGCGGCTAAGGCAGTATATAATGCCCGATTTCCCCTGGTTTTGCTTTACAAACTTTACAATTTCTTTTATGGCGTTACGCTTTGCCCTAACCTCGTAAAACAGGTTATTACGGTTAAATGATGACTTGTAAACCGTAGCGTTATTCATTTGCAGGTTCTTTTGAATATCCTGCTGTACTTTTGGTGTCGCGGTGGCTGTAAGGGCAATAATTGGAATATCATCGCCTATGTTACTGATAACCTGTCGGATCTTGCGGTACTCCGGGCGGAAATCATGCCCCCATTCAGATATACAGTGCGCCTCATCTACAGCTACGAATGATACCTGGTTAAGCCTTAAAAAGTCAACATTCTCTTGTTTGGTTAAAGATTCGGGTGCTACATAAAGCAGCTTTGTTTTGCCGCTCAGCACATCGTCTTTAACCCTTAAAATATCTGCTTTTGTTAATGATGAATTTAAAAAGTGCGCTATACTGTCCGATCCGCCAAAGGCCCTTAACTGGTCTACCTGGTTTTTCATTAGCGCGATAAGCGGGGAGATCACAATCGCTGTGCCCTCGCTCATGAGTGCCGGTAACTGATAACACATGGATTTGCCGCCACCGGTTGGCATGATCACAAAAGTATCGTTACCTGCTAAAATATTAGTGATGATCGCTTCTTGCTCCCCCTTGAAGTTGTCAAACCCGAAAAAGTTTTGCAGGTTATCAAAAAGCGACTTCTTAGTCTCTATCATTATTTACTTGTACGTTTGGAAATTATGGTTCAAAATAACAAAAATTTATAAATAAACGGTTGGTTCTGTTAAAAATTTTATATTAAAATGATTATTTGGTTAAAAACAATTTGTTTATTTATCGCTTTTAAAATTGGTAAAATCCGGATAGAAATATTTTAGTTTTACGCTCTAATAAATTTACAAATTAATGCACATATTTAGCGCGGATTTGCCAAATTAAAATCTACATCTAACAATGAATAAAAATTACTACGCCATTATTATGGCAGGCGGAATCGGCAGTCGTTTTTGGCCAATTAGCAGAACATCGCATCCAAAACAGTTTATAGACATTTTAGGTACCGGCAAAACGCTTATTCAAAACACTTACGAGCGCTTCCTTAAAGTGTGTCCCCCAGAAAATATATATGTTGTAACTAACGAAAATTATACCGGGCTGGTAAAAGAACAATTGCCCGGAATGGCCGATCAGCAGATCCTAACAGAACCTGTTATGCGTAACACCGCGCCATGTGTGGCTTACGGTTGTTTTAAAATAGAAAGCATGAACCCTGATGCGGCCATTGTAGTAGCGCCGTCAGATCACCTGATACTTGACGAGGCCGCTTTTGTAGCGACCATAGAAAAATCATTAAAAACCGCTGCAGAGAATAACTGCCTTATAACCCTTGGTATTAAACCATCAAGGCCGGATACGGGTTATGGTTATATTCAGTATACCGATCAGACGCTTAACGATGATTTTCATAAAGTTAAAACCTTTACCGAAAAACCAACCGTTGAGATAGCCAAAACATTCATCCAAAGCGGCGACTTCCTGTGGAACGCGGGCATCTTTGTATGGTCGGCCAAAGCAATTGTCGAATCGTTTGACAGCCACCTGCCCGAGATGCACGAGATCTTCGCAGAAGCCCGCTCAGTTTACAATACTGATGAGGAGAAAGAGTTTGTACACAAGGTATATCAGCGATGTATCAATATCTCTATAGATTATGGTATTATGGAGAAAGCCTCAAACGTTTACGTGCTGCCATCAGAATTTGGCTGGAGCGATTTAGGTACCTGGGCGTCTATTTACCAGCTTGCCGAGAAAGATTATGTAGGCAACGCGGTTATCCCTTCAGAGAAAGTTATTATGTACGATAGCAGCAATTGTATGGTAAATGTACCCGGCGAAAAGCTGGTAATATTGCAGGGCTTACATGATTATATTGTAGTGGAGTCTAACAACTCCCTGTTGATATGCCCCCGAGATCAGGAGCAGAATATTAAGCAGGTTGTTGCCGATGTAAAAAGTAAGTTTGGTACTAAGTATATTTAAAATTTAGTGATCAGAGATTGGTGATTAGAGATTAGGTAAGGAAAATTAATCTCTAATCACTATTCTCTAATTAACTGCAGCAGTGCTGCGTTGCCTTATAGCCTCATACAAGATAACCCCTGTAGATACGGATACGTTTAGGGATTCTATCTCCCCTAACATCGGGATCTTGGCCAGGTGGTCGCTGATGCGGATGATCTCGTTACGGATCCCGTCTTCTTCTGAACCCATTATGATAGCCGTTGGCGCGGTATAGTCGGGTTTGTAGATGTAGTCATTCGTTTTCTCGGTACAGCAAACCAGTTGTAAGCCCGATTCCTGCAAAAATTTTACCGTTTGCATGAAATTATCATGACGGCAAACCGGTATCTTGTATAATGCGCCTGCCGATGTTTTTATAGCGTCGGGGTTTATTTGCGCAGAGCCTTTACCCGGTATAACAATAGCATGCACACCTGCACATTCGGCTGTGCGGGCAATGGCACCCATGTTGCGTACATCGGTAATACTATCAAGTACTAAAACCAAAGGCACCTCGCCCCTTTCAAATACTTCGGGGATGATGTTTTCTATCTTTTGGTAAGTAATGGGCGATATAAAAGCTATAACACCCTGGTGGTTTTTCATGGTAATGCGGTTCAGCTTTTCTACCGGTACCTGTTGGGCCGATAGCTGGTACTCCTGCATTACGTCTTTAAGTTCGTTTAACAGTCCGCCGCCAAGGCCGCGCTGTATGTATAAAGATTCAATTTCTTTACCTGCCAGTATCGCTTCAATCACTGCTCTTATACCAAAAACCATCTGATTGCCTTCGCGTGGCGGAGGTTTAGAATTATATGCCATTTTAATAAAATTACTTTCGCCAAAAGTAGGGATATTAACTCATTTTATGGCTATCTAAGTGGAAGGTTCGGTTGTAGTGTTAACAATACTTAACATTAGGTCATATTTATTAACAGTAATGTAAATGAGATACTTACACCGATATTAACACGTTATAAACATGCAATGTTAATATTGGGCATTAAAATTTATAGCGCTGATAATGTTTTTATTATGTGGAAAACTCATTTGTTAGCTAATTAAAAACAGGCAAGAACATTTTTTATATATTTTTGTTCGTCATGAATTTTGAGAACGATTCCCCTAATTATAAGCAGAACACAGACCGCAGAAGCAGGCTTACAAATCCGCAATCTTTTGCAGGAAATGGCAAGCTGCAACCACAGGCATTAGACCTTGAAGAAGCCGTACTTGGCGCGCTAATGCTTGAGAAAGATGCCCTTTCATCGGTTATTGATGTACTAAAACCCGAGGTGTTTTATGAAGTAAGGCACCAGAAGATATTCAACGCCATTTCTGTACTGTTCGAGAAAACATCGCCCGTAGATATTTTAACAGTAACCGCGCAGTTACGCCAGCAAGGCGAACTGGAAATGATTGGCGGTGCGTATTATATTACCGAACTGACCAACCGTGTAGCATCAGCTGCCAACATTGAATACCACTCGCGCATTATCATCCAAAAATATATCCAGCGCGAGTTGATCCGCATTTCTACAGATGTAATCAACAGCGCTTATGAAGATACCAGCGACGTACTGGAAATGCTTGACAAGGCCGAAAAAAACCTTTTCGAGATAGCCCAGAACAACCTTCGCCGCGATTCGCGCAAGATGGATGACTTGGTGCACGAAGCATTAAAAGATATTGAGGCCCTTAAAGATAAAAAGGATGGCTTAACAGGTGTCCCATCCGGCTTCACCGACCTTGACCGTATGACATCGGGCTGGCAAAAATCCGACCTGGTGATCATAGCAGCCCGCCCTGCGATGGGTAAAACAGCGTTTGTACTAAGCTGTGCCCGTAACGCTGCTGTAGATTTTGACAAGCCTGTTGTAGTGTTCTCACTGGAGATGTCTTCTGTACAGTTGGTTAACCGTTTAATATCCGGTGAAACCGAAATTGAACAGGAAAAGATTCGTAAGGGGACTTTGGAAGAGTGGGAATGGCAGCAGATCCACTCAAAAATTGGCCGTTTAGAAGCCGCCCCTTTAATTATTGATGATACACCCTCATTAAACATATTTGAGTTCCGCGCTAAATGCCGCCGTTTAAAATCTCAGCACGATATTCAGTTGATCATTATCGACTACTTGCAGTTAATGCAGGGTAAGGCAGAGGGTAAAGGTGGAGGCGGTAACCGCGAGCAGGAAATTGGTAGTATCTCGCGTGCGCTTAAAACTGTTGCTAAAGAGTTGAACGTGCCGGTTATCGCGCTATCTCAGTTAAGCCGTGCGGTAGAGAACAGGCCCGGTGGCTCTAAACGCCCGATGCTGTCAGATCTACGTGAATCGGGCTCTATTGAGCAGGATGCGGATATGGTACTGTTCCTTTACCGCCCCGAATATTACGGACTGGATGTGGACGAGGACAACAACCCTACCCAGGGCGTTGGTGAAGTAATTATTGCCAAGCACCGTAATGGTGAAACCGGCCGCGTACGATTGAAATTCGTAGGTAAATACGTGAAGTTCCAGGATCTTGATCAGGGTATGGATAGCTTCGCCCTACCGGCTAACAACGCCTTCGCGGGGCTAAATCCATCGCAGGATTTTGATAGTAAACCAAGCAACTTTATTATTCGCCCATCACGCATGGATGATATTGATGATGAGCCCCCGTTTTAAAGAAGTTCGAGTCAAGACGTTAGAATAAAGACAATTGCATACAATAAAGACCGTTTAACACTAAACGGTCTTTATTTTTATAAGTCTTGGCTCTTGATTCTTATATCCTGCCTCTTTTAATAGTCGTCATCATCATCTTCCTCAAAACCAGTGGCCGACCGATAGACGGATTGTAATTCGCTAAAAGCGTGCATATCCCGTTTGGCTTTGGTTATCTCCATGCCTTTTTCGTAAGTGGTTATAGCATCGTCTTTGCGGTTAAGGGCTTCATATAATTTACCTAAGTGGTAATAAGTGCCGGTATAGCCCGGATGGTTATTCACAAGGTCTTCATAATAGCTCAGGGCCTTTTCGGTATCGTTAAGTCGCAGGTATTCAGTAGCCAGTGCGTATTTCAAAAATTCATCTTCGGGCTCGTTCTGTATAAACGCCAATAGCTTATCTAATCTGCTTGTATCCATTTTAAACTCTCTGTTTTTTAACTAAATTTGCGATGTCCTAATTACAAATACCTGTAAAACATAAACCAATTCTAAATGAGCAAAATACTGGTATGTATCAGCAATGTTCCGGATACCACTACAAAAATAACCTTTACTGATAATAACACCCAATTTAATACAAGCGGTGTTCAGTTTATTCTTAACCCTTACGACGAGATCGCCCTTGCACGCGCCATTGAATTGACCGAGGGCGGTAAAGGCACGGTAACCGTTATTAACGTTGGCGAAGCTAACAGCGAGGCTACCATACGTAAGGCATTAGCCATAGGCGCTACAGATGCTGTACGGGTAAATGCCAACGCACACGACGCGTGGTTTGTAGCCTACCAGATTGCTGAGTATGTTAAGCAAAATCCATTCGATCTGATACTTACCGGTCGCGAGTCTATTGATTACAATGGCTCCAAAGTTGCCGGTATGCTGGGCGAATTGTTAGACCTGCCATCGGTATCCATCATCAAAAAATTGGATGCAACCGATAGCGAAGCTACTGTTGAACGCGAGATAGAGGGTGGTAAAGAAGTTTTAACTATCCCGTTCCCTTTTGTGGCAGGTTGTGCCGAGGGTGTTGCCGAACCTAAAATACCTAACATGCGTGGTATCATGAGCGCGCGTACTAAACCGCTTACAGTGGTTGAACCTGTTGCTGTGAAGAATACATCAGAGATCATCAGTTATGAAACCCCTGCCCCACGCGGACAAGTAAAATTAATTACTGCGGATGAAACCGCTAAGTTGGTAGATCTTTTACATACCGAAGCAAGGGTTATATAATTATTCAATAAATATAGTCAGGATCATAAGACACAAGAATCAGGAAAATTCATAAAACTGGAATTCTGGTTCTGAACTCTTAAGTCCTTTAAAATAACTACTATGTCAGTTTTAATATACGCGGAAAACGCGGATGGTAAATTCAAAAAATCAACTTTTGAGGCTGTATCATACGCCAAAGCGATAGCCGATCAAAATAACACTAACCTTATTGCCATATCAATTGGCAATGTTGCTAATGATGAATTGGCTGCTTTAGGCAAATACGGTGCAGAAAAGGTTTTAAACGTAAGTAGCGATAAACTAAAGAACTTTTTGAACCAGGCGTACGCGTCGGTAATTGCCGAAGCGGCTAAAGCTAACGGTGCCGATATTGTGGTACTGTCTAACTCTTTCAGCGGCCGTGGCCTTGCCCCCCGTTTGGGTGTTAAGCTGGAAGCCGGTGTGGCTGATGGCGCTGTTGCGCTTCCTGTTGAGGATGGTGGTAAATTCACGGTTAAAAAAACTGCTTTTTCCGGTAAAGCATTCGCCTTGGTTGAGCTAACATCGGCTAATAAAGTTATTGCGCTTACACCAAACTCGTATAAAGTAGTGGAAATTGGCTCTGAAGCACCGGTTGAAGACTTTACAGCGGAGGCCAAAGCGTCTGACTTTAAAGAGATGATAAAAGACATTGTGCGTTCTACAGATAAAGTATCGCTACCCGATGCCGAGATAGTGGTATCTGCCGGCCGTGGTATGAAAGGCCCCGAAAACTGGGGAATGATAGAAGAGCTTGCCGACCTTTTAGGCGCGGCCACCGCTTGTTCTAAACCGGTATCTGACGCGGGTTGGAGGCCACATAGCGAACACGTAGGCCAAACAGGCATAGCTGTAAGCCCAAATTTGTATATTGCCATAGGCATTTCGGGCGCTATTCAGCACCTTGCCGGTATTAGTTCTTCAAAAGTTATTGTTGTGATAAACAAAGATGCCGAAGCGCCGTTTTTCAAGGTAGCAGATTATGGTATAGTTGGCGACGCGTTTGAGGTGCTGCCAAAATTAATTGCTGCAGTTAAAGATTATAAAGCATCAGCTTAAAAACAAGAAAGATATCGCTGTGATGGGTAACGACATGAAAAAAATTAAGCTGGATATTGTAGGCCTTTCCTACAGTCAAACCCAGTCGGGCGCATACGCATTGGTATTGGGCGAAGTTAGCGGCCGCCGCAGGTTACCTATTATTATAGGCAGCTTTGAGGCGCAGGCCATTGCCATTGAAATAGAAAAGATGACGCCAAGCCGCCCCTTAACTCATGACCTGTTCAAGAGTTTAGGCCAGGCCTTTAATATTACCGTGCAGGAGGTTATTATTTACAACCTTATAGACGGGATATTCTACTCTAAACTGATCTGTTTCGACGGTAAAAAAACAGTGGAGATAGATGCGCGTACCTCTGATGCCATAGCGGTATCGGTGAGGTTTGAATGCCCTATTTACACCTATGAGTTTATCCTTTCTACCGCGGGCATCGTAATAGAAGGTAACGACTTTGTTTACCTTGAAAATATTAGCGAAACACCCGAAGAGAAAAAGCATTCATCTGCCGCTGGCACATATACAACCCTAAGCGAGGATGAGCTAAAAACCATGCTGCAACAGGCACTCTCTGAAGAGGCGTATGAAAAAGCCGCAAAGATCAGAGATGAACTGACTAAAAGAAAATCATCGTAAAAGAAAAAGGATATCTAAACGGTATCCTTTTTTTTATAAAATCTGTATTTCCAGAATCTGACACCTAAATTCGCGCTAATACGGTCTTTCCCATATCGCATTATTTCACTATTTTCAGCCTTTTATTTTATAACTATTAATTGTTAAACCAGCGCTGTATGAATATTAAGTTTCGCTTAATACTAATGAACTTTATGCAATTTTTTATCTGGGGAGCGTGGCTGCTCACCATCGGCGCATACTGGTTTCAAAACAAACAATGGTCTGGAGCGCAATTTGGCGCCATCTTCTCTACCATGGGTATCGCCTCTATATTTATGCCCACCATTACCGGTATCATATCAGACAGGTTTATAAATGCCGAAAAGCTTTACGGTATCATGCACCTTTGCGGTGCTGCAACACTATGCGCATTGCCTATGGTAACAAACCCCACAGCGTTTTTTTGGGTAATGTTGCTAAATATGGCTTTTTATATGCCTACTCTATCGTTATCTATAACAGTAGCCTACTCAGCGCTTAAAGGCCAGGGAATAGATGTTGTAAGAGAGTACCCGCCAATCCGTACCTGGGGCACAGTAGGTTTTATAGTTGCCTTGTGGACCGTAAGCCTAACTGATAATGAAACTTCGGCTAATCAGTTTTATATATCAGCGGCGGTATCTGCGGCATTGGGTATCTACTCATTTACGCTGCCAAAGTGTTTGCCTTTGTTAAACAAGGCCAATTCAAGATCGTTTGCAAATACGTTAGGATTGAATGCCTTCGCGTTGTTCAAATCAACGAGGTTCGCTATATTTTTCGCGTTTTCGCTATTACTTGGCGCCGCATTGCAATTAACAAACGCCTACGGCGATACCTACATACACGACTTTAAAAACGTTGCTGCATACCAGGAAACCATCGCTGTGAAATACCCGGCCATTATAATGTCTATCAGCCAGATTTCGGAAACATTGTTCATACTCGCCATTCCTTTCTTCCTTCGCAAGTTCGGTATTAAGTACGTAATGTTGTTTAGTATGATAGCATGGGTACTTAGGTTTGGCCTTTTTGCCTTCGGAGATCCGGCTAATGGGTTATGGATGATCGTGCTATCATGCATCGTTTATGGTATGGCGTTCGATTTCTTTAATATATCGGGTTCATTATTTGTGGAAACTCAGGCCTCGCCCGAGATCCGCGGGAGCGCGCAGGGCTTGTTTATGATGATGGTAAACGGTTTCGGTGCTTTTTTTGGCAGCAACATCAGCGGGTGGTTAATTGATAAATACTTTATAATGGCCAATGGCCAAAAAGACTGGCACGGCATCTGGCTAACCTTTGCAGCTTACGCGCTTGTTATAGCCGTAATATTCCCGTTTGTATTCAGGTACAAACACAACGCGGCGCTTAAACATGCCATAGAACACGCCTAAATAAGTACACCTAAACCAACTCATGAAAAAACACTACCGTAAGGAGAACGACTGCCTCAATTGCGGAACAATTTTACAAGGTAAGTTTTGCCATAACTGCGGGCAGGAAAACCTGGAAATGAAGGAGAGTTTCGGCCACATGCTAAACCATGCCGTAAGCGATTATTTCCACTTCGATTATCAGTTTTTTCATACGCTTAAGCCGTTATTCTTAAAACCCGGGCATCTTACTACCGAGTATATAGCCGGCCATAGGGCGCAATACCTGCACCCGGTTAAGATGTATATCTTCATCAGCTTGATATTCTTTGTATTATTTTTTAAGAGTAACGGAGAGAAAGACATTATAAAAGACAACCGGCAAACGGAACAACAAAGTTCTGACAAGGCAAAAACTGCTATTGATAAGGGGATTAACAAAAATAAAAACCTTACAGATAAACAGAAAGTACAACTCTCGGAAGCTGTTAAAGCATATGTGCCTGATACGCTCGCTAAAGAAATAAATGCCGATCTGGCTAAAGATTCGGTTAAATCAAATGAGAGCGACGATAATGAAGGTGGCTTCACCTTTTTTGGAGATGATAATTTATATAAGTATGCTACTTATAATGATTACCTGGCATATCAGGCTAAACTGCCGGCGAAAGACAGAGATGACATGGTGGAGCGTTATCTGATAAAAAAGAACTATGACTGGAAAGCCCGTGGTAAAAATGCAAAGGAGGTATTATGGGAAGGTTTTAAGCATAATGCACCCAAAATAATGTTCCTGTTGCTGCCCCTGTTTGCGCTGATATTAAAGCTGGCATTCTGGCGAAACCATAAATTTTATGTTGAGCATATAATTTATGCCATACACCTGCATTGCTACCTCTTTTCCTTTTTGGCATTTACAATGCTGCTAAAATTAGTTATCCCTCATGAGTGGCAAACCATTATCGGCCTCATATCAACGGCAACCATGTTTACTATAATATGGTACATCTATCGCTCGTTGCGGGTTGTGTATAACCGCAGCCGCTGGCGTACAGTTAGCAAGATGTTCGGTGTAACCTTTATGTATTCAATAGTTTTTGGTTTATCAGCATTTGTCATATTTATAATTACTGCAATTACATCCGTATAAAATAAAAAGGCCCGCGTAACACGCAGGCCTTTTTTGAAGTATTATTCACGATTACAAGAACGCGTAACCTAAACTTAGGTTAAACAAGCTAATGCGTGTTTTGATGCTGTTAGAACCATCAAGGTATTCTTGTTTAGTTAAACCGGCCTCGTAACGTAAGTCTATAGATATTCTTCTGATGTCTACACCTGCACCTACCGTAGCCGCAAAGTTTGCATCCTTGTAGCGCAGGTTTATAGCGTTACCTGCTGCCGAACCAAAAGAATTACCTTCTCTGTTTATGGCGAAAGATAATAGCGGACCGGCATAAAACCTGCCACCTAATCCAAATGCACCAACTTTACCGCCTAATAATAGCGGTACATCTATACTTGTGAACTTTGCTGAGCTTGATGCGCCGTTACTTGAATTGATGTCGACATTTTTGCTGGTAACGTAAAGCTCGGGTTGGAAGTTGAAACCCAGCGCACCAAACCGTGCCCATATACCGCCAAGGTAACCCGCGCGGTTACTGCTGCTAAAGGTACCATTAGAGTTTGATAGGCTTGACAAGTTTACACCGCCTTTAACACCCACTTGTACGCTTGGTAAAACCTGTGCTTGTGTTGCGGTTGCTATGGCTATAAATAAGCCTAACGTAAGTATTAATTTTTTCATGGTTTATGATTTTTATGTTTAACATGCCAGCATAGCAATTGTTTTATAAGCAAATATCCGGCCCCGCATAATTGCGAGAGCCGGATATTGGAATTTATGGAGGAGGAAATTATAGAGATAACCGCCCCTGGTAATAATCTAATATTTTGTTGTAGATAACACAATCGTAACGTGCGTTTATAAGGTTTAGGTTTGCCCTGTCTAAATAGTTTTTAGCAAGTACAAATTCAACTGAGTTTAGTACACCCGCGTTAAAACGTATCTCGGCTATCCTAAAAGATTCTTTGTAGGCAACAACCTGGTCTTGCAAGGCTTTATAGCGTTCTAACGCATTGCTCATATTCAGGTAGGCCTGCTCAACATTTTGGCGCAATTGTATTTTGGTATTTTCCTCAACGTATTTGTAAGATTGCAGATCAATTTTAGCCAGCGTTACCTTATTGCGATTTTGGAAATAGTTAAGTATCGGGATCCTTACACTGATACCAAACTGGTTATAGAAGTTGTTTTTAAACTGATCCCAGTAAGGTATAGCCGCATTATTTATCTGCGCGGCGCTGGAATAGTTGGTATTAAGTCCCCCAAATAATGAGATGGTTGGCGACAATGCACCTTTTGCTGCCGATACACCTTTTTCTGCACTTTGTCTCCGTAATACCGCTGCTTTTACATAGGCCAACTGGTTTAAAGCTGTTTGGTAAACCTCTTCAGAGGTGCCGTTTTGCTGTAATATATCGGCATTGGTAATTTTTTCAAACGCGATATTAGGCCTGTAAGGGATGTTTAAAATCTGTAGCAGATTAAGTTTTGATGTTTGCAGTATAGCCTTTTGGTTAACATAACTTACTTGGTTATCTGCATAAGTACCCTTAAGGTCGGTGAAATCATTAGGCTGCTTATTGGCTCCCTGGTTTTCCAGTATCTGCAACCTGTCCAGTTGTTTTTTAGATACCTCTACCTGGTTTTGCACCTGCGCTAAAGCTTCTGTATTGTTTAACACCTGCAAATACGCTGTAATAGTGTTTATGGTAACCAGGTCTTTTGCCTGCTGCAAGTCCATTTCGCCTGCTTTATAAGCAAGCGAGGTTTGTTTTATCCTGTTAAGGTTTTGTAGGCCGTTAAAAAGCGTAAGGTCGGCGTTGGCGCTGTAGCTGGCAAATTTTGTAGACGCGTTAACGTAGGTGTAATCAACCTGGTTAAGGCTACGGCCGTTGCTTATCCCGTGGTCTACCTGGCCGTTTATTGATGGCAGCAGGTTTTCTTTAGCCTGGTTTTTATCAACCCTGGCGCTTTGTAGTTGCAGTTCGCTTTTGCGTACATCCAGGTTATGTTTGAGTGCTATGTCTATACATTGCCTTAAAGTAAGTACGCTATCTACAGCCTGGCTATGTGCCAACGCGGGTGTAAGTGTTATTAAGCTAAAAAGTAAAAATTTAAAGTATCGCATTTTGATTTGTAGTTCAGAATTTTCTGGAAGATTCTATCTTACCGTCCAATAGGTTAATTATACGCGAACCGTATTCCGCGTTTTTTTCGGAGTGTGTTACCTGGATGATGGTAACGCCGTCCTCTTTGTTCAGCTTCCGGAACAGTTCCATGATCTCCTCTCCTTGTTTAGAGTTAAGGTTACCGGTAGGCTCATCGGCCAATAATAATTTTGGTTTTGCAATAAGCGCGCGGGCTATGCCTACCAATTGCTGTTGCCCGCCCGATAGCTGAGCCGGGAAAAGGTCTTTCTTACCTACAATGTTAAAACGGTCCAGCATATCGGCAACCATTGCCTTACGTTCCGATCCTTTTACATCCTGGTAAATTAAAGGAGTTTCGATGTTTTCGTAAACGGTAAGCTCATCTATTAGATGATACGCCTGAAAAACAAAGCCAATGTATTGTTTATATAATGCGGCGCGCTGTTTCTCTTTAAGCTGATGAATGGCCTGGTCAACAAAATAGTGGAAGCCATCGGTTGGTTCATCAAGCATGCCTATGATATTCAGCAGGGTAGATTTGCCCGAACCCGAAGGGCCCATGATGGATACAAATTCGCCCTGATCAACATCAAGGCTAATATCGTTTATTACGAAATTCTTGTTGCCGCCTACCTGGTAATACTTTGAAATATGCTGAAGTGATAACATGTTTAATTATTGTGTTAAATGAATTACTGTTTAATTATTTGCAATTTCTTAAACTGATTTTGGTATTCAGGTATCAATAATATACCAAAGTTATAATTGCTTTAATATCAGCTAATTATATTGATTGTTGAAAGTTAAAACTGTACGCTTATGTACAGCGTGCGTTCGGTTATGATACAGTTGGTTGGGTAGTGGTTAGTAAATGGAAATTAGAGATTAGTTGTAAATAGAAAGTTAAAGATCCGAGATTGAGAATTAGAGATTAGACTTGTACAGGTATAGATTAACCAATAGGGCTATAAACAAATTGGAGGTTAGAACTTTTCAATCCTAACCTCCAATTAACTAATCTCTAACCTTTATCACTAATCTCAGCTCACTCCGACCGTAAACTCTTTACGGGGTTTGACAGCGCGGCTTTTACCGATTGATAACTTACCGTTAAAAAGGCTATAAGCGCTGCTGCGCCGCCTGCAATTACAAATACCCACCACTGTATACTTACACGGAAGGCGAAGTCCTGCAGCCAGTTATTCATAGCATACCAAGCCAGGGGCGATGATATAATGATGGCAATAAGCACCAGCTTTATAAAATCGAACGATATTAAACCTACAATTGAGGCTACACCGGCCCCCAATACCTTACGGATACCAATTTCCTTTACCCTTTGGCGGGTAGAGAATACCGCAAGCCCGAACAAGCCAAGGCATGATATAAATATGGTAACAATTGTAAATGCTGTAAGGATAGCGCCTGTACGCTGATCGGCTTTGTACAGGGCTTCAAACTCCTGGTCGAGGAAGTGATATTCAAATGGTGCGTTAGGGTAAAATTTCTTCCAACTGGTTTGTATAGATGCAATGGTTTTAGCGGTGCTTTTGCCAGACGTTTTTACCAGCAGCTTACCAAACCAATCGTACTCGGGGAACATCACAATGGGTGTGATCTCTTCATGCAGCGATGCAAAGTTAAAATCTTTAGCAACCGCTTTAATAGTGCCCATGCGGCCGTTCAAACCGATCTTTTTACCAATGGCCTGCTCAGGTTTCCAGCCCATGGCAGCCACGGCTTTTTCGTTCAGGAGAAAACTGTAACGTCTTTTCGCCTCGGCGGTGTCTAACACCTGCTGCTCATCACCAACATCAAGATCGCTGCCGGCTACAAGCTTTATACCTAAGGTTTTGGTAAAGCTCTTTTCTACAGGGATTGCTGTTACCGAAAGATTAAAGTCGGCATTCTTGCCTTCGGCAGTATTGATGGAGTACCCCCCTCCTATACTTACAGGCGAATCATAACTGGCGGTTGAGCCCAACACGCCGGTTTGCTGGCTTATTTCGGTTTTAAATGTCTCTATTTTACTGTACGGCATGCCGCCAATGTCTAATACTAAAACCTGGTCGCGGTTAATGCCCGTGTCTAAACTTTGCATATACCTTAGCTGATTGCCTGCAACCAAAGTACTGATGATGAAAAATACGGATACAACAAACTGGAACACTACCAGCGATTTACGCAGCATATTGCCGCCTGCCTGCATAGATGAACCGCCCTTAAGCGTAATAATAGGCTTAAAGGCCGATAAGTATAAAGACGGATAAGTACCTGCTAACAGCGTTACCAAAACAAATAGCGTTACAAGTGCTGTAGCCAGCCACGATAAATTCCAGGTATGGAGGCCAAGTTGCTGGCCGGTAAATGTGCTAAATGCAGGTAAGGCAACATATAAAAGCCCAAAACCAACTATTAAAGATAGCAACGTAATTATGCCCGCTTCTATAATAAACTGGCTAAACAGTTGGCCCCTCATGGCTCCCATTACTTTGCGCACCCCAATCTCTTTGGCACGTTCGGCCGAGCGGGCAGTCACCAGGTTAAGGAAGTTTACACAAGCCAAAACAAGCAATATTACAGCCACTAAACCCAAAATGTACATGTATTTGATATTACCACCGGCCTCTAAACCATAAGTAGCGGTTGAGTATAAATGCACTTTAGTAAGAGGCTCTAAATTAAACCACATTTTATCGTTAGAGCGTGGCCTGTCTTTAGTAATGTAATTGGTCATTTGTTTTGCAACAGCCTCTCTATTGGCATTGGGCTTTAAAAGAAAGTATGAGTAATCGTTTGATGAATCCCAGGCGCGGGTAAGCGAGCGCGGCATCATAGCGTAATTGCCCAACAGGTCAAACTTAATTTGCGAGTACTCGGGTACATCCTCTACCACGCCGGTTACCATCATGTTATTCTTTTGGTCAACCTTTAGTATTTTACCAATAGCGTTTTCATCGCCAAAGTATTTTTTTGCGGTTGATGCTGTAATAACAATTGACGACGGATCGTTTAAAGCCGATTTAGCATTTCCTGATATAAAATTGAACGTAAAGATCTTAAAGAAAGAAGCATCAGCAACCAGCATTTTCTTTTCTTTAAATACCTTATCTCCAAACTGCACTACAGCCGCGCGCATGTTAGAGTAATTTACTACACGCACACCATCCTCCACGTCAGAAAACTCCTGTTTAAAAACAGGAACAGGTGCAGTAGGTGTTAACGCGGCAGTTTTAACCTCCGCGTCGTCGGCAGATTTATAGCTGAATGTTAAGCGGCTTATTCTGCTTGCATTGGTATGAAAGCGGTCGTAACGTAACTCGTTTATAAGGTAGGTTGTAAGCAATAAAAAACAACAAATGCCTACTGCCAGCCCTGCCATACTAATAAGCGATGTGGTTTTGTTTTGAACCAGGTTACGCCAGGCGGTCTTTAAATAATTTTTGATCATTATGCTATAAATTCTAATTCTTAATTTCTAAACTTTATATATTATTCGCTTCTAAGGCTTTTAACCGGGTTTGTTAATGCCGCTTTTATGGCCTGGAAGCTAATAGTTACCAGTGCTACTACCATGGCCAAAACGCCTGATACAGCAAACACCCACCACTGGATATCGATTCGGTAGGCAAAATCCTGCAGCCATTTGTGCATAAAGTACCATGCAACAGGCGAAGCTATTAGAAACGATATGCCCACGAGTTTCATAAAATCGGAAGATAACATGTTTACGATGCCGGATGTTGAAGCACCCAACACCTTGCGGATGCCTATTTCGCGGGTACGCTGGTAGGTACTGTAAGATGCCAAACCTAATAAACCAAGGCATGATATGGCAATAGCCAATATTGCAAAGTTTAAGAACAGTTTACCAAAGCGCTGCTCGGCGCGGTATTGCCTGTCGAAAAATTCATCGAGAAAATAATAACTGAACGGTCTGTTGGGTATCACCTCTTTCCATTTTGCCTCTATGGCTGCAAGTGTTGCAGGCAGGTTTTTGGCATCAACCTTAACCGATACGAGGTTAAAACCTCCCAGTTCTACACGCATGCTTAAAGGCTTAATTTTTTCCTGCAGCGAGCGGAAGTGAAAATCCTTCATCACCCCTACAATTTTACCTTCGCGGCCCCATTGTTTAAAACGGCGTCCTATGGCTTCCTGCGGTGATTTGTAGCCAAATAGTTTTACAGCCTCTTCATTCAGGATCATGGCTTGCGAGGTATCGGTGCTGATAAAATCGCGGGAGAACGGGCGGCCGGCAACTATTTTGATCTTAAACTGGTTCAGGTAATCAAAATCAACAAAATACAGGTCGAGGTTGGCTACCTGCAGGTCGCCTTTTTTATTCTCTATTTCGGAGTACGCGCCGCTGTTGCCACCACCCGGTACGCTTGATGATTGCGAAACCATTTTCACGCCAGGCAATGATTTCACCGATTGCTGGAAAGCGTCTTTACCAGGGTCGCCATTGGTATCCATTACCACCATCTGATCCTTAGAAAAACCAAGGTCGCGGTTACGCATAAAGTTCATTTGATTATAAACGATAATTGTACCGATGATCAACGCTATAGAAATGCTGAACTGCGCCACTACAAGGCTTTTGCGCAACAAGCTACCCTGTGTACCGGTAGAAAACCTGCCCTTTAAAACCATAATAGGTTTAAAAGATGATAGCACGAGGGCCGGATAGATACCGGCCAGTAAACCTATTACCACAGATGTGCCGAATAAGATGAGAATATAAACAGGCGAAGAAAGGATCCCGGGACTAATTACCTTGCCGGATAATTGATTGAACATCGGCAGTAACACAACTGATAGTATAACAGTAATTACAAAGGCCACTAAACATAGCACAACGCTTTCGCCAATAAACTGACTGGCTAATTCGCCTTTGGCAGCGCCTACCACCTTGCGGATACCCACTTCTTTAGCGCGCTCAACAGAACGTGCGGTAGTGAGGTTAATAAAGTTGATACAGGCTATCAATAAAATAAATACAGCTACTATACTAAAAACGTAAACGTTGCTCATACTGCCTACAGCGGGGCCGCCATGGGTAGAATGCAGGTAAACATCTTTAATAGGCTCCAGTATCAATGTAGCAAACATTTGGCTCCGGCGGCTTTCGCTGCCATTACGTTTTTCAACAAAAGCCGGGAATTTAGTTTGCAGCGCCTGGGCATCTACACCCTTCTTCAAAAGTAAGTAAGTATTGGCTCCGTAATTTCCCCACTGCTCGTCAATCCCCTTTCTAAACTTTTGAGTAAGGGTCGACATAGAAACGAGCATATCTGCCTTTATTTGCGAATTTTCCGGTAGGTCTTTCATCAGGCCGGTAACCGTAGCGGGTGTATTGTTACCGGTTAGTAATACAGTTTGGCCCACAGGGTCGGCATTGCCAAAATACTTTTTGGCCGCCGTTTCGGTAAATACAACACTTGCCGGTGCGGTTAAAGCTGTGTTTGGATCACCCTTAATCAGCTTAAAGTCGAATACCTTAAAAAAAGCCGAATCGGCCAGTAAAGTTTTCTCCTCCTGAAACTTAACGTTACCTTTTTTAACCAAATAACTATCTCCGCTAACACGTACAAATGATTCTATTTCAGGGAAATCTAACTTAAGGTTTGGTGCAAACGCCCATGAAGTAGCATCCGTATGTATGGTTTCTGATGGCGTTTTAATATCGGTTACCACCCGGTAGATCCTATCTGCTTTAGTGTGGAACTTATCGTAACTTAGTTCAAATACCACATACATCGATATAAAGAAACAGGCGGTAATGCCTACCGATAAGCCCGTGATATTGATGAAAGAGAAAACCCTGTGCCGCCACAAGTTCCTCAACGCTATTTTAAAATGATTTTTTAACATGATATGGAAGGTAAATTCTAATAAACTTATTTAATCAATTATTTCTACTCAAACCGCAGGCTCTTTACCGGGTTAGCAATTGCAGCCTTTATTGCCTGGAAACTTATGGTTAAAAGTGTTATGGCTATAGCCGCTAACGCAGATATGATAAACACTCCAGGGCCTATAGTAATGCGGTAAGTATATTTGTTAAGCCAATTCTGTAAAAAATATAGGGCTATTGGCGATGCTATAATGCAGCTGATCATCACAAGCAAAACAAAATCTTTTGATAGAAGCATCCAAACCTGTGTTACCGACGCGCCTAAAACTTTACGCACGCCTATCTCTTTGGTGCGTTGTTCGGCAACGTAGGCTGCAAGGCCAAATAAACCAAGGCAAGATATAAATATAGCCAACGCCGCGAATATGCCGGCTAATTTACCTACCAATAGCTCCAGGTTGAATTTTTGATTATAATCCTCGTCTACAAAACGGTATGAGAATGGATTAGCGGGGCTGTATTTATTAAAAATAGCCGTTACTTTTTCAATGGCCTCGTGTGTATTTACCTTGGGCGACAAACGGTAAATGATATGATTGCCCCCGTACCTAAAGAACATACTTGGGTCTGCCTTTTGAAATGGTGAATCCATCAGGGCATCTTTTACTACACCAATAATGTGCATTTTCATACCAAAAGAAGTAATAGTTTGCCCCACGGGGTTGGTTAACCTAAGGCGTTTTACGCCGGCTTCGTTTAATACAATATTGGTACTGTCAGCTTTAGCATCGCCGGTAAAATCGTGCCCTTCTTTAAGCTGCATACCCAAGGTTTTAAAGTAATCATCAGATACCGATATCATACCCATTTCAACGGTTTCGCCGGCATTCTTACCCGGAAAGTTGTCAACATCGCTATGCCAATCCACCCCGGTTGCCGGGCTTGTTGAGGTTGTAACAGATACCACAGCCCCGCTTTGTAACAGGTCTTGTTTTATAGCGGCGTAGTTTGCTTTTATTTCAGCATTGTCCATTGTGGTTACCAGCTTATCGGTTGTATAGCCGGTGGGCCTGTCTTTAGCGTGCTGTATCTGCTGGTAGATAACGATAGTACTTATAATTAATACTACAGAACAACTGAATTGTAAAACAACCAGTGCCTTGCGTGATATTGATGCAGAGCGGGCTGTTTGCAAAGTGCCCTTTAATACCTGCACCGGGTTAAAAGAAGATAAGTAAAATGCAGGCCTGCTGCCTGCTAATATAGCTGTTATAAATGTGCAGCTGAATGTTATGCCCCAAAACAAAACATTAGTATAAGGTAAAGTAATAGTTGTACCTGTAAGCGTGTTAAAAGATGGTAAAGCTAATTGTATAAGTAGTATTGCCAGCAGGAATGCCACAAATGTAGTTACTACCGACTCTGTTAAAAATTGAAGGATCAGTTGTTTGCGGTGCGAACCAATTGCCTTGCGTACACCTACCTCGCGGGCCCGCTTTTCTGAACGGGCGGTGGTTAAATTGATGAAGTTGATACATGCTATCATCAATACTAAAATACCGATGATACTAAATATGCGAACGTATTCTATAAAACCCCCCAATGCTTTGCCATTGGTGTAGGAACTGTATAAATGCCAGTCTTGAATAGGCTGCATAATAACGTCAGAATTTTTCGCGTTGATGTTATCTTCCACGTGTTCCAAATTTTTGATCTTTGGGGCCAACTGGCTATATTTTATTCCGTCCCTCAGTTTGGCGTAGATCTCGAAACTGTTGTTTCCAAAACCCTGTTTGCGCCTTTCTTTTACACTGGGGTCAGCAATTTCGAAGTAGCTGAAAGGGATGATATAATTGAAATGAAAAGAAGAGTTGCCGGGCAGATCCTTAATTATACCCGTCACTTTTAAATTATCTCTGTTATCCACCCTAACCATTTGGTTCATGGCGTTTTTATTGCCAAAAAGTGCCTTAGCTGTAGTTTCAGTTAAGACAATGCTGTAAGGCTCTTTTAACGCGTTTGCATCGCCTTGTATAAAAGGAAAACGGAAGATCTTTAAAAAGTCTGCCGCTGCCTGTTTTCCGTCTAAAAGCAGCTTGGTATTGCCTACCATTAAGCCGTGGCTGCGGCCGCCATCTGTTTCTGCTACGTATTCAATTTCCGGATAGTTAACGCGGAGTGCATCGGCAAGTTTAAGCGAGGTGGTGCTAAAAGTTAAGGTATCGCCATTACTGTTAAAATTACGCCTAACCTGGTAAGACTGACCATAATTTGGTAAAAACTTATCATAAGAATATTGATAAGTAACCCATAACCCTATTAGCAAAGCCACAGCCATACCCGCGGCCAGGCCCATAATATTTATGGCACTGTACACCTTGTTGTTTGTGAGGTTACGCCAGGCTATCTTTAAGTTATTCTTTAGCATGATATTGAATTATATTATAAATTATTCGCTTCTTAAGCTTTTTACAGGGTTAGCAATTGCGGCCTTTACAGATTGGAAGCTTATGGTTATTAAGGCGATGAATACAGAGAGTAAAGCCACAAAAACAAATGTGCCAACGTTAATATCAATACGGTAAGCAAAGTCCTGCAGCCAGCGGTTCATGCTGTACCAGGCAAGCGGCCAAGCTATTAGGTTAGAGATAATAACAAGTTTAACAAAATGCCAGGACAGCAGTTGTACAATGCTTTGTACCGATGCACCTAACACTTTACGCACACCTATCTCCTTCACGCGCTTCTCTGCCGAGAATGATGCGAGACCAAATAACCCTAAACAAGAGATGAGGATAGCTAAGCCGGCCAATATACCTACTACCTGGCTTACCTGGTTATCGGCACGGTATACCTCAGCAAAATGGTCGTCAAGAAACTCGTATTCGAAAGGATAATCGGGATTAAGGCTCTTCCAGGTTGCTTTTATAAAGTTTATGGCTTCTTTTGATTTGCCCGGTTTAATTTTTATGGAAACGGTGCTAAAGCCCCAATCACTTTGATTAACAATAAACAGATTTTCGACCTTATAATGTAACGAGTTAAAGTTGAAGTTTTTGGCAATACCTGTTATTACACCAAGTGAATCGTACCCGAAGCGCTGCCCTATCAACGATTCCATTTTGGCCTTCGGATAATCTTTTAGAAGTTCATGGGCCATCGATTCGTTAATAATGTATTCGCGGCCATTGGCTGATTTCTCTGATGAGAAGTTCTTGCCCATAGAAAGTTTAATGTTATAAAGCTTCAAATAATTATTATCAACAATTAACTGGGTAGCTGCGAGCTCTCGTTTAGGCCCATTATTGTATTTGAAAGAAACCCCGTTCTGATCCAGGTGGCTGCCCAATTGATCTTGCGATGCCGTTACGCCATCAACAAGCGTATTGCCTGATAGCTGCTGCTTAAACAATTCATATTTCTGACCCGAAATACGGTCTAACGGTATCGTAACAATTTGTTCACGGGTAAAGCCGGGGTCTTTTTCCTGCATAAATTTGAGCTGTTTTACTACAAACACTGTGGCTATCATCAGGAACACTGCGCTGGTAAACTGGCCCACAACCAACACATTACGCAAGGTGCCTTTATTTTTACCCGACTCTACAGAGCCTTTTAAAACTTTAACGGGCTGGAAAGATGACAGGAACAACGCCGGATAAATACCCGAAATAATGCCCACCAAAACAGTGCCTGATACAATTGTTAACAGGAACGAAGGCTGGCTAAATACCGGTAGCGAAATATCTCGCTGGCTTAAGTTATTTACATAAGGCAATGCCAGCTCTACTAAAATTATTGCCAATACAAGCGCCAATAATGATAGTAAAATGGTTTCGCCTAAAAACTGTAATGCAAGCTGCCACCGGTTTGCCCCGATTGATTTACGGATGCCAACTTCCTTTGCCCTATCTGCCGAGCGGGCGGTAGATAAATTCATGAAGTTAACACAAGCAATTATAAGTACAATGAATGCGATAATGGCGAACAGGTTGGTTGATTTTTGATCGAACTTTTGGTAGTTAAGGTAATCTAACCCAATATCTGCCGAGTTTGCATGTACATCTTTTAAGGGCAGGTAAAAAATCTCATAAAACTTCCAGTTGTCGCCGTTCATGTGTTTTTCAAGGAACGCCGGCATTTTTTTATTAAGCGATGCTACACTGGTACCGGGGGCTAATTTCAGATAGGTGTTTAACCAGTTGCCTCCCCACCTGTCCATCCATTTTTGCTGGATGCCGGGTAACGACAGTAAACCATCAAACTGCAGCTGCGAGTTTTTAGGGCTATTTGCCATAACAGCGGTTACGGTAAACTTTACCGTATCGCCACCATAGTGGTTTATTATCTTACCTATCGGGTCTTCATTACCAAAAAGTTTTTGAGCGGTTTCCTGTGTTATAGCAATGCTGTTGGGTTTTTCAATTGCGCTTTGAGCGTCGCCTTTGAGCACCTTAAAGTTAAACATCTTCAAAAAATCGGGGTCAACGGCGAATACCTGGGGTAAAAAAACGCGTTTTTCACCATAGGTCATTTGATATTTTTTATCCCATTTTATGCGTGTAAAGCTTTTTACCTCGGGATATTCGCTTTTAAGCGCCGGCCCCATCGGAAACATAGAAAGCCCAACCTTTTGCGAAGCCACCATTCCGGGAAACTTTTGCACCTCGTTTAGCCTTACAATGTTATCGCTATGAAAGTTATCAAAACTGCGTTCGTATGATACAAACAGCATAATAACAATGCAGGCTGCCATACCTATGGCAAGGCCAATGATGTTTATGGCCGATGATACCTTGTTTTTCCAAAGGTTACGCCATGCAATTTTAAAATAGTTTTTGATCATAAACCGCAGATTAATTGATTTATATAATTGTCCGGATCTGTTATTCGCTCTTTAAACTTTTAACCGGGTTAACTAAGGCAGCAGATATAGCTTTATAACCAACTGTTAACCAGGCTATGATAACAGATGCACCTATAGAAACGGCGAATATGCCAACTCCCGGTTTTATTTTATAAGTAAAATCCTGCAGCCATTGCTGGGTAAAGTACCAGGCTATTGGCGCTGCAATTACAAATGATATTATGATTAGCAACGTAAACTCTTTAGAGAACAGGAAAACGATATTGGCTACTGATGCACCTAATGTTTTACGAATACCTACCTCTTTGGTGCGCTGCACGGCCATAAACGATACCATACCATAAAGGCCGAGGCAGGAAATAAATATGGCCATCCCGGCGAAAATTTTATACAACTGCGATAGCTGATCTTCCTTTTTGTAAAAACTGGCTATTTTCTCGTCTAAAAATTTGTATTCATACACCTCTTCGGGGAAAGTTGATGCCCATAGCTTCTCTATCGCTTTAAGTGTTGGCTTAATATTGCTGGTCTTAAGCTTGATGTTAGCGGTTTCATACTGCCCGTTCCATGAAGCCATTAATACCGGCGGAATTTGCTCCCGCAACGATGAAACGTTAAAATCTTTTACAACACCAACAATTTTATGGGTAAGTGTCTTATCATCCCAAATGCCTAAAGTTTTGCCTATGGCATCATTTGGGTTGGTTACGCCAAGGTTTTTAAGCAGTGTTTCATTTACTACATATTCCCTAACCGTATCGCTTTTAATAAACGGCCGGCCGGCAACAAACTTTATGTTGTATAAACCAAAATAATCTACATCAGCCCATTTCATGTTTACCCTAAAATCGGTTTCCTTTTCGGCGTTATCATACCTGATGGGGCTGCCCCAGTTCTTGTTGTCAGACGGGCTGCCGAAGCTATAACTCACCCCCTTTACACCGGGCTGCTGTAATATATCGCTTTTTAGCGCGCTAAGTTTTAAACGGGTAAGGCTATCGCCGGGCAGTGTTACAGTTATTGTGGCATCTTTATCAAACCCCAGGGGAGAATTTTTGAAATGGTTTAGCTGGCTTATAATAACTATGGTACCTATTATTAAAACCTGGGCAATGCCAAATTGCAGTACAACTAAGCTTCTGCGTAATGTAATGCCATTGGATTTACCCTTGCTTATTTTGTTCTTTAATGCCGCAATTGGGTTAAAGCCGGAAAGTATCAACGCAGGATAGATACCGGATAGCAAAGTAACGCTTATTAATACCCCAACCAGGAATGTTATAATTACCGGGTTAAATATGAATTTTTTGGTGAGCTCAATTTCCAGTAACTTGTTTAAAGACGACAGGGCAAGTTCGCTTACACCTATAGCCAGTATTATAGAAAATAGAGTGATGATAAATGTTTCGCTCAAAAACTGCAATATAAGCTGCTGCCGCTGGCTGCCCAAAACCTTACGAATGCCAACTTCTTTTGAACGGTTAACTGCCTGCGCTGTAGCAAGGTTTACAAAATTTACGCATGCAATTACCAGTAAAAATAAGCCTATAAGGCTTAGGGCCTTTATCAAGTCCTTACTAAATACCTGGTTTGTGTAGAGCCCGGCGCGGGTGTCATAGTGCATTTCAGCCAATGGCTGCAACAGCATGGCATCCCTTTTAACATCTTCGGGTTTATGCTTTTTAATAAAACCTATAAGGCTTTGGTTAAAGCTTTTCTCGGTAACATTATCAGGCAACAAAACAAAGCAGGAGTGCGAACCAAATGTGCTGCCCCAATCTTCCTGGTTGTTTTTATAATTGGTGTTTTTTAAGGTGCTGTACGATATGGCAATATTTAACGGTAAATCGGTATTGCTTGGCGGGTTTTGTAGTACACCTGTTACTTTCAGGTCCAGATTGTTATTATATCTTATAGTTTTGCCTATAGCATCGTCCCATTTTCCAAAATATTTTTCGGCTATTTTTTTACTTATAATTATGGTATTGGGTTCAACCAAAGCATTTTTCTTATCACCTGCCAGCCAGCCAAAATCAAATATTTTTAAAAGTTGCGGTTCGGTAAAAAATACATCCGGCTCTTTAAAACGCTTTACTTCCCCGTTATTTTCGATAATGCTCAACTGCCTGTTGTCGTCGTCATATATAGATCCAATGAGCGGGATATTTGGATAATCTAACCGCATGCCACGGCTTGTGGGGAACGGTACCCCGGCACGGTATTTCACCCCTTCGGATGAAGTACGTTTAGCCAATACACGGTAAATGTGGTCTTTTTTGGTGTGATAGTTATCAAAACTTGTTTCGAAGTTTATTACCAAAAATATGAGTAAACACGCGGCTATGCCAACAGCCAAACCTGTAATGTTAATTATAGTATAACTTTTGTTGCGTTTTAAACTGCGCCAGGCGGTTTTGAAATAATTTTTTATCATAATAATATATTGATGCTATTTTTAAAACTAAACCCCATGGTAAAAGCTTAAGGGACTTGTCCTTAAGCTTAATTAACCATTTATATTAACTAATATTCATTATTACTCGCTTCGCAGGCTTTTTACCGGGTTTACCAACGCGGCCCGCACAGCTTTATACCCTACTGTTAACCATGCAATAACAATTGATGATGCAATGGCCAGTACAAATACTCCCGCTGTTAATGGTATGCGGTAAGCAAAGTTTTGCAGCCAGCCCGACATCATGTACCACGCAGCAGGCATGGCTATTACAAACGATATGGCAATCAAGATCATAAATTCTTTAGAGAACAGGAATACGATATTGAATACTGATGCACCTAATACCTTACGTACACCAACCTCTTTTGTGCGTTGTACCGCCATAAACGATACCAGGCCATATAAACCGAGGCATGAAATAAAGATGGCTATGAACGCGAAGATCTTGTAAACCAGGGCCAGTTGATTTTCCTGCTTGTAAAACAGGGCGATGTTCTCATCCAGGAAGTAGCCGTTGTAGGCATACTCGGGGTAAGTGTTTTCCCAAAGTTTTTGAATGGCTTTTGTAGTTTTGGTAAGGTTGCGGGTTTGGATCTTAACAGCAGCCTGTGACAAAAACAACTTTCGTGGCGAAATAACTATGGGTTTAACCGCATCACGCAGAGAGTTTGTTTTAAAATCTTTAACAACACCTGTTATAGGCGCCCACGTACCCCTTCCGCCAAGTTTAACAACCTTGCCTATGGCATCCTCGGCTTTTTGTATGCCGAGTTTATGAATAAAGGTTTCGTTAACTACCACCTGGCGTATGGTGTCGCTTTGGTCATAACCTTTGCCGGCGGTAAATTGTAACCCAAACGTTTTAAAGTAATCAGCATCACCAAATTTTAAGAAAGTAGTGAAGGTTGGGTCTTTTTCTGAATGATCAAAATAGAAGTTTTGTCCGGAGTTATTTTCTGATGATGGCGCGTCAGATGCAAAACTCATCGACCGTACATCCGGGTTTTGTAAAACCTGTTGTTTGAACGATTGCATTTTGCTCAGGCTAACGCTATCGGTATACCCGGGAATAATTAATACCGCGTTTTTGTTGAAACCCAGATCAGCCTCGTTCACAAAATTCATTTGGTTAACGGCAACTATAGTCCCTATTATCAGTAGTTGCGCTATTGCAAATTGGGCAACTACCAATGCCCGGCGTAGCGGTATACCGCCGATAGATGCTGCGGTGATCTTATTTTTTAGCGCTGCAACCGGTTTAAAGCCCGATATTACCAAGGCTGGGTAAATCCCAGATAATAGTATAACTGCCAGCATAGTAACTATTAAAAATAATAGTGTACCCGCATTTAACAAGGCGATATCATCGGGCACGCTCGCTATATTTTTTAGATATGGCAGGGCTATTTTGGCCATGGCTACCGCCAATATTACCGAAAACAGGATAACCAGCGCTGTTTCGCCGATAACCTGTGCAATAAGCTGCTTGCGTGTGCTGCCCAATACCTTACGGATACCTACCTCTTTTGACCGGCCTACCGATTGAGCGGTAGACAGGTTAATAAAATTTATGGAGGCCATTAGTATTATTAATATGGCTATAAAGGTTAGGGTGTTTAAAGTAGCCTTGCTGGTAAGGTGGTCGCCAAGGGTGTTGCCTACCCGGGTGTCAAAATGCAGGGCGCTGAGTGGTTGTGCCAGGTGTTCGCGTATGGTACCTATATTATTTTTCAGGTTTTTTTTAGTGAAACCTACAAGCTGCGATTCGAAACTTTTTTGGCTTAGGCTGGCAGGTAATTGTAAAAATATTTGATGATTGCTGCTAATAGACCCCCAATTTTTGTTATAATAATAGGTATCTCCGGTTTGTTTCCAGGTGATGTATGACACCATTATTTTTAATGGTATATCACTATTACTTGGCGAATCTTCTACAACACCTGCAACTTTTAGGGTTAAAAGGTTATCCATTTTAATGGTTTTTCCTACGGCGGTATTCCAGTCGCCAAAGTATTTTGTAGCAATGGCTTTACTTATAACCACCATATTGGGTTGTGAAAGCGCATCCTTTGTTCCGTTAAGCCATTTGGTTTCAAAAATGTCGAAGAATTGCGGCTCCATAAAGAATACGCCTATCGGTTCAATGAATTTTTTATCAGAGGCCGGGTTGTTAGGATCAGTGCCGGGCACGGTCATCTGGCTGCCGTAGCTTGAATTTAAACCGGCAAATTTCACCTGTGGAAAATCTATCCTTAAGGCATCCAGGGCGGGCACCGATACACCCGGATTGTAATTTACACCATCCTCAGCTGTTTGTTTAGTAACCAGGTGGTAAATACTCTTAAAGTTGCTGTTGAAGGTGTTATAGCTAAGCTCAAATTGCAGTATAACGAATATCAGCAAACAGGCACCAATGCCCACACTTAAGCCCGAAATATTTATAATAGAATGTGCCTTGTGACGGATGATGTTTCTCCAGGCAATTTTAAAGTAGTTCTTTAACATTGTGATGGTAATTTGCTTTAAACAGGTTAAAACATATACCAAAGTATTAAAAACCTAATTTACAGATAGTTATGCAAGATTAAAAACGGCCGGCGTGTACGTAAGTGTAACAGTATGTGTTCGGTAATGATACAGTACCTTAAGTCGAAGTCGAAAGTCTTTAGTCTATAGTCATATTGTGTTTATGACTTGGAACTTAAGACTTTCGGCTTGGAACTTAGTTAAAATCCAAAGTGCTTAATATACGTCTCCAGATCCTTATCTCCCCTTCCGGATAGACATATAACCACGTTATCGCTTTTCTCGAAGGTCATTTTTTCTAAGTAAGCCAGCGCGTGCGCGGTTTCTATTGCGGGGATAATGCCCTCCATTTGCGAACAAAGCAAGCCCGCATTAAGTGCTTCATCGTCGGTAATACTTACGTAACGGGCACGGTTAATTTTATACAGATGCGCGTGCTGTGGGCCTATACCCGGATAATCTAACCCGGCCGATATAGAGTATGGCTCTACCACCTGTCCGTCGTCGCTTTGCATTAAAATGGTTCGGCTACCATGTAGCACACCCTCCTTACCTAAAAATGTGGTAGCTGCAGAGTGCCCGGTTTCCACCCCTTTACCCGCTGCTTCTACCGCAACCAGTTTAACATCCTCATCATCTAAAAAATGGTAGAACATACCCATAGCATTACTTCCACCCCCCACACAGGCCATAACATATTGAGGCAATTCATTGCCTGTTTGCTCTAAAAGCTGCTTTTTAGTTTCTTGCGATATAATGGCCTGGAAACGCGCCACCATATCGGGGTACGGATATGGCCCCACTACCGAGCCAATAATGTAGTGCGTATCCACCGGGTTGCCTATCCAATCGCGCAGGGCCTCATTAGTGGCATCCTTAAGCGTTTTGCTGCCGGATGTTGCCGGTATAACCTTAGCACCTAACATTTTCATACGGGCTACATTTGGTGCCTGTCGTGCCATATCTATTTCGCCCATGTAAACAACGCATGCAATACCTTTAAGCGCACAAACGGTAGCCGTAGCTACGCCATGCTGGCCTGCACCCGTTTCGGCAATGATGCGTTTTTTGCCCAGGCGCTGTGCAAGCAATATCTGCCCAATGGCATTGTTTATTTTATGCGAACCGGTATGGTTCAGGTCTTCGCGTTTAAAGAAGATATTAGCGCCATACTTTTCAGAATACCTGTCGGCACGGTACAATGGCGAAGGGCGGCCAACATAATCTTTAAGTAACTGGTTAAATTCGGCGATAAAGCTTGGGTCGCTCATTACTTTAATGTATTCCTGCCTTAACTCTTCCACATTGGGGTATAGCATCTCGGGTATATATGCACCTCCAAAATCTCCGTAATAACCTTGTTCGTTAACTCCGTACTTCATTTATCAATTATTGATTTAGTGATTGATTGAATTGGTGATTTAATAACCACTCCTAATTATATCAAACGCCTTTGTTAATTTATTTATACCCTTCATCGCCGGCTCTGTCTCAAACTTACTATTCAGATCTACACCGTAAAATGCGGGATGTGTTATTTCCTTCACTTCGTTCAAGTTATCTAAACCTAATCCGCCCGATAAAAAAAAGGGTACATCCAGTTTATATTTATCTAAAATACTCCAATCAAAAACCTGCCCCGATCCGCCATGTGCCGGTGTTTTGGTATCGAACAGGAAATGATCTACATTGTTCTTATAAGCATCCAGACGGCTAAAATCAAAGTTCTTATCTACGCCAAATGCTTTTATTACTTGTACCTCGTGCCTGTACATATCGCAAAATTGCGGGCTTTCGCTGCCATGTAATTGTATGGCATCAAACTTATATTTATAGATCATTTTGCTGATAGTATCCGCATCTTCGTCAACAAAAACACCTACTTTAATAATGTCTGTCGGGATGTTCACCAGTTCGTCGTCATCCATCCCGCCAATAAATCTGGGCGATTTGTTATAACAGATAAAGCCCATATAATCAGGTTTTAAAGCCTCAATTGCTTTAATGTTATCCGTGTACTTTAAGCCGCAAACCTTTATCTTCATGGCTTAATTGGCTATCAATGTTTTAAAGCTATTCAACGCCTTTTTGCTAACCAGCGCTTCTTCGGCCTCGTAAAAACAATCCGCAAAGCTTTTTTCGGGATGTATGGTTTTAATGGCCATTGCCGCGTTGCTTAATACCACGCTAATTTGCGGAGTCGTAGCCTCATCGTTCAGCACACTCATAAATATATCTGCCGAATCGCTTACGGTATGCCCCCCGGTTATCTGGTCTTCGGCCAGTTTATCAAACCCAAGGCTTTCAATAGTGTTTATCTTTTCGCCGTCGGATGAGAATGTTTTGAAATCGCAGGTAAGCGAGATCTCATCGTAACCATCCAACGCATTCAGGATGGTATATTTTACGTTCGACTTTTGATAAAGGTAAGCGTAGATCCGGGCAAGCTCCAGGTTAAAAACGCCCACCATCTGGTTTTGCGGCTTAGCCGGGTTTACCAACGGACCAAGCATGTTAAAAAAGGTTTTTACACCCAACTCCCGGCGAATGGGTGCTACTGTTTTCATGGCCGGATGAAACAGCGGCGCATGCAGGAAACAGATATTCGCCTTATCTATACTACGTTTAAGCCCATCGTTATTATTGGTGAACATATAACCCAGATGCTCCATTACGTTTGATGATCCACAACCCGACGACACACCGTAGTTACCGTGTTTGGCAACCTTGTAGCCCGCGCCTGCCACCACAAATGATGCAAGGGTTGAAATATTAAAGGTATCCTTACCATCGCCTCCTGTGCCGCAAAGGTCAATCAGTTCGCCTTGCTCAAGATCTACAGGCAGGCAAAGCTCCAGCATAGCATCGCGAAAGCCTTCTAATTCGTTCACCGTAATGCTGCGCATACAATAGGCCGTCATAAACGCGGCCATTTGCGAATTATTGAACTTGCCCAACGCAATATCTTTGAGTATATCTTTTGATTGCTCGCGGGTAAAGGTCTTATGTTCAAAAAGGTGGTTAAGTATCTGTTTCATTGTTAGGGCATAAAAAAAGGGTTACCATGTGGCAACCCTTCTGTATATTTTATTAAAAACAAAAAATGAGGCTGCCTTACGAATTCTCGTTAAGCCACCACCAATTGTTGTTTAATATCTGCGCTTTCATTTTGTTATTGGCAAATATGGAAATTGTTTTCACTAAAAGCAAGCATTATAATATTTTTACCAAGCAATTAGTGATTTAGTGATTTAGTGAATTAGTGATTTTTGCTATTAATTTTAAATCACTAATTCACTAAATCACTAATTAAACCTATGGCCATACATAACCAACAAATTAACCCCGAGAACGACCTTGGCTTTGGCCCGCAGCCGGTAATGAAGAACCAGCCGCTTATCAACAAGGATGGTTCGGTAAATGTTAAGCGCAAAGGCCTCTCCCGCTTTAACACCGCCGATAATTACCATACACTTATAAAAATGAGTTGGGGAAAGTTTTGGCTGGTGGTGTTAAGCGGTTACCTCATAGCCAATATAGTTTTTGCATCCATCTATGTATTAATTGGTATGGACAGCCTCGACGGCGCTTCGGGCAACAGCTGTGGAAGCCGTTTTTTAGACGCGTTCTTCTTTTCGGCACAAACCATTTCTACAGTGGGTTACGGGCATATCAGCCCAAGGGGTGTTGTAGCTAATAGCGTGGCCGCATTTGAATCGATGATTGGGTTGCTGGCTTTTGCACTGGCAACAGGTTTACTTTACGGGCGTTTCTCGAAACCATCGGCTAAAATTGTTTACAGCGAAAATTTATTGGTTGCGCCTTATAAGGAAAACGGCCGTGGCCTGATGTTCCGCCTTGCCAACATCCGTAAAAATGTATTAATAGACCTGGATGTAGAGGTTATATTTTCTTATAACGAATTTGTAGATGGCAAACCTGTCCGTCGTTTCTTTCCGCTTGAGTTAGAGCGTAAATATGTGAGCCTCCTTACGCTTAACTGGACCGTTGTACATCCGCTTGATGATAAAAGCCCTTTAATAGACATCTTATTTGAGGATCTTGAAACTTACCAGGCCACGTTTGCGATCTTGTTAAAAGCATTCGATGATACCTTTTCTCAAACCGTACATTCCCGCACGTCTTACACAGCGCAGGATATGGTTTGGAATGCCAAATTTGTACCCATGTTTGAGAGGGATGAAGAAGGCAGGATAGAATTAGATATGAGTAAAATAAGCGAATTTGAAATGGTTCATTAGTTTACTGGTTGATTAGTTCATTAGTAAAGTGCCAAGACCAATGAACAACTGAACTAATGAACCATTGAACTACTTTAACAAAGCGTTCTTCTCTCTTGCAAAAACTTTAAACACTTGTTTATCTAAGAATCCAGGCCAAAATTTGCTCAGTAACACAGTTAGCTTACCTTGAAAGGTCATGATCAGCGTACGGTCGCGGTCTTCTACTCCGTTTGCTATCAGGCGGGCCACTTCTTCGGCACTCATCATTTTATCTTCTTCTAAAGTGCTTTCGCCTTGCTGGTTGCCGTTTTTATCCAATGCTGTATTGCGGATGTTTGATGCGGTAAAGCCCGGGCAGGCCACCATAATATGCACTCCGGTACGCAGGTTCTCAACCCTCAAGGCATCCAAAAAACCATTCATGGCATATTTAGATGCCGAATACCCGGCGCGGCCGGGCAAACCTTTGTAACCGGCTATTGATGATACACCCACTATGCTGCCTCGTGTCTTCACTATCTCCGGCAGGGCATGTTTAGTGCAATAAACCGTTCCCCAAAAGTTAACATCCATTAGGGTTTTCATTACCTGCAGGTCTACATCTTTGAAAAGGGCGCGCATAGAGATGCCCGCATTATTGATCAGGATATCTATCTTCCCGAATGTAAGGAGGGTTTGTTTAACAAGTGCGGCGCAATCTTCTTCAACCGTAACATCGCATTGTACGGCGATAGCCTTAATTGCATATTGATTTTGCAAATCCTGGGCGATACCGCAAAGTGTAACATATTGCCGTGAGGCTAAAACTAAGTTTGCGCCGCGCAGGGCAAACTCAGTGGCAAGGGCCTTGCCTATGCCTGAAGAAGCGCCGGTTATAATTACAACCTTATCTTTCAATTTCATATTTCGGGGCGAAGATCCGCGGGATGCCCGGTATTTTTACTTCAGGCATGTGCAGTAAATACTTCGCTGCGAATATAAACATAGCGCCATAAAAACTTTTAATGTACGCCCAGCTAAATTTAGGATTGTATTGATTCCTAAAGTTTAATATGTAGGTTTTTGGGAAGTAATAATTTTTATAGCCTGCAAGCCTAATGCGGAACGATAAGTCAATATCGTGCCCAAAAGCTGCTAAACGTTCATCCAGACCACCTATTTCGTTTAATACAGATTTACGCATCAGCATAAATGCGCCGTTTACAACATCTACCTCTGTGGTGGCAAATTCATCTTCTTCTGCCCAGTTGTCGTCAATTTTGTAAAAACGGGATTTTGGAAAAAATTTGGCGAGGCCCGTTAATTTTAACAACGCGCCCCAAGCCCGGGTATAGCCCGTTCTCGACTCAGGAAGGAAGTTGCCACGCGGACTAAGCATGCGTACCCCAACAGCACCGGCATTAGGGTGTGCTTCTATAAATTCCAATACATGCTCCAAAGTTTTTTTGCCGCTTATTGTATCCGCATTGACCAATAAAACATACTCTCCATTTGCTTTTTCGATACCCTGGTTACGGGCTTTGGCCATGCCAAATGATTGCTGGTTTACAATGAGTGTAGCCTCCGGAAACTCGTTCTGCACCATGGAACCAGAATTGTCTGTAGATGCGTCATCTATCACAAGTACTTCATATTCAATATCCCTGCACGCCCTAATTAAAGTATAAAGGGATTGCTTTAAGAATTGGCACATGTTGTAGTTAACTACGATGACAGAAAGTTTCATAAGCTATCAGGATAATGAATTTTCGTACGGTACACGGGTTACGATAGATCGGCCTAACGTAATCTCGTCTACGTACTCTAATTCACCTCCAAAAGCTATGCCACGGGCAATAGTTGAGATGTTTATGGCGAATTGTTTTACCCGTTTGTTTAAGTAGAAAATGGTGGTATCACCTTCCATGGTAGCGCTAAGCGCAAATATCACTTCTTTAACGGTGCCATCTTTTAGCCTTTCCACAAGCGAATCTACCTGCAGGTCCGCCGGGCCTATACCGTCCATTGGTGATATTAAGCCGCCTAACACATGATAAACGCCGTTATATTGATTGGTATTTTCAATAGCCATTACATCCCGCGTGTCTTCCACCACGCAAATCAGGCCGTGATCGCGCTTGTGCGACGAACAGATCTCGCAAACCTTTTGGTCGGATATATTGTGGCAGGTTTGACAAAACTGGATCTCGTTACGCAGCTTGCTGATTGCCGTACTGAATTTATGCACCTCTTCCTTATCCCTGTTAAGCAAATGCAATACTAAGCGCAGCGCGGTCTTTTGGCCCACACCAGGTAGTTTTGCAAATTCGGCAACAGCATCCTCCAGCAACTTCGATGAAAAATTCATGGTACGAATTTACATATTTTGCACGATGATGTATAGTTGATAACCGCTTATTACCGGGTGTCCCACAATTTGAGTCACACAGCGAGACGGATTTGTAATGATTTGATTATCAGCTATATGCACAATTTGTAAAATAAAATTTAGTTAAAGTAATACTTATCTATTGACTAATTAAAATATTGTGATACAGTTCATAATGTGTTTTTTAAGGGGTGTCCCATTTTATTAAAAACGGGACAGAATGGAACACCCTGTTTTGATTGTTATTATTATGATGGGCTTACCCTAACATTTTAAACCATTTTATGGGTTATCACAAGTGAGACTATTCACTTCTTAAACTTTTTACAGGGCTAACCATTGCCGAGCGTATGGTTTGTATTCCGGTTGTTATTAAAGATATGAATACTGATAATACCGCCGTTACAATAAAAACCCAAACCGGTACATCAATGTGGTAAGCAAAGTTTTGCAGCCATTGGTGCATGGTTATCCATGCTACAGGTATGGCCACTACAATAGCTAACAGTACAAGCTTTAAAAAATCTTTTGATATAAGCGCGGTTATTTCTGCTACAGATGCGCCCAACACCTTTCGGATGCCTATTTCCTTAGTACGCTGGGTGGTAATTAGCGATATCAATCCAAGCAACCCCAGGCAACTTATCAGTATAGCTACTACCGTGCTGGCTTTTATGAGTTTGCCAAGTAATTCTTCTTTGCTGTAAAACTGCGCTATCTGCTCGTCTAAAAAATGATACTCAAAAGCATATTCGGGGTAAACGCTTTTCCAGGAGTTACGTACATTATTTATGGCCGCAGAAATATCGTTACCTGATAGTTTAACCGCAGCATAACGGTAATACTCCCTGCCGCTGCTGATCAGTTGGGGCATCATGGCAGAATACATCGATTTGGAGTGAAAATCCTTTATAACACCAACAATTGTCCCTTCAGAATTATTGAGGTCGCCCGATGTAAATTTGCGGCCTATAACATCGTCAGGAGTTTTCGCACCCAACATTTTGACCAATTTTTCATTTATAAGGTATTGTTTGCTGCTATCGCTTTCGGCATAATCTCTCCCGGCAATAATTTTCAGCCCGAAGGTTTTGGCGTAGCCGGCATCCCCTATGGTAGATAGCACCGTAAAGTTCTCCCAGTCGCGGTTATCATATTTAACACTTCCCCCCTTTTGCGAAGTTGAAATCGCTGCTTCGTAACAGTACGAAATGCTTTTGACACCGGGGTTGCTTAACATTAAATTACGCAGGTAATCTGTTTTGGCTTTGGCCTTATCGGGTAAGGGCAGCATCACTATGGCGTTTTTATTAAAGCCCGGGTCGGCATTTTTAAGGAATTTTGTTTGCAGCGTTATTAACAAGGTGCAAATAATAAGCACCTGTGCTATAATATTTTGAGCAATGATCAACCCCTTGCGGGTAAACTGAGATGTATTAACATTTGCATTAACCTGGTTTTTTAACGCGTTTATAGGTTTAAAGCGGCTTAAAATAAAAGCAGGGTAAAAGCCCGCCGTCAACACAATTAATAACAATACAGCCAGCAGGAACAATGCCAACTGATGATCAAAAATATTGAGCGCTAAATTGGTGCCCAGCCAGTTGTTTAATACCGGCGTAAACAAAGCAGCAAACCCTGTTGATAAAATTACAGCAATACCGGCAATTATACCGGTTTCGGTTATAAATTGATAAAATATGGCCAGCGGTGTGCTCCCTAAAACCTTGCGTGTGCCAATTTCCTTTGCACGTTTGGTGCTTTGTGCCGTAGCCATATTTATAAAATTTACACAGGCTATAATTATGAGTAGCAAGCCCACCAAGCCCAGGGTAAGCAATAACGATTTTTGGACAACACCTGCATAACGGCCGTCGAAATGCCATTGCCTTAAAGGCATTAGTTTAAAGTGGAACCAACTGCCATCTTTACCAAGTGTTTTTTGAATGATGGATGCGATGGCGGCCTCTACTTTTTGCGGCGAGGCATTGTCGTTCAACCTGAAAAATATGCTGGTGTGCGAATTAATAAAATACCAGTCGCTGCGCATCTGCTTTGCAAAATCGGGGTTTAATTGCTCAAACGATGCTAAAGAAATAAACATATCGGCCTTAAAATCGGTGTTGCCTGCTACCCCCAGCACGCCGGTAATTTTTACGGGTAAACGGTTATCTACCAATAAGCTTTTACCCATAGGGTTTGCCTCGCCAAAATACTTTTTAGCGAGGCCGGCGCTTATAACTGCTGTATTAGGCTCTGTTAAAGCGATAGCCGGGTTGCCCTGCTCCCATTTGTAATCAAAAATTTCAAAAAGATGGTTATCGGTGAGCGCTATGTTCTCGTGCTCGCTAAATAATTTGGGGTTTGTGGTATCGTTGTTTACCGCTACGGTAAAAGATCTGTCGGCCATAAGTATGGCTGTGTTTTTTACCTGCGGCACCTGTGTTTTAACGGCATTGGCCATCACCATCGGCGCGCCTTTTTCGTAACTAACGCTGCCATCGGGCACATGCATCTCGTCAACCACCCTGTATATGTGTTTCGCATTACTATGGTGGGTATCAAAACTTAAATGGTAAGTTATAAACTGAAACAAAACAATGCAGCAGCTTATACCCAGCGACAAGCCAAACACATTTATAGCAGCATAGAATTTATGCTTCGACAGGTTACGAAACGCGATCTTGAAGTAGTTTTTTAGCATATGGTACAGGTTTGATGCCACAATATCAGCACTATAAATGTTAAATACTAAAATTTAACATTAGTTAACAGCCTCACCCAGGCCCTCTCCTTTTGAGAGGGCCTAAAAATAAAAAAGCGATGGGTTTGGCCATCGCTTTTAAAAGTTTCTGTCATGCTGAGCAATAGCGAAGCATCTAATCGCCACCATGCCTATAGAAGTTAGTAGTTCAATAGTAGATCCTTCGCTATCGCTCAGGATGACAAGAAAGACATTTTCCTAATCTCTAATCAACCAATCGCCAATCTCTATATCATTCGCTCCTTAAACTTCTTACCGGGTTGGCCACTGCTGCTTTTATGGTTTGGAAGCTTAGCGTAAATAATGCTGCGGTTAGCATACCTGCACCGCTCAGCGCGAAGATCCACCAGCTAATGGTTGTGCGGTCGGCAAAGTTTTCCATCCACTTGTGCATGGCCCAATACGCTATTGGCGTTACCAGTACAAAGGCTAATACTATCAGCCATATCAGTTCTGTTGATAGCAGGGTAACTATTTGCGTAACAGATGCACCTAATACCTTGCGTACGCCAATTTCTTTAGTTCGCAGTGTTGTGGTGTATATGGCAAGGCCTAATAAGCCCAGGCAGCTGATGAATATAGATAAACCCGTAGCCCAAGTAAGTAGTTTTGATGTGTTTTGCTCGGCGGTATAAAATTTGGCGATGTTCTCGTCATAAAAGGTGTATTCAAAATCATCCTCAGGGTACACTTCCTTCCAGGCCTTTTCAACGCTTGCTATGGCTTTTTTCCATTCGTTACCGCCTGCAGTTTGGGCTTTTAAAGCAATATGGAAAGTGCGGTTATTCCATTTATTCCGCTTTGGAGGTATCAATAATGTAAGCGGTTTTATTGGGGAACGTAACGAGCGCTGATAAAAATCGGCTGTTACGCCTACTATCTCGGCTTTCTTTTCATTAAAATCAATCAGCTTGCCTATAGCATCAGCGGGATTACGGAAACCCAATACTTTGGCATAAGTGTTATTGATAACAAAAGCGCCGCCGCCTGTGGTGTCAGAAGCCTTTAAGTTACGGCCGGCCAGTAATTTAATCTGGTAAACTTTAAGGTAATTTTCATCGGCAAACTTCAATTGCAGGTCTGTTTTTAATTCCTTTTTACCATCCTTATAAGTTACCTCGGTAGAATTGGTATTGCCCGATGATGGCGGCGCGCCACCTGTGCTTATCATTTCTATTTGCGGTATAGCGCTTATTTTATCTCTAAAAACCTCTTGCTTATTGGTATTTAATTGTTTGTATGGCGTAGATATATTAACTATAGCGTCCTTTTTAAAGCCAAGGTCTTTATGCAAAGCGTAATATATCTGCTTACTTACCAAAATAGTGGCCATGATAAAGAATTGCGCTATTACAAATTGCGTTACCGTTAATGATTTACGCAACCACGCCGAGCGCGATTTACTGCCGCCACCCTGCACCTGGTTCTTTAATACATCAACAGGTTTGTATCCCGACAGCATCATTGCCGGGTAAAAGCCGGATAGCAAGCTTACCAGTAAAATCAGTATCAGCAAAAACACAAATATATCCGGCTGATGCATGTAATTTGCCGTAACGCCCTGGGGTATAAAATCTGTAAAGAGCTTAAGTATTACTGGCGCAAGCCCAATGGCTATAATAACGGCAAATAAGGTTATTAAAAAGGTTTCGCTTAAAAATTGGGCTATTAGCTGGCTGCGGTTGCTCCCCATGGTTTTACGGATGCCAATTTCTTTGGCGCGTTGCGATGCCTGCGCGGTGGTAAGGTTAATAAAGTTAATACAACCTAATATGAGCAGGAACGCGGCAATAGCCAACAAGCCATATAAAGTGGTTTTACTTGCCGTGCGTTCACCATCAAGGCCGCCGTATACCTGGTCAAAGTGAAGGTCGGTAAGCGGCTGTAAGTGAAAATCCTGGGTGTTGCCCTTGTTTTCAGGCTTTGGCGGGTTATGCTTCTTTAGCATCGCATTCAGTTGCTTTTCTACCTGGGCGGCATTAGCCGTTGGCGATAGCTTTATAAAAACCTGCGACGATGAACTGGTATTGCCCCATTGCGTAACCTGGAAATAATCTTTCAGGAAATGGTTGGTTGTACCGGTTATGTACGATATAAAATCGTGGTAATTAAAATCCGTGTGTTCTTTTAAAGGCTCAACAATGCCGCTAACAGTGGTTTTGATAGAGTCGTCGTAGATCACCTCCCTTCCTATCATATCATCATATTTAAGCTTAGGGAAATAGATGTTAGCCTGCTTTGTGGTTAGTACAACCTGGTTTGGCGCTTTAAGCGATGTTTTTGCCGTGCCGCTAACCCATTTATAATCGATAAGATTAAAGTAATGTTCCTCGGCAAATATCACTCCGCCCTGCTTCTTTATTTTGTTGCCGGCGGCAGACCCATCAGGTATAACAACCGTCATATCGCCATATAAGAACAAGGGCGCTACCTGGTCTATACCCGTTGCTTCGGTTGTTAAGGCTCCGGGTAAGGCCATGGTTACGCCACCGTTGTGGCCAACTTCGCCCGAAAAGGAGTAATCGGTAGTTACGCGATATATACGCTCACGGTCTTTTTGAAACTGATCGAACGTAAAATCGAAATGTACAATAAGGTATATCACCAGAGCTGCGCTGATACCTATTGACAAGCCTACCACATTTATTGCGGTAAACACTTTATGTTTCCTGAACCCCCTGAATGCGATTTTAAAATAGTTTCTGATCATCGACCGCAGATTTAATAATTTATATAATTTACCAGTTTTATTTTTCTTGACTCTTGATTCCTACTTCTTGCCTCTTGATTCTTACCTCTTAATCTCCCTCTTACTCACTTTTTAAACTCCTTACAGGGTTTACCAGCGCCGCTTTTATAGATTGGAAGCTTATGGTAATAAAAGCTATGACCATTGCCCCTGCCCCTGCCGAGGCGATGATCCACCACTTGATACCGTCGCGGTATGCAAAGCCGGATAGCCAGTACCTACCGGCAAGCCATGCCAGCGGCGACGCTATCACAATAGAGATGACGACAAGTTTTATAAAATCTTTAGAAAGCATACCTACAATAATAGATACACTTGCGCCTAATACCTTACGAATGCCAATTTCTTTGGTACGCTGCTCGGCAGCATAGGCAGCAAGGCCAAACAGGCCAAGGCACGCTATTATAATGGCCATTGTGGTGAACGAGACGAAAATCTTTCCTATGCGTTGCTCGGTGCGGTAAGTAGCATCAAACTCCTCGTCCATAAAAGAATATTGAAACGGCATATTTGGCGATACGGATTGCCACTTGCTTTTCACCTGAGCGATAAGGCCCGCCATGTCGGCAGTGTTTACCTGAACAGATAGGGCATCGGTATTATTTGACAGTTCAAATACCAGGGAGGTTACATTTTCGCGTAGCGAACTGAAGTTAAAATCCCTCACCACACCAACAATATGTACCTGCTTTAGTATAGAAGCCTTTTCGTCCATTGGCAGGTAAAGCTCATGGCCAATAGGGTTGGCAAAGCCCAGTTGCCTTGCGGCCGTTTCATTGATGATAACCGATGCCGAATCGGTAGACAATTCTTTAGCGAAGTTTCGGCCGTTGACTATCTTCATACCCATGGTTGGTATATAATCTCCATCCACACCCCAAAATTGTGTGGAAAGCGCTGTTTTACTATCGCGTGCCTGGCTGGTAAAAAAGGTTGTGCTGTTGCGGTAATCGGCAGTGGGTGTAAAGCCGGTTAACGTAGCATTTTTAACACCGGGTAAGCGTTTTAATTCCTCCTTTAATACTTTGGCTTGCTCGTTTAAGGTGCTTGTGCCTTTTACAACCAGCACGTGGTCGCGCTCGTAACCCAGGTTTTTGTTTTGTATATATTTTAGCTGATGATAGATCACCATGGTGCCGATGATCAAAAATATGGAGATCGAAAACTGGAACACCACCAAAAAGCTACGCAAAAAACCACCCTTAAAACCTGATGCCAGCTTACCCTTCAACACGTCTATTGGTTGAAAAGCCGACAGGAAAAACGCTGGATAAGAACCTGCAAGGCCGCCTATAATTAATACGGCGATTAATAATACCGGCACCAGCCAAATAAATGTTTGCGCTGTAAAGGTCAGTTCCTTACCCGATGTATCGTTAAAGTAAGGTAACAATGCCCAGGCGGCAAATACGGCTATTACCGTAGCAATAAAAGTTACAATGATAGATTCTGATAAAAACTGTGCTATCAGCATTTTGCGGGGCGAGCCCAGAACCTTGCGTACCCCAACTTCGCGGGCACGGTTTGATGACCGGGCGGTACTAAGGTTCATGAAGTTTACACAGGCTATCAATAATATAAAAATGGCTACCGCCAAAAAGATGTACACATACTGTATGTTGCTGTTATTGCCCAACTCGGCGATACGGTTGGATGTTAAGTGGATATCCTTTAACGCGGTAAGGTTCATTTTAAAGTAACTGCCTGTTTTTACAAACTGATCGTAACTCATACGGATGGCAGGTTCTAACTGGCCGCCAACATATTTGCGAACCATTGCCGGGAACTTTGCTTCCATTGCCTGCGGGCTTGCGCCGGGTTTTAACAGCACATAAGTGTTGTAATTATTGCTTAGCCAATTAGCAACTTTACTATCCGGTAAGGATACCATAGACATGAAAATGCTAAACCTAAAGTGCGATTGCTTTGGAATGTCCTTTATTACACCGGTCACTTTATAATTAAGTGAATCGTTCAGCAGCAGGCTTTTGCCAACAGCATTGGTTGTATTAAAATATTTTTTGGCGATGGTTTCGTTAATTACCACGCTGTTTGGGGCTGTTAAGGCGGTATTAGGGTCGCCCTGGATCATGGGCAGGGTAAACACGTTAAACAGGTCGGCATCTGCGTAGATCATGCCAGGTTCCTGTACATTCTGGTCGCCCTTACGTATCTTGAATGCTCCGTTTACCCTAAAGCGCACAGTTTTTTCCACCTCGGGCAGATCGGACATCATTGCCGCCGCCAACGGTGCCGGGCTTTGCGCGAACGAGCGGTCGCTGCCACCAAATTTAATGTCGTTGTTTACGCGGTAAATACGGTCTATTTTGGTGTTGAATTTATCATACCCCAGTTCATCAATCACATAAAAAACTATCAGCATGCAAACGCATAAGCCTAACGCAAGGCCTAAAACGTTAATAATAGTGAAGCCTTTATTCTTTTTTAAGCTCCTGAAAGCTGTTTTAAAATAGTTTTTGAACATAATGTGATAGGTAAAATTCTAAATCCTAAATTAACTGATCTCTATTCCGAACGCAAACTTTTTACAGGGTTGGCTAATGCCGCCCTAACAGATTGGAAGCTTACAGTTATAAATGCCACCATTAAGGCAATAGCGCCCGCCACAACAAATACCCACCAATGTATCGCTACCCTGTAAGCAAACTCTTGCAGCCATTTATGCATGGCATACCAGGTTACAGGCACCGAAATTAAAATGGATAAGCCCACCAGTTTTAAAAATTGTGCCGAGAGCATGCCGGTTATATTGCCCGATGATGCGCCCAAAACCTTACGGATGCCTATCTCTTTCACCCTTTGGCGGATGCTGAATGCAGATAAGCCAAATAAACCCAAACTTGCGATGATAACTGCCAGCACCGCGAACGATGTAAATATTTTACCGGTGCGTGCCTCGGCTACGTAAAGCTGCGCAAACTGATCGTCGAGGAATGAGTAGCTGAATGGTGCATCGGCGTGGAAATCGGCCCATTGTTGCTTGATGTCTGATAGTAATCCGGCTACGTCTGAAGCTTTTACTTTTACCATCATAGCGCCATTACTGTGGCCATAAAGCATCATTAAAGGCGCTATTTTTTCTTTGGCCGATGAGTAATGGAAATCTTTTACAACCCCCACTATGGTAAACTCGCGCTGACCCGAACGTACAATGGTCTTGCCAATGGGATCGGCAGCGATGCCTAATTCTTTAACAGCCGTTTCATTTACGATTACTGCCGATGAATCGCCCGGAGAGGCAGGCGAAAAGTTACGACCGGCGGCTATCTTCATGCCCATGGTTGGCAGATAGCTTTCATCGATGTGATATATCGCGCTATGCACTTCACTGTGAGAAGCATCAGAAGTGGAAGATTTCAGGTAGATCTGTGTACCGTCGCTTATTCGTACAGGTACATCGCTTGATATGGTTGCGTTTACTACCTGCTTGTTTTGCAGTAATTGATTCCTGAATGGCTCCAGGTTATTTCCGAGCGCATAGGTGTCGTTTATAACCAATACCTGTTCTTTATCGTAACCAAGTTTTTGATTTTGCATGTAATGCAATTGCTGATAAACGATCATAGTACCGATGATGAACATGGTTGATATGGCAAACTGAAATACGATCAGCCCGCTACGTAACAAGCTCTTGCTATTTTGCGTGCCGGTATTACCCTTTAAAACACTTAGTATTTTAAACGATGAGATAAAGAATGCAGGGTAAATACCCGCGGCAATACCCACTATTAGTGCTATTACCAATTCAACAATAATGGCTTTGTAGTTTAAGTAAAACTGCATGGTGGTGTTTTTGCCGGCCACTTCATTAAAATACGGCAGCAACAGGTAAACCAATATTAAACCAAATACCATGGCCAGGGTGGTCAGCATGATAGATTCTGCTAAAAACTGACCAACCAGGCTGCTTTTTAATGAGCCTAAAACCTTACGGATACCAACTTCTTTAGAACGTTTGGCTGATGCCGCGGTAGATAGATTAGTAAAGTTAATACCCGCCAATACCAGGATAAACAACGCTAAAGCGCCAAATATGTATATGTAATTGATATCGCCGTTTGCCTCACGCTCGTATTTGGTGTGCGAGTGCAGGTGGATATCGGTTACAGGTTGTAAACTAAATTTGAATGTATTTACAGATTTTTGCGCTTCGGCAAGGCTAACACCCATATCGCGCTGTATCTCGGGGACTACATATTTGGCAACCAGCTGAGGAAACTGTGCTTCCAGCTTTTTAGGGTCGGCATTTTTATCGAGCAATAAGTAAGTGTAAAAACCAACATTGCTCCAGGTTTGCTGCCTGTTTTTAGTATCTAAACTTATAAAGGCATCTGCATGGAAATGCGAATTATCCGGAACTTTATTAATTACGCCGGTAACCTTTACAGGTTGTTTAGCTATCAGTATCATTTTGCCCACTGCAGGCGCATCGCCAAAATATTTTTTGGCCATCTCTTTTGTAAGCACAACGCTGTTAGGCTCGACCAATGCGGTTTTATTATCGCCTTCGATCAACGGAAGAGAAAAGAGCTGCAAAAAATTTGAATCAACGCGTACCAACCCATTTTCTTTAAACTGGCGGGTGCCATATTCTACAAATGATGGCATGTTGCTATTTAAACGTGTTGAGGCAAGTATTTCTGGGTAAGCATTTTTCATGCCCTCGCCAACGGCAATGTCAACCATTGGATAAGTATCTGTACCAACCGAGCCAATTGTGCCTAAGTTAACACGATAAAGCTGTTTGGCATTGGCAGAATAAGTATCGTAGGTAAGCTCCTGGTACAGGTAGCCGGTAATAAGCATACAACAGGCAAGGCCGATAGCCAAACCAAACATATTAATAAAGGAGAATATCTTGTTTTTAGTGAGGCTTCTCCATGCTATTATTATATAATTTTTGATCATAATATATTCATATACTTAAAAGCGATACCAAAGTTTTAATTTATTGATAATCAATTGTTTATTATCTTTTAAGTGAATTTTGTGTTCGCTATCGTAACAGCTATTGTTCGGTTATGATACAGTTAATTGTAAAGATTAGCCGTTAGTTATTAGAGATTAGTTTTATCCTAAAAGTTGTCTTAAAAAATTAGAGGCTAAGCAATTAAGCTTAACCTCTGATTTCTAATGACTAATCACACTCAACCCGCTATTTGCTCGATACATTTACCGTACCATCGCCGCGCACCTCAACTAATGATCCACCGCCGTTAAGTTTGCCGTTAACACGTTCTTTTTCTTTATTGCCTTCAAACTTGCCATTTAAGCTAAAGTTTACCCTGTTGCCGCGAAGGTCTACATCTACACCCTGGTTGGCCGGTAATTGCAGGTCAACATGGCCCGAGCTGGCATCAATTTTAACGTATTTACCCACACGCAGCATTTGCACATGCATACTGCCCGCGCTGGTAGATGCGTCAACACTGCCGCTCATGGCCACAAGGTTTACACTACCGCCGCTGGTGCCGGTAATTATCTCGCCATCTATATTATTGCCGCTTACGCTGCCACCACTCGTTCTGGCATCAATGGTACCTTTAAGGTCTACAAGATTTAATGAGCCGCCGCTGGTTTCTAAACGGATCTTGCCGCTGCAATTATCCGCGGTGATGCTGCCGCCACTGGTTTCCAGATCGATAGAAGGCTTTGCATTCGACACATGTATGCTGCCGCCGCTGGTTTCGCCTTTAATTACGCCGTTAACTTTATCTACACTAATACTGCCGCCACTTGTTTCAAACGTTTGCGCGCCGGTAAGGTTATCCAGGTGGATGCTGCCACCGCTGGTGTTAAGCGCAGTAGCTGTTTGGTTGTTTACATAAACTTTAAAGCCAATACTTAACGATTTATTACCCCAGTTAAAATTACGGCGGCTTTTGGCTGTAGCGTGTAGCTCGCCATCATGTATATCAATATCAAGGATGTAGTTTTCTTCAAGGCGTTTTTTAATTTCTTCCTTGCTTAACTGCCCTATCCTGTTGCCGGTTACATAAACATCAATATGTGGCTGCTGGTCTCCGGCGCCGCTTACGCTGATGCTACCACCACTGGTATTTAAAAATACGCGTTTAATACCGTCATTTGCTAACGAACGGGTATAATATGGCGTTTTGTTATCCTGTGCCGATGAAAGGTAAACAGACGACGCCATAAGTAAAAAAAGGAAATACTTTTTCATAATGTGTTTAAGTTAATATCTGTAAGACTACTTTATTGTGGTATTGGTTGCATGAGTTAGCGGAAAAAGTTCATAGTGGATGGTTCATAGTTGATTGACGAAAGTTTTTAGACTTTTTTCTGCAATTAACCATAAACTATTACCTATGAACTGACCTTTATTCCGACCTTAGACTTTTTACCGGGTTATTAAGCGCCGCTTTTACAGCCTGGGTGCCCACTGTGGCAAACGCCACCACTGCGGCGCCTGTACCCGCCAGTATGAATACCCACCAGCTGATGTTTATTTTATAAGCGAAATCCTGCAGCCATATATCCATGGCAAACCAGGCTATAGGGCAAGCTATAAGGGTTGCTATAATTACCAGCTTCATCAGGTCTGTTGACAGCAGGTTTACAATGCTCACGACACTTGCGCCAAGCACCTTGCGGATGCCTATTTCTTTTACCCTTTGCTCGGCAGTAAAGGTTACAAGTCCAAATAAGCCAAGGCAGGCAATGCTGATAGCCAGTATAGTGAAGATGAGCAGGATGGTGCCCTGTTTTTGTTCTGTTTGATACTGCGCTGCAAAATTTTGATCGAGGAAATGAAACTCAGCTTTGTTCTCAATATCAAATGTACTGTACACTTTGGCGATGTAATCCAGCGATGCCTGTACGTTGCCCCTGCTTATGCGGATGTACAAATTGTCTTTATCCTTTGCTTCGGCAGGCAGCGTCATGGTCATGGGCGCAATTTTGTGCTGTAGCGAATAAGTGTTAAAATCTTTCACCACACCCACTATTGTTTGTTCAATAATCTTTCCCTTTTCATCTACACCTGTGCGTACACGTTTACCCACTGCATCTTTCCAACCCAGCTCTTTTACAAGGGTTTCGTTCACCAATATGGCGTCGGTAACATCGCTGGTAATATTTTTGGAGAAATTACGGCCGGCGGCCATTCTTATTTGAAGCGTAGGAATAAAATCTTCATCAATTTGCAGGTTCTGCACAATTTTAGTTTCGGCATTGGCTTTGCCATCCGGCCCAAGGTTAAAATCGCCGCCGCCAATGTTGTTATTACCTATAGGGTTGCCGGCTATGCCAACCGCTTCAATGGCCGGGTTTAATAACAGCTGTTGTTTTAAAGCGTCGGCCTTACCTCTTACTTCGCGGCTATTGATATGGAATGTCAGCGTTTGTGCCTTATTAAAGCCCAAATCGCGTTTTTGGAAATAATTTAATTGCTGGTAAATAATGCACGAGCCGGCTATCATCACAATGGTAATTACAAACTGAAACACCACTAATGATTTCCTGAATAGAATGGTAGAAAGCTGGTTGCCCAACTGCCCCTTCATAGCCGATATTGTTTTAAATCCCGACAGGAATAAAGCCGGGTAAATACCGCTTAACACCCCGGCCACCAAGCTAAAGCCCATAAATGCGGCGATGGTTTTTGTAGCGCCAAACTGTAGAAGTACCAGGTTTTTGCCAGATAGCTGGTTAAAATACGGTAGCGCGAATTGAATAATGGCTGCCGCTATTAGGGTAGCGATAAACGTTAACAAGATACATTCCGCAAAGAACATGACCATAAGCTGTTTCCTGTCGGACCCAATAACCTTGCGTACGCCAATTTCTTTTACACGAATAGACGACCTTGCCGTAGTTAGGTTTACGTAATTTATAATAGCGATAACCAATATCAGCAAGGCGGTTATGCTAAACACATAAACGTAAGTGATGTTACCATTAGATCCCAGTTCATAGCTTAGGTTAGAGCGCAGGTGAATATCAGTTAATGGCTGCAGTTGCATGGTGAATTTCATGGAGCCTAAGCCTGCTTTAAGGTGCTTAATAAAAAACGCGTCGGATGCTGCCTCTAATTGTTTATAATCGTTATGCTGTTTTAACAGCAAATAGGTGTAGATACCCGAGTTACCCCAATTTGCGTCGCCACCGGTATAATTGGCAGGCAGGGCGCGTAAGGCCTTAAATGTAAAGTGGGCGTTTACGGGTACATCCGCAATTACGCCGGTAACGTTAGTGGGCTGGCCATCAATATCAATGGTTTCGTTAAGCGCTGTAGATGCATCGCCAAACAAGTTTTCGGCGAGGGTTTTTGTAAGCACAATGGTTTGTGGTTTTGATAAGGCATCCTTTGCATCGCCATAAATAAACCGGTGGGTGAAAATATTGAAGAAGCTGTTATCGGTAAGCAACATGCTGCCTTCGTTTATGGTTTTATCGCCATAGGTAATTTTACCACCACCTTCGGCATCTATCCGTACGGCATCTTCAACCTGCGGGTACTCGGCTTTTAAAGTCGGGGCAAAAGGTGGCGAGGTTACGGCTATATCAAACTTGCCGCCGTTCCACTGCCCGTGCTGTACAACTCGAAAAATGCGGTCGGCTTTGGTGTTATAACGGTCGTAACTCCATTCATCTGTAACATAAAGTGTTATCAGCCAAAAAGCGGCTATACCCATAGCCAGGCCAAATATGTTTATGAAAGAGAAAGCTTTATGTTTTTGGAGGTTTCTCCACGCAATTTTAAAGTAGTTCCTGATCATGGCAGTGTTGTTTGATCAATATAAACTTAAATAAAATGCCACATATATAATGGCTTAATTATCAATAAATTAAGCTAATTATATACGTGGCAGTACGTACGTATCTGTAACACAGGGTGTTCGGTAATGATACAGCTATGTGCGGGAGATTTAATTAGTGATTAGATGATTCATACGTTTTTTAATCTCTAATCTTCAATCTCTGTGCTCTGATCTCTACTCAGAGCGCAAACTTTTTACCGGGTTAGCTACCGCTGCCTTTATAGCCTGGAAGCTGATGGTTGCAAAAGCTATTAATACTGCAATAACGCCCGCCAACAGGAAGATCCACCATTGCATTTCAATCCTGTAGGCAAAGTTTTGCAACCACATATTCATGAGCCACCATGCCAGTGGCGATGCAATTACAAGCGCTATAATTACCAGTACGATAAAATCCACCGAAATAAGGGATACTATACCGGTTACCGTAGCGCCTAATACTTTGCGAATGCCTATTTCTTTACCTCTCTGCTCTGCTGTAAAGGCGGCTAAGCCAAATAAACCGAGGCACGATATTACAACTGCAACCAAAGCAAATACCGACATAAGGCCCGATGAGCGTGCATCGTTACGATAGATCTTATCAAATTCCTGATCGAGGAAGTTATAAGTAAATGGCTCGCCGGGGAAATTTTGTTTCCATATGGCCTCAGCCGCTTTTACGGCTTGGGCTTGCTTATTGGGCGCAACTTTTATAAGGTAGTTAGTATTGTAACTATTGTTAGGCTTAAATGCAACCGCCCCTATCTTATCGTGCATGCTGCGGTAATTAAAGTCTTTAACAACTCCAATTACTACGCCTGTATCACCATTGGATACAAAACGCTGGCCTACATAAGGCTTGTGTAAGTTAAATTCTTTAACAGCAGTTTCGTTGAGGATACAATTACGTTCATCGCTTTTACCCTCTGTAAACCACCTGCCGGTAATAAATTGCAGTTTAACTAATTTATTATAATCTGCATCAACGGTGAAATAGGATACAGCCGGGGCAAAATCTTTAGCGCGACCATCCCAGTCGGCTCCTCCCGAAGAGTAGTTTTCATTATTTTGAATTGAGCTTACACCTATTAACGACACCGCCTGAATGGGTGGCTGCTGTAATAAACTTTGTTTAATGGTTGCTTTTATAGCCCCCTTGGCATTATCATCTAATTTATCAAATGCTTCCCAGGGCACATTAAACGACATTAATTGGGAGCGGTTGTATCCCGGGTTTTGTGAACGGATAAATGCCAGTTGACGATAAATGGTTATTACACCTACTATTAAAAATATAGAAAAGGTGAACTGCAATACAACTAAGCCCTTACGCAGTGTAGCATCGTTCATTTTTAACACGCTTGCGCCTCTAAATGTATTTAAAGGTTTAAATGACGATAGCAATAAAGCCGGGTACACACTATTTAAAATAATGGTTACCAATAGTGTACCTATCATGATTAGCCACAAGTATCCCGAATCTTCTGAAAGTGAAAAATTGCGTTCGGTAAAACTATTAAAGGCAGGCATTAGGGTTGCTATAATAAATATAGTTAACGCAAGTGCAAAAAAACTTATCAAAGCCGATTCTGCTGTAAACTGGGCGAAGAGATTGCCCCTGCCCGCCCCAACTATTTTCTTTATACTCACCTCTTTCGCGCGCAGGCTGGCCCTTGCGGTGGTGAGATTTACATAGTTTATACATGCTATTACCAACAACAGTATGCCGAGTATCACAAATATCATCACTACCTTTTTATCGCCATGGATGATGCTGGAATTTTGCAGATCATTTTCAAAGTGGATATCGGCAAGCTTAATTAAACCTATCTTAAGATTCTTTTGATCGCGATGTTTGTCAAGTATACTTTGTAGTTTGGTAGACGTACTTTTAAGATCGGTACCGGTTTTAAGCTTTAAAAACGTGAGGTAATAAAAATTGCCCCATTGCATTTCGTTTTCCTTTTGCTTAATATCGGTATGCCTTGCAGCAATGGGGATAAATACATCATACTTAAAACTGGAGTTTGCAGGGGCGTCTTTCACTACAGCCTGCACCTGGTATTCGTTACTATCTATCCGGATCGTTTTTCCAATGGCGTCTTCATTAGCAAAGTACTTTTTAGCCTTGCTTGCCGATAGAATGATACTGTGCGGATTTTGCTTAAAAGCAATGGCGTTGCCGCTTATAAACTTGCTTTTAAACATATCGAACCAATCGTTATCTACATAAGCGGCGGCAGTTTCGGGGAAAAACTCCCCGCGAATGTTAAGCTGAAGCGGTGCATAGTTTACGGCTTGTAAACGGGTAAGGCCTTCAACTTCCGGCATTTGTTTTTTAGCTTCTTCGCCCAGCATATATGGCGAGCTTTCCCAGATCCAGGTACTGGTTTTATCTATCGCCAAATAATCTTTAACGCGGTATATGTTTTCTCCATAGGGCACATCCTTATCAAAATTATACTCGTTTTGTACCCATATAAAAATGAATACGGCGGCAGCCATACCAACAGATAAACCGGCAATATTAATAAAGCCGGTTGCCCTGTGTTTCCAAAAATTTCTCCACGCGGTTTTAAAGTGGTTTTTTAACATGTTTTTAAATTCTAAAAGCTAAATCCTAAACTCTAAAAAAGAAAATCACTAATTCAATAATTCGGTAAATCACTAATTGAATTATTCGCTTCTTAAACTTTTTACCGGGTTAGCCATTGCTGCCTTTACAGATTGTATGCTGATGGTTAACAGCGCTATGACGGATGCTCCACCTCCGGCGAACAGGAAAACTACCCAGCCGATATTAATTTTATAGGCAAAATCCTGCAGCCAGCTATTCATGGCAAACCAGGCAATTGGCATGGCTATTACAATGGCAACTATAATAAGCACCATAAACTCTGTTGCCAGCAGGCCAATTATTTTGGTTACGCTGGCGCCAAGCACCTTACGGATACCAATTTCCCTTGTTTTTACCTGCGCCGAGTAAGTGGCAAGGCCAAATAATCCCAGACATGATATTACAATGGCAATGGTGGCAAACAGGTTAAATAACGCACCCTGCTTTTGTTCCATGGTGTATAACTTAGTATAGGTATCGTCTAAAAAAGCATAGTTAAATGGTATATCGCTATTGTACTGTTTCCATGAGGATAATGCGGCTGCTATAGCTTTTTGCGCGTCGCGGCCGGTGGTTTTTACATAAACCCTCCACGAGTAATCTGGCTGGTATTGAAATACAGCGGGTTCTATCTTTTTATGAATAGTATTAAAATGGAAATCCTTAACCACGCCTATAATGGTGCCGTTACGGGTTTGTATGCGCAGGCGCTTACCTATGGGGTTAGTAAGGCCCATTTCTTTAACAGCGGTCTCATTAATAATAAAGTGGGCCGAATCAGCCACGGCGCCTGTAAAGTTTGCCCCCTCCAGCATCTTTACTTTAAAGAATGGTATAAAATCCTTATCAGAATAGATCTGGGCGAACCACATGTTAGAGTTTTTGGGTTTACCGTCCCAGTCGTTATCACCTGTAGAACTGCCGCTTTCTATGATATTGGCGCCGGCGCGGGTAACAGATAAAACCGCGGGGTTTTTCAACAGGTCGGTTTTAACCACGTCATAATGCTTTTGCATATCGGTACGCATGTTAAAGGAGAACACGTTCTCTTTATCGTACCCCAGGTTTTTATTACGGATATATCTTAACTGGTTACCAATTACCAGCGTGCCCACAATAAGTACTATTGATGCAGAGAATTGTAATACAACAAGTACCCGCCTGAATGCCACGTTGCCAATGCTCGCCGAGATCTTACCCTTTAACGCTTTTAACGGTTCAAAGGACGACAGCAATAAAGCCGGATAAATGCTTGATGCTGTAAGAGTACCTATCAATGTTAAAATAATGCAAAGCCAGATGTTATAGTTAGATAAACTTAATACAATTTGCTTGCCCGAAAACTGGTTAAACTCAGGTAATAGTAAAACCATCAATAAAAAGGCAAAAACAGACGCGATGAGAAATAGCAAAGCCGTTTCTACCATAAACTGCATAAACAGCTGGAACTTGCCGGCCCCTATTATTTTGCGCATACTTACTTCTTTGGCACGCAGCATAGAACGGGCTGTTGAAAGGTTTACGTAGTTGATGCAGGCAATAATGAGGATCATTAAAGCTACGATGGCAAATGTGCTCACTGTTGACATTCCCGCGTCTGTGCCATCTGCTTTATACAGGTGCATTTTTAGCAAAGGCTGGGCAAGGTATGGCACCGGCGCATCCTCGGGCTTTTGGCGTTCGTGTATAGCCTGCAATTTCTTTTCGAGCAGGGCGGTATTTACGTTGTTGTTCTTTAGTAACAGGAAGGTTTGAAACCTAAAGGCCGACCAGTCGGCGTCTATAGATGGTACAACATTTTTGTTATCGTAACTGGTTTTACTTTTTACGTAGGCAAGGTAGTTAAAACGCGATATCGGCAACATTACATGGTACTGAAAGCTTGAGTTAGCCGGGTAATCCGGTATCACTCCTGTTACTTTATTCTGCTCGTCCTGTCCCGTAATAACTACTTTACCTATAGGGTCTTCGTTACCGAAAAATTTTTTGGCTGTACTTTCAGTTATAACTACCGAGTTATTATCCGGGAAGGGGTTGCGTGTATCTCCCTTTATCAGGTTAAAATCAAATACACTAAAATACGAGGGGTCTACAAAAGCAAAATTTTGTTCATAAAACACTTTGTCCTTATATTTAAACGGCGCGTCGCCAACCGACATAATGCGGACGGCATCCTTAACCTCGGGTATTTCGTTTTTGGCAAAAGTAGCTACCGGCCCAATAATATTATTAAAGATCTGTTTGCTTATACCTGTACCCCCAACAATGCCTATTTTATAAATACTGGGTGCATTAGAGTTGTTTTTATCGAAACTTAATTCATCCTGCACCCAAAGCAGCATAAACAGGCCCACAACAAGGCCTATTGTTAAACCTGTTACGTTTATAGCAGCGTAAAACTTGTTTTGTAAGATGTTACGCCAGGCGGTTTTAATATAGTTCCTTATCATGGTGTTTGATTTTATTATTAAACGTGCTACTTTTTTACCTTATATTTTACAACTACTCCGATCGCAGGCTCTCAACCGGATTGGCCAGGGCCGCCTTTAAAGCATGATAGCTTATCGTTACTATGGCTGTTATTAGCGCCAGCGCACCTGCAAATGCAAATACCCACCACGGCACAGCAATGCGGTAAGCGAAGTTTTGCAGCCAGTTATACATAGCATACCAGGCTATAGGCGATGCTATTACTACCGAGAGCACAATAAGCTTTATAAAACCTGTAGATAACAAAGTGGTTATGGTGGCCATGCTTGCACCTAATATCTTGCGGATACCTATCTCTTTGTTGCGTTGTTCAATTGTGAATGCTGCTAAGCCAAATAAACCAAGCGTAGCCAGCAATATGGTGATGTAGGTAAAAGTGCCGAATATGGATGCCAGCCTGTCTTCGGCTTTATATTGCTTATCAAAGGCATCATCCATAAACGTATAGCTAAAGGGCGTTTCCTGGTCGTACTTTTTGTAAATGGCCTGTATAGCCCCTATCATTGATGGTATATTAGTATGCGGCTTTATCCGGGCGAAAAGATTGCAGCTTATGTGGCCCCAAAACTGTGTGGTATCAGCAGCTATAGCTAAGCTTAGCGGGCCAATTGTGCTTTCCATCGAACTGAAATTGAAATTTTTGACAACACCCGCCACTTCCAGCTTCTGGTTACCGGCATCTACAATACTCCCTACAGGATTAGCGGGTAGTTTAAGCTCTTTAATGGCGGTCTCATTTATTATAATTTTATTACGGCCCGCCAGCTGCGTATTTGGGGCAGGTTCAAATTTCCACTCCAGCCCAAGCGTGTTAATAAACTTATCATCAACAGATAATGATGCCAGCGCTGTACTCTCGCCTTTGGTTTTGCCTTCAACAAAAAACATATCAAAACCACCGTACATGGCATAACGCGATGTGGCTACGGTGCTTATACCGGCCAACGCCCTAACATCTTTATTAAATGCCGGGTAGTTTTTGCCTATGCTATTGCCAACGGGGATCATTACTACATTCTCGCGGTTAAGGCCTGTGTCGGCATGCCTTAAGTAGTATAATTGTCTGTCGATAACCACACCGCAAATGATAAGGCCGACAGCAATGCTAAACTGTAGAGTTGTAAATACCTTGCGTACGGTTATACCACCGGCCTGCCTGCTCATTTTTCCCTTCAGCGTAATAACAGGTTTAAATGATGATAAAACTATTGACGGATAAATGCCGGCTATAAAAGCTGTTAATAGCAGCAATCCAAATAAAAGCAACAGCACCTGTGGGTTATAAAGAAATGAGTTATCTATCTTAAGTTGCAGCACATTCAGGAACCAGGGTTTAAATGCGTAACAAAGCACATACCCCAACCCAAACGACAGTACGGTAAACAAACCGGTTTCTACATAAAACTGGGCGGCAATAGTTTTACGGCTTGCGCCAGATACCTTCCTTACGCCCACTTCTTTGGCCCTTAGAGTTGCACGTGCAGTGGTCAAACTCATATAATTTACCAGGGCAAGCAGCAATATCAATACGGCAACCAAGGGGAATATTTTTAAATATTTTAGGTTAGAGAAATCGCCGAAGTTGTTGTCAAGGTGCAGGCTGGTAAGGGATGACAGCTTATAATGCGTTTCAAAATCATCCTTGTTTTTATTGGCCATTGCCTGCAGGCTTTTACGCGTACCCGCTGTATCGGCGGCGTTTTTCAGCAATAAGAACAGGTTAAAGGAGCCCGACGATATGCTTTGCTCGCCTGTATAGTTTTTAGCCTCTTTCATGGCCAGCAAACTGCTTGCAGAAGCCACAAAATTATAACTGATGGAAGAGTTTGACGGCGCGTTCTCTGCAACGCCGGTAACCTGGTACAGGTACGCGCTATCGGTTTTAAGGCGAATGGTTTTGCCAACAGGATCGGCATCGCCAAAATATTTTTTTGCCATGTCCTGCGATATTACCACCGTAAAAGGTTTATCTAATATGCTTGAGTTAGTGCCTGATATGACTTTGAAAGTGAAAAAGTTAAAGAATGTTGGGTCGGCAAAAACCAGCTTGTCTTCAGTAAATTTATGATCGGGTTTAGCGGGTGTACTAACTACAACAGGTTTAAAATAATCTAAGGTACGCATATAACCCTCCACCCCGGGCTGGCTCTGTTTAACCAACGGGCCCGAAGCATAGCTCATATAGTTCATGCTCATGGTGTTGCCACCAATTTTTACACTGGCCTGTAGTTTATAGATCCGTTTCGCTTCCTTATGGAAACGGTCGTAGGTAAGTTCGTGCGTTACGTATAGCATTATCATCATGCATACGGCCAAACCTACAGCAAGCCCGCTTATGTTTATTAAACTGTAAAGCTTTTGCTTTTGAAGGTTTCGAAGGGCGATTTTCAGATAATTTTTAAACATGCTATTGAAAATTCTAAATGCTAAACACTAAATTCTAAAGAAATCACTAAATCAGTAATTCGTAAAATCACTAATAATAAACATAATCTCTAATCAACCACTCTCCAATCACTACTACTCACTCCTCAAACTTTTAACCGGGTTGGCCAAAGCAGCCTTAACAGCCTGGAAACTTACCGTTATAATTGATATAAGCGTTGTTACAAATGCGGCTATAGTAAACACCCATATGCTGATGTTTACCCTATATGAATACCCCTGTAGCCACTGGTGCATAAAGTACCATGCTACCGGTGTAGCAATCAGGAAAGAAATACCTACCAACGCCAGGAAATCTTTAGAAAGCATGGTGGTTACACCCATAACAGATGCACCCAATACCTTGCGGACACCAATCTCCTTAATGCGGTTTTGTGCCATATAGGTAGCCAGGCCAAATAAGCCAAGGCACGATATAAAAATGGTTAAACCGGCAAACAAAGTAGCAAGCGTGCCAATGCGTTGCTCGTCGGCAAATTTTTTGGCGTATTCGTCATCAACAAAATGATAATCGAACGGGTACTCCGAATTGTATTTTTTGAAGATGGCTTCTACCGTTTTCAGGTTTTCGGTAGTGCTGTGCTGCGGGTTTAGTTTATAATGGATAACGCTGAACCAGTATTTAGGCCCCTGTACTATCATTGGCCTTACCGGCTCATATGGCGATTGCAGGATGAAATCTTTGATCACACCAACCACTTTTAACTGCGTTTTACCATTAACAACTATTTGCCCGATGGGGTCTTTAAAGCCCATTGTTTTAACAGCGGCTTCGTTAAGCAGAATGGCTGTAGAGTCCGACGGATATGTTTTAATATCAATATCCCTGCCTGCCAAAAGTTTAAGATTCATGGTTTTCACAAAGCCGGCATCAACGTTAAACATGTTAAAATCAAGCTTGGCGCCGTCCGGCTTGCCTTGCCAGCTGTAGTCCCAGCTATCGCTCCAGCCTTCCGTCATGGGCGCGCTTGTTTTAACCACTCCCGTAACTGCCCCGCTTGTTAAAAGTTCGTTGCGGATAAGGTTGTAGTTTTTGGTAATATTGCCCGACATAAAGGTGTACACCAAAGCATCTTTTTTATACCCCAGATCTCGGTTTTGGGCGTAGTCCAGCTGTTGTTTTACAATGATGGTAGAGATGATGAGCACAATGGCAAACGTAAACTGTGTTACCACCAGGATCTTGCGCGGCGAGAACACCGCCCTTGCTGCTTTAAATGTGCCTTTTAAAACCTTTACCGGGGCAAACGATGACAGGTATAACGCGGGGTAACTGCCGGATACTATTCCTGTAAACAATATAAAGCCCAATACTAAAAGCCAAAAAACCGGGTTTGAAAAAGGAATGTACAACTGCTTCTCGGTAAGTAGATTAAATGATGGCAGGCTAAGTTCAATAATAACTAACGCCACTATGCCGGATATTAACGCGATCATGATAGATTCGCCCAGGAACTGCGCTACCAGGCTTGTTTTTGAGGCGCCAACCACTTTACGGATACCCACCTCGTTAGCCCGTTTCTCGCTGCGGGCGGTGCTTAAATTCATAAAGTTGATACAGGCTATCAATAATATAAAACCTGCAATAATGCTAAATAGCCTGATGATGGTTATCCTTCCTCCTACTATTTTACCATTCTCATATTTAGAATATAACCTCCATTTGGTAATAGGATGCATAAACACATCAATATCCTTAATTTCGGAATGTGTACGGGTAATGTTTTTTACCTGCTTATTGGCATAAGCTTCGGTAACGCCGGGCTTCAGCATCACATAGGTTTGCACCGAGTTGTTGCCCCAATTTTTGTCTTCGCCCTGGTTTAATTTTTCCCAGTAGGTCCACGGCATCAGGTATTCAAAACTAAAGCGGGTATTGTTTGGCAGGTCCTTCATTACACCGGTTACAGTGAAATAGTCAACACTGTCTATCTTGATGGACTTTCCCATAGGGTCGGCATCACCAAAGAGTTTTTTGGCCGTTTTCTCTGTGATGATAATATTTTTCATATTATTCAAAGCAACATTGGCGTTGCCCTTTACCAGCGGAAAACTGAATATATTCAGAAAATCGGGATCCACATGTTCGCCTTGCAGCGATAAATGTTTATCACCCACTGTAAACAGGTAGTTGGCATTGTCGTAATGTGTAGCCTTCTCTATCTGTGGGTACTCCATTTTTAATGCCTTGGTCATAGGTTTAGGCGTTGTACCCCAGCAAATGAGCTTACCATCAAAAAAAGACCGGTTATACATCTGGTAAATGCGGCCCTTATTGGCGTGAAACTGATCGTAACTCACCTCGTTTTGTACCCAAAACAATATCAATGCCGCGCTGGCCATGCCAACCGCAAGCCCCGCTATGTTTATACCGGTAAAAGCTTTGTTTTTTAACAGGTTACGCCAGGTAACTTTTAAATAATTTTTAAACATAATGGTTATTAAAATTCCAAACTCTAATTCTTAAACGGGTAATACTAAAACCTATACTTTCTAATTAACAAGTCCTAATATCTGATCAACAAATCTCCAAGCGCTGTCATTCATTTTTTAAACTATCAACCGGATTTGCCAGCGCTGCCTTAACCGATTGAAAACTGATGGTTACAAATGCTATTAATAATGCCCCAACACCTGCAGCCGCTATTACCCACCAATGGATAGTTACGCGGTAAGCAAAATCCTGCAGCCATTTATTCATTACATACCAGGCCAATGGCGACGCGGTTATAATGGCAATACAAACCAATTTGATGAAATCTTTTGAAAGCATAGCAACTATCACACTTACATCGGCACCCAATACTTTCCGGATGCCAATTTCTTTGGTGCGTTGTTCCGCGGCGTAAGCGGCCAGTCCAAATAAGCCCAGGCAGGCTATAATGATAGCCAGCGATGTAAATATGACGAAGATGGTACCAATGCGTTGCTCGGACCGGTAGGACGCGTCAAAATCCTGATCCATGAAAGAGTAATCGATCTGTACGCCCGGCGACAGGCTGTTCCATTTATCTTTTATCTGCGCCATTAAGCCGGTAATGTTTGATGTACTTACACGAATTGCCAACGCGCCATTATTTTGGCCATAGGTTAATACAATGGGCTCTATTTTTTCGCGCAGCGAATTGAAGTGGAAATCTTTTACAACACCAATAATACGACACTCTCTGATGTTTGGAGTACTGCCCTTCCGTTCGCCACCTTTTGATTGGTAAATAGACTTGTTTATCGGATCAGCAAATCCAAGGAATTTTGCGGCAGCCTCATTAATAATAACAGCAGTAGAATCGGTTATCATTTCGTTTGAAAAGTTACGGCCTTTAACAATCTTCATATCCATGGTTGGGATATAATCAGCATCTACCTCCCAACTTTGTGGGAATAAAGATTTTTTTTGATCAAAATTGGTGTCTTTAAAATAAATACGTGTATTGCGCCAGCCGTTAGTAGGTAAAAAGCCCGTCATGGTGGCTTCTTTTATACCGGGCAGTTCAGTAAGTTCCTGTTTAAAAACTTTGGCTTGCTGATTTAATTCGCCCAAGTTTTTTACCACAAGCACCTGGTTACGGTTATAACCCAAATTTTTGGTTTGGATAAAGTTTAACTGATTATAAATTACCAATGTGCCGATTATTAACAGTATCGACACGAAGAACTGGAACACGACCAAAAAGCTACGTAAGCCGCCGCCTTTAAACCCGGTAGCAAGCTTGCCTTTCAATACGTCTATCGGCTGAAAAGCGGATAAAAAGAACGCAGGATACGAACCCGCCAACGAACCGATGATCAATACAATAGCCAATAATGATGGCATCATCCATTTCAAGGTATCCACGGTAAGCACTATCTCTTTGCCCGATAGCTGGTTGAATGCCGGGAGTAACATCGCCGCCGCTGTGATAGCAATAACTGTAGCCACCAGGGTGATCATGATAGATTCGGCAAGGAATTGGAAGATAAGGTCCTTGCGCGATGATCCCATCACCTTCCGTACCCCGACCTCGCGGGCACGGTTTGACGAACGCGCTGTGCTTAGGTTCATGAAGTTTACACATGCTATCAGCAGTATAAATACCGCTATAGCTGAAAATATGTAGATGTATTGAGAACTGCTGTTTGCGCTTAATTCACCTGTTAAATTCGATGTCAGGTGAATATCAGTAAGTGCTGTCAAGTATAATTTAAAGTGACTGCCGCTTTTTTCAAATTGTGCTATACTCATGCCAAGCTCAGATTGCATTTGCGCTCCGCTAAACTTTTGCAAAAATGCCGGGAAGCTTGCAGTTAACTTCTTGCTATCCTTAGCATCTTTAAGCAGCACATAGGTACTAAAATCACTACGTAACCATTCGTTAGAACGGCTATCGGGGAAAGATTCCAGCGATACAAAAAAGTCGAAATTAAAATGTGATTGTTTGGGGAGGTCTTTAACAACACCGGTTACTTTAAAATTTTCTTTATCGTTAAAGACAATAGCTTTGCCAACGGCGTTAACGGTGTTAAAATATTTTTTAGCGGTGCTTTCGGTAATTACAACGGTATTAGGCTCGAGTAGGGCGGTTTTAGGGTCGCCATCAATCATCGGCAGCGTAAAAACATTAAATATGTTGGCATCAACAAACCCAACCTTATTTTCTACAATATTAATGCTGCCTTTTTTAACATGAGTAGTACCGGCAGCCTTTATCCGGGTGGCATCTTCCACGTATGGGTATTCTGCTTTTAATGTTTTAGCCAAAGGCGGCATGGCAACGGCATATTGCACATTGTTCTCGCCCAGCTTAAGGTCCTCATTTACGCGAAAAATGCGGCTGGCTTTGGTGTTATAGCGGTCGTAACTTAATTCGTCAACAACATAAAATACAATTAACAGGCAAGTGGCAAGCCCTAATGCTAAACCCAATATATTTATGGCAGTAAAGCCTTTATTTTTATAAAGGCTGCGGTATGCGGTTTTTATGTAGTTTTTAAACATAATTGGTAATGTTAAATTTTGTAGTAATTATTACCACCAAACCATAAGTATATCTATTGCATTAAGGGGCTTTTTTAAGGCAATTCTCAAGCAACCCCTCCGCGTTTAGGGCGCGGAGAGGCAGACAGGAGGCACACTTAACTATATTAAATTAAACTAAGATCGGGCGTTATTATACCATGATGTTTTCCATCACAGTTTGGCCATCCAACAGGCGGATGATACGGTGGCTGTAACGGGCATCATGCTCGGAGTGGGTAACCATTATAATGGTAGTACCTTGTTCATTCAAATCGGTTAGCAATTCCATTACATCGTTACCGTTGCTGCTATCCAGGTTACCTGTGGGCTCATCGGCAAGTATCAGTTTAGGTTTGTTTACAACCGCACGGGCAATAGCCACACGCTGTTGCTGACCACCCGATAACTGCTGCGGGTAGTGGTTACGGCGATGCATGATCTGCATTTTGTCAAGCACCTCTTCTACCCTTTTAACACGCTCTGCAGCGCTTACGCCGGTATAAATCAAAGGCAATTCAACGTTTTCAAATACTGTTAACTCATCAATTAGGTTAAAGCTCTGGAAAACGAAACCAATGTTGTGTTTGCGCAGGTCGGCACGTTTACGTTCATTAAAATGAGCTACTTCAATGTCGTTAAAAATGTAACTGCCTTCATCCGGGTCATCAAGCATACCCAAAATATTTAGCAAGGTTGATTTACCACAACCAGACGGGCCCATAATGGCCACAAACTCGCCGGTATCAACATGCATCGATAGCTTGTTCAGTGCAATAGTTTCTACCTCTTCGGTACGGTAGAATTTTTCAAGATTTGTAATTTTTATCATTTGGCCTCCCCAGCAGCAACGCCTGCGCGCAACTGCATTTTGTTTAATTGTGATTTATGTTTTTATATTTTAATTTCTTATCTACCTATCTACAAGACGCATCCCGTTACATAAGGTTACAGTGTTTCGCTACTTTTTAAGTACAAGCTCCTGTATGTCGCCATAATTCTCGTAGCTTGATGTAATTACCTTGTCGCCTGGTTTCAAACCTTGTAATACTTCGTAATAATCAGGGTTTTGGCGTCCTATCTGGATGTCGGTTTTGTAGGCTGTTTTACCATCCTCGCTCACCTTAAAGATCCAGTTACCACCTGTTTGCTGGTAAAAACCGCCTTTAGGTACTAATGTAGCTGTAGTTTCGTCGCTCAAAGCCAGGCGTATTTGTAAGGTTTGGCCTTTACGGATGCCTTTAGGCACTTCGCCTACAAACTGCATATCTACCTTGAAACGGCCGCTGGTAACCTGTGTAAACACCTTTTTAATGGTTAATTTATAAGTTTTACCGGCAAAGGCAAAATCGCCCATTAAGCCATTATAGATCCTCGACAGGTAATGTTCCTCAACATCAACCTGTACTTTAAAGCCGCCCTGTGCATCTATCTGGCCCAGGTGCTCGCCTTTGTTCTTATTCTGTCCAACCTCGGCGTCCATTGATGTTAATTGTCCATCTATAGGTGAGCGAACGGTTAAGTCGGCCACTTTTTTACGCATCAGTTGCAGGGTGCTTGCCATGTGGGCATATTGCTCTTTGGCCTGCTGGTCTTCCTGGCGTATTAAGGTTGTGTCTTGTTTTAATATCTGGGTAGTTAACCTTTTGCGGCGCAACTGGTAGTTATAAGCATTCTCGGCAGCTTTAAACTCCTGTAACCCTATGGCTTTTTGGTCTAGCAGCTTTTTATCGAGGGTATAAACACGCTCTGCTTCTTTATAGGCGTTATCCACATCGGCCATTTGGTTTAATTTAGTAATGGTATTTTGCTGCGCGTTGTTATGCGAGATCTGCATCTGCGTTTGTGCCGCGTATACTGCTGTTTCCTGGTTAGCAAGGTTCAGCTCCAGGTCGGTGTTTGATAAACGGATAATAGGGTCGCCTTTTTTTAGTGAGGCGCCGTCCTCAACATATTTCTCTTCTACACGGCCACCTTCAACCGCATCAAGGTATATGGTAGTAAGTGGTAATACAACGCCGTTAACAGGGATAAACTCCTGAAAAGCGCCTTTCTTTATTTCGCTTACGGTGATACGTTCTGTATCTACATTCAATTTGCTTTTGCCCGATGTAAAAAATATACTGCCGGCAACTAATACTACTACACCCGTAATACCGGCTATGGTCATCAGGCGCTTAGTGCTCCATTTCTGTTTTTGTATAACTCTATCCACTGTGTTTTATAAATATTTGATGATTAGATACAAAAACACATGCCACAAATTAAAATACTGAATTACAGTAACTTGTGCTAAAATTGCAATATTGCACCGTACGCTTCTGTTACAGCAAGTGTTCGGTTATGATACAATGCTTTTTTAGGCGTTGCGGCTTATAGTTTACCAATCATAGTTGAATAGCAAAATTATACTTATTATAGTCCAATTGGTACGATATTTCGTATCAAACAACTAAATTGCAGGGGTAATTGTGCGGGTATAAATACCTGTATTACTATTAACCACAGAACTAAATCACTATCAATAAATGATACTTAAGAAAGCAACCGTTTTAATTGTTGACGACGACCCAGATGTGCTTACGGCTGTTAAGTTATTGCTTAAAACAGAGACCAAAGAAATAATTACCGAGAAGAACCCCGAAAACATCAACTGGCTTTTGCAAAAGAACGAAGTTGACCTGGTGTTGCTGGATATGAATTATAACAGCGCAATAAACACCGGTAACGAGGGTATATACTGGCTCCGTAAGATAAAAGAATGGAAGCCCAACGTTTGCGTTATTATGATAACCGCTTACGGCGATATTGACCTTGCCGTACGTTCCCTTAAAGAGGGTGCTAACGATTTTGTGGTAAAGCCGTGGCATAATGAGAAGCTTATAGATACCATTAAAGATCTGCTTGATAAAAAAGAGGGCGGTACCGGTAAAAGCACAAAAGCATCGGGCAAAGGCAGTAGCAGCGAAACCAATATACTTGGCGATAGCGAGGTGATGGAAGACATCTTCCATAAAGTAAATAAGATTGCCCCTACCGATGCCAATATACTGATACTAGGCGAGAACGGTACCGGTAAAGATCTGATGGCGAAGGCCATTCACGAGCGATCTTTACGTGCCGACAAGCCGTTTGTTAAGGTAGATGTGGGCGCATTAACCGATTCTTTATTCGAGAGCGAACTGTTCGGCCATAAAAAAGGCGCTTATACCGATGCCCGAGAGGACCGCATGGGCCGTTTTGAAGAAGCGGAAGGCGGTACATTGTTTTTAGATGAGATTGGTAACATCAGCCTGCAGCAGCAAGCTAAACTGTTAACCGTGCTGCAAAACCGCCAGGTAACACGCTTGGGTACGAACAAGCCGGTTGATATTAATATCCGTTTGATATGTGCTACCAATGTGCCTTTACAGGAACTGGCCAACGAAAATAAATTCCGTAAGGATTTAATTTATCGTATAAATACGGTAGAAATAAACATGCCACCGTTGCGCAAACGCGCCGAGGATATTGTAGTACTGGCGAAGCACTTTGCTAAAATGTACGCCACAAAATATCTTAAGCCCGCAATTGATTTTGATGCTACGGCCCTGAATAAATTACGCAGTTACAGCTACCCGGGTAACGTGCGCGAGTTACAGTACACTATTGAGCGCGCAGTAATTATGGCAGATGACCAGCTCTTAAAAGCAGATGACCTGTTATTCTCGGTACTGGAATCTCCCGGCGAAAACATTATTGACGACGATAATATCCAACTAAGTACGCTGGAGAAGAACGCCATATTACGTGTAATTGAAAAACACAACGGCAACATAACCCGCGCCGCCAAAGAACTGGGGCTTACCCGTACCGCCTTATACCGCAGATTAAGTAAATATGATATTTAACCGTTACGAATGGCGGCTGGTGCTGCGTGTGCTTTTACTATTTGTTGCTGTGTTGGCTACTACCATAGTGGCAACCAGCGGGCAAATACTTTACGGCGTAATTACTGTGCCACTGGTAGTTTATTCGGTACTGGATCTGATACGTTTTAATAAAAAAGCGCAGGATGAGGTGAACCAGTTCGTGGAGTCTATCCACTACCGTGATTTTTCGCGGCACTTCGATGTGCGCAAGGCACCAAACGAGTTAAAGCCTTTGCGCAAAGGTTTTAATGATATTAATACCACATTTAAACTCATTAGCCGCGAGCGCGAAACTCAATACCATTACCTGCAAAAGATACTGGAATTGGTAGATACGGGCATCCTGTCGTACGAGGAAGAAACCGGAGAGATAGCCTGGATAAATGAGGCTTTTAAATCGCTCATCAGTATCCCATATTTAAAAACTATCCATTCGCTTGAGAAGCGCGAGCCGGGTTTGTACAAAGATGTAGTGAAAATGAAGCCAGGCGAAGCGCAGGTACTATCCATCACCCGCGACCAGCAGCAGGTTAAAATGCTGGTTACCGCCAGTATTATGCGTAGCGATGAAAAGCTATATAAGCTTATAGCGTTCCAAAACGTGAGCGAGGCTTTAGACGAAACGGAATCAAAGGCATGGTCTAAGCTGCTTAACGTGATGACCCATGAGATCATGAACTCCGTGGCCCCTATCTCCTCATTGGCAGATACTTTAAAGAACCGCCTGCAAAGCCCCGAAATTGCCGACAGTATCGAGAGCGATGACCTGGAGGATATTTCCCTCGGTATAGATACCATAAAACGCCGCAGCGAAGGTTTGCTTAAGTTTACCGAAAGTTACCGCAGCCTTAATAAAATAACCAAGCTCGACCTGAACAAGATATTGGTACGTAACATGTTTGAGAACCTTGCCAGCTTAATGCGCCCAACCCTGGAGAAAAAGAATATCGAACTGGAGATAATTTTGCGAGATCCTGCACTGTCAATAGAAGCGGATATTAACCTTTTAGACCAGGTGATGATAAACCTGCTGGTGAACGCCATTGAGGCTGTTAAAGATAAAGAAGAACCCCGCATCACCTTATCTGCCGAAACGCAAAGCAGCAACCGCATTTTGGTAAAAGTAACAGACAATGGCCTTGGTATGCCGCCCGAGTTACTGGATAAGATCTTTATCCCGTTCTTTAGTACCCGCAAAACCGGCAGCGGTATTGGCCTTAGCCTTTGTAAACAGATCATGCTGCTGCACAAAGGCAATATACAGGCACAATCTGTTGAGGGTAAGGGCGCATCGTTTATATTGCAGTTTGCCAATAACTAAAGCTTAATGACTGATTTAGAGCAGTATATTTTTATTTGATCTAATAATTTGTAAATTGCTTTAAAATCGATCGCCATGAAAAAATTACTATTTATCTTATTTGTGCTGTTCGCGGTTAAGTCGGGGTTTGCACAAACCGCCGCTTTGCCTGCAAGTGAAATTGTATTAAAGGAGGCTTATGCCAAAGCCGCTAAAGAAAATAAAAAAGTAATGCTCATCTTCCATGCCTCATGGTGCGGCTGGTGTAAAAAGATGGAAGCATCCCTTGCCGATGCTGCTATTAAGCCGTTAATAGACAAGAACTACGTTATAGCCACACTTGACGTAATGGAGCAGCCTGCCAAGAAGAACCTCGAAAACCCTGGTGCATTAGAGGTAATGACAAGGCTGAAAGGCGAAAAATCCGGCTTGCCGTTTTGGGTGATAATGGATGCAAAAGGTAAAGTTTTAGGTGATAGCCAGGTACGCCCTGCCGGTGCATCGTTAGATACCTACGGCGATAATGTAGGCTGCCCTGCAAGCGCCGAAGAAGTTGCTTATTTCACTAAGTTGCTTAAAGCCACGTCAAAGCTAAATGATGAGCAATTAGCTGTAATAGCCAAACGCTTCGCCCAAAATGCACCCGCACCTGCGGCGCAACCTGCTACTCCTGCCGCACCTTCTTCACCGGCAAGCGTGGGGTCGAAATAAAAACGCGTCATTGCGAGGCGTGATAGCGACGTGGCAATCTTCGATAGGTACATCGCTTGCTTTTCTATCGAGGATTGCCACGCTAAGCTGGCAATGACTCATGTTTCTTATTTCTTACTTCTTTCTGTCCTGCCTCTTACCTCCCCAATATCTCTCTGCCAATTTGGCAAGCAGACACCCTTTGGAACGGCCATTGATATCTGCATTACATATCATTTATTCAAACTAAAACATATCATACAATGCAAGAAAAAGGAACCATCTCGATACATACCGAGAACATTTTTCCCATCATTAAAAAATTCTTATACTCTGATACCGAGATATTTCTGCGCGAACTGGTATCTAATGCAGTTGATGCTACCCAAAAGATCAAACGCCTTGCATCATTAGGGCAATATAACGGCGATCTTGGCGAACTGCGCGTTGAAGTTGCCTTTGATGCCGACAAAAAGACCATCACCATTTCTGATAATGGTATTGGTATGACGGCCGAGGAAATAAAAAAATACATCAACCAAATAGCCTTCTCCGGCGCTACCGAGTTTATGGAGAAATTCAAAGAGGCTAAAGACGCCAATGAGATCATCGGTCGTTTTGGTTTAGGCTTTTACTCAGCGTTTATGGTTGCCGATAAGGTTGAAATTGAAACCCTGAGCTACCAGGATGGCGCTACCCCGGCCCACTGGATCTGCGACGGTAGCACCGAGTTTGAAATTAGCGAAGGCAGCCTGGAAGAACGCGGTACAGAAATAACTCTGCATATCAACGCCGAATCGGAAGAGTTCTTAAGCCAGCACCGTTTACAAGAGATATTAGATAAATACGCCAAATTCTTACCTGTGCCCATTAAATTTGGTACAACTAAACAGGAAGAAGAAGATGGTGTTGATGACGAAGGTAAACCGAAATACAAATCTGTTGAGGTTGATAACATCATTAACGATACCAACCCTATCTGGACGAAAGCGCCAAATGAGTTAACAGATGAGGATTACCTGAAGTTTTACAAAGAGCTTTATCCATACAGCGAAGATCCGCTGTTCTGGATCCACCTGAATGTTGATTATCCGTTCAACTTGACAGGTGTTTTATACTTCCCTAAGCTAAAGAATGATTTTGAGATAACCCGCAACAAGATCAAGCTATACTCGCGCCAGGTATTTATTACCGACGAGGTGAAGGACATTGTTCCTGAATTTTTGATGTTGCTGCATGGCGTTATCGATTCGCCGGATATTCCGTTGAACGTATCGCGTAGCTTCTTACAGGCTGATAGCAACGTTAAAAAGATAAACAGCTACATCACTAAAAAAGTAGCCGACAAACTTGCCGAGCTATTTAAAGCAGACCGTAAAGGTTTTGAAGAAAAATGGGGCGATATTGGCCTGTTTGTAAAATACGGTATGGTAAGCGAAGAAAAATTTTACGACAAAGCCAAAGATTTTGTTTTGGTAACTAACACCGCCAAAGAAAACTTTACGCTAAACGAATACAAAGAAAAAGTAGAAGGCGTACAAACCGACAAAGACGGCCAGCTGGTTTACATCTACACCAACGACGCCGAGAAACAGGACGCGTTTATACAGTCGGCTGGTAAAAAGGGTTACGATGTTTTGGTGATGAATTCCCCTATCGACAACCATTTTATTAGCCAGTTAGAGCAAAAATTGGAGAAAACATCTCTTAAACGTGTTGATGCCGATGTTGCCGATAAATTGATCAAAAAGGACGATGCGCCTGAGCATGTTTTAACAGAAGAGCAATCGACCAAAATAAAAGCCATTTTCGATAAAGCTATTAACAAACCGGCTTACCGCGTTGAGTTAGAAAGCTTAAACCCCGAAGAATTACCGGTAACCGTTACCATGGACGAGTTTATGCGCCGTATGAAAGATATGGCAGCCATGGGCGGCGGCATGAGCTTTTACGGTAACATGCCCGATAATTACAAAGTAATTGTTAACGGTAACCACAAACTCATAAGCCGCATTTTAGAGGGCGAAGACGAAACCGTGCAGGCAAAGCTTGCCAAACAAGCTTTTGATCTTGCATTGTTATCGCAAGGCTTACTAACCGGTGCAGAACTTACCGAGTTTGTTAACCGCAGCGTTAGCCTTATATAATAACCCTATCCCCTTAAAGGGGATAAACTTTAAGAGCCGCTCAAAATATGAGCGGCTCTTTTTTTTTCATCAGATACGTCATTAGCTTTCCGAACCATTTTGCAAAGTGCCCATGTTTTCGACGGGCTCAGACTGACTAGACTATTTTACTTCTCATTTGTGGAATATCTCCATTGCCTGCATCTTATTATAAAACATAAGATGAAACACTATAAATCAAACAGTAAGTCGCCGCCAAACGTAGTATTTATATTAAACCTCTAAGAAGATATTAAGTCTAATAAAAACAACGTTATATTATATAAGCAGTTAACAATGAAAACTTTAATTAAAATATTTTTTGTGGCAATGGTTGCCTTTGCCGCAACCGTGCCGGCAAAGGCCCAGAGCGCTAAAGCTCAAAAGGAAGCCAAAAAAGCGGCGGAAGTAAAACAACTTGTACAAGCTAAGGAGTATATATTCCAGGCAAATTATATGTACCCCCTTGGCGGCGGGTCGCGTTATTTAACCACTCCGTATGATCTTACAGTTATGCCTGATACTGTTGAGGCATATTTGCCTTACTTCGGTGTGGCCTATTCAAGCGCCGGTTATAATAATAATGAGGATAATGGCATCAAATTCAAATCAACAAAGTTTGACTACAATACATCCGCTCAAAAGAATGGAAGCTATATTATCCGTATTAAAACCAACGATACCCGTAACGGCACACAAATGACGTTACAGGTTTACAGTAACGGCAATGCCGACTTAAGCGTAATCAGCCAAAACAGGCAGCAGATCCGTTTTACCGGTTATATAAAAGAACGGGGCAAAACCAAAGCTTAAGTTAATGTGTTGAGCTAAAGCATATAAATTAAACTACCATGCTTAAAATAGATATACCATCTCAAACATTAGCTTATCATACATTCGAGCAAACAAACCTGCCAAGCCCGCCTAACGGGACGGAAACAGAAGTAAACGGTGACTTGGTTTTGCTTTTTGAAGATGAAGAAGAAGCGGTAGCTTATCTTGATGAACTGGAAGATTATGCCGAAGACCTCGACGCTAACGCGCCCGAGAAAGCTGTTATAAACGCCCTGATAGGCGCCATAAATAACGATGGGTTTGTACAGTCTTATTTACAATAGCCTGTACAAACCCTATCTACCTACACATTTATATTTTTATTGATGTATTTTATGCTGCTGTTGATGCTTGCAAAAGGGTCCTTCGGCATATCATGTTCCACAAAAAAGCTTTGCATGCCGGCGGTTTTAGCCGCCGCGAATATTGGCTTAAAATCAATAGTGCCGCTGCCAACTGGTAAAATATTTTCGCGGCTTGCATCAAGGTCTTTAACGTGCCATAATGGGAAACGGCCGGGGTTTGCCTTAAACAGATCTACCGGGTTTTTACCTGCTTTAACTGCCCAGGCAAGGTCAAGTTCCATTTTAACGTGCCTGGCGTCAGTTTCAGAAAGCAGCAGATCATATGGTATGGTGCCATCGCTCAGGATCTTAAACTCCATATCATGATTATGATAGGCAAACGTTAAACCTGCCTTGGTGGCGGCCTCTCCTGTTTTATTTAATACCGCTATGGATGCTTTTAGTTCCTCGGGCGTGCCGGTTGGTGTGTTGGCGCACACCAGGAATTTTACACCGCCTTCTGCAGCTTCATCAACCAATTGTTGCATATTATCCTGCAGGTTCAACATTGGTGGTATCACTATTGGTTTACCATCTGGCGTGGTAGGCATTTTTGCACCGGCAGGTAATTTAAAGGGCGCACCCAACACGTGGTGAGATCTCCAGGTTAATCCCAACCCGTTTGCCAAAGCCTTAAATTCTTTAGGTTTTAAGCCATAATAGCCGCCTTTTTTACTAAATGCCGATTCTATTTCGGTATATCCTGCTGCTGCCACCTTGCTTAAAGTACCCTTAACGTCTGCATCCATTACGTTAAAAAACGTAAATAACTGTACGCCTATTGGGTGCTTAAGATTTAAAAAAGATGCTGCTTTACCCGATAATACCGCACCACTAAGCACTAAAGTGCCCGTGCTTTGCAAAAACTTGCGCCTGTTAAAATTCATTAATTTATAATTTAGTTTACTTGGTAAGTAAATCTAAATCAAATAATTCGAACAAAAAAATTTATTGTGTCAAAACAACGCATTGGTTTGTAAACAAAACCATCGGTCACAAAATAGGTTGTTGTTTACAGCAATATTAAATCATGAAAAACACAATAGCTTCATTTATATTACTTTTTGCACTCGCCTCATGTGGCGACAGTAAACAGCACGCCCAAAAGATAGACACCATTAAAACCGATGCTGTTGTGAGTTCTAATGTTCCGCCAGAGCCGGGATCTGAAGATGATATAGCGACCCGTATTGATACAACCAAATTGTTAAAAGAATATTCTGCAAAACATATTTTTTCGAACTTAACCGATAAAGATGTTTTTACACTTAGAGTTTATGGCGACAGCCTTTTAACATCAAAAGGTTTGCTGGAAGTTAAGAATTCGAAAGGCGATTTATTATACCAGTACCGCTTTACTACTATCGATCTTTTGATCGATCCTGACTCGATCTCTGCAAGTGAGCAAACAACACAGATTAACGGGATCTTCAAACATTATTTTGATGAAGATAATTTTGAATCGCCTGCTATAAGTGATAAACAAACCTTTGAAGATGCTTTTCCAAACTTCAACGAAGCAGACAGAGCCGACTGGCTGAAAGTTAAAGCCGATAAACAGGCTGTAGTATTTCGCCATCGTGAAGGTTATGAAGGCTTAATAGGAATAGCTTATTCTAAAGTTAGAAAAAAAGCGATGATGGTTTCTTACAGCGATTAATGGTACAGGCAGTTCGCTATTAGCCCCGTCCACCCGGTTTGGTGGGCAGCCCCTAAGCCACGGCCTGTGTCGCCGTCAAAGTATTCGTAGTAAAGGATATGATCTTTAAAATAGGGATCGGTTTGTACCTTATCATCAGTTCCGTTGCTTGGCCTGCGGCCATTTTCATCAGTCAAAAATAACTTTGAGATACGGCGGTATATCTCATTGGCGACTTCCTTTAAGTTCATCATATTGCCCGATCCTGTAGGGCACTCTACGGTAAGTTCGTCGCCGTAATATTGGTAAAAGTCGTTAAGGCTTTCTATAATAAGATAATTGATCGGGATCCACACCGGCCCGCGCCAGTTGCTATTACCGCCAAACATATTGCTATCGCTTTCGGCAGGCACATATTTAATGCTGAATTGGGTACCATTTATGTTTGCGCTAAATGGACTACCAAGGTGGTATTTAGATAAGGAGCGGATGCCATAATCGCTTAAAAACTCGTTCTCGTCAAGCATATATTTAAGGATGCCCTTCATACGGTGGCCGCGTAGTAAACTTATCAGGTGCTTATTGTTTGCGCCGCGTTCATCCCAGCGGGATACCAAACCCGCAAGGTCTGGCCGGTTGGCGGCAAACCAATCCATCCTGTCCCGAAATATTGGGTTGCTGGCAATTGTTACTTCATCCAGTACTTCAGTGGCAAACAAAGGCGTTAATCCCACTATACTGCGGATGCGCATTTTTTCCGCGCTGCCATCGGGCATACGTAGCTGGTCGTAAAAAAAGCCATCTTCCTCATCCCACAAGCCACTGGTGCCCCCCTCGCCCAGGCTGGACATGGCTGCGGATATATAAATAAAATGCTCAAAAAACTTGGAAGCTATATCTGCATATGCTTTATTTGTTTCGGCCAGCTCGGCCGCTATGCGCAACAGGTTTAACGAGTACATGGCCATCCAGCTGGTGCCATCGGCCTGTTCCAAATGAGCGCCATTAGCAAATTTGGTATTACGGTCAAACACGCCTATGTTATCCATCCCTAAAAAGCCGCCTTCAAAAACATTGTTACCGGCTTCATCTTTGCGGTTTACCCACCAGGTAAAGTTTAGCATTAGTTTATGAAAAATACGCTCTAAAAAAAAGGTATCCCCTTTGCCGTTGTTGGCTTTCTTATCAATCTGGTAAATTTTCCAGGTGGCCATGGCATGAACCGGTGGGTTGGCATCACTAAAATCCCATTCATAAGCAGGCAACTGTCCGTTGGGGTGCATATACCAATCCTTAATTAATAGATTTAATTGCCGTTTTGCAAAGGCCATATCCACAGCAGCTAATGGCACACAGTGAAAGGCAAGGTCCCAGGCGGCAAACCAAGGGTACTCCCACTTATCTGGCATCGATATAATATCCTGACTATTGAAATGTTGCCACTTACTGTTACGCTGATGTTGGCGTTGTACCGGCGGCCCGGGTTCGGCTGGGTCGCCGTTTAACCACTGGTGAATATTGTAATAATAAAATTGCTTGTTCCAAAGCATCCCGGCAAAAGCCTGCCGCTGTATGTTTGCCTTGTCGCTATTATCATCATGAGGGCGAATAGCAGCGTAAAAATCATCTGCCTCCTGTAATCGCGAAGCGAAAATATCGTCAAAGGCCGTAAAGCTGTTTTCTGTATTTTCTGCCAACCTTAATTTAATGGTATAGCTTTCTCCGGCAGGTATGGTTATGTCGTAATTAAAAGCAGCTTTTGTACCCGTTTTAGCCGGATTAGTAGTTTGGCCACCGTTTACAATATAATCGTTAATGCCGTCCTTGTAAAAAGAGTTGCCATCATCAATATTACTAAACCGTTTGGTGTTGGTTTGGTTATCGCAAAAAAGTAATTCGGGTGTGCCATCGGTCACCAAATTTAGCGTACCTAATTCTTTATGGTCTATCTTAATAATATTATCACCACTGGTAGATAGCTGTGGTTTATAATCATTATAACCCCAATCCCACGTGTTACGGAACCAAACGGTTGGCAGCAGGTTTAAGCTTGCCGCCGCTTTGCCCCGGTTGTGTATAGTTATCTTTATCAGTATATCATCAACATCCTGCTTGGCATACTCTACAAAAACATCAAAGTATTCGTTGTTGTTAAAGATGCCGGTGTCCATCAGCTCATACTCGGGCTGTGTGCGGTCGCGCTTTCTATTTTCATCAACTAATTGCACATATGGGAATTGCTGTTGCGGGTATTTGTACAGCATTTTCATGTACGAATGTGTAGGCGTATTATCCAGGTAGTAATACAATTCCTTTACATCTTCCCCATGGTTACCCTCGGCATTGCTAAGCCCAAAAAAGCGCTCTTTAAGGATGGTATCTTTCTTGTTCCATAATGCTATAGAAAAGCACAATAGCTGCTCATTATCACAAATCCCGGCAATCCCTTCTTCGCCCCATCTATAGGCTTTGCTGCGTGCAATATCATGCGAAATGTAGTTCCAGGCATTGCCATCGGCACTATAATCTTCGCGAACGGTGCCCCACTGGCGGTCGCTTACGTAAGGCCCCCATTTTTTCCATCCGGTACTATTCAATCTATCCTGTTCTGCACCCATATTCTTATTTCCAGGCATTCTTTAAAAAACGCAGCCAGTTGCCATGCATCATATTATCAGTGTCGGCATCGGTATAACCCCGTTTTTGCAATAAGGCAGGTACCTTTTGCATGTCGGAAATGGTTTCCAGATCGTAAGGGCATTGCTCACGGCCAAAAGCTCCGTCAAGGTCGGTTCCCATACCCACATGCAGGGAATTACCTGCTATCTGGCAAATATGATCAATATGATGTGCCATTACCTCAAGGTTGCAATTCATTTGACGTGGGGTTGACTGTCCCCTCACCCAACCGGGCACCATCATCCAGGCATCGAGGGCCGCGCCTATTACAGCGCCACGGTCTATCAAGGCTTTTATCATTTCATCGCTATACTGGCGGTTATGGTTTACCAGTGCGCGGCAATTGTTGTGGCTGGCCCAAACATGGCCGTTAAAATTATCTAAAGCTTGCCAAAAGGCATCATCGCATAAATGTGTGGCATCAAGAATGATGTTGAGGCGCTCCATCTCCCGAAGCAGGTTTAGTCCATTCTGCCCCATTTTACCTGTAGCATCGGTACCATTAGCATACCTGCCCGGGCCATAATGCGCAGGGCCAAGTGCCCGTAAGCCACTATCATAAGCGCCTTCCAAATAACCTATATCAACAATAGAATCGGCCCCCTCAAGACTAAGGATATAGCCTATAGGTTTATCAGTATTTTCTTTACCATCGCACCAAACAGCAAGGTGATTATTTAAACTCTGCAGATCGGTAACCTGTGTCATTTGCCCCGCCGCTTCCATTGCCTTATACCAGGCGAGCTGCCCTTGTGTTTGCGCCCAGGCTTGTTGAGGTGAGTGCCAGCCGGGTAAGTGATTATCGGGTGCAACATAGCGGCCTATTTGTGTAGCCACAACCAACCCAATATTACCCTTACGTAATTCGGGGAGCGAAACTACTGCCTTTGCACGATCGGGTTTGTCGGTCATTCCCTCTTCACGTTGGTTAATTTCAACAACCGGGCGGGTAAGGTCGCGGTTCCACTCCAGCGCGTTCATGCTAAGGTCTAAGTGGGCATCTATGATAAACATGGGTTTTGCGGGTGGTTAATTAAGTAAGTGGTTAAATAGTTATTTTTCTGTCCCTTGCTGTTGTTTTCCACTCGCCGCTAATTACATAATCTTCGATTGTTATGGCACGTTCGTATAAAGCGACTGTCGGACAGATGTGATAAGGCAAACCGTACAATATATCACCTATTTTATATTGATGATCAGGACCTGCATCGGCTACTAAATGCTCTTCGCTTTGGCTGATAAATTTTAATTCAGGCGCGTTAAGAAAGTGAATGCGTCTGTTTAATTCGTTTTCTGCAGAAACAGATTTATGACCGACATCGATGCAGATCTTGCCATCGTCCGGTAATGAAATAATACGCGCTATTACCAATGCGGCAGTTTTAAAAGGCTGCTCTGTAAAAGCATGCTGGTACCCTCTGTCCCAGTACGCGAACGTGCCGGGGCTGCATTCCATTTCTTTCCTTTTTGCAAGGATAGGAAACGTTGGCGAGCCCCCTGCTATAACAATGGGCTTTGGATACCCTTTATCCATAATCTCATCCGCCAGCTTTAAAACCGGGGCGAAGCTTTCTTCGCTGCGTTGCTCACGGATGCTGTAGTCACTATCGTGAATGTGGCCATCGTAAGCATGCAGGCCTAAAATCTTGATACCCGGTAGTTGCGCAATCGCCCCGTACAATGTTAAGGCCTCTGCAGGAACGATCCCTGTACGGTTCATGCCGATATTTAGATCGATATAAACAAGTATAATGATCTTGTTGGCTTGCGCTGCCGCTGAAATTGCTATTGCAGTCTCTTGATTATCTACCAGGCAAGAAAATGCCGTTTGAGGATATGCTTTAACTAACTGTAAAAGGCGCTTAAGCTTTGGCCCATTAGGTTGATAAGCCAGCAACACATCCGGCGCGGCAGCCATGCCCAGCATTTCTGCTTCGGCAATGGTGGCACATTTAAATTTGGTGATACCTGCCCCGATCATCAGCTCAGACACCTCCCTACTCTTATGCGTTTTCACATGAGGGCGCAGGCGGTCAACATCGTCTATCATGGTTTTCACCAGTGCTATGTTATACCTCACCCTGTCGGGATAAACTACCAGCGCGGGGGTGTCCAGTTCGTCAACATTATCTATAATATACCATTCTGTCGATGCCATGCCGCTTAAACCAGTTCAAATAAGGCTTCTATCTCTACCGGTATATTATCGGGTAACGAACCCATACCAACAGCGCTGCGTACACCAATTCCGTTTTCTTCTCCCCAAACTTTGGCGAACAGCTCGCTTGCTCCGTTAATGATATATGGGTGCTTTTCAAAATCGGACGTGCAGTTTACCATACCCAATACTTTTATAACGCGTTTCACCCTATCCAGGCTACCTAAGTTGGCTTTAATGGTTGCCAGCATGGCCAAGCCCACCTGCCTTGCGGCAAGCTTGCCATCCTCCTGGTTAATGGTATCGCCTATGCGGCCAATAATAAGGCTGCCATCATCCTGAACGGTTCCGTGGCCCGATAAATAGAGGTATTTACCATCAATTAAACAGGGTTTATAAACACCAAGCGGTTTTGGCGCAGGCGGTAGGTTTAAGCCTAATTCTTTAAAGTTTTGTTCAGCTGAGTTCATTTTGTAAAGCTATTATTTAAAAGTAAAAAGCATAATTAATTAAACAAAAAAGGCCGGGAACCACCCCGGCCTTAACATATATAACCATTACTATTAAAGTTTAAACGATACGCCTACGTTAACGGCATAGTCTGCAAACGCAGCATCGCCCTGAGTATAAACACCGGTGGTTTGTGTTGTTATCTTATCCGGCGTGCTTTGTATACGGTCGCGTACTACGGCAATTGGCACGTAGGTGTAAACCGAAAATCTTTTTAACCTGTAAGTTATGCCCGGTTCTGCCGAGATAATGTAACCCGGCCTGCGGAAACCGTTACTGCCACCTACAAGATCTTTTGCCGGTAAGCATTCTTCGCGCACACCTGCCGAAAAGTTAAATTTACCCACGCCGTAATTAGCACCAAACCTTATCATGAACTGATCGGGTACACTCATAATATCGCTGCCATTGGCAACAGCTTTGGCTGATGGTGTGCCGCCACGTGCAGATGATACCCCGTTTTGCTCGCGCGGGCTTATCATATAATAGAAGGTGCCATACAGCCCAAAATTGTGAGAGAAGTTATAGTAACCATTAAGCTCGGTAATAATACCTGTACCACCATCTCCTAATTGTATAGACTGGTCTACAGGGCCTAATAATTTTGTGCCGCCTGGCCCCGTATTCTGAAAATAATCCTGGTAGTTGTAGCTGCCTGTAGGTAATTTTAACCCTAAGCCTGCCTGTATATTCCCTTTACGGGCTTTTGCAGGGTTTAATAACCAGGCATATACTTTAACGCTAACATCACCAATACCGAATGAACGTGTTTCGTGGCGCTCTTTACCGCCATGCTCGTACAGTGATGAACGGACGTTGTTAAGAACAGGCAGATCTACCGAAAACGACCAGCGGTTGTTAAAAATACGGGTAAGCGTAAAATCCTGGGCGAATGAATGATTGATAACGTTTGTACCTAATTCAATACGCTGTTTTTGTTCCTCTTTACCTACAAAGTGTTTGTATGAGCGGTAGTACCTGCTGTTGGCATTAAAAAGCCATGCACCACCGGATGTGGTGCTATCGGGGTGTTCATCCATTGCGCATAAACCGCCTGTACTGCGTATAGCCACGCAACCCTGCGCGTTAACATTCGTATTGTTTAAAAATAAGTATATAGCACTCCCTAAAAGGAATTTGTAAGTGAATTTCATCTTGATAATTTGTTATAAGTAAATGTTTAATGCGGCTAACCTTGGTTAGCCGCAACCTGTAATACAGGGTTTTATTTAGGTTGAAAGTCTTGTTTCTGTAAAGAATTTATTGTGAGATTTGAGGAAACGTATTTAGTTGCAAACCATAAAGCTATTAGGGTGCCGTAGCTTCCGCCACGTTCAATCCATTCAAACACTTCATAGTGCGGATAGAGTAATTCGCTTGAGATCTTCCAGATGATAAATACTAAAAGTACCGTACGGATGGGTTTTATTAATACTACTAAAGCCGCAGCTATTTCAAAAACACCGACAAACAGGGCCACCTTAGCCGGGTTTGTAAAACCAAGAGACGCATATTGGCTTAGTAAGCCCTTTTTTTGTATCAGGTTTAAGGAACCATGACCTACCAGTAACAGGAAGCCGATGATCTTTAGGCAATTAAATACATTGTTAATCGTTTTATCGTCTACCATAGCATCAGCATCTATCCGCACGAATAACTGGCGCAGGTTTTTGATACCACCAGAAAGGATCAATAAAGCAAGCGGGGCACCAAAGTTGCCCGCGCGCTCAATAAACTCTGCAAATGGTTCGCCTGATGCCGGGCGTAAAAATGCTGTTAAAGAACCCCATACTACCAGCCATAAGGCAATGGCACGCATAGGGTAAAACAACATTATAACGCCCATTAATATATCAACCCCGCCTACCCATGGCATTAAAGCATAAGCGGCATTAGTATCAATACCAAATACTGCAAAATAGTTACACCATATTGGCTTGGTAATGATGCCAAAAGCCCCATGCCCAATAAAGCACATAGCTATGGCTATCCGCAAAACATAGTGTATCTTTTGTTCGGTCCTAAGCATTATCTGTCTATTAGTTAGATCCGTCTGCTTTGCCACGGGCAACAGCGTATTCGCCAACTTTTATACCTGTTTGCAAACCAACTTCGCAATCGCTACGGTAATGGATAGCACCATATAACCTCGACATTGCCGCCTCACGAGCCATATCCATAAAAGCACTGGCCTTTTCGGGCACTAAATAACCCAATACTGTTGCAGCCGCGCCGCTAAAGTTTGAGTGACCGGATGTATACGACGGGAAGTTTGGTATACCTGTAAGGGTTTTGATGTTCATCACCATTTGCGTTGGGCGCGGGTTAAAATAAGCATACTTGGCATCCCAGCATACAATAGCGGCATCCATTTCGGCCATATTTAGCAATGCAAAGTTACGCGCCCAACGCACCTCGCTGTAATTGTGTTTTACAAACTCATCGGCGGCAATGGTATTCCAGTGGCCCGGAGGCGTTACCGTACCTACACCATCTGCCCAGAAAGCGGTAATGCGCTCGTGTTCGCGGCTATGATCTTTGCTCATGGCTAAAACCTCGTCGCTCTCTTTCTGAAACTCCGGAGTACCGGGTTTATATGGCGGCGCAGGGCGCAAAGCAACAACTGTAGTAGTAGGGAACAAGAATGGTGTAACCTTGGTGAATAAAGGCAGCATTGGTGGGCGCAAAGGTAACTCCAAGCTTTTCCACGGAGTATTACCTGCTGCTGCCGTGTTGGTAGCTAAAGCATCCCAATCGGCTTGTGTACCTATGGCAGCGCCGGCTTTATCGCTACGCGCACGGGCTAAAAATACCGCGGCAACTTGTTTACCTAAACTTTCGCCGGCATCCATATCAGAGCGGGTATTGGCACCTGCCATTATACGATAAAGCTTTTCTTCGGCAACTTTCTTCTGGATGAAATCCAGATCGCCGGGAAACAGTAACTCCATCATTTTGGCTGTAACACCGGCAACAACTGCGTCCTCACTTGGATACGACGGCAGGGTTGATTTGGGCACTAATGCCTGTACGCCGGCATCATTAATGTATGGTGCTGCACGATTGAACTGTTTTTTAAATTTCCAGGCCTGTACCAATGCATCGTACTGTGCCGCGCTAACGTAAGCGTATGCACGTGCCGCGTAAGGCGGATTAGAGAACGGGAACAAAGGATAAGCTAAAGGGTTCGCCGCGCTTGGCGCAGGGTAAGTGCCGTCGTCTTTTTGGTATGGCGGCAGGTTATGCCTGGCAACCAGTTCGCGTAAAATTTCATTCCAGCGCAATACCGAACCTGCGCTCCAGTACTTGATAATATCCTTTTGCTCTTGCGTTAGGTTACGCTGGTAACTTTTAATCTCATTAAGATCTGCCAGGTAGTTTGGCGTGGTAATAGCATCAGGCGTAGCCACTGTAAAAGTACTTGAGCCGGTAAGTATAGGCGTCCAGGTATCGGCATTAAGGTCCAGGTTAACCGGGGCTAAAGCCGGGTAATCCTGGCTGCGGTCCTTTTCCTGTATATCTTTTTTACATGATGAACTGAAAACCACAAGGGCCGCCATCAATACAGGTAAAACTTTATATATATTCTTTTTCATCACTTATCTTATTTTTCAGATTTATCCTTTTTAACAGAAAATACATAGTACACGCCGGCAAAAAAAGACTTGTTCTGCCCAACGTTGCGGCCATCAACAACGTAGTTGCCGCCTGCCGTAAGCTCAAGGCCCGGTAATTTTTGGAACATGTATTTAAATACGGTGCCCACCGCCGTAGCATCCATGTTGTTGCTTGGGAAAGGCATATTGTTTTTGGTGATATCGAAACCACCAATAGTATTCATACGGGTAACAACAGCCTCTGCATTGAACTTTAAGCTGCGGTAACCAGTGCTGAACAAAAAGTTGGTCATGTTGGGTAATGCAACCTGATTGGTGTAGTGCATTTCGGTAGTGTAGTAAGAGTCGCGGTCGAGGGTAATGTTGCTCCTGCGTACATACTGACCGGAACCTGCTACGAAGAAACGGCCGGTTTGATAGTTTACCAAAGCTTTTAAACCAACGCTTTTACTGCGCGAGCCCAGTGAAAGCGGCAAATAATCTGCCTGATAATTGCCAACAGGCAGGCTACCGGTTGCAATGGCGTGTACGCTTAATAAACCTGTACCCAGCTCTTGTTTTACAGCCATCCATTTAAAAGCTAAAGAGATGTCCTGTATACCGCTTTGACCTCTAAGAGTACCCGCAGAGGCGTTTGATTTGATGTAAGGGATCATGAACAATAAGTTGATCCGGTTACTTAAACCATAATTACCGCCAACAGCGTATACATTGCTGCTAATAGTGCCTAAGTTTAAGTTTTCGCGTTTGAAGGTGCCTTCCCAGTATTTATCCCAGCTATTATGGGTGTACACACCGGCGGCGCAGAAGTAGTTTTTAGGTATCATTAATGCATCATTTTCGGTTTGCGCGCTTGCCGACTGAGAGAATGCCGCGCAGGCCAAAAGAGCAATAAAGCACCTGTTTATTTTAAGTAAACAGTGTTTCATATAATAATTTAAAGTAATGGGCTTAACAAGTGTTTAATAAGCATCAGCTGCTAAAAATCTCACAAATCAGTAGCTGATGCTTATAGGTTTTATTTAACTGCTGCTAACAAAAAATATGATGCATTACGACAAATGCACGGCTTTGTGTCGCAGAAATTAAGAAACAATAAATCTTTTGGGATATATTAATCAGCCGATGTGGTTGGGGGGTTTACCCGGCGATTCGATATACGGACTTGTTAATTTAGAAGATACAGGGTTTACTATCCTTTCAATAGTATCATCAAAGCTCAGGAAGGTGTAAGTAACCACAGGGTAGTTATAATCCGAAACTGATGAGGAAGCTTTCTTTGCAGGCGCTTCGCCCTTTTTACTTAACGGCGCATCGCTTACGTTTTTTGCTAAAATTGTATTTGCCTTAAATAACTGGGTTTTTACACTGTTTGCCACACAAACCAGATACATGGTGTCGCGGGTCATTTTAACCCCTACAAAATTATAAAAGCCGTCTTTAAGCTGTATCTGGCCTTGTATTTTTTCATAATCGGGCCAATCGGTTATGCCTTTGTTATTTACAGGCACTTTAATTTGTACAAGCTGGGTAGCATCAACCTTGCTCTCGTATATGTTTTTAACAATGGTTAGTTCTGATTGATGGATGAAATATTGGAAGATAAAGGTATAACCACCTGTGTTGAACAGATGTATGCTAAGCAGAAATAAAGCAAAAAACCTTTTCACGTTATCGGGTATGTGCGCTTGCACTAATTAGGATTACTTCGTAAATATATATAAATAATCATTTCCAACAAAAAAATTACAATTTATTAAAAACAAAACCGAAAGTGATTGATCTGAGCTTTAAACTATCAGGGTTATATAATGGTGTCCCACTATTTGCGTCACTGTACGATACAAAATAGTAACATATTGCAATACAATGCTTTAGAATTTTTTTCCTATTAATTTCAGTTAAACTTCAACTTTGCTAATTAGAGGTAATGTATTATGGTTCAAATAATTATGGTTTTATGAGAGGGTGTCCCACTGGTTAAAAAACGGGACGGAATGGGACACCCTCAAAAATGACCCGTCCTGAAAAAAGTTTACACTATTGGTTGTTAATACTGGGGTTGATTTACACTTTAAAGTTAAGTACTAAAATAGGTTTACACAAATT
>NZ_JBHTIA010000004.1:0-2426 GCF_042676625.1 Mucilaginibacter lutimaris
ATTGTAAAGATAAACAAACAGTCCTGTAGCTCAGCTTGGTTAGAGCACTACACTGATAATGTAGGGGTCAGCAGTTCAAATCTGCTCGGGACTACGAGAGGTTAAGTCAAAAGTTACAAGTCAAAAGTCAAAAGCTGTAAAGTAATGACCCAATGACTGAATGACCTAATGACGCATCTGAAAGGGGGATTAGCTCAGCTGGCTAGAGCACCTGCCTTGCACGCAGGGGGTCAACGGTTCGAATCCGTTATTCTCCACGCTGCTACAGAAGAGGCAAGAATAAAGAATCAAGAAACAAGATGAAAGTCTTGAATCCTGGCTCTAAGGTCTTGACTCCGCGAAGCAAAACGTTCTTTGACATATTGGAAGAAGTAAATTAAAGAGAAAACAACAGTAGAGGACTGTTGCAGGCTTTGATTACATGCAAAAGGAAGCAAGAAAAAAGACGAAGACTTCGGTCCGGGTCCTGGCTCCAATCTCCGGCACTTGTAATTAAACGGCAACATAATCAAAAAGCATACAGTACTGAGCAAAAGCAGTACAAGTATAGAAGAAAGTAAGAAAGGGTACACGGGGGATGCCTTGGCTCTCAGAGGCGATGAAGGACGTGATAAGCTGCGATAAGCTGCGGGGATCAGCAAATATGAATTGATCCGCAGATTTCCGAATGGGGAAACCTAGCTAGTTGAAGACTAGTTGCATAAATGCGCAAACCTGCTGAACTGAAACATCTAAGTAAGCAGAGGAAGAGAAAATAATAATGATTTCCTGAGTAGTGGCGAGCGAAAGGGAAGAAGCCCAAACCAGTTCTGTTACGGCATAACTGGGGTTGTAGGACCACAACATGAATATCTGAATGAACCGGAACGGGGTGGGAAACCCGGCCATAGAGCATGAGAGCTGCGTACGGGTAAGTAAAGATAGGATAGTGGTATCCTGAGTACCGCGAGGTCGGAGACGCCTTGTGGGAATCTGCCGGCACCATCCGGTAAGGCTAAATACTCCTGAGAGACCGATAGTGAACCAGTACCGTGAGGGAAAGGTGAAAAGAACCCCGAACAGGGGAGTGAAATAGAACCTGAAACCGTGTACTTACAAGCGGTCGGAGCACCTTCGTGGTGTGACGGCGTGCCTTTTGCATAATGAGCCTACGAGTTACTCTTCTCTGGCAAGGTTAAGTGTTTAAGACACGGATCCGAAGCGAAAGCGAGTCTGAATAGGGCGTATAGTCAGAGGAGGTAGACGCGAAACCTTGTGATCTACCCATGGACAGGTTGAAGGTGCCGTAACAGGTACTGGAGGACCGAACCGATAAACGTTGAAAAGTTTCCGGATGATCTGTGGGTAGGGGTGAAAGGCTAATCAAACTGGGAAATAGCTCGTACTCCCCGAAATGTTTTTAGGAACAGCGTGGTGGTAAAGTTATATAGAGGTAGAGCTACTGATTGGGTGCGGGGGAGTCAAATCCTACCAAATCCAGACAAACTCCGAATGCTATATAATATACACTGCAGTGAGGCTATGGGTGCTAAGGTCCATGGCCGAGAGGGAAAGAACCCAGACCATCAGCTAAGGTCCCCAAATTAACGCTAAGTTGAACTAACGAGGTCCGATTGCACAGACAGCTAGGATGTTGGCTTGGAAGCAGCCATTCATTTAAAGAGTGCGTAACAGCTCACTAGTCGAGCGATCGGGCATGGATAATAAACGGGCATTAAGCGTTATACCGAAGCTATGGATTATATCTCACGATATACTGGTAGGGGAGCATTCTAATTGCCGGTGAAGCAGGAAAGACAATTGACTGTGGAGGAATTAGAAAAGCAAATGTAGGCATAAGTAACGATAAGGCGGGAGAGAAACCCGCCCACCGAAAGACTAAGGTTTCCTGATCAACGCTAATCGGATCAGGGTTAGTCGGGGCCTAAGGTGAAGCCGAAGGGCGCAGCCGATGGACAACTGGTTAATATTCCAGTACTTTTTATAACTGCGATGCGGTGACGGAGTAGTGACACTGACGCGAACTGACGGAATAGTTCGTTAAAGGCCGTAGGTATAGGTTTTGTAGTTAAGTACGCAAGACTTGCTGAAAGCTGATAGTACACTGAGCCTTCGGGTAAGGTGATAGTTCAGGTAATCAGACTTCCAAGAAAACCCGCTAAGCTTCAGGTTATAAAAACCCGTACCGTAAACCGACACAGGTAGTCGAGGAGAGAATCCTAAGGTGCTCGAGTGAATCATGGCTAAGGAACTCGGCAAAATGGCCCTGTAACTTCGGGAGAAGGGGCGCTGGTAGCAATATCAGCCGCAGTGAAAAGGCCCAGGCGACTGTTTAACAAAAACACATGGCTTTGCAAAATCGAAAGATGACGTATAAGGCCTGACACCTGCCCGGTGCCGGAAGGTTAAGAGGGGATGTTATTCCG
>NZ_JBHTIA010000005.1:0-127127 GCF_042676625.1 Mucilaginibacter lutimaris
CATACTTTAACGCTAAGCTACGAAAACTTATCCCCTGGATAAGATGGTCATTGATGATCTTTTCTTCTTTTAGCTTGTTCATCTTTTACACTATTTAAGTGTAAACTTATTTTAGGACAAGTCATTTGGGATTTGGGAGGTAGGATTTGGGAGGGAAATATTTAGTAAGGCACACGCGGCACACGTGAGCCAGCACGTGTCAAGTGGCATGGCTGGAGTTAAAAGATGTTTTGCTGGCGCACGCGTGCCGCGTGTGTCATAATTAATAGTTAGGGAACCTTGCTTGTGGGATGCCAAAGTTAATTCGGCATGACTGTATCTTTCCTGAGAGGGGAAACGCTTACCCATCGGTAAATAATAATGAATAAACTGAACAGGTATTTACCCGGTTAATAATTGTGAAATAATTTTCTTATTTATTAATATAGGGGTTCTAAACCTTTACCAATATAAACCGCCGGGATCTTGAAATGAAAAGTGTTGATGAAAAGCTATTTCACCTTTTGGTGAGCAGCGTGAAAGATTATTCGATAGTATTAATAGATATTAACGGCGAGGTGCTGAGCTGGAATGCAGGCGCCGAAAATATCAAAGGTTACAAAAGCGAGGAAATTATTGGTAAAAACATCTCCATATTTTATAAACAGGATGATAACGAAAGGTTACAGTTGCGGCATAACCTTAACCAGGCGCTAAAAAACGGCAAATATGAGTGTGAGGGTTGGAGGGTACGCAAAGATGGCAGCGTTTTTTGGGCGAATGTGGTTTTTACCACCCTTTATAATGATGCCGGCCACCTGATAGGTTTTGCCAAGGTTACCCGCGACATTACCGGGCAAAAACAAAATGAGCAGATAGCGGCGGCCAATAAGGCTAACCTGGAGCGGGAGGTAAAGGCAAAAAGCGAAAAGATAATTGCTAACGAGTTGCGCTTTAGGGAACTTATTGAAAATAGTTATGATGGCTACTCGCTGTTTAATGCCGAAATGAAGGTGATTTACCGCAGCCGCTCGTCTGAGCGTATTAACGGGTGGACCTATACCGACAGGGAGGCCGAAAACATCATGGCCATTCTTCACCCGGATGATGTTCCCCTGATGCAGCAGGGTTTGCCCGGCTTGCTAAATAACCCCGAGATCCCGGTTCATTTTACGGTACGAGTAAGGCATAAGCAGGGCCACTATGTTTGGGTGCAAGGCGTGTTTACCAATATGCTTGCCGATAAACATATCGGAGCTATCATCTGTAATTTTAGGGACGTTACCCGGCAAAAGATGATAGAAGATGAGCGGGAGAAGATGACGGCAACCCTGTTACAGCGTAATAAGGACCTGGAGGAATTCGCGTACATGGTATCGCATAACCTGCGGGCACCCGTGGCCAATATTGCGGGCCTTATAGGCATCCTCAACAACAGCGAATTTGATACTACCGACTACATACATAGCCTGCAAGCTCTTGATCAGTCTGTCACTAACCTCGATAATGTAATTAAAAAAATGAATGACATTTTGCAGGTAGGGGGTAGTAATAGGTAATAGTTTGAGGCACTGGCGGAATGCGTGGGCCGAAGTGGAAAGAAGTTATGTTTACAAATGATGAAAATAATTGAAGCTACAAAACTGATATCTAAAGGACTGTCTTTTTTGAATAACTGCAATTATTTAAAAGCTTTAAATAATGATATTTTCGAAAATATAGCGTATCAGATAATTACTTACTCTAGCGACTTTAATCAAAAAGAAATTGAGTTTGTGTTAGCAGCGGAAAGAGAATATATCGATATAATTATAAGAAGGATCAATAAAGCGGCTGATGATGAAGATGACGATAACTCCGTTAATATCAATGATGCGGCATGGTTATTAAGGGGGGGGGAGTATAACGAGGAAACATTCAATTATAATTTATCTGGCAGAGAGAATGTGATAGCTAACGCCATTGACTTGATTTATCGAAATAAAGACTTTTTTTGTAGCACGAATTGGTTTGATATGGAGGCTTTAAAAAAAAGAAAAACGGAATATTATAAGAATAAATTTAATATTGATATTTCCTTATATGATTCAAAAGATAAACCGTTGTATCGGTTTAAAGAGGCTACTCAATTTTTACAAAACGAAGGTTGGGAGTTAATACAAGATTCTGATACAATGCCTTTTTATAAACGCAAAGTTTGGTTTATTTCATTTAAGAAAGGTGAGGATATTATAAAGATAGCCCAAGCTGATTGGAGAGATAGTTATTATATTTATCAATTAATTTTTAATGGTAATTTATTGGCCGAAATTAATGCCAACAACTACAAAACAACTGCTGATATGGCGAGCCATATCAAATATCTTATCAAAGAATTGATATAACCCTCGCACGCGTGCCGCATTTGCCATGAACTGAGATAGCAGCAGCGTCATCCTGAACTTTTTTCAGGATCTCTCAGGACAACTAAGAACCTTGCTTGTGGGATGCCGAAATAAATTCGGCAAGACTGGAGTTTGTTAAAGTAGTAAAGTACAACGCCGGCCCTAAGGCAGCGCCGGTGCCATAATTGAACAGCCTCTAGAATGCCATCTTTCGCCTTACCAGTATGCTATCTATGCGTTTGCCTATGGCGTTTAATACGTGCTCGTCCAAAAAGTCTTCGTTGCGCTGCATCCATTCACTGCCCAGCTTAAACAAGGTGGCCGCCTTGCCATCGGGGAATTTTACGTTCCAAACGTGCCAGGTTTTAAAGTAGGCACTGGTAATTTCTATCAGTTGAAGGGTTCCATCGGGCAATTTAATTTTGTGTTTCATGGTATAGCAGATAGTTGTAGAGCGATGTCCTATAATTACGTTTAAAAACGCCCGAATATTGTAGGTTGTTTGTCGCCAAATTGTCTGTTTTGGTGGTACAACGCTAAGCCGCTAATTATCAATCTCAAAAAAATTAAAGCGGGCTTTTATTCGCCCGGTTCTTTTGCATCAAATACACCGGCCTTATAATCTTTAAGGTATTGTTTATAGTAGGTTTTGATCTTTTTAGCGTATGCTGAGGCATAGTTCAGCACTTCCTCCTGCCAATCGTCTGCCTTCCCAAAGGCCATCAGCTCATCAATAGTAGCCGAGCGCTGGATGCCGCCGCTGCGTAGCTGCGAGGAGGCGGTAAGCATGGCCATTTCGTCTATCACCTCATACAGGTCGCGGTAATCATCGCGGATCATCTTAAAGTTGATGGAATCTTTTACGGGCTGCAATTCCTGTATCACATAATCATCTCCTCTAAAGCTGGTGGTGCTTAGCAGCATGGGCGTTACATACTGCATGCGCTGCTGTATGGTAATAATACGCTGGGCGTTATTATCCCACTCGGGTTGTTTGGTATTTATATAATTGCCAAGAGCCGAGGGCATCGACTGCTTCATATCTATCAACAGGTATTGGTTACGCACGTTGATGCTTTTGAGCAGGAAAAGGTAGCGCTTTACCCCAATACTACCCGTACCCGCCAGCCTAAACACACAGCTTTTTACCTTATAGCTGTTTGGGCTATCGGTGCTTTGGTTTATCCAGGTGGTAAGGTGGGCAATAAGTTCGGCGCGGAGCTTTTTATCTACCTTAAAATGGCGCTCATTCTCTAAAGAAAGCACAACCTTGTTCTTTTTTGTCTCAGTGCGCTTTTCCAGCAGCCGGCTGGCCTTGCTGTTTTCGGCGGCTTTTAAAAACTTGCACACGATGCCCTTTGCCGTGCGCGGCTCTATTGCGTAGGCCTTGCCTTTTGCCAGCGTTGCCGAGTAGGTTTTAAGAAACAATTTAGCCATGCGCCCGGCACGCTCGGCATCTATCTTCAAGCTTTCGAAGCCGATAAAAATACTCGTCACCAAACGCGATACTTCGTAAAAAGCAGGGGCGAGAATGGCCTCGTCAAAATCATTCAGGTCAAAATAAACCAGTTTGTTTTCGCCGCGGTAGCTGCCAAAGTTTTCGAGGTGCAGGTCGCCGCAGATCCATGTTACGGGTGTTTTGGGGAGTTTATTGTACCCTGCCAGGTCCTGGTAAAACAGCGGGCAGGTGCCGCGGTAAAACCTAAAGGCATTCTCGGCCATGGCTTCATATTTATGTGGCAGCATTTGTGGCAGCAAGCCCTCGTTAAAAGCAATAATACGGTCGGAAAGTGCAGACATCAGGTTTAGATATATTGTACCCCTAATAATATGCTTTACCCTAAAATGGTTTGAGGTTAAAAAATTAATTAGTAGGGTAGTTGGGTTAGCCTTTTTCTTTCTTCCAGGCTGCCTTCACGCTTTTGTATTGCGGGTTAGCCTCGGCCTGTTTGTATAGATGGTAGAAAACGGCTGCTGCGCGGGCCTTTTCATCTTCGCCGGTGCCGCGGTCCAACTGGGCGTAGTTGTTTTGCTCGTCGTATTTTTTTCCGCCTTTGTAATTGGCGTAGCGGCGGGCGCGGGTATAGCCCATCTGCAGAAATTTGCGGGCCATATCGGCGCCTACAAAATCTCCGGCAGTTAAATAATCCAGAAACATGTGGTAGATAACATCGCTGCTTTGCCGCGCGATGGGCTCGGTTTTAAAGCGCCAGTGCTGGCCAATTTGGCTTTTGTAAGGTTCGCAAATGAGCACGCCCTGCTCACCTTTTCCAACGCGGTATTTTTCGGGGTGGGCGCGGTAATCTATATCCGGTTTCCAGGGATAGGCAGCTTTATTAAAATTAAGGTATGAGGGTTTATCGGCCATAGCTTATCAACAGGCATGGCGGGCGGGATGTTTGGTTAGTATAAATTCTTCTGTAAATGGTAGTGGGTGCCGCCAAGTAATTGCTTTTCGCCCTGCTCTACAAAACCCAGATCGGTGTAGAGTTTTTTGGCTTTGTGGTTGCCTTTATCTACCAGCAGGCCAACAGTAGCGTGCCCCAACTCTTCGGCGCGTTCAAACAAGGCGTTAAATAGTTTTTTGGCGATGCCTTTTCCCTGGTGCCCCGGTAATACGGCGAGGCAGTCAATGTAATATTCGCCGTGTTGGGTCTCATCCTCGGGTGTGCCGGTGAACCCTAATTTTGTGCGGGTATAATTGAGGAAAGGCCGGCGCAACACTTCAAGCTTAGCGCCATCATAAGCCATGATCATTCCGCAGGTTTCGCCTTGCTCATCCCATGTTAAAATGTTGGTGTAGCTGTACTGGTTGCCGGTAAGCTTCGCGAAGTGTTGAAATAACTCCAACTGTTTTGCAGGATCATCGCTATTGGCAAATTTGGCGGCAAGCGGGCCCATTGCTGATATAATAAGGTGCGAGATAGCTGTAGCATCAGCAGGCGTGGCTTGGCGTATCATAGTGATGTAAAGTAGTAAGAATGTAAATTAGCAGCAATATCAGGCTGCTACAAAAATGCCATCGCCCATTACCTGCCTGATATCCAGATCTACAAGCGAGATCAGTTCTGAACAGCACAGCAGGCAGGTGTGCTTTTTTCTGAAGGTTGAAATTGTGTAAGGCAACCGCAATACCTGGGCGTATTTATGGTTATATACCGAGCCAAAGCAGGCTTTGTTAAAACAGTAGTAAGATATGCTTAATTCGGTTTTCATACTTCACGGTTCATAAAAAAAGCTTCCTTTAAGAAGCTTGTTTCCATTGGTAGATGGTATATATGGATCAGGCAATTATGCCTGTAAATTGCACTTGCATGTTGTTAAAAGTCTTTAAACAAAAGGCTTTTTCTTTAAACAGGCTAACCACTTTGGCTTCTATTTTTTTTACAGTGCTGTTTCTTTTGATGTGTACTACTTTCATATTATTGGTTTATCCAATTCCGTGCCAGTAATGATCAGGGCGGCGTAAACTATACAACCACGTAGAAATACCTGTACAATTTTGCTACAAAAACAAAAACGGCTGTCTAAATAATAGACAGCCGTTCAATTATAGCTAAAAAGTGTACACTTACTTAGCCGGTGTTATAATAATGTTCCGGTAATCAATTGGTCCATGGTCGCCTTGTATAAACAATGGGCCCGGCTCACCTTCCTTGCTATCAATAGCTCCACCGGTAAGGCCCGGTATTATTTGCCTGGTAATAACTTCGGTACCGTTGGCAACGATGGTTATCATTCGGCCAACTAAAGTAATATCGTATGACTGCCATTCGCCGGCGTTTTTAGCCATCATTTTGTTTGGCGGCAAAAAGCCATATACCGAACTGAATTGATTGTTGATAGGCTCGGGTTCGTCGGTTTTGGTATCGATGATCTGGATTTCGTAACGGCCGCGCAGGTAAACGCCGCTATTGCTGCCCTGTTTATAACGGAACTCGATGTGCAGTTTAAAATCGTTAAATTTTTTGTCGCTGATGAGGTTTGCGCCCGATTTAAGGCTGCGCAGTATACCATTCTCTACTATCCACTGGTTTTTACCATCCGTATGAAAGCCTTTGGTATCCTTACCGTTAAATAAGCGGATAGGTTTGCCCCATACAGGTGCTTTGGTGCGAATCAGTTCGGGCGCGCGTTCGCCTGTAAAATTATAGCTTTTACCATCGGTGTAAACCATGGTGCCTTTTATGGTGTTGCCGCTTACTTCAAATTCAAAATCCATATTGCGGGTGCCTTCTTCCCATTGCGGAGGGATAGAAAAGCTATACTTGCCACCGGCAGGTTTTACCTCAGATATTGGCCTCGCGCTGCCAAAAGCATAAGTAAAGCGGCCTATAAGCGTATGTGTGCCCGATTTTTGAACCTCCAACCATGAAGGAATGGCCTTGCCATCTTTTTGCATGGTAATATCCCAGCGGCCAATTACATCGGGGGCTTTGTCAATTAATGCTGCTTTTGCCGGTATAGCCGTGCTTAAAAAAATAAGTAAAGCCATTACCATTTGTAGCCCGGCAAGGCGGGAGATAGTTTTGCTGATCATATTCGGTAAAAATTTGGTTTGTAAATAGATGCCTAAGCTACAAACTAAATCGGCAAATTAAAATGAAGTTGTACCGTGGGGATCAAAAGGCTTTAGATTTTTTACTGATTATACCCTCGGCAAAGTCGCCGGTTTTACCAAATACATATCCTTTTGCCTGCGCCCAGCTTATAAAGTCTTTAAGGCGGTTCACAAAAGGTTCGCCCGAGTTTTTGGCGACATAGACGGGCAGGCCTAATTTTTCTTTATCGTGCAGGTTGGTAAACTCCCAGGGGTGAAAGTAAAGGTTTAGGTAACCATCTTTTTTATAAGCGCTATTGCTAAGCCATTTAATAAGCGGCATAGGCAGGTTATGAAAGCTAAGCCAAAAAAGCGGGAACCTGATCAATGGCGATACCGACGCGGGGATCTGCAATACATTATGATCGTAAAACCAGGTGCGCGGTTTATCAAAATTATTATAGCGCCCCGGCAGCCAGGTAGGGTTTAGGGATGAGTTGTAGGCATACCCGGCCTTTTCTATTTCTGCCTCATCAACAGGCATCATCCGCGCCATGCGGAAACCCGTCACAGGTTTTCCCGAGATCTCCTCAAGTTTAAGCTTTGATTGTAAAAGATGTTCGGCTTTAAAATCTGAATGGTAATAGCCATGCGATGCCAGTTCGTGGCCCTGCGAAACAATCGCCTCAATAACATCTGGCTTGTGGATGGCATAATTAGCCGTACAAAAAAAGGTAGCCTTTATACCCGCGGCTTGCAGCACATTAAGCACTTTAAGGGTGCCGGCGGTTGAAATGGCTAACTGTTCATCAAAAGGAAGCGATTTGCCATACTCAAAGGGCATATCAAATTCCTCTACATCAAACCCCAATAAGATCATTATTTACAAGGGTAAGGTTTGTAGAACGGATAATGTAATTTGGGCGATTTTTTGACTGCATAAATATTTTGCCCACATATGTACCTATGATGCCCAATACCAATAATTGCAGGCCGCCAAAGAAAGCTATGGTGGCAATAATAGATGCCCAGCCGGTAACCGCATTACCGGTTACATAACTAATAAGCACATATGGAATGTATAAAATGGCCAGGGCCGAAAATGTTAAACCAATACCGCTAACAATATAAAGCGGGCGGGCGCTAAACGTCATGATGCTGCGCAGGGCAAGTTTAAGCAATTTAAAAAAGGAGTAGCTGGCTTCGCCGGTATGCCTTTTAGATGGGGTATATGGTATGCCCAATTGCTTGTACCCCGTCCATTTAATGATGCCCCTTAAAAATATTTCGTACTCGTCAATCTGCTTTAGCTGGTCCACAACCTTCTTATCCATCAGCCTGAAATCGGCGGTGCCGTTCTCCAGCTTAATGTCCGACAGCATATTGATGCCCTTGTAAAACATTTTTGATGTAGCCTTTTGGTAGCTTTTGGCGTGAGGGTTGGCGTTTTGACGATAGGTGTAAACAATATCGTAGGTGTTTTCCCAATAGCTCAGCATCTTCAGGATCATTTCCGGCGGGTGCTGCATATCGGCATCCATGGTTATTACCACATCCCCTTTGGCCATGCTAATGCCCGCTTTAAGGGCGTGGTCTTTACCAAAATTTCTCGATAGCTCTATGTAGTAAACATTGCGGTGCAGCTCCGAATTAAATTTGAGCTCGTTAAGGGTATTGTCCCTGCTACCGTCATCTACAAATATCAGTTCGTAATTATAGTCGGTTTGCATCAGCACTTCGTTGATCTGGCCAATCAAAAAAGCAATGTTCCTTTCTTCGTTGTACGTAGGGATTACAATAGAAATCTTCTTTTTTACAGAGGGTACCATTTAACAATAGTTAGGGGATGTAAATGTTGCGGGCCGTTTTAATATTTTATCATTTAACCTGAAGCGAATGTTGCCCTTTAACATTACGTTGAGGCACACCCTAATGATACATTCCTTGTAACATTAAAGTTGCAAGGCTATACATGGTGTAACATTCGCGTTACAAATATAAAAATATTACGACATATGCAACTGTTAAATAACTGTAAATTAAAACGGATGAATTCTATTTACTGCTGTTTGGCGTCACTTTCGGGTAAAGCTTCTGCAGAGAAATTACGCGTTAAAGTTTCGTAGATTATTTTAAGCCATATTAAAAATACGGGCAGCACTTTTAACCTGTAAGGCTGTATATACATACGGTTAATGGTTTTCGGGAAAAGGTCTGACGAGGCGAAACTTGTGATGATAATAGCAAAAACCAGCAGGAACACATCAAAGCCCGTAGGTTTATCTAAATTCATGTACCAAATGGAAACGCCCGCAAACGCGATGATAAATGTCGCCGATTCGGCCGAGCTGCTGAATATGACCGTGAAAATTAAAACGGATGCCAGTATGAGCAATTGATACTGCGTTGACCTGTAATGTTTGATACGCAGGTACGACAGGCCAAATACTACTAAAGCAGGCGCTATTACATACAGGTTGTTCAATGCAGGGTAAAAGAGCCTGCGCACCATCCCCATAACGCAGTAATCCTGCATTTTAGAGCCTTCGTTCTCGGCATTTTTGGCAATAAGGTCGTAAAACCAGTCGTGATAGGTGCGGATGATGAACGATGGTGACGATATGGCCATTGGCAACACAAATAGCACGGCCGACCAGAATATAAAGCTTGCGATAAACTTTAATTTATTGTCTGAAAAGAAGAAGAACGCAAGGCCAACAATGCCGTAAAGTTTGGTAAAGGTACCCAAGGCTATCATGAGCGCAGCCCAAAAATCCTGCTTGCGCTTAATAAAGTTAAAGCTGAGAATAATAAGAGCCGTTATAAGCGGGTTAGACTGAAAGTAAAGGGTGGACCCTACGAGGTCATTGGCGCAGAGTAATAAAATAATCACGTATTTATGCCCGGCCAGGGGCAGCATTTGAATGGCTTTAAACAATACAAAGGCGCTGAACGCTACCCAAAGTATAATGCCAACACTATCGGGCAGCAGGGCAAAGGGCGCAATGATCAACGCGAATACCGGGCCGTAGTGGTTACGGTCGAAATAAAACTCGGGCTGCTGAACGTACAGGTTTTGCTGCGAGATGGTGTTTAAAAAGTTATGCTTAAATATGAGGTAGTTATTGATTGGCTGATGCGTTAAAACGCCTTTTAAAGCTAAAAGTAGGCATACGCCAAACCATAAGGAGTACACAAAGGGCTTATTATAAATAAGCCGGGTAAGCGCTTGTTTCATTAATTAGGGGATTTAATGGATGCGAATATACAAACTCCGCTATTATCTGTAATATTCTTATACGCTCTTTTTAATAAGAGCGATACAGGCGTTTAGCTTTTGGATGATGAGCGCTATTGGAAGGTCTTCATTAGGGTCTATCACTACAGATTGGTATTGGTCTTTAGGCTTTATACCCGCATTTGCCTGCTGCAAACTTTTATCAATACAAAAGCCCATTTTCAACTTTTTACGGTCGAGCCAAAGATAGGCCAGCTTTTTGTCGTGATAGGTAAAGAACGGGATTTGGAATTTACGCACATGCCTGATATCTGGATCGACCCGCAAAACAATATCTCTCAGCGCCAGCAGGCAGCTTTGGTAAGGCTCGGGCTTAGAGAGGTAGTAGCTTTCGAGGGTTTTGGGCTGCATATGTTGTTAAGACATAAGTGTAATTGATCAATTACGGATGCACCGTTGCCCAGCCCTCGTACTGGCGCAGGATGATCTCGCCGTTTCCGCTGGGTACATAGAAGATGAAGGGGAAAAGTTCACTCTTATCAATCTTTCGCTCTCTTATGGTATTGCTGCACTCGGTTAACAGCACGCCTTTGGCTTGCAGATCTTTTAATTTTTGTTCAAAAATGCCGCTCTTCATGTACACGGCTACGCCATCGCCAAAGGCCACCAATTGGATGAAAAGTTTTCCTTTGAGGCGCGGGTCTTCCAGCGCGTTGTTGATGTTGCGCAGGGTGCCGGTTATTTTTTTCTCGTCGCCCGAGTTGAGGATGTACAAGGCGTTATAATGTTTAAGCTTAGCTGTAGCGCCGGTAAACACCGAGTCTTGTTGCTGCGCGCAGGCAGGTTTTACAAATGCTAATAAAACGAATACCGATAGGATGAGATACTTTTTCATGATATGATGTTTTACAATTTTTGGTTGATGAGCGCGGTTTCCGCGGCTTTAATAGGTTTAAAGGGACCAAATTTATGCTGTTTTTCGCTAAAGCCATCGGCATAAGGGCCAAAGGGCGCGTCAATGGGTTTTTTCTTCAGGTCGGGCCAGTCTGTTTGTTGGTCACGATGGGGGCGGGGCTGCGAGTTTACAAACGCGGCTACATTCCAGGCCTCTTCATCGGTGAGTTGCGGGTTTTTGTAAGTTGTTCCAAAAGGCATGTTGTTTTTCACAAATGCGGCAAAGTTGCTTAAACGATACATGCCGGCACCATCATTATAACTATGCTTACCCCATAATGGCGGGTACGTATACGCTTTATTATCGGCAGTGGGCAGGCCTTCGCCATTTGCGCCGTGGCAGGTTTTACATTTTGCTACAAATACCTGCCTGCCTTTTGCCGGGTCGGCCGCGTTATTCATAAAGGCCAGTTTAGTAGCGCCAGCCCCGAATGTTTTTTGGCCTTTACTCGTATTTTTGCCTACCCATGTTAAGTAAGCCAGCATGGCGCGTACTTCGGGTCCGGCGGTATCCGGCGCTTGCCCGGCAAGGCTGCGCTCAAAGCAATCTGTTATTCGTTTTGATGGTGGCTCAACTCTGCCTGTGCGGTTACTTATTTTAGGGTAACTGCTCATAAACACCCCGAAGTTATTGCCGAATAATTTGGTGCCCCCCGTTAGGTGGCAGTTCTGGCAATTCATGCCGTTGCTTATTTTAGCAATGCTGCCTTGCGGGCCAAAATACCGGGCAGTGTGCATGATAAGTTCGCGCCCGTACCTGATGGTTTCGCCGGCTTTGCCCGCGGGAATGGTATTGTCATCAGGCGCATGCCAAATACTATCTGTTGAAGTTGAGGTTTTTTGCGCGCCACCGGCCGGAGTATGAGAGTTACATGCAGAAATTAACACCGCGATTATAGGAATGCAGGTAATTAAGCCCCTAATTATATACCCGGTATCTTTTGGCTGTTGATGCATTTAAACTTAATGATCAAAAATACATTTAAAAGACCGGGATTATATGACAGGTGGCAGATTAATATCTTGAACAAAAAAAAGCCTTTAGTCTTTCAACTAAAGGCTTTCTGTTTGAATGTATTATCGGTTATGCAGCTTTTACCAAAGTTTTAACGCGGCCTAATAACTGATCGAGGTCAAAAGGTTTTGCTAAAAAATCATTAGCGCCCGCGTTCATAGCTATGGTTTTTCCGTCTCCGCTTGCCGAAATTACAATAACGGGCAGATCCTTGGTTTCGGGATTGTTTCTTAAAGCTTTTAACACCTGGTCGCCGGATAGTACAGGCATCCACAGGTCCAGCACTAACAGGTCGGGGTTTTCTTTTGTGATGATAGACGCGATGTTAAGGCTGTTAATTTCGGGCACGGTTTCGTAGCCCTCATCATTAAACACCATTTCTAACAGGTCTAATATTCCTTCATCGTCATCGCAGATCATAATTTTAGCGGGCATCTTGGGCTCCTTTCTGTTCTGATAACGGAAGCGTAAAGCTAAACACCGATCCCTTACCGGGTTCACTTTCTACCCATATGCTTCCCTCGTGATTGCGGATAATTTCGGCGCATATATATAGCCCGATACCCATGCCAGGGAAACGTTGTTGTGTACTACCTACCCGATAAAACCTGTCAAATATTTTCGGCTGTTCATCCCGTGGTATCCCCACACCATTATCTGTTATAGCGCACTTGATATAATCGCTCACTACTGATAGGTGTACACCAACCGTTTGATGGTTTGGCGAATATTTGATGGCGTTACTTAATAAATTGGTAATTACCTGTGTTATATGCGATTCGTCACCGTTAAAAGTGCAGCCTGTTTTACCCGTAACGGTAATTTTGTGCGAATGGCCGGCCTGCTGCAGGTTTTCAACAGCATCGGCAACTGCGGCATCAAAATCAAACGGTACTTTGTGCAGCTCGATATTCCCGGATTGTATCCTCGAAACATCTAATAATTCGCTAATAAGGTTGTTAAGCCTTTCTACATAGGTTGTAGTTTTTTCAACAGCGCCTTTAAGCTTTTCGTTTTGTATGTCGGCAGTGAGGCGGCCAATTATTTGTATATAGCCTTTTATAGTGGTTAAAGGCGTTTTTAATTCATGGCTGGCGATTGATAAAAAATCATCCTTTCGCTGCTCAATAGCCCGGCGCTCGGTAATATCCTCAATGGCTATCAGGATCCTGTCTTTATACTGTCCCTCAAGCTCTATGCGGTGAGCATTTAAAAGCATCAGTTTTTTACCTATATGCGGAAAATCGTGGCTTACCTCAAAATCTATAATCGGGTTGTTGGTGGGGAGTATCTTCTCCAATAATTTTTTTAGTTCGGGTATATTCCATTGGCCGTTACCAAGGTCATATAATAACTTACCTTCAGTCTCCTCACGCGATACCTTAAATGTTTTGATGAAGTGGGAATTAACGCTCAGCACTTTCAGGTTTGGCGATAGCACTATCAAACTTTCGCGCACGGTTTGTACAATGCTTGCCAGGTATTCTTCGCTTTCGCGGAGGCTTTGGGTACGCTCCTCAATGCGTTGCTCCATCTTTTTCTTGTCAGACTGTAACTCTTCTTCTGCAAGTTTCCTGCGGGTAACGTCATTTTGCACGCCAATAAAAAATAAAACGTTGCCGTTTTCATCTGTTATGGGCGACATGTAAAGTTCATTCCAAAAAAGTGTACCATCCTTTTTGTAGTTACGTATCTCAACCACACATTTTCCACCTTCTTTAATGGCGTTAAACAACGTTTCGCGGGCCGGCTGGTTGCGGTCTTCCTGCTGAAGAAAGCGGCAATTATGGCCAATAATCTCAGACCGTGTGTAACCTGTTATATCTTCAAATGACTTGTTGCAATAAATGATAGGGTTATCCGGTTGTTGATGATCCGTAATAATAATGCCTGAAATAGAAGCATCCAGTGCTCCAGTTAACAACTGGAAGTCTTGTTTTGACGTTTGATTAGTAAAGGAAAATTGTCCTCTTTGTAAGCTATCCAATTTTAAAATTTTACATTATAATACATGCAAGTGCCTATAATGTTTTGAGCTTTTGTTACATGCATGTGATTAACCTGGTTGCTGAGTGTCAGATGATGGCTTTGTATAACCAAAAGATTTAATTAACGCCCTTGATCTTTCAGCTAAATTCAATCATTTTAGGTCGTAAAAACAATCTTAAGAAACAGCATCTATTTTTAATTTACCTTTTATTTTTATGATGATGAGGTTAATGGTGACCGTTTCCTTTTGTAGCTTCCCCTTTTCATTATATTCCTCATAATAATAAGATACGGTGTATGAGTTTGGGGTTTTACTATCTCTTTTAATGGTTAAAGTTTTAGCATAACTGGCATCACTATCCTGCCCTTTTATGAAAGGATCGCCATCGGTTTCTTCAACCAATTTTTTATATAAACGCTCACATTTTGAGGTGCAGTATTTCTTTCTTAATTCAAGTAATTCGTCTCCGGTATCTTTCGAAAAACTGGTCATATAAGCGGTATAGAATGTTTTAAGCATAGCCTTTACCCGGCTTTCGTCGGTATGTTGTGCCTTCGACACGGCCGAAGCTGCCAAAAACAGGCATAGTATTAAAGCCTTTTTCATTCCAGTTAAGTTATCTTGTGAGATCATTCCACCGGCTAAACGTTGCTGGCATCATCGTGTGATATTTAATGTTATCAACGGCGCCGATTTTTTACAAAATAGATATCACCGTCAATTACCGCCATAATGGGGGTATAACCGGGGCGGCAGAAAAAGGAATGCGTTTCGGTTGTGCCATTTGCAAATGTTAGGGTGAGTACACCATTGCTGATCTTATAAGTGCCGCCACCGCTGCTTTTATGGCTATTACCACCGCCAACATTTGAACCGGAAACTATTACAGACGTTTGGCTATTGTTGCTAAAATTGCCTTGTCCGTCAAAATAAAACCCCTTATTTGAAAAGCTGCCTACAGCAGTACTGCCTGCACCACCGCCGGACCCGCCTGCCGAACTAAATTCATAGCTCCCTTTGGGTACGCTGCTATCGGTAGGTTGCCTCACTAAATTAAAGCTGCCCCCATTCATATTCCCATCTTTATCCAGTGTATAGGTAATGGCCCTGTTATCGCCAGGTGTGCGGAGCGATACGGTACGGCCGCTTACCGTATACCTGCCCGACACCCGCGTTTGCCAGCCCTGTTTGCGCAAGTCGTCATTATAGGTGCCGTTGGGCCTAAATAAGATCACTACATCATTACGGCTCATGCCACCCATTGCAGAGGGCATGATCTCGACACCCGCATACACCCCGTTCAGTTTGGTAGACTGGCCACACACAACTAAGGATTGAAATAAGAAGAGTATCGGTAGGCATTTCAAAATTTTTTTCATGGCATAAGATTGATTATCAAGTAACAAACCAGTATGGTTACTTGTTTAAACAACCGCGAAAAAAGAAAATGAAAGGCTCGGTTAAGATTGCCATGTTGTGGCCAGGCTTTTCCATTGGTTTCTACTGGTAATCTATTCAGCGCTCAAACCTGCCGGTTTTTTTTGTTATTGCTATGCGGTAAACTATTAGCTCCACTGTAGTACCCACATCTGCTTCCTGCGACGTGATGCCATGTGAAGGATGGTCCGTCGGCTGATCTGCCAGCGGCATGATCCGGTGAATGAGCCCCTGCATGATCCGTTGTTTTTCGTCCAGGTCATCCACTTCTTCAAACCGGCCCCACACAATAACACTTTTCCAGCGGAAAACATGCGCTATCTCGTCTACTTCAAAACAAACCGCGGGATTTTTCCGCATCATGTTTATCTTCATGCCGTTGGCAGAGTGCGCGTAAATAAAATTGCCGTCGTAGGTATAATTTACAGGCACCACATAAGTGGTACCATCGGCGTGGCAGCCCAGCCGCCCGGTAACCTGTTTGTGTAACAGGGCGTCGATCTCTTTATCATTTAATTCTCCCAGCATTGTTATAGTTTTCTGTTACCAAATTTTGCATAACATATGTTTTGATAAGACAAAAATGAATTAAAAGAATATAAGGAATAGTGACCAGGGTCATATTAAGGCATGACGCTGAACCTTAATTCGTTAAGTGCCGGGGCGGATATTTGTTACATTAAAATAACCAGGATATGAAAAAGATAAATGAAGACCCGGAACTGGAATTTGAACTACAGGAGGTTTACCTGACCAGCAAGCAATGGCTAAGCGACCTGGCTTTCCTGGAAGAGGAGACCAGATTTTTGGAAGAACAGCTTGGCGGGACAGGGCATCTCCACATTAAGGTTAGCAACCAGCAAAACCTGGCTGCCCGGCTACAGAATGCACGACAAGTTCACCAGGATATCCGCCGTAAGCTGGATGATTTCGTCAATCAATTAGAACCATTGCTGCTGGAAACCGACCCGGACCCAAGCTTAAAATTGCTGGAAGATTTTATTGCCCTGCAGGCCGCGGTTGGAAACGCCCTTATCGTATTGAAAGGAATTAAATACGCGCTGGTTGAAGCCCGGCGGGCGGCTTGATCAATTGGCAGCAACAATTAAGGGCGCCAAACGTTAACTAATCAGCCATTAAGCGATCAAAGAAATTGACAAAAAGTATATTTATTGCCTCCGCCGAACCTTACAGCGGTAAATCCATCCTGGCCCTGGGCCTGGTTAACATGTTGCTGGCGCGTGCACAAAAAATCCGTTATTTTAAGCCGGTCATCAGTTCTTCAGAACAGCCGGCCGACCCGCATATTGAGGCGGTGCTTTCACATTTCCAATTAAAACAGCACTATAAAGACGCCTGGGCTTTTACCAGGCAGGAGGCTCTGCATTATTTGAAGGACCACCGCCAAGGCGAACTGCTGGACCGGCTCATCAGCTCTTTTAAGGCCCTTGAGGCCGATTCTGATTTTACGATAGTAGAAGGCTGTGATTTTACAGGCAGCGGCACCGCGGTAGAATTTGAACTGAACCGCCTCATGGCCAGAAATCTTAACGCGCCGGTGGTGTTGCTGGTATCGGGCAACAATAAAACCGCAGTGGAAACCGTACAGGACGCGCTCAACTTTTGGCAGGCTTACCAGGAACAGGACATACCGGTACTGGCCGTAGTTGTTAACCGGCTGGCGGCAGCACAAGTTGCCGAAGTGCGCGAGCAGCTTACCGCCCAGCTCCCCGCTACCATCCTGACCGCTGTTATACCTGCCGACAAAGCTCTTGAAAACCCTACTGTGGGTGAGATCTTCAACCGCCTGGGGGGCAGGTTATTATTTGGAGAAACGCTGCTGGAAAACCCGGTGGACAACTTTGTGACCGGGGCCATGCAGGTGCCGAATTTCCTGAATTATTTAAAAGAGAATGTGCTGATCGTGACACCCGGCGACCGCGGGGATATTATCATTAGCTCGCTGCAGGCAAATATGTCGACCAGTTACGCACGTGTAGCCGGCATTGTCCTCACAGCAGGCAGCGTGCCGGAAACGCCTGTGATGCGGCTGATAGAAGGACTCCAGGTGGTAGTGCCCATCATGGCGGTTAACACCGGCACTTTTGAAACCACCAACTTAGTTGCGGGTGTGCATTCCCGAATCCGCCCGGACGATTCAAAAAAGATCAGGCTGGCGATCGAAACCTTCGATCGCTATGTAGACCAGGAGGCCCTGAATGAAAAGATAGTGCTGCACCGGTCTGCAGCAATAACGCCGCACATGTTCCAGTACCAGCTTACACAATGGGCCCGGCGCCAGAAAAAAACCATCGTTTTGCCTGAAGGTAATGATGACCGCATCCTGCAGGCTGCCGCCAGGCTTGTGGCGCAGGACGTGGTCAAACTGATCTTGCTGGGCGATCCTGCAGACATAGCCGCGTCCGTTAAGCGACTGGGCCTGGATCTTGACCTGCAAAAGATCAGCGTGGTTGATCCGGCAAAGGCAATGCAATTGGAAGATTATGTACAAACCCTTTATGAACTGCGTAAGGCTAAAAACGTTACGTTGGAGATGGCGCGTGACCTGATGACCGATGTTTCCTATTTTGGCACAATGATGGTTTACAAAGGCGAAGCCGACGGCATGGTTTCCGGCGCGGTCCATACCACTCAGCATACCATCCGGCCGGCTTTACAGTTTATCAAAACCAAACCGGGTATCTCTACGGTATCTTCCATTTTTTTCATGTGCCTGGCCGACCGGGTTTCGGTATTTGGCGATTGCGCCGTTAACCCCGATCCCACGTCAGAAGAACTGGCGGAGATAGCGATCTCCTCAGCAGATAACGCCGGGCGTTTTGGTATTGAGCCGCGTGTGGCCATGCTGTCTTATTCCTCGGGGACGTCAGGTGTTGGCGAAGATGTTGAGAAGGTGCGGAGGGCAACCGAGCTGGTTAGAGAAAAGCGGCCGGATATTAAGGTAGAAGGCCCAATCCAATACGACGCGGCTGTCGACCCGGTAGTGGGCCGTCAAAAGTTGCCCGGCTCTCAAGTTGCCGGCCAGGCCAGCGTACTGATCTTCCCGGACCTTAACACAGGTAATAACACCTATAAAGCCGTTCAGCGCGAAACCGGGGCCCTGGCCATCGGGCCTATGCTACAGGGGCTCAATAAACCGGTGAACGACCTTAGCCGCGGCTGTACAGTCGACGATATTTTTAACACAGTCATCATTACCGCGATCCAAAGCCAGGACGAGACCTTCTAAATTCTTATTACTCATGTATATATTGGTTATCAACTCGGGCAGCAGCTCTATCAAATATCAACTTTTTTTACAGCACAGCGATCAGCCGGTTTGCAGCGGCCTGATCGAGCGCATTGGCCAGGATAACGGCCTGATAACGCACGAGATCTTTAGAGCGGATGTAGCACAAACCCTTAAGCTGGAACAAAGCATTAAAGACCATGAAACCGGGATGCAGGCCATGGCCGGGTTGCTTACCCGTGAAGATATTGCCATGATAGACAATGCGGCGCAGATTGGAACAATTGGTCACCGGGTAGTTCATGGCGGCGAAACGCTTACAAAACCTACGGTCATCACGGCAGAGGTTAAAGAAAAGATAATGGCATTGTATGCTTTAGCGCCCCTGCACAATCCCGGCCATATCAAGGGCATAGAGGTGGCCGAAAAATTGTTTCCGGCGGCTACACAGATCGCCGTTTTCGACACGGCCTTTCATCAAACCCTGCCCGAAAGGGCTTTCCGCTATGCCATCCCGGATAAATTTTACCTCGAGGATGGGATCCGCGTTTACGGCTTTCACGGCATCAGTCACCAGTATGTGGCGGGTGCAGCCATCACCTGGCTGAAAGACCCGGGAGCCAAACTGATCACCATTCATTTAGGTAACGGTTGCAGTATGGCGGCGGTAAGCGGCGGGCGGTGCATTGATACCAGTATGGGCCTTACACCGTTAGACGGGCTGGTGATGGGTACGCGCAGCGGCGCTATCGACCCATCTGTACTGCTATACCTGCAGCAGCAAAAAGGCTATACGGCTGAACAACTGACCGGACTATTAAATAAACAAAGCGGGATGCTGGGCTTAACCGGGTATAATGATATGCGGGACATTAGCCGGTTGTATCATGAAAACGACCCTGCCGCCAAACTTGCTTATGAACTGTATGCTTACCGTATCAAAAAATTTATCGGCGCTTATACAGCTGCTTTGAACGGACTGGATGCCCTCGTGTTCACTGCCGGGGTAGGTGAGAACGACGCGCTGACGCGTGAACTGGTTTGCCGCGATATGGAATTTTTGGGTATCAATATCGACATCGCTAAAAATCAGTTGCGGGAAAAGGGCTTGCGCGATCTTACCGCCGGGGGCGGTCGTACACGCATCTTGGTCATCCCGACCAATGAAGAGTTGGCGATTGCCCGGGAATGCCGGAGGCTGGGCGCTGAAGGTCATTAAGACCTGTGATCGCCGTCACTTTTTTAAATTGCTACCATCATTAGGTTTGCGGCATGGCAAACACCCCCGAGATCAAGTTTCTGGACGGCCCGCAGTCGCGCTGGCAGGAGCTTAAATTCACTTTTGGAACCATGATGGAGCTGATCCGCGGTTTCCGTGCCCTGCATTTCATAGGGCCCTGCATCACTGTATTTGGGTCCGCTCGCTTTAAAGAAGACCATCCTTTTTACAAGCAAACGCGGGAGGCAGCCGGCGCCTTTGCAAAATTAGGCTTTACCATCCTCACCGGTGGCGGGCCGGGCCTGATGGAAGCGGCTAACCGGGGTGCTAAAGATGTTGGCGGCCGGTCGGTAGGCTGCAATATCCGTCTACCGGTAGAACAGCAGCCCAACCCTTACCTGGATAAATGGGTTTATATGAAGCAGTTCTTCCTCCGCAAAGTACTGCTCGTGAAATATAGTTTTGCCTTTGTGGTGATGCCCGGTGGCTTTGGCACAATGGATGAGTATTTTGAAGCGCTGACCCTCATCCAGACGCATAAGATCAAAAACTTTCCGGTCATTATTTTGGGTAAGGAATATCACCGGGACCTGATCCGCTACATCGAAAACATGAAAGCCTGCGCGACCATCGCTGAAGAAGATATGAACCTTTTCCTAGTCACCGATGACCTCGAAGAAGCTGTACAACTGATCAGGGAAAAAAGTATTAAGGAATTTGGGCTGAAACCGGTCGGCAAACACAAACCCTTCCGCTGGTTGTTTGAGAAATGGTAGAAATTTAGCGGTTCATACCATGCAAGAGATAGCGGCTGTGATAAAGGCTGGCATTGGCATAAAGATGCGTGGAACAACCCGTTTCCGCTTAGGTCCTGAAGACCTGCTATGCTGAATTGACGGTCTTTGTGTACCTATTCCAATACCGGTTCACAGTAGCTTTCGTCCAGTTCATCCGTTTCGATTTTCATTAGGTGCCGTATACCACATCCAGGTTACATATCAGCTCCAACTTACAGCCGTTTTAAACGGCCACATCCGTATTCACGAAATCCCTTTTCAGCTTACAAGTTCAGGTTGTATTTAGTTACAGAACAGCGATTAATGGAGGCGATAAAAATGGTTGTGAACTATTAGGCCTAAGGTTTAAACTTAAAAAGCCTTCAGATTTTCTGAAGGCTTTTTAAGTTTTTAAATAAATTGACCAGGTGGCCGTTTTGTGGTATCAGCTGGGATCGAACCAGCGACACAAGGATTTTCAGTCCTTTGCTCTACCGACTGAGCTATGATACCGTTCCGTTTAAGGTTTGCAAATGTAGCGTTTTTTTTATTTTCCGAAACTTTTTTTTCAATTTTAGTTGCATCATTCTTGTATTCCGCCGCTCGGTAATTGAAATTCAGGGAATTACATTAAAAGATTATTTTAACTTTTTTTGAGTGGGCTTGTATATCCGCCTTATTTAAACAAATTCTAAGTTTAAAACATTTCGGCAATATCTGCCTTAACATTAAATCAAATTCCTAATTTAGCTTTCAGTTACTATGCACGCATAATATAATATATGGTCGGACAGGTTATCTTTATTATCATTTTACTGGGGGCTGCCTATTTATTTGGCAAGAATGCGGCTAAGGTAAGGCGCAACATTTTACTTGGCCGCGATACCGACAGGAGCGACCGCCCTGCCGAGCGCTGGGCCATTATGGCCAGGGTTGCCCTGGGCCAAACCAAAATGGTGAAACGCCCCGTGGCCGCTGTGCTGCATTTTTTTATTTATGTGGGGTTCGTTATCATCAACCTCGAAGTGCTTGAGATCATGATAGACGGTATCTTTGGTTCGCATAGGGTATTTTCAAAACCTTTGGGTAGTTTGTATGGTTTCCTGATAGGCGGGTTTGAGGTACTTGCGCTGCTTGTGCTGGTATCTTGCGTAGTATTCCTGGCCCGGCGTAACATCCTTAAATTAAAACGCTTTAGCGGTACCGAGATGACCAGCTGGCCAAAATCAGACGCCAACTATATTCTCACCATCGAAATTTTACTAATGACGGCCTTCCTGACCATGAATGCCGCCGACTATAAATTACAGGCCCTGCATTTTGGGCATTACGTTACTGCGGGCAGCTTCCCGGTGAGTGATCTGATAGCACCACTGTTACCATCGGGCGCCAATACGCTGGTAATGATAGAGCGCGGCTGCTGGTGGTTCCACATCATTGGCATATTAGCGTTTTTAAACTACCTGCCGTATTCAAAGCATTTCCACATTTTGCTGGCCTTCCCTAACGTTTATTATTCTAAACTGGAGCCAAAGGGCCAGCTCAGCAATATGGCATCTGTTACCAGCGAAGTTAAGGCCATGCTCGATCCATCGTTTGTGCCGGAGCCTGCCGAAGTAAGCCGTTTTGGTGCTAAGGACGTTACCGACCTTACCTGGAAAAATCTAATGGAAGCTTATACCTGTACCGAGTGTGGCCGGTGTACATCTGTTTGCCCGGCAAATATCACGGGTAAGCTTTTATCGCCCCGCAAGATCATGATGGATACCCGCGACAGGCTGACCGAGGTAGGTAATAATATTGACAAGCACGGTAAGGACTATACGGATGATAAAACCTTGCTGGATAACTACATTACCCGCGAGGAGTTGTGGGCTTGTACCACCTGTAACGCCTGTGTGGAAGCCTGCCCGGTAAATATCAATCCGCTGGAGATCATCACCGAGATGCGCAGGTATATAGTGATGGAAGAATCGCAGGCGCCTGCAAGCCTCAACAACATGTTCGGTAACATGGAGAACAATGGCGCGCCATGGAAATACAGCCAGTCCGACAGGTTTAACTGGGCCGAAAAGGAATAAGAAGAGATATGTCGCAAAATTTAGAAGCAAAATATACAGCATTTGTAGAGAAGGTAGCCGCTACCAAGCAGGTGTGGGGTTTAAAGAGTAAAACGGGCTGGGCCAATGCCGACGCGAGCGATAACGCGGAGGTTGCGGTGATCCCATTCTGGTCCGAGCGTGGGCTGGCCAAACTTTGCGCCCGCGACGATTGGAAAATCTACACACCAACCGAGATACCGCTGGCCCTGTTTTTAGAGAACCTGTGTATGGATATGGCCGATAGCGAAGTGTTAGCAGGTGTGGAGTGGGATACAAAAATGTTTGGTACCGAGGCTGACGCGATGGTGCTGGTACAGGATATTCTAAACAGGCTTGCCACCATCAATTCGGCCATTAGTTTTACCAATTACAGCAGTATACAGGATTTTATAACCGAGATAAGCGAAGAAGAATAATGGAACTAACCATCCCAACCATGGCCCAGCTGGCTGCCGAGGGCAAAGAACCCGAGATATTATTTTGGGTAGGCTGTGCCGGTAGTTTTGACGAACGCGCGCAAAAAATAACCCGCGACATTTGCAAGATACTGCACCATGTAGGCATCAGCTACGCCGTACTGGGTACCGAAGAAAGCTGTACCGGCGACCCAGCCAAACGCGCGGGGAACGAGTTCCTGTTCCAGATGCAGGCCATGGCTAATATTGAGGTGCTGAATGGTTACAACATTAAAAAAATTGTTACCGGCTGCCCGCATTGCTTTAACACCATCCGTAACGAATACCCGGGCCTTGGCGGTACTTACGAAGTGATCCATCATACCCAGCTCATCCAATCGCTTATTGACGAAGGCAAGCTAAAAGCCGAGGGCGGCGAAAGCTTTAAAGGCCGCAAAATAACTTTTCACGACCCATGTTACCTTGGGCGCGCTAACAACGTTTACGAGGCTCCACGCGCAGCTTTAGAAATATTGGATACCGAACTGGTAGAAATGAAACGCTGCAAAAGCAACGGCCTGTGCTGCGGCGCAGGCGGCGCGCAAATGTTTAAAGAGCCGGAGCCCGGTAAAAAGGAAATTAACGACGAGCGTATGCTGGATGTGATTGAGACCGGGGCCAGCGTCATCGCATCGGGCTGCCCCTTTTGCATGACCATGCTGAGCGACGGCGTTAAGCATATGGATAAAGAGCAGGAAATAAAGGTGCTGGATATTGCCGAGATAACAGTTAGGGCGAACGGTTTATAAGCCTTTACCCTTTAAAAAATTCAACGCCTGCTTTAAGCTATCCAGCCTTTGTGGTGATAACTTTTTGACAGGGATATCCCAGGCGGTAGCCATGGAATCGATGTCGCCTTGGGGGTCTTCGTAGGTTTGATAAATAATGTCATCGGCTTGGGTCTTCATCTCAAGGGTATCGGTAGCGGCTGTCCCGGGGATATACCCCATTTCTGCAAACCGCTTTAAACTGAACGAATAATACTCCTGTTTACCCTGTTGATAAGTTTTACGCAGGCGCATAAAATGATCAGGCGTAAGGGCTATCTCAAACTTTTTTATCCCGGGCTCAACGGTTGGGTCGTAATTCTCGTTAAGGAAGCGGTTGCCCCAGTTTATCCATTCCTGTTCGTCCATTACCGGCCTAAAACCACCAAAAAACAGCCCGGAAAGGGATATTAAGGTAATTAAAAACGCTTTACGCTTAGCAGGTATAAGTGAAGTTTGCATGACAACTTATAATAAACCTAAGTTAATAATTTGATAAATTTGCGATATGGAATTTTCTTCACACTCGAGGGTTTGGATCTATCAAAGCGATCGTAAATTAACCGATGCCGAAACACTGCAAGCACAGGTTTTGCTGGATAATTTTACCACCGGGTGGACGGCCCACAACAACCAGTTGCTCGCCAAAGCCGAAATTAGGTACAACCGTTTCCTGATTTTGTTTGTAGACGAAAGCCTGGCCGGCGCAAGTGGTTGCTCTATAGATAAATCAGTAAACTTTATGAAGCAGTTGGAGCAGCAATTCGGCATTAACCTGTTTGACAGATTTAACCTGGCCTACCGCGATGGGGAAGAGATCGTATCAGTCCCACGCCACCAGTTTGAAGACCTGTTGAAAGTAGGTGTCATCAACACCGAAACCATTGTGTTTAACAACCTTGTACAAAACGTTACTGAGCTGCAAACAAAGTGGGAAGTGCCGTTTAAAGATAGCTGGCATATACAGTTGTTTGCAGATATGGTTAGTTAGTGAGCACTTTCAATTACTCACGATTTAACTATTCATCACTCGCAAACAGACCATGTTCATCATCAGCCTTAAATACATTGTCCCTTTGGAAGAGCTTGACCGGCACATGGCCGCCCATGTGAACTATCTTAAGAAATACTACAAGGCTGATGTGTTCTTGATGAGCGGCCGCAAGGTGCCGCGTACGGGTGGCATCATCATTGCCCAGGCAGATTCTAAAGATATATTGGAGCAGATCATAGCCGAAGATCCATTCCACAAACACAAACTCGCGGAGTTTGAGATCACCGAGTTCCTCACCTCACAATATCATCCCGATTTGAAGGATTTGATCCGATAATTTTTAAATTGCATCATGGAAAAGTTTGATGCACGGATAGATGCCTATATCGAAAAATCGGCAGATTTTGCAAAACCAATTTTAACCCACTTGCGCCAGTTGGTGCACAAGGCCTCGCCCGAGATAACAGAGACCATGAAATGGAGCGCGCCGTTTTTTGAATATAAGGGTGTGCTATGCTTTATGATGGCATTTAAGCAGCATGCAGGCTTTGGTTTTTGGAAAGCCGAAAACTTGCCCGACCCGCATGGCATTATCCAGGACGAAGGCAACGCCGGCAGCATAGGAAAATTGACCACCCTTGCCGACCTGCCGAACGATGATGTGCTGATCTGGTACATACGCCAGGCTATGGAAGTAAAGGACGGCGCACCTACCGCAAAGATTGCGACGCCAAAGATCAAAAAGGTACCAGCTGCCGCCACACCGCTCGCCACCCCCGATTATTTAATAGAGTTATTGGCCGATAATACCCAAGCGGCAGAACATTTTGATAATTTTAGCCCCTCGCAAAAAAAAGAATACATCACCTGGTTTGAAGAAGCCAAAACAGAGGCCACCCGCAACAAACGTTTAGCAGAAGGCATTGCCTGGATAGCTGAGGGTAAAACAAGGCATTGGAAGTATAAATAGCAAGGTCATCCCGAACTGATCCAGGATATTTGAGGCGTTGGGCTACTTACATGTGAATACCGAGTAAATTTATTTCGACGCTGTGTGATGCTTTGCTTATTGAGCAGCGTAATGTCAGGCTTAAATAATCATTAGCCACCCGTATTGTAGGAACCCGTGATTACGTGTTTTACGCCGGATTGGTCAATAACATTTACTTTAAAATAACCTTTTATTACGTCAAAACCATCGGTATCTTCGGTAAACGAGGTGAATTTTACAGTTCCATCCCCATCTTTTTGATAATCGAAGGTTTTGGACTTTAAACTGAACTGTGAAATAGGAAATATACCTGTCGCATCATTTACATCAACACTAAAGGAAATGTCTATTTCCTTATCATCAAGGCTATGCGCGGATAGATTGGTAACACCTTTAAACGGAATTGAAGGATCGGGATCCTGATCAAGCGTTAAAAGATTGTGCATGGTAACAAGCGGCCCGTTATCGATCTAGTATATGAATGAATCGTCTGCGCCAATGCCTACAGTATAAGTAGCATCTGTGCCCGGGTCGGGCGTATTGGTACCCGAAGTCCCGGGCTGGCCGGGTTTTACGTAAATTACGCCTTCTGGGTAAATAACGGGGTCGGGCTTGCAGCCGGTATTTAACAAAATCGCGGCAGCTACGATCAAGGTAACATTGATTTTCATTCTTTTAACTTATACGTAACAAGTTCCCTGAAGTTGTGTGGTTCTTAAAACTCCAGCGGACCAAGCCTGCGCATGTTCTTCATAATAAGGTACTGCCTGTGCCTTAGGTAGCGGGTAGGCTTGGTGGCACTCCAACGCAGCGGGCTTGGGAATATCACCGCTATTGATGCCGCCTGCCTGCGGGTAAGCTGCGATGCCGGTTTGTGGAAATAAGCTTGCGAGGCCGCCTCGATGCCATAAATACCATCACCCATTTCAATTACGTTGAGGTAAACCTCCATAATGCGTTTCTTGCTCCAAAAGGTTTCTATCAGGATAGTGAACCAAGCCTCGAAGCCCTTACGCACGAACGAACGCCCCGGGTACAGGAAAACGTTTTTGGCCGTTTGCTGGCTAATGGTACTGCCGCCAATCAGCTTTTTGCTTTTAGCGTTCTTTTGAATGGCACGTTCAATCGCTTTAAAATCAAACCCGTGGTTCTCTAAAAAGGTTTGGTCTTCGGCAGCAACGGCGGCGCGTTTCATATTGTCGGCAATGTCATCAAATGCCACCCATTTTTTGTCAATTTTCCAATCTTTGCCATTGGCCTTGCGTTCAAAGCCGCGTTGTATCATCAGCCAGGTAAAAGGCGGGTTCACAAACTTAAAAAGCAGCACACCGAAAAGGCTTAGTCCCACAAACGCTATTACAACCAGCTTTACAATGCGCAGCACCAGCCGCATAATGCCGTTTGATTTCGGATTTCGGAATTTCGATTTTGGGTTTCGGTCTTTGGACTTTGCCATAATTCAATTATACAAAAAAGGTGTTTAGCCTAAACTAAACACCTTTTTAAAATTCTAAACGCTAAGTTCTAAATTCTAAGTTTTGAAATTCAAATCCGAAATCGGAATTTTGAAATTCCAAATCAAGTATTACTCAGCAACAACTGAGAAAGGAACCTGAACTTTAACTTCTTTATGCAGGTTAACAATTGCGGTGTAATCACCAACAAATTTAGGCTCCTGGTCAAAAGTAATGCGGCGACGGTCAACTTCAAAACCTTCTTTTTTCAATGCATCAGCTACCTGTATGGTATTGATAGCACCAAAGATCTTGCCGCTTTCGCCTGCTTTAGCGCCAATAGTAAGCTTAACGCCTTCTAATTTAGCTGCGATAGCATCCGCGTCTTTGCGTATTTTTTCTTGTTTAAACTGAGCTTGCTTTAAGTTTTCTGCTAAAACTTTGCGTGCGCTAACAGTTGCTAATATTGCGTAACCTTTTGGGATAAGAAAGTTGCGGCCATAACCTGGCTTTACATTCACTACATCGTCTTTATCGCCGAGGTTTTTTACGTCTTGTTTTAAAATAACTTCCATTGCTTTTTACCTCCGATTATTTTAATGAGTCTGTAACATAAGGTAATAAACCGATGTGGCGTGCACGCTTAACAGCCTGTGCCACTTTGCGCTGGAACTTCAAAGAAGTACCTGTTAAACGGCGTGGTAATACTTTACCCTGGTCGTTAATAAACTTCAAAAGGAAGTTAGCGTCTTTGTAATCGATATACTTGATACCGTTTTTCTTGAAACGGCAGTATTTTTTACGGTTATCCTCCACTTTAGGAGCGGTAACGTATTTAATTTGGTCGTTTGCCATTAGTTGTTTTCCTCCACTTTAGCTGCAGGTTTCTTGTTAAAGGCACCGCTGCGTTTTTTGTCGTTGTAAGCTATGGCATGTTTATCCAAAGCAATAGTAAGGAAGCGTAACACACGCTCATCGCGCCTTAATTCAACTTCCAGTTTGTTAATTAATTCACCGGGAGCCTTGAATTCAGTTAGGTGATAGTACCCTGTAGTTTTCTTTTGAATAGGGTACGCTAATTTTCTCAAACCCCAATTATCCTCCTGGACAATTTCGGCTCCGCCATCAGTTAAAACTTTGCTGTATTTGGCAATTGCCTCTTTAGCAGTTTCATCTGATAACAACGGGGTTAGAACGATCACGATTTCGTACTGTTGCATTATTATTTTGATTTTTAATTATTTATCCCTGTATATCGGGGCTGCAAATGTAGGCAGAAATAATTTATAATGCAAGCGTGAATATTTGTATTTTGTGAGGCTATTAGTGGCCTTATAATTATTAAAATATGAAAAAACTTGTACTATTGATATTAGCTGTTGCTTGCTACACCAACTCACAGGCCCAGAATAAGATTGGCCCTATACAACGTAAAATGCTTGACACCCTTTGTAACTGCATGAGCAAGGTAGATCTTACTAAAATAAAAACACCTGATGATGCAGAAGAGGTATTTACAAATTGCTTTAATGACCATTTAGATTTACTTGTTGATGTAGCCCAGGAACTGGGTATGAATAACATAACTGAAAACGATGCATCAACTAAGGTAGGCGAAATAATTGGGCAGAGCTTATTACAGGATAAGTGCCCCGCATTTTTGAAGCTTGCCGGTATAATGGCTAAAAGTAAGGACAAAGATGTTAAAGACACCGAAACCACTACCGGCACCCTTAAGCGAATGGACTTGAAAGGCTTCAATTATTTGGTACTCACAGATGCCGCGGGCAGCGAAAGATCATTTATATGGCTGAGGCAATTCCCAGGGTCCGAAAAGTTTATGGGACCAATAACTAAATTCGTCGGCAAAAAACTAAAAATTACCTGGCAGGAAATGGAAGTGTACTTACCTGCTGCCAAAGGGTATTATAAGGTAAAAGAAATTGTTGGGGTTGAAATTTTGTAAAACATAACCGCCCGCCCGGCTGTCTTTATTAAAAACAACACTACTATGCAGTTTGCCAGCCAACAACCCGACCAGGATAATAATGAAGATTTTGCGGACGACCTTAACTTAACGCCACCGGCTGAAGAGGACGCTGCCCTTGAAGGCGATTGGCAAGACGAGGAAGACGAGGACTTTGACGACCAGATGGAGTTTGAGGAAGATATGCGCGAGATCCGTACAGATGATGACCTTGGCGAACCCGACCCTGAGGACGCCGACCACATGCCGAATGGGGATGAGAAGTAGGGGAGCCGCAGGGCATTTTATTCACAATCTATTTTTGAGGTTTTAGGTACAGCATTTTCTTGCTACCTTTATGCCTGTGGATAATTTCATTGTTTCGGCACGTAAATACCGCCCGGCAACCTTCGAAACCGTTGTAGGCCAGCAGCATATAACTAATACGCTAAAAAACGCTATTAAGAATAATCAGCTGGCGCAGGCATTTTTGTTCTGCGGGCCAAGGGGTGTAGGTAAAACCACCTGCGCACGTATCCTTGCCAAAACCATTAACTGTACCAATTTACAGCCCAATGGCGAGGCCTGCGGCGAGTGTGATAGCTGCCGTGCTTTTATGAACGGTAACTCGTTCAACGTGCACGAATTGGATGCCGCGTCAAACAACTCGGTTGATGACATTCGTAGTTTGATAGACCAGGTGCGCATACCCCCACAAGCTGCCCGTTACAAGGTTTATATAATTGATGAGGTGCACATGCTATCGCAGGCGGCGTTTAACGCTTTCCTGAAAACGCTTGAGGAACCACCTAATTACGCCATATTTATATTAGCCACTACCGAGAAGCATAAGATACTGCCAACCATCCTGTCGCGATGCCAGATCTTTGATTTTAACCGCATCAGGGTAGAGGATATGGCTGGCCATTTGGCTAACATCGCCCGGAAAGAAGATATTAAATACGAGGACGACGGCCTGCACATTATTGCCCAAAAGGCAGATGGCGGCTTGCGCGATGCCCTCTCCATGTTCGACCAGATTGTGAGCTTTAGCGGGGGCAATGTAACCTACCGCTCGGTTATTGATAATCTTAACATACTTGATTACGACTATTATTTTAACGTTACCGATAAACTTTTGAGCGAAAACAGCGCGCAAACCCTGTTGTTGTTTGATGAGATTTTGGGTAAAGGTTTTGACGGGGCACATTTTATCTCGGGCCTGTCCGAACACTTCCGCAACCTGTTGGTAGGTAAGGATGCATCAACCATAAAGCTGCTGGAAGTGAGCGAAACTATTAAGGCGCGTTACCTGCAGCAATCGCAGGCGTCGTCGGTATCGTTCCTGCTATCGGCCATGAATATTGCCAACCAGTGCGATATTAGCTACAAGCTAAGCAAGAACCAGCGTTTGCAGGTAGAACTCGCTTTGTTAAAGATGAGCAACCTGCTCTCCGTATTCAATATGTCGGCATTGCCGGCCGGTCAAAACGCTGCTGCCCCAAACGGGGAGGTAAAAAAAAAACCTGATACCTCAGTAAATAGCACCCCACCGGCACCAGATACAGCTGATGATTTAAGCGTTGCACGCGATAACCCGGTAACTTACAACCGTACTCCACCGGCAACTACGCCGGCTACGCCGGCTACGCCGGCTACGCCGGAGCCGCCTGCCGAAAAGCCAAAGTTTTTTGTACCTAACGCCCATGCGGGGGCAACGTCGGTTAAGATACCCTCATTAAAAGATCTGGGTAAGCAGGTAGAGGAAGCCGCGCTGGAAGAAGAAGATCCGTATTTAAAAGGCACGGATAAGGAGGCATTCACCATAGACCGGTTTCTGCAATTATGGACAGAATATGGTGGCAATCTTAAAAAAGAAGGTAAACCTGCCGGGCTTTATACCATCTTCACAAGTATTACTCCAAAGGTTTTAGGCCCGGAATCATTTGAGGTGTGTTTGGCAACCAAAGTGCAGGAAGCGGCTTTTAGGGACCAGCGGCCACATTTGCACAACTACCTGCGAAGCAGTTTGAAAAACTTCAGCATCGAAGTAAATTCTAAAGTAGAAGAGATAGCCATGGTACGGAAGCCATATACGTCGTTAGAAAAATTTCAGCATATGGCGGCTAAAAACCCGCAGCTCATCGAGCTGAAAAACAAATTTAACCTTGACTTTGATTAGGATTTTACCACAGGGTTAGCAGAGATATAATTTATTTATAAACACAGAGAGCACAGAGATTTTATTCCCTGTGCTCTCTGTGTTTAGCTCCGTTACCTCTGTGGTTAATGATTAACTAAACGCGGGGTGTATCATTTTTAGGATAACCTTCTTCGTCAAGGTCATCGCGATCATCCTCGGGGGTATGTGCTAAGGCTTCATCGCGCGGATCAAGTTCAACAATTTTACCGCTATCTATATGCATCCCTAAGCTGTCGGCATCTGTTTCTAAAGACCGGTCGGCATCGTATTCACCATTCGTATCGTACGGGTTGGCTTCATCGTAGGTAGAGTTGAAGTCTTCGCCGTTTTTTACAGTAGTATCGTAAGGGTCGGGGTGGTCGTAGTCGGGGTTATCACCTTTTACATCGTACTCATAACTATTTAAAGTCTCGTCGTAATTAAGGTTTTCGCTGTCAGCTGTTTCGTTGCTATCGTCGTTTAGTGGGGCGTTCCTGTCCTCCGGGTCGGTAACAAAATCCTGGTTGTCGTTTTCGGGTATCATAGGTTTTATATTTACTGTATATACCCTAAAAACCCTGCCAATAAATTATTGTTTTGGTAAGAGGGCAGTATTATTGAACCGATTTGCGGTAGGAGGTAACATCGCCAAGGGCAAACTTTAAGCCTATGGAATATTGCACCAGTTTATCTTTATTCCTGCCGGCGGTAAAGCCATCCATGTTATCCGTAAAGTCGTTATTGAACTGGTATGCCAGGTCTATCTTAAACGATGGCTGGTTGTACTGGTTAAAAAACTTTATCTCGTAACCCAGGCGCACAGGCAGGTAAAGTTCATTGCTTTTGTTTAAGCCGCCGGTAAAAAACTGTGGGTCGGTATTTGAGTAGCGGTTAATGTTATCATCATGTATATCATTAAGGATATAACCCAAACCGGCCGATACATAAAGGCCTTTTAAAGCGCCTGCTATACCACCGTTAGAGTAATCCATTAATTCGCCTGCCTGTAACTGGCCCCTAAAAACAATAGCTGTAAAGTTATTTTTAAAATAACGGCCAGACAGGGTTTCTGTCCTGCTGCCACCTTCCAGTTTACCGGTTTGTATTTCTACAAGGTAATTTAAGTAAGGTGTTTGGTTATAGTTAAAGTTTACAAACACTGATGGGGTACTTTTTACCTTACCTTCGGCATCGCCGTAAACCTGGTTAATAGTACCGCCGAAACCAATATCATACTGGGCATAATCGTAACCAATTTGTGCTTTTGTTATTGATGTTATTGCCGATAATAATAGCGTGAAAAATAAGGTTTTAGTAAGCAACTTTATCATAATGTAAAAGCCAAATTTTGCTGAATGGTAAATTTTTTATTTTATAAAAGTAGCATCAAACTTTTAAAAAGCAATACTATATGCCATAATTAATTATATACCATACCTATGAACGACAATTTTGAAACTCTATTTTACCCCTGTAAAACATTATAAAACAAAGGGGATAAATAAATTGTAATTTTTACGCCCTTAAATTTTTACAAATAAAATTTTATGTAAGTTTGAAGCCGTTTCAAATAAAAATTAACCACAAAATCAGGTATGTCAAAAATTAAAGTAGAAAACCCGGTAGTAGAGCTGGATGGTGATGAAATGACCCGTATCATCTGGAAATTTATAAAAGATAAACTGATCATCCCTTACCTTGACCTGGATATAAAATATTATGACCTTGGTATAGAGTATCGTGATGAGACTGACGACCAGGTTACCATTGATGCTGCCAACGCTATTTTAAAATACGGTGTAGGTATTAAATGTGCTACCATCACCCCCGATGAGCAGCGCGTAGAAGAATTTGGATTAAAACAAATGTGGAGGTCGCCAAATGGGACCATCCGTAATATATTAGATGGTACAGTTTTCCGCGAGCCAATTGTAATGAGCAATGTGCCGCGTTTAGTACCAAACTGGACAGCCCCTATCTGTATTGGCCGCCACGCTTTTGGCGACCAATACCGCGCTACCGATTTTGTTACCAAAGGCAAAGGTAAACTTACCGTAACCTTTACGCCCGAAGATGGCGGTGCCGAGCAGTCTTTTGAAGTGTATAACTTTAAAGGCGATGGTGTTGCTTTAACCATGTACAATACCGATGAATCTATAAAAGGCTTCGCGCACGCTTGTTTTAACCAGGCGCTGATGAAAGGCTGGCCTTTGTACCTGTCTACCAAAAACACCATCCTTAAAAAATACGATGGCCGTTTTAAAGATATTTTTGAAGAGATCTATCAAAACGATTACAAAGCCAAATTTGCCGAAGCGGGCATTACTTACGAGCACCGCCTGATTGATGACATGGTTGCATCTGCCCTTAAATGGAACGGCAACTTTGTATGGGCTTGTAAAAATTACGATGGCGACGTACAAAGCGATACCGTAGCGCAAGGCTTTGGCTCGTTAGGTTTAATGACCTCTACTTTGGTTACACCTGATGGTACCGTAATGGAAGCCGAAGCCGCACACGGTACGGTAACCCGCCACTACCGCGAGCACCAGGCAGGCCGCCCAACTTCTACCAACCCTATCGCGTCTATCTTCGCGTGGACACGCGGTTTAGAGTTCCGCGGTATACTGGATGGCAACCAGGAACTGATCAACTTCTGTAAAACTTTAGAAGAAGTTTGTATCGAAACTGTTGAAAGCGGTAAAATGACCAAAGACTTGGCCATTACCATAAAACCAAAGGTTGAACACGGTACCGATTACCTGTACACCGAAGAGTTTTTAGAAGCCATTGACGAAAACTTAAAAGCAAAATTGGGTAAATAATTTTTGCCCGCTAATAAATAGGAGAGGCTGTCTCAAAAGTAAAATTGAAGCTCTGAGATTTGGCTGTACGAAAGCTGTATCAGCCACCTATCCGAATAAACGAAAGAAAAAAGAGGCTGTTCTCGACTTATGAGACAGCCTCTTTTTGTTGATAGCTCTTAAATTAACATATTGTTAAGCATTAAAAGCAGTGTATTTAACGCATTTAAGTACTAACTTAAGGGACAAATTTTACACACTTTTATATTTATGAACTTTATTAAGGCTTTATTAGTTAGCTGTTTATTGCTGGCCGGGCGCGGTTTGTATGCCCAGGAAAAATCGGTAAGCTTTGGTTTTAAGGCAGGTGCGGGTATCGGCACGTTATGGCGCGCCACCGTGCAGGATGTTATTGTGCAGGAAAGCAACAAACCTTTACCCTCGTTTTCAGCCGGGGCATATGCTAATTTATCTTTAGGAAGTGTAACTATACAGCCCGCTGTATATTACTCAGCCAAAGGTGGTAAAACTACCGAAGAAGTGGCTGTTGGAGATATTATTTACAGAGCATATGGCAATATGCGTTTAAGTTACATACAGGTGCCGGTAAATGTCGTGTACAACATTCCGGCAGGGAGGGGAAGCTATTTTCTTGGAGCAGGCCCGTATATTGCTACTGCTTTAAAGGCCAGTTTTAAACCTATATCTGTAGATGATAACGATGTAAACAATTGGCCTACCACTAAATATGAATTAGGCAGTGGCGATAACAATACGATAACGCGATTTGATTACGGCGTAAACATGCTTGCCGGCTACCAATTTGTAAATGGTATAACCATAAACGCAGGTTACGATGTTGGGTTTTCAAACATCAAAACTGAAACTTACCTGTATCGCTCTACCAAAACACGGGCAATGTTGATTTCAGTCGGTTATCAATTGCCGTAGAAGATTGAAAAGCCATTGACGAAAACCTAAAAGCGAAATTGGGTAAGTAATTTTTGCTTTGTTTGATATAAGAGAGCCCGCTTTTTGAAAAGCGGGCTAACGTACACAACTGTTTTGCATTAAGTAGCGATGGGTTTTAAACCCATCGCTATGTTATAGATATAAGTAGTCCCAAAAATATAATTGATAATTGTTCAAGATAAATCCTCAATATGTGCTTCAATTCATTAAGCATCACAAAAAATCTATAACCTTTATTATGGCTTGGCTAAATTCCCTAACTTAGCCACTTCAAAACGAATATAACTCACCATGTCATCATTATATCCATTAAAATTTAAAACCATATTTAAAGACAAAATATGGGGCGGCCATAAAATTGAAACGTATTTGCACAAAAACATTGGCGACTTGCCAAACTGCGGCGAAACCTGGGAGATCTCGGGCGTAAAGTCGGATGTTTCTGTTGTAGAGGGCGGCGAGTTGCAGGGCCAGTCGCTGGCTGACTTGCTGGAGAAATTCCAGGGCGAGCTGGTAGGCGAGAAGGTTTACAAGCACTTTGGTAATATCTTCCCGCTGTTGGTTAAATTTATTGACGCTAATGATGACCTGAGCGTACAGGTACACCCCGATGATGAGTTGGCTAAAAAGCGCCATAACTCTTTCGGTAAAACCGAGATGTGGTATGTGATAGAGGCAGACCCGGGTTCGTCATTAATTGCAGGCTTTAACCGCGAAATGACTGAAAAGGAATATGTTGACGCTTTAAACAGCGGGCATATTATGGATATCCTGAACAGAGAGGATGTAAAAGCGGGCGATGTTTTCTTTTTACCCGCGGGCCGTGTGCATACCATTGGCAAAGGATTGTTAATCGCCGAAATTCAGCAAACATCAGACATTACTTACCGTATCTATGACTTTGACCGCGTTGATGATAAAGGCCAAAAACGTGAGTTACATACTGAAGAGGCCCTTGCCGCTATCGACTACAAACATTACCCGGAATACAAAACCGTGTACACGCCACAAAAAAATGAGGATGTGCATTTGGTTACCTGCCCATACTTTACTACCAACGTGTTGGATTATACCCATGAGGTAAGTAAGGATTACTCGAACCTCGATTCGTTTGTAATATACGTTTGTATCGAAGGCGAGTTTACCATAAAGTATAACGAACTGGCATACCCCGTACAAATGGGCGAATGTATTCTGCTGCCAAAAACAATTGATAAGGTGGAATTAAAAACCACATCAGGCTTTAAAATATTAGAGAGCTATATAGAATAGTTTTTATGATCACTCTGATATTAGAGTAACAGCTTCATTGACAATAAAAAATCCTGTTTGATTATCAAACAGGATTTTTTTATAACTGATGCGTCGAGATTTTTAGTAGTCGGTGTAATCAATCTCAAACATCGGTGAAATCAACTGATATTAATTGTATCGCTTCATATCCGTTGGGTTCTTCAGCGAATTAAATATGTCGGTTAGGTAAGCTTCATCAAGGGGCTTCAGCAAATAATCGGTAACTACAGGGCTATTTTTTGCACGCCTGATATCGTCGAGATCAACTGATGAACTAATGTTATAAATTGTGATATTTTTTCCCAGTTGAGATTTTATTTCCTCAAATGCCGCGTTAAATTCCCAGCCGTTCATCACCGGCATATTAATGTCAACGAATAAAACGTCGGGTAAACGGTTGGCGTTTTTTGGGTTAATTAAATAATCAATAGCTTCCTGTCCGTTGCTAAAGTTCAGTATTTCGTTAAATAAGCCCTTTATTACTGTTAGTTTCTTAAATCCGTAGGTAAAAATCTCATCATCGTCAACAAGGCCGGCAGTCACAATTCTATTATCAGTTATCATTCTGTGGTATTAATTATACCAGCTTAACTGTAAATTTTGTGCCAACATTTACCGTGCTGTCAACCTGTATGCTTCCGCCCAGTGCTTCTATCTGGTTACGGGTCATGAAAAGGCCTATGCCTTTCGAGTCAGAATTTTGATGGAAGGTTTTGTACATGCCAAAAACCTGGTCGCCGTAACGTTTCATATCTATGCCAATACCGTTGTCTTCAAATACCAGGTATATCTCATTACCAACCTTTCGGGTGTTTATGCTTATAACCGGCTTGCGGTCGGGGTGTTTATACTTAATGGCATTGGTAAGCAGGTTTTGAAAGATGCTCTCCAGGTAGGCCGGAATGTAATCAATTTGCGGGCAGTCAGCAAAATTGGTGTTAATAATAGCGCCGGAATTTAAAATATTGGTTTGCAGTGCCGATGCCACATTATTAAATATGGTCTGAAAGTTTACCAGCTTACGTTCTTTAGCAATTTCGGATTGTATGCGAACAATCTCGTCTAGGTAACCCATAGTGGCGCTAAGGCTCTCGCTAATGGTCTTAATGTGCGAAAAGATCTCCGTTCGGTCTTCTTTAAGCTGGCTGTCCTCAAAAAGGTTTACCATAAACTTAAGGTTACCAGCATGAGAGCGCAAATTGTGCGATACGATGTAAGCGAAGTTTTGCAGGCGTTTATTCTGGTCGTCGAGCAAATTGATAGACGATTGCAGCCTGATGCCCTTTTTCTTAATACTATCAATATCCTGGAAAACGCCCCGTAGGGTAATACACTCCCCATAATTGTTTAACACCGGTACCCCTTTAGAGCGTACCCATATTACATTGTTTTTAGCGGTTCTGAATTGGAGCTCAACATCATACGGCTTACAAAATTTCATAGCCTGGTCTATCGAGTCGGTTATTAAAGAACGATACTGTGGCTCAAAAAAGCCAATAGCTTCCTCTACCGACATGTTTGGCCGGTTATGCAGCTCAAAGATCTCGTACATCTCGTCCGAAAATTTTAGCCCCATAGTAGCAACATCAATTTCCCAGCTCCCAAGCTTGGCAATTCGGCCTATCTCGGCAAGTTTAAAGTCGGCTTCAGCGGCGTTTACTTCTTGTAGTTTAAGCTTGTTTATATTGGTTATAACGCCGTATATAACAGGGCCGTTGCCGGTATCGTGCTTTTGAGTGGTGCTTTCAAACCATTGGTAGCCATTTTGCTTGGTAAGCAGCCTTATTTGCGTAACGGGCGATTCGCCCATGCGTGGGTGATAAGTACTTTTTAAAAAGACATTTCTGTCGTGATAATATAAAAGATGGTCAAAAAAGTTGGTGTATGAGCATTCTATCTCGCCCGGGGAGTAGCCCAGCGCAGTATAAAAACCTACCGACCATTTTGTTTGCCCGGTATCAGTGTTATATTCCCAAATGCCTAAATTAATATGATCAATTATACGCGCAATATGAGCTATGCTTTCGCCAGAAAACTTATGTTCTTCAGAACTCATTGTACACTTTAATCGCTAATTTATTTTTTATTACAGGGTATTATAAAATACATGCCAAAAAGGCAAGTGCACGTTATTTACAACGCGTTGTTGTTGTAAATTGCCAAATGCGTTCAAAATTACCTACCGGTTAATTATTGCATTCAAAACTTCAAACATCAATAACGACGCTATTGTGCTGGATGTTATACAATTAACACCGTAAAAGTGTTATACGCTTAATTAGCCAAAGGGTTATGAAAATTTAAGCAGGTAAAATAGTATACTATTAACCGAAAAAATATTAAGGTTAAAAGAAATATTATTTCTTTCACTGCCGGGTTCGGGGTGCTGTTATGAATTGTTAATTTACAGGTAAGCAAGTAGTGAAACTAATATTCAATTAGCACGAAAATCAAAAAATGTTATTCTTAAATAAATATTTTATATTTACTGTCCAACCAACAATTATAAAAATGAGAACCTATTTTGTAAAGATCCTGGCGGTATGCCTTATGTTTTTATCTGTAAATGCATCTGCGCAAAAAGCGGCTCCGGGCAAGGTGTGGTCGGTAGCTAAAGCAAATACCTGGTATGCCGGCCATAAATGGATGAGTGGGGCCGATTTTATACCAAGTACAGCCATTAACCAGCTGGAAATGTGGCAGGCTGATACCTTTGACCCGGCTACGATAGACCGCGAATTAGGTTATGCGCAAAGCATAGGCTTTAATACCATGCGCGTGTTCTTATACAGCCTTGCCTGGAAACAAGATAAAGCCGGTTTTAAGAAACGTGTGGACCAATACTTAACCATAGCCAACAAGCACGGCATTAAAACCATGTTTGTTTTTTTTGACGACTGCTGGAACGCTGATGCTAAAATTGGCAAACAGCCTGCGCCTAAAGTGGGTGTGCACAACTCTGGCTGGCTGCAGGATCCCGGTAACCGCCTAAACAACGCGGGCGAAACTGCAATGCTGCAAGCCTACGTTACTGATGTACTAACCGCCTTTAAGCACGATAAACGCATACTGCTTTGGGATTTATATAACGAACCGGGCAACTCTAACAAAAAGGACGCATCTATGGGCTTACTTGTAAAAGTGTTTACCTGGGCGCGCGCAGTAAACCCCGACCAGCCAATTTCTGCAGGCCTTTGGGACTGGAGTTTTGAAAAGTTAAATGCCTACCAGGCCTTAAACTCCGATATTGTGACTTATCATGATTATACCGACGAAGCATCGCATCTTAAAACCATACAATTACTAAAAAGCCATGGCAAGCCATTGATTTGTACCGAATATATGGCACGCACCCGAGGCAGCAAGTTTGCCAACGTAATGCCAATGCTAAAAAAAGAAAACGTAGGCGCACTTAACTGGGGCTTTGTAATGGGTAAAACCAATACCATCTTTGCCTGGGATAATCCTATACCTGATGGTAGCGAACCTAAGGAATGGTTCCATGATATCTTCCGTAAGGACGGTACACCTTACAAGCCCGAAGAAGTGGAGCTGATAAAGAAGCTTAACGGGAAGTAATGATCATGTAGCGATGGGTTTTATACCCATCGCTACATGTAAGGATTGATTAAAGCTTGCATAATATTGTAATACAAAATTTTCTCATTGAAATTCAATTATTTAAAGAATATTTTAAATAATAAATATTAAGTCTATAGGAATTATAGATTTAATATGTACTTTTGTGATGTAATCGTTCTTTAAACATACTTATCCAGAAAGACAGAGGGAAGGGCCCTATGATGTCTTAGCAACCTGTACAGCTTTAAGGCTTGTAAAAGGTGCTAATTCCTGCTTCGCTGCTTAGCGGAGACAGATAAGCTGATTTAATAAAAACCGAATGCTCATGAAGCGTTCTGTTTTCACCTTGAAGGCCTCTCTCTTAATCGCTTTTCCGGATAAATTACCGAAACAAAATTGAAATGTATAGCTTTATGGAGCCTCACCCAAACCCTCTCCGAAGGAGAGGGCTTAAAAAGTCTCCCCTTTCGGGGGAGATTTAGAGGGGGCTTAACAATATTAAAAACCAATATCATGAGTTTAAGACTTGGCGACGACGCCCCAAATTTTAAGGCCCAGACATCGCAGGGCGAAATTGATTTTTACGAATACCTGGGCGATAGCTGGGGTGTGCTATTCTCGCACCCGGCAGATTATACACCGGTTTGTACTACCGAGCTTGGTAAAACCGCCTCATTAAAAGATGAGTTTGAGAAACGCAATGTTAAGGTTATAGCCCTAAGTACCGACAGTGCCGAATCTCATAAGGGCTGGATAAATGACATCAACGAAACACAAAACGTTGAGGTAACATTCCCGATAATAGGCGACGAGGACCGCAAAATATCTGAGGCCTACGACATGATCCACCCGAATGCATCATTGGTAGCTACCGTTCGTTCGCTGTTCATCATTGGGCCGGATAAAAAGATAAAACTTATCATCAGCTACCCGGCATCAACCGGAAGGAACTTTCAGGAAATACTGAGGGTGATAGACAGCCTGCAACTAACCGCCTACCACAGTGTAGCAACCCCTGCCGATTGGAAAGACGGTGAGGATGTGGTAGTGCTGCCATCTATTAAAACAGAAGATATTCCGGCTAAATTCCCTAAAGGGTTTACCGAGGTGAAGCCTTATTTAAGGACGACACCACAGCCCAATAAATAGGCTATAAGAATCAAAGTCGCGTGGCCGAGAGGATAGGTGTGGGTCTGCAAAACCTTTAACGGTAGTTCGAATCTACCCGCGACGTCTAAACTGACTGACTAATAATGACTGGGCGGTGGGCTGAGGAGCTCATCGCCTTTTTTATTTATTCCGTATGGACTCACCCCGCGACGCTTCGCGCGCCACCCTCTCTCCGCTACGCGGAAAGAGGGTGGAGGAAAATAAATTTACACACCCTCTTTGCGAAGCAGAGAGGGTCGACCAGCGAAGCGTAGTCGGGGTGAGTAAACTATTGAAGAGCGATTTATACACAATCCCGTTCCCAGCTTGTATATTTACATTATGAGCAACTCTACCCACAACTGGCCTAAACTCGATTTTCATTATCTGAAAGATACCATCAACACCGTTCACCAGTGGACGCAGATGATAGGCAAGGTACGCCTCAAAAAAATGCCATGGATAAACCACTCCTGGCAGGTTACCTTGTATGTAAGCGCCACGGGTTTAACAACGGGCAGCATGCCCTACAAGGATGGTGTATTCCAGATAGACCTGGATTTTATCGACCACCAACTGCATATCATAATTAGCACTGGCCAAAAGGTAACATCTGCCCTGGGTGCCGAAACCATTGCCGGTTTTTACAACAAATTGATGCTAAACCTCAAAGCCGTTGGTGTTGAGGTAGAGATCTATGCCGTACCCAATGAACTGGAAGTTGCCATTCCTTTTGCCGAAAATACCGCGCCCTGCACGTATCATCCCGAGGGGATGAACACTATCTGGCAGGCGCTCATCAAAATCCATAACGTGTTTACCGATTTTAGGTCGGGATTTTTGGGTAAGTGCAGCCCGGTGCATTTCTTTTGGGGCGCGTTCGATTTGGCGGTTACCCGTTTCAGCGGCAGGCCGGCGCCAAAACATCCCGGCGGCGCGCCAAATATGCCCGATGATGTGATGCAGGAAGCCTACTCGCACGAGGTGAGTTCCTGCGGGTTCTGGCTGGGCGGCGAACAGTTTCCACACCCCGCTTTCTACAGTTATTGCTACCCCACGCCGGAGGCATTCAGCAAGCAGCAGGTTAGTCCGCCCGAAGCATTTTACAGCGGCGAGATGGGTGAGTTTTTACTCACTTACGAAGTGGTACAGCAATCTGCCAACCCCGAAGAAACCTTGAAACAATTCCTGCAGAGTACATACAACGCCGCTGCCGTTACAGGTAACTGGGATAAGAGTTTAGAATGCGATTTGCAGGGGTTGAAGGGCTGAGATTAATAGTTAATTCATTTTCACTCTTTAAATAAATTAAAACTGCAATAAACCATGCTGTAAAAGGGGTGTCAAATAAGGGCATAAACTAAACCACAGCATGAAAATAAACCTTCAAATAAAAAAGCTATTACTGGCGACATCGCTTGTATTTGTTAGCCATCTATCGAACAGCCAAAACATTACCACTAAAAGAGACATCTTTGGAAACATTGTGACGGAGGACGCTTCAGGAAGTAAAAAGGTTTATGAAAAGGATGTTTTTGGCAATACGATTTTAAAGGACGAACACGGAACAACTATCGCTACTGTTAAGAAAGATATTTTTGGTAACGTAACGGAAGAATATACCGATGGGATAAAGAGGGTTTACAAAAAAAATATTTTTGGAGACATTACTGTAGAAGATGAAACCGGAGCTACTATTGCCACAACCAAAAAAAATATTTTTGGTGATATAACAAAAGAATACCGCGACGGAACCAAAAGGGTTTACAAAAGGAATATTTTTGGTGATGTTACTGTACAAAATGAATCGGGAGAAACTATCGCTACGTTTAAAAGGAACATTTTCGGTGATAAAACTGAAGAGTACAGTGATGGAACAAAAAGGGTTTACAAAACAAATATATTTGGTGATGTTACCGTAACAGATGAAACGGGCAAAACTATTGGTAAGATTAAGAAAGATATTTTTGGCAACAGGATAGAAGAGTACGATGATGGAACGAAAAGAATTTATAAAAAAAATATCTTCGGCGATATCAACGTAGAGGATGAGTCTGGAAAAACTATAGGTACTTACAGGAAAGATATTTCCGGTAATATTATCTTTGAAACGAAGTGATTTTTAAAAGTTTATCGATTGCACACTCTCTTTTGATGCGCGTTGTGTAAGGCCCTTTTGAATGCACCATGTAGTCATACACCTCAACCCCTGCACATTAGTAGTTTTAATGGGTTCAAAAAGCTCCCCGCCAAGGTCTGTAGTATATTCAAGCAGTACTTGTTCGTTTACCAAAAAACGTTCCGAGCCATCGGGCAGGGCGTAGCGGCTGTTGCCGACGGGAATCACTTTATCTTCGATACCAATATCTGATGCGAGGCGGGCAAAAAGGTAGCCGCCGGGTTTCAATACCCGCCATATGGAGCGCAGCATGGCGTCGAAATGGTTGCTGTCGGTAGCAAAGTGTAATACCGCGCTGCTTATCACCAGGTCAAATGTTGCATCATCAAACGGCATATCTTCTGCCGGTGCAACCTTAAAGTTTTGCTGCGGTAGTTTTGGCGCAAGTTCTTTAGCTAACTGCCGTACCTGCTCAACCGCGTTAGGATTTGGGTCGATGCCGTAAACATCAAATCCGTTCTGCAAAAAATAAACCAGGTTTCGCCCGCCGCCACAACCGGCGTCGAGCACTTTTTTACAGGCATCAAACCGGGCTTTTAAAAGCTGGTCGAACAAGTAGATATCAATATTGCCGAATTGTTGTTGGAGGGAAATTGCCATGGTGGTTTGTGTTACGTGTTAGTTACTCACCCCGCGGCACTTCGTGCGCGACCCTCCTTCCGCAAGCGTAAAGAGGGTTAAGGAAGTTTTACTCCCTCTCCTTTGGAGAGGGCTGGGGAGAGGCTAATGTAACAAATTAAACGCTCTTCCGTAATCAATTTCCTTCTACCTCAAATTATCCCATAATATTTATATTATTGTGTATCGCCAACACAATAGCGATGGTATTATCTCACAAAACAAATACCCACACAAATTGCCTAAAATTAAAACCATACTGCTATTGCTATGCTGCTGCATGCTTAGTGGTTACGTAGTTGCTCAAAAAAAAAATGCCGGTTATCAATATCATATCCGCCGGGCGGCAACCCCCATAAAAATTGATGGCTTGCTTGACGAGGCCGATTGGCTCAGCGCAGATACCGCAGGTAAGTTTTTTATGGTTTTACCTATGGATACCAGCTTTGCCAAATTGCGTACCGTGGTGCGGATGGCTTATGATAACGATAACTTTTATATTTCGGCAGAATGTTACATGCCTACGCCGGGGTACATGGTAGAGTCGCTTAAGCGCGATTTTGGCTTTCTGAAAAACGATAACTTCATCTTTTTTATGGACCCGTTTGATGCACGTACCGACGGTTTTAGCTTTGGCGCAAATGCGGCAGGCGCACAATGGGACGGCACCATGTACGAGGGTAGCAAAGTAGATTTGAGCTGGGATAACAAATGGCATTCGTCTGTAAAAAATTACAACGATAAATGGGTGTTCGAGGCGGCTATCCCCTTCAAGAGTATCCGTTATAAAAAAGGTATTAAAGAGTGGGGTATCAATTTTAGCCGCAACGATCTAAAAACTACCGAAAAATCGAGCTGGGCGCCTGTGCCAAGGCAGTTTCCAACGGCTGCATTGGCTTATACCGGTACTATTATTTGGGACGAAGCACCACCCGTGGCTACACGCAATATTTCTATTATTCCGTACGCGCTGGGTGGCATCACCAAAGATTTTGAGAATAAGAAAGATGCCGTTTACCGCAAAGAAATTGGCGGCGACGTAAAGATCGGGCTAACTTCATCACTTAATCTGGACCTAACGGTAAACCCTGATTTTTCGCAGGTGGACGTAGACCAGCAGGTGATCAACCTGAACCGTTATGAGCTGTTCTTTCCCGAAAAACGCCAGTTCTTTTTAGAGAACGGCGACCTGTTTGCCAATTTTGGTTATGCCGATGTACGCCCGTTTTTTTCTCGCAGGGTGGGGCTTAATGCGCCTATCCGGGTAGGGGCAAGGCTTACCGGTAAAATTGATAAGAACTGGCGCATTGGTGTTATGGACATTCAAACGGGCCAATCCACTCCGGACAATTTGCCCGGGCAAAATTTTGGCATTGTTACCCTGCAAAGGCGGGTATTTTCACGATCTAACATAGGGTTTATGTTTGTGAATAAGGATGGAACGGGCAGCGCGCCAATGCCGGGCAGTACTGCAAACGCCTACAACCGTAACGTAGGGGCCGAGTTTAACCTGGCATCATCAAATAACCAAATAACGGGCAAGCTGCTGGGCTTAAAATCGTTCACCCCCGGCGTTAGCGGCAGCGATTTTGTTGCGGCCGCTAACCTGCAATACCTAAGCAAATATTGGACGTTTGCCATGCAACAGCAATATGTAGGCAAAAATTATAATGCCGAAGCCGGGTACGTACCGCGCGTTGGTTACAATAAACTAAACCCGCTAATACAACATAACTTTTTCCCTAAAAGCGGGGCCATACTATCGCATGGTGTACAGGCCAGCGGTGTTTACTTTTTTGATGAAAGCTTTAGATCTACAGATAATGAAACTATCCTGAGCTACCTTATTACCTTCCGTAACCGTAGTACACTAACCGTATCCGGCTTGGATGATTATGTAAAGCTCCTGCGCCCGTTCGACCCTACAAACACCGGTAAGCCAGCGCTTGCAACAGGTTTCGAAAACCATTGGAACACCATAGATGTGCAATACGCCTCAAAACCGCAAAGCGTATTCACCTACCTGTTTGAAGTAGCCCGCGGTGGTTATTACGATAATGGTACCAAAACCACCCTGATAGGCCAGCTGGGCTACCGCTTTCAGCCTTATGTGAATTTGATACTAAATACATCCTATAACGACCTGCATTTGCCCACGCCTTATGGCCGCAACAAATTTTGGCTTATTGGCCCCCGCGCGGATGTTACCTTCACGAATACATTGTACTTTACCACCTTTGTGCAATACAACGAGCAGGCCAGAAACATGAATATCAACAGCCGTTTTCAGTGGCGGTACAAACCCGCTTCAGATCTGTTCATTGTTTATGGCGATAACTCAATACCGTCACCATTCACCGTTAAAAATCGCCAGCTAACCATCAAGTGGACGTATTGGTGGAATATATAAAGCGGATATGCGGACCAGCTATTAACCGCTTAGTGTAAAAAAACAAAAACAGCTATTGTGTAAGCTATCCAAAATTTTACTTTTGCAACGTTAAGCCTATACCGGTATTTTCCTGTAGTGTAACGGTAGCACACCAGACTCTGACTCTGTTAGTAGTGGTTCGAATCCATTCAGGAAAACTAAAATCGGGGCTAAGTGAAATAATTGTCACTTGGCCCTTTTTACTTTTGTGACATACCGAGGAAGAATATCAAAACATATATTTGTTATATCAAAACTCCTCATCATAATATGAATTACAACCAATTTATTTCGCTTTTCAGACAGCAGCTTGCAAATCTTTCGTATACAAAACAAATTGATTTTGCCTTAGCTGTTTGCAATAAATTATATATTGATTATCAAAAATTTGTTGAAGTACATAATTGGGGAAATCCTGATTTATTGATGACAGCTATCAAACTTTGTGAGCTTAATAGAATTGATAACGTTGACAGAAAAAAGATAGAAGCAATGCTTCCTGAAATAGAGGCTATTGCGCCGGATATGGATGACTTTGGAGATAATGTAAGTTCTTATGCGCTAAATACAGCGGGTGCTGTGTATGAAACCTTGGAGTTTTTAATAGATCATGATATAGAACATATTTACAATGTCGGTATATGCCTTACAGATAATGTAGACTTTAAAGTTCAGGAAGACGGCGCCATTACGGAAGATGAAATAGAAAGCCACCCGATGATGCTTGAAGCATGGGAGTATATAATTCAGCTTTCCAAATAGCTTATCACTTTTTTGCAAACAGTTAAAGAATTGATGATGACCGGATATAACTAACGTACTGCTTATGATTTGCCTACAGTAAAATTATTCAACGCCATTCGCCAGTTCAGGTAATTTTCGTCCATGGCCGTTTTGCGGATAGCGGTTACATATTCATCATCAAAAAAAGCGGCCAGGCTAAACATGTAAATGCCGTTCTTAGGTTCAAATAATGTGCTCGGCGCATAGCCTTTCTCTCCATTTTCGGCGCGTTTTTTATCAAAGGGCACTTTGCTATTTACAAACTCGGGGTGCGTTTTTTCGCCGGTCATGTAGGGCCTCATATAATCCACACACTTTTTAAGGGTCGATCCGTTAGCGGTTTGCCAGGTGAAATAGTTTTTGCCAGTTGCCCGGTAAATGGCGATGCAAGCGGATAACAGGGGCTCTACATCGTATGTCTGGTAATGAAACGCGTCGCGTTCCATTAGGTCATGCGTGGTGCCATCGGGGTTTAGGTTGATGTTAAGCTGCTGCTCTAAAGCTTGGGTAATAGCGTTTTGGTAGCTGGTATCATGCAGGGCATAGGCTATCAGTGTAAACATCTTTATCCGGTGCGAGTTCCAGTTGTTAATGGCTGTGCCCTTGTTGCCCTTGGCCGTCCTGCTGTTCAACTGGGCATCGGCCATGCTTTTCATCCATGTGTTTATTAAACTACGGTCGTTGGGTTTAATATCATTCCTGATGAGGTCGTAAGCGGTAACCATATCCTCCAGCTTTGTTTCGTTAATGGGGTCTTCGGTAGCTTTGTTAACCTTTGCCCAGGCGGTTAAAAACTTTGTGGCTTTAGTCAGATATTCTTTTTTGCCGGAGTACGTGTAGACCAACGCCAGCGCGTAGGTTTTATCAGCATCTTCAACCGCTTTAAGGCTGGCGGTTTTCCTGGGATCGCCCGCTAGCAGGCCCTGCGACAGGATGGTTTCTATTGGGTTTGGTGTTTCTTTTAATGCTTTATCCGCTGTTTTTTGAAATGGCTCAAATGCTTTTTTGTATTGAACATTGGTTTTGATTGACTTCCTCATCTTCGCCACCTCCTTTTTATCGAGGCTTATAATTTGCGCTTGTAATGAAAATACAGCAGCCATTAATAAACAAATACAAATAAGCTTTTTCATGCGGAGGTTAGAGATTTAGGGAGCGTTTAATGCCCAGCTCCAGTCCGCGTAATTCGGCCAGGCCACGCAGGCGGCCAATGGCCGAGTAGCCGGGGTTTGTTTTTTTATCCAGATCATCCAGCATCTTGTGCCCATGGTCGGGGCGGAATGGCATGCCAATATCTTTACGGCCCGCGGTTATGCGTTTTTGCTGTTCTTCCAGCAATGCTTTCACAACGGCGTACATGTCTACATCGCCTGCAAGGTGGTCTGCTTCATAAAAATTGCCGTATTTATCGCGCTTTGTGCTACGCAGATGGATAAAATGAATCCTGTCGCCAAGGCGTTGCACCATGCCCGGCAGGTCGTTACTTGCTATCACACCAAACGAGCCTGTACAAAAGGTGAGCCCGTTATTGGGGCTATCTACAGCATTATAAATATCCAGTATGTCCTGCTCGTTACTTACCACTCGTGGCAAGCCTAAGATGGGGTAAGGCGGGTCATCCGGGTGGATGCACATCAGCACACCGGCTTGTTCTGCCGCGGGGATAACCTGTTGCAAAAAATAAGCGAGGTTAGCTTTAAGCGTTGCCGCGTCAATATCGCAGTAGCTCGCCAGCATTTGCAGGAATTGCTGTGTAGTATAACCCTCTTCAGATCCCGGTAAGCCTGCTATAATATTCTTAACAAGCTGTTGTCGGTCTATCTCATCTAAATTATCGTAGTATAGTTTTGCACGTTGCTGTAAGGTTTCGTCATAATCATCTGCCGCGCCCGGGCGGTTCAAAATGTACAGGTCAAATGCGGCAAATGCGGCGGTATCAAACCTTAAAGCGGTTGAGCCATCGGGCATGGGGTAATCAAGATCGGTGCGTGTCCAGTCCAATACGGGCATAAAGTTGTAACAAACAATGTTTAACCCACACCGGCCTATGTTTAAAAGGCTTTGGCGATAGTTTGCGATATACTGCTCATAATTGCCGCTACGTTTCTTAATATCCTCGTGTACGGGCACGCTTTCAATTACTGCCCATCTCAGGCCCGCGTCCTCAATCAGTTGCTTCCTTTTCAGGATCTCATCTATAGGCCAAACTTCGCCGTTAGGGATATGGTGCAGGGCGGTAACAATACCTGTAGCACCGGCCTGTTTGGCATCGGCTAAACTAACCGGGTCATTTGGGCCATACCAGCGCCATGTTTGTTCTAAACTCATTTTTGTAGATTTTCGTCGGCCTAATTTACAAAGTATATTGTTCGCTATCGGTGCCTAAAAAATCCCAGCGGGCGGGGCTAAAGCCATCCACAAGCATCCCGTCTTCCAGGCAAATACAGCCGTGTACGGTAAAGGGCGGCACGTAATAGCCATCGCCCTTGCGTATTATCTTTACCGTTTCGCCAAGTGTCATTTCAAAAGCGCCGCTTTCTACATAACTCACCTGTGAGTGTGCGTGGCTGTGCAGCGTACCGCAGGCGCCTTTAATAAACTTTACCTTTACCAGCATCAGCTTATCATCATAACCTAATACCTGCCGCTGTACACCATCGGCAACGGTTTTCCACTCGGTGCTTTCTTCAAACTGAAACAAATTGCTTTGTATCATACCTTATTTTTTTAAACTGCCGGATGCATTGATTATTGGCCTCTTCTCCGCCAAACGTTTTTGGCGAAGCAGGGCTTCCAGGTAATAATAATCCGCGTAAATAATGGGTACATCTATTTCGCTGTTGGCAGGTTTGTGGCCGGTGCTGTGCAACAATAAAAAGCCGCGGGCGCTGTCCGGCTGGGCCTGGTATTTAGTGGCAAGGCTGTTCATGATCTTATCTGCTGTGCTTTTGTAACTCCTGGCATTCTTGCTAAAAATGCTTAATTCATACAAAGCCGATGCTGCAATAGCCGCGGCAGAAGCATCTCGCGGTTGGTTGCCCAGTTTGCCGGCATCGAAATCCCAGTAGGGTATGAGGTCGGCGGGCATTTGCGGGTGGCTAAAAATATATCTGGCAATTTTTTCGGCCTGTTGCAGGTAAACTCTGTTTTTGGTTTCGCGGTAGCACATGGTATAGCCGTAAAGCCCCCACGCCTGCCCTCGCGCCCACGCCGAACTATCTGCAAAGCCCTGCGCGGTTTGCCGGTTTAAAACCTGCCCGGTTTGCGGGTCGTAATTTATAACGTGGTATGAACTGTTATCCGGGCGATAGTGGTTCTTGAGGGTAGTATTGGCATGCGTAACCGCTATCTTGTAAAAGCTGGAGTCGCCGCTAAGCCGTGTCGCTTCAAATAGCAGTTCCAGATTCATCATATTATCAATGATGACCGGGAATTGCCACTGCTTTGCGTGGTCCCATGATTTAATGCAGCCGATAGTTGGGTTAAAACGGGTAACCAATGATTTTGCCGCCTGGATAATATCGTCCCTGTATTTTTGCTCGTGTGTTAAGCGGTAAGCGTTACCTACACTGTTATATACCATAAAACCCAGGTCGTGGGTGCCTGTGTTGTTTTTTTCCTGCTCCATTCCGGCGGTAAAAGGTATAGCCTGTTCCATCCAATATTTATTGCCCGTGTATTCATACAAAAACCAAAGGTTACCGGCAAAGAAACCGCTGCACCAGTCTTTTGGAGATACAATGGTTAGCTTGCCATTCTCTACAGTACGTGGCGATAATAAGTTAGGCTTGTTTACAGATGCCTTCCCTTCGGCAGTTTCTTTTAATAACAATTTGGTTTGATGTTCGGCAAATAGCATGGCCTTTGCCGTATTTTTTTGTGCCGATGCGCTAATGCTCGCCGCGCTTAGTATCGCTATGGTGAATATGTGTTTTGCCTTCATGTTAGTTTACCACTTTAATTTTGATCACTAATTTTTTAACCACGTCATAACCATCAACCTTAATATTGGGGCGATGCACATCCTGCGGAAAGAATAGGTAGAATGTTCCGGGTTCGGCTATGTAAGAGGTGCCTTCGGCGGTATAGTTGGCCGCATCTTTGGCTTCGTTGTAGGGGTTGGTTACCGTTGCTTTATTAATGTCAACAACATCTATCCGTTCCTTGCCCTTTATCACATATTGCAGGTCAATGTGTTTTTTATGCGATTCCCACCCTGCTTTATCCAACGCTTTCGACGGGGCCTCCGTTACGCTGGCGTAGGCATTGTCGCCATCAATGGGGTGCTTGCCCGTGCTTAGGGTATCTAAATTGGTTTGTTTAAGATAAAGGAATACCTTGTCCCATACAGCCTTATTATTATAGTATTGTTTATAAAACTCAGCCGCGTTTACCGATGGGGCTACCTCAAGCTTCAGGCCATCTTTCCATTTGCTGCTTTTAAGCCAGTTTTGCGCTGTTTGTAAGCTCATGCCGGCGTCTTTTTTGGTTTGTGCAATTACAGTGTTCTCCATCATTATTAAACTAATTGCAGCTATCAAAAGCCGCAGTACTGGTTTGTTTTTCATTTGGTTTACTAATTGGTTTTGTGACTAAAGCGGGTGTTATTGAGGTATAACATTGGCTACCACAACTCAATATTACAAGGAAATATGTTTAAATTAGTTGCCTGCAGGTACTATTTCTACGCAAACGTTATAGTAACAAGGCATGTAAATTTCTTCGATAACGTTATCGTAGAAATAACCTGCCGATTACTTTTGATTGCTGCATCAGAATTGTACACTTGCCTGCAATTATAATTTAACCTAACAATCCTTTTGTTTTGAAAGTAATACACAGCGTTCATCCTGATGATTTTAAATCTTATCAGACAGAACAGATACGTGACCGTTTTTTAATAGACAACCTTGTGCAGCCAAACCAGGTGAACTTTGTTTACACCCATTACGACCGTATCATTGCCGGTGTGGCGCACCCGGTAAACCAGGCTTTAAGGCTGGAAAACTATGATAACCTAAAGGCTGCTTACTTTTTAGAGCGCCGCGAAATAGGCATTATAAATGTGGCGGGCAGCGGTATAGTTACTGTGGATGGCCGGGATCACACCTTGCAAAAAATGGATTGCCTGTACATTGGTAAGGGTGCCAAAGAAGTAACCTTTTCGCCGGGTAATGAACAGGAATCGCCGGTGTTTTACCTTTTATCGGCACCTGCGCATACTGTTTACCCCACAACTTTAATGACGCTTGAGCAGGCTGAAAAAGTACAGGCAGGGGCCGATGAAACCGCAAATAAACGCACCATTAATAAATACATCCATACCGCGGGCATCCAAAGCTGCCAGCTGGTAATGGGGCTTACCATCTTACACCAGGGCAGCGTATGGAACACCATGCCTCCCCATGTGCACGACCGCCGTATGGAGGCCTATTTTTATTTTGACGTCCCGGCAGGGCAAAGGGTTTTTCATTTAATGGGCGAGGAAACGCAAACAAGGCATATTTTAGTAGATAACTATAGCGTAGTAATTTCACCGCCATGGAGTATGCACTCCGGCGCGGGCACAAGCAATTACAGTTTTATATGGGGTATGGGCGGCGAAAACCTTGACTATACCGATATGGACGCGATTAAGATTGAAGACATCAGGTAATAAACCATGGAAAATAGTTTTTCGTTAAAAGGTAAGGTGATAGTGGTAACCGGCGGCACCGGTATACTTGGAAACTCGTTCATAAACGGTATTGTAGAGGCGGGTGGCGCGGTAGGCATTTTAGGCCGAAATAAACAGGTTGCCGAAGAGCGTGCCGATGTTATCAATAAAAATGGCGGGCAGGCAATAGCGCTGGTTGCCGATGTTTTAAGCGAGGATGATCTGCAAAATGCCAAACAAACCCTGCTTGATAAGTTTGGCCGCCTGGATGGGTTGGTGAACGGTGCGGGAGGCAATATGCCTGAGGGCGTTCTGCAACCTGATGAGGATATTTTTAAAATGAATATAGAGGGTATGAAGCGAACGCTCGACCTGAACCTTTGGGGCACACTTTTACCAACACAGGTTTTTGGCGACGCCATTGCCAAAACAGGCAAGGGCAGTATCGTTAATATCTCCTCTATGAATTCTAAACGCGCTATTACCAAAGTTTTGGGTTACAATATGGGGAAAGCCGCGGTAGACTGTTATAACCAATGGTTTGCGGTTGAACTGGCAAACCGTTACGGCGACGCTATCCGCATGAATGCCCTGGCCCCCGGTTTTTTCCTTACCGAGCAAAACCGAAACCTGCTCACTACGCCCGATGGCGGTTATACCGAAAGGGGCGAAAAGGTTATCAGGCAAACACCCTTTAAGCGCTTTGGTAACCCCGATGAATTGATAGGCGCACTGGTTTGGCTGCTGAGCGATGCCTCGGCTTTTGTAACCGGTTCTATGATATGTGTTGATGGCGGGTTTTCCATATTTGGCGGGGTATGAAGGATATGGACGCTTCAAATACCGGCGCCGTATTAACCTTTGGCGAGTTGCTGCTCAGGATCTGCCCCGACGCGGATGGTGACTGGCTAAATGCAAACCAATTACCCGTGCATGTTGGCGGCGCCGAATTGAATGTTGCCACCGCGCTTGCTTTATGGGGTATCGATACAAAATATTTTACGGCTTTGCCGAATAACGGACTTTCAAATACGTTGGTTAATTACATGGTTGGTCGGGGTATTGATACCTCGGCCATTTTTAAAGGCGGCAGTCGCCTTGGCCTGTTTTATCTCACTAAAGGCGCCGATATGAAGCACGATGCTGTAATATACGACCGGGCAGGTTCGGCCTTTGCAGAATTAAAACCTGGAATGATAGAGTGGGATAGAGTGCTTGATGGTGTAAGCTGGTTTCATTTCAGCGCTATTTGTCCGGCGCTGAGCCAGCAAACAGCCGATTTGTGCGAAGAGGTTTTAATAGCGGCATCGCAACGAAATATTGTTATCTCTATTGATTTGAACTACCGCGCCAAACTTTGGCAATACGGCAAACAACCGCAGGAGATAATGCCCGGGTTGGTGAAGTATTGTAACCTTATAATGGGCAACGTGTGGGCGGCAGAGAGCCTGTTGGGAATAGCCGTTGACCCGGATATCCACAACAATGGCACACAAGAAAATTATTTGAAAGAGGCGATGAGTGTTTCAGAGAAAATAATGGCGCAATATTCAAAATGCAGGGCGGTTGCCAACACCTTTAGGTTCGACCATCAGCAGGGGATAAAATATTATACCGCACTGTACCAGGATGGTGTACTCCACAACAGTGCAGTATATGTTGCCGAACAGGTAACCGACAAAGTTGGCAGCGGCGATTGCTTTATGGCCGGGCTTATTTACGGTTACTATAAACAAATGCAACCACAAAACACACTCGATTTTGCCACGGCGGCGGCCTTCGAAAAGCTTTTTATTCATGGTGATGCCACAAAAAGCACTGTTGCGCAAATAAATAAAGCCATTAAGCATGACAGATAAAAAGTTTATTCAGGATAGCATTGTTAAGCAGGGGATACTACCGTTGTTTTATAACCAAAGTACAGAGGTAAGTATCGCCATAACCCAAAAACTTTACGAGGCGGGCATCCGCGTTATAGAATATACTAATCGGGGCGAAGCAGCTATCGCGAATTTTAGGGCTTTAAAAAAGCTGGACTTGCCGGGCTTAATGTTGGGGATAGGTACTATCAAATCCGCCGATGAGGCGGAGGCCTTTATAGATGCCGGGGCCGATTTCCTGATCTCGCCTTTGGTGAGCCATAAAGTTGCCGCCGTAGTACATAAACACAACCTGCTTTGGATACCCGGGTGTATGACACCGACCGAAATTCATGAGGCACAAGAACTTGGTGCAACATTTGTAAAGCTGTTCCCGGCTAATGTGCTGGGTCAGGGGTTTGTATCGGCAGTTAAAGAATTATTCCCCGGGCTTTTAATGATGCCTACCGGCGGGGTAGAGATGGACCAGGAAAACATTAGCGGTTGGTTCAAAGCCGGCGTATCATCTGTAGGAATGGGTAGCAAGTTGATCACGAAAGAGATCATTGACAATAAAGCATACGACCAATTATATACCGAAACCCTGCGAGCGCTGCAAATGGTAGCATCAGCAAGGTAAATGATAACCAATTATGAGCGATACCCAAAGAACCAACTACCGGTGGGTGGTAGTAGCCCTGCTGTTTTTTGCCACCACTATTAACTACCTCGACAGGCAGGTAATAGGCTTTTTAAAACCAACGCTGGAGAAAGAATTTAGCTGGACAGAAACCGATTACAGCCACATAGTTATGGCTTTTTCTGCCGCGTATGCGCTTGGGTTGCTTGCTTTTGGTGGTATAATAGATAAGATTGGGACAAAGCTGGGCTATACTATATCGCTTGTGGTTTGGAGTTTGGCGGCCATGCTGCATGCCATTGTAAAATCTACCATGGGTTTTGGGGCGGTTAGGGCCGCTTTGGGTTTGGGCGAGGCAGGAAATTTTCCCGCGGCGATAAAGGTTGTAGCCGAATGGTTCCCCAAAAAGGAGCGTGCTCTGGCTACGGGTATTTTTAATTCGGGCGCTAATATTGGCGCTGTGCTGGCGCCTGCTATGGTGCCGTGGATATTGGGTATTTACGGCTGGCAAATGGCGTTTATTATAACAGGCGCAATAGGTTTTGTATGGCTTTTTTTTTGGGTGATACTTTACGAGGTGCCATCAAGACATAAAAAAATAAACGCAGCAGAGTTTGAACACATCCATAGCGATATGGAAGAACCTGTAACACCAAACGCGCCCGAAGAAAAAGTAAAATGGGGCAGGCTTTTCGGCATCAGGCAAACATGGGTATTTGTGGTAGGCAAGTTACTTACCGACCCCATGTGGTATTTCTTCCTTTTCTGGCTGCCATCCTATTTTTCAAGCGCATTCAATCTCGATCTTAAAAAGCCAACGCTGCCGCTGATATTGATATATACAGCCACTACCATTGGCAGCATAGGTGGGGGGTATTTATCATCGTGGTTCATTAAAAGGGGCATGCCCATCTTTAAGGCGCGTAAAACCGCCATGTTTATTTTCGCGCTGTGCGTTGTGCCCATATTTACGGCAAGGTTTGCAACCAATATATGGCAGGCGGTTGGTTTAATTAGTTTAGCGGCAGCGGCACACCAGGCCTGGAGCGCCAATATCTTTACAACCGCTTCAGACATTTTTCCGAAACGCGCGGTAAGTTCGGTAGTAGGTATAGGTGGTATGGCAGGTTCTGTTGGTGGTATTGCCTTCCCGTTCTTTATCGGTTGGATCCTGGATTCGGCCAAAGCATCCGGCGATATTACCAAGGGGTATAACATCCTGTTCATTATTTGCGCATGCGCGTATTTGCTGGCCTGGCTTATCATGCACTTATTGGCGCCCAAACCCAAAGTTATAAAATTGTAATAGCCTAAATTTAGGCAAACAGGTAAAGATTTTCTATATTGGTACAATGTTAAGCCGGTGCAGTGATGTTTGCTTAACGTGTAACCTAATATGAATTTCAGCTCAATTACAATTAAGGATATTGCTTCGGCGCTAAACCTATCAGTCTCTACGGTTTCAAAGGCTTTGCGCGATAGCTATGAGATAAGCGAGAATACCAAAAAACTTGTAAACGAGTACGCCCGGGAACACAACTATCGCCCTAACCCTATAGCGCAAAGTTTAAAACAGGGGCGCAGCAAATCAATAGGGATTGTGGTATCTACCATCGAGAACCAGTTTTTCTCACAGGTAATAAACGGTATCGAGTCGGTTGCCTATGAGGCGGGTTTTAACGTCATTATTACCCAAACACATGAGTCGTTTGACCTGGAGGTAAAGAACGTAGGGCACTTAACCCACCGTTCTATAGATGGTTTACTGATCTCGCTATCTACCGAAACCTATAATTTTGAGCACCTGAAAACCCTGCACAGCCAGGGCCTGCCCATTGTGTTTTTCGACAGGATAACGGATGAGATAGACACCCATAAGGTAATTGCAGATAATTTTAAAGGTGGGTATGATGCAACCCGCCACCTGCTGGATGCCGGTTATAAACGCATAGCCCATATTACCAGCCCGCCAAATATTTCTATTACCAAAGAGCGTTTTGCCGGGTACGAGAAGGCGCTTGAAGAAGCCGGCATAGCAATAGATGAAAACATTATCAAATATTGCCCGCACGGCGGCCGTGATACCGGCGAAATAGAGAATGCCCTTGCCGAACTGCTTACGCTTGAAGATAAGCCCGATGCCATCTTTACCACATCAGACAGGATCACCACTACAACCTTATTTTTGATGAATAAGCTAAAGATCAGGATCCCGCAGGAAATTGCCCTGATAGGCTACACCAACACCACCCTGGCCGATGTGCTTAACCCTTCGCTAAGCTCGGTTTACCAGCCCGGTTTTGAGATGGGGCAAAAGGCTACCCAAAAGCTTTTAGAACTTATTTTGGCCAAGCGCCCCGTTTACGAATTTGAAACCCTTGTGCTGCCAACCCAACTGGTAACACGCGACTCTACCGCGCCAAAAAAACAGTAACCCTTAGTGTTTTTAATTGTATTTATGACAGCGCCTGCTTTTAAAAGTTTATAGCCTGCAAATATGTTGTAACTACCACGTAGCGAAAACGATGTAGTAAATAAATATGGTTAAATTATAGTAACCGTAAGCTAACAAAGGTATTTTTGGTAAGTATAGTTATGCCTATACCAATTATAAACGCTGTAAACATATTTATTACTTTTTAAATAAAATGAAACGCTGGTTCGTTGTTGTAATACTCTTCGTGTATTCAAATGTCGCCCGCACGGTTATGGCGCAAACCGTTACGCTCGATTATTACTACAATAGGGAAACGCGTGTTGACAAGGCGGGGCAGCCCATGCGTTTTCATTATTTATGGACAGATACCACCAATACCGGTTTCTCTAAATGGGGGGCTATATTTACATCTAAGGGTGCAACATTGGGGGCTTTAGAGGAAGCACCAACGCTTTCCAACCTTAGAAGCACCGCGGTATATATTATTGTTGACCCCGATAATAAAAAGGAAAACCCGGCACCAAATTACATAAGCGATACCGATGCAGATAACATTTCCCAATGGGTAAAGGCAGGCGGTAAACTGGTGCTAATGGCTAATGATAGCGCTAATGTAGAGTTGCCGAAATTTAATATCCTTGCCCATAAATTTGGCCTCCATTTTAATAACGACGTGCAAAACCATGTTGTTGACGACACGCATTTTGATGATGGAACGGTATTCATCAGCAACAACCCGGTTTTTAAAACAGCTAAGAAAGCGTTCATGAAAGATGTGTGCAGTATTGCACTAACCGGTAATGCAAAGCCTGTATTAAAGGCAGATAATGGCGCCACTATTGCCGCAATTGTAAGGTACGGCAGGGGCTTGGTTTTTGCCGTTGGCGACCCCTGGTTGTACAACGAATACGTAAACGGACGGCTGCCCGCGGGCTTTGATAATGATAAGGCCGCTGCAGACCTTACAACATACATTTTATCTCACAAACAAACCAATAAACCAGTGTTAACTAAACCCCAAAAAACAATGATAAAGAAAAGCCAAAAAAGCCGGTGACATAAGTCGCTGTTGATGCCATACCCCGGCAGCCTGTAAAAAAATCAGATAATATCTTATTGCGAGCAAAAATTTGCGGTGAAATACCCGCAGGGGAATCCTTTTGCCAAAATTTTTGAAAACTTAATTCTTAGCATATAAATATGAAGAATAGACCTCTACAAAACACACTAAAAAAGTGCGCTGTTTTCACCACCATGTCCTTATTGGCAGTGGCCGGGAATACTTACGCGTACAGTAGCAAGGCCGGACCCACCTGGAAAGACCGGATGGCAAAGACAGCTGTAAAAAGCACACGCTTAGCCCAGGCGAAAATAACAGGTGCCGTTACCGACGAGCGTAACCTGCCATTGCCGGGCGTAAGCGTACGTATAAAAGGCACAACCATAGGCATTACAACAGATGCTAATGGTAAATATACCATTGAGGCAAATGAGGGTGCGGTGCTGGTATTTACGTTTATTGGTTACAACCCTAAAGAAGTAACAGTAGGCGCCGCTACCGAATATAACGTACAATTGTTACCAAACTCACGCGATTTAAGCGAGGTGGTTGTGATTGGCTACGGTACACGCGCTCAAAAAGATGTAACCGGGGCTATTACGAGTGTAAAGGCCGATAAATTTGAGAACGATAACCCAACCAGTGTTAACGATGTGTTGCGCGGCGCGGTCCCCGGCATCTCTGTAGGGCTAAATACATCTGCCAAAGGCGGCGGCGCGGGCGACCTGCAAATAAGGGGTAAGGCCAGCCTGTCGGGTAACGTATCGCCTTTAATTGTATTGGACGGGGTGATATTTTTTGGCGACCTTGCCGACATCAACCCAAATGATATTGACAGGGTAGATGTACTGCGCGACCCAAGCGCATTGGCCGTTTACGGTGCCCAGTCTGCAGGTGGTGTAGTTGCCATTACAACCAAAAAAGGTAAAACAGGCGGCCCTGTGGTTAGCTTAAACGCTAATACAGGTATTGCCCAGCTATTGCAAAACCAAAAATTTTACCAGGGCGAAGATTTTCTTCACTGGCGTTCTGATGTGCAGCGCAGCGCCAACTCAAGCAAGCCAGCCTATTTCTACAGCGATCCGCGTAACCTGCCCGCAGGTGTAACGTTAGACCAGTTTTTATCTGGCGCTACCGGCGACCCGGTTGATATTTACCTGCAACGCCTTGGCTTGTTCCCTAACGAGATAGCCAACTACAAGGCCGGTAAAGTTACCGATTGGTCTAAACTCATCTTCAGGAATGGCGTGCGCCAGGATTACACCGCCAGTTTATCAGGCAAAACGGATAGGGTTAGCTATTACTTTTCGGGTAACTTCACTAAAAACCAAAACCTTATACAAGGCGGCGACTACAATAACACGCGTTTCCGTGTAAACCTTGAAGGCAAGGCAGCCAAATTTTTAACCGTGGGCGTTAACGCCAACTATGCGGTGCGCGATGAAAGCCACTCCAGCAACCCGTTCAACCTGTCCGGCTTTGATTTAAACGAGGCCGACTGGGGGCAGATCATCAACTCATCGCCTTATGGTGATGTTTACAAACCCGATGGAACCCTAACCCGCATTGCTACAGATGATAGTGGTTTGAACCAGCGTAACCCATTTCTTGGTAACCGGTACAACAGTAACCTTTATACACAAAACGTGTTGTTTACAACGCTGTTTACCAGGGTCGATCTTCCGTTTGGGTTTAAATATACCTTGAACTTCTCGCCCCAATTCGAGTCGTACAAAAACTTCTTTGCCAGGCCGGGGGCAAACCCCAACGAGATACCTGTGAACGGACTTACAGGTACTGCCTACCGCTCTATGGAACAGCGTTACCGCTACAACCTGGATAACATATTAACCTGGAACAAAACCTTCGGTATCCACACATTCGACGCAACATTCCTGCTGAATAAAGAGAAATATCAAACATGGTATACCCGTACCAACAATTCGCAGTTTAGCCCAAGCGATGCCCTGGGTTACCATAACATTGGCGCGGGTACACTGCCCATTGTAAGCAGCGATGACCGCGTTTACAATGCCGACGCGTTAATGGGCCGTATCAATTACAACCTGTTGGGTAAGTATAACTTTACATTTACAGCCCGCAGGGATGGTTTCTCGCCGTTCGGTTTACAAAGGCCCCGCCAGAGCTATCAGGATGCCGCAGTAGCCTGGACATTCAGTGAGGAAAGTTTCTTTAAAACGGATTTCTTTAAATGGTTAAACTATGGTAAACTACGCTTTGGCTACGGCACCAACGGTAACCGCCTGGCGAGCGGCACGGCCGATCCAAGCCTTGCACTTGCTGTTATCAACGCCAACAAATACCCAACCGTTGGTCCGGATGGTACAGTGGTAAATAACAACACCATTTTCATAACATCGTTACAAAACAACGACCTTACCTGGGAGCGCACTACAGGCCCTAACTTAGGTTTAGATTTCGCTTTCCTTAATAACCGTATTAACGGTTCGATAGATGTTTACAACCGTAAAACAACCGGCCTTATTGTAAAACGCGAACTGCTGCAATTACAGGGCCTTGCAACATCAAACCTTTACACCAACATTGGCGAGGTTAATAACAAAGGTATTGAGGTTTTAATTGAAGGGAAGATCATCCAGAACCGTAACTTCAACTGGAGCGCTACGGGTACCTTTTACCTGAACCGTAACAAGATTAAACACCTTTACGGCGAGTACCAGACCAAAGATGCCAATGGTAACACAATCACCAGAGAGAATGACGACCGCGGTAACGGCTGGTTTGTAGGCCATGATATTGACGCCGTTTGGGATTACAAGATTCTGGGTGTATGGCAAACGCCGGAAGTTGACGAAGCCAAAAAGTATGGCGCAGTACCGGGCGATTTTAAATTGCAGGACATGAATGGCGACTTTAAGTTTACTAACGACGACAAAGTTTTCCTTGGCTCTACGGCGCCGCGCTTCAACTGGTCGTTACGTAACGATTTTAACTTCTTTAAGCATTTCGATTTTTCGTTCATGCTGGTATCAAGCATAGGCCAGTTAAAACAGTTTAACCAGGCAACCAATAACGCGGGCAGCGTGGGCTACGGCCGCATGAACTCGTACGTGTTGCCTTACTGGACTGCTGATAACCCCATAAATGATTATGCCCGATTAAATTCAGGCTCATCGGGTACTACCATTAACGTTTGGCGTAAAGCATCATTTTTAAGGTTGCAAACCGTATCGTTAGGTTACACGTTTGCCCCTGCTTTGATCAAACGTGTGGGAATGAGCAGTGCTAAAATATTTGTGAACGCCACCAACGCTGCCGTAATATCTGACTGGCCACTGTGGGACCCGCAAAACAACGGCCCAACCCCAAGATTTTTGGCCGCTGGTGTTAACGTCACTTTTTAAAGTATAAAGGAAAACAGAACATGAAAAAGATAAGTAGAAATATAATTACCGTATTTGCCGCTACTGCCATGCTTGCAGCCGGTGGATGTACCAAACGGAGCGACCTGTTCCCCGAGGCGCCGTCTAAATTTACACCGGGTAATACATTAACTAACCCGGGGGCATTCCGCGCCGCGCTGCTAAATTTAAACCTGAGTGTAAGGTTCGAATACTTTGGCGATTCGGCACCGATGCTTACCGAATCCATATTTACAGATGCTGCCGTAGAGGGTACAACAGATAAAACTACCCCCGCGCAGGACCTTAACATCCGCATAACCCCAACTGCTAACCTTAACAGCGACGACTTTAACAAGATTGGCCGCTACTGGCAGGTTTGGTGGCAGGGTGTGCACGATGCAAACGTTATCATCAGCAGGATAAATGATGTTACCTGGGCATCTGAGGATGACAAGAACAAAGTTTTGGCCGGGGCATACTTTCACCGTGCCTACAGGTATTACCGCCTTGTGCACGAGTTTGGTGATGTGCCTTTGATCCTGAAAGAAGAAACAACGGTAAACACCGCTTTTCAAAGTACACAGCGCATGGTTATCCTTAAAAAGATGAAGGCCGACCTCGATTTCGCGGTAACAAAGCTGGTTGATAACGGTAATAAAGGAGAACCATCAAAAGGTGCCGCTGCCCACTTGTTAACTAAAATTAACCTGGCCTTAGGTTTATTTGATGATGCCATTGCCTCGGCAAACATCGCCATAAACGGGCCGTATGCGTTAATGACTAACCGCTTTGGTATTGTAGCAAGCGATGCCAGCAAAAACGTGGTTTGGGATTTGCACCGCCCCGAGAATAAATCTATTGCCTCAAACACCGAGGCATTATACGTAGTGATAGACCGTGAGGCTTTGGAAGGTGCTACAAACCTTGGGTCGCAGGTTATGCGTAATTGTGTACCTATGTGGCATAATGGTACCATCTTAACCCCGGGCACGTTAAAGCCTGGCATATCAGATAAAATTACCGAGGAGTTCCCGCTTACCTTATGGTATGGCCGTGGTATTGGCCGCCTGCGTGGTACGCCTTATGCTACTAAATACATTTGGACAGATAATACCGATCTGCGACACGCCAAAGGTATGTGGGCCGATATGACCGACCTTGTTTATAACCAACCCGGCCTAAAAACAAGCGACCCTGCCTGGTACGGTAAAAACCTGCAACAATACACCGATGCAAACGTAAACCAGCGCTTCCTGAATGGCGCTAAGGATACCATACGCGCGTGGTTTGGCTGGCCGCATTACAAAGTGTTTATTGGCTCGGGCAAAACTGCCGTTGATAAATGGTGGAGCCCACCGCGCGGTACTAATACCGATTGGTACATTTTTCGCCTGGCCGAAACCTACTTATTACGTGCCGAAGCCTATTGGTGGAAAGGGCAAACAGCCTTGGCTATGGCCGATATTAATAAAGTACGTGCCCGTGCCAAAGCAGAGTTGCTTACAGATGACAGCAAGGTAAACATAGGCACTATACTTGACGAGCGCCAGCGTGAGCTTTATTGGGAAGAGCCACGTAAAACAGAGCTTACCCGTATCGCGTTCATCTTCGCGCAAACCGGCAAAGCGGCTTATAACGGTAAAACATACCAGGTGGGTACATTCTCTACAAATAACTTTTTTTACGACAGGATAATGGAGAAGAACGATTTCTACAAAAACCCGAACGTGGTAACCAACTCGGGCAACCATTACACTATTTCGCCTTACCACGTGTTGTGGCCTATACCGCAGTCGGAGATTGATTTGAATATCAACGGCCACATAAACCAAAACAAAGGTTACGCCGGGTCCGAAAATAACATACCGCCTTTAGATAAAATAGTTGAGTAAATAGTTAGTGTATTAATTTGAGTGGAACCGGGCCTGTAGTTATAGGCCCGGTTTAATTTTAACATCATATTGCCTGGGTTATGAATAAGATACTGATTGCTTTGCTAAGCCTGCTTGCAGTTCAATTAAGTTACGGTAAGGTTTATAAAGTAAAGTCGCCGGAAGAATTTAAAAGTGCCGCCGCTGCCGTTGCCCCTGGCGACGAGATAGTGATAGCGAACGGCAATTACAGTAATTGGGCGGTAACCATCAACTCCAATGGTACGGCAGACAAACCTATAATGATCCGGGCGGAGCGTAAGGACAAAGTAGTGTTTTCGGGCGAGGTACGCCAATCAGTATTTCATGTATCAGGAAGTTACATCCAACTCAAGGATCTGAAATTTGAGGACTGCCGGTTATTTAAGGGCCAGGGTAAAGATGTAGTGCTGATACAGCTGAACGCCAGTAAAAACTGCCGCGTTACCAATTGCTTTTTTACCAAAATTAGCGTTAACAGCCAGTTTATGCCAATAGTTGTTATCTCCGGCGATGGGGATAATAACAGGGTAGATCATAGCCGGTTCATCAGTAATAAAAACAATATGGATGTGCAGGTAAGGGTGGCAAAGGAAACTGTGCCGTTACACTCACTTGTAGACCATAATACCTTTATGGATAAGGACAGTGTTACCTGGAACGGCAACAATGGCGGCGAGTGCGTGCAAATAGGGCAGGATCCTATTTTGCTGGGCAACCGTTATGCTTATGCTACAGTGCGAGACAACCGTTTCATCCGCTGCAACGGCGAGCCGGAGGTGATCAGCAACAAGGCATCAGGTAATAAGTACACCAATAACTATTTTGAGGATTGCCACGGCGAACTGGTTATGCGCGGCGGCCACGAATGTATGGTTGATAGCAATCGGTTTAAAGGTGGTACGGGCGGCATCAGGGTAAACGGAACAGGGCATACCATTAGCAATAATAACTTTAAAAACCTGCCCATCGCCATCCGGCTGATGTATGGCATGGCTAAGGGTAAAACAGATACGGGTTTTTACATAGCAGCAAGTGATTGTGTTGTTAAAAACAACCACATAAACCATTGCGAAACCGGGATACTGTTGGGTGGAGCTAAAAATGCCGATTGGACAGGTAAATTTGATACTAAGCGTTACCCATCGCGCACGGTGCAGGATATTGCCCCACATAACAACGAGTTAATTAATAATGCCATAACCCATACTAAAAGCCCTGTTGTGCAGTAAATACCTGCAACAAATTGGCGTATATAATTTATTCAATAGCTGCTTTTTAAATAGAATAGCTATTTTTAACTATGGATAAATTTTGCCTGCGCTTATTCATTTGTATTTTATTTCTTTCTGTTTCGTCTTGTCCATCATGGGCACAAAGGCAGGCAGATCCATCCGAAAATATTATTAATAAAATTGACCTTTACGCGCTTAAAATGCAGGCGCCTGTATTATTTGTGCATTTTGACAAAGGCATTTACACCAATAACGAGGAGGCCTGGTTTACAGGCTACCTCATTAGCCAGGACACCGCGGAGGTAAGGAAGCACCGCATCATGTCGGTATCGCTTATCAATAACGATGATAGTAAGATAGCCGCGCAAGCCAATTTTATAATGGATGGCGGTGTAAGCTTCGGTAACATGTACATACCCGATACCGTTGCCGCGGGCAACTACCATTTTGTAGTTTATACCGACAGGCTTGCCAATGGCAAACCCGGGGCAATGTTTAAGCAATCTGTCACCATTAAAACTCTGCGCGAGCCGGCTTTCAACCTGTCGTTAAAATTGGTAGATAGCTCTCAAACCCCGCCGGGCAAGATCAATACTCTGCTTACGGCTAAGGCAAAGGATATTCCGCTGTTAGAGGCGCCTGTACGTTACAAAATTGGCAGGGCTAAAAAAGAAGTTGCCCTTTCAACAGGCAAAACGGGTGTAACCGGCGAACATCTGCTTTCTATAGACAAGCAGCTTGTGTCGCCCCAAAACAATGTATTAAGCGCCGAGGTTGGCTTGGGGAAGCAAAAGGAAACCATTAGCCTGGTGCTGCCTTCGCGTAAAGGCCGGTTATCGGTTAAGTTTTATCCCGAAGGCGGTAGCTTAATTGCGGGTAAACCCTCTAAAATTGGGTGGGAAGTTAAAGGCCCGGGTAACGAACCATTAAAGATGCGGGGCGTAGTATTGCGAAACGGAATGCCCGTTGATACCATTGAGACCGATAGCTATGGGATGGGTATATTTACATTAACACCCAAAAAAGATGCCTTGTACCAGGTTAAAATAAGCAGCAAAGGTTTAATTGATACGATGTGTGCTTTACCAAAAGCTTTGGCCAAAGGTGTTACTATTAACGTAGCAGATGGCATAACCACCGGTGAGGTAAATATAAAATTACAAAGTAACGGCATCCGTACGGTGAGGATACTGGTACACAATTACCGCGAGATACTGTCATCTCTGGAAGCCGAGATCCCGGCCAAAGGTTTGTCGGCCCAAATCCCAACCTTAGATATGCCCCGCGGTTTAACTACTATAACGGTATTAGACAGCCTGGATAATCCGCTTGCCGAACGGGTGTTTTTTGCGCATTATGATAAAAGGCCGGATTTTGAGGTTACGGTTGATCAAAAAGAATTTGCTACCCGCCAAAAAGTAAAGCTAAACCTTAAGCTTGGGAATAACGCAGGCAACCTTGTTAACGGTTATGTATCTGTTGCCTGTGTGCAGGATAACCGTTTAAGTTATAAGCATGTTAATAACATCGAGAGCTATTATTACCTCACCAGCCAGCTGCAACCCATGCCGTTAAAAAACAATTTGCTTGGAAACGATGCCGGGGATAAAGATTATTTGAATAAGGTGTTGCTGATAAAAGGCTGGAGCCGCTATACCTGGCCCGATATGATAAAAACTGAGGCCGGGGATACCTTAAAAACCTACAGTAATGTTGCCTATTATGGTGATGTTACCTTCTCGAACAACCCGCTCAAGAAGCCAATTCAATTAAGCGCTATAGCAGATACCGTAGCGCAGATAATAAATACAGATAATACCGGGCATTTTGTGATGAACCCATACAGCATGGTTACCCCGGCCGATAAAAAAATGACCATGTTCATTAATGCCAAGGCTAAAACCGACCCATATGTGATCCATTTTAATAATCCGTTCGAAGGCATGAGCCAGCGCATGGCAGATACCATGAGCTTTTATACAGCGGCTGTAGGTTTGCATAGCAACGACGAACTTGTACTGAAAGATAATGGTAAACCAAGGCAATTAAAGGAGGTTAAAATTAAGGCGACAAAAGATAACCAGCTATTTGCAAGTTTACCACAGTATAAAAGCGAGACCGACTTTACCAGAAACGAATGCGGCGATTGGAAATGCCATAATAATATACTTAACTGTGGTAACCATCCCGGCGATAACGGCCTATACCCTTTAAAAAAGGGCGATAATGTATTAGCTTTTAGGAACGGAAAGTATGTTTCAATAATATACCGTGGGTGTGTAATATTTAAGCCAAAAGAATATACCAGCATGTTGCAGATGAAAGGCATTTATGCCCACAAAGAGTTTTATGTGGTAGATTTTGACGCTAATAAAAATAACCCGCCCGAATATCAGTCTACTATTTTTTGGAAACACAATGTGCCCGTAAGTTCTAACGGTGAAACCAATCTGTCGTTCTTTACCGATGATGTTACCGGTCCGTTCAGGGTAATTGTACAAGGGGTAACAGATAATGATGTAATTTATGGCGAGCAAACATTTAGTGTAAAAAAAGCCCAGCCTTAAATATCAGGCCTCATCAGGGATAAAGGGTATGGGTTGCGACCTGTCAAATGGCACATACACGCGTCGCCAGGGTTCTTCATCAATCAGTTTCCATTTATGGGCTGTACCGGTAGTATCCATAGCTATCAGGATCTCGCCGGGTTTAAGGATAAATGTTTCGCCGGGGGCGGTCTCAAATTCTAATGTGCCCGATAAGGTTATCACATACTGGTCGGCAGGGGCGTTATGCCAGTCGTAAAAAGAGTGCGGGGGCGACTCCTGGAACCTGATGGCCGACGCCTGGTTAAAAACACCTTCGGCTAAAGTACCGGTTTGGATATGCGAGTGGCCATCGTTGCCGGTGTAAAGTTTATAAGCTTTTATCATGATGATTTGGCGGCTAAGCTAAAAATTTGTACGAAATGGCGTGTAATAGCAAAACCATCTTTCTCTAAACATGTTAAACTAACATGAACAATTTTTTTAGAGGAATTATAGCGGCCTGGGGTGCCAAGAAACTGGGCGGTGGCTGCCTTTCAACCATTGTGATATTTATTGTTATTTACACATTGCTGGGCAAATGTAATAACGAGCCGGCGCGTGCAGCTACTATAAACAAACCTGTTAAAGTTGCCGTTTGCCGGTAATTTTAACGCAAAGGGCGATATTTAATACTATTTATGTTAACATGCTCCGTCAATAGTTAGATGTGGCATAGTTTACATGTTGCTTATAAAGCAGCGTCTAAAGCCTGCTTAAAATCTTCTAACAAATCTTCGCGGTCTTCTATCCCTACCGAAAGGCGGATCATTCCTTCGGGGATGCCCATTTCGGCACGTTTTTCGCGCCCAAGTTCAAAAAATATAGTTTGCGCTACTGGTATGGCAAGTGTGCGGGTATCACCCAAGTTACTGCTTTTTATGACCACCTGCAGGCGGTTTAAAAACGCGAAAATATCTACACCGTCTTTTAAAGCGAAACTCATTAAACCACCATGGTATCTGAATAACTGTTTGGATAATTGATGCTGCGGATGGTCCTTCAAGCCGGGGTAATACACCTTATCAACCAATGGGTGGTTTTGTAGGTATTCGGCAAGGGCGCCGGCGTTTCCGCAGGCACGCTCCAGCCTTAAGGCCAGTGTTTCCGCACCAACAGATATGCTGTGCGCCGCTTCAGGGGCAAGGGTACCGCCGCCATCGCGCAGGCCGCGTTTACGGATCTGCGTAATGCCCTGCATATCGGGCTTTATCTGCTCGCGAATAATAGGGGCAATGCCGGGGTAATTAGCCCAGTTGTAAAGCCCGGTATCGGTAACACTGCCGCCAAGCGCGTTGCCATGGCCGCCAATGTATTTGGTTAATGAATTGATGACCAAAGATGCCTTAACCGTAACCGGTTGAAAGATGTATGGCGAGGTCATGGTGTTATCCACTACATAAATGTAGCCCTTTTCGGCGCACAATTCGCCAATGTTGGCCAGGTCGGCAATTTGTGTGGCCGGGTTAGCAATGGTTTCTACCATCACCATGCAGGTATTAGCCTTGCACGCGGCTTTCACCTCATCTACCGACGTGGCATCCACAAAAGAAATATCTAAACCAACCTCAGTAAACGTTTGCAGCACGCTGCGGGTATTGCCAAACAGATAGCTGCTTGCCACAATGTGGCTGCCCTTTTTCACCAAGGCAAAAACCGTAGCCATTATAGCCGCCATACCGGTAGAAAAACTTACCGATGCTATACCACCTTCCATCATGGTGATCTTGCTTTCTAATGCGGCTGTAGTAGGGTTGCCTTGGCGTGAGTAAGCAAAACCTTTGGCCTTATTCTGAAACACATCCACAAGGCCCTGTACATCATCAAAACCCCAGGTTACCGCGGTATGTATTGGCTGGTGCAATGCGCCAAACTCCGGTTTGCGAAGGCGATCGGCATGTAACAGGGTGGTTGTAAATCCTTTTTGTTTTGTCATGATGGGCGTAAAAAGATAATATTTCGCAATTATAGCCATCTGAGCTATAAAAACCAAAGCTAACTCGTTCTATCTAAGTAGCAGGGGGGGCTAAAATTCAAATATCACCCCAAGGGTAGGTAAAACGTTGCCACCCCTGTTGTCTAAAATTTTTGATTTAAAGCGTGATGGGTCGCCGGTTGCATCCTGTATGTTGCCGTTCACGTCGCGGTCTGGTACCAGGTATCCCTGCAACTGGTATTGGTTATAAGTTAGGTTTTGTATATCCAGGTAAACATTTAGTGTAAACTTGCGGAAGGGATACTTTTTATCAACCCGGACATCCAGTTGGTAAAAATCTTTCAGGCGCTGAGTATTTAGCTGTTGCCAGTTAGGGATGCCTTGCGGAAAGATAGCATAGTTACTTTTAAGGGTTGATGAGCTTATGTCATACGGTGTGTAAGGGCCGCCGCCGGTGTACCTTAATTTTGCGCCAACCTCCCAGTTGCGCTTAAACACTTTACCGCCGGTAACACTTAATATATAACGGTTATTCCACGACGATTGAACGTATTCGCCCTTCTTGTCCTGGAACTCGCTACGGAATAGGGTAAGCGAAATTATGCCGTAAAAACCTTTGTTAAGGCGCTGTTGCGCAAAAAACTCCACGCCATAACTACGGCCTTTTGTAGAGCCAACCACCTGCTGATTGCCAACCACACCAAAATCGGCGCCTAAATTAGCCAGGGGGATGCTATCGCCCAGCACGCGTACAAGTGGGTAGTCTTTATAAAATTTATAAAAGCCCTCAATGGTAAAGCGTGTATTTTTCAAGGTGTTGTATTCCAGGCCAAGCACCAGTTGTTTGTTAGAAATATAGCTTACATTTTTATTTGCGGCTATACCATTTACATCCCTATAGCCCAAAACCGTATAGGCAGGCAGCTGGTAGTAAATACCGGTATTAAAGTTAACGCTAAGCTTATCGGTTAAGTTATAAGATGCCGAAAAGCGCGGCGAAAGCGTTTTCGACAGATCGTTCATCCTGTCCGAAAATGTGTTAGCGTCGACGCGGATGCCAAAAGAAAGGTTTAATTTATCTTCCAGGTAGGCACGGCTTAGCTGCCCAAACAGGCTGTATTTAAAAAAGCTGATGTTTGATGTATAAATGTTGCTGCCAAACGGCAGCAAATTATAAGTGTTTGTTTTATACTGTGCCGATTCGGCGCCTGCGCCGAAGTTTATACGATAGCCATTGGTGCTGCTTACATTCTCAAACCTAAACTTATTCTCAGTTTCCTGCGATGTATAATCGAGCGTTTTGGTGCCGGCTTCGTTATTGTCCTGGTATTTAATAGCATTATTATCTAAAAAATCGCGGCTTAGTACCAAAAGGCTGTACCCGTTATTGCGGAAGTGTTTATAAGTGGCCCCAACCGTATAGTTGTTTTGGCTATTGACCGGGATGTTGGCAAGGGTGTACTGATTTAATTCGGTTTTTTTTGCGTCAAAATTAAGTTTGAAGCGGTCTATCGCGCCTAAACCTAAAATAGTTAATTCGTTTTTCTGGTTGAATTTTGTTTTTAGTTTAAACTGAAAATCCTGGTACGAGGGCAGGAAAGGCAACCCTATAAGCTTAAACAAACCCTGCAAATACGAGTAACGGTACGATGATATAAATGTGGTTTTTTTACCAAGCGGCCCGGCAAGCGAAGCGGCAAGGTCGCTGGAGCCCAGTGTTACAGTAGCATTGGTACGGTCGGTAGGTCCGTCCTTTTGCTTAAACTCAAACACCGAACCTAGCGCGTTGCCACGGTTAGCGGGGAAAGCGCCCGAATAAAAGTCAACCTCGTTGATAAAATCTACATTTATTAAACCGACAGGCCCGCCCGATGAGCCTTGTGTTGCAAAGTGATTGATGTTGGGGATCTCTACACCATCTATGTAAAAGCGGTTTTCGTTAGGGGCGCCACCGCGAATGATGATATCGTTACGGAAGCTTACAGGTGATGACACGCCCGGCAACGATTGTATAACCTTACTAATATCGCGGTTGCCGCCGGGGTTGCGCTTAATTTCGGTAGAACCAATGGTACGCAGCGATAGGGGGCTTTCCAGTGTTTTATAAAATCTTGCCGCCGATATTTTTACCTCGCCAAGGGTTTGGGCATCGTCATCTAATGATACGTCTGCGATAGATATTTTCGCGTTGGTTACCTGTATATCATATAATGTTTTTGGGCGATAACCAATTAAGGATACTTGTAAAGTATAATAGCCCGGCTTGAGGTTATTTAACTGGTAAATTCCCGTGCTGTCTGTAACGGTACCTTTATCGGTACCAACTATAACAATACTTGCAGCGCCAAGCGGGCTGTTACTAAGCATTGCTGTTATTTTGCCACGTACTGTACCCGTTTGGCAAAATGCCGTGTACGGGCTAATTAATAATAAAATAAACAGGATCTTTTTCATTCAGGTTACTCAAAGGTGACATTTTTTGATTAAAATATGGCATCCTCAAACTCGTTTTTATAACGTAGTTTGGTGGGCTTTAAAGGCAGCCTTACAGGCTTATGAAAGGAATTATTAACTTTGCGGCAAACTATACCTGCCTCTATGAAAAAGTTGTTGCTGCTTATACCTGTGTTATTTATGCTTGCCTGTAAGCAAAACCCTGCCGATACGGTTGAAGGTAAAAAACTGAATAAACTTGCGCAGCAATATGTAACACTTGGCCTTACTATAGGCCAGTACGATAGCGATTTTGTAGACGCATACTACGGCCCCGATTCGCTTAAACCAAAAGAAATTACTGATAAAACATTCCCACGGGATAGCATCCTGGCCAATATTAACGAGTTGATGAACAATATCAAGCTGGTTGCAGATGCTTCCAAGGTCGACTCAAATAAGATCCGTGCTAACTGGATGTATAACCAGTTGATCGCCTTTGGCCGTAGAGTTAGGATATATGGTGGAGAATACCGCTCCTTCGACGAAGAATCGCGCGAGTTGTTTGGTGTTGCCGCACCTGCCTACGCCGAAGAGTTTTTTAAGGCCGATATTGATAAGCTTGACAACATGTTGCCCGGTAAAGGTAACGTTAACGACAGGTTTCAGAAACTGGCTAACAAATTTATCATCCCTAAAGATAAACTGGACGCGGTGATGAAAGCCGCCATTGCCGAAGCCCGCAAACGCACTCTTGCACATTATAAACTGCCTGCGGGCGAAAATTTTGCACTTGAGTTTGTTACCGATAAACCCTGGAATGGCTATAACTGGTACAAAGGAAAATACCAAAGCGTGGTGCAGATAAACACCGACCTGAAGATCTTTATAGATCGTGCCATTGACGTGGGCAGCCACGAAAGCTACCCCGGCCACCATGTTTATAATATGCTGCTGGAAAAAAACCTGTACCATGACAGGGGATGGGTGGAGATCTCGCTTTATCCGCTGTTTAGTCCGCAATCTCTTATTGCTGAGGGCAGCGCCAACTTTGGGATAGAAATGGCTTTCCCGGGGGATGAGAAGGTAAAATTCGCCAAAAACGTATTGCTGCCATTGGCCGGTTTAGACACAACCGGTATCGATATGTACTTTAAAGCCCTTGCCATAAAAGGCCGTTTAAATTACGCCCGTAACGAGGCCGCACGCGGATTGATAAACGATACCATGAGCGAAAGCAAAGCACGCAGCTACTTGAGAAAATACTGTTTGATGAATGATGAGACTGCCGATAAATCTATCAGCTTTATTAAAAAGTACCGCAGCTACGTTATCAACTACAATTATGGCCAGGATCTGGTTAAAGGCTACATGGAACGCAACGGCGGCAATACTAAAGACCCCGCTAAGCGTTGGGAATTGTTTGGCCATTTGCTGAGTAATCCGGTTAACCCGGCGGATCTGGTGAAGAAATAGTATACGCTAAAAATCGCCGCTTGAACCACCGCCACCACCCGAGCCACCGCCAAAACGTTCGGTAGGGTGGTTTTGTGCATTTGGTAAATGCGAGGTTGCCTGGCCTACTATTAAACCTTCGATATTTAGCTTATCGAAATTACTGTGAACTTCGGGCTCAGCATAAGTAATTCCGTTGGGGCGCTTTTTCAAGTATTGGATCACGGTGTATGATGCCGCCAATAATATCGCCCCGGCGAGGGTAAGCGCCACTTCGATAGGCATAAGGTGGTAATAATTGCGGAATGTTGCTACCGCTGCCACGGCCGCTAATAATCCCAACCGCAAAAACATACTGCTTTTTTTACGGATGCCGATTAACACATACAGCACCGGCACCAGCATGGTCCAAATCCAAAAGATAAATCCCAGCGGTATAGTGGTGTGCGAATCGTCAAGGTTGTTGAGCATATTGTTAAGGCGGTTCACTACAAAATAATTGCCGGCGGCGTAAAGCGTTATCAGGCTGATGATCTTCGCGAAATCGATACAATTTTCGTAGTTGATATTGCGGATGTCTTTCCCTAACCTGTTCATCAAATAAAACAAGCCACCTGCGGCTACCATTATCATAAAGGGCATTGTTGCTAAACCTACCGAACCCACTTTGCCATAGGTAAAATACACAAACGCGAAGAAAGAGATACAGGCAGCCAGGGCCGTAATAACATCTGCGAAACGAACGGTAAGGTACACACACATCATGCAGATGAAGGCCGCGCAGATGGATGCCTCAGCAAATGTGAGGTTCATTTTCGAAATCGTCCAAATAAACCCGCCGCCAAACAAAGTAGCCGAAACATAAAGTAAAGCATTGTCGGGCCCGGAGTGGAGGTAGCGGTTGTTTTTTACAAGGTGTTCCAGCACCACGTAGCATATTACGCCCAGTACCATCGGGTAAGCAGGGGTATCAATAATACGTGCCTCAGCGGCAAAAAGGCTTAATAGCCCTCCGGAAAATAAAAGTATGATGAGTGTTAGAATAAAAAGTCCGACACGTATCACCAATCTTGGCAGGTAAAAATAAAAGGCATACGCGGCGCGGATCTTCGCGAACTCTTCGGGTGTAATGCTGCCTTCGCGCATATCGGTTTGTACCTGCTCTGCCACCTGCTTATTGTGCAGCCATTCTTTGTTATAAATGATCATCGGCTTTTATTTGGCGGTTAGCATGAATTATTAAATATACCAGGGCTACAGCTGAAAAGATGAAGAGTAAAAGAAGCAACTCGAAAACGCCTTCGTTACTATCAAAACCCGTGACAAATTTTACCATCAGGCAACAAAAGGCAAAATAACCGTACAGGATGCTCAGTAATACAAAATAGAAAGAGTGTTCTTTAAAGCCATCAAAGTAAACGTAAACGGCCAGGCCAAGCGCGGCTAACAACCATAGATATGCATAACCGGTATTATTATATTCAAAAAATCCCGCTAGCAGGGCTATAAAAGTTACGTGTACGCCATAGTGGTGATAACTAAATTTAAAATGCTTTTTAATTTTAAGAAGCCCGCTTAAATAACCGGCTGCAAGCAGTAATAGCCCGAACAGAACATAAGTAAAAATGATATCTTTATTGTTAAACGTGTCGTAAGCCAGCAGCGTTTTTGGTGTTACTGATACGCCCATCCACAAGCCTAAACTCGCTATGGCCATGCTTAGGATACCCAGATGGTCGAAATAATAAGCAATAAAGAACAGCGCCACAGTTGGGATGAAGGTAGCCATGCCATAATTGGTGCCAAACACATTGTATTTAAATTGCAGGTAACCCAAAAACGTAACCATGCTAATGCTGCCCAGCAGCAAAATATAATCGAACCCGGTATTGGGTGCTTTAACCTTACCGGTGCTGAATAGGGGCCTGTTTTTAAAACAGTAAGTAAAACAACCTATGGATATCAGCGCTATAAAAGCCAGTATTACCTGATGACCAATGGTATCGATGTTTTTATACACCAGCGTACCCAACCCGCCGGAGAGCAGCATAACACCGAGGTAAAGCAATGTCTTCAATTCCCAATGAACCGAAAAAAGACGATTAGTATGAGCCTGTTTTACCTTCTCAAACGATTCGTCGCTGATAAGGCCATCAGCGTGCAGTTTATTATAGATATTTTGTTCCAATATGTAATTTGTGAGGCTTATGGCTTATAAAGGTAGCAAACTAAACTGTGCAGGCAACAAAAAAGGGGCCTGACAAATTAATTTGCCAGGCCCCTCACACTCACTTAAACAAAAAGTTATTGCAGCTTTATTTCTACGCGGCGGTTTAGCGCGCGGCCCGCTTCAGTCGCGTTAGATTCTATTGGTTTGCTTTCGCCCCAGCCTTTTACAACAAGGTTATCGCCGCTTACGCCGGTGTTAACCAGGTAAGTTTTTACCGCGTTGGCACGCTCAACAGATAGCGCCATGTTATGCTCATCGGTACCCTCGGCAGATGAATTTCCGTTTAATACAAACTTTTTAGACGGGTCTTTCTTCATTTCAGAAGCAGCCTTATCCAGTGCAGGGTATGCATCAGTTTTTAGGATGCCCGAGTTAAATTCAAACTGGATATTTTTAAAATTATAGTCGGGTTTTTCAACCGGTGCAGGTGGCGGTGTTGGTGCCGGAGGCGCAGGTGCCGGTGGTGGCGGAGGCGCGGGTTTTGTTTCTGCTACAGGTTCCGGTGCTTTAACAATTGGCTTTTTTGCCTTACATGCCGGTAACACGGCTATGGCAGTTACAATTAAAATGGGTAAAGAAAATGTCCTTAAAAACTTCATGTTTTGTTGGTTTGATAAGTATAAAAAACGTTTTCGGCAGGCCGATATTGTAAATGTAGAATTTATGGTCACAGTACCGAACGAAAATTTAGCATTAAAAATTTGCAGTTTATTTATTTAGTGTGCAAAGAAAGCAGCACATCGTACAAGGAAAATCATATAGCCATTTATTGTTGCGATGGCCAATAATACCCTTAATAAAGGGCGGTTTTCCCCTGTTATACATTGCGGACTTTACGTTCTTTTACATTTAATATTAACCGCATCTTTTAAAATGAACTTACGCGAAAACAGGCATATCACAATAACTAACAGCAAGGGTGGCTTTTTAATCCCTACGCGCAGCCTGATAGAAAAAAACGACAATGCCCTTAAGGTTAAATTTATTTTTGACAGAACTTTAAGGGTGCCCGATTTTGAATACGTTATTGCCGATAACGAAAAGGGCTATATACGGATGGTGACCTCAAAGGGGATCGAATTTAACACAGGCGCTTTGTTTGATCAGTTGTTTGATTGGTACGATGACATTATTAAAAATTAGGTAAGCGTAAATTTGCTATAGCCCTATCCTGGAGTTTAGCCATAATTACTACCATACATATGGCGCCGATCATGGCATATAACATATCAGACTGGGTATCCCAAATATATCCCTGTGTGCCGAGGAACGAATCGCCGGATTGGCCGGATAAGATAGACACAAGCCACTCTAAAAACTCGTAAAGAACGCTTATGGTAGTACAAACGCAGACAGTTAAAAACGCCATCCAGTTTCTTTTTTGGATTACTCCAAAGCGGATAAATAATTCGCGCGTTATCATTGCCGGTACAAAGCCTTGTGTAAAATGGCCCACTTTGTCGTAATTATTACGAGCCTGATGAAAAAAGTCGCGGACCCAGTTAAAGACCGGTACTTCTGCGTATGTGTAATGCCCGCCAATGAACAGCACATAACAATGCAACAATATAAACACATACGTTAGGTAGCTAAATTGAAAACGCTTAAAGGTTAATGCCAGTATCATAAAACCGAGTATGGCCGGGAATACTTCCAGCGCCCAGGTAAAATAATCGTGGGGATTTATGGCAGAAACGATAAGGCCTGTAAAGAAGAGTGTTATTAGCAGTACATGTTTATTCATACACTAATTTGCCGTTAATTTTATATAATAATACATAGTAGCATGATATTGATTATATTAGGGGTTAAATGAAGATGTTAAAATTATTGGTTTTCGTATTGCTATTAACATGGCTGTTTTCGGCTTGTAAAAAAGATAGTGTTAATTATGACGGTTTTACCCCTAATTTGCCTACTGCCGGCAATGGTGGGACCGAATCTGGAAGTGGGAACGGGAACGTAGGGTCGGCAGAGTATTATTTTAAGGCCAAAATCAATAATATCCAGGTAACCTGGGCAGTTGATGATCAGCGCAGCCATTGGGCCGAAGGCATTAGCAACGCTACTTCAATTGACAATGATATTATTACAGGTTCATACGGAGGGTCGATATCCAGCGCCGAGGTTTTTATGGTAAATGAGCCGCGTATCACATTTTTTTTTAAAACTTTTCACTTTGTAGGTTTTGACGATAGGGTACTGGCTTTTGAAAACTTTGTAAAAACCGGGCCGCAGGTTTTTGCAGCAAACGGCAACCTTGATATTGGGAAAAAAGAGGTTTTTGTACAATACATTGATAAAAACAAGGTGGAATATAGCACAGCGGGTTTCCAAACAAACAGCTTTTTTAATGTAGAATCTGTAACAATTGTGCCTGCGCAACCCGGTTTACCCGAGAAGTTAAAAATAAAGCTTAAAATACAATGTACCTTATACCCTACAAGCGGAACGGGCAACACAATGCAATTAACCGATGGGGAAGCGGTAATTTACATCAAGCTGGATTAAATTTCAGGTGTCTTTCGGTGGAAATAAGTTAATGATTGCCAGACCGGCTCTTTTGTTGACTTGTGTGCCCGGAACGAGATTCGAACTCGTACATCCTTACGAATGCCACCCCCTCAAGATGGTGCGTCTACCAATTTCGCCACCCGGGCATTTATCAAATACAAAGTCTTAAGTTAAAAGTTATGACCTGGCGGCTTTAACTTCAAACTTAAGACTTAAATGGATGTGCCCGAAGAGAGACTCGAACTCTCAAGAGACAATTCTCAACGGCTTCTGAGACCGCAACGTTTACCAATTTCGCCATCCGGGCATTTACAAGGTTGCAAATATAATTGTTTTACGTAACGGGGCTAAAATAAATGAAAAAATATACTATGTATTTGTAATGACGGGGGCAAAGGGTAACTTCGGTTGCCATACATGTGGTAATACAATAAAAGCGATAATGAAGATAAACACCATTCTTATATCAGTTTTCACACTTTTTTGTTCGGCCTTGAATGCCCAAACAATAACACCTATTACCTCCAATATTAATGCCGGGTTCCGCGGGCTTTCTGTATTGGATGACCGGGTTGCCTGGGTTAGTGGTACCAAAGGCACAGTTGGTATTACAACCGATGGCGGGCTTAATTGGAAATGGCAGCAGGTGAAAGGTTTTGAGAAGGCTGATTTTAGAGATATAGAAGCCTTTTCTGATAAAGAAGCTGTAATAATTGCATCCGGCTCGCCGGCCTATATCTTGAAAACATCCGATGGTGGGTTGCACTGGGAAACCAAATTTGAAAAGACTGACACTGCCTATTTTTTAGATGCTATGGACTTTGCCGATGCAAAGCACGGGTTTGTTTTGGGCGATCCTATAAACGGTAAATTTTTGCTATTAGAAACCTTAGATGGTGGAGACAGTTGGAACCCGGTTAAAAACGCCCCGCCCGCGCTAAAAGATGAAGCCGCATTCGCGGCAAGCGGCACCTGCCTCCGCAGCGAGGGCTTCCTGGCTATTGTTACGGGTGGCAGTAACAGCCGGATGTTAATGTCGCCAATGGAAGATATGGTTTGGGTTGATAAAGGCCTTCCACTTACTAATGGAACGCCCAGTCGTGGGGCTTTTTCTATAGCATTTGGCAAACACCAAACTATAATAGTAGGAGGAAATTATGCAAAAGATAAACTCCCCGATTCTGTAGCTTATGTGATACCCGGAGCCAAAGCGAAGTTTAAAAGCAACACCCCCGTTATTGGCCCTGCAGGTTACCAATCATGCGTGGAGTATATCAAAGGCAATAAATTCCTGTCAACAGGTACACCGGGCACTAACCTTACTATCGATGGCGGCAAAACATGGGTTAAGGTTGATAATACAAGTTATAACGTTTGCCGCAAGGCAAAACGCGGAAACCTCATTTTATTGGCAGGTGATCATGGTAAACTCGGAATTTTTAAATTTTAAAATTTTGTGTTTTAGGCACTTATTGCAAACTTTACAATTTATTAAAATTAGGCTTGCACGGTATATCTAATAATCCTATATTTGCACCACTTTAAACGGAAACGGTAACACTACTGAAAAAGTTAAAAGGATGATTCCGTAGCTCAGCTGGTAGAGCATAACACTTTTAATGTTGGGGTCCTGGGTTCGAGTCCCAGCGGGATCACAAAGCCTTCGCGAAAAGCGAAGGCTTTTTTCGTTTATACAATTCTGGTAATGTAGTTCATAGTTATAACATCAGTAGGCTAACTCGCTGGCTTAAATTTATACTTATAGTACCATTCTACCACCGTTACGCCATCACTCCAGGTTAATTTGCCGTCTGCTGCAATTTGAGCGATCAATACAGATAAATTATGAAGAAATACACTTCTTATATCCTTATCCATCTTTTGCAGGGTATTTATAGCGCATTTGGTAATTTCTTCGGGATCGGAAAGGTTACCGCACTCATTAGCGAGTTTTAAATTGATTAAGATACCCGGTAGCTCTGATCTTAGCATTTTTTTAATTTTATCATCGGTATCACCGGGGATTATAGCGGTTAGTACATCGGCTAATGGTGAGTCTATAAATTTTTTTACACTTTCCGTCACCATAACGGCTACCTGCACAGCCATTTTAATTTCAGAGGGAAATTTACTGAACAGCGATTGTATGGCGCCCCATATGTTTTTGAGGAATGATTTGATACTCATGTTTTAATGTTTAGCAGGTTTAATTTGTTCCATTTCGCGCTGCAGTACCGCAACTTGGCTTTCAAGAACTTTAAGGCGGATCTCGTTTACGCGGTTCTGAGATTGCTGGTCGAGCTTTACTTCGTTGATGTCACCCTTGAGTTGAAAGTAGGAAGTCATTACCGAGGTTACAATGCTGGCAGTACTAATAATAGTGACTACGATATTTTTGATTGTTATGCCTTTTAACTGGCGGTGTTCTATAGATGTCATTGGGTTAGGAATAATACGCGCTCCTGCTCGCGCCGTTGGGTAAGGGTTTTAGAAACTACCTTTTTACCTGTTAATGGATCGGTTATTTTGTTCCAAACAAGAAACTGTTCGGCGGCGGCGGTGTAATTGCCCGCGTTGAGTTTCTTAAACAGGGTGGACGATTTAACAGCACCGGTACCCACATTATAAATAAAGGACACCAATGCATCGAATTGATTTTGTGATAAGTGTACGGTAATGCCTTTATTAACCGCATTTATGTAAATGGTTAAAGTGCTTTTTAACAAAGCTTCGGCTTCGGATTCATTAGTTAATTTATCACCTTTTTTAACTGCCCTGCCATCAGCATATTTTGTTGAGCCATAGCCGATGGTCCACACGCCGGCTATATCTTTATAGGCGTAAAGCCTTAGGCCTTCAAAATTTTTGATAAGGGCAATACCGCGTTTACTTAGTGTCATCATGAGCTTGTATGTTTAAAGGTTGGTATTGTTTAACCGCGAATTGAGATATAATGGTGATGGTACTGCCTACTGATATTAGAACAGTGGTTATTTTAGGTGGTATACCATTAACCTGGGTTAGCGAAGTGCCCAAGCCGGCCAGGCTTATGCCGAAAATTTGCGCGCGTATAAAAAACATTGGCGTAGCACTGCGCAAGCGCTGCCATAGCGAGTAGTTGGGTTGCATAGGAAAATTATTAGTAATGAAAGAAGACTATATAAGTGAAGTAGTTTAACTTTTATTATAAGGCTATAAGAAAATAAATCATCTTTGTTGATAGTTGTATATTATGATAATTGGATGGGATTAATCAGATTCTTGTTGGCTTGTTTTGTCGTAATATTCCACGCCTCGCCATATTGGCGCTTCCTGCCGATGCCTGGTGATTTGTCTGTACAGTGCTTCTATATAATCTCTGGCTTTTATATGGCTCTTATACTTAATGAAAAATATACTGGTCGTAAGTCAACCTGGACTTTTTATTCCAACAGAGTGCTAAAAATTTATCCTATATACTTTGTATTACTCCTTGTCCTCGTTGCATGGGCAGCACTTGTACGTTACAAAAGTTATCCAGGGACATTTGATTTTTATTCGGAATATTGGCCACTACCGCTTACAACATTACTTTACCTGCTTTTTGTAAACTTGTTTTTAATGGGAATTGATACGGTGTTCTACTTAGGTATAAATCCAAATGGCACATTATACTTTACTAAGAACATTAACTTAAACCAACCTTATGTAGTTCAGTTCGCTTTCAACCCATACGCGTGGACAATCGGCGTAGAATTGCTGTTTTATCTGATTGCTCCACTAATTGTTCGGAAAAAAATTTGGGTACCGCTACTACTAATTGCACTAAGCCTTTTCACCCGTATATACCTCGCATCAATAGGCTTAAACTTTTCGCCTTGGAACTATATGTTCTTCCCAAACCAACTAATGTTTTTCATGGGGGGTGTCATATCATACCATCTTTACAGAGCTTTTAAGCAAAATCCTCCGTCTAAGTGGCGATCTGTAATGGTTTTTCTACTGTTTATAATGATTATAACTTTTTATAGCCAAATACCTGGGAATGCTTATTATAAACAAGCCCTGCTATTTTGCTTTGAAGTAGCGGCGATACCATACGCATTTATTTTAACAAAGGGCGTAAAAGCCGATAGGTATATTGGAAACCTATCGTTTCCTATTTACCTATCGCAGGCGTTGGTTTTAAAAATTGTGGTAGCAAAATCCTTTCCTAAAATAATCAGCCATGGTTTTACTACACTTGCTATAACAATCGGTTTAAGCATACTCTTACACCATTTCATCGCCCAGCCTATAGAAAGGTACCGACAAAGGCGCATTGCCTCTTAAAAAGGCTTTAAACTATAGGTTGGTGATACTGGATTGGTATCGGCATCAGTTGCTATAGCGTGGCGATTTTTATTACTGTAGTCTCTAATGCCAACCTGCATGTTCGAGCCATCTTGTTCAGATGAAAAATCTAAACTTTCAAACTTTTCGAACGTATACCAAGACTCTAAACTTTCAGTAACACAAGGATTATTCCCTAATCCACTATTGAAATTGGCTTCTACTTGATCTTTCCTTAATGCTGAGGAATAGTACCTAAATTCATCAATGGCCTGAATGTCATTTCTAAAATTTAAATGCACATCAGTTGGATAATATGGAGTTAATTGACCCGGCGCCACAGACCGAAACACACCATTAAAATAGGTGCTACAATTTCCTTCAGCATCAACAGCCCAAACGCAATGCTGCTTGCTACCATCAAACGTAATGTCAACACCTCCACGATAAGAACTTTCTGTTGTACGTAAACCCAGCCCCGAATTAATCGAAAGCTCATGGTCATAAATGGGCGCAGTACCTTTTCTCATAGAAAACCAAACCCAATAAAGCCCGTTGGTCGGGCCTACATTACACCTTACCCAAAACTCAACTGAAAAAGGTATTTTTTGAATAAAAGTGCCGTCGCTCATTCTCGGAATTGAGAGCGTTCCACTATTTAGAAATATCCCATTTCCAAACCCAAACGGGGCTGGCAATGCCCTGTTAAAGCCTATTCCTTTTTGCCCTCTTATTTTGGGGTTTAATCCATTTCTTGATGCCATATTATGCTGCGTATGAGCCGCCGCTTGTTGTTACGGTGATTGTTTCGCCGGCTGATAGGGCGCTTAGTAATCTCATCTCCAGGTTCATGTTGTAGTTGAGGTCGATAAACGGGTTGCCATCGCTGTCAATTTGTAGCCAGGGCAGGTTGCCCCTGTTTAACCCCGATACTATGGCCACCGAACCATTTGTACCTGCATTTGCCGGTACAGTGATAGTGCCCAAAGGGGCAACATCGCCCGATACGGAATTATGAAGCTGCAGCAGCATGTATTTTTGTGTTACCGAGGTAGATGATATAGCCAAAAAGTTGATCCTGCTGGCAGGATCGGCCGGTGCATAGGTTTGTTTTGCAGTAGTGCCATCGCTGTTTGTAAAAGTTATAGGGCGCACGCCCACTCCTTTGGTAAAGGCTACTATTTCGTTATATGATGCCATGTTATTTATAATTTGATTTTTTGAATATTTTAAGGATCACGTTTTCCTGGTTGATGCTGCCTATGCTTGTATTAACCTCGTTAATTGCTTCAACCAAATTGTTCTTTGCACCGGTAGATAGCTGTGCCTTGCTGCCAATTTCATCGGTAAACTGTGATTGTGTTACATAGTTGGCGCCCGGGGCAGGTGTTGCCTGGCTGCCCGAGGGTGTAACTAAGGCAAAACCTACTTCAACGCAGTTGACAGGTAATGATGGCTTTACCGGGTTTGATGCCGCGCTGCCCGCGATTAAAGCGATGTTGTTTGTTGCATTCGCGTAAATAAGATCGATACGGTTGTTTACACTATCTGCAGCTTCTAAAAGCAAATGGGTGTCAGTTAAGGTTTGGTAAGTGTTATCATCTATCCTCCATGAGCCGGCCGCGACCACTACCTCCCCTGCAGATACGGATAATCCTAACCCGCTGATAATACCATCCGGAGCATGTATATCAACCGCTCCTGTAACATCTATCCATTGCGTGTCAAAATCAGCATTGCTAAGTTTGCTAAGCACCTGGCCGGTTGTACCACCCGCGGCAACACCCGGGCCGGTATCACCCGGCTCTCCGGCTGCGCCTGTTTCCCCTTGTAGCCCGGCTTCCCCCTGCTCGCCCTGCAACCCAATGATGGTTACTCCGGTGCCCCATACACCTGCTGTTTTAGGGCCAAATAACTGGTAGGTATTGGTGTTTAGGTAAAAATCGCCGTCGGTGCCAGTGAGTAAGTTGGAGGGGTTGGAGGTGCCGCTTAAAATAGTTTTACCATTAGCGCCGGTTGCCCCGGTATCACCCTTGTCGCCCTTTGCACCTGGCGGCCCTGTTTGCATCGAGAATACCTGTGTCCACACACCCGCGCTTTTGTTATAAAAAATGCCGGTGTTGGTGTTGATATAGGTATCTTGATTATTACCGATACCCGGGCCCGGGATACCCTGGCCGTATAAAACCGTCCCGTCTTTTAGGCCGTCTATAGATGGTAATGTATATTTTACCAACCAGGTGCCTGATACCTTTTGTGCAAATGATCCGGCCAGGGTGTGCTCTTTTTCGGTACCGTATAAAAATGAAGGCGACGTGGTTAAGGTTTGGGTGATGGTTTCTATTTGGTTGCGCATGGGGGGCAGAGATTAGAGATTGGTGATCAAGATTAGTTGTTTGATTAAGGTATTTATTGCGGGCTATTTACTCACCCCGCGGCGCTTCGCGTGCGACCCTCTCTCCGCAAGCGGAAAGAGGGTGAGCTTCATTTTTCCTCCCCCTCTTTGCAACGCAGAGAGGGTCGACCAGCGCAGCGTAGTCGGGGTGAGTAAACTATTCAAGCGATAAGTAGCATGTTTCTCCTACATCATCTCACTATACCTCTTCTGGTATTCGGCTTCGGTTTTATTAAGCAGCAGTTTAGTGAGGATGCGTTCGTAGGGCATAGCCAGTATTTGGTTCCATTTGGTAATGTCGCCGCCGGCAAGGGAGTTTACGGTGTTGATGTATTTAAATTTCTCGAACGAATGGATGCCTGCACGCTTCTCCATAGCTGTTGCAGCAGATGCCAAAAGCCTGTTCTCTGTTTCGATAAGTTTGGATAGCTCGTAAAAAAATGTTTGGCTATGGGCAGCGCCTCCGTTACCCTTAGTTTTTTTATGGTTTCAGTAAAAGCGGCAGCGGCATATTCATCATAAACATTACCGGTTGCTGTGCAATAAAAATAGTAGGCCAGTACTTTGCAGCAGGCGGTGAGCGATGGGTTAAAATAATCCTTCCAGTTATCTTCGCCGTATATCTTTACGTGCTCGGCTATCTCATCGGCAATAACATCCCTGGCGGCCATAAAAGCGCCGGCGGGCTCTACCGACAGGTTGCTGATCACGTTAACTGTTACGTTTTTATCGCCAATTTCAAAGCTTACTTTCTTCGGGATCTCGTCGCTGTTGTATAAGTATTTGATCTGGTGCGATAACGAGAGCACGGCATCTGCAAAGGCCATAAAGTCGTTAGCATCGCGCACCGTTTTCAATTCCGCTACCGGTACACCCGACAATATACTGATGGCATCCAGATCGCCCAGTTCCTTGTTATCCTGCAAGGCAATCATTTGCCTCAGGGTAACCTCATTCAACTGTGAGGGGATGGCTACCCTCAGTTTGCCGTGTGTGGTTATAAATGTTTTTTGTATCATAATATTATTGATTGCACTGATTTGAATTTGGGTTGATTGCACCGATTGAAAGATTAAGTTGATTACACCGATTTTTTTGCGTTTCGCACTTGTTGGTGTTGTCACCAACGAGCACCTTGCAAGTACATAGCGTACAATTTTCCTAAACGTTGTTGGTGACAACATCAACAACGGCATGATGATCAATCGATCAACTCACCCCATATCCCTCTGTTCGTCAGCGGTTTTTGGGCTGCCGGCAACCTGCTTTTTAAGTTGCCGCCTGCTTTCGTGTTCAATTTGTTTAGCGCCACGTAGCGCAGCGGGTCTACAAGGTGGTTACAGGCATCTATAGGCTGGTTAAGGGTGCGGCCGTCCTTATCTGTTCGCCATTTGTATTTTTCCAGTTCCTTACGCAGGTTTACGCTGTTGCGGGTTACGTTCAACTTATAGCGTTTTAAAATATCTATGGAGTTTTTAATGCTATCGGCACCCTTTTTTGCGCCCGTAACAAACCAGCCCATCCGTTTTAGTTCTTCTATAGATTTTGGTTCGGAGCTATCGGCTATTATCTCGGTGGTTTTGCTGATGTACTGTTCCTGCAATTTGCGGGATATATCTACATTGGTGAGTTTGGTTTCATAAAATAGTTCATCTATCCAAAGCTCGCCGTTTTGCTTGTATACCAGCAGGCAGCCGGTTTGGTCGTTACTGAAACCAAAATCCAGCCCGGCTGCAATTAGTTTTGCATCCTGCGGAATAGCCTCGCATACATGCCAGTTATCAAACACCAACCCCGTTATTTTACCCGTAAGGCCGCGGGCGTAAACCTTCCAAAGTTCAAGGTCCTCGGTTTTTAGTATCTCTATTTTTGCCCTTTGCGGCTCATCAATAAAAGGGTTGTGCCGATGGTCTGATATAAATAACTGTACGCCGGGTTTGCCTATTAGCTTATCGTGCACCCAAAAACCGGTATTGGGGTTATAATCGATGTAGATTCGTTTTTTAGTACGCAGGGCAAGCTCGCTATAAACCTCCCATGTTATGCCATTGGCTTCGTTAACAAACAGGTAGTCGCGCTTGCCGCTCTTGGCATCCTGGGCGTTACCGTAGCTTTTAAACTCTATAAGGCTGCCGTTGTGGAACTCAAAGATCCTGTCGGTTTTGTTATAGTTTTTAATAAGGCGTTTTAACGTGTCAGACCCATCGTAGATCTCCTGGGCATCGCGTATCGCCCCTGATTTTAGGTTGGGTATATCCTGCCCAACCACGGTGATGATCTGCTTCCCGGCCGAAACCGCGAGGCAAAAAAGTACTTGTTCTATGGCGTAAGTTTTCCCCGAGCTTGTACCGCCCTGGTTGACCACCACATGCGCCGTAGTTTCGTAATTATGTTTAAATAGGGTAGAGGTTCTCATTATCGGTTTTTAGATGGTTTTATTGATGGAGCAAAGGCATTGTTCAATTTAGCAATACCTCTTTCTCGCTCGACGCCAGTTTGAGGCCCGGATTTACAATCTCTATCCGGATAGATTTCGGAACCTCGTTCAGCAAGGTGCCGTCTGGTTTTTCAGCCCAGCCTAAGCTTTTAAGCATAAATATGGCACCGGTTGACGATTGGTAGTGCAGTTTCTTTTCGTACTCGGCTTCAACCCTTAAGCGTGCCCGTTTAACATGGTTGGCAAACTCACCGTTGCGCTCATAGGTTTCAAACTCGTTGCGGCTGTTAAATCCAAGGAACAGCGCCAAGCCCGACAGGGTAGGTGGCTCGGGCTCAACATCCCACACTTTTTGATAGATGAGTTTCTCTTTTCCTTTAGTGGAAGGATCAGGCAGCAATTCCATGTGGAACTTGCCTTTAATAGACTCAAAATATCTGTTAATGCGAATGGTGTAACCCCGTGCAGATGTTAAGCGTTTCATAAATAATTAGGTTATGCTAATAATGCCGGTTGGCATTTGATATATACAAAGATAAGACAATTTCTTTAATATTGCAAATTATGTAAAGAAATTTCTTTACAAATTGGTTCTTGTAAATGATAAAGTCGGTGCCCTTATTTAGCTACTAATAATTTACTAATTATTGTGTTTAACTTGTTTTCAAAATCAGGCGTGTAGCCTACAAAAACGTTTGCTATTTTACCTGCTTTATCTATAAAGTAAAAAGTTGGAAACGCCGTAACGTTATACGATCTAACTACATCAGCAGCACCGATATATCCAGAATAGCTGATTTTATAGCGTTTCTCAAAATCCAGAACCGCTTTTTTACTATCTCTCGCAGTAAGGCTTGCAATAACCAACCCTTTGTTTTTATATTTTTCGTAAATAGCCTTTAGCGGATTTATTGATGCCATACAGCCCGAGCACCCGATGTAATAAAAATCCATCATCACTACTTTACCCTTTAGATCATTTAGTGATGTTTGTTTACCATTTGCATCAAATAACGTCCAGTCGGGAGCGGAGGTCCCTACAGCTAACAACGCGTTTGCGGCTTTATCCTGGCGTGGCGTAAAACCTTTTGGTATTAAGAAAAGCGAATCGTTAATATCTGTATTGTCCATTTTGTAATCAGAATACCTGGTCTCATCATAATATCCGCTCACCAATCCATTATATTTATATCTGCCTATAATGGTTACCAAACTTGGCAGGTCTGTTTGCTTATTCAGGTAGTAGTCTCTGTTTGAATATAGGTGCTCGTTATTCTCGATCGTATCATACACGTTTGCAATAATATGCGAATTGGTAACGCCATTTATAACCGTATCCCGCAACTGAGTAACTTTAAACGTTTTTTTATTGTAGCGATTCCTTAAGAATTTAAGCGTACCAATAAGCGACTGATCAAAGTTGCCTGTACCTTCGTGTGAGGGGAAAAAAGTACTATCACTAAGAGATAGAATTGTTTGATCCTTTCCATCATATAAGAGTATTCTGTTAAACGCTTCGGTTGTGTGGTTGGTTTCTAAACGGTAATGGTAACCAAAAAGCTTGTCGTTAGGCGCTTTTAGAAACGCCTCATTATTGAGTGCTATAGTAGTGTCGGCACTCATATCCCTGCGTTTGTTCACAGATTTGTAACTGAGGCTTTTATAATTCTCGATCTTGTTGATAAGGTTGTCAAAAAGAGAAATTTGCGCGTAAACTTTGCTGGTACACAACATTGTTAATATTAAAAGCGCTGGTTTAAAAATTTGTTTAACAAAGCTGGTCATTGTGGTGATAGTATGGATGTAATTGATAACCTAAGCTACAATTAATAATTAAGCCACTAAGTAGATACAAAGCGCTTTAACAAATTTTAACGCTTTATTTAAATGATAAGCCTAAATTAGTCTGATACCGCAAAGCTTCGGTCTTTTGTGTATTCATAAAACAGCCTATCCATTCAAAAAATATATCTTTGGGCAGATTTTATTCCGCAATACCCCTGATCTGCAAATGAAATTAACCTTATTACTGGTAGCCATTGTTCTTTCGCCAATGCTTATTAAAGCACAGGATAAAAGCAGCACCGTAAAACTTACCCGCACCCGCATTAATGATACCTTGGTAGTTGCCAGGCAAGATACTTCGGCTCAAAAAGATCTTTATGATGTTATCCGCTCCATTTTTAATAAAAAAGATTCGGTAGCCAACAAGGGTATTAACGTTATTGGCACAAAGCCCGTTTTTTCTGTGTTACCGGCAGTGGGCTATACGCTGCAAACAAAGCTGGCTGTAACCTTATCGGGTAATATCGCCTTCCGTATCGCGGGCAATTCGCGCATTTCTACCATATCGTCTAATTCGGCATACACGCAAAATAAGCAGATCATCATCCCGGTGCAATCCAACATCTGGACTGCGGGCGACAGGTTCAATTTTATTGGCGATTTTAAATATTACAAGTATCCGCAAAGCACCTTTGGCCTGGGCACCAATTCCAGCGCGGCAAACGAAAACCCAATGGATTACACGCTGGTGCGTTTTTACGAAACCATCCTGACCAGGATTGTAGGCAACCTGTATGCCGGGGCGGGTTTTATTTACGACAGGCATTACAACGTATCTGAACAGGGCAACCCGGATGGAAGCCCGTCCGACTATTCAAAGTACGACCCTATGCCAAGCACCACATCTGCCGGGATAACGCTTAACGCCCTGATAGATATGCGCGATAACTCCATAAACCCATCCCGCGGTTTTTACGCCGGGGTACAGTACCGGGATAATAAAGGTTTTTTGGGCAGCACCCGCCCCTGGACATCCCTTGTAATTGATGTGCGTAAGTATTACCGTTTCCCCGCATCATCCCGTAATGTTATTGCCTTTTGGAGTTATAACTGGCTGGTGCTAAACGGCAAGCCCCCATACCTAGACCTGCCCGCAAACACCTGGGACCAATACAACGGTACAGGCAGGGGCTATATACAAGGCCGCTTTAGGGGCGCCCAGATGGTTTATGCCGAAAGCGAGTACCGTTACCGCATAACAAAAAACGGTTTGCTGGGCGGCGTAGCCTTTATTAATGCCGAATCGTTTTCGGGTGCGCCGGGCACCGCTTTGCAAAAAATACAGCCTGGTTATGGCGCCGGTTTGCGCATAAAACTCAACAAGGTATCAAAAACAAATATCGCCGTTGACTATGGCTTTGGTAACCAGGGGTCTAAAGGTGTATTTGTTACCGTTGGCGAGATCTTTTAAACCTTTAACAGGGTTTAATATCCAATAATATATCATCAAAAATAAAAGATGAAATTTTAATGAAATTAGCCAACGTTTGGCATATTTAATGCGTATAATTGATAAAGTTAAAAAGTGTTAAATAAACACCATCAAAAAGATTTAAAGCGTATAATTGAAATAATTTTTATTTAACTTTAAAGCATCTATTTACCTATGGGCTTAAAACGGTTTACTAACTGGTACTTTACACTTATGCTGGCGATGTCGTCGCTGTTAGTGTCGTGCCAAAAGGATACCGGTGACCAGCAGGTAGATCAGAAAAAAATGGCACTTGGCGCCGATAGCGTTATTAAGGCAACCTCGCCAGATAATTTCCTGGCCACCGAAGGCACGCTTACCATTACCATGCAAGATTCTGTTTACACGTTTGATGCCGCGAAAGATTCGGTAGCATTTGTAAATATGAGCGTTGGCGATAACCGTTATTTTGGTATAACTGCCATTAACAAAGCGCATACGCTTAGCTTTGGGGTAAGCTCTAAAGGCGCAGCTGCCGATAGCCTTACAAAACCTGTTGCCGGCGGCCAGTTACTCATGATAGCTGATGTGATGCACACCAAACAATTTACCCTTACCCAATATGCCGAACCCGGCGACTCGGGTAAGATAAAGCTGGACAAATACCGCCAGAACGATGTGCTTGCAAAGGGCACTTTCTTTACGTTCTTATCAAAAGATGATGAGCCCAATTCTTCTCTTTACAGGGTAGAGGGCACCTTTGACCTGAAGCTTAAAAAGCAGTAATTATCATCAGTGTGTTGTAATGACACCTTATTGTAAAAAACACCTTACAAGCCTGCCATTTTGCCCCGCAACATCAAAAAATAGCCCTTTTTTGCGTATCTTTACAGAAAAACAAAAGGAGATTAATGAAAGTATTTATTGGAGGCCTTCCCTTAGAAGTAAGCGAGGCCGAACTAAATGCGGTTTTTGGAGACTTTGGGCCGGTTAAGAGCTTAAGGATCGTTAAAGACCGTGAAACAAAAGAAAGCAGGGGCTTTGGATTTGTGGAGATGGTAAACGAGGATGAGGCTAAGGAAGCTATCCGCTGCATGAATGGACAAAGCTATTATGGTAAACGTATAACAGTTAATATCGCCGAGGATAAAGGTCCTGGTTTTGGCGGTGCTGGTGGTAACAGGGGTGGCTTTAGCCGCAACTAATCCATAATATTTCTTTTAAATAAGATGAGCCCCGGACGGGGCTTTTTTTATGCTTTATAATTTGCGTGGCAGGTGCAGTATTTTGAATAAACCTGTCCTTTAGGTTATGCCGTAAATTTTATTTTTAGTAAAATTGTGTAATCCTAAATTATAATAAATTGCGCCCTTTTGGAAAAATACACCAGCTCTGGATCGGGCTCACAGGCTCGGCTCCCGAGTTCCCGTTAGAGTTTAGGATCTTCCACTCCATTTGCCTCATTGCAATTATTGCCCTCGCTTACAACGTTCCCTTCAATTACCTTATTGGCCTGCCATACATAGCGCTGCTTAGCCTGGTAACCATGGTTATTTTTTCGTTATTGTATTACTATTCGCGTTACAAAAGAAAAGTTACATCTACCATTATCATTTTTACCGTTATAGGTAACCTCTTTTTTGGTGCCAACTACATTATTAACTCGGGTACCCGGGGGCCTACAGACCTGCTGATGGGCCTTTGTATCTTTCTGGTGCTTTGTGTGGTGCCAAAAAACCAGCAAAAATTTTGGATAGCGGTTAACGTGCTTATCATAATAGGGTTGCACTTGTTAGAGTACTATCACCCGGAATGCGTGCCGAATAGCTACAACAACAGGGCCAGCCGCTTTTGGGACCTGTCGTCGGCCTATGTAGTAGTGGTTATAGTGATGTATTATACCATAACTTACTTCAGGCGCAATTACGATTACGAAAGGGGCTCGGCATCAGATAAGGCAAATGCCATAGCCGTGCAAAACAAACAGATAATAGAGCAAAACCACGAACTGGAGCGTATAAACTCCGAAAAGAACAAACTGATATCCATTATAGCGCATGACCTGCGATCGCCGCTGAGCAATATACAGAACTACCTGGAACTAATTACCGAGTATGAACTGGAAACCGCCGAGCGACGTATGGTAGAGGGCGACCTGCTTAAAGTTACCAGCCGCACCATTGATATGCTGGGGAAGCTGCTCATATGGTCTAAAGCGCAAATGGATGGCGTAAACGTTAAGCTGGGGTACGTTAGCCTGCGCGACGCCTTGTTTAATACCCTGGAGCTGGAAAAAGCGATAGCGCTTAAGAAAAACATCACACTAACATCCGAACTCGACTGGGACATACGCATTGTAGCCGATAGCGACATGCTGCAGCTGGTTATACGCAACCTGATCAGTAATTCCATTAAATTTACACAACCGGGCGGGCATATAAGCTTTAAGGCAAAACAGGTTGGCAGCGAGTGCTGGCTTATCATCCGCGATAACGGTATTGGTATAAGCAGCGAAAAACAAGCCGACCTGTTCTCGCTCCAGGCACAATCTACCTCGGGTACCTACAATGAAAAGGGAGTAGGCCTTGGCCTGCCGCTTTGTAAAGAGTTTACCGAGTTACAGGGAGGGCGTATATGGGCCGAAAGCGTGCCAGGCGAAGGTACAGCGTTCTTTGTATCTATGCCGGCGGGTTAGTAAGTCAAAAGTCAAGAGTCAAGAGTCAAGAGTCAAGAGTCAAGAGTCAAGAGTCAAACAGGATTATGTTAAGTTGGTTTACTTATTGTAATAAATGTGTGCTACAGGCAGGTATTCTTACTTTTACTTTTTAATTTTGACTTACTATGAGAGTTGGCGATAAAGTGATTTGTATTAACGATAAGATAGACCCGGATAAAAGCGAAGAGATCCGCCGCGATTTCGAGATCTGGATAACCCGGGATAAGGAATACACCATTCGCGAGATCCTCGATAATAACAATATCGTAACCGGTGTGCTGCTCGAAGAAGTGCATAACTTCCCTAAATTCTTCACGCTTATCAATCGTTACCAGGAGCCTGCCTTTGCCATATGGCGTTTCCGTAAGCTTAACTATGCCGCCGCCCCTTCCGAAGAGGTAAGCCAGGTTGAGGAGTTAGTTGAGGCTGATGAAAAACAGGAGCAATTTGTAAAGACCAAGTAAACAGACATTATATCTTAATTGCTAACCATGTCATTATGAGCGATAGCGTGGCAATCTCTTTAGTACAGTCGGCTATTAGTGCTCTGTTAGTAATGGGTTTGCTTTATTATCGTTAGTGGATGTACTTTTCTTTTTTGTCGCAAAAAAGAAAAGTACCAAAAGAAAAAACACGCGGCTTAACCGCGTCGCTGTTAAAGGGTGTAGTAAGGCACTGCCTGTGCTATCCGCAACGCGCTAAGGCCGCTTTTAGGAAGGCTAATGTTAAATTCAACGGGCTCTTTGTTTAAACAAATTTTTTCAGAATTTAATCGTAGTGATGGGTTTAAAACCCATCACTACCTTTTATGAGTGGTGGCCCAAACGTCAAAGCGGGCGGGCAGGGAGTTGGCGGGAATGCCGGTTTAGCTTTCGAACTCGCAATAGCGGGAGATAGCGTTAAGAACCGGCAGGGCGGGCGGAAGCTTCGCTTTGACTTGGCCTTTTCTTTTGGTTACTTTTCTTTGCGGCTAAGGCAAAGAAAAGTAACATCCACAGGCTCATCAATACCTACTACCTTACCTAACGAAGAAGTAGTTCGCCAATGAAATACAAGCATAAATTAATTATGTTAATAATGCTATTTGGCATAATATCTACCAGCTTTTATCCATCGCTGCCTCTGTTTCTACTAACTGCGTTAAAACAGCTTTTAACATGGCCTCGCGTGCCCATTGCTGTTCTACCAGGGTAGCGTCCTGTTTGTACCAGGTAATGGCCTCATTTATTTGCACCCGGGTTTTGTAAACAAATTGCTTGTTGGGGTGCAGGCGCTGCCCTTCGTAACTGTTCAGATTTTCGGTTGTAATTACCCTGGCGAAATTCTTAAGCGAAATATCCAGCTGCAGGCATTCGTCGAGCGAGTTTTTAAAATCCTGCTTGTCTTCCAGCCATAGGGTTAAGCATTCGTCGGTAAGGTCATGGTCCGCTATGCTGATGCGGCTGTAGTTGTAATCTACTGTGATGATTAACCACCACAGCTGGTCTTTAATTTTTTGAGCGATCTTAATCATTTTATTTAGTTATTTATAGATTGGTGATTTTAGCGTGGTTCATTCTTCAGCTTTAGCCTTTTATCTTAAAAAGCTTTCCGCTCAAACGGCGGCAGCCACCCCGGGATGTATTGTTGAATGGCGGCTATTTCCGCTCGGTATTTATTGCAGGCGGTTTGATAACCCAGGTAACGCTCGGCCAGTTCGTTGTTTTTGAGCAAGGGCTTTTTGGTTTTGTTGTTGGTGCGCAGGGCGCTGTGGGCTATGTACATATTCTATTTATTTAATTGTTCTGGAGATAAACAAATCTTTAATTCTCACTTATTAAGAAGATAGCTTATGGCTACTTTATAAAGTATATTCTTTAAATTCTGTAAGTGCTTTATTTGCTATGTTAATTTTAAGTTTTATATTAGCAATTATCAGACGAACAAATATAAAGAAATTTCTTTAATTAAATAAAGAAAAATCTGTAATTATTTTTTATTGACATGGATGAGCTTTCGAAACCGAATAAAATAAAAACAGTACGCCCTGAAACACTGGAGTTTATTATACTGTACAACCAATTGCGTGGCCGCGCTTTCAACAACAACAGCGAGCTGGCCGAGGCGCTCAACTTTAATTCGGCGAGTTCTATAACCGAGATCATTAAAAGCCGCCAGAACATCGACCCCGAGAAACTGAAGATATTTAAAGAGAAGTACGCCGAACACCTTGGCAACGGCGCGAAAAAGAATTTGGATAAACCTGTAAATGCGCAACGCGAAGAGGGGATACCCATGTATGATATAATTGCTACCGCATCGGGCGTGGAAGTATATAACGATATTAACGACTCGCAGCCTGTAGGCCGCATGAATTTCCCCGGAATAGAGGAGTGTGATTTTGCCCTGCCGGTTTGGGGGCATTCCATGTACCCATACCTGGAGAACGGCTGCTGGGTAGCCCTCAAGATCATCAACGATAAAAAGATCCTCCCCGGCGAGGTTTATTACATTGAATGGGGCGATTACCGCATGTACAAGCGCCTGCTGGCCAGCGATAACTCCGAAGAGGTAATAGCCCATTCAGACAACGTAACAGAACTGGTGGCCGGCCGTCTAAAATATGCTCCTTTTCCTATCCGCATAGATGAGATAAAAAAACTATGCCTGGTAAAGGATATACATAAAAAGCATAATCATTAATGACATCACAAGCAGCCTACATTTCGCATAACCCTTTAAAATCAGTTTACCGCACCTTAATTTATTACTCGGTTACATTAACAGCAGTTGTTCTATTTAATATCCTGCCGGGATTTAAAAGTGGACCCTGTACACCAGGATTAGATATTTTGTCGGGCTTTGTTCTGTTTCTTGGATCGATTATATTGTTAGGTGTAAATCTTATCAGGCTTAAGCTTAAAGGGCGTGCTTATTTGCCTTCGGTAATTATTCACTTTGTTGTTTTTACAGGCTGTTTGATATTTAGTTTAATTTGGGGATAGAGAACCAAAAAAATAAATCCGAGAACAAATGATGCAATCAGAAAAAATACAAGAGTTTCCTATCCAGATAAAGCCAGTGTATTTTACTATAGTTTATTATCTGATACTAATACCAGGTGTTATTTGGGTAAATACACATCGAGGTTACGGTGGAGGGCCATGCAACTTGGGTTGGGATCTTGTCTTTGGGCTGCTTCTGTTTTTTGGTTCTATCGTGCTAATGCTAATTAATTTTTTGATGGTAAAACTCAGGGGTAAACAACATCTGCCATCGGCACTTATACACCTGGTAGTTTTTGTTGGCACACTACTTTTTAGTTTAATTGCAGGTTATTAAAGGTATTAATCACTAATTCAATCAATCACTAAATCACTAACTAATGAGCATCCGTCTCGCCACTCTACAAGATATCCCTGCCATAATGGAAGTTATCCGCGAAGTTGTACCTATTATGCGCGCTGCAGGTAATTTGCAATGGGATGATACCTACCCCAATCCGCAGGTTTTTGAGCAGGACATTGCCGACGGCCAGCTTTGGGTTGCCGACGAGGACGGCACTATTGCAGGTGTTACCGCTATAACTACCGAGCAGTACCCCGAGTACGCGCAGGTAGGCCTGGATATTAATGAAGAAGCCATTGTTACGCACCGTCTGGCTGTTAGTCCGCATTTTAGGGGCAGGGGCCTGGCTGCCGATCTGCTTTACCAGGCCGAGGTAGTGGCCATAGAGCGGGGAATAGGCATCCTGCGGATAGATACCAACTCGCAGAACCATGCTACACAGCAGCTGTTCCCCAAATTGGGTTATTGTTTAAAAGGCGAAATAACATTGGAGTTTAGGCCCGGCTTAAGCTTTGTTTGTTTCGAAAAACGGCTGGAGTTGCCTACTCAAAAAACAAACTGAACGTAAACGTATGCAGCGATAATTTGCTGATAGGCGTGGCGAATGGCGTGTTATCGGCAACCAATATATTGCCAATGCTGTTAGTGAGTTTTATCTCGGGCGAGAGCTTAAAATATTCAAAGTAAATATCAAACCCAAAGCCGGCCTCGTACGATGGATAGCCGCGTACGTTGCGCAGCAGGCGCTCGGTAGGGGCGGTGTTTGGCTGATCTTTTTTAGAACCAATAGCGCCTGAGTATTTTAAGCCGCCAATAAGGTAAGCGCGGGCATTACCAAGCCTGTCTGATTTTAGTTTTAGCTGCAACGGGAAATCAACCGTGGTGGTTTGTACCGGCTTATCTACATCCTGCGTTGCATCTACATAGCCGTAAGTAACAGCCCGGTCTGCAAATACCAGCGATGGGGTTATGCGGGCTTCTAAATGCTCTGTTAAGCGGTAGCGCGTCAAAAAACCCACTGCGAAGCCCGGTTTGCTTTTAGAACTAATGCTGTTTAGCGGTGTGCTTACATTCTCACCCGTTTCGGGGTCAACAAAGGGCGTTTGCCAGTTAGGTTGCTTAATTATTTTAAAACTGTTTGATACGTATGAGAATGAAAATCCAAAACTAAGGTCGTTTTGGTCGGCCCCGCCACCCCATGCCTGCGCGCGCAGCAAATTGCTACAGGCCAAAAGCAAAATAGTGATGAAGAGGCGGCTTTTTATCATTTAACACCGGTATAAATGGAACAGATACCAAACGCTAAAGGCCGAGCTTTGGTATTTTTAAAACCCGCTTTTTGCATCAGCGCGGTAAAAGCGTCGCCATCGGGGAATGCAGCTACCGACTCGGGCAGGTAGGTGTAAGCCCTGGCGTCTTTAGAAAAAAGCTTGCCAATGCCTGGTGTTATGTAGTTAAAATAAAAGTTATAAAGCTGTTTAATAGGGAAGCCTTTGGGTTTAGAAAACTCCAGCACCACGGCCTTGCCACCCGGTTTCAGCACCCGGTGGATATCAGCCAGGCCGGTCTCTAAATTTTCGAAATTACGCACACCATACGCCACTGTAACGGCGTCAAACTCACCGGCCTCAAAAGGTAACTTTTCCGAATCGCCAAGCTTAACTTCAAACTTATCGGTAAGGCCGCGTTTGGCAATCTTTTGGTCGGCAATGTCCAGCATCCCACGGGAAATATCCACCCCAATAATTTTCTTCGGCTTCAATATCTTCAGGGCTTCAAAGGCAAAATCGCCGGTGCCGGTAGCCACATCCAGTATCAGCTGGGGCTTATCGGCCTTTAACTCGTTTATAGCCTTTTTACGCCAGATAATATCAATACCCAGCGACATAAAATGATTTAAAAAATCGTAAGTTTTAGAGATGTTGTTAAACATATCGGCCACCTGCTCTTTTTTGGTGCCCTGGTTGTCCTGGTATGGTGTTACAGTTTTGCTCATGTGTGTAGCGGCAAAGATAAGTATTGAAGTTCATACTTGACAGGAAGTTTATGGCTGATGGTTCATAGATCATAGTAGTGCAGGTTACCCACTATTGTGTATTAACCACCGACCATTAAACAATGGTTTTCAGCGCCAGCCCTACCGCGAAGGCCAAAATAAACTAAGCAGGGTGCCTACCAGTAGGTATTCGGTTTTTACTTCCGCGTTGTTGCTGTTGTAACGGAGTATGCTTTTGCTAATTAATAAGTTAGTATAAATAATCTAACTACTATAAAATTAGTATAAATAACCTAACCGATGCATTGCATCAATGCACATTATTTATATCAACAACAAATCAATCCTTTCCAATTCTTAAACAAAAATTATATCTTCACTTTTCTACAAACACTAACTAAGATACCTAATCATGAAAGAAAATCCCGAAGCATCCCGCAGGGGCTTTATCAAAAAATTGGCTACAACCGCGGCAGCGGTAACCGCCGGCAGCAGCTTACTGGCTGCCGATAAAAACAGTTTTTATTATCTTAAACAAAAGTACAACCAGTTTGGCCCTAACGACCAGGTAAACATTGCCCTTATTGGCGCGGGTGGCATGGGTACGCAAGATGCTATTGTTGCCCTGCAGGTTCCGGGTGTAAAGCTGGTTGCCGTTTGCGACTTGTACGACGGCCGCCTTAAAGAAGCTAAAACTCGTTGGGGTGCCGATATTTTTACGACTAAAATTTATAAAGAGATACTAAACCGCAAGGATATTGACGCGGTTATTATAGCCACGCCCGACCACTGGCACCAGCAAATTTCTGTTGATGCCATGCACGCGGGCAAGCATGTATATTGCGAGAAACCAATGGTACACTCGGTTGCCGAGGGCCCGGCGGTTATAAAAGCGCAGAAAGAAACCGGCAAAATCTTCCAGGTAGGTAGCCAGGGTGTATCATCCCTTGGGAACGAAAAAGCGCACGAGCTGTTAAAAAGCGGTGCTATAGGCGAATTAAACTATGCCGAAGGCTTTTGGGCGCGCCGCGCACCGGTAGAAGTATGGCAATACCCCATCCCGGATGATGCATCTACCCAAACCGTTGATTGGGAAACCTATGTAAGCAACACCCAAAAGCGCCCTTACGATTCTAAAAGGTTTTTCCGCTGGAGAAACTATACCGATTACGGTACAGGTATGGCGGGCGATCTGTTTGTGCACCTGTTTAGCAGCCTGCACTTTATTACCGACTCGATGGGGCCGAACAAAATTTACGCATCCGGCGGGTTACGTTACTGGAACGATGGCCGCGAAGTGCCCGATGTTTTATTAGGTACGTTTGATTATGGCAAAACCGCCGCGCACCCGGCATTCAACCTGTCGTTGCGCTGTAACTTTGTGGATGGCACCAGCGGCACCACGTATCTTAAACTGGTAGGCAGCGAAGGCTCTATGGATATTACCTGGGATAGCGTTACGCTGAAAAGGAACAAAGTTATACAGTCTGATGATCCTTTTTATATTGAAAAACTGCGCAAGGCCGGGCAAACTGATGCAGGCCGTAAGCACATCCTTCCTCCCGAAGAAATTACTTACAGTGCCGAAAAAGGTTATCGCGGTGGCCCTTACGATCACATGAACAACTGGATCACCGCCATACGCAACAACGGAAAGGTTACCGAAGACGCTATTTTTGGTTACCGCGCGGCAGCCCCGGCCCTGCTATGTAACGATAGTTACTACAAAAACAGCCCAATGTTTTGGGACCCTGAAAAAATGAAGATGGTTAGTAAATAAGTATCGCGCAACATGAATAAAAACTTTAAAATATTAACGCTTGCTGCCGCAATGGCTTTTGCGGGAACGCAAGGTTTTGCACAGGCAAAAAAGAAGGCGTGGGTAAACCTTTTTAACGGTAAGAATTTGAATGGCTGGCACGGCTTTAATAAAAAAGGCCGGGTACAGAACTGGGAGGTAGAAAATGGCGCGCTGGTTTGCCTGGGCGCTGTAAAAGGTACTGATACCGGCGGCGACATTGTTACCGATAAACAGTATGCCAACTTCGAGCTTACCTGGGAATGGAAAATTGACCAGGGCAGTAATAGCGGCGTATTATACCACGTTTTAGAAGGGTCAAATTACCCGGCCACTTACCTTACCGGGCCCGAGTACCAAATTATAGATGATATAGGATGGGTGCCCGATAAACTGGAGGACTGGCAAAAAACAGGCGCCGATTATGCCATGTATATCCCCAACGATCAAAAAAAGATAATGCCCGTTGGCGAATGGAATACCAGTAAAATTGTATTTAACAAAGGCCATGTAGAGCATTGGCTGAACGGTAAAAAGATAGTGGAGTTTACCGCCTGGGATGCCGACTGGCAAAAACGCAAAGCCGAAGGCAAATGGAAGGAACATCCCGAGTATGGCATGGCAAAAACAGGCCATATAGCCCTGCAGGACCACGGGCATAAGGCTTATTATAAGAACATTAAGATAAGGCAGTTGTAGGGATTGTCAGTCTTGTCGAAGACTTTTCATAGTGACGATGGTTCGACAGGCTCACCAATACAACAGAGAAACGATAAAGGCCCCGGATGTTCGGGGCCTTTATCGTTTAATAAAACTTTGGCAGCGGGTTTAACCTCGTATCCTGGCGTTGATGCCAGTAGGGGTAAATAGGGTCGCGGTCGCTGGCGGCATCCAGTTTTTTTACCTGGTCGGTGGTAAGGTTCCAGCCCACGGCGGCAAGGTTCTGTTTTAGCTGTTCCTCGTTACGGGCGCCAATAACAATGTTGGCAACGGTTGGCCTTTGCAATAGCCAGTTAATGGCTATCTGCGGTACCGATTTTCCGGTTTCTTCGGCAACCTCGTCTAATGCATCTACAATGGTATAAAGGCGTTCAAAATCTGTTACGGGGCCGTGGCTGCCACCCTGGCTGCGGCGGTTATCCTGCGGTATAGGCTGCCCGCGGCGGAACTTGCCGCCTAACTGCCCTGATGCCAGCGGGCTCCAAACAATGGTGCTCACTTTTTGATCGATACCCAGCGGCATCAGTTCCCATTCAAATTCGCGGTCTAATAGCGAGTAGTAGGCCTGGTGCCCAACATATTTGGCCCAGCCGTAACGTTCAGATACCGAAAGCGATTTCATTAAGTGCCACCCTGAAAAGTTGGATGCTGCTACATAGCGCACCTTGCCGCTGCTGATCAGGTCGTCGAGCGCGCGCAGGGTTTCTTCAACCGGGGTGTTGCCGTCAAAGCCATGCATGTGGTAAATATCAATATGGTCGGTTTTTAAGCGGCGCAGGCTATCCTCTGCCGATTTAATGAGGTGATACCTTGATGAACCAAAATCATTTGGGCCGTCGCCCATTTTAAAGGTGGCTTTGGTAGATATTAAAACTTTATCGCGCAGGCCTTCCAGCGCCTGGCCCAAAATCTCTTCAGAGATACCGCCCGAGTATACGTCGGCAGTATCAAACAGGTTTACACCCGCGTCAAGGCAAAGGTGAATCAGCTTTTTCGCGTCATCCAGCTGTGTATTGCCCCAGGCCTTAAAAAACTCGCCCGAGCCCCCAAAGGTGGCCGTTCCGAAACTTAGTACCGGCACGTGTAAGCCCGATCCACCTAATTGTCTGTATTCCATAGTATAATGTTTTTGCAGTGTTATATAATGTTAATATCCAAATTTCACGGATAGTTTTAAAGAATGTATCATGTTAATAACATAATTTCCCTGAAAGTGGCTATCGTATAATTTGTGGGTCTATGGACTTAAAATTTGTGCTTCATCCCTAACAGTCCCCATATACCGCCGCTATGGATGGCCAGGATCTTACTGCCCGGTGTAAAGTGATCCTTCGCGGCAAGGTCATAAATGGCGTAAAGCATTTTGCCGGTGTAGATGGGCTCTATTAGGATGCCGGTTTGCGCTACAAATTGTTTAATAAAAGTTATAAGTTCGGTTGTGGTTTTGCCATAGCCGCCAAAATCATAATTGGTGTATAAATTATAACTGGCAGGCGCTGTTAAAAACCTGTTGATCTCTTGGCGCATGAAATCGCCGTTTTTAAGAACGGGTATGGCGTTAAATTGGGTAGGTAGTTGATGTTTGGTTAGCCCGTTAATGATGCCTGCCGCGGTGGTGCCTGTTCCGCAGGCGCAAAAAATATGGTTGTACGTTTGGGGGAGTTCATCAACCAGTTCGCTTACCCCTTTGGCGCCTTCGGCAGATGCCCCGCCCTCGTCTATAAAAAAGGCTTGCCCGTCATCGCCAAAAAACTTTTGAAACAGGGACTCCTTATCACGGTAGCTTTCGCGGTCGGTAAATATTAGTTGCATGCCGTGCAGCTTGCAAAGAAAAAGGGTATCGTTCTCCACTTCCTCGCCGCGCACAATACCGCTTGCCTTAAAACCAAATTTTGCTGCCGCGGCCGCCGTTGCCAGCAAATGGTTAGAGTATGCCCCGCCAAAAGTTATAAGATGTGTTTTTTTTTGCGCTTGTGCCTGTTGTAATACGTACTTAAGCTTTCGCCACTTGTTACCCGATATGATGGGGTGGATAAGATCATCGCGCTTGATAAAAACCTGCAGGCCTTTTGCCGCAAAAAGCTCGTTTTGTATAGGCTGTACAGGGCTGTATATGTCGAGGTTGATGTCCACGGGGTGAAGTTAGGAAAAATATCAGGCAGATAATTACTCACCCCGAAAAGCCTCACCCGTGCCCTCGCAAAGGAGAGGAGGTGAAAAGATTTCATCGGGTAAGGTCGGTGGCAGAAGTGTGTCGCTCGTGTAGTTTACTCACCCCGACGCCGCTTCGCTGGTCGACCCTCTCTGCTTCGCAAAGAGGGTGGGGAGCCTCAACCCGGTCCTCTCCAAAGGAGAGGGAGGAAAAGTTACCCTCTTTCCGCTTGCGGAGAGAGGGGTGGTCGAGCGAAGCAATGACCGGGTGAGTAGACTATACACCCAGAACCAAATTTCCCCTTATAGCCTAAACGCTTTTTTGTTATTTTTGCCGCATGATTGATGAAACGGCCATAATTGACAGCGACGAGCAGGATCTGTTTGAACACCTGCGGGTGGTTGTTGATAAGGGGCAATCGTTACTGCGGATAGATAAGTTTTTGATGCACCGGGTAGAGAATGCATCGCGCAACCGCATTCAGAATGCTATTGATGCCGGCAACGTTTTAGTTAACGATAAAGTGATTAAAGCCAGCTACCGTGTTAAACCGCAGGATGTTATTTCGGTAGTATTGCCACACCCGCCGCGCGATACCGAGGTTTACCCCGAAGACCTGCCCATAGAGATTGTTTATGAGGATAACGATGTGCTTGTTGTTAACAAGGCTGCCGGCATGGTGGTGCATCCGGGTTATAACAATTACACAGGTACTTTGGTTAACGCGCTGGTTTATCATTTTAACCAGCTGCCAACCCTGCCGGGCAATGATGGCCGCCCGGGATTGGTACACCGCATTGATAAAGATACTTCGGGCTTGTTGCTTATCAGCAAGAACGAGCGCAGCATGAATTACCTGGCCAAGCAGTTTTACGACCATACCATCAACCGTAAATATATAGCGCTTGCCTGGGGGGATATTGCCGAGGATGGCACCGTTACCGGTTACATAGGCCGCAGCGTTAACGACCGCAGGGTAATGTCAATATACGACGACCCAGAGAAGGGAAAATGGTCGGTAACGCATTATAAGGTGCTCGAGCGTATGGGCTACGTTACGCTTATTGAGTGTAAGCTGGAAACAGGCAAAACCCACCAGATACGCGCGCATATGAAACATATTGGCCACCCGCTTTTTAGCGACGCGATGTACGGCGGCGATAAAATTTTAAAAGGGACCGTGTTTAGCAAATACCGCCAGTTTGTAGATAATTGTTTCGAACTCATGCCACGGCAGGCACTGCACGCGGCTTCGCTTGGCTTTGTGCATCCCTCGCTAAAAAAGGATATTTACTTTGAAGCCCCGCTTCCGGCTGATTTTGAAGCCGTTTTGGAGAGGTGGCGAAAATATACCAGCGCCAACGCACCTGGGCAACAGGATTAAATAAAATTTGCGCAATCTAAATTGGTAATAAGCCGTTAATAGCACTAATATCATAAGTTTAAAATCTGCAAATTTGCACAGCCAAAAACTACTAATGCCGCCTGTTTATATAAATTTTAACGGAGAGATAATACCTGCAGATAGTACATTGCTTACCATCGCCAACAGGGCGTTCAGGTATGGCGATGGCTTGTTTGAAAGTATGCGGGTAATGAAGGGCAAACTCAAATTCCCCGAGCTGCATGCCGAGCGCCTGCAAAAGGGGATGAAGGCGTTAAAGATAGACGGCTACTCGCAGGCTGATAGCTGGTTTTTAAAAGAAAAAGTTGAGGAGCTTGCCCGCCGTAATAAAATAAAACATGGCCGTTTGCGCCTTACCGTATTTCGCGACGCGGAGGGTTTGTACACGCCAACTCAAAATAAAATGGCTTATTGTCTGGAGATCCAACCCGTTGAGGAACCACGCTATTTTTTGAACGAGCGCGGCCTGATCATGGATGTATATACCGAACTGCCCAAGCCGCTTAACTGGTTATCGAACATTAAAACCTGTAATTCGCTTATTTATGTAATGGCAGGTATATACAAACAGCAAAACAAGCTGGATGATGTTTTTCTGATCAACCAGAACCGTTACCTGTGCGAGGCCAACAGCTCTAACATATTTGTTTGGTATCAAAACCATTTATATACACCTGCCCTAAGCGAGGGCTGTGTGGAGGGCGTAATGCGCCGGGTGGTGATACAACTGGCATTAGATAATAACATCCCGGTTACCGAGGCCCAGATTAACCCCGAAATATTAAACGAGGCCGACGAGGTTTTTTTAACCAATGCTACCAAAGGCATCCAATGGGTTATGGGCTACGGTGTAAAACGTTACTTTAACCGCATTAGCAAAGCGCTAATGGATGAGTTGAATAAGCTTTAAAATTGGTGAAGGGTAGCTCCTACGGAGCAAAGAAATCTCTGATTTTATTTTCTACAAAGCGTTAGTTCCTACGGAACCGATTTGCGCTGTTCAATAGTTGTAAAGAGAAAGTGCCTCATAGAAGTTACAGCTTTATGGAAAGCTTTAACCGCATTAGCAAAGCGCTGATGGATGAGTTGAATAAGTTGTAAACTTTTCCGGTGAAGGGTAGCTCCTACGGAGCAAAGAAATCTCTCATTTTATTTTCTACAAAGCGTTAGTTCCTACGGAACCGATTTGCGCTGTTCAATAGTTGTAAAGAGAAAGTGCCTCATAGAAGTTACAGCTTTATGGAAAGCTTTAACCGCATTAGCAAAGCGCTGATGGATGAGTTGAATAAGTTGTAAACTTTTCCGGTGAAGGGTAGCTCCTATGGAGCAAAGATGTTATTGCAAACTTTCTACAAAGCGGTTGTTCCTACGGAACATACTTGCATATGATAACAAGCATTTTGTGTGAACGCTGCCTAAATGCCCCATCGGGGCTGCCGCTGTTTAGAAAGCCCCAAAAGGGTCTATTTGCTCCGTAAGCGCTACCCAATATTTTTCAGTAAATTTAAATACGTTGCCTAATTGCCCCATTGGGGCTACCGCTTTGTAGAAGGCCAATGAAAAATCCTTTGCTCCGTAGGAGCTACCCTTTTACTGTAAATTATTCAGGGTCTTTAAATATATAACGTTCATCAAAAGCTATATCAAAGCTTTTAAGTAAATGGCGGTATTCATCTAAAAATGAGATTTTTTTATGATGCTCTTGTTGGTTGTTAATATACTTGACAACGTTATCAATTTGCGATTTGCTGTAGGTGAAAGCGCCGTACCCTTCCTGCCAATGAAATTTAAATGGTGTTAATTTTTCTTTATTGATCCATTCCGAGGAATCTCCTTTTACCAAACGCATCAGATCTGAAAGGGATCGTATAGGATTCAATCCAACAAACATATGTATATGGTCGGGCATGTTATTTATGGCCAACACTTTATGACCGTTGTTTTGCACTATTGCTGTAATGTATAATCGTAAGCGCTTATCCCAATTTATACTCAATAAAGCATCGCGATTTTTAACCGCGAAAACAATATGTACATAAAGCTGAGTGTAAGTATTAGGCATTGCAAATTAATTTACAAGTTGTTCTGCCTCTATCTCCGCCAAGATCCCATCCCATAACGCAACCCTCGCCCGCAGCGCTTGTTTAACAGCAGTAATTGCTTGTGCCCATTTGTTATCATCATCGCCGCAAAGTTCGGCCGTCATTTGGTAGGCTAACTGGGAGTGGTGGTCGCCGTCGACTTCTATGTGGCGCTCCAGGTAGTAAAGCAATATCTCCACTTTGCCGGGCAACTGCCCGTTTAACTTTTTAACCATTTCTATAAACATACCGGGAATCAAATCCTCCCGACCAAACGTAAATACAGCCGCCTGCAAAAAGCTTTGGTTAGTGGCAATTACATTAAAGGTATGTTTAACAAACTCCCGGGCGGCTTGCGGCATCTCTGCCTTTACTAAAGCAACGTTTAAATCCTTTTGTATGCTAAGCTGCTTAAACAACGATACAATAGCTGAGGTATTGGCACCGGCTTGCTCCATAGCTTTCAGGTACAGTTCGAAGTGGCTGGTGCGGTTGCCTTTATGGTCTACGTCGCTTTCTTCGCCGGTAACTATTTCATTAATAAGGTAGCGGGTATTGGCATTGCCTACGGGCATCCAGGGTAGGGTGGTGCAGGTAAGGTTTTGCTGCAACGCTTTCAACAGCGACATGAAATCCCAAACGGCGAATATGTGGTGCTGCATAAAGGTATGCAGGCTTTCAATGGTATTAATATTGCGGTATAGTTTGTGTGCTATCAGTTGTTCGCGTAATGGCTCAATTTCTTGTTTTAGCTGAGCTATTCTTTCAGTAATATTCATTTATAATAATTTATACTATATGCTTATCGGGGTGCTGCCTTGTATCAAATAATCTCAAAATTATTACACGGTCTTTATCTATCCGATAAAATATTTTTAATCGTTTATGTGCTACAAAGGCCCGAATTTGTTTTTCCGTTACTTCATGGCTTCCAATCTCGGGGAAAGATTGCAATAAGCTGAGGAAGTTGATGATCAGATTTTTGAATTTTATAGCAGGTTGGCTGCCAAACTCTTCTTTTATGTAATTAATGATATTGTCAAAGTCCTTATCAGCCCTTTTTGATAAAACAATCTTAAGACCAGTTGGCATACTTCGATCTTAGTTCATCAAGTGTTGTAAGGTTGTCCTCATCTTTACTTTCCTCGTAGGCATCTAAAACACTTTGTTGCTGTGCAAGCGATAAGGTACGCCAAACCGAACCGTCAGAATTTATGGATTGGCTCATGGCCCCCAAAAATTGTGCTATTATTTCAGGATCGTCTGTTTTATCGATAAGACCATGAAACTCCGATTTTAATTCCGCCAATGTCATATTTATAAAATTACCTGTTTATGCCCTTAAATCAAAATGTCTTCAGATGTTACAATTTATTACCTCTTAAAAACTCCTCTATCCCCATTCGCTTTTTGCCTTCCAGTTGCACATCAGTTACGCTGATGAAACCATCGGCAGTGGCAAATTTTAGTTTGGTTTTATTATCTGTTATAAAGCCGCCGGGATAAATACCGGGTTCGCCGGGTTCGTGGGTAGCGGCGTATATCTTCAGGATCTTATCATTTAGCATGGTATAGGCCGTTGGTACGGGGCTTAACCCGCGAATGAGGTTGTACACCCGTTCGGCAGGTTGGCCAAAATCTATCAGGCAGTCGGCTTTAAAGATCTTTGGCGCGTGCTTTAATTCAATGCCCTCGGCCAGTTCTTCCTGCGGGTGCTCATGGTAGCGGCCGCTTTCTATCCCCTTAACGGTTTTTACCAGCAGGCCCGCGCCTTTGTTCATGAGTCGGTCGTGCAGGTCGCCGGCAGTTTCATTGCCGGTTAAGGTTACCTTTTCGGTAAACAGTATGTCGCCGGTATCAATATCGTGCTTCAAAAAGAAAGTAGTAACGCCGCTTTCCTTTTCGCCGTTTATGATGGCCCAGTTAATAGGGGCAGCGCCACGGTATTGCGGAAGTAACGACGCATGCAAATTTATGGTGCCTTTTGGCGGCATATTCCATACCACTTCGGGCAGCATCCTAAAGGCTACAACCACCTGTAGGTCGGCCTTAAGCGCTTCCAGTTCGGCTATAAATTCGGGAGCTTTCAGTTTTTCGGGCTGCAGCACTTTTATGCCGTTGGCATCCGCATATTGCTTTACTGCCGATTGATTTAACTTTTGCCCGCGGCCGGCCGGTTTATCGGGAGCGGTTACCACGGCAACAATATCGCAACCGGCCTTTATCAAAGCATCAAGCGATGCAACAGCAAACTGCGGGGTGCCCATAAATATAATTCTCATTCGCGCGCTATGGTGTTTAATGTTTATTGATAATATTAATTGTAAAGCAGGTATTTAGCCCTTATTGCCTTAAATTTTGTTAAACCGGGTTCCCAGCTCTTACGAATTTCGGCCTCGGTTTTTCCGGCAATTATTTGTTTGCGTAATTCATCGGTCCCGGCCAGCCTTTTAAAATAAGGTATAAAAAATTGAGCCTTATCCGGGTATATCTTATACATGTCAATTACCCAGGCTAAATTAAGTTTTCCGCTGCTGCGGATGGTTTGCATATTGTAATTTTTAAGATCAATGCCATAGCAAACGGTATCCTGCAATGGTGGCTTATCGCTCATGCCCGGTATGCTTACCGGTTTAAAATTAAAATCGTATTTATCTTTAAATAAGGGGCTACCCACCACCTGGAAGGGGAATAAAGTACCGCGGCCAAGGCTAAGTTTAGTGCCTTCGAAAAAGCAAATGTGCGGGTACAGCAATATAGATTGTGCCGTATTTAAATTTGGCGACGGGTTAACCGGCAGCACATAATCCATATTACGGTTGTAGTTGCCCACCTTTACTATCTTTAGCTTACATTTTACTTTGTTTTTTAACCAGCCCTGCCCGTTTATCATTTGCGCGTATTCGGCAATGGTCATGCCATGCAATACCGGAATGGGGTGCATGCCCACAAACGAGCGGAAACCGACTGTATCCAGTATGGGGCCATCTACATAAACACCGTTAGGGTTTGGCCTGTCCAGTATCATCAGCTCTATATTATTTTCGGCGCAGGCCTCCATAACGTAATGCAGGGTAGATATATAGGTGTAAAAGCGGGTGCCAACATCCTGCACGTCAAAAATCATCAGATCGATGCCTTTTAAATCTTCGGGCGTTGGTTTAAAGTGCTTGCCGTAAAGAGATATGGCAGGCAGGCCGGTAACCGCGTCAACCGTGTTGCCAATGGTTGCGCCATCGCTGGCATTACCTCTAAAGCCATGCTCGGGCCCATAAATTTTTTTAATGCCAACACCCAGTTTTAACAAGCTATCAACCAAGGGCTTTTTGTTGGGGCCTATAATGGATGTTTGGTTTATAAGCATCCCAATTTTGCGGTCTTTAAGGTATTGCAGGTAAATGTCCAGCCTGTCGGCCGCGGGCAGTATGGGTGCGGTTATTTTTTTTACCGCAACAGCCTTGTTGGTGCTCTTGGCTGTTTTTGGGGCCTGTGCAAAATCGTCGCATTTTAAAAATAGCAGGCTGAGCGCAATAAGGGGTGTGTGTAGTTTGATGCCGGTCATAAGTATTTTGATGTTAAAGCAAATTTAAAAGCAGTTTGTTTAAGTGTAAAAACGCATCTTTGCGAAGGTACAAAAATCATTTCAGCATTGAATTTCGCCGGGTTTATATCAAGTCGTATTACGTTTAAGAGTAAGCGTACCTTCTCTAAATTAATTGTCCGCATAGCCATTATAGGCATTATGCTGGGCCTCGGCGTTATGATCATATCCCTGGCGGTTATACGTGGTTTTAAACAAGAGATCCGCGAAAAGGTTAGAGGCTTTGCAGGGGATATTCAAATTGTTAAGGCAGATAACAACTCATCGTTCGACCGCGCATCTTTTACAGATAGTATCCCGGTGGTTAAAAACATCAAATCGGTTAAGCAGGTGGAGGCGGTTTACCCTTACGCTACCAAGCCCGGTATTATTAAAGCCAATAACGAAATTGAAGGCGTGGTTTTGAAGGGAGTAGATAAAAACTACAATTGGGATTACATTAAGAAAATGCTGGTTAGCGGCACTGTTATCCAGTATTCAGACACCGCCGAAGTGCAAAACCAACTAATGATATCGCAGCTTACGGCTAACCGCCTCCGTTTAAAAACCGGCAACAATGTGATGATGTATTTTGTGCAGGAGCCGCTGCGCAAACGCAAGCTTAAAATTGTGGGCATATTTAGCATTGGGGTTGATGAGGTAGATAAAACCTTTGTAATTGGCGACCTTGCCCTTGTGAAACGCCTTAACGATTGGAGCCACAGCGAGATTGGCGGCTATGAAGTGTGCACAACAGATTTCGCTAAGATACCGGCCACCGCTAACCATGTTGACGATAAGCTGCCCATCTTGCTAAAATCTACCACGGTGCTTGAAAATTACCCAACCATTTTTAGCTGGCTGGATATGCTTGATGTAAATATTATTGTGATGCTGGTGTTGATGATCACGGTAGCCATCATCAATATGATATCGGCCCTGCTTATTATGATACTGGAACGTACCGCAATGATAGGTATATTCAAGGCTATGGGAGCCGGTAACTGGGTTATCCAAAAGATATTTTTGTACAACGCCACCTACCTGATAGGTTTGGGCCTTATTTTAGGTAACGCCCTGGGCCTTGGGGTAGGTTACTTTCAGCAGCGAACACACTTCTTCAAACTTTCACAGGCAGATTACTATATGACCTTTGTACCCATCCGCTTTGTGTGGACGGATATTTTATGGGTAAACGCAGGTACGTTAATTGTATGCCTGCTGGTGCTAATTGTACCCTCTATGCTGGTTACGCGCATACAACCTGTTAAGGCTATAAGGTTTAAATAGCATTAATAAACATTATAAATTAAGCCAAACCTTATCAATTCACTACGTGCCTCAGCCGTTTCCGATCCCTTAGTAATAGATACGTAGTTTTTTAAACCTCGCGAGTAGCTGGCAGTTAAACCTATTCTTTTATAATAAAAGGCCGAACCAAATCTTAAACGGAAATCTGCAGGGGTATTTTCTGTAGTTTCATCAGTCAAGTAAATATTCTCATCTCCTGCCGAGCGGACTTTCTTATGACTGCTAATGTTTAATCCGATATCAACTCCAGGCATTAGATCGGCCCTAATGTTGCTAAATGCCAATCTGTAACCCAAATAAGGGTTTATATTAAAGAATAGTTTAGTGAATTTGCTGGTGGCATCAAACGGGCTTGTCATAGGATATGCTCCTCGTTGTTCGTCAACGTGCACTTTACTTATGAGCCTATCAAGCCCTACTTCTAAACCGCCGATAATGCTTTGTTTAGAAACATATTGGGCTTGTACTCCAAAACTATTGCCAAAAGTATATTTATTACCATAGGGGTTATTTTCCCTGGTATCTATAGTTGATCCACCCAAATTAGATGGTCCTATAAATGTTGTTGCGGTTGGATAGTTACCAGTGTAATGGGAAAAGTTTGCGCTTGCAAAAACGCTAACGTCGACTTTTTGACCAAATGATTGCACAGCAAGCGATAGCAATGCAATTACACATAAAGTTCTTTTCATGAAATGTGATAATACAGATTTAAGTATCAGCTAAGAAAGAAAAAAAATTATGCTAAGGCAATTAAATAGTTAAATAAATATTTTAGGCAGTTAGAATTATCTCTTCTGTGTTTTAAAGCTGAATTTTAAGTTGACACCACCTGCACCAAACTTAATATCCTGTGCGCCCAGGCCGCTTAGCGGGTACTTAACAAATGGTTCTATCACCAGCCTGTTACCACCTACCGGGTAACCAACACCAAACGAGAGGTTTAAAGTTTTGGCGAAGTAAAAACTGTTAAAGCTGTTATGCAGGGTTTGCTCCTCGGGGGCGGCATTGGTTGCGAAGCCCGCGCCGCCGCTGTAACCATAACGATAGGTATAGGTTTCGTTTATGAAAGTACCCGAGCTTAAACCGGCCGATATATACGCATCTGTTTTTTGAGGATTAAATTCGTACTTGATATTGATGGGTATATCTAACCCTACCAGGCTTGCGTTATAGTTTTTAAACACCGGTAAAACAGCGGCGGTGCTAAAAAGGCTTTCGGCCTTTAATGCAGGTGCCTCGCGGGCCAGAGCGCTTGCCGCCGGCGGGGCCTGGGTGTTATAGTTAAGCGAGTTTTGCGCTATAGATACACCTGTAGATAGCTTAAGTTTGTTGGTAAGCTTAAAATCCGACGTTAAACCCGCGCCCGCGTTAACCTGATTGGTGCTGCCCTCGGCGTAGTTAAAGTAGGTGGCCGCGTAAACGCTAAAGTTTACTTTTTTATCCTGCTGTTTTTCTGCCCGCTTGTTTGCTTTAGCGGTTTGGTTAACCTTATCGGCAGCAAACATATCCTCTATCGATCTTTTAACCGGTTGTGGCGGCTGTTTGCTCAAAGCGGCCGATGTACCGTTCGCATCGCCCTGTATAGCATTATTTACCGGCAAATTGTTGTTTGCCAGTTGCGGTTGTTTAGGCACATTGGCAGCAACTTTTTGGCTGTCAATTATAGTGCGCGATGGATCGGCAACGGCATTGTTATTATTGGGTATGATGTTATTTGGTTGTATCGCTTGATTTGCGGCCAACTGCTGCGCCAATGTTGTTGAATTTTGCGATGGCTGCGTATCTAAAACCGTATTTGTAGTTGCCTGTGTTTTACCGTTGATGGCTACGGATGGGGTAACTTCTACATAACGGGGGATAACAATATTATTATTAAACGCAGGGGCAGGGTTGTTCGCTATAACCTGTTCTGGTTTATCCGGAGTAATGGCAGTATTGTTAATGGCTGCCGAATCTTTTGCAGCGGGTTGCTGTTGCTTTACTGGCTTAACGGCCAGGTTATTTACGCTGGTATCTTGGTTGTTATTCCAAACCAAAACACCTAAAAACACTAATACCACGGCCGCGGCACTGCTCCACCATAGCCAGGCAACTTTTTTGCCCTTTTTACGGGCGTTAACCTTTGCTTGTAGCAACTCCCAACCATGGTTAGCGCCGGGGTGTTCGTAATTATCAAACACCTCCCTAATGTGGTTGCTTAGTTCTTTATCAAACTGCTCATCCATGGTTTCGTGTTTCGTTTGTTAATAAATGCCTCAGTTTATCTTTAGCCCTGCTTAAATAAACCCTTGATGAGCTTGCCGGCAAGTTCAGTATTTTGCCTATCTCATCGTGGTTATAGCCATCTATTTCGTACATGTTAAAAATTGTAAGCTGTATTTGGGGCAGTTGCTTCATCAGCCTCAAAATATCCTGCGCGTTTAAAGTATCTATAGCGGTTGCGTTGCTGCCAACATGAAAAGCATCCTCAATATCGGTGTTGGACTGGTGTTTAAGTTCCTTACGGCGCCTGTCAATGGCAGTGTTCACCACAATTGTACGCAGCCACGCCCTAAAGGGTTTATCGGCGTTATAGTTTGTTACATTATTAAAAACCTTTATAAAAGCGTCGTTAACCACTTCCAAGGCGTCATCTTCGTTAAGGCTGTAACGCATACTTACACCCATAGCGTAGCCATAAAACTGCTTATATAGTAGTTCCTGGTGTTTTACGCTGCCTGATTTACACTTACTGACTATTTCATCCTCAGTAATGCGGTGAAGTAACTGCATTAATTGTAATACTGCTTAGTTGAATATATGCAATACGCCCCAAAAACCGAAACGTTACAGTTACAACTAACTTTTTAAGATCGCCACTCTTTAATTGGTCTTTTTAAGATCGTATTGTAAGCTCAAAGTATCGGCGCTGTTAAGCACCATTTGCAAAATACTGCCGTTGTAAACAAAAAGATAATCGCCCTGCAGGTGCCTTTTAGTGTAATTGCCCGCTTTAAAAGTGCTGTCTACAAACCTGATACCGTTCCCTGCAATGCCATAATGCCCCTTGCTGCCCGCGTGTACGGTACTGGTATCGCCCAATACTTTAAACCCTACTCCCGGGGTTATAACAAGCTGGATGTTGGCCTTAGCCGTATCAAGTTTGGTAACATTCGGGAGCCTGCGTACCAATCTGAACTCGCCGGCGAAAGTACCTTCGGGGTTTGGAATAGGTGTGGTATTATTATCGTTAAAGCAACCTGCCGCAAGAATGAGTAAGGCCGGTAAAAAATAAATAAGTTTTTTCATCATTATCTGAGATTACAATTACCATTACGCATTAAACCTCAAAAACGCTACAATAGGCAGATAATTATTGCACTTTTTTCGCCTCGTTCCAAAACACATCCATTTCGGCAAGGTTCATGTCTTTTAGTTGCTTGCCCTGTTCCTGCGCTTTACCTTCCAGGTACTGGAAACGCTTGATAAATTTGCGGTTTGTTTTTTCAAGGGCATCTTCGGGGTTTATGCCTATGAAGCGCGCGTAATTAATTAAAGAGAACAACAGGTCGCCAAACTCGCCTTCGGCCTTGTCATGGTCAATGTCCTTTTCGTCGGCAACGTTATACTCATTTTTAAACTCCTGCAGTTCTTCTTCTACCTTGGCCCAAACCTGGTCCTTGCTGTCCCAGTCGAAACCAACACCACGCGCTTTTTCCTGTATACGCGATGCTTTTACCAAAGCAGGCAGGGAGGCAGGCACTCCGCCTAAAACAGATTTATTACACTCTTTCAGCTTTATTTGTTCCCAGTTGCGTTTTACATCTTCCTCGCTGCTTACCTCGGTATCGCTGTAGATGTGAGGGTGGCGATTGATCAGTTTATCGCAAATGCCGTTAAGCACGCCGGTAATGTTAAAGCTATCTGTTTCTGAAGCGATCCTGGCGTAAAAAACAAGATGCAGCATAATATCACCAAGCTCTTTTTTTATCTCGTCGGTATCGCCGCTCAATATTGCGTCAGACAGTTCGTAGGTCTCTTCGATAGTTAAATGACGCAGGCTTTCGAGGGTTTGCTTTTTATCCCAGGGGCAGTTTATCCGCAGGTCGTCCATAATGGTAAGCAATCGGTCGAACGCTGCTGCGGGTGTGTAAGCGGTAATGGGAGCGGTAATTGGCATGATGTTAAATTTGACATCAAAGATAAGGTATTACGCGGTAGTAGCAGTTGCGGTAGCAGTTGTAATATTTTAAGTGTTAGCGATAGCCATGCTACTGCTGCAGCTACTGCCACTATAAACTTTTAACCGCCCTAAGCATCTCTCGCTTGCCCGGCGCGCCCGGGGCCTTCTGCACCTGTAAGCCCAATGCTTTTATAGCGCGTTTTAAGTTGCCGGTGATGGCATAGGTTACAAACACGCCGCCGGGTTTTAAAAACTGAAGTGTATGGGCTATGGCTTCGTTGCTCCACATCTCGGGCTGGTAGGCGGCCGCGAAGGCGTCGAAATAAACTACATCAAATTTTTGTGCCGATGTAAAATTGCTTAGGGGGGTGGGGGCAACATCAAACCGAACGTAATTGTTCATGTTAACCTGCCCGGATAACGAGGCCGGGTAATGTTCTAAAAAGCTTTGCCATATGCCCGCAGGTACGTATTGGTCGTAGCCGGTTTGGCCAATCATTTCCTGACTAAGCGGGTAAGCTTCTATGCCGGTATACTGTAGGTAAATTTGCTGTTGGGTACAAAAGTCGGCGGTTAGTAAAAAGTTTAAACCAGTGCCAAAGCCCACTTCCAGCACAGAAACCTCGGCATTGAGAGTTGCCGAATTAGCTAAAAAATATTCGAGTCCCGAATGCAAAAACACGTGCCTGCTTTCCTGCAATGCGCCGTGATGCGAATGGTAGTTTTCGCCAACCCGCGCATTGTAAATGGTGTTTGAACCATCGGCGGTGGGTACTATTTGCAGGTGGGGAGTGGAGGCGTTTTCAGTCATGGCGGCGGGCAAATTTAGCGAAAATAGTAGAGTTAGGCGCATAGTTTACTCACCCCGACGGTGCTGTGCTGGTCGACCCTCTCTGCTTCGCAAAGAGGGTGAGGAACCTCACCCCGGCCCTCTCCAAAGGAGAGGGTGAGAAAAAGTTTTTTACCCTCTTTCCGCGCAGCGAAGAGAGGGTGGTCGGGCGAAGCAATGAGCGGGTGAGTAGGGTGAGCGGAAAAATTAGTTAGGCGCATAGTTTACTCACCCCGACGGCGCTGCGCTGGTCGACCCTCTCTGCTTCGCAAAGAGGGTGGGGAGGCTTACCCCGGCCCTCTCCAAAGGAGAAGGTGAGAAAAGTTTTTACCCTCTTTCCGCGCAGCGAAGAGAGGGTGGTCGGGCGAAGCAATGACCGGGTGAGTAGGGTGAGCGGTAAAATAGGCGCTCGCATAGTTTACTCACCCCGACGTCGCTGTGCTGGTCGACCCTCTCTGCTTCGCAAAGAGGGTGGGACCTCACCCTGGTCGTCTCCAAAGGAGAGGGTGAGAAAAGTTTTTTACCTTCTTTCCGCGCAGCGAAGAGAGGGTGGTCGGGCGAAGCAATGGCCGGGTGAGTAATAGACCGGGTGAGTAATAAAAAAGCCCCTCGGTAAAAAGGGGCCTTAATCACAAACTATTCCTATTATCCCATAAACACTTAGTAGCAATTTTAATTTTCTTAGGCCGTCATCGCCAGCAGGCGGTTTAGCTTATTGCAGTAATCGGGCAGGCTAATATGGCCTTTATCATATTCTTTAACCAATTCGTCAAGTTCTTTTTCAACCAATGTTCGGTCAACCGTTTTTTCGGCGCAGGCAATTTTTAGCGACTGTACCTTTTGCTGGGCCGATTTGCGCATATATAATGGCTGCACATCTTTAGCATCTGTTAATACCTTGTTTAGTTTTTTACGGTTTTTCTTGTCAAATTTTAATATTAAATACACCAAAACAGAACCCACCACCAGGAAACAAAAGAAGTTAACAGTAGAAGAAGTAAACAGGTCGTTCATATAAATTAATCGTCTTCGTTATCGATCTATCGTTTTTCAATTTATAGTGATCTGGTTGGTTTTAATTATTACGCAGATGCCGTTACATAGGTTGCATGTATTTTTAAAATATTGTTAAACAGCTGTTCAAAAAGAAAATAATGTTTAATTGATCCGAAAAATTAACCGCTGTTTAATGCCTGAATGTTATGTTTTTATACCTTTGCGGCATGTTATGCGGGCGCTTAAAAGCTATATTATATGGTTCTGTTTTTTTATTGGTGATGGTGGCTGCTTTGCCGGCAATATCTCAAACCAAACGAAAAAACCAAACAGGGGGCGAAGAAGCGACAGCCGCCCATCCGTTTAAGTTTAAAACCATTGTTATTGATCCGGGCCATGGGGGGAAAGACCCGGGCGCGCATGGCGCATATTCTAACGAAAAAACCATCGCGCTAAGCATCGGCAAAAAATTAAAAGCGGCTATTAACAATAGCATTAGCGGCGTGGATGTAATTATGACGCGCAGCACCGATAAATTTATTGAGCTGCACAAACGCGCCAACATCGCTAACGATGCCAATGCAAACCTGTTCATTTCCATCCACTGTAATTCATCGCCCGAAAGGGTTAGCCCTAACCGCGGAGTGCTGCTGCTGGTATATGGTTTTCACCGCAAGGGCGAGCAACTGGAAGCTATCCGCGAGAATGCGTCTATATTTATTGAAAAAGACTACAAGAAAAAATATAACGGTTATGGCGAAGACGCGGCTGTTAACGCAATTGTATTGGCCGCGTTTCAACAACGATACCGTAAGCAAAGCATCCAGTTTGGTAACCTGTTAAACCATCAGCTTAAAGTAGAGAACGGCCGAAAAAGCCTTGGCGTGCGCGAGCAGGGCGTGCTGGTGTTGCAGCAAAGCGGTATGCCCGGCCTGTTGTTAGAAACGGGCTTCATCAACAACCCTTCTGACGAAAAATACCTAAACTCTGATGCCGGACAAAACGATATTGTGCAATCGATATTGGTGGCCATAAAAAAATATAAAGAGAGTTTTGAATAGAAGTCCTTGCGGGTATAAAATTTGCTGTTGTAAATTACATCATCAAACCAAGGCTTATGAAAACTCCAACAACATCCCGCCGAAATTTTATTCGTAACGGTGCCATTGGTGCCGGTGCATTGTTGCTTAGTCCGGCTTTATCTGCCCTTGCCGAATCAAAGGATAATAAGCGCCTGGGCATAGCGCTGGTTGGGTTGGGCGGCTATGCCGGCGGGCAACTGGCCCCTGCGCTGCAACACACCAAAAATTGTTACCTGGCGGGCATTGTTACAGGTACACCTGCCAAGGGCGATGACTGGTCGAAAAAGTATAACATCCCTAAAAAGAATATCTACAACTACCAAAACTTTGATGAGATAGCCAAAAATCCTGATATAGATATCGTGTACGTAGTGCTGCCGGTTTCGATGCATAAAGAGTACACTATACGTGCGGCCCGTGCGGGCAAACACGTTATTTGCGAAAAACCTATGGCGCTTAACGCAGCCGAATGCCGCGAAATGATAGCCGCCTGCAAAAAGGCGGATAAATTGCTTTCTATAGGTTACCGCCTGCATTTCGAACCGCATACCCAAGAGGTAATGCGCCTTGGCCAAAAGCAAATATTAGGCAAGGTAACTAAGGTAGATACCGCCAATGGCTTTACCTACAACGGCGACCCTAACGCGTGGCGGCTTAAAAAAGCGCTGGCAGGTGGTGGTGGCCTGATGGATATGGGCATTTACGCCATACAAGGTGCACGCTATACTTTAGGGCAGGAACCCATTGCCGTAAAGGCCACGCAAGAGAAGACCCGCCCCGAATTATTTAAAGATGTAGACGAAACCGTTTACTGGGAACTGAAGTTTCCGGGCGGACAAAAGGTTACCGGCAAAAGCAGCTATAACCACGATTGGAGCTACCTGAAGGCCCAAGCCACCAATGGCACCTTTGAACTGCAGCCTGCCTACGGGTACGACGGCCTTGATGGTAAAGTGAACGGCAAACCCATGAACATCCCGAACATCATACAGCAGGCCGCGCAAATGGACGATTTTGCTACCTGCGTAAAACTTAAAAAGCAAAGCCGTGTGCCCGGCAAAGAGGGGCTTAAGGATATGAAGGTGGTTGATGCCATATACCGCAGTTTAGATAGCGGGAAGTGGGAAACGATCTGATCTGTTGCTGCCATTCTCGGTTTATATGTTAGTAGAACAGGGTGCAATTGAGTGAAAAGGGGTTATATTTACATCTCTTACATAGCGCGATATGCACCTAAAACGAATCATCCTGATGGCCATTATACCGCAATTATTATCTATGCTGAGTTTCGGCCAAAAAATACCTTATGGTAAAAACACGGCGGTTGGTAAATATTACGATGTGCGCGGCATAAAGCTTTATGTAGAAGAATACGGCACAGGCGAACCCTTATTAATGATACATGGCAATGGCGGCGATATGAGCGCCTTTAGCGAGAATGTACCCTACTTTAGTAAAAAATATAGGGTGATTTTGGTTGATAGCCGCTCGCAGGGCAAGTCTGTTGATACCAGCCCATCCATCACCTTTGAACAAATGGCCGATGATTTTGCGGAGTTGCTAAATGTGATGCACATACCCAAAGCGTATGTATTGGGTTGGAGCGATGGTGGTATCAATGCCATATTAATGGCTATACGCCATCCGGATAAGGTGATCAAATTTGCATCAACAGGGGCAAATATTACGCCCGATGCTTCCAGCTACGCCGACCCTAACGGCTGGCCAAATTCTAAAAAATATTACGAGCAAAATAAGAACCGGAAATGGCGCACAGCCAAAGAAAGAAACAACTGGAAAATGTTTATGCTCGACTGGGAGCAACCGAATATCAAACTAACCGACCTGCATAAAATAAATTGCCCCGGCCTTATCATTGCCGGCGACCACGATGTAATTGCCGATAAACATACCCGTTTAATACAGGCCAATATCCCCGGCTCGCAACTTTGGATAGTGAAAAACTCCGGCCACGGTACGCTTATAGAATATGCCGCGGAGTTCAACAAAAGGGTTGACGCGTTCTTTACAGGCAAGTAATAATTGTCATCACTTATTCAAAAAAGATGTTTAAACATCTTTTTTGGTTTGCATATGAAACCTTTGTATATCTTTGATGCACATTCAAATATTAAACGAAATAATTAAACAAATGAAAAAGATCTTAACCTTAGCTGTAGCCGCATTATTTATGCAAACGGCATTCGCGCAAAGCACCTGGAAAGCAGACAAAGCACACTCACAAGTTAAATTTACCATTACCCACCTTGCGGTATCTGATGTTGATGGTACTTTTAAAGATTTTGACGCGACCATCGTTGCCGCCAAACCAGATTTTAGCGACGCTAAATACTCATTCACTGCTAATGCTGCATCGGTAAATACAGCTAATGACAACCGCGACGGTCATTTAAAATCTGCCGATTTTTTTGATGTTGCCAAATTTCCAACAGTAACTTTCGAAAGCACAAACGTTAAACCTGCAGGTACCAACAAATACAAAGTAACCGGTAACTTAACCCTGCATGGTGTTACTAAAGCTATTGTATTAGATGTTACTTACCGTGGTACCATCACCAACCCAATGACAAAAGGCCCTGATGCCGGTTTTAAAATTACCGGTACCATCAAACGTTCTGACTTTGGTTTTGGCTCAAAATACGGCTCACCAATGCTTAGCGACGAGGTTGAACTTAACGCAAGCGGCGAATTCCTGAAACAATAATAGTTTTTCGTATATCAACAAAAAGGCGGCCTTTATATAAGGGCCGCCTTTTTTATGCTCGTATATTTTTTTAGATCCGTTTAAAGGTTAGTGTCTTACCTATAAACTTGTAATGCCAGTATCCCTTTACTTTAAGTGCCCCGTCTTTATCAATATAGGCCGATGAATTCCAGTGACGGCCGTGTTTGGCATCGTATATTATACCATCTTCCCAACTGTTGGTTTCGGGGTTGTAGGTAAGTTTTTCCAGCACGTTCATGCCCAAAAGCTTACGGCTGCGCAGGGCAGGGTTGGGGTTATTTTCATCCGTCCAGTAGTCAAGCTCCTTGGTATTATCATGGTCGTCGAAATCAACAATCTTAGCCTTAAATTCCTGTCCTTCTTTATAAACCTGTACAATTAATTTTTCGTCTTTTAATTGCCACTTGCCGCAAACCTTTTCAGCGGCGGCCGCATCGTTTTTTACAACAGGTGTATGGTAATTTGTACTACCAACAAGCATTAAAGCCATAAAGCTACATAAAAACTGATTTGCCATATTAGTGTCAATTTGTTAATACAATATAGACAATAGTAATGCCAGTTTTACAATCTATTTTTCAGGAAAAACAAAATTATTTATAGTATCCTGTTAAAAGTCATGGTTTTACCTAAAAGCTTAACCTTCCAGTACCCTTTTACCTTTAAAAGGCCGGCCTTATCAATGTAGGCGGAAGCGCTCCAATATTTACCGCTTTGCACTTCATAGATCTTACCGCTTTCCCAGGTGTTAGAGTTCGCGTCGTACCGTAGGTTCTCCACCACATCAAGCCCAAGCACTTTACGGCTGCGTAGGGCAGGGTTGGGGTTTTTAATGTCGGTAATGGTTTCCATGGGCTTTGCTTTGGTTACGCCCCCGCTAAACCAAATTATTTTTGCTTTAAAAGTGTTTTTATAAGGGTAAACCTCAACTGTTAAGTTCTTCTCGCTCGATTGCCATTTGCCGCAGATCAGGTTGGCTTTGGCAATATCATCCGGATCTGTAGTTGTGAAAGAACAAAGTGCCGTTAGCAGTAAAATAAAAACGTAGCGCATATTGGGAATTAGCTGTTATTTAAAATAGCTTATACAATAACGCATAATTACATAATTGTTTATATTGAGCACAACAAATCATCCAATAATCAACAAAAGGTTTTATTTTAGTAGTTTAAACCTTTTATGAAAAAAATCTCCTTTTTACTGATATTGCTATTAGCAATCCTATCATTTCAGTCTTGCACAAAAGATAGTATTCCTGCTATCCCCAAAACAAAAACTTATTTACTGAAACAGATCATTACTGATAACCGGATTTCTGAAACATTTACGTATGATGAAAAGAATAGATTAAAAACCTGGCTAATTCCTGAGGTGTTTGAATACAGATTTGTTTACGATGCGCAGGACCGTTTAACTGAAGTGCAGACATATGATATTCATGTATCATTGGTTACATATGTGTCGAGATATACCTATGAAGCTAATAAAATTCATATCACAAAGAAATACGATTATCAGGACACGCACACCATAACAAAGCAAACGTATGAATTGTCCAATAATAAGATTGTGAAAAAGACTTATGACGATGACCCTGTTTATTCCTATGAATATAAGTATGATAGCAAGGGTAATCTTATATCTTCCAAAGAAATAAATAAAAATAATCAAAGTCAAAATTCAGAAACTGTGTTTGTTTATGATGATAAAAAAGATCCATTCAGTATGGTCAAAGGAAGTAATCCCTTTTTTTTCGGCCCGGATGGTCGTAGCAGCGGTCCCAATAATTTAGTAGAATCAAGAACTATTGGGCAAGAGCCATACGCGCATTTTACTTTCCAGTACAACGAAGACAACCTTCCTGTTTCAATGGTGGCAGATTATAGGGATTTCGATGACAGCAATGTTACCTACGAGTACATCATCAAATAACACCCCAACGAAAACGTTATAGTGAATTGATTGCCTCCGGGATGCACCGGGGGCTTTTCACTTTTATATATTTGGTTTGTAAACCAAAATACGTTGCTTACTTGTATGAAAAAACTGCCATTGCTGCTGCCTTTATTAGGGCTGGCCATATCTGCTTCTGCTCAGCAAAAAAATATATACCACAAAGGCTGGGTAGATTTTAATAAGAATGGCCGGATGGATGTGTTCGAAGACCCATCGCAAAACATAGAAAAGCGCATTACCGACCTGTTAAGCCAGATGACCGTAGAAGAAAAAACCTGCCAGATGGCTACCCTTTATGGCTATAAGCGCGTGCTGAAGGATGAAATGCCAACCGCTAATTGGAAAAACGAGATATGGAAGGATGGAATAGCCAATATTGATGAAGAACTGAACAACCTTACCTCGCATACCGATGATGCGCCCACCCAATACTCTTACCCATTCAGCAAGCACGCGTCGGCTATTAACACCGTGCAAAAATGGTTTGTAGAAGAAACCCGCATGGGTATCCCCGTAGATTTTACCAACGAGGGCATCCATGGCCTTAACCACGACCGCGCCACCCCGCTGCCCGCGCCAATAGGTATTGGCAGTACTTGGGATAAAGCCCTGGTTAGGCAGGCAGGCCAAACCGTTGGCCGCGAAGCTAAGGCACTTGGCTACACCAATGTATACGCGCCCATACTCGACCCGGCACGCGACCAGCGCTGGGGCCGCGTAGTGGAATGTTACGGCGAAAACCCGTTCCTGATAGCCGAAATGGGCAAGCAAATGGTATTGGGCATACAGGAAGAGGGCGTGGCATCTACCCTGAAACATTATGCTGTTTACAGCGTGCCCAAAGGTGGCCGCGATGGCAGCGCCCGCACCGACCCGCATGTTGCCCCGCGCGAGATGCACCAGATTTATCTATACCCGTTTCGCCGGGTGGTACAGGAAGCCCACCCCATGGGCGTTATGAGCAGTTATAACGATTGGGACGGCGTGCCGGTTACCGGCAGCTATTACTTTTTAACTGAGTTGCTGCGCCAGAAGTTTGGTTTCCAGGGTTACGTGGTTAGCGACAGCGAGGCGGTAGAATACCTGTTCTCGAAACATAAGGTGGCTATTGACTATAAAGAAGCCGTTCGGCAGGCGGTAGAGGCAGGCCTTAACGTGCGCACCAACTTTAGTCCGCCGCAAACATTTATACTGCCCCTGCGCCAGTTGATAAAAGAGAACCGCATCTCGATGAAGGTTATCGACTCCCGCGTGGCAGATGTGCTGCGGGTAAAGTTCCGTTTGGGGTTGTTTGATGATCCGTATGTAAAAGACCCCAAAGCCGCCGATAAAGTGGTGCATACCGCCGCGGATGCAGCCATGAGCTTAAAAATGAACCGCGAAAGCATGGTGCTTTTAAAGAACGAGAACAACCTGCTGCCCTTAGATAAAAGCAAATACAAAAATATATTGGTAACCGGTCCGCTGGCAGTAGAGAGTAACTACACCATAAGCAGGTACGGCCCGTCGCACAACAAGATCATTAGCGTGCTGGATGGGGTTAAGACCTACATGGGCGCTGCGGGTAAGGTGAGCTACGTAAAGGGCTGCGACATGGTGGATGCTACCTGGCCCGAAAGCGAGATCATTGAAACGCCGCTTACCGCAAAGGAGCAGGCGGGGATAGATTCGGCAGTGGCACAGGCAAAATTAAGCGACGTAGTTATAGCTGTTGTAGGCGAGGATATTGACCGTGTGGGCGAAAGCCTTTCGCGCACTGGCCTAAACCTGCCGGGCCGCCAGTTAAAACTGATACAGGCTTTGCAGGCAACCGGTAAACCGGTGGTTATGGTAATGATAAACGGGCAGCCGCTTACCATTAATTGGGAAAATAAATATGTGCCGGCCATTTTAGAGGCCTGGTTCCCCAGCGTACAAAGCGGGCAAGTAATTGCCGAAACTTTATTTGGCGATAACAATCCCGGCGGTAAGCTGCCTATCACATTCCCGAAAACAACAGGACAAATTGAATTTAACTTTCCATTCAAACCAAACTCGCAGATTGGGCAGGGTGGTAAAAACGGATGGGGGCATACCAGTGTTAATGGCGCGCTATATCCGTTTGGATACGGTTTAAGCTATACCAAATTTGAGTACAGCAACTTACAGGTGTCGCCGGAAAAGGGTCAATCGCAGGGCGATGTTACCGTTACAGTTGATGTAACCAATACCGGCCAGCGCAAAGGCGATGATGTAGTACAGCTTTACCTGAAAGACGATGTCAGCAGCGTTACCAACTACGAATATGACCTGCGTGGTTTTGAACGCGTTACCTTAAACCCCGGCGAAAAGAAAACCGTTACCTTTACCCTGCACCCCGATGACCTGGCCTTGCTCGACAAAAACATGAACTGGACGGTTGAACCCGGCACCTTCCAGGTGTGGATAGGCGCGTCGTCAGAAGATATTAAGTTGAAAAAGAGTTTTACTGTGGAGTAATGGGTTATGTTCGCTGATTAGTTTTTCGTTAGGTCCGGCAGTGAGTTTTGCTAAGCCTGTGGATGTTACTTTTTCTTTGCCTTAGCCGCAAAGAAAAGTAACCAAAAGAAAAGGCCAAGTCAAAGCGAAGCTTCCGCCCGCCCTGCCGGTTCTTAACGCCTTCTCCCGCTACCGCGAGTTCGAAAGCTAAACCGACATTCCCGCCATACACCCGGCCCGCCCGCTTTGACGTTAGGGCCACCGCCCGGGAAAAGTATCCTGAAAATTGTTTTATTATAAAAATGGCGTAACCCTCTGGAGTGCAAAAACAAAATTTAAACTACGAAAAATTTACCTTCAAATAAAAGCACAAACGGAACGACACCTCAAAATGCGACCTTGTCACATTCGGGTAGTACAGGCACTGCAGCAGCACCGACTTTAACAGAAGGTGGCGCAGTCGCGACTTTTCTTTGGTTACTCCTATGTTTGTATGGTACTTAAGTGAAAAGAGTTGAGAGCAGGTTTGGTTATAAACAGTTGGTATCAACATGTTCAAAGAAAGATACTG
>NZ_JBHTIA010000006.1:0-23248 GCF_042676625.1 Mucilaginibacter lutimaris
TGATGACCACATTTGGCCCCGGCAAAGCTGACTACGGAACTGTCTATACCGAAATGTTAAAGACATCCGCATTGCATGACAACGATGCCGCCGACGCTCTTACAGGTCTTATTTTAGCGGGTTACCAGATTGTGAATAATGTCTCTGATGAGCAGGTTACCAAAGATAAGGAGCGGGCTGCCGGAGCGCAGATTGCCGGGATTCTGGCGAAAAATTCAAAATTCAGTTCAGAGACGACCCGGGCGAGAACGGCGGAAGAACTGAAATTGCAAACGGTAATACTAGCCTTGGGTTTACAGGAATCGTTGAAAAACAACACCGCAGACGCCTATCGTAAAAGTATAGCGGCAATGTTTCAAAAATCTTATCAATTAGACCTGTATAAGTTCCAGCTAACAGCTAAGGGATTCGGCAAAAAATAAGTTTTATTGCTTCAGAAAAGACTGGTTTGATCTTCCGGAGGTGGTTCCTGTCCGTAGATTTGATCCATTATCTTTTAAGGTCCCCGATTCCATTTTGTCTGTATTTGCTATCATCCTCTCTATTTTAGTCCTGGTCAGTCAAACCCGCCAGCGCAGGCCTGGAACAATTCACGAGAAAGTAGAGTTTGAGATCAATATTCGTGTAGAAGAAAAATTTCTAAAGTGCTCGAAATGCTGCACGTCGTTGTTTTACGACCGCATTCTGACTTTCTTTTATACCGTTTTTTTTAAATAGCTTTTAAACAACGTCTTCGGGAAAAAGGCAAACGAAAAATAAATTTTAATCTTTTTAAATCATTTAAAAAATGAAAACAGCAGAAAAAAATGCCACAGCAGTAAAGGTACAGTAGAAAAAGGTATAGCAGAGAAAAACAACCAAACAGTTAACCGCATTTAAATCGCCCGAACCTGACAGGAGAGGAAGCCAAAAAATGAAAGCGGTAAAGATTCAAGCACCGGCTAAAATTGCAGAAATTTGCGGTCGGAAAAATCAGCGGGGCTTATGGTTTTGTGCCGCTTCCATGGATAACCAACCCCGCCTACGTAGCGTAATTACCACAAGGTTTTTTAATTCTGCTTTAGGTAATTGATGCGCATATAATCTGTAAGCGGCCTCAGCCGGCGGTCTGTATGGATAGGGTGCATGCCTGGCGCTGTAAAAACCTCTAATTTACCCCCTGTTTTAAAGTACCATAACTTTCCAACTGAATAGCCGGTCACGGTGTCCGGTTTCATGATTTTTTTGAAGTGTAAGACTTGCTGGGTATCCAACGCGACGGCCTGCCGGTTCTCCATTTGAAGCTCACAGGGTACAGGCTGATAGTGATCATCTTCCCAGACCATGCATTTCTCTTTGCCGGTCAGGGGTGGATCAGCACGGGTAAAGCTTATAGAAAAATAACCGGCATATAAAATAAGGACGAAAAGTATGGCGGCACCTGCAACGGTGAAATACTTTTGTTTTGATTTAGGTTGTTTTGGGGGAGGAACTTCTATAACATCATTGCCTGTTGAGAGTGGGGTTCCGGTTTCGTGAACTTCGTCGGCCTGCTGTTCAGGCGTTTCAACGATGTACTGACGCTCAAATTGATAAGGCCTCGGCTCAAAATCGATGAGCCAGGCCAACAACTCCACATTTTTGATATCAGTATTTCGGTGAAGATCTTTGATAAAGTAATCAAATGATCTTAGTATTTCTGCACCGTCTCTTTTAATATGCATGGCATATGCAGTAAGGTCGTCGATCTTACCAAAAGTAGCTTCGATCGTTCTACGGTCCTTTAACAGATACCGGGTTCGAAGTACTTCAAGACATTCATCGCGCAACTTGGCACGGGTTGGGTGTTCTAAATTCATGGAAAGGCCGTCGTCGGCCTTTTTCTGTTTATAAAAATCCAATACCAGTCGCTTATAATCTTCAAACATTTTTAAGAATAATAAAAGTAAAACTAACACGATTTCCGGAATGTACAAGGCATTTACGGAAACCCGTAGGATGATCGGGAATTATGGGAATTCCCTGCATATAAGCAGTTTGTACCGCTATACATTTGTTTACGAAATCGGAAGCCAACCCCTTCGCTAGCGGGGATGGCATTAGCAATCTGGTTTCAAAAAGGGCTGCGGCCGCGGTTATCAGGAACTGGCTTGGGAAGCGGTTCCGGATCTCCGCGGTCAAGGCCCGCACTTCCCAAAACAAGGTAAGAAGCGCTTCTTACGCGGTACAGAGCTGTCCCCAAACGGTTGGCGGACGCCTGCTTTTATGGATCTTTTAACACTTAAAAAAAATGTTTTTTCAAATATTTCTTGCCCTTTTTTTGGGTCTGGCAAGCCCGTGCGATTCAAATCAAAATGGTGGTGGCACCGTAACGACACAGGGTGACGGAAGCGGCGGCGAAGGCGGCCATATCCCTCCGGGTCCTCCTATTCCGCCACCTCCTCCTGGTGGAAACGGTTAATTATTTTCTGACGCCGGGCGGGGTTACCTCGCCCGGTTTTTTTGCAAAGTATTTCATTGGTTTTTGCTATTTTAGCTAAAAAACCAAATTGAAAAAGTCATTATATTTTTCACTGGTCTCTTTACTGGGCTTACTGAGCTGCCAGAAAGAAAAACCTAAACCTGTCTTCACCGCTGTCGCGGATTACAAAAAAGCCGAAAGCTTTTTATACCGCCGGAATGATTCGGCGTTCTTTTACTTCAACAAGGTCGTAGCAGCAAAAAAAGATAGCCTGCAGGTGGCTATGGCGCTCAATCAAATGGGTGTCATCCAATCAGAAGCGGGTGATTTCTTTGGTGCCCAGGAAAGCCTGCTGGCCTCTTTAAATTTCCTGCATAAGGCCAACCCACGGGACCGAAATTGTCTCGCCTCGGATTATAACGAACTCGGACTGACCAGCTTTAACCTCAAGGATTACCGCCCGGCTGTCGCTTTCTTTGATTCCGCAGCGATATACTCCGATCACAAACCGTTACAGTCGGTCATCTTAGGTAATAAGGCATTAGCCTATCGCGATATGGGGGCTTACCCGCAGGCATTGGTGCTTTATCGTAAGGCTTTATCATCGACGCAGAAATATTCTAAAGATTACGCGCGAAGTTTGTCCAATATGGCGCTGACCAAATGGCTTGCCGACCCGGGATACCGTGCTGCGCCGGAACTCTTACTGGCTTTGGGGATCCGGCAGCGGGAAAATGACCTCTGGGGCCTGAATGCAAGCTATGTGCACCTGACGCGTTATTATTCGGCGATCAACCGGGATTCGGCTTTGTATTACGCCTTGCGCTGGTACGCGGCTGCTAAGCGGGTCAACAGCCCGGACGACCAGCTGGAGGCATTGCCTGCTTTGATCAAATTAAGTCCTAAAGGGAAGGTAAAAGCCTATTTTACAAAGTATCTGCAATTAGCGGACAGCATTCAACGCGCCCGTAACGCGGCCAAAAACCAGTTCGCGCTGATCCGGTATGATGCAGAAAAAAACAAAGCGGATAAGCTTGAACTGCAAAAACAGAATAATGAAAAGCGATACCAGATTGTTAAACAACAGATCTTTTTGGCCGGCACCCTGCTGGTTCTTTTTGGAGGTTCCGCCCTGGCGCTCTTCTGGTTCAGAAAGCGGAAGCAACGCATGGAGCTGGAGGCACAGAACAGGATCAATGAAAGCCGTTTGCAAACCTCCAAGAAGGTGCACGACGTGGTGGCCAACGGGCTTTACCGGATGATGTCGGAGGTGGAGAACCGGCAAGAGGTCGACCGGGATGCTTTACTGGATAAGATCGAAGTGCTTTATGAGAAGTCAAGGGACATATCCTATGAGAGTTCGAGGCATGATGAACAGGCCTTCCACGATAAGATCGCGGAAATCATTTTTTCGTTCGCGACGCCCGGCACGGAAGTTATTCTCGTCGGCAATGACGAAGACTTTTGGCGGGACGTCAAGGAAACATCAAGGTATGAACTGGAGCATATCCTGCAGGAATTGATGGTCAACATGAAGAAGCATAGCGGGGCTGCCGCTGTCGTGTTGAAGATGGAAACGACAGGTGAGGGGAGAAAGGTCCTGTATTCGGATGATGGGGTGGGATTAAAAAATGATTTCCGGCCGAATAACGGATTGACCAATACGGGAAACCGTATACGGTCGATCGGCGGCGATATTAATTTTGATGAGCATACCGGGAAAGGGCTTCGCATCACGTTGTCGTTTCCTGTTACCTAAACCATTAATCATGTTCAAAAACGTACTTATTGCAGAAGACCACGAAAGTGCCAGTATCTCTATACAAAAAACCCTTTCCGACCTGGGAATCGACCGGGCGCATTATACGTATTACTGCGACGACGCGCTGACCCGTGTGAGAAAGGGGATGGCAAGCGGGGAACCTTATGAATTGCTGATCACGGACCTTTCTTTCGAAGACGATGGCTCCCCCCAGGTCATCAAAACGGGTGCCGGACTGATCGAAGAGGCCAAAAAGATCTGTCCTTCCCTGAAAGTGCTTGTTTTTTCTGCTGAACAGAACCCCGTGGTGATCAGTGAGCTGTTTCACCGCCTGGAGGTCAGCGGTTTTGTGCGAAAAGCGCGGAGGGACGCGCAGGAACTGAAGGCTGCCATTGAAGCAATCGCCAAAAACAAGCGCCATTATCCGCTGGAATTTCGCCAGGATATCAGGCAAAAGAATGCCTACAATTTTACCGGTTACGATGTGACGCTCATCTCGCTGCTGTCAAAAGGGGTGCTGCAAAAGAATATACCGGCTTACCTGGCTGAACATAAGATCAGTCCGTCGGGCTTAAGCAGCGTGGAAAAGCGTTTTAACCAAATCAGGGAGGCGCTCGGCTTTTCCAAAAATGAGCAGCTAGTTGCTTACTGTAAGGACAAGGGCATCATTTGATCGATATCGATTAACTCCAAACCATATGTCGATTGGCATATTGTTCATCAATTATTTATTTAAATAATTTCCGTTTTACGGTTTACCGTAATTATTCCGTTTTCCCGGAAAGTATTTTTGGGATGTTGATGCAATTGTAGAAAGCATTATAAGTACCTAAACCTTATCGCAATTAAGAATATGAGAACAGTGGCCTTATGCCTATTTCTGCTGGCATGTAAAATTCATGAACCCAAAATGGTATATGTGTGCGACAGCCGCGGCGCAAAACGATATCATCTGAAAGAAAATTGCCGTGGACTCCGAAACTGTACTTACCGCATCATTAAGATCACGGAAGAAAACGCGAAGGGTGATGGAAAAACGCTTTGTCACTTTGAAGATTAGTTCCTGCTAATATGAAAACCAATAAGTTCACCAGGCTTTTTAATATTAAAAAGCCGTTTTTACGGCAGCTGCTCTATGAACAGGTCATCATTGGTCAAAATCCCTATTTATTGATTAGCTGGGAAAGTATAAACGCGACAAAATTAAGCATTAAAGCTTTGGGTTTTTGCAGCCGTCGGCCAAAAGGGTCTGCCTATATGGCTATTCCCGGCGAAGTGTCCGTCCTGAAATTGAAGGTAAGTAGCTTCTGGCGAAAGCACCGGCTTACCATCGAACTGAAAAAGACCTTGTTGGACAGACAGGTAGATTATACTGCGGTGATGAAAGTAATAGAATTACCGCTTTCGGTTCAATACAAGCCGGCCATTGTGAACAAATTTTCTACGCCGCCGGTACCCAGGGGGGGGGCAAGGATACGAACTGTCAATATGCATTTTGCGATAAAATCATCAAAAATAAAATATGGAAAATAACTTTTACGAACACAAGCGCTCAACGCGCCTGATGCGCTTGTTTTGGAAGGCGGCCGGCGCGGACCGTTATATTCTGGAGCGCAGCACGTATGGTGACCAGGTTAAATATGTATGTCTCGGTGGGATCATCATGGCTACAGGTGTAATGGCGGCGATAGCAGGTGGATATGCTTTTTACACCATATTCGAACCTAAAGGTAACGCCATAGACTCCTTTCAGACGGTTTCGGGAATTGAAGGCTCGTATGACCGGACGGATATCGCCACCGCCATTAAGGCCTGCATATTCGGCCTGATATGGGGTGCTATAATTTTTAATATCGACCGGTTTATCGTGACCAGTACGGGTAAAGGTGATGGTACGGAAGCCATTACGCGTAAGGAACTCGTGGGGGCACTTCCCAGGCTGATCATGGGCGCGATCATCGCGCTGACCATTTCCAAGCCGGTTGAGATCAGGATGTTCAAGACAGAGATCGATGTGGCCCTTCATGAAAAGCAGATCCAGCAGCAGCAGCTGTATAAAGCCAATATCGACTCGATCTTTAAAGGGGAGATCAAAAAGAAGGAATTAACCCAGGAACGTTTTTTTAAACGTATCCATGACCTGGATGTGATCAGCGATACGCTGAGGTCACGAATAGCATGGGAAAACAGCCATGGCGGTTGTAAGGGAAAGTGCTTGTTATTTATTGACCAGCGTAAACAAAACCAGGAGGAGAAACAAACCATTGAAAACGATCCGGAATTTAAAAAAGTGAGGAGCGAACTGGATGGCCTTGAGAAAGAGCGAAGCCGTAAGCTCGCGGAATCTGATAAGGTCGCCGCGGGACTTGACGGGCTGCTGGAAAGAATTAAACTGGCGCATGAAAAGGCTGGATGGATCATCTCCATTTTTGTGACACTTTTATTCATGACCATCGAATTGACGCCTATATTTTTCAAATTAATGCTGATAAAGAGTCCCTATGATTACCTCGAGGAAAACATCAAGGAACTCATCAAAGCGAACCAGGGGATCGAGATCAAGCATAATTATTACCCGGACGGAGAAGGTATTGAACGCGACCTGGTCATTAACCACGAAGTGCTGAAAATGCTGAAGGAAAAAGTCAAGTTACTGGAAACGCAGAGCGAGTTGAGCGCTAAAGCGATAGATGCCTGGAAGGATAAGAAGCTGCAGGATATTGAAGAACATCCCGAAGATTATATCGCTGAACAATGATGAAAAAGCACTCGACAAGTAGAACGATCGTCAGCCTCATCGGCATCGATTACCAGATTCTGACGCGGTCGGGCGGGGATAATATGGATAAGTTCTTCTTATGCGGACTGACAGTGATCTGCATTGCGATCATCAGCTTTTTATCGGTTTTCTATGCATTCGACCTGATGTTCCACAAGTGGTATGCCGAGGTCTTGCTGTCGGGTTTCTTTTCGCTGACGTTTTTAACGATCTATCTTTTACTGATCCAGACGTTCTCAAAGGAAAGATTGCCAAGAGGATATAAGAGCAGCCCCTTGACCACCAGCAATGTCACCAGGACTTGCTTTGTGATCATGATCAGTTTCCTTATGGCGCAGCCTGTCAGGATCTATTTTCTGGAAAACCGGTTAGACCAGGATATCGAACGCTATCGTATCGGGCTTTTTAAACAGTTCGTGACCAGGAACAAGCAACTTTATCAGGCGGATCTTCAGCGCCTAAAGCGGCGTGCAATTGAGCTGAGTACCCTCGCGGATGATGGCGCAGCGGTGTCGCTCAAGGCGAAGAACGATGCAGAAATTACGGCTATTTTAGCAACCATCAGCACGGACAACGAAAAAGCACTATTGAAGATCAACAATTCTGATTTTTTTCTGCAGCGGATCAAAGCGGCGGGCAGATACCCGGTCTCCTGGCTGATTTGCCTGCTGGTCATGATATTTTTTGGGATACCTGTAGTGCTGATCCTTTCCATTTCCGGTGAAGGGCGCTACTACCTCTTGAAAAAGCAGGCCGATCACGAGCTGATCGAATCTGCTTACCTGGGCTTTAAAGAACGTTACAGCGCCATATTTTTAGGGAGATATGGAAAACAGGTTGCTTTTTATGAGGTGCATACCGATGCGCCTTACAATTGGAACCGAATTCCCGAACCGGGCTATGGTACACATGAAGATTTTCAGAAGGAGCAGGGCTGGTGATGGATTTTAACAAAGATTATTACCGGGTGCTTGGGCTGAAGGTCAAAGCGACGGCTGCCGAGGTCAAAGCGGCATACCGTTCGCAAGCCAAAAAGTTCCATCCGGACCTGCATCCGAATGATCCGGATTGTGAGAGCAGGATCAAGGAAATCAATGAAGCTTGGGAGGTGCTCGGAAACGGTGAGCAAAGGTTTATCTATGACACGTTTAAGGAAGCGGAACGTGCGGAGGCTAACAAAGTTCCGCCCGTCCAGGAGCCGGTGAAACCTAAACCAGGTCAAAGGACCAGTACGAGAAAACAATGGGCAGCGCGTGAAAAAAAATATTACCTGAGCGGAGAACTGGTTATGAAATTCCGGGGAATTCAGGATGAGTTCCTGACAGTTGATGTTTTGAAAGAGGTTGTCTATAACCTGAAGCCTACCGATGTCCGCGCACATATTAAACAGGATGATATTTTCTACGAGGCGATGCCGCCACATTTCCGGGCACGTTTTGACGGTCCCAAAATAAATTTAAAGGTTCCGCAGCCGGTTAAAGCTACGGTGAGCGGTCCTTGGGGGAACCGGCATTACCTGCTGGAAATTAAGGACTTGGTTATCCCGACCGTTACAGTGCGGGATGTGACCAAAGATGATGGCGATAGCTTCGGAACGCTTTCCGGTATATTTTACGGATACATCAGCATCGTTCAGTACGTGGAAGTGGAAAGCCAGATCACGGAATTTTACGGGCCGACAGGAAAAAAGGATTTTAAGACCGAGCAGGGAGGCCGCTATGAGCGCCGGGAATATTATCATGCTGACGGTTCAACGTACTGGAGCAACTGGGCGGCTACGGGGCCTAAAAGTACGGGATATACAGGCAGGCGCTATGGTTATGACAAACGGTCAGTAAAAGCGGCGGGCGATGCCGGGTGCCTTTCTTATGTGTTCGGCTTATTATTCCTAATTTTTGTTTTGCCGAAACTGATCTGGATCTGGCCGGTGGGCTTGTTATTCCTTCTTCTTTGGCTGATCTCTGTAAAAAGGTGGTCGGGCATCTTTGTCTTGGTAAGCGGTTTCGCTGCACTTCTCTTCCTGTTTAGCCTCTTCAGTACCTATCATCAAAAGACTGATCAGCACCCGGTGTCGGTTGTTAAATCTCTGAAAAAACGTGTCACCAAAAAAGCTGTTCCGGGTTCTCGAGATACGTTGATCACACACCTCCGGTCCTGGAGCGATTATGAGGGTAAAGTATATGAGGGCAAATATTCGGTCAGTCAGTCAGCCCTGAGGGCTGCCGGCCGGTATAAACAGGACTTGGCTGTGGACGCGGAGGGAGAAGTGGCGTATGATATGATGCTGCAAAAGCTTCTTTCAAAGGATAAAAGACAACTGAAGGGGCTGTACGCAATGCTTGATAGGATCAGGGACCGGGATAAGCTGGACCGTAAAAAGTTTGCGGAAATGTTCGTGAGTATGGTACAGGATATCCCATATGCTATTGTATTGCCCCAGGAATGCGATTCCTCTTTATACCATGACCGGTTCATATCCGGATACCTGGGCAGGACAGATGCGCGGTGCGATGCGAACCAGCGGTTCGGGATCAATACGCCGGTCGAATTCCTGGCGGGCCTTAACGGCGATTGCGATACGCGAACGCTGCTGATCTTTACGGTGCTGAGCCACTATAAATATGATGTAGCCCTACTCAGCAGCACACCCTACAGCCATTCCCTGATCGGGGTGGACCTGCCGTATGAGGGGGCAGCTTATGAGGGTCCTGAGGGACGCTATGTACTTTGGGAAACGACTTCCAAGTCAGCCCCTGGCCTCTTGCCTAATGATATCAATAACCTGGATTACTGGCGCATTTCACTCATATCAAAACCATGAACACAAACAAACTTATCGTATTGCTGCTGACAGGGCCTTTTTCCATGGTCCTTTTACTGACGCTTATCAAATTCATGCTCCGCAAGATCCGGGAACAAGGGGAAGAAGACTTCAGGCTCAAACCAGGTTATGGGCTTTATTTTGCAGGTCTGCTGATCTCGGGGATGCTGATCCAACTGACAGCGACCAGCCGTATCGCGGAAGCGGCGGATATCCTGCAAAAGAACGCCGGCGCGGGGATCATGACCGACCTGGGCAAGACCGCTGTTTTGTTCATGGGGCTGGGGATCGTCTGGTTTTTCCTGTGTTACCTGCTGGCCCACGTTTTTACGGTTGCTGGCCTCGGTATCAAAAAAGAACGGGAGGAAATGGTCCTGGGCAATACCTATTATTTCCTGATCAAATCCGTGTTGCTTATCGCGTTTGCGTTGTTGATGTCGCCGGGTCTTGCGTTGGTGCTCCGTTGGCTGATGCCGGGCATTTCCGTACAGTTCATTCACTAACACGGAAATGGATACATCAGGGAAACAAGAGGCGGGTGAGAAAATGGGTATGCTTAACCTGGTGGTGCTGGTACTGTCGGTATATGTTCTACTCGCTTTACTGGTCGATACGGTTTACCAGTTGCCTGCGGAAACTTCAGCGTTGCTGACCTATATCGATAACACGATATGTGTGTTTTTTTTCGCGGAATTCTGTACCCGGTTCTACCAGGCTGAGCAAAAATGGCGGTTTTTGAAATGGGGTTGGATCGACCTGGTTTCCAGTTTGCCGGCAGTAAGTTTCCTGCGTGCGGGCAGGCTGCTGCGGTTGATCCGGCTGCTGCGCCTGGTGCGGGCGTTCCGTTCGACACAATCATTTGTCCGGCATGTGTTTAAAAATAAGGCGCAGGGGGCTTTTACCATGCTGAGTATCCTGGCTTTGCTGCTGGTGATCTTCAGTTCGATCGCGATCCTGCAGGTGGAAAAAGCGCCGGAAAGCAATATCAAAACAGCGGAAGATGCGATCTGGTGGTCTTATGTGACGATCACGACAGTGGGTTATGGTGATAAATTTCCGGTAACAACGGAAGGGCGGCTGATCGCTGCGGTGCTGATGACGGCAGGGGTGGGTTTGTTCGGGACGTTCACGGCTTATGTGGCCAGCTGGTTTGTGGAACCGGCCCGGAACGATAATCAAAAATCCTGACCGGGTACGGGTTTCCGTAAGCAGCTTGATGGGTTGTGCAATAGATTTGTGATGACTTAAATTTTACACCATGAAAAGAAATATTGCCGGATTTATCCTGATCTGCCTGCTTCACTGGGGCTGCTCCAAACCTTCTTCTGCTTCACAGAACGATGATGGCGATTGCGGTACTTATAAAAGTGGACAGCAGCTTTTTTCAGGGCCTAAAGGTGGCTGTTACTACTATAGCTCAGGCGGCAACAAAGAGTACGTTGAACGTTCGGCATGTAAATGTGGGCTTTAATTCTTAAAAGCAACCTAACATAACCTAAACTATGCAAACCAAAATTTACTTCATTTTTTTCGTAGGTACCGTTCTGATTGGTGCCTGCACTTCAGATACGCAGATCGGCGAAAATACTTTTGTCCACAACGAAAAGATCTACAGGGTTATTGATAACGAGGTTCGTGAGATCGGAGACCTTTCCAGTAAGGAGATAAAACAATTCGAGGTCTCCAGGCCGAAAGAAAAAGATTTTGGTACAAGCAGTTTAAGTTTTGTAAAACCCGGGGCTTACACTTCGCTTAAAGCATTATACCGGGGTAACTTTTTGTACTATACGCTCATGATAAACGGTCTGAATGATTTACGTGAGAATTATAACGGGGGTACGATTACGGTTGAATTTGTTGATGAGTACGGCTTTATTATGCATGCCACGGAAATACCCACTTCTGAACTTATTGGTGAAATGGGTGAAGAGGGTAAATACTCTGATTTTATTTATCATGGGAAGACAGAAATGAGCACCGAGATCAACGCTGCGATCAAAAAATACGATGTGACCGCCAGTATCAAACACAAGTCCTATTACGGTTACTGATTAATTTAAACATCTATGTATTCTGCAATGAAACTTTTTGAAGGAGAGCAAATTTTAATGACGACCGATGGCAATGCGGTCATTTTAACCAATTACCGGATCCGGCTGACGGAGAGCAAGGCATGGGGACATTCGCAAACAACTTCGATGATGCTGGAGAATATCAGTTCTACTGAGGTAGCTTACCTGAGTTATCCGGTTCTTTTTGTTTTTGCGGGTGTTTGTGCGTTAGTGGCTGCTGCAATGATGGCGAATGGCGGTGATTTAGTGTTCTTATTTGCGATTGTTGCGGTGGTCATGATCATCGCCTATTTTGCAAGCAGACGGCACGTTTGCGCTATTGCTTCAGATGGCGGCGCGAAGATCGTTTTTTCAATAAGCGGCCTGAGCAAAGAGGCGGTTCTTAATTTTATTGAAAGTGTCGAGGCTGCAAAGCACAAACGCTTAAGCAGGTAGATTGAACTTAATTCAATTAAGTCTTGTCTTTACGGTTTACCTTAAAAGAGGTTCAGATTGATTGGTTAATTTTATCCATAAAACAATTTAAAATCATGGAAAATATAGAAGCAATTAAACCTGGGCCAAAGCCCAAGAAGGAAGACGGTTCTGATGACAGGAGACGGCATGTTGACCCGCCAAACAAACCGAAGCATCCGACTTTACCGCCGCATGTTCACAAACCGGGGAAAGGCTACAGTAAATAGTTAAGCAAATAGTCTTATGAGACTGTAAACTTAGCATTTTGTAATTACAGTGATGACATTACAAGCGTTAAAGAGTTTGTAAAAGACCTGGTTAAATGCCGGGTTTTTTTATTGTTTTACAGTACGGTTTCCCGTAGATGTTTTTAGCTATGCGTTGTTATTTTTGGTTTGTGATATAACTGCTTTGATTGTCATAAGCCCAGTAACCTAACCTTAATGAATAAATATCGCTACCCTCTTATCGTATTATCGCGAAGAATCGCTAATGTCGGAAAGGAAAACGAAATACAGGAATCCGTCGGAACAAAGGTTAACCCTGAAATACCCGGTCATGGAACTTATGGAGGTTTGCTTTTTGATCCCCGTTGGAGAGCAAGACGTGCACAAATATTGGCCAGGGACAAAGATAAGTGTGTCGTATGTAGTAAAGGAGATGAATTACAGGTCCATCATCGTCAATATCATTTTATAAAAAAAGCAACTTGTTTCAAACCTCCCTGGGATTATGAAGATCATCTGCTGATAACCCTTTGTAAAAGCTGCCACCATCGTGGTCACAGTAAATTCAAGGTACCTATTGTAAATATATGATTATGAATGTATTTAAGCTTTTTAAGCGGCAGGAAAAACAACCTTTTGCTGCAGAAACCAACGAAATCCTGCTTAATTCTGATACGGAAGGAATTTTATTACCCGAGATCAAAGAGGATGTGTTCATCGAACATATAGCGAACAAGCCCTCCGAAAATAATTCTCATTTTTTTACAGAATCACCAACATCGCAAATGGATAATACAACAAATAGCGTAGCTGATAACAACATCGCGCTTTTATATGCCTTTCTTGATCGAAATCATGAAGCCAAAGGTTATGACGACGCCTTGCTTAATCCGGATAGCAGTCACTTAGCGCAAAATCTTGATGCACTTAAAAATGATCTTGTCCGGACCATAAACAAGGTAAAGACTTTTTATGAAGATTTTATACAGGAAACTGAGTATCATATCCTAAGCAGGGGCCGGAGCGGCATGGTTGATATTGTAGAAGAACTTGAAATGAAAAAGAGCATCGCTGCCGGTCATATGGCAAAACTAACCGTGATTGAAGATAATACAGCAAAAGGTGAGGGCGATTGTAAAGGTATCCTGCTTAGCTATACCCGGGGTTTTAAGAATGGGCTAGCGGCTATATCCCATCATAACATTCTCATAAAACGATTCTAAATGAAAAATTGGTGGGTAAAATTTGGATGTTTCCTGACCGGATATAATTATGATATCCTGATATGTTCGAGTGAGGTCGCTGTGAAGGCATTAAAACGGTATACCTCTGCTATGCTGATTGTTTGCTTGTTGTGGTCCTTTATTGGTTATGTATTTACCGAGCGCTATATGAAAGCAGGAGTAATAGGGGCGATAGTTGGCGCGGCTACGTTATGTTTTATTATCGTTCAGATCGAACGCCAGATTATCCTGGCTACTCATTCCAATAAACTCATGCATCGTTTTAGGGTATGCATTGCTTTAGCAATGGCGCTTATTGGGTCAATTATCGTTGATCAGATCATCTTCCAGAAAGATATAGAGCTTGGTAAGATCGAGTCGTTGAATGCTAAGATCAACAAAGTCTTGCCGGACAGGACAAAAGACATCAAAAGCCAGATCGTGCAATTAGACCAGGCAGTTATCAATAAAGAAGGTGAAAGACAAATATTGATGGCTGATATCACCAGCCACCCAACGATCAAGTCGGTCAGTTCACAAAGTCGAAGTCAGCCTGTAATCACAAGTACCCAGGATTCGTCAAAAAATACGAAACAATCGGTTAATGTGGTTAATATTAATTCCGTAGCGGTGAGTTACATCCCAAATCCAAATATTGGGTTATTAAACCCTTTGAATGAGCAGCTTAATTTATTGCGGAAAGAAAAATCTATAAAGGAAGCATCATTGATCAAACTTCGGTCAGAACTGGAAAAGGAAATCAGCGAAAAAACAGGATTTCTGGATGAGCTTATCGTAATGGTGAATCTTATCAAAGGTTCTGTTGTGGCGCTTTTAGTATGGCTTCTTTGGCTTTCTTTCCTTATCGGAATAGAATTATTCGTTTTAGTTAGTAAAAGAGGAAATGAGGAAAATGACTATGATCTTACTATAAAGCATCATATGGAACTCCAAAAAAGAAAACTCAGGCTGATGGCAGCACAAATCGCAGCTCCGGATAGTGATTTTAAAATTTAAACCTAATCTCTTAACAATGGATTTCAAAGACCAGATATTACAATTAGCCGCGCGTGTTGAAAAACTTTTGCCGCAGCTCAAAACCGAGGAGGCCACTAAAAACGCGCTCATTATGCCGTTCATCCAGGTGTTGGGCTACGACGTATTTAATCCCTTCGAGGTTAACCCGGAATTTATCGCCGATATCGGTATCAAGAAAGGGGAGAAGGTCGACTACGCGATCATGAAAGAAGGCGAGCCGGCCATTCTCATCGAATGCAAGCATCACTTGGAAAAGCTCGATCCGCATAATTCGCAGTTGTTCCGGTATTTCCATACCACCAAGGCGAAGTTCGGCCTGCTCACCAACGGCTTGAACTACCGTTTTTATACCGACCTGGAAGAACGGAACAAAATGGACAGTACGCCGTTCTTCGAATTTAACATCACCGAGATCAAAGAAGCGGAGACCGCAGAACTCAAAAAGTTCCATAAGTCCTATTTCGACGTCGAAAGCATTACCAATACCGCCAGTGAACTTAAATACCTCAACGAGCTCAAAAACCTGCTCCATAAAGAATTGATCACACCCTCAGAGACCTTCGTATCCTTTTTTACCAAACAGGTCTATACCGGCGTGATGACCGCCAGGATCAAAGAACAATTCGGCCCCATCATTAAACGCGCCTTCAACGTCCTGATCAGCGACGCCATCAACGAAAGGCTCCAGTCCGCTCTCAAACAAGAAAAACAACTCGAAGCTGCGGAAGCCTAACCCGAAGAAAGCTCTACGGTCCCGGCCTCCGCTATTGTTACCACCGAGGAAGAACTCGAAGGCTTTTACATCGTCAAATCCCTGCTCCGCCAGCACACCGACGCCAAACGCATCACTTACCGGGATGCGCAGTCTTATTTCGCGATCCTGCTGGATGACAATAACCGCAAAACCATCTGCCGGCTGTACCTGGGCGGCTCAAAGGAGTATCTGGTCGTACTCGATGAAGCCAAGAAAGAGGTTAGATATGAACTGTCATCTTTAGACGAAATTTACCGATATGCAGATGAATTGTTGAAAGTAATGGGGCGCCTGGAAAAAAGTAAATCTAATTAATAACTTATGGCGACTTATCACGACAACAGAAGGATTAAATGGAACGACATAGGCGCGGCCTATCATGATAATGGCAGGATCGCTTACAATGCGCTTGGGGTCGCTTATCACGACAATGGCAAGATCGCTTACAACGCGTTAGGTGTCGCTTATCACGAAAACGGTCGCATCGCACTCAATGCGTTAGGTACTGCTTACCATAGCAACGGAAGAATAGCCTTAAACGCATTAGGTACTGCTTACCACAATGGTCGGGTGGCGTTTTCCTCGCTGGGTGTTTTTTATGACCCTAAAGGGAAAATAGTCCAACATGCAAGTTTTAGCATCACCTTAGGTAAAGGTATTATCATGACGCTGATACCTCATGTTAAAATTGCTGTTTATGGTAGAAAGGTTAATTAAGGATTTGGTGCCAGTATGATCTTCACCTGCCGGTAATCGGTCTTGACGAAGATATAGTGCGAAATGTCGCATTGAAGTAATGAATGCCACAAATACTTTTTTCTTATCTGTAACATTTAAATAATTTGCCGACTACGCTGATAATATTTATATTGCAGTCGCCTAAACATAATCTAATCAACATGATGTATCACAATATACTCTTTACTTACGCACTGCGGATTTTTTTCAAAAATACGATCGCTTAAGTTCTTTTAACCCCAACCTAATCTTCATGATTTTTTTTCGACCTTTAAAAGGCCTCCTTGCTTTTACAGTATTATTTTGCTGCTTCAAAAATGTCACAGCACAAACCTCCGACGCTGCCAGTCGTTACGGCCAGGTTTCGATCACTTCACCCACCCCCGCGGCTTTGGCCAAATTCGTTGATATCCCTGTTAGTTTACACACTGGTATACCCCAGATCAGTATTCCTTTGTATACGATAAAAGACGGTGCGCTGTCCTTATCGCTAAGTATGAGCTATCATGCCGGCGGCTTGAAAACTATGGAGCCCGCAGGATGGACCGGGGCCGGTTGGGCATTGAATGCCGGTGGAGTCATTACCAGGTCGGTCAGAGGAACGCCTGATGAAGCGTTTACCGTAAACAGCTTCCAAAAAAGAGGATATTTTAGCGACTATGGGGCGCGAAATTATTTATATGAGGCAGCATTCGGTACACAGGCGCTATATGATGATTTCAAAATGGGATATCGCGACGGTGAACCGGATTTATTCTTTTTCAACTTCAATGGCTACTCCGGCAAATTTTATTTCAACGATGATCGTATGCCGATGTTATTGCCTGAACAGGATATAAAAATTGAATATAACTATCCTAACAGCACGCAGAGTATACAGGGATTTACGCTGACAACCCCAGACGGGGTAAAATACTATTTTGGCGCGACACCATCCACGACCGACGTTGACCCGGTTGAAACCTCCAACATTTGCACCTCTGATGGAATAGGTTTCGACAAAGTAATTTCCAGTTGGTATCTAAACAAGATTGAATCGCCTGATGGCATAAATTCGATTACACTGAATTATCAGACCGAAGAATATGGTTACCACATGCTTTCATTTTCCGCGGGAATTCCGGGAAGTGCGGGTTATAAGCTTATCAAAAACTATGTTAAAGGTGTGCGATTAAGCAATATTACGTCGAGTAACTGTCAGATTAACTTTGTCCCTTCCGATAACCCGCGACAAGATCTTTCCGGAGTTTTTCCGAGGGATATCGGCGATGTTGCAAACACCTCAGCGAAATCGCTATACCGAATAGACATTCTAAATAAAGATGGGGTCACGGTTATTAAAAAATTTCGGTTTAACTATGATTATTTTTCGGACTTGATTACGCCGCTGCCGCAATATATCACCGGCGTTACAACCGATCAGAAAAGATTGAAATTATTAAGTATCCAGGAAGAAGGAAGATCCGCTCAGCTGATTCCTCCTTACAAATTCGAATATTTTGATGAATCGGTCCCTAGGCGTTTGAGTTTTGGTCAGGACCACTGGGGGTTCATTAATGGCGCGTCCAACGCCACTATAATAGGCACCTATACCAATAACAATGCCGTCGTCAATGGCGCGAACCGCGATCCTGCATTTCCGGCGATGCGCGGAGGAACGCTTAAAAAAATTATTTTCCCAACCGGTGGCTATAACGTTTATGATTACGAAGCGAATCAGATAAAGACAACGAGTGCGTCAGGAACCAATTTGGAACGGCAGCCGTTTAAATACATGCATGTTGGATTTGACGGTTGCCAGTGTGTTAAAGATACCATTGAAACAGTTTCCCTGGATTATCACCTCTTTGTGTTTTCTTTATCAAACCGGAATAATGGGGGGCTTGGTCAGTTAAAGATTTACAACAGCAGTCATGTTCTCATGGACCAAATTTCCGCACAGTTGAGTCAGACGGTTGAGATCACAAGGAATTATCCGCCTGGTGTTTATACTTTGGAGTTAATCAAATTCGATGCTTACGGAGGACAGGGTGCTGAACTGAACGTATACATGTTGGCAGGCGCAATGATTGCGAATAATGCTATGGTCGGTGGTTTGCGCATCAAAAGTATCACTCAGGCTGCTACGAATGGCAACCCTGATATGGTAACCGATTATGATTATACTGAAGGTCAGTCAAATCTAACCAGCGGAGTCTTGTTTGGGAAACCTGCTATCGTTCAAATTATCAGGAACGAGGTATGGCGCCTGGCGAGTACAGATTCTCCCCCGGGCGGATGTATAACCAGTGGCAACCTTGGGTTTCTAGTTTCTCCTGTTAGTATAAGGCCAATGGATAATACTCAAGGTAGCCACGTAGGCTATAAAAGAGTAAAGACAAGCCAGCAAGGAAATGGATCTACCGTTAGTATTTTCGATACTGATGGGGAGGCGATGACTGCTACAGACGATATCGTCAGCAGGAAAATTAACAGCAACCAAATTTGTGATTACTTGTCTATTCCTAATTACCCTGCGCCGCCGCCGTCTTATAGCTACAACAGGGGCCAACTTATTTACAAGGCGGATTTAGACAACAATGGTGTTGTCCTTCGTGACGTGACGTACCAAAATAATTACATAGATAATCCCGTACGTACCCCTGCTTTAACTATTGTTCCAAACATTATTGTATCGGGGTGGGGATATCCGAGCGGCATGTCGGGACTATTTACATGGTACGAAATGAAAACAGGACATTTGATAAGTACAGTTGTGGTTAACCACGATTACACAAACGAAGGAGGAGTATCCACGCAACAGGAGAGTTATTTTGAAAGTCCTTTTCACAGGCAGTTAACGCGAAAGTTGATGTATAATTCAACAGGTGAAACCTTGGAAACAAAGTATTTGTATACTTCTGATTTCCGCATCACAAATCAAGACAATATCAATAACGGTATTACTACCTATGAGAACTCTTTATACACCCATACCGGCAACTACACCGCGAACTATGGCTTTTGTACTGATGCCACTTGCCGGAAGAATACATGGATTCAATATGATAAAGATCTTTGCTTGGACCGGCAAGCATTCATCAATACCCGCAGAACAAATCTAACGAACCCAGGAAGTGTCTACAATACTACTTTTGCTTCTGCCTTTTCGTCTGCGAACACGGATTTGAAGCCGTTACTGGATATGCGTTTGCAGAACAATCTGGCGTTGGTAGAGACGGTAAACCTAAAGAACGGGAATGTTTTGAATGCGACGTATAACACCTATGCTTACAAGCCCGGGTCGGGGAACAAGGTTTATCTGTCGAAGATCAACAAAGCTGATTTCCTGACATCACCGGCGACGTTCGCTTTTACGAAGACGGCAACGGATAACATATCGGTTGTGAAAGATGCGTCGTATACAGCGGGTACGGAGAAAGCTTTTTTCGAGTACGCCTCGGGCAACATTACGGAGGTAAAGCTGAAAGACAATACACCGACGTCCTACCAGTGGGGGTATAACGGTCAATATCCGGTTGCCTCGGCAAAGAACGCACGATCGGTGAACATATTTTTCGAAAGCTTTGAAGAAGGGGCGGGCAGCAGTACGCCGGATGACAGTAAGACGGGCCACTACAGCAAGCTGAGCGGTTACAGTAAGGCACTTAGCGGGCTGGATAATGGCGCGTATACGTTAACATATTACCAGAAGGTGAGCGGAATATGGCAGTGGGTGAGCACAGGTGTAACGGTTTCCGGCGGGGCCTATACGATCAGCATACCGGGACAGGTGGACGATGTTCGCTTTGCGCCTTCGGGAGCGATGGTGACGAGTTATACGTATGATCCGCAGATCGGGATGACGAGCAGTATGGATCAGAACGGTGTGGTAACCTATTATGAGTACGATAGTTTCCAGCGCCTTAAAACGATCCGTGATAAGGATAAGAACATATTGAAGAGCTACTGCTATAATTACGCGGGGCAGCAGGGCGCCTGCGATATTCCGGGGGTGACCTATTATTACAATACGGCGCAGTCCCAGCCGTTCAACCGGGCACCCTGCCAGTTTGGTACCGGAAGTTCGGTAACCTATACGGTAAAAGACAGTATGTATGTATCTACCATAAGCGTAGCAGACGCGAACGCCCAGGCGCAGGCGGATATTGCAGCGAACGGACAGAACTATGCCAATGCCAACGGGACCTGCCCGCCGGAACTTTCTCCGATCCCCTACGCGCGTATCGAGCAGACCGGTACCACACCCGGGAATCCGCAGAATTACGCTAGCTACCGGATGGCGCTGTACGCAGATGCGGGTTACACGGTACCATTTGTTACCACGCAGAATCTGGTGGTCAATTACCGGATAACGACCAGCACCGTGGTCAGCAACGGCACGCCAACGATAACCAATAGCAATACCTCGGTTACTATTTTGGCAAATAATAGTACAAGAACCATGGGCTCTTTTGAGAACGGGTGCGGTGTGGGTGGCGGTGGAGAGGCGATCGTAGCCGGCAAAGGAGTAGAGTCTTCAGCGCAAACGGGCGGTGGGACGACGAACCTGATTCCCCCGGGCGGTGGGACGACCTGTGTGACCAAATCGCTGATGCTGCTTCCGGGAACAGGCTATTATGATAATGTTTTTTAACGATCACAACCTAAACGAGAAACAATGTTTACCAACTATAAAAAGTCATTGATTAGCTCATGGAGCGGGGTTACGCTGCTGCTGCTCAGCGTATATACAGGGAGGGCGCAGGCACAGACGAACTGCACGCCCTTACTGCCGCAGGCGACGATCAGTAAGAACTATATTATCAGCTATGTGGCGCGCGACAGCGGGATAACCAACCCAACAGCATCTACGCTGACAAACTGCTCGATGATCCGTACGGTACAGTATTTCGATGGCCTTGGGCGCCCGGTCCAAACAGTGCAGATCAAGGGTAGTCCACTGGGGGATAAAGATGTGATCACGGGCATGGAGTATGACCAGTACGGCCGTCAGGTGAAAAGCTACCTGCCCTATACAGCATCGGGCGCACCTGGGTCTTACCGGTCGAATGCGCTGAATACAGGCGGTAACTATGCGGCAAGCGCGCAAAAGGGCTTTTATGAACAGACCAATCAGAACTATGTGACCATTCCAACGCCTTACGCGACAACCGTGTTCGAAGCATCACCGTTGAACCGGGTCACTGAGCAGGGGGCTCCAGGCACGGCCTGGCTGCCGCGGGCCCAGGGGGGCAGGACGGTAGTGACGGCTTACAACAGTAACAATACGCTGGCGCTGACAGATACGGCTAATACAAGGCTGGTGGCTTTGTACAAAGCTACGGCCACGGCCAGCCAAACTATTAGTTTAACCCGTGGTGCTGCGAATGCGGGCAGGTACGAGGCTAATCAGCTTTCGGTGACCACAACAAAAGATGAGAACTGGCTAAGCGGAAGAGGCGGAACCATTGAAGAATACAGAGATAAAGAGGGTAGAACGGTATTAAAGCGCGCATTTAACTGGTTACCCTTATCTAATACAATGGAGGTGCTGTCAACCTATTATGTTTATGACGACAGGGGGAACCTGGCGTACGTATTGCCGCCAAAGGCGGAAGCTGACGCCGACGGGTTAACGGGTATCTCCCAGGGAGTGCTGGATAACCTGTGTTACCAGTACCGTTATGACGCGCTGGGCAGGCTGACGCAGAAGAAGCTGCCGGGCAAAGGCTGGGAATTCCTGATATATAATAAACTGAACCAGGTAGTAGCAACACAGGACGCGATACAAAGGAATAAGGCCCCGCAGGAGTTCACGATTACGAAGTACGACCCCATAGGCCGTGTGGTGATCACAGGGATATACAAGCACTCGTCAAGTACTGCAGGTACAGATTACCGCGGCGCCTTGCAGAGCCTGCTGGATGCACAGACATGGTTCACAGAGTCGCCGACAGGGGCGCCGGGAAGCTACGGGTATACCTCCGATAGCTGGCCTTCTTTGATATCCAATTTTTTGAGCGTTAATTATTATGATGACTACCGGTTTAATGGCACGAACCCCTATCCGGCGACAGGAACGGAGATCAGTACAAAGACCAAAGGACTGCTGACGGGAAGCATTTCCAACGTTTTAGGCACAGGTTGGATGCTATGGAATGTGATGTATTATGATGACTTGGGAAGAAACGTCAAGACGTTCAGCCAGCATTACCTTTCAGGTTCATCAAATACTAATAACTATGATGAGGTCAGGACAGCATACCTGTTTTCCGGCGAGGTTAAAAAGGTGGTCCGTTACCATAATATCAACAACAGCTCGAACGTAAAAGTACAGGTGCTTGCGGTAGCCAACAGTTATACGTACGATCATATGGGCAGAAAGATCAACAGCACCCAGCAGACGGGCGCTACGCTCCCTGCGCCTGAGGTGGTGATCTCACAGAACGAATACAACGAGATCGGCCAGCTTTCCGTCAAACGTTTGCACTCGGAGACGACCACCGCGCCGTATACGCCCTTTCTTCAAACGATCCAATACAAATATAATGAGCGCGGGTGGTTGAGTAAGATCAATGACCCTGCGGTTACACCGCCTGCAGACAACAGTCAACTGTTCAGCATGCAGCTCAAGTATAATGATGGTACCAATGGGCAGTTCAACGGCAATATCGCCAACCAGGTGTTCCTGAATACCGGCAGTACGTCACCAGCCACGCAGCCGGTGCAGACGTTTACCTACCAGTATGACCAGCTTAACAGGTTAAAGAGCGGGGTTTCAACCGGCGCTGTATCGCCGGTGCTGAATATGTCAGAAACAGCTATAAGCTATGATAAGATGGGCAACATTAAAAATCTGACCAGGGACGGAACGGCCTATACTTACGATTATTCCTACTCGACGCCGGATGGGAACCAGTTGAAAATGATAACCGGGATGATGGCAGGCAGCTATC